>NZ_AP023033.1:442500-1720000 GCF_019670125.1 Agarivorans aestuarii
TGTTGGCTTAGAAGCAGCCATCATTTAAAGAAAGCGTAATAGCTCACTGGTCGAGTCGGCCTGCGCGGAAGATGTAACGGGGCTAAACATACCACCGAAGCTACGGGAGCATGCTTGCATGCTCGGTAGAGGAGCGTTCTGTAAGCCGTTGAAGGTGGATCGTAAGGTCTGCTGGAGGTATCAGAAGTGCGAATGTTGACATGAGTAACGATAAAGGGGGTGAAAAGCCCCCTCGCCGAAAGACCAAGGTTTCCTGTCCAATGTTAATCAGGGCAGGGTGAGTCGGCCCCTAAGGCGAGACTGAAAAGTGTAGTCGATGGGAAACAGGTTAATATTCCTGTACTTCGTATAATTGCGATGGGAGGACGGAGAAGGCTAGGCCAGCGTGGCGATGGTTGTCCACGTGAAAGGCAGTAGGCGGTAAACTTAGGCAAATCCGGGTTTACATTACGCTGAGAGTTGATGACGAGTGTCTACGGACACGAAGTGGTTGATGCCCTGCTTCCAGGAAAAGTCTCTAAGCTTCAGATTATACGAAACCGTACCCCAAACCGACACAGGTGGTTGGGTAGAGAATACCAAGGCGCTTGAGAGAACTCGGGTGAAGGAACTAGGCAAAATGGTACCGTAACTTCGGGAGAAGGTACGCTCTTGATGGTGATGGGACTTGCTCCCTAAGCTGCTGAGAGTCGCAGATACCAGTTGGCTGCAACTGTTTATTAAAAACACAGCACTGTGCTAAATCGAAAGATGACGTATACGGTGTGACGCCTGCCCGGTGCCGGAAGGTTAATTGATGTGGTTAGTCTTTGGACGAAGCTATTGATCGAAGCCCCGGTAAACGGCGGCCGTAACTATAACGGTCCTAAGGTAGCGAAATTCCTTGTCGGGTAAGTTCCGACCTGCACGAATGGCGTAATGATGGCCAAGCTGTCTCCACCCGAGACTCAGTGAAATTGAAATTGCCGTGAAGATGCGGTGTACCCGCGGCTAGACGGAAAGACCCCGTGAACCTTTACTACAGCTTGACACTGAACATTGACCCTACATGTGTAGGATAGGTGGGAGGCTTTGAAGCGTTGTCGCTAGATGATGTGGAGCCGACCTTGAAATACCACCCTTGTAGTGTTGATGTTCTAACGTTGGTCCCTTATCGGGATTGCGGACAGTGTCTGGTGGGTAGTTTGACTGGGGCGGTCTCCTCCCAAAGAGTAACGGAGGAGCACGAAGGTTGGCTAAGTATGGTCGGACATCATACGGTTAGTGCAATGGCATAAGCCAGCTTAACTGCGAGACAGACACGTCGAGCAGGTACGAAAGTAGGTCATAGTGATCCGGTGGTTCTGTATGGAAGGGCCATCGCTCAACGGATAAAAGGTACTCCGGGGATAACAGGCTGATACCGCCCAAGAGTTCATATCGACGGCGGTGTTTGGCACCTCGATGTCGGCTCATCACATCCTGGGGCTGAAGTCGGTCCCAAGGGTATGGCTGTTCGCCATTTAAAGTGGTACGCGAGCTGGGTTTAGAACGTCGTGAGACAGTTCGGTCCCTATCTGCCGTGGGCGTTTGAGAATTGAGGGGAGCTGCTCCTAGTACGAGAGGACCGGAGTGGACGAACCGCTGGTGTTTGGGTTGTTATGCCAATAGCATTGCCCAGTAGCTACGTTCGGAACTGATAACCGCTGAAAGCATCTAAGCGGGAAGCAGGCCTCGAGATTAATTCTCACTAGGACTTTAAGTCCTCTGAAGGGCCGTTGGAGACTACAACGTTGATAGGCAAGGTGTGTAAGTGCTGTGAGGCATTGAGCTAACTTGTACTAATTACCCGTGAGGCTTAACCATACAACACCTAAAGGGTGTTGCTTATAGATACCTTATTTTTTGACCATGAATACTTGTTAGTACTCGTGAGATATTTTTAGCTTTTTCGAATGTTAAAGACAACAGTTTTTGCCTGGTGGCAATAGCGTTGTGGACCCACCTGATTCCATGCCGAACTCAGAAGTGAAACGCAACTGCGCCGATGATAGTGTGGGGTTTCCCCATGTGAAAGTAGGTCACTGCCAGGCTCTCAATTTAAAAACCCAGCTTATAGCTGGGTTTTTATTTCGCTGATATAGCTCAGTTGGTAGAGCGCACCCTTGGTAAGGGTGAGGTCGGCAGTTCGAATCTGCCTATCAGCACCATATTCAATAAAGCCCGGCACTATTGCTGGGCTTTTTTGTTTTTATCGGCCAATTGTTGGTCGATATATCTGATTAGGTTGGGGCAAATAGCTTCAACTCTAATAACCTAAATGCGAAATTAGCCTCTTTTTAGCTGTTTTTTGATTGCAGCTTTCGTGGTAACTCTTTGTTTATTATTGTTTTTTTAATTAAATTAAACAAAATTTAGACAATCCTACCAATTAAAAAATTAGGGTGTTATAATTTCGCGCCCTTTAATTAGGCAGCCAGAGATCTCAGCGCTAATTGCTGGGGTCAGTTGTAATATATAGCGGAGCACTGAAATGATCCAAATGCAATCTACTATGGACGTGGCGGACAATTCCGGCGCGCGCCTTGTACAATGTATTAAGGTCCTAGGTGGTTCGCACCGCCGTTATGCACGAATTGGCGACATCATTAAAGTTACTGTTAAGGAAGCAATTCCTCGCGGTAAAGTTAAGAAAGGTGACGTAATGAATGCTGTGGTAGTGCGTACTAGAAAAGGCGTACGTCGTCCTGATGGTTCTGTAATTCGTTTTGACCGCAATGCAGCGGTTATCTTGAATGCAAACAATCAGCCTATTGGTACTCGTATCTTTGGTCCTGTGACACGTGAACTGCGCAACGAACAGTTCATGAAAATTGTGTCTCTAGCGCCAGAAGTACTTTAAGGAGTCCAAAATGGCTAATAAAATCCAAAAAGGCGATGAAGTAATAGTTATTGCAGGTAAAGACAAAGGCAAACGCGGTAGCGTAACCAAAGTTTTATCTACTGGTAAACTATTCGTTGAAGGCGTGAACGTGATCAAGAAGCACCAAAAGCCAAACCCACAATTGGGTGAAGCAGGCGGTATTGTTGAGAAAGAAGCGGCCCTTGATGCATCAAACGTAGCGATTTTTAACCCTGCCACTGGCAAGGCTGATCGCGTTGGTTTTCGATTTGAAGACGACAAAAAAGTTCGTGTATTCAAATCGTCTAATGAAATTGTAAAGTAACTGGAGTTAACGATGGCGAAACTGCATGACCTATATAAGGAAACTGTAACGCCTGAACTCTTAAAGGAGTTCGGTTACAAATCCATCATGCAAGTCCCTCGGATTGAGAAAATCACCCTTAACATGGGTGTGGGTGAAGCGGTTAATGACAAGAAAGTACTAGAGCACGCAATTGCTGATCTAGCGGCTATCTCAGGTCAAAAACCACTTACTACCAAAGCTCGTAAATCTGTAGCAGGCTTCAAAATCCGTGATGGATACCCAATTGGTTGTAAAGTGACTCTACGCGGTGAGCGTATGTGGGAGTTTTTAGAGCGTTTGATTTCGATCGCTATTCCTCGTGTTCGAGATTTCCGTGGTTTGAATGCTAAGTCATTCGATGGCCGTGGTAATTACAGCATGGGTGTACGTGAGCAAATCATCTTCCCTGAAATCGATTATGACAAAGTTGATAAGGTTCGTGGTATGGATATTACTATCACTACTACTGCCGAAACCAACGAGGAAGGCCGCGCTCTGCTGGCTGCCTTTAACTTCCCATTCCGTAAGTAAGGTAGAGTTAGTTATGGCTAAACAATCAATGAAAGCTCGTGAAGTGAAACGTGAAAAAGCCGTTGCTCGCTTCGCGGAAAAGCGCGCTGCGCTTAAAGCGATTATTAGCAGCGTGAACAGCTCTGATGAAGAGCGTTGGGACGCAGTGTTAAAATTGCAATCGTTACCTCGTGATTCAAGTCGGTCTCGTCAGCGTAACCGCTGTAACGTAACTGGCCGTCCACATGGCTACCTACGCAAATTCGGCCTAAGCCGTATTAAATTGCGTGAAGCTATGATGCGCGGTGAGGTTCCTGGCCTTAAGAAAGCCAGTTGGTAATCCACTTAATTACGGAGTAAACGATTATGAGCATGCAAGATCCTATTGCAGATATGTTGACTCGCGTTCGCAACGGTCAATCAGCAAATAAAGTATCTGTTGTTATGCCTTCATCTAAAGTAAAAGTGGCAATTGCTAACTTGTTGCAAGAAGAAGGTTACATCACAGGATACGCTGTGACTGGTGACGTGAAAAAGTCATTAGAAGTTACCCTCAAGTATTTTGAAGGTAAAAAAGTTATTGAAAAGATTGAACGTGTAAGCCGTCCAGGCCTACGCATTTATAAAGGTGCTAAAGACCTACCTAAAGTTATGGGTGGCCTTGGCGTTGCAATCGTTTCTACATCTAAAGGCGTAATGACTGACCGTGCAGCACGTAAAGCTGGCATGGGCGGTGAAATCGTCTGTTACGTAGCTTAACCGGAGGTAGGTAATATGTCTCGCGTAGCCAAGGCTCCCGTTACGATTCCTGCTGGCGTTGAAGTAAATATCAACGGCCAAGAATTAACGGTTAAAGGTAGCAAAGGTACATTGACTCGCGTTTTTAATGACGCAGTTGTTGTAACGAAAGAAGAAAACGAATTGAAATTTGCTGTTGTTGAAGGTGGTTCTTCAGCTCAAGCAGGTACAGCTCGCGCTCTTAGCAACAACATGGTTGTTGGCGTTACAAACGGGTTTGAGAAGAAACTGACTCTTTTAGGTGTTGGTTACCGTGCAGCCGTAAAAGGCTCGGTAGTTAACCTTACTTTAGGTTTTTCTCACCCTGTAGAATACACCTTACCAGAAGGTGTTACAGCAGAGTGTCCATCACAAACTGAAATCGTACTGAAAGGTGCTGATAAGCAAGTTGTTGGTCAGGTAGCAGCAGACATTCGCGCGTTCCGTCCACCAGAGCCTTACAAAGGTAAAGGTGTTCGTTACTCTGACGAAAATGTTCGCCGTAAAGAGGCTAAGAAGAAGTAGGTTAACACTATGGAAAAGAAAATTGCTCGTCTGCGTCGTGCAACACGCACTCGCAAAGCTATGCAAGAGTTGGGTAAAACCCGCCTGGTGATTCACCGTACTCCGCGCCATATTTACGCGCAGGTGATTGCACCTGATGCACAGGTTATTGCCGCAGCATCAACAGTAGATAAAGCCGTTGCTAACGGTCTTGAAAGTTTAAGCAATGTAGCTGCCGCTACTGCAGTAGGTAAAGCAATCGCTGAACGTGCTGCTGAAAAAGGCGTTACATCTGTAGCTTTCGACCGTTCAGGCTTTAAGTACCACGGCCGCGTAGCTGCGCTTGCAGAAGCAGCTCGTGAAGCTGGTCTTCAGTTCTAAGGAGTGAGTCATGTCTAAATTTGAAGCACAAGCCGGTAGTGATCTGAACGAAAAGCTTATCGCTGTAAACCGTGTGTCAAAAGTAGTTAAAGGTGGTCGTATCTTCAGTTTCACTGCTCTAACAGTAGTGGGTGACGGTAACGGTCGCGTAGGGTTTGGTTATGGTAAAGCTCGCGAAGTTCCAGCTGCTATTCAAAAAGCAATGGAAAAAGCGCGTCGTAACCTTACAAGTGTACAGCTGAGAGGCACTACACTTCAGCATCCTATTAAGGGTCGCCACTCTGGGTCGCGTGTTTACATGCAACCTGCATCAGAGGGTACTGGTATTATTGCCGGTGGTGCGATGCGTGCTGTTCTAGAGGTTGCGGGTGTGCAGAACGTATTGTCTAAGGCATACGGTTCTACTAACCCAATTAACATTGTTCGCGCTACTATCGACGCTCTTGAGAATATGCATTCTCCACAAGACGTTGCTGCGAAGCGTGGCCTAAGCGTCCAAGAAATTCTGGGGTAATAAGCCATGTCGAACAAAATTAAAGTAACACAGACTAAAAGCGGTATCGGGCGTTTGCCTAAGCACCGTGCGACCTTAACTGGTCTAGGTCTTCGTCGCATTAACCACACTGTAGAACTTGAGGATACTCCTTGTGTTCGCGGTATGATTAATAAAGTTTCTTACATGGTTAAGGTTGAGGGAGAATAATCATGCGTTTGAATACTCTTTCTCCAGCAGCTGGCTCTAAGCCAAATGCTAAGCGTGTAGGTCGTGGTATTGGTTCTGGTTTAGGTAAAACAGCCGGTCGTGGTCACAAAGGTCAGAAGTCTCGTTCTGGCGGTAGTGTTCGCCCAGGTTTCGAAGGCGGTCAAATGCCTTTGAAACAGCGTTTGCCTAAATTTGGTTTTACTTCACGTAAATCAATGGTAACTGCTGAAGTTCGCACTAGCGAGCTAGCTAAAGTTACTGCTGACGTGGTAGATTTGGACGCTTTGAAGGCTGCTGGTCTTATTACTCGCAACATTAAGTTTGCAAAAGTAGTACTATCTGGCGAAGTAAAAGCACCAGTTACCTTACGTGGCCTGCGTGTAACTAAAGGCGCACTGGCAGCAATTGAAGCTGCTGGCGGTAAAATCGAGGAATAGTACAAAACATGGCTAAGAATCCAGGAACAGCATCAGCAAGTGCACAAGGCGGCTTAAGCGAGCTTAAGAGTCGTTTATTATTTGTGCTTGGAGCCATTATTGTGTTCCGAGCCGGCTCCTTTGTGCCGTTACCTGGGATTGATGCCGCTGTACTGGCCGCGTTGTTTGACCAGCAGAAAGGTACCATTCTGGAAATGTTTAATATGTTTTCAGGTGGTGCACTTTCACGTGCGTCTATTTTCGCGTTAGGTATCATGCCGTATATTTCGGCATCGATTATCATACAGTTATTGACTGTTGTTCACCCAACACTTGCCGAACTTAAAAAGGAAGGTGAGTCGGGTCGACGTAAAATTAGTCAATACACGCGTTATAGCACACTGGTTCTAGCAACCTTCCAAGCTATTGGTATAGCTACTGGCTTACCAAATATGATGGCTGGTCTGGTAATCAACCCAGGTCTACCATTCTATTTCACTGCGGTGGTTAGCTTGGTAACGGGAACAATGTTCCTAATGTGGTTAGGTGAGCAAATTACTGAACGCGGTATTGGCAATGGAATCTCGATTCTGATTTTTGCTGGTATTGTGGCAGGATTGCCTTCTGCAATCGGTCAGACGGCTGAGCAGGCGCGTCAAGGAGAGTTACATTTGTTGTTACTCTTGTTCATCGTTGCTCTTGTATTTGCGGTGACCTTCTTTGTGGTATTTGTAGAACGTGGACAACGTCGTATCGTTGTTAACTATGCAAAACGCCAACAAGGTCGCAAAGTGTTTGCTGCGCAAAGCACACATTTACCACTTAAGGTAAACATGGCGGGTGTTATCCCAGCTATTTTTGCTTCAAGTATTATTCTGTTCCCTGGCACGTTGGCGCAGTGGTTCGGTCAAAATGAAGGTTTATCTTTCTTATCTGACCTGTCACTAACCTTACAACCTGGGCAACCGTTATATGTGTTCTTGTATGCAGCAGCCATTATCTTCTTCTGCTTCTTCTATACTGCGTTGGTATTTAACCCGCGCGAAACAGCAGATAATTTGAAGAAGAGTGGTGCGTTCATTCCGGGTATTCGCCCAGGTGAGCAAACCTCGCGATACATCGACAAGGTGATGACTCGTTTAACCCTAGCTGGTGCTTTGTACATCACGTTTGTATGTTTAATTCCTGAGTTTATGATGATCGGAATGAACGTTCAGTTCTACTTCGGTGGTACTTCGCTACTTATTGTAGTGGTGGTTATCATGGACTTTATGGCTCAGGTCCAAACCCATTTGATGTCTCATCAATATGGTTCGGTTCTGAAAAAAGCTAATCTTAAAGGTTACGGCCGATAGGCCGCCCTTGAGATTGGACTTTAACTTTCGCGGAGATAGCAATGAAAGTACGTGCATCCGTTAAGAAAATCTGCCGTAACTGTAAAGTTATTAAGCGCAACGGTGTTGTGCGTGTAATTTGCAGTGAGCCAAAGCATAAACAGCGCCAAGGCTAGTTAGTAGATTTCAAGACAATATTATTTGCAATGTGGTCATCTGTTGAGTATCCTTACGGGCTTTTCACAGATGGCCTTCGTTTAACACGAAAAATAGGAGTGTGCCAATGGCCCGTATAGCCGGCATTAACATTCCTGATCAGAAGCACGCAGTTATTGCTTTAACTGCAATCTTCGGCATTGGCTTAACCCGTTCACAGAAAATCTGTGCGGCAGCCGGTATCGCTGAAGATGTTAAGATCAGAGAACTTGACGAAACACAAATCGATAAACTTCGTGACGAAGTAGCTAAATTCACCGTTGAAGGTGATCTACGCCGTGAAGTATCAATGAACATTAAGCGCCTGATGGACCTCGGTTGTTACCGTGGACTTCGTCATCGTCGCAGTTTGCCCCTTCGCGGTCAGCGCACTAAAACTAATGCGCGCACCCGTAAAGGTCCTCGCAAACCTATTAAGAAATAAGGGGTGAGTGATAATGGCTAAAACTCCGACTCGCGCTCGTAAACGCGTAAAAAAACAAGTTGCTGATGGCATGGCTCATATCCATGCTTCTTTCAACAATACTATCGTGACTATCACTGATCGTCAGGGCAACGCGCTTTCTTGGGCTACCGCAGGTGGTTCAGGTTTCCGTGGTTCTCGTAAGTCTACTCCGTTTGCTGCACAGGTTGCTGCTGAACGTGCTGCTGAAGCAGCTAAAGACTACGGCCTTAAGAACGTAGAAGTGTTTGTAAACGGCCCAGGTCCTGGTCGTGAGTCTTCAATCCGTGCATTACATGCAGCGGGTTTCCGTGTGACTAACATCACCGACGTGACTCCGATTCCACACAATGGCTGTCGTCCACCTAAGAAACGCCGCGTGTAGTTTCTGGATAGATTGGAGAAAGAAAAATGGCAAGATATTTAGGTCCAAAGCTTAAACTTAGCCGTCGTGAGGGTACCGATCTTTTCTTGAAAAGTGGTGTACGTGCGATCGACACAAAGTGTAAGTTGGATACAGCACCTGGACAACACGGTGCACGTAAAGCGCGTCTTTCAGACTACGGTTTACAGCTTCGTGAGAAGCAAAAAGTTCGTCGTTTATACGGCATTCTTGAAAAGCAATTCCGCAACTACTATAAAGCTGCTGCTCGCCTTAAAGGCAACACCGGTGAAAACTTGTTGCAATTGTTAGAAAGTCGTTTAGATAACGTTGTTTACCGTGTAGGTTTTGGTGCTACTCGCGCCGAAGCTCGTCAACTAGTTAGCCACAAATCTATTCTAGTAAACGGTAAAGTGGTAAACATTCCTTCTTACAAGGTACTACCAGAAGACGTTATCAGTGTTCGCGAAAAATCTAAGAAGCAAGCGCGTATCGTTGCATCTTTGGAAATCGCTGGACAACGTGAAGCGGCATCGTGGGTAGAAGTAGACGCAACTAAGATGGAAGGCACTTTCAAGCGCCTACCTGAGCGCGCTGACTTGTCTGCGGAAATTAACGAACAGCTGATCGTCGAACTTTACTCTAAGTAAAGTTGAATTATAGAGAGGACACAATGCAGGGTTCTGTAACAGAGTTTCTAAAACCAAGGCTAGTTGAGATCGAACAAGTTAGCCCAACTCGTGCAAAGGTTACGCTTGAGCCATTAGAGCGTGGTTTTGGCCACACTTTAGGTAACGCTCTTCGTCGTATTCTTTTATCTTCTATGCCAGGTTGTGCGGTAACTGAAGTAGAAATCGATGGCGTGTTGCATGAGTACAGCAGTAAGGAAGGTGTTCAAGAGGATATCTTGGAAATCTTACTTAACCTGAAAGGTATTGCTGTAAAGTTAGAAGGCAAAGACGAAGTAACATTGAGTCTTGCCAAGTCTGGAGCAGGTCCTGTGGTTGCAGGCGACATTCAGCACGACGCTGATGTCGAAATCACTAACCCTGAGCACGTTATTTGTCACCTTAGCAGCAACGCTGAAATCAGCATGCGTATTAAGGTAGAACGTGGTCGTGGTTACGTACCAGCTTCAGTTCGGGTTCACTCTGAAGATGAAGAGCGTCCAATTGGTCGTTTGCTAACGGATGCGGCTTACAGCCCAGTAGAGCGTATTGCTTATACTGTTGAAGCTGCACGTGTAGAGCAACGTACTGACTTGGACAAATTGGTTATCGATATGGAAACCAATGGTACTCTTGATCCAGAGGAAGCTATCCGCCGCAGTGCAACAATTCTTGCAGAGCAGTTGGATGCCTTCGTTGACTTACGTGACGTAAGTGAGCCTGAAGAAAAAGAAGAGAAGCCAGAGTTTGATCCAATCCTGCTTCGTCCTGTCGATGATCTAGAGTTGACAGTACGCTCTGCTAACTGTTTGAAGGCAGAAGCGATTCATTACATTGGTGACTTGGTACAACGTACCGAAGTTGAGCTACTTAAAACCCCTAACTTGGGTAAAAAGTCGCTTACAGAAATCAAAGATGTATTGGCATCACGTGGTTTGTCTCTAGGCATGCGCCTAGAAAACTGGCCACCTGCTAGCATCGCTGATAAGTAGTCACTGGTTTTAACGTCTTAATATAGAAGGATAAGGTCATGCGCCATCGTCAGAGTGGTCGTCAATTGAACCGAAATAGTAGCCATCGTCAGGCTATGTTCCGGAATATGGCCAGTTCATTGGTTCGCCATGAAGTTATCAAGACAACATTGCCTAAAGCCAAAGAGCTTCGCCGTGTTGTTGAGCCATTAATTACATTGGCTAAAAATGACAGTGTAGCTAACCGTCGTCTAGCTTTTGCTCGTACTCGCGATGCAGAAGTTGTTGGTAAGCTATTTGCTGAAATCGGCCCACGATTCAAAGAACGTGCAGGCGGTTATACTCGCATTTTAAAATGTGGTTTCCGTGCTGGCGACAATGCTCCTATGGCATACATTGAATTATTGGACCGTCCTGAAGTTGAAGAAGTAGCTGAAGAAGCTGCTGAGTAAACTCAGACACCAAGCTTAAAAAGCCGGACTTAGGTCCGGCTTTTTTTTGTCTAAAATTTGTAGTCGTTAAGAAGTTATAGCTGAATAACTACAAACGCTTATTGTGGTCGAAGTAGTAAGAAATCCTCGCGCGAGGGTTAAGGTATTCAAACACTGCATCCGGCAACGCACTTGGTTTTAAGGCTTTTTCGATGGTTAAGCCAGCAGCTTCTAAGTCGATGATTGGTGCTTCGGTGCGTGGGATATTGGCATCATAAACTTGCACTGCAGGAAATAATAAGCGCTCCGAGTTAACTGACATCACCAAGCCAATTTGACCGGAACTAAGCTGTACCACACTGCCAGGTGGGTAAATCCCCAGTAAACGGATCAAAATCCCCAAATCTGCTGTATTAAGCTGTTCTTTGCGCTGTTTATAGAGGTATGAGATAACCGTAAAAGGAATGCGAGTTTGTTTTACATCGCGTGGATGACACAAACTATCGTATTCGTTTACCACTGAAATTAGCTGAGACAAGCGGTCTATCTGCTCGCCTTTTAGCTTCTTCGGATAGCCGCTCCCATCTAAAAACTCGTGGTGCTGTTCAGCAATTAACTTTACTTTTGCTGGTAAGGTTTCTGAGAGTTTAAGAAAGTCTGCACCGTACTTGGTGTGCATCTTGAGTAAGTTGTCTTCTTGCTTGGTTAACTTACCTACTTTGCGCAATATTTTGTCTGGGATTTTCATTTTCCCAACATCATGGAATAAGCCAGCTAAACCTAAAATCTTAATATCTCGCTCAGAAAAGCCTGCAGCTTTAGCCAGCATCATCGCTAGGATTGATACATTGAGGCTATGGTAATAGAAGCTGTCAGCATCTTTACTGTCGTTCATTAAATGAAGTACAACGTTTTCGCCGGACAGTAAGTCATCGGCTAAGTTGTTAATGAGGCTGGTAGCGTCGTCTACCGCATTTAGCGGGCGGCTCTTAAGCTTAGACATGACAGCGCGAACTTGAGCCATGGATCTGTCGAACTCTTTTTCCACTTTTTGCAGATTGCGCCGGTAGTTTTTAAGCTCTTCAATACGGGCGCGCTTTTCTTCCCAGAGGGCTTTTTCAGCTTTTTCTTGCGCCTTGCTATCAGCTTTTGGATTGCCGTTACTTTCTTGATCAACAGGCAAGGGTGGTTTGTCGCTCTTTTCAGGAACAACAATGACATGTTTTAAACCGAGGTTGTGAATTACTTCGATTTGGTCTTGGCTCTTTATCTTGAAGCTGGTGAACATAAATGGGTGTTCGCCCCATTTAACAGGGAGTTTTACATAAACTCCTATCTGTAAACGTTCAACATTTAGCTTTAACTCTGCCATTTTCCCTTTCTACTTCATCCGTCTAGCCTGCATTATGAAGAATTTGCTGCATAAAATCAGCTGCTTTTAACAAGTTCTAGACATAGCGTACAATCTAACTAAAATAGGTATCTAGATGTCTAGACATACATTTCCTGTTGTTAGCAAGGAACCTTTATATGCCAATTTGTATTCCTGATCAGTTACCCGCTGCTGAAGTATTGCGCAATGAAAATATATTTGTAATGCCAGAGAGCCGAGCTGCTCATCAGGATATTCGTCCCTTAGAAGTGGTATTGCTTAATTTAATGCCAAAGAAAATCGAGACCGAGAATCAGATCCTCCGCTTGCTTTCTAACTCGCCGCTGCAAGTGAACGTAAAGCTATTACGGATTAATCATCGAGTGTCTAAAAATACCCCGCAAGAGCATATCGATAAGTTTTATCGAGATTTCGAGAAATTGCGAGAACGTAATTTTGATGGCTTGATTATAACCGGCGCACCACTGGGGCAAGTGGCCTTTGAAGACGTTTATTATTGGGATCAGGTGAAAGAGATCATTGATTGGTCGACGACTCACGTAACCTCCACGCTTTACCTATGCTGGGCAGCTCAAGCCGCTTTATATCATTTATACGGTTTAGAAAAACAGACGCGTGAGAAGAAGTTATCAGGCGTGTATTGGCATCAAACTAAACACAAGCACAATCCCTTAGTACGTGGCTTTGACGATGCATTTTTAGCGCCTTTGTCACGTTATGCCCACTTTGATTCCAATTTGATCAACGAAGAAACCGACTTAAAAGTGCTGGCCGATAACCCTGAAGCAGGCAGTTATTTATTTGCCAGTGAAGATTTTCGCCAAGTATTTATTACCGGCCACCCTGAGTATGCCGCAGATACCTTACATAATGAGTATCAACGCGATAGCCAAGAAGGCTTAACACCTCAGTTGCCTGAGAACTATTATCCTCAGGACGATAGCAGCAACCCGCCGTGTGCAACTTGGCGTAGTCATGGGCATTTACTCTACAATAACTGGTTAAACTATTGCGTCTACCAGATCACCCCATACGACTTAGCCGAGCTAAAACCAAAATCCGATAATATCTTGAAATAATTTCATATAACTTTATCGCAGCTAAGCCAATAAAGGCAGTGTGCTACACTGCCGTGTCGAAATACCAGCGAAAGAAATAGGATGTTCCCGTGTCAGCAAGGCCTCAACTAGAAAAGCAACTTTCTCAACGCATCATGATTATTGATGGCGGCATGGGAACCATGATTCAGTCTTACAAATTGGAAGAGGCTGACTACCGCGGCGAACGCTTTGCTGATTGGCATACAGACGTTAAAGGTAACAACGATATGTTGGTACTTTCTCAGCCAAAAATCATTGCGGATATCCATCGTGATTACTTATTGGCGGGCGCTGACATTCTCGAAACCAATACCTTTAACGCCACCACTATCGCGATGGCTGATTACGACATGGAAGCCTACTCGGCTGAAATCAACCGTGAGGCCGCCAGAGTTGCTCGTGAAGTAGCCGACGAGGTTACTACTCTAAACCCAGAGCGTCCGCGTTTTGTAGCGGGGGTGTTGGGGCCAACAAACCGCACCTGTTCTATCTCTCCCGATGTAAACGATCCTGGCTACAGAAACGTTACCTTCAACGAGTTAGTTGAAGCGTATATAGAATCAACTAAAGCTTTAATCGAAGGCGGTAGTGACTTAATTCTTATCGAAACTATTTTCGATACCCTAAATGCTAAAGCGGCTGTATTTGCTGTTGAAACGGTGTTTGATGAACTGGGTTACAAACTGCCTGTAATGATTTCCGGCACCATCACCGACGCCTCTGGTCGCACCTTGAGCGGGCAAACCACCGAAGCATTCTATAACTCGCTACGCCACGCCGATCCAATTAGCATGGGTTTGAACTGTGCTCTTGGCCCTGATGAGCTGCGCCAGTACGTCGAAGAGCTAAGCCGGGTGAGCGAAAGCTATGTATCGGCTCACCCTAATGCCGGTTTACCCAATGCCTTTGGTGAATATGACTTAGAAGCTGCCGAAATGGCCGAACATATTGGAGAGTGGGCGCGTGCTGGGTTCTTAAACCTTGTGGGTGGTTGTTGTGGTACCACTCCTGAGCATATTAAAGCGATGGCCGAAGCGGTAGAAGGTGTTAAGCCTCGCCAACTGCCAGAAATAGATGTTGCTTGTCGCTTGTCTGGTCTAGAGCCCCTTACCATCACGCCAGAAACCTTATTTGTAAACGTGGGTGAGCGTAACAATGTTACTGGCTCGGCCATGTTTAAGCGCCTGATTAAAGAAGAGAACTACGATAAAGCTATCGAAGTTGCCTTGCAGCAGGTAGAAAACGGCGCGCAAATCATCGATGTAAACATGGACGAAGGCATGCTTGATTCAAAGGCTGCCATGGTGCGTTTTCTAAATATGGTGGCTTCAGAGCCAGACATCGCCAAAGTACCGGTGATGATCGATTCTTCTAAGTGGGACATTCTAGAAGCTGGTTTACAGTGTGTTCAAGGTAAACCGGTAGTTAACTCCATCTCAATGAAAGAAGGTGTTGAGCCCTTTATTGAACAGGCAAAAATACTGCGTCGCTATGGAGCGGCAGTAATTGTGATGGCCTTTGATGAAGTAGGGCAAGCCGATACTCGAGAGCGCAAGTTTGAGATTTGTAGTAAGTCTTACGACATTTTGGTTAACCAAGTTGGCTTCCCACCAGAAGATATTATTTTTGATCCAAATATCTTTGCGGTAGCCACCGGTATCGATGAGCATAATAACTACGCCGTTGACTTTATCGAAGCGGTTAAAGACATTAAAGATAACTTGCCGCATGCGATGATCTCCGGCGGTGTATCTAATGTTAGCTTCTCATTTCGTGGTAACAATCCAGTGCGTGAAGCCATTCACGCGGTGTTCTTGTATTACGCCATTAAAAACGGCATGGATATGGGCATTGTAAACGCTGGGCAATTGGCCATTTATGCAGACATTCCCACAGAGCTTAAAGACAAAGTTGAAGCGGTTGTTCTAAATACCCATGATAACGCAACTGAAGAGCTGCTAGAGATCGCCGAGAAGTACCGCGGCGACGGTAGCCAGCAAGAAAACACTCAAGATTTAGAGTGGCGCAGCTGGGACGTAAACAAACGCTTAGAGCACGCCTTAGTTAAAGGCATTACCGAATTTATTGAAGAAGATACCGAGCTCGCTCGCCAAGCGGCAGAGCGCCCGCTGCATGTGATTGAAGGGCCATTAATGGATGGCATGAACGTTGTGGGCGACTTGTTTGGTGACGGTAAAATGTTCCTACCACAAGTGGTTAAATCTGCGCGGGTAATGAAACGTGCAGTGGCTTACTTGCAACCTTATATCGAGGCGGAAAAAGGCGAAGGGCAGCGCTCTAACGGTAAGATTGTAATGGCCACTGTAAAAGGCGATGTGCATGACATTGGTAAAAACATTGTTGGCGTAGTGCTGCAATGTAATAACTTTGAAGTGATTGACTTAGGCGTAATGGTACCTTGCGACAAGATCTTAAAAGTGGCCAAAGAAGAGCAAGTAGACATGATTGGTCTATCTGGCTTGATTACGCCATCGCTAGATGAAATGGTGCATGTTGCTAAAGAAATGCAGCGTACTGGTCTAGATTTACCATTGCTGATTGGCGGCGCGACTACTTCAAAAGCCCATACCGCAGTAAAAATTGAACAAAACTACGAAAAACCAGTGGTGTATGTATCTAACGCTTCTCGTGCCGTTGGTGTGTGTCAAAGCTTGTTATCAGACGAGTTACGCCCGGCATTTGTTGAAAAGCTCGATAAAGACTATGAGATTGTGCGAGAGCAACATGCGCGAAAACGCCCGCGTACTCCGCCAGTTAGCCTAGACGTCGCTCGCGCCAATCGCGTAGAAATTGATTGGCAAAACTATACGCCGCCAGTACCTAAGCAGCTGGGTGTACAAAAATTCGAAAATGTATCAATTGCCGAGATAGAACCTTATATCGATTGGACTCCATTCTTCATGACCTGGTCATTGGCCGGTAAATACCCTCGTATTCTAGAAGATAAAGTGGTGGGTGAAGAGGCCAAGCGGATTTTTGCTGATGCCAAAGAGATGCTAGAGCGCTTTAAAGCCAAAGGTGAGATTAAAGTTTCAGGGGTATTTGGTTTATTTCCTGCTAACAGCGTGGGTGACGATATCGAAATCTATCGCGATGAGTCGCGCAGTGAGTTGTTGGGTATAAGCTCTCAGCTTCGTCAGCAAACTGAAAAGAAAAAAGGAGCCAACAACTGTTTAGCAGACTTCATTGCACCTAAATCTTCAGGCAAAGCTGACTACTTTGGCGCCTTTGCGGTAACCGGTGGGATTGGCGAAGATGAATTGGCCGAAGCTTACAAACAAGAAGGCGATGATTACAACGCCATTATGGTTAAAGCGGTGGCCGATCGTTTAGCCGAAGGCTTTGCAGAATACTTGCATGCTCAAGTACGTAAAGAGTATTGGGGCTATGCCGCCGATGAAACACTTAGCAATGAAGAATTGATTCGCGAAAATTACCAAGGTATTCGTCCAGCACCGGGTTACCCCGCTTGCCCAGAACATACCGAGAAGGGCCTTATTTGGGAGCTGCTGGACGTTGAGCAACGTATTGGTATGCAACTTACCGAAAGCTACGCAATGTGGCCTGGTGCCGCTGTGTCTGGTTGGTATTTCTCACATCCTGATAGCCGTTATTTTGCAGTGGCATCAATTCAAAAAGATCAGGTTGAAGATTATGCTCAACGTAAGAATATGAGCCTGGAAGAAGCCGAGCGTTGGTTAGCACCAAACCTAGGCTATAACAGCTAACAAAGCCCGTTATTATTGCTCCGAGGTGCTGGCCTCGGAGCAATAATAACTTGAAATAAAGCCCGTTCCCCCCTACAATTTGCGCCGATTTTATTACCGAGAAACCTCTATGAACCCGGACCCCGACAGTCGAAATTTTTATTGTTTTATAAGTTTTATACAACCTTATTTCTTCGTGTAGTCCGGTGCGTTGGTGTCTGGCTCTATGCGATAGCTGGAGCAGTACATGGCACAACTTCAACAAAAACTAGAGCTAGCCCTACTTAATCTCGATAAGTTAACTCTTCGTTCCACCCTTGATGAATATCACTTTGCCGATATTGGCCAAGCCTTGGCTGAGTTCGAGCCCAAAGAAGCTTTGCCGCTTATTTCTATGTTTTCATTGGGTGACCGCGCCAAGGTCTTTTCCTATTTGCCGCCTTACTTGCAAGCAGATGTTGCCGCATTAATGAAACGCCATAAGTTGGCCGCCTTGTTTTCTCGTATGGACGCCGATGAGCGAGCCGATTTATATAATGACTTAGACGAAGAGCAACGCGCCATGGTGTTGCCGGGTCTAGCACAAGCTGAACGCGAAGATTTGCGCAAGTTATCAAGCTATGCAGAAGGTACTGCAGGGGCGATTATGACTTCTGACTACGCCACTCTAAAAGAGCATTGGTTAGTCAGCCGGGCGCTTAAGCAATTGCGATTAGAAGCGCCAGATAAAGAAACCATTTACCAAACCTACGTGATTGATGGTCAGCGCCGTTTGCTAGGTACCGTGTCTTTGCGTGAACTAATACTCGCTTCTCCAGATACTCAAGTACGCGAGCTAATGCGAACCGAAGTGGTATCGGTTTCGGTGGATGAAAGCCAAGAGCAGGCAGCTAAGCAAATTCGCCACTACGACTTATTAGCTTTACCAGTGGTTGATGAGGTGCAAAAACTGGTAGGTATTGTTACTTATGATGATGCAATGGATGCTGCCGTTGAAGAAGCTACTGAAGATGCGCAAAAGAGTGCTTCGGTGGGCAAGTTGGATGAAACTGTAGACCGAGTGAGCATTTGGGAGCTATATCGCAAGCGAGTAATGTGGCTAGTATTACTTGTTTTTGGTGCGATGTTCTCAGGCGCAGGTATTGCCCACTTTGAGGATACTATTGCTAGCCATGTTGCCTTGGTGTTCTTTTTACCCTTGCTTATTGGTAGTGGTGGTAATGCTGGTTCACAGGCCGCTGCATTGATGGTGCGGGCGCTGGCAACTGGCGAAGTCGACAAAAATGATTGGTCGAAATTGTTCGCTCGAGAGCTTCTGGTTGGTTTAGCCTTAGGTCTAACCATGGCTGCTGCGGTATACAGCGTTGGGGTATTTAGAGGCGGTCCCGATGTTGCGATGATCGTATCTATGTCGATGATCATTATTGTTTTGGTTGGCTCTTTAGTAGGTTTAAGTCTGCCGTTCTTGCTCAACAAGATGAAAATGGACCCTGCCACAGCATCGGGGCCATTAGTTGCCACCATTGCCGATGTATCCGGGGTATTGGTGTACTTTGGTTTGGCCAGCATGGTGCTAGGTTTATAAGCCTAAGCAAATTTAAGACACAAAAAAGCGAGTGCTTAACACTCGCTTTTTTATTGCCGATATAAAACTTACTGTTTGTTTTTCTCGTTGCTATTCGCAGGTTTAATTAGACCAACCCCTTCGCGAATAAGCATTAAGCCTACGCCAACTAACTTCACGCACACCCAGAGAAATACTACCAATACGATAACCTTAATAAAGGTTTGAAATATTTCGAAAAACTCTTCGCTTACTTGCTCAGTAATCGCATTGCTATCAGCCATTAGCCATTCAAAAAAGCCCTGCATAAATGGTGCATCATGGGGCAGTGAAACTAAGCTGATGGTTTGCGGTAATACATAGGCGATTACTGCAATACCCACCACAATTAGCACAATGGCAATAATCAATCGAGAGCGGTCTAACGCCGTGTTCATATACATCCTTGAATCATTATTAATAGTTCTGTTGTTAGTTACCTTACTGTACTAACAAAATTGGTCAAGTGGCTTAATTCACCTGCTCTATGCCAAAAGCTTGTTGTTGCTCTTCTAGCTGTTCTTGCAGGTCAAACCAGCTTAGCTCAGTTTCTTCGAGTTCGCTCTTAAGTTCGGCTTGTTGTTTTAACAGTTTTTGCAGCTGAGCTTTATTTTCAGCCTCATACAGCTCTGGCTCTGCCATTTTCTGCTCGATATCATCAAGACTTTTTTGGGCTTTAGCGCTGCGCTTTTCCAAGCTTTCTAGCTCTTTTCGAATCCCTTTAGTTTGTTGGCGAAACTCTGCTTCTCGGCGCTTTTGTTCTTTGCGCTGGTTAACCGGGTTATTGGTGGATGCTGTACCGGCGCTGCTATTTTCTACTCGGTTAGCTTGGCTAAGCCATTGTTGGTAGTCTTCTAAGTCGCCATTAAAGGGGGACACCTGTTGGCTATCGACTAAGTAAAACTCATCGGTAGTAGCTCTTAGTAGCGCCCGGTCGTGCGAAACAATAATCATCGCTCCAGTAAACTCTTGCAAGGCAAGGGTTAGCGCGTGGCGCATCTCTAAATCGAGGTGGTTGGTAGGCTCATCCAGCAAGAGTAAGTTAGGTTTTTGCCAAACTACCAAGGCCAATACTAGGCGGGCTTTCTCGCCACCGCTAAAAGGTGCCACAGGCTCTAGAGCTTTATCACCTTGAAAGCCAAAACTGCCTAAGTACTTACGCAGCTCTGCTTCGCTGCTAGTTGGGGCAAGGCGTTGCAAATGCTGCATTGGGGTATCGTCGGGGCGCAGGGTTTCAAGCTGGTGTTGAGCAAAGTAGCCCACTTTCGCCATTTTGTTTATTTCAACCGTGCCCGCTTGTGCTTTAAGCTCGCCAGATAAGAGTTTGATAAAGGTAGATTTACCAGCACCATTACGCCCCAATAGGCCAATTCGGCTGCCGGGAACTAAGTTAAATTTAACCTGTTCTAAAATGGTTTTGTCTTCATAACCAGCGCTCACCTTTTCCATAGTGAGCAAGGGAAGTGGCAAGTTGTCGGGCTCTCTAAAGTGGAAGCTAAACTGCGAATCAACATGCGCTTGGCTTATCACTTCCATTTTCTCTAGCGCTTTTAAGCGGCTTTGAGCTTGTTTGGCCTTGCTAGCTTTATAGCGAAAACGGTCCACAAAACTTTGCATGTGGGCGCGTTCACGTTGCTGCTTTTCGTACATGGCTTGCTGCTGGGCTAGCTGGGTAGCACGCATTTGCTCAAAATCGGAGTATCCGCCGGTGTACTCATTAAGTTTTTGGTGTTCGATATGCACGATGCGATTGATGATGTTATCGAGAAAATCGCGGTCGTGAGAAATCAAAATTAGGGTGCCAGGGTAGCGTTTAAGCCATTGCTCTAGCCACACAACGGTATCTAAGTCTAAGTGGTTAGTTGGCTCATCCAATAACAGCAAATCTGAGCGCACCAACAGGGCTTGCGCTAAGTTTAGACGCATGCGCCAACCACCAGAGAAATCACTCACGCTTTGCTGTTGGCCGGCTTCGCTAAAACCTAAACCAGCCAGTAACTCGGCAGCTTTGGTTTTTATCTGGTAGCCACCAATGGTATCCATTTGGGTGTGCAAGGTAGCTATAAGCTCACCTTTGCCAGACTCTTCAGCCGCCGCAATGTCTTGTTCAAGCTTACGAAACTCTTGGTCGCCATCAATCACGTAATCTATGGCGCTGCGGTGTAGCTCTGGGGTTTCTTGAGCCACGCTGGCAATTTCCCATTTGCTGGGTACTTTTAGATCGCCTTCATCCACTTGCAGTTGATTTTTAAGCAAGGCAAAAAGCGAAGACTTACCACAGCCATTTTGACCGACTAAACCCACTTTTTGACCGGCGTGAATAGTGAGGTTGGTTTCTGCTAATAGAAATTTGCTGCCGCGCTGCAGGCTTATGTTGTTGGCTACGATCATGGTTGTTGCTATGTGCTGCTAAAAGTATGCAATAATGCCGCTATGATAACCGATGCGGTGAATGCCGCATAGCAACATGGTAGTGCAAACTAGAGTTAACTATGGCAAGACATCGTTTTATTGCTGGCGCAGTATGCCCAGAATGTAGTGAACAAGATTCTATTCGTTTAATCGTTGAGCAAATCGACGGTGAAGAGCGCGAGCACATTGAGTGTGTAAGCTGTGACTACCGCGCCGAGCGTCCCAAGCAAGCTGCAGAAAAAGCAGAGCAAGATATCATAGGTTTGTTTAAGCCTTAATGAGGTTTTAGCCTTATCGACTTAAGCAATTTGCGGCTCTATTAAGGCATAGCTTACCCTTTTATTTCGGTAAGCAGTGATCATAATGCTTATTTTAGTCCAGTTAGCTCATCTGACTTTAAGTGAGAGTTTTACCCAGTATTGTTAAGCTGAAGTCTTGGCCATCCATTCGGGCTACATTAGGTAGTTGGCCCCAGCGTTGATATTCAAGTTTTTCGAATAGGGTTAGGCTAGGGGTATTGTGACTAAATATGAAGGCAAGTAGGATTTCTATTCCTAGCGCTTGGGCTAAGCTTTCGGCCTCAATTAACAACTTACCGCCTAAACCTTTACCACGCTGGCTTTCTGCTAGATATAAACTTATCTCAGCGCTATGTTGGTAGGCTGGCCGACCATAAAAATCACTAAAGCTTAACCAAGCAATCACCTCTCCTGTTTGTTCTAGCACATATAAGGGGCGCTTGGGATTCTGGTGTTGTTCAAACCAAGCTTGGCGAGAGGTCACTGTTTGTGGCTCTGTGTCTGCCGTTACTTTGCGTGAGGCAATCGTTGAGTTATAGATCTCAACGATGCTGGGCAGATCGGCCTGCTGGGCTAAACGAAATGAGTGAGACATAACGGCGCTTAGTAGTGAGGAGGGGGCGTTTCTTGCTCTTGCGGAGCAACCGCTGCGCTGCCATCACCTTCAAACAGTTTGGCGCGAATCAATTTAAATTGGTGCTCTAAGGTTTCTAATTGGTTTTGCTGGCTTTGTAAAGCGAGGTTTAGTTGTTCGATAGTGTCCTCTTGAAAAGCCAACTTTGTTTCTAAGCGTTCAATAACACTTTCTAATTCTTGCTGATTCATACTACTTTTTAACCTGCCAAATTTCGACCAATCCACTGGAGCTTGCGCTCGCTAGCTGGCCATTATCAAGCATCGCTGCGCTATACACAACTGCGCTTTTGGGACGGGTTTTCTTGGTGGGGGTGACCAACCAATCTTGCAAGGCTTGGCCGCTGGCCACATGCCATAAACTGAGCTTTCTAGCCGCAGAACCGGTGATTAGCCACTCACCATTATTGGTAAAACTCACATAAGAGAAAATGTTTTGTCGGGCGGTGAGCTTAAGTTTACTCACCTGTTCGCCGCTCGGTAAGGCCCATACTCGCGCAAGTTTGCCGTTGTCAGAAGTAAAAGCGTACTTTCCATCAGATTCTAAAGCCACCGAGGAAACGCGCCCTTGATGAGGGAAACGCAAAATAACTTGCGCGGTTTGGGTATCCCAAAAGAGTGCTTGGTAGTCGTTACCGCCAGTGAGCGCATAGCGCCCGTTGGCCGACAGTGCAACAGAGTTGATTTTTTCGCTGTGCCCTAGAAACTCTAAGCGGCGGCCAGATACCAAGTTAAGGTGAATCACTTTGCCATCGCCCAAGCCAATCAGCACTTGTTGGCCATTGCTTGATAAAGCGATGTCGCGAATGCTTGATTCACTGAGCTTCCAATAGCCTAAAGCTTGCCCGCTATTGATGTCCCAAACTACAAAATCATCGCGGCTAGCGCTCACCGCAAACTGACTACCTTCGGCAATTTTAACCAAGAATACTTGGTTATTTTGCTGGTTCTGATGATCCCATTGAAACAGCTGACGTTGTTGTTTTACATCCCAAAGGCTTAAACCATGATGAATAGAAGAAACCAAACTCAAGCTTCCATCACTCGAAAAATCGGCAGCATAAGCGCCGTCGGTAGCCTGTTGCCAGCTACTTAACGGGGGAGCATCGTCACTACAACTACTGAGTAGCAAAGCGATACCATAAATCACAAACAACTTAATAAATGTCATTTTTTTACGTTTTTTTACGGAACTGTCACTAGGTTGTGTTGACTAATAGGGTTAGTATAAGGGCTTTGTCGGCTAAGTGTTTAATTATTCATAATGATCTTGCACGCAATGCCACAGATTTAATGCGACTCTATTGGAGATAAATGAATGAAAAAGTATTTTGCCGTGTCGGTTTTAGCCGCCTCGATTTTTGCCGTTACTGGCTGTCAGGAAGAAAAAGCTGAAGCTCCAGCGGCAGCGCAAGTTGCCTTAGAAAATGTAGACCAGCAGCAAGCATACGCGATCGGTGCGTCTGTTTCTCGCTACATTGCGACAACTCTAGAACAGCAAAAAGAGCTTGGTCTTGAATTAGACAACGCATTGGTTCTTAAAGGTATGCAAGATGGACTTAGCGGCGAAGTTGCTATGTCTGAAGAAGATATTCAAGCTTCTCTTAAAGCACTAGACGAAAAGCTAGCAGGTTTAGTTGAAGCAAAAGCTGCTGAAGATGCAGCAGCTGCTAAAGCAGAAAGCGACAAGTACCTAGCTGATAATGCAGCGCGTGAAGGCGTAACGGTTACTGAGTCTGGCCTTCAATTTGAAGTACTTACTGCTGCTGAAGGCGACAAGCCAAGCGCTGCAGATACTGTAACAGTTCACTACAAAGGTACCCTAACTGACGGTTCTACTTTTGATAGCTCTTACGACCGCGGTGAGCCAGCAACATTCCCACTTAACCGTGTAATTCCAGGTTGGACTGAAGGCGTTCAGCTAATGTCTAAGGGTGCGAAGTACAAATTCTTCATCCCTTCTGAGTTAGGTTACGGTGAAAACGGTGCTGGTAGCATTCCACCAAACTCTATCTTGGTATTCGAAGTTGAGCTAATCGAAATCGAAAAAGCTGATGCACCAGCTACAGAAACTCCTGCTAGCTAATAAAGCCTTAAGCTTAAACAAAAAACGCAGCACTAGGTGCTGCGTTTTTTCATGGCTTTTTTGTATAACTAAGGGCTATCGTAGGCCTTAGAAATTATTCAGCGGCTTCGCTTTGTTGACTGTGTTGGTAAAGGTGATCCAGTAACTCATCTTCAATGGCAAAGCGCACTTCCATTTCTTGACCAAGTAGCGACAAATCTTTATCAAAGCTGCCAAGCTCTAAATCTTCATTTACTTCGGCGTATTTGTCATTAAAGGCTAAGGCTGTGTCGGTGGTTTCGGTAATTTGTGGGAGCAGCTTCTCGCCAGGTAGTGTGTCCCCGTCATTGGCGCATTCACTAACAATTTGCTCGTAGATTTCGAAATGGCCGGTGGAGGCATAATCAACCAGCTGTTGGCAAAACTGAGTTATTTGAGATAGTGCGGGTAGTGAGCGTTCGTCACTGTCGTAAGGTGGCAGCCCTGCCAATTCACAATAAGCGATGAGTAACTGTTTTCTGGCATCTAGCCAAGCATCAATAACTTGACTGGCGCCTCCCCATTTGGCTTGAGCTTGTTCTAGTTTGCTTAGCATCGCTCTTGCTCCTAGTTCCCTAATTTATGTAACTATAACTAAATAAAATCGCGGCTCTCGTCAACCGATATTTAGTTTAAGTGCGGCGTAGCTAAACATTTGTCAGTCGGTAAAAGCTTGTTATGTAGTGTAAGCTTGGTCATTATTCGCTAATTGAGCAAGCGCACGATAGAAAAGGACGAACCGTGAATAAGCAATTTGGCTGGTGGTTTTTCACCTGTGGTAACCAAATACTCGTTATTCCTCAAGGGGAACGGATCCCCTATGGCGATGTTGACGATCTGCCTTTGCCAGAGTTGGATTTTTCCCAAGTAGAACGCTTTTCTCACTATCAAGGTGAAGCTTGTTTGCGCCTAGAGCTTGCCGAGCCGATTGATTTAGGCATGGGCGAGTGGATAGAGCTGCGCGCCAGTATGGCGGTGCTAAATAGTCAGTTATTTGATTTGGTGGGCAAGGCACAGCAGTTTGCTTTGTTTCTAAAAACCCACCGCTTTTGTGGCAGTTGCGGCGAGGCTCTGCAAAGAGTGGACTGGGAGTTGGCGATGCAATGCCAACAATGTGGTTTTCGTGCCTACCCGCGCATTTCACCGAGCATTATTGTGTTGATTAGCCGCGGCTCTAAGGTATTGCTGGCTAATCATCGTCGTCATCAAAAACAAGAACATCCCATCTATACTGCTATTGCCGGTTTTGTAGAAGCCGGCGAAACGCTGGAGCATACAGTTCATCGCGAAGTGAGTGAAGAAACCGGATTGCGTATAAAAAATTTGCGCTATTGGAAAAGCCAACCTTGGGCTTTTCCGCACTCGATAATGGCTGCTTATTTTGCTGAATATGAAAGCGGTGACATTCACATCGATCGCCGAGAACTGGCCGATGCTCAATGGTTTGATGTTAGCCAATTGCCGCATTTACCTCCACCAGGCACCATTGCCCGCGAAATGATTGACCATTGGACAGAGCAAGTTAGCCACAATAAGTGATAATCGGGTACAGAATTGCCCATTGCTAGTGCTAAAGGCTTGAGTTGTTAAGGCAGCTAGTTACAATGCTCTAGCTAAAATTTCAGATAATTGGGAAAGGTATGTCGGAACTCAAAAACGATCGCTATTTGCGTGCACTGTTAAAGCAGCCAGTTGATGTGACGCCAGTTTGGATGATGCGTCAAGCTGGGCGCTATTTACCAGAGTATCGCGAGGTTCGCGCTGGCGCTGGTGATTTTATGTCGGTATGCCGCGACGCTGATTTGGCTTGTGAAGTTACTTTGCAGCCATTGCGTCGTTTTGATCTTGATGCCGCTATTTTGTTTTCAGACATTCTTACTATTCCCGATGCCATGGGCTTAGGTTTGTACTTCTCTACTGGAGAAGGCCCTAAGTTTGAACGCCCAGTCACCAGCAAAGCCCAGGTTGAGGCTTTAGGTGTGCCAGATCCTGAGCAAGAGCTGGGTTACGTAATGAATGCGGTTCGCACCATTAAGCGTGAGCTAAAAGGTGAAGTGCCTTTGATCGGCTTCTCTGGCAGCCCGTGGACTTTGGCCACCTATATGGTTGAGGGCGGCACAACCAAATCCTTTGCCGGTATTAAAAAAATGGCCTTTAGTGAGCCAAAAACCCTGCACATGTTGTTAGATAAACTGGCCGACTCGGTAATTCTGTATCTGAATGCTCAAATCGCTGCTGGTGCGCAATCGGTGATGGTATTTGATACATGGGGCGGAGTGTTGTCGCCACGCGATTACAATGAGTTCTCGTTGCAATACATGCATAAGATCGTTAATGGTTTAACCCGCAGTGTCAATGGCCAAGCTGTGCCTGTGACTTTGTTTACTAAAAATGGCGGCCAATGGTTAGAGCAAATCGCCGCTACCGGTTGTGATGCAGTTGGCTTAGATTGGACCATTAATATTGCCGATGCTAAAAAGCGCGTTGGCGACAAGGTTGCCCTGCAAGGCAATATGGATCCTTCTATGTTGTATGCACCGGTAGAGCGGATCCGCGAAGAAGTACAAACTATTTTGGCGGGCTTTGGTGAAGGCAACGGCCATGTGTTTAACTTAGGCCACGGCATTCACCCAGATGTAAATCCAGAGCATGCTGGGGCATTTATTGATGCTGTTCATGAGTTTAGTGCTCAATACCATAAATAGATTAATATGTGGTTACCACCACATATTACGAAGTTAAATAACACATATAAGCGCCATGTTTAGTTATTGAACTGAAAAGCGCTCGCTATTGTAAATGTTTTTGCTATAGTGAGTGCCTTAGAACTCTTTACGGATGAAGTTCGTTTATACCCGTAACAGAGAGCTTGATGTTATGAAATCCCCATTACAAATAGGCATTGTTGTTGTATTGATGCTGATAGTTGTTGTCACCTACAAGTTAAAAAGCGTAGGTGAGTCCAGCGTACACCCCTATATTTCTTCGCATTTTTCCCATGCTGATACAGAAAATCTTGCGCAACCTTTACGCATAACGCAGACTGAGCGCATTAACTAAAAAGTAGCGCTGTTATTGTTGTGATGTTTTTAAGCTTTCTGCTCATTGGCGCAGTGGCCGGTTTGATGTCGGGACTGTTTGGTATTGGTGGCGGTCTTGTCATTGTGCCGGTGTTAATTGGTAGCTTTGGCGCCATGGGCTTTGCCAGTGATTCCGCTATTCATCTCGCCATTGGCACATCTTTAGCTTCTATTATTGTTACCGCTAGTAGCGCCAGCTATGCCCATTACTGCAGAGGTTCTATTGACTGGCAAGTGGTTAATCGCTTAGGCATTGGACTGATTGTTGGCTCAATGGTTGGTGCTTGGGTGGCCACGCAATTACACGCTGATCACTTAAGTGCTTACTTTGCAGCCTTCTTATTGTTTATGGCCGCATACATGGCGTTTGGCAGAACTCCCAAGGCGCAGAGAAGCTTACCAGGGCCGGTTGGCACGGGGCTGCTGGGTACGCTGGTTGGAAGTATTTCGGCAATGTTTGGAATTGGCGGTGGCACCATTACTTTCCCTAGCCTTAGTTGGTTTGGTGTGCCAGCGCCAAAAGCTGTGGCTATTTCTGCCGTGTGTGGGCTACCGATTGCGCTGGTAGGTACTATTTCTTATATCTACAACGGTTGGCATGTTGCTGAGCTACCAAGTTGGAGCCTAGGTTATGTGTATTTGCCTGCGTGGTGCGGCATAGTATTAACTAGCTCTATTTTTGCTCGCTTAGGCAGCCGTTTGGCTTACCGTTTGCCCGCGCGACGACTAAAACAAGCCTTTGCGCTGTTGTTGCTAGTGATGGCCATTAAATTGCTCACAGAATAGGAGTGTACTTTTGAAACCACTGATATTAGGCATCCTGATTTTCTTTAGCAGTATATATTCTACTTATGCTTGTAATGGAGTATCTCAAGAGTATTTAGGTGAAGTGCTGGTGGAGTCTCGAGAGGGGCTTTATCAAGAGCCACCGGAGCAAGATTATGCACGTTTAATCGCTTTTGGCTTAGATACACGATATGGCGTTTTTGTAAGAAGTTGGCTGTATTTTGAGCTGGAGATGGTGACTCAAAAGCTGAGCATGCAACCTGACGACCAAGCAGCCCAGCAACGTAAGCAAATTCTTTTCAACTTACGCCGTCAAATTGATTTAGAATAAGCCCGATTTCAACAAGGAGTATGCATGTCGTTACTGTTAGCTATCACCATTTTGGTGTGTGATGTATTTGCCATCGTAAAAATCATAAAAAGTAGCGCTGAAGTAGGGCGTAAGTATTTGTGGGTATTTTTGATTTGCTTGCTGCCATTGGCAGGCTTTTTACTGTGGTTAGTTAAAGGGCCAAAAGATTAAGCCGATTTAACCTGCTCTAATAATTGCTGCATTTGTTGGTTGTTATAATCTAGCACCACTAATTCGGAGCGAAATAGAGCAGGCAGTTCTACTATTGTAATTGCCACTAATAAGCCTAAACCAAGCAGCCCTGCGCCTAAAACTACCAGTAGTATTGCAAGTATTGATATCAGTAAATTAACCGCACCACGTAGCCATTTCCCCAAATAAAAATGATGCAAGCCAGCCAATAACAGGTAGTTAAGCACTGCGTAACTGTCGGGATCTTTAACCTGATTTTGCCAGCGCTGATAAAAACGCTTGCGTTGCTCTTGAGGCAACAGAGCAATTTGCTCTCGCAATTGCTCTTGCTGTTGCTCGACCTGCTCGCGGTTTAACATGTTTAGCGTCCTAAAGTGACAATCACCGTCTCGCGGCTCCAAAAGAGCCAAAAACGACGATTCTCGATAACTTGGAATACTAACTGCCAACCATTGGCCGCTTCTTTATTCAGTGTGGCTTCTACTTTTTGTAGAGGCATGCCGGAAGCTCCCAAAAATAAGGTGCCTAGGGCGCCCTCGGTAATTGCTAAAACTTTGTATTCTTTATACGCCATAATTTCTCTCTTCATTTAACCTTAGATGCGACTATAAGCTATGCTTAAATGCAAAACCATCATTAACCACTAAACAGAAGCTATGCTAATGTTAATTAAGGGATGACGTTTTGAACAAGCTGTTTTTAAAGGTAATTGTTGAATAGCGTCCGCCACTTGGTACACAGAAAGCAGAGCTTTGGCTAGGTCAAAGTTGCTATTTGTTGGTTAATTTGTTGCTATTGTTATGTGAATGGCTAAGCGTTAGGAACCTACTATGAAAGTAACCATGCTTTATTACGATGAGGATAACCCGCTGTTGTTACAACAACAGGTATTGTCGGGGCTAAACCAAAGTAGCAAAGGCCGAGTGATTATTCCTAATGAAGACAAAGTAGGTAAGATAATTATCGCCATTCTCGATGGCGAGGTGAAAGTACTTAACTCTCTAGGAGACCGTGCTTTTGCGGCTTTTGATTTAGAAAAACAAATTGCCTTTGAAGGTGACTCTTAAAGCGTCGTGAGGCAGCGGACCTTTCGCTGCCTAAATAATCCTTCTCACTAATACCCCTTTGCAAAATCGACTCTATCGCTTAACTCTTCCCCTGCTAAATAGTGCTGCAATTTACTCGCAAACAGTTCGATGATATCGCTCACTCGACTTGGCGCTGCAATATGAGGGGTAATAGTACAGTTAGTTTGCGACCAAAGAGGATGGTTACTTGGCAAAGGTTCTGGGCTAGTAACATCTAAAATGGCTTTAGCTGTGGGCTTAGCCTGTAAAAAGTTAAGTAAGGCATCTTGGTCTAAGGTGTCGCCACGGCCAACATTAAAAAACACTACGTCGTCGGCTAAGCTGGCAAAAAATTCAGCGTTTAATAAACCTCGTGTCTTAGGCGTATTGGGCAATACGGCTACCACCGCTTTGGCACTGGGACATAGCTGTTGGTGCTGCTTAAAGTTAGCGACTTGGGCAAAAGGCGCTTTAGCTTTACCGCTATAACTTAAGGCTACTGGGCGCATACCAAAATGAGCGGCGGTGCGAGCAAGGTGCTGGCTAATATTGCCGCTGCCTACACAGCAAAATGTTTCTCCTTGCAAGCCTTGGCTAGATTGCGGCTGCCATAAGCATTGCTGCTGTTGTGTTTGGTAAACGGGGTGCAGCTGAACGTGGGCAAGTAAGTAAGAAAATACATATTCGCTCATCAAAGGGCCAAATACACCACGGCTATTTGTAAGCAAGTAGTGCTTAGGCAGGTGAGCTTGTAATAGCGCGTCGACTCCGGCAAAGCTAGAGTGTAACCACCGCAAGTTTGTCATCTGCGAAATAATTTTAGCAGCTTCGCTAGGTGTGGCTAATAGAACTTCACTTGCCAAACCCACCTGTTTTAGGCTGTGCGCATCTTCGGCATAAAACCATTGGCATTGAGGGAAACACGGGCTTAAAGCCTCGACATACCGCTGAGCTTGAGGAGTTACAATGGTAATTTGCATATGGCACCTTGTGGTTGAATAAGACTAAACTTCGCTAAGCAAGCGTGCTGGTGTTAAGCTGCATAGCAAATTAGCCCTGATTATCTTAATCGTTTTATTGAGTGCGGAGCAAACCATGCTTACCCCTTGTGATATCGACCGTTTAGCCCAGTTAAGTAGTAAGCAACAATCACTTTATTGTTTAGCTTTATGCCAACGCATGGCGCCAAACTACTTATTGTTTTGCCAAGCTGTAGAGCTGGAACACGACAGTGACTTTAACAAATTACTCAGTCTATTTTGGGAAAGCGCCCTTCATCCTAAAACCAAAATTAACTTTTCTGCTCAGCGTGAGCGCTTTGATAGCTTAATCCCAGACCCACAGAGTTACGACATGTATGGCGTTTATCCTGCCTTAGATTGTTGTGTGGTGGTGGAGTGCTTATTTAATGCTTTACTTGAACCAACTGGTCAAGAAGCTGAACAAGCTAGTCAAACCTCATTAGCTAGTGTTTTAAGCTTGTTAGAGCTGCAATTTGGAGAACAAACAGAACAAGAGATCTTGGCGCAAGATTTAGTGATACAAGAGTTGGCTTTTCAAAGTGAATTACTTGACCTAATTGAGCAACTTGAACTAGGCAAAGCATCTATGCAAGCCTTGAAAACGCTGGCTGTTAACCAAGGTGTTAGCAATTTAGGGATCTGTTTAGAAGACAATGCTTAAGGAATAATCCTCTTTTAAACGGTGTTTTTGTGACTGTTTACGCATAAATTGGTTAAAGCCCCGCCAAACAAGGCTCTAAAGAAGAAAAACTCTTTGCGCAGCGTTTTTTTTTCTCTTAAAGTGAAGCTGGATTATTTAAAACGAACATAAAGGATTTAGACATTATGAACAAAACTGAACTAATTGATGCTATTGCTGAAAAAGCTGACCTATCTAAAGCTCAAGCTAAACTAGCACTAGAAACAACTTTAGGTGCAGTAACTGACGCGCTTAAAGAAGGCGACCAAGTTCAGCTAATCGGCTTTGGTACATTCAAAGTTAATCATCGTGCAGCGCGCACTGGTCGCAATCCTCAGACTGGCGCTGAGATTCAAATTGCAGCAGCCAATGTACCTGCCTTTGTAGCTGGTAAAGCATTAAAAGACGCTGTTAAATAGTTTCTTTAAAACTAGCCCTCAACTCTGAGGGCTGGTTTTCTTCAATATCTCCTTTCCCATCTCTAGACACTTTCAGTAAGATACCTGCAATACCTACTCAATTGGCTAGCGCCTAAATTGAATTAATCTAGTAACTCTTAGGAAGTGTATGAAAGCCTTATTGGTCGTGGCACACGGAAGCCGCCGTCCTCAATCAAATCAAGAAGTGGTTGAGCTGGCAAAACAGTTGGCTGAAAAGCTAAGTCATTACTCTCAAGTACATGCCGCTTTTTTGGAATTGGTTGAGCCTACTATTCCGCAACAAATAGAACGTTGTTACCAGGCTGGCGCTAAACAAATAACCTTATATCCGCACTTTTTAGCTGCTGGTACCCATGTGGTGAACGATCTGCCACGTATTATCGAGCAAGCCACTAGCGAACACCCAGACCTAAATATAGAGCTGTTGCCGCATTTGGGGGGCTTTGATGGCTTGGCCGAGTATATTAGCCAAGCGCTCTAGTTGATAATTGTCGAGTCAAGCTGAGTTGGATCTGCTTGGCCTTATAGTTTGCTTAAAGCAGTAAGCCACAGCTGCAAGTTCGCTGTGGCAACTTAGCCGAGCTTTTATACCAAAAGCTTTATGTGGCCTGTCTAATTGGGTTTACTTAAGCCGTATGCTTAGACTCTGAAAAATCGCGTAATCGCTCTAGCAACTGAGATAAATAGTGTGGGTGCGCCAAGCGCAGTAAATCATTCCAGTTGCGATAGGTGAGGGTCTCTTTTAGCAGCAGTACCACTTTGGTGAGCGGAGCCGAACGCAGCAACTCAGGGCGGTACAAGTAATCGCCTCCCTCTTGCACAAACCAAGAGCTCGCTTCAAAGTGCTCAAAAAGCTGTTGGCGCTCTGCGGTGTCTCTTAGTACGGCTAATTGGTTTAGTTGATCAAGTGAGCGAATGCTTAGGCTTATACTGGCTAACTCATCAATGTGTTGCTGTTGTGGCAAGCTGCGCAGAGAGAACAAATGTTCCATTAATGCTTGCGATGCATTAGACGGGGTTTGGTTGGACGGGTAGGGTACTACGTTGTCGATACTCATCGGCTATCTCCTAATTTTCAACCTCCTTGTTGATTAATATTGCAGCGTTATTGAGTGAATGATGAACGGTTTCATAAGTGCTCGCAAGCGACTTACGGTTATTACTGATATGTAAAAAATGAATCAGTTAGTAAGTGCTTGAAAAGGTTTGCAAGAAAAAAGTAAATAAGACTAAGGTCGAGGTGTAGATGTCATAAACTTGGTCTAGTCTGTTGGTCTATCATCTCTAAAATAATTAGAAATACCAATTGCAGGGAGCACACAATGTTAGCCTACCAAGCTAAAGACATGGAGTTGTCATTATTACCCAGTAGAAGACGACGCAATAGAAGAAATTCCTTGGCTAAATCGGAATTGGATGTAAACGTTTCCACCAGGCTTCGTGATAATCAGCAAGTTAATAAGGGAGCATTTGCCACTGCCTCCGAGAGTTGTATTGTGCAGTGCTTAGACTGAGAGCTCGACCAGCGAACTAAGTAGTGGCAAGGTTTGCTGATAATGCTTGGCAAAGCTGCTGTGTTTTGTTGTAGTGTGGCAACGTTTATTTTGAGAGATAGTTATGAAAGTTGCTAAAGACACAGTGGTTCGTTTTGAATATACCTTACACGAAACCGATGGAGCTCTATTAGAGAGCACTAATGGCGAAGCTGTAGCTTATTTACATGGGCACAAGTCGATGATCCCTGCCATTGAAGAGGGCTTAGAAGGTAAAGAGGCCGGCGCTGAAGTAGCCCTGAGTTTAGCACCAGAAAATGGCTACGGTGTGCGTAATGAAGAAGCAGTAGAGCGCATTTCTGTTAAGCACTTACAGGGTGCTAAAAACTGGAAAGCGGGCATGCCAGCAGTGGTGCAAACAGAGCAGGGGCCGCGCCAGGTTACAGTGATTAAAGTGGGTAAGTTTATGGCCACTATCGATACTAATCACCCCTATGCAGGCAAACACTTAGACTTTGCGATTAAGCTAGTGGAAGTGCGTGCAGCCAGCGAAGAAGAAATTTCTCATGGCCACGCCCATGGTGCAGGTGGCCATCAACACTAACAATTCACTCGCGTAGCATCGGCTACGCGAGTTATCGTTTAGGCTGGTTGAGCTTGGCCTTGCTCTTGAGTAATCAGCTGCTGATTAAACGCACACAATACGGCTTTAAGGCTGGCGGTTAATATGTCTTTATCAATAGCTACACCTAAGTAGCGTTTACCGGCAATTTTGGCTTCTATGTAACACACCGCTTCTGCTTCCGCACCTTTACTTAATGCATGCTCGTTATAGTCGAGTACTTCAATTTGCTGGTCGAACTCTGCCTCTAAACCAACTACAAATGCGGCTAAAGCGCCGTTGCCAATGGCTTGAATATCGCAGCGTTGTTGCTGGCGCTCAATAAGGACTTGGATCTGCTCTTGTGCTTGGTAGTTAACTTGGTAATTGGCTAACTGGTAACCTTGAGGTTGCTTCAAATAGTGGTTTTGGAATAGAGACCAAATTTTTTCAGGGCCAATCTCTTCGCCACTTTGCTCTGCATCTGCTTGGACTATTGCGCTAAATTCAATCAAGGCCCACCGAGGTAATTGGATGCCGTAATCCTTATCGAGGATATAGGCGATGCCACCTTTACCTGATTGGCTGTTAATGCGGATCACTTCTTGATAATCGCGGCCTAAATCAGCCGGGTCTATCGGTAAGTAGGCTACATCCCAATGTTGATCGGCTTGTTGAATATCTAAGCATTTCTTAATCGCGTCTTGGTGACTACCCGAGAAAGCGGTAAATACAAGTTCGCCCACATAAGGGTGGCGAGGATGAACCGGCAATTGGGTGCAAAACTTCACTACTTGTACAATTTCGTCTATGTCGGCTAAATCCAATTTAGGATCGATTCCTTGGCTATAAAGGTTCATAGCCATGGTAACAATGTCCATATTGCCGGTACGTTCGCCATTGCCTAGCAAGGTGCCTTCTACACGGTCGGCTCCAGCCAATTGTCCAAGCTCTGCAGCGGCTATGCCACAACCTCGGTCATTGTGAGTATGCTGGCTAATAATAATGTTTTGGCGATGGGCAATATGCTGAATAAACCATTCTATTTGGTCGGCATATACATTGGGTGTCGACATCTCAACGGTGGCGGGCAAATTAAGGATGATTTTCTGTTGTGCTTTAGGGCGCCATTCAGCCACTACTGCATTGCAAATATCTACCGCAAAGTCTAATTCAGTGCCAGTAAAACTCTCGGGAGAATACTGAAATTGCCAATTGGTTTGTGGATAACAGTCGGCATGTTTTTGCAGCTCTTTAGCGCCTTGCACGGCAATATCTATAATGCCGGCTTTATCTAACTTAAATACCTTATCGCGCTGCACCTTAGAGGTGGAGTTGTACAAATGCACAATGGCATTCTTAGCCCCCTTTAAAGCCTCAAAAGTACGAGAGATCAAGGCTGGTCGCGCTTGAGTTAATACCTGAATCGACACGTCACCAGGAATTTGATTAGTTTCAATTAGCCAGCGTACAAAGTCATAGTCAGTGGTGGAAGCTGCCGGAAAGCCCACTTCAATCTCTTTAAAACCAAGTTTGATTAATAGTGCAAACAAACGTTGCTTTTGTTCTACCGACATTGGCTCGATTAGCGCTTGGTTACCATCGCGCAAATCTACGCTACACCACTGGGGGGCTTGATTAATGCTGTTATTTGGCCATTGGCGATTTGCTAAGACAACGGGCTTAAACGAAGAGTATTTAGTGTGATTAAACTGAGACATTGCGACATCCTTGATAAGAGTAAAAGAGTGAGTAAGGCCAATTGGCAGCCAGCGCTTGCCTAGTTAATGCGCTGACTGTGGCTTAGTCGCAGAGGAAAAGTCATAGTGTTTATCTCAGATAATGAATATGGATAAAGTGTAAGCACTATAGAGGGGAGAATGTTTGCAAATATTGCAATGTACGGAGTGGTTTGAGCAATTATTGCTTACAAGTGGCGCTTGGTAAGCAATAATTGTCTAAATGATGACGTGTGTGTAGCGTCGACAGCCTTACTCAGCCGTTTTATTATAAACGCGAACCGCTTCATCGGCATGGTTGAACAGGTAGCATTCAGACAGTTCGCAGCTCAGCGTAATGTCGGTGTAGCGCGCAACTTGATGGTCGCCATTCACGTGTACTTTAATTCCATCAATATCGCCGAGTTGGCCAAATAGATAAGTCGCATTACCGAGGCGCTCGCTCACTTCATTTTTGAAGCTAAGTTTGAGTTCACCTGTTTCATCTAAGCGCAGGTGCTCAGGGCGAATACCTAGCTTAAGTTCTTCCCCAACTGCGACACTATTATCACGCACAGTAATATTAATGTGCTGTCCATCGGCCAATTGAATATCGGCTTGGTCGCCTTGCAAGGCATGAACTTTACAAGGCATGAAGTTCATTTTAGGTGAGCCGATAAAGCCTGCAACAAACAGGTTCTCTGGGTAGTTATAAAGCTCAAGCGGTGAACCTACTTGCTCAATATTACCAGCACGCAAAACCACAATTTTGTCGGCTAAGGTCATTGCTTCTACTTGGTCATGGGTTACATAAACCATGGTGGTTTGCAGTTCTTTATGCAGCTTGGCGATTTGTAAACGCATTTCCACCCGCAATTCAGCATCAAGGTTAGAAAGAGGTTCATCAAAAAGAAAAACCCGAGGATCACGAACGATCGCACGACCAATTGCAACTCGTTGACGTTGTCCGCCAGAGAGTTCTTTTGGGGTTCTTTGTAACAAGTTTTCCATCTGCAAGGTTTTTGCTGCAAGGTTCACGCGTTTGTCGATTTCGGCTTTCTCTACGCCATTCATCTTCATGCCAAAACCCATGTTTTCGGCCACGGTCATGTGTGGGTATAGGGCATAAGATTGGAATACCATTGCGACGCCGCGCTCAGCTGGGTCAACATTGTTAACCACTTGATTATCAATGCTTAATTGGCCATCTGAAATATCTTCTAGACCCGCGATCATACGTAGTAGGGTAGACTTACCGCAGCCCGAGGGCCCAACAAATACTACAAACTCTCCGTGTTTAATATCTAAGTCAACGCCGTGAATCGTTTCAATTTTGGCGTAGCGTTTCACTAAGCCGGTAAGTTTTATATCTGCCATTTTCTATCCCTATCTTTGGTCGCTTTTAAATCTTAGCAACGGAACAAGTATGATGTTGATCATAAATCTTACTTTACCTTAACATTCTCCTTGTGAAAACGTTTACTTGTCACAATTTTTGATCTAAGTTTGATTATAACAATAGTTAATTGATTGCTCGTAAGAGTGGTCAAAATTGCTGAAATGCGATGTGTATCAAGGGTAAGCCGCTATTTATAGCTATATTGTTTGATACCTGCAGGCAAATAAGGAACATGGAATGACGTCGAGTTCTTCAAATAAATCTCCAGAAAATGCCGTAAATTCGGCTTCTGAGTTAACTGCGGGTAAACGATTACGCGCTAGTGATGTCGCACCTTGGATGTTTTTGGGTCCGGCATTAATCATTTTTTCCATTTATGTGCTTTTTCCAGTGCTGCAAAGTATCTGGCTAAGCTTTTTCGAATGGGATGGTCTAGGTGAAAAGACGTTTATTGGTTTTGGTAACTATGTTGAATTGTTCGACAGCGATCAGTTTTGGACAGCCTTAACCAACAACATTATGTGGATGGTGTTGTTTATGTTGGCGCCGCCCATGGGCTTAGCTATTGCACTATTTCTTAACCAGCAGGTTTATGGAATTCGCCTGGTAAAAGCTTTGTTCTTTTTCCCCTTTGTTATTTCGCAAGTTGTTGTAGGTTTGGTGTTCTCTTGGTTCTACGACCCAAGCTTTGGTGTTTTGAATAGTGTGATCACTTTCTTTGGTGGCGATCCAGTTTCTATTCTAGCCGACGAAGACTTAGTTACTTACGGCATTATCGCCGCCGGGCTTTGGCCGCAAATCGCTTACTGCATGATCTTGTACCTTACAGGCCTCAATAACCTCAATCATGAGCAGCTAGAAGCGGCACGTTTAGACAATGCCAAGGGCTGGAAAATGTTGTGGTACATCGTATTACCGCAATTAAGGCCTGCCACCTTTATTGCCATTGTGGTAACCGTGATTGGCGCACTGCGTTCATTCGACTTAGTGGCCACTATGACCGCGGGTGGTCCGTGGGGCAGCTCAACAGTATTAGCATACATGATGTATGAAGAATCAATTTTCAATTATCGCATGGGTTACGGCGCAGCGGTGGCTGTAGTGCTATTTTTAATTATGGATATCTATATCGCTTACTTCTTGTGGCGGATGATAAGGAGTGAGAAATAATGTACCCACGTCCTATAGAAAAGGCGTCTGCCTTCACCAACATTAGCTACCGTGTGGCATTGCCCATTTCGATTGTATTGTGGCTACTGCCATTGCTAGCTGTAATGGCAACCTCGGTGCGCTCGCTTAACGATATTAACCAAGGTAATTACTGGGGCTGGCCAAGTGAGTGGATGTTAATTGAAAACTACACTCAGGTATTTACTTCAACGCCGATGTTCCAGTACCTGATGAATAGCTTAATCATTACTCTGCCCGCAGTAGCGGGTTGTGTAGCCTTGTCTACCATGGCGGGGTTTGCCCTGGCTAAATACAACTTTAAAGCCAACATTTGGATCTTTGCTACCTTTATCGCGGGTAACTTTGTGCCGTTTCAGATTTTGATGATCCCGGTGCGCGATTTAACCATTCAGTTTGGTTTATACGATACTCACTGGGCGCTTATTTTATTCCATGTGGCCTTTCAAACAGGGTTTTGTACCTTGTTCATGCGTAACTTTATTGTTGGCTTACCTACTGAGTTGATTGAGTCTGCGCGGGTAGAAGGCGTAAGTGAATTTAAGATTTTTTGGCACATTGTATTGCCATTGGTAAAACCGGCTACAGCGGCGTTAGCGGTACTGGTGTTTACCTTTATATGGAACGATTTTTTCTGGGCCTTGGTACTGGTACAAAGCGATGAAGTGCGACCAGTTACCGCCGGTCTCAGTGCGTTGCAAGGTCAGTGGTTGGCATCATGGCAGTTGATCTCAGCTGGCGCGGTAGTAGCGGCCTTACCTCCGGTCATACTATTTTTTACCATGCAACGTCATTTTATTGCTGGGTTGACCCTCGGGGCAACTAAAGGCTAAACACACCCTCAAGCAATAATGAGGGAAGTAAACAAATCCTGCTCAAGGACAACAAAACTAAAGGAATGTAAATGATGAGTAAACTAAAACAATGTGGTCAAGCCTTAGCGCTAGCTACTTTAATTGGTGGCTATGCTAACGCTGGCGAACTGATTATTAACTCTGACGCTTCTGACCCTGCACCTAAAGCCGCATTTGCAGAAATCATTGCTGAATTTGAAAAAGAGTACCCAGACATTAAAGTGAAGTACAACTTGTACGATCACGAAGCCTACAAAACTACCATTCGTAACTGGCTAGTAACCTCGCCGCCAGATGTTGTGCACTGGTATGCAGGTAACCGTATGAAAGCCTTTGTTGATAAGGGCTTGTTTGAAGATGTGAGTGACCTTTGGCAACAAAACGATATGGCTGCAGACTTTGCAACGGCAGCGCCAGCAATGACCATTGACGGTAAGCAATGGGGTGTTCCTTACACCTATTACCAGTGGGGCATTTACTACCGCAAAGACATTTTCGAAAAATATGACATCGAAGAACCCTACTTATGGGAAGAGTTAGTTGAGGCGTCTAAAATTCTTAAAGAGAATGGCGTAGCGCCTATCGCTATTGGTACTAAGTACCTATGGACAGCCGCTGGTTGGTTCGACTACATGAACTTGCGTGTGAATGGTTTAGACTTCCACATGGAGTTAATGGACGGCAAGGTGCCTTACACCGATCCACGTGTTGTCAAAACCATGGAAAAATGGAAAGAGATGATTGAACCTGGTTACTTCCTAGAGAACCACGCATCATACTCTTGGCAAGAAGCACAACCATTCTTGTACAACGGCGACGCAGCCATGTACTTAATTGGTAACTTCATTACTCCTAACTTCCCAGATGAAATTAAAGATAAAATGGGCTTCTTCCAGTTCCCAATTATCGACCCAACCGTGGGTGTGGCAGAAGATGCGCCAATGGATACCTTACATATTCCAGCTAAAGCCAAAAACAAAGAAGATGCTCGTAAATACCTAGCGTTTATGGCTCGTCCTGAGAATCAAACTAAGATCAACAAAGCCTTGTTACAAATTCCACCTAACAAGAAAGCAAAAGCAGAAGACAATGAGTTCTTAAATAAAGGTGTGGCAATGTTAGGTTCGGCATCCGGTACTGCGCAGTTTTATGATCGCGATACTGATCCAGCAATGGCTAAAGCAGGTATGAAGGGCTTCCAAGAATTTATGGTACACCCTGATCGCCTAGACAAGATTTTGAAAGGTCTTGAAAAAACGCGTCAGCGTACTTTTAAATAAGATTGCTAGTACTTTCCTTAACTACATATCCCTAATAAAAAGCCCTGCTTAGCAGGGCTTTTCTTTTTAGAAGTTAAAGGCGGCACCAATATAAAGGCCTTTAGTAAAATCTAAATCGGGTTCGTTAGTGTAACGGAACTGAATCGCGCGGTAGCCTAGGTAAACATCTGCTTGAGGCATGATCGAGTAGGCAATTTTTGCGTCTAAATCGTAGTAACGATTTAGCTCACTGCTGGTTAATACCGACGGCGCATAATAAGCACTGCCAGATACTTTTAGGTTTTGAGCGATAGCAATGCTGTAGTCGCCACCAATCGCGAAGGCATGAGGGTTTGCGCGGTGGTTTGCCCAAAGCTTGGTAAATTTAGCGCCAATGGCAAATTTATGAATGTCTTGCTGGTGGGTCGCTTTAATGCCGAAGTCTGCTAAATCACCCTCTGGACGAGAGTACATATAGTTGGCTGACATCTCTGCGCCAGGTGCTATTTCTGTTGCAAAGCCAGTTTCAAAAACGTCGTTATTAAGGTCAAACTTAATTGAACTCGCTAAGGCTGCGGTACTACTTACAGCGAATAGACTCGCCACTAACAAAGAACGCTTAAACATAATTCTCCTACAATAAGCTCTAATCAGACTAAAACGCGGCGATCATACCATTTATCTAAGTTATTATCTGATTACATTGTATTTATTGAATGTAAAAACTGATTTATACGATATTTTAGGTGAATTGATTAAACCGCTCTCCTCAACTGTAAAGCTTGTACAGCAGGCTAAATCACCTATCTGAAGTAAAAATCAGTGATGATGTAATTTGTGACCTATAGTTAGGCTGCTGTAAGACAATTTGTATTGTTAACTAAATGTTTGAAAAGGAGAGCAAACATGCCGTTGTTTAATCGTTTAATTGCCGAAGGGATCGGCACATTTTGGTTGGTATTAGGTGGATGTGGCAGTGCGGTTTTAGCTGCTGCTTTTCCCGAAGTGGGGATTGGCTTAGTCGGCGTGTCTATCGCCTTTGGCTTAACGGTGCTTACCATGGCTTATTCCATTGGCCATATTTCTGGTTGCCATTTAAACCCAGCGGTTACTATTGGTTTAACCGTTGCCGGGCGTTTTTCTAAAGTAGATGTGTTTCCTTATATTTGTGCCCAATTGCTTGGCGGTTTTGTAGGTGCAATTATTCTGTATTTAATTGCCAGCGGCAGTGGTGATTATGATTTAGCCAGTCACGGTTTAGCCAGTAATGGCTATGACATGCATTCACCGGGTGGCTATACACTAATCGCAGCTTTGGTCTGTGAAATTGTGATGACTTTTATGTTCATTTTCATAATTTTGGGAGCAACCGATGAGCGTGCGCCAGCTGGATTCGCCCCCATTGCTATTGGCCTGGGTTTAACCCTTATTCACCTCATCTCTATTCCGGTGACGAATACATCGGTTAACCCGGCACGAAGCACCGCACCAGCGCTTATTGAGGGCGGCATTGCCTTAGGCCAGCTTTGGCTATTTTGGGTAGCACCGCTAATTGGCGCGGTATGTGCTGCCCTTATGTATAAGCAGGTATCGGCTAAAAACTAACTTTTCAGCTTCAATCAAACCCCGCTTAAAGCCTTTCTTTTTAGAAAGGCTTTTTAGTCTCTGTTTACTCACTAAATGCTGTTATGAGTCGGGCTAAGGCTCTGTTATTATTCTGTTAATGAAACCCACAAATCGAATTAGGTTTCAGCAACACAACATAATAATAATCAATGAACAACTACCTACACATAAGGACCTATCATGAGAAAAGGATTGCTCTGTTTCGCTGCGTTGTTGGCGAGCTGCTTTTCAATTAATGCCATTGCTGAAGGCAAGGTTTACAAGCTTAAATTGGCAGAGTCTTGGCCAACCAAATTCCCATTGCTGGATACCGGAGTACAGCGTTTTGCCAAAATGGCTGAACAGATGTCAGATGGCCGATTACAAATTCGGGTAGATTCTGCTAACAAACATAAAGCCCCTTTGGGCATATTTGATCTGGTAAAAAGCGGCCAATATGACATGGGCCACTCTGCTTCTTACTACTATAAAGGCAAGGTGCCCAACACCATGTTCTTCACCACCATGCCTTTTGGCATGACAGCAATGGAGCAACACGCTTGGTATAGCTATGGTGGTGGCAAAGAACTTATGGCGAAGGTGTATGAGCCGCATAACTTGCTAACCTTCCCAGGTGGCAATACTGGTGTACAAATGGGTGGCTGGTTTCGTAACGAAATAAACAGCGTTGATGACCTACAAAATCTAAAAATGCGTATTCCTGGTTTTGCCGGAGAAGTATTAGCCAAGCTGGGTGCTACGCCGGTAAACATTCCACCGGCTGAGTTATATACCGCACTTGAGCGCAATACCATTGATGCCTTGGAGTGGGTTGGGCCATCGCTTGATTTACGTATGGGCTTTCACAAAATAGCGCCTTACTACTACACCGGTTGGCATGAGCCAGGTTCAGAGAACATGTTTCTTCTGAACAAAAAGAAGTTTGAGTCTTTACCAGCCGATTTACAGGCGATACTCGAAACCGCAATGCGCGCATCTGCCTTTGATATTTACGTAGAAGCCACTGCAATGAGCACTAATAACTGGGCAACTATGCTGCAAGAGTATCCAGACATTAAAGTACGTACTTTTCCTAAAGAAGTATTAGTGGCATTGAAAAAAGCCAATGATGAGCTGTTAGCGGAACATGCTGCTCGTGATCCATTAGCTAAAGAGATTATCGAGTCGCAGCAAAGCTTCACAGAAAAAGCGCGCGCCTATACGCTGATTTCTGATTTAGGTTACCTAGAGAGCACCAAAGATTTGTAAATCACGAGTAATAAAAAAGCGGCTTAGGCCGCTTTTTTTTATCTTGGTTATGCGCCTCTGCGTTACTTAGTTAGCAACCTTGACCACTATATTGCCAGTGGCACCTGCTTGCATAACTGCTTCATGGGCTAAAGTGGTGTCAGCTAAGTTAAAGCTCTGGCTGATGACTGGGCGAATAAAGCCAGCGGTAGCGCCAGCATAAATGGCAGCGTGAATTTGAGTAAGTTGTTGGCTGTCAGCATTAGCTAGGGCCATGCCCATAACGCAGGCATCTCGAGCCATTAAGTCGCGAGGGTTAATTTCAACGCTACCACGGCTGCCTATTACCACTACTCGTCCGCCTTTATTTAGTAAGGGCAAATCATCTCCCAAGTTCTGATTAGCCAGCATTTCAAGAATTACATCCACCTTGCCTGCCTGTTGCAGCGTTTGGTAATGCTCCGCTTGGTGGTGATTGGCAACCACATCGGCCCCTTGTTGCTTTAATAAGGCCAAGCCAGCTTCGCTGCCTGCGGTGGCGAAAACTCTGCAGCCCGCAGCTTTCGCTAATTGAATTGCCGCTAAACCTACGCCGCCGCTCGCGCCATGTATTAATACCGTTTCTGCCGATTGGCTATGGGCACGAATAAACAATGCCCGCCAAGCAGTGGCATAGGGTGTTCCTAAGCAAGCGCCTTGTTCATAGCTTAAACAGTCGGGAAGCGGATGAACTTGCTGTGGGCTGGCTAAACATAATTCAGCGCTGGCGCCACTTAAGGTGCCTGCACAATAGACTCGCTGGCCTATTTTGAAGCCGCTTACCTTTGCTCCCAATTGCACAATAGTGCCGGCAGCATCTTTTCCTGGAGTATGAGGAAAGGTGGCCGTGTAGTTGTTGGTTCCCGCAACAATATAAGTATCAACCGGATTTACACCTGCTGCCTCAACCTTTATTAGGATCTGCTCTTCGTTAGCTTGTAAATCGGTAATCTGCTTAAGCCTAAGTTGGTCGCCATGATGTTGGGCTTGGATAGCTTGCATTGTTGCTCCTTATTTATAGAGAGACGATCTTTTTCCAAGGGTCTGTTGACCTATCGCGGTTAAATTTCGTTCGAAAGTTTAACAAACCCTAGCATAGTGCAAATAAGTGCAGGAAAAAGAGTACCAAGTAAGGCCTTTAGGATCTTTTTGCTGCTTATAAGTGAAAAATTCTTCGCTCAAGCTGAAAGAAAACTGTAATGAAAGTGTTTTCAAAGAAGTTGTTTGGTAATTAAATTACCAAAAAATAAATTTAGCAATATAAAAAGTAAATTTAATAATACTAAATGTGCGCCGTGTCGCATAATATTGAAGCCGTAAGAGAAAGTTAGTAACAAAAAGCCTTTGGCAGCGGTTATTTTCTTTCAAGATTAAGTTAAATAAATAGGTGGAAACATTATGGAATTATTCGGTTTATATTACGCTCTTCGCGCTAAAAACGTTAACAACGAACAAACTGTAGCTGAACGTAGCCGCTAGTTAATCAACTAACAATAGGAAACAAATTATGTACGAATTATTTGGATTAGTAGCCCTTAACTACTTAAACAACAAAAAAACTGAAGAACAACGCTTAGCTGAACTAAGACGCTAAACTAAACACTAATAGAGAGAGAATTATTATGATGGATTTAATGGGTTGGGTTGCACTAAGCTACCTACACAACAAAAAAACTGAAGAACAACGCATTGCTGAATTAAGCCGTTAATCTCAGAAAACAGTTAGATAAGTAAAGATTCACAGTAACAATGATGTAATCGCCGATCAGGCGAACCGGCTCTCCTCAATATCACCGAGGAAGCAAATACCTTAAGTACTCACTCCAACTTCACTACACAGATAATCGCAACTCAGTTAAGAGTTACGCGTTTAGCTATGCTTGCTATTCTAGTCCTTACACTTTTGCCTGCGCTACCGTTTCTTGATACACATGACAGCCAGTGATGTGATCGTTCACCATGCCTACAGCTTGCATAAATGCATAACAAATAGTGGGGCCAACAAAACTAAAACCAGCTTTCTTTAAGGCTTTTGACATGGTTTGTGACTCTGGGCTTTCCGTTGGGATCTCTTGCAAATTCGCGTAGCTGTTTACAATGGTTTTACCACCGACAAACTGCCAGATGTATTGATTAAAAGCTTGGCCGCTAGCCTCGATAGCTAAATAGGCTTTGGCATTTTTCACGATGGAATTGATCTTAAGTTTATTGCGAACGATCCCTTTATTTTCCATCAAGCGCTGACAATCTTGCTCTGTAAACAAAGCAATTTTTTCTGCTTGGAACTGAGCATAGGCTTGATAGTAGCTTTGCTGCTTCCGCAATATAGTTATCCACGATAAACCCGCTTGTTGCCCGTCTAAGCAGAGTTTGGCAAATAACTCGACGGAGTCATAAACAGGGCGGCCCCACACTTTGTCATGATATTGTTGATACAGCTGATCGCTTCCGCACCAAGGGCAACGTTGCAGAGTGGGCATTATCCATCCTCATCTTCAGGTTGTGGCATCCGTTCTTCAGGAATCAAGTCGATTAATTCCTGTTGGGCAGGTTCTTCGGTATTTGGCGCTTGAGCCTCGTCTTGAGCTTGGCTGTTTGGTTGCGCCTCATTACTTACTGCTGGAGCTTGCTCACGTGATTTACCGCTAGTTTCTTCGGTTGATGGAGTGGGCTGATCAACTTGGTTTGGTTGGACAGCGTCAGCATCGGTTGCTGTTTGCTCGCTGTTGGTTTCTTCGCCTTTGGTTTCGCTTAAGCCCAATTGCTCTACAGTTTGCGCAGCCACTTGTTTCTTGATTTGTTCACCTTCCTGCTCGAGGTCTTCAATGCTGCGGCGTTCTCCCAAGTTGTATATGGCGAAGCCAGCACTGACCACTTGGTTTTGAGCTCGGCCTAGGACCACCGCGTTGAATGGTGCCAAGACTTGTTCTTCATCATCAGTGATTGGATTAGAAATAGTACCCAACAGCTGGCCTTTATTAACCCGAGTGCCTAGGTCGACTTGATTCAGCAGAATGCCGCCATCGCGTGCGCGTAACCACTGAGAAGCATAAAAAACCGGCTGTGGCGAAGACCAAAAAAACGAACGTGGTAGCATATTTACCGAGCTCAGGTAACTTTGTACGGCTTTAACTCCGGTCTCTACCTGTTTCTCATCCACGGTATAAGGGCCGCCTACTTCCATAACTACTGCTGGAATACCTGCTGCAGTTGCTGCGCCGCGCAGGCTGCCTGAAGGAGCAATGCTTTGTAGTACCGAAATGGCGCCAAACTGCTTAGCCACTTCGGCCACTTCAGGAATGGTTAGATCAGCGCGAAGCTGGGTGAGATTCTCACGAAACATCGAACCAGAGTGTAAATCCACTAAACTATCGCAGTGGAGAATGATGCTGTTAAACAAGCTATAGGCAACCCGTGAAGCGGTAGAGCTGTTTGGGCTGCCAGGGAATGCGCGGTTTAGGTCGCGGCGGTCAGACATGTAGCGATCTTGACGCCAAAGTCCGTCAATGTTGACTACCGGAACCGAGATCACCGTACCTTTAAGGTTTTCAGGACTGAGCCCTTTTACCACTCGTCGGGCTATCTCTACGCCATTTAGCTCGTCACCGTGAATGGCCGCGGTAATGCACACTCTTGGACCGGGCTCGCTGCCATGTATAGCGATGACTGGGGTGGCGACCTCAAATCCACCGGGCAAATGGCCTGAGTACCAGTCTAGAGTGGCGCTACTGTTTGGGCTAAGTTCGGTATTGAGTAAAGACAGTGGTCCCCATACTTCTTCCTGCGCTGGTTCTTCGGTGGTTTGGCTGGCACTAGCTGGGCTAGTGTTACCGGCTACGATGGGAATGATGGGCTTGGGTTGATCTGGCAGAGCCGGTTCTACTTGCGGTTGGCTTTCAGCTTCAACTGAATCAGCTTCTGCATTGGGCTCGGTGACATCCGAGCCCACCTCTGCCTGCTGTTTGTTAGTCTCTGTTGTGGTTTCTTCTATGTCGGAAAGTTTTGGATTGTAGACTTCTTCATATTGGTCTTCTTGTTCTGTCGCAGAGACACTGAAGCAGAAACATAACAAAACCAAAATTAAACGGCGTGACATAGCGTCTCCAAAGATTGAGCAAGCGGCAATTTTTGTTAAGCCGCGAGTGTAGCAATTAAAAGTGTAAACCAGCCTCAGCCTAGCTGTGCCTGTATTAATACATTACGTGGACTCGTTTTAAAGGGAAAAAGTTCCACTAATCTAACTTGATAGCCTTGTTGTTGAAGAAACAAACATCTATCTAACAATAGCCAACGTTCCATGATGGGGCGAAATAGCTGCTGGACTAATTCTAAACGCCTCACTAGCAAGTGGCGTTGTTGGCCTTTTTCTAGATAGCGCTGTTCATCAAGCTCTGCCGGTGCGCTTATTTGATGTTGCTGGCAGGCCCATTCAACAAAGTCTTTAAACGTAGCGTTTTTGCTAAACCATTGTTTGGCGATGGACGGAAGTGATTGGTAGTGCGCTTGCTGGGTGAGTTCCTCGCGCAAGCATTGGTAGCTGAGTCGCCAATGCAGTTCACGTTGACGTAAGGTTTGTACTCGCTGTCCGGAGGTGACCGATTGCGCAACTGCCAAGCGTAAATCTGTTTTGCTTAAGCGCAGCTTAGTTTGTTGGGCAAGGTCAGATAAGGGGGCGTAGTGCTCGCCATTAATAAGGTGATAGCAGCAAGGGCAAATGCTTAGTTTTTGTGGTTTGTGCTGGGCCGCTAGGCGCAATAGCTGCAGGTGCAGCTCTCCGCAAGCGTGTAAAGCAACGGCATGCTGCTGGCTTTGTAAGTAGCGCTGAGCTTGAGGTTCTAATACATCACAATGATGAAACTGTTGGGGTAATTTAAGCTGTTTGGCTTGTTGCTCGCCACTTTCACACAGCGTTGCTTGCCATTCCAAACTGGTAACGGGCAAGTGATGGTGAAAACTAATTAAGCGGCCTAAGTGTCCTTTACCTGCACACCATTCTAGTATGGCTAAATTTTCTCCTTGTAGCTGCTCACTAAAGGCTTGGATCTGCTCGGCCTTGCGACCTTTTATGCCGTTGGTTAGCCAAAATGGTGTTGCCAATTTAGCAGCATTTTTAGGTGCTAGTTGCCACTCTGCCAAGCAAGTACTTAGCTCTGGAAAGTGCTCAGAAAAATGTAAGGCTGCTTGTTCAGGTTGTTGCTCCAAGGCCTCAATCTCTTGAAGGCTTAAGGCTTGAAGGTTCTCGAGCAGCGGGTTGTTGTCCCAAGGTAAAACGTGTTGCTGAAAAGGGCTAAATTGCCAGTATTGCTGGTAGCCTTTTAGCAATTGGTCGTGTTGGAGAAAAACCGCTTCGAGTGATTGATTAAACATAGTGAAAGATTAAGACAGCCCTTGATAGCGACCACTTTTATGGTTGAGTGCAATAACAATGTTTAAGGCAAAAGCGCCAACAATGGACCACAGTAACACACTCAGGGGTACTAAGAAGTAGGAAGCCGTTACTATCACTACGTCTAATGCCATTTGTACGTGGCCAGCGCGAATATTAAAGCGCTTTTGTAAATACAGCGCCAGAATGTTTACCCCACCTAGGCTGCCCTTGTGGCGAATTAAGATCAGCATACCAGTACCAATTAAAAAGCCACCACTGAGCGCGGCATAGATGCGATTAAGCTCTGCTAGCTCAATAACTAAGTGCATATAGTCGGTAAAAACCGATACCAGCACCACACAAGCCATGGTTCGAAAGGTAAAGGCTGCGCCCATTTTGGCAAAACCCAGGATAAAAAAGGGCAGGTTAATTAATAAGAAGAGTTGGCCAAAGGAGAGACCAAAAAACTGCGCGGCCAGCAAAGCTAAACCGGCTGTGCCACCAGTGAGCAATTGGGTTTCTTTAAAAAAGAATACGCCCAAAGCCACCATAGTAGTGCCAATCAATAATGCTAAGAAATCTTCTAGCCAATTATGTTGTTCCATAAGACTACTGAACTTAAGAAGTGATTTTGAATAGTGAATAATAGCACTTATGGTCTAGCTTTGAGATAACTCGCTGCACCAATCGTTAAAAACAAAAAAAGCCACTGCGAAGTAAACTTCTAGTGGCTTTTTATATTGTTCAGCTTGTGCTTAGCTTAACTTACTTAGCTGTTCTCACGAGCAATTGCGCGGTAGCCAATATCGTTACGGTGGAACATGCCTTCCCAGGAAACTTTTTTCACTAGTTGGTAAGCATTAGCTTGTGCTTCGGTAACGTTGTTGCCTAGGGCTGTTGCACACAATACGCGGCCACCGTTAGTTACAATGTTGCCATCTTTTTCGCTAGTGCCTGCATGGAATACTTTAGCACTGCTAGTTTCTTCGCTTAGGCTAGGAAGCGTAATTACGTCGCCCTTAGGATAAGAGCCAGGGTAACCGGCTGCTGCTAGTACCACACCCATGGCGGCGCGAGGATCAAACTCGGCAGTTTTAGTATCCAGTTTACGGTCAACCGCAGCTAAACACAGTTCAACAATGTCTGATTGCATACGCATCATAATTGGCTGAGTTTCTGGGTCGCCAAAACGGCAGTTGTATTCAATGATTTTTGGCGAACCGTCGGCCATGATCATCAAACCTGCGTATAAGAAACCGGTGTATTCATTGTCTTCTGCGGTCATGCCTTTAACCGTTGGCATGATCACTTCGTCCATAATGCGCTGGTGGATTTCAGGCGTTACAACTGGAGCAGGAGAGTAAGCACCCATGCCGCCGGTGTTTAAGCCGCTATCGCCATCGCCAACACGTTTGTGGTCTTGGCTGGTTGCCATCGCCAATACATTGCTGCCATCTACCATTACGATAAAGCTGGCTTCTTCACCGTCTAAGAACTCTTCAATCACCACGCGAGAGCCGGCTTCACCAAAGGCGTTATCGGCAAGCATGTCTTCAATGGCGGCAATCGCTTCGGCTTCGGTCATGGCAACAATTACGCCTTTACCTGCCGCTAAGCCATCGGCTTTAACCACAATTGGCGCACCTTGCTCTTTAACGTAAGCAATCGCAGGAGCGACCTCAGTAAAGGTTTGGTAGTAACCGGTTGGAATGTCGTGACGGGCTAAAAAGTCTTTAGTGAAAGACTTAGAGCCTTCTAGTTGAGCTGCTTTCTCGGTTGGGCCGAAGATTTTAAGGCCAGCCGCTCTAAACGCATCAACTACACCAATTACTAATGGCGCTTCTGGGCCAACGATAGTCAGTTCAACCTGGTTTTGCTGAGCAAAGCTAAGTAGTGCTGGGATGTCTTCCACACCAATCGCTACATTCTCTAACTTTGGCTCTAGAGCCGAACCAGCGTTACCGGGGGCAACAAATACTTTTTCAACTAAAGGAGATTGCGCAGCCTTCCATGCTAGAGCATGTTCGCGGCCACCGCCGCCAATCACAAGTACGTTCATGTTTGTCTATCCAATACTGAGTAAACGGGGCTTGGCGCACCAAGCCGAAATACAAAACAGCCAGCGCGAGGCTGGCTGTGGTTTTTAGTGGTAGAAGTGGCGCATGCCAGTGAACACCATGGCCATGCCATGTTCATCGGCTGCGGCAATCACTTCGTCATCGCGCATTGAGCCACCCGGCTGAATCACACAGGTGATACCGGCTTCTGCTGCTGCGTCGATGCCATCGCGGAATGGGAAGAAGGCATCAGATGCCATAACGCTACCCGCAACTTCTAGTTTCTCATCGGCGGCTTTAATGCCAGCAATTTTAGCGCTGTATACGCGGCTCATTTGGCCTGCGCCTACGCCAATAGTCATGTCGCCTTTAGCGTAAACAATGGCGTTAGACTTAACGTATTTAGCCACTTTCCAGCAGAATAGTGCGTCACGCAGCTCTTCTTCACTTGGCTGGCGCTTACTCACTACACTTAGTTCGTCTTGAGTTACCATGCCTTGGTCGCGGTCTTGAACCAATAAACCACCGTTTACACGCTTAAGCTGCAAACCGGTAGTTTTAGTTGACCATTCACCACACTCTAATAAACGTACGTTTTTCTTAGCGGCAACAATTTGCGTAGCAGCTTCAGAAATCTTAGGTGCAATGATTACTTCAACAAACTGACGAGACACAATGGCTTCCGCTGTATCGGCGTCTAACTCGCGGTTAAACGCGATAATGCCGCCAAAGGCAGAAGTTGGGTCAGTTTTATAAGCGCGTTCGTAAGCTTCTTGAATATTGCCGCCTAACGCTACACCACATGGGTTAGCGTGTTTTACGATTACACAGCAAGGCTCGTCGAATTCTTTCACACACTCTAGTGCGGCATCGGTATCAGCGATGTTGTTAAACGACAAGGCTTTACCTTGAAGTTGAGTAGCAGTAGATACCGAAGCTTCTTCAATATTGTTTTCAACATAAAAAGCAGCGGCTTGGTGGCTGTTTTCGCCGTAGCGCATATCTTGCTTTTTAATGAATTGGCTGTTGAAGGTGCGTGGGAACTTGCTGTCTTCGTCGCCTTCTTTGTTGTCGCCGTAGCTTGGTACCATGGTGCCAAAGTAGTTAGCGATCATGCCGTCGTAAGCCGCGGTGTGTTCAAAGGCTGCAATGGCTAAATCAAAGCGAGTTGCATGCGTTAGAGACTTATCGTTAGCTGCCATTTCGGCTAGCACGCGGTCGTAGTCTGAGGCGTTAACTACAATGCTTACGTCTTTGTGGTTTTTCGCTGCACTGCGCACCATAGTTGGGCCGCCGATGTCGATGTTTTCTACTGCATCCTCAAGGCTACAATCTGGGTTGGCTACAGTAGCTGCGAAAGGATAAAGGTTAACAACAACCATATCGATGGCATTAATGCCGTGGTTGTTCATTACTTCATCGTCGGTACCGCGTCGACCTAAAATGCCACCGTGTACTTTTGGATGTAAGGTTTTAACACGTCCATCCATCATTTCTGGGAAGCCAGTGTAGTTAGAAACTTCAATAACTTCGATGCCGTTTTCGGCCAGTAATTTTGCGGTGCCACCAGTAGATAAGATCTCTACACCTTGTTGGGCTAAAGATCGTGAGAATTCGATAATGCCTGTTTTATCTGAAACACTAATCAGTGCACGTCGAATCGGTCGAGCGTTTTCCATTGGGGTTTTATCCTCATTAGCAGTTACATGCGCTAGCGGTACAAGTTGCCCGAAAAATAAACAACTTAGGTTTGAGGCGCGCATTTTACAGCAAAAGTGTGAAGAATGCGCCGTTTTTAGCTGAGAAATGTTGCTATGAGGGCCAAAATTGGCGAATCAAATGGCCAAATTGGCTGTTATGCCAAGCTGTTAAATGGCCTTAGTTGACCACTTGGTAAGCATTAATTGCGGTTTAGTCAGGATACTAAGCTTTAGCGTCTGTTTCTTATCTTTAACAAATCTTTATTAACTGTTTATCCATTCACTTTAGTATTTGAATCTATAGTTGGCTTGCTTGAATCGGCTTCTGGCAGTTTAAAGCGAAAAGTATTGCGACCGTTTTGTTTGCTTAAGTAGAGTGCTTTGTCGGCTAAATCGATGATTTCTGCTAAGCCAATATCGGCGTTTTCGGCAATCGATACGCCTACGCTAATAGTGACGTTTTTCTGGTTTTCAACCAAGCTAAATTGATGGGGGATCTCGGCTTTATTGATGGCTTTTACCAAGCGATTAGCCGAGAACTCGGCATAGTCGAAATCACTATTACTCAAAATGGCAATGAACTCCTCACCGCCGTAACGGGCAATTAAATCACCGGGTCGCTTACAGATACCAGTCTCGATCAGTGTTTTTGCTACCTTCTCTAAACATACGTCGCCCGCTGGGTGACCGTAGTGGTCGTTGTATAGTTTAAAGTGGTCAATGTCGATAAGCATAATCGTTATAGGGTAGCCACCACGCTGAGCACGGCGCCATTCTTGCTCAAGAAATTCATCGGCGCAGCGGCGATTGGGTATGCCAGTAAGGCTGTCGGTAACCGCCAATTTTTCTAGCTCGCGATAGGCGGTGCGTAGCTCTTGTTGTGAAGCTTCTAAATCCGCAGTGCGCTCTTTTACTCTATCTTCCAATACCAACCTTGCTTGGCGCAGATCTTGTTTTGCATTGCGTTGACTAAAGTAGAGCAACAAAAACAAACTCACCGCGACCAGCAAAGAGCTGATTATACCCAGTACCACAATGTTGCGGGTGCGATAGTAAATTTGAAAAGCTTCGGCTTTGTCTATTTCGGTGGTTAAACCAAAGTTATAGCTGGGTTGCCACGTCCACGCGCCAACTACATTAACGCCGCGATAATCGGGATAGCCTTTGATATTAAAGGCAGTATTGCCTTTGATAGCGCTTTGCGCCATTAGTGTTAGGGCTTGCGAGGCATTGTTTAGATTAGCTTGGGGAACGGTGACATATAAACTATTAATAGCGTCTTGGCCGGGCTCTAATATGCCGACGCGGTGTAGCTGTTCTTCAAAGCGGCTAGCAGAGAGCATTAAGCCGTTTTGATCAAAGGCGTAGGTCTCGCCAGAGTTCCAAATCCGACCTAGCTGAGTGATGCGACTGAAGTGATCGCGTTGATTTACGCTAACAATCAACGCGCCATGCACTTGCTGATCTAAATCTACAATAGGCGCGCTGAAGTACATGTTATTGCTATGCTTGTTTTGTTGCGGCAAGCCGGTGATAAACAAGCTTTCGCCCTCAATCACCTGTTCCATTTTGTCACGTTTTAACTCAAATAAGGGATGAACTTGCTTTGCGGGAACCCTTTGGTTGGAGAAAACCACCCGCCCTTGCCGGTCGCTAATCCAATAGGATTTATCTTGATAGGTTTCCATCATTTGGGTGAAGCTGCGTTCAATGTTAGCTTCAGCACTGGCGCGCATGATGGAAGGGCTTGCTGGGTTATTGAGAATGTCGGTAGCTACCACCAATCGCTCTGACCGAGCAGTATTACCCAGCTCTAAAAGCCGATGTTGGATCCAAATGTGGTGAGCCTCTTGGGTGGCACGTAGCACCGTTTGAAGTGACTCTTTAACCTTTTGCTCTACTTCTTCTTCGATGTTTTCTAGTGCGGTAAGTACAATCGCCAAGATCGCCAAGCTGAATACCGCCACCATCACCACTACTGTTCCGAGTTTGACGTATTTAGTATTGAATTGTGGTGGTGCGGTCGCTTTGTCGGCCATTTGACTAAAAAGTTACAATTGCTTGATATTTGACCAGTATGGACGGCTAAGCAGTATGACTCAACTATTTTTCCTAAAATAACTTTTATATCAGTAACTTGCGAAACTGTTGCTGTGAATTTTGTTAGTTATTATTGCTGAGATTCAAGTTGCTCTATTTCTTTCCATAGTTCGTCAGCATCGGCACTTAACATCGAGTAAGTCATAATATCGCCACGCCGCTGAGCCAGCATTGCAGACTCCAACAATGCATCGTACTTTTGGCGCTTGCGTTTAAGTGGGTTAGGTTTTAGAAAACTAAACATAGACACTCCTTTGTTATCAACAATAGAACGCTTTAATGCAGTAAATAGTTCTCAAGTATGCGGGAAAAAGATGACTTTTTTATGAGGACTGGTTATTGCGGTTTAAAATAACTGGTCCTTGTCCTTCGCTGGCGAGTTGGTCATCGGGGTTATAGAGCGGGCAGCTTTTCATGGATAAACAACCACATCCGATGCAGCCAGTGAGGGAGTCGCGTAAATTCTCCAGCTGTTTGATACGTTGGTTTAGTATATCGCGCCATTGCTGCGAGAGAGCTTCCCAGTCGGTTTTATTAGGGGTACGTTGGTTGGGCAGCTTAGCAAAAGCGGCTTTTATCTCTGCCAAACTTATCCCCATTTTTTGAGCAGCCTTAATGACCGATACCCGCCGCAGTACATCGGGATGATAGCGCCGCTGATTACCGTGATTACGCCAACTATTAATTAAACCTTTAGTTTCGTAAAAGTGCAGCGTAGACACCTTAATACCACAGCGTTTAGCCACAAAACCAACAGACAAGGCCTGTTTAGGTCGATCTTGCATAGCTACCTCCTACAAATTTTAAAGATTAGGCAAAAAATCTCTTTACCTCAACTTAAGTTGAGGTTTTAGGCTGGTAAGCACAGTAACAATAAATAGCTTTAATTAGCACTAAAAGCGCAAAGGAGAACATGATGCAATTAGAACATCTGAACTTAGTGGTAAATGACATGCAGCAAACCTTGGCTTTTTATCAAGCGGCTTTTCCTCATTGGCAAGTGAGAGGAGAGGGTAAGCAAACTTGGTATGGGGTAGACCGGCATTGGTTACATTTTGGCGATGATGACCAATACCTTACGTTTAACGATCAGGGGTATGGGGAGAATCGACCGCTTGAAGGGAATCAAGTAGGTATGGCGCATTTTGCTTACATTACGGCTGATTTAGACGGCTTAATCACTCGTATGTTAAATGCAGGCTTTCAGATTCACCATGAAGGGGCCCAAAGTCGCCATCGTCGTAATGTGTATTTTCGCGATCCGAATAACTTTGAAGTGGAGTTTGTTGAGTATTCTTCAGACTTGCCCGAAGAGCGTAATCGTTACGAGTAGCGCAAGGCTAAAATTACTATCCCCAAAAGCCTGATTTTTATCAGGCTTTTTTGTTTCTTTAATAAAACTCTTGACCCTATACCTAGCTACAGGGTTTATCATAAAAGAAATGGAGGATGGCTATGTACAAGATTGGTGAGCTAGCAAAGCTAAGTGGTTTAACGGTGGAAACCTTGCGTTTTTACGAACGCAAAGGTTTGTTGGTGCCGACTGCTCGCGGCGAGAACCTCTACCGTATGTACAGCAAGCAAGATTTAGCACGTTTGAGGTTTATCCAGCGCGCTAAACAAGCCGGTTTATCAATTAAAGATATATTGGAGCTACTCACTCTGCGAGAGCATGCAGAAACCGCCAGCTGTAACGATGTAAGCAATGTTGTAGGGCAAAAACTGGCTAAGGTGCAGCAGCAACTAGCAGAGCTAAAAGCCTTTGAAACAACCCTTAAAACACTTCACGATGCCTGCTGCGGCGGAGAAGAAAGCGCCCGTTCTTGTTCAATACTAAAGGCCTTAGATGATGCTATTGAATAACTTTATAAACCTTTTCTTAAGCGCAGCCCCATGGTTGTTTTTGGGCTTTGTGATTGCAGCTAGCCTTAAGTTAGGCTTACCTAGCCGTTGGTTAGCCAAGCACTTGGGTAACAGCAAAGCCAGCACCACAGTTAAAGCCGCATTTATTGGTGCGCCGTTGCCTTTGTGTTCTTGTGGGGTGATTCCTGCGGCCATGGGATTGCGCCGCGCTGGCGCGTCTAAAAGTGCCACTACCTCGTTTTTAATTGCCACCCCAGAAACTGGGGTAGATTCAGTAGCCGTTTCTTATGCCCTGCTAGGGCCGGTAATGGCGGTTGTGAGGCCAATAGCAGCAATAGTAAGTGCTATTGTAGCCGGCTTATTGGTTGGCAAAGGCGAGGACGAGCCAGCCAGCGCTACCGAGGTTAAAAGCTGTTGTAGTGGCAAAAATAGTTGTGCCAGTGAGGCCAAGCCTTCGCCAGCGCAGAGTCGGGCAAAAGTTAATACTAAGCAATGGCTGCATAGTTTTGTAGAGTTAGTGGAAGATAGCTACCTGTGGCTAGTGTTGGGCTTAGTCTTTGCGGCACTCATTCAAACTTACTTGCCCGAAAGCTTTATGACTCGATGGGGGCAAGGATGGATCACCATGGTGGTAATGGTGTTGGTGGGGATCCCCATGTACATTTGTGCCACTGCTTCAACGCCCATTGCTGCAGGCTTAATTATTGCGGGTATATCTCCAGGAGCTGCCTTGGTATTTATGTTGGCTGGCCCGGCGACTAACATTGCAACGCTAATGTTGGTTCGCCAAGAAATGGGCATGCGAGCATTAGTCGCTTATTTGGTTGGGGTGGTTGCTAGCGCAATGGCATTTGGTTGGGGATTAGACTGGGCCATTGCTCAATGGCAGTGGCAAGTAAACCCGGTAGAGTGGCAAGAGCATCAACTAGTTACTAGTTGGTGGGTCTTGAGTAGTAGTGCCGTGATTGCAGCATTGATGGCTGTTGCGGGGATTAAAGATGCACGGCAGCGCTGGTTTAGCGCTACCGTATAAACCTAAAGACCTAGCTTTTAGGTACGCGCTTAAACATTGCACCGTTGTTTAAGCGTAAGTTCTCGCCATCACTCACTAAAGGCTTTTCTAGCGCTTGAACAAATTCCATTTCAATTTTGTTCGCCATGTCGTCACACAACATGCGGGTCATGCCTATTGGTTGGGTAACGTTGAGTTGCTTTCCATCCCACCCAGCTTGGCCAAAAAAGTTATTGCAGCCTGTGGTGCCAGAAATTTTAAAGCCGTTTTCATTTTCTTCTAAGGTAAATGCTGGCAGCTTAATATCTGCAATGTTGTAGAAATCACCCGTCATATACCAACGACTATCTGCTAAATCCATGCTTGGCTCCGATTGTTTACTGGCACAGCCGGCTAAACCTAGGGTTAAAGTTAAGCCAATAAGTAGCTGTTTATTCATGGTTGTTACCTCAAGTAAGCACAAAAACTATTTCAGGCTATTGTAGAACACAGCGGCCAAGAAAAGTTCGATTATTGATAAATTTAATGTTTTTTTGAGCAGGCTTTTTGATCAACACAAGCAGTAACTATTAGGCTATTTGCTGCTAAGTTCGCTTCAAATGCGAGATGTTTCACACTTATTGCTCAGTTCTCGTCCTATGCTCTGCTCATCAATCATTGGACGACATTAAGTAGGTAAACATGAACCAGCAAGCGAGTGTATTTCATCTTGGCTTAAACCCAGAGATGCTAAAAGGCGCAACTTTAGCCATTATTCCTGGCGACCCGCAGCGCGTAGAGCGGATTGCCTCGTTATTAGAAGAACCTGAGTTTTTAGCCTCGCAGCGTGAATTTACCTCTTACCTAGGTAAATTGGACGGTACACCCGTTGTAGTATGTTCAACCGGCATTGGCGGGCCGTCTACTTCAATTGCGGTTGAAGAGCTGGCACAACTAGGTATTCGCACCTTCTTGCGGGTAGGTACTACCGGCGCTATTCAGCCACATATTAATGTGGGTGATGTAATTGTAACTACCGCTTCGGTTCGCTTAGATGGCGCCAGCAGCCACTTTGCTCCCATGCAGTTTCCTGCGGTAGCCGACTTTTCTTGTATGCAAGCTTTAAACAGTGCGGCATTAGACGCTAAGGCAACCTGTCATGTGGGTGTAACTGCTTCTAGCGATACCTTTTACCCAGGCCAAGAGCGCTACGACACGGTGTCTGGTCGCGTAGTTAAAGCCTTCCAAGGTTCAATGGAAGAATGGCAAGCCATGGGCGTACTTAACTTTGAAATGGAAAGCGCCACTTTATTTACCATGTGTGCCTCGCAAGGCTTAAAAGCAGGCTGTGTAGCAGGCGTTATTGTGAATAGAACCCAGCAAGAGATCCCAGACGAAAGCTTGATGAAAAACACCGAACACCAAGCAGTAAACATTGTTGTTGAAGCTGCACGTAAGATGCTCGGCTAAACACAAAGTGCCAATACATTTTGTCTGATGTATTGGCAGTCCTTTCCGAACGTTTAGCCCAATCTCTCTTGATAAGTGAGATTGGGCTTTTTTGTGCCAGAATCAGCGAGATGGCAGATTGGGCAAACTCACCAATGCAGCCATTTTCGCTAATTCAAACATTCGAGGTCACTGAGCTAATCCCAGTATTGCCTTAGCCTGTCGCAGCCTGAAATACGATCTCCTTCAAGTATTAGGGGCTGGCTATCGTGAATATGGCGATATTAAATATCGCAAATGGTACTTTGTCTGCTGTTAAATTTGGCGCGTCTAATTTGGTGGTGTTAATGATGAAAAAACTACTTATAGCTACTTCCTTGATCATGGCTTCTGCGATGGCAAGTGCAGATGTATTGGTGCACAAGGATGCATTTGGTGAAGAGATTACTCATATCGCTACCATCGTATCTCATGAGCGCAATATGTTGATCTTTGTTTGTTATCCCGAGGGGCACTATCAAGCAAATATGTACGGAAATCGCGCCTACCACGAACCTCGGATAGAGCTTAGCACTAAGGTTAAGCTAGCGGGAGGCGAAGCTCTTGAAGGAATTGGTAGCGCAATACGCAATAATCAGGGCGTTGCTTTAGATGTACCATCTAGCGATAAGCTGTTGCAGAGTGGCAATGCGACCTTATTTGCGCAAGGTATGATTCACGATGTCGAGTTTGCTATAGACATCCCTCAGTCTCAGGTTGAAGAATTTAAAGCGACCTGCAGCCGTAAGTTTGGTACCGAGTTTAGCTAGTTCGGTGTGTGACAAAAACAAAAAAGCCAAAGTGAAATTACTCACTTTGGCTTTTTAATCAATACCTTATGAACAGGTGTTTAGTTCATGCCGTATTTTTTCAATTTTTTGCGTAAAGTACCGCGGTTGATACCTAACATGATTGAAGCGCGAGTTTGGTTTCCGCGGGTATATTGCATAACTACGTCAAGCAACGGAGCTTCAACTTCAGATAGTACTAATTCGTACAATTCAGACACATCTTCGCCATTTAACTGGGCGAAGTAGTTGCGCAATGCTTGCTCAACTGAATCGCGCAATGGACGTTCTTTCACTTCAGTGCTAGTTGCACTGCTAGTCATAGTAGAAAGTGTGTTTGTGGTGGTATTTGAATCAAACATACTTGACGCTCTTTTTAATTAATTAATGATCACAACTATTCGAAAAACTGTTCAATCGCGGACGTTTGTACCAGGGCTGATTCAAGCTGGTTAAACTGGCTACGAAACTCATCCGTGTCCGCTAACTGCTTCAAGTACCACCCCACATGTTTGCGAGCGATACGTACCCCTTGATACTCCCCGTAGTGTGTATACAGATTGTCTAAGTGGTGAAGCATTACTTCCTTCACTTCTTCAGCCTTGGGGGCATCTAAATGCTGCCCAGTGCTTAAGAAGTGATTAATTTCTCTGAAAAGCCAAGGGTTACCTTGAGCTCCTCGACCTATCATGATGGCGTCCGCGCCGGTGTAATCCAAAACGTGTTTGGCTTGCTCCGGTGTGGTGATGTCGCCATTTGCCACAATCGGTATCGAAATTTCTTTTTTAACTGCTTTAATGGTGTCGTACTCGGCTAAACCTTTATACATGCATGCCCGCGTCCGACCATGAATGGCTAAAGATTGAATACCGGCAGCTTCTGCAAGCTTGGCAATTTGCAAAGCATTGCGATGTTCTGGTGACCACCCTGTACGAATCTTAAGGGTCACTGGTACATCCACCGCCTGCACAACAGCATCAAGAATTTTTTCCACTAGCTCGGGTTGCTGCAATAGCGCCGAACCAGCTAACTTTTTGTTTACCTTTTTAGCTGGGCAGCCCATATTGATATCGATGATTTGCGCGCCATTTGCCACATTATGTTGGGCGGCGAGAGCCATCAATTCTGGATCTGAACCTGCTATCTGAACACTGCGTATGCCACATTCATCTAGGTGAACCATACGGTCTAGTGATTTTTTACTGTTCCAAACCCGTGGGTTACTGGACACCATCTCTGAAACCGTAAGCCCTGCGCCTAAACGCCAACATAAGCGACGAAAGGGTTGATCGGTTATTCCAGCCATAGGCGCTAGTATCACCGGATTGTCCAGCTTGTAACTGCCTATTTGCATGACTGTCGTTCTTCTCAATCTCAGGGCGGCGTAGTTTACGACTTTTTAGCCACGCTGAAAAGGCTATATTTTGAACATTTTTCAAAAAAAAAGCTGGATTTTTAGATACAGAATATGGCAGCAAACCCTTTAGTAGAGGGTTTGCGCCACATTATTGGTGAACTTAGCGCTTTGTTCCGCTTAATCGACACCATTCTTGATCAAGAACAACCGGATCCATATTGCACTGTGTTTGATAGGCGGCGACTACCTCGTCACTCTGCTCTTCTAAAATGCCTGATAGGGCAATAGAGCCTTGCGGTTTAAGGTAGGCAAGAATGATTTCGCTGAGCTCTTTAAGTGGGCCAGCCAATATATTGGCTACCACTATGTCGGCTTTGAAATCCTTGGGTTGGTCTTTAGGTAGGTAGAGTTCTAACTTGTCGGCCACACCATTGCGTTCGGCGTTATCGCGGCTAGCTAAAATCGCTTGTGGGTCGATGTCTATGCCTACAACACGTTTGGCACCCAGCTTAATCGCCGCAATGGCTAAAATGCCGCTACCACAGCCAAAGTCCACCACGGTTTTGTCGCTAAGATCTAGTTGGTCTAGCCATTTTAAACAAAGTGCAGTAGTGGGGTGGGTGCCTGTGCCAAAGGCAAGGCCTGGGTCTAGCATTACGTTAACCGCATTAGGGTCGGGGACATCGGTCCAACTTGGGCAAATCCACAGACGTTCGCCAAATTGCATTGGATGAAAGTCTTTCATCCATTCGCGTTCCCAGTCTTTGTCTTCTAGTTGGTCTAGCTTGTAGTTGCCGTCTTCTAGAATCAGCGCTTCTCGTAAGAAGTTAAGGATAGGCGACATATCGGTAGCTGCGTCGTACAGGCCTTGTACATCGGTATCGCCCCATAATGGGGTTTCCCCTAGTAAAGGCTCAAGTACAGGCGTGTCGTGGCGGTCTAAGAAGGTAACCGCTTGGCAGCCGGTTTCCATTAGAATATCGCCAATGGCGTCGGCTGTATCTTTAGTGGCGTTTATTTTTAGCTGGATCCAAGGCATTGTCCGCTCCTCTACTAGATTAGGCGGCAAGTGTACTGCGTTAGTTTGCGCTTATCATCATAAAAATAGTTTAGTCGAGGGACGCATTAAGTAGGGAGGCGGTTTTCAAAAAACTGTTCTTGTAAAAATCCGCATTTAGCCACTAGGGATTTAATCTAGTTAGTATGTGCAGTTTCGATGAGTAACTATTGGTTGGCTGGGCTTAATCCGCGGTTACGGTATTGTGCTCGTTTATATAGTAGTACCAAGCCACGACATCCGGCTAATGCGGCGACGATTAGGGCAGGAGTGTTAAACAGCAAGCTTAGAATCAGCACGCTGCTGGCAAGGTATAAAAAGGGAATAAACTCGTAAACTGGCTCGGGAATAGCCTTAGTTTTGCGGGCCAATGTTTTTTTGTATTTATCGTAACGGCGGTAGTTAGAACGTAGTACCCATATCAGAGCGCCCATACAAAACAGCAATGCACCGCCAACATGAGCCAGCCAAGGTTCAAGTAATAACATTGACCCGGTACCTGCAGATAAATAGCCGCTTGGTAAAATCTCATATATGGCGCGTGGCAGCATAAGCACTCCATGTTACATTTAGCAACCTTCCATTAACATTGCTAAGCATAGACTCAGTTACAAGTATTAGTCAAATTGTATGTTGATTGGCTGCTGGACCTAATTGCTCGTTTTCGCAGAGTTAGGTATTTTTTGCCAAGTATGTCGGCGATAACGATGGCGCATATACAACAAGGAACAGCCTCGATATAAACAAAGTGCTGCAATGGCGTAGGCGGCAATAGACTGTTGTGTTGATGCTAGGGAGAGAGCCAAACCAATAAACAAAAAGGGCATAAACTCGTATAAAGATTCAGGAATATTAAAGCGCTTACTAGCATGAGCAGCTTGGTCTAAACGTCGAAAATTAGAACGCATTACCCAAATCAGCGAACCTAAGCAAAACAATAGCACGCCCCCCGCGACTCCTAGGGTAGAGTCTACCCACATTACCGAGCTTGAGCCGGCAGCCAAATAAAGGCTCGGCAATATTTCATAGATTGGCTTAATAATCATGGTATTGCACTCAATTCCGTTTTAGGTGTTGGCTAAATTATCACTTCCCAAAGCATAACTTTGCTCTAACTAAGATGGTTTAAGTGTAAGACATATTTTTGAAACTGCCGATTTAGCGCTAAGCCTAGCCTTGGTTATCTGTAACAAAGTGCTTACATATAACCCTTTAAACACAAAGTAAACTTATGGGTTTACTTTGTGTTTGTCTAAAAGTACACTCGTTGGTGTAATTTATGAGGATGCTAATTTGAGCATACGTAACAAGCTTATGAGTTTTTGTTTGGGAGGATTAATGAGTACACCGTTAGCTTCAGCCATGGCGACTGACACCAGCCTATTTACCACCCAAGTTAATGAAGGCAAATACCAAAATGCCCAAGCAATGCCAGCCAATGCTTCTGTTTGGGGTATTTTATGGCGTTATGTGAGTGAGAAACGCGTAGATGCAGAGCCAAGCAAGGGTATTCCAGTGATGCCTTTAAATGCCTCACTGCTTGCTGCTTTGCCCGCTGAACAAAGCAGTGTTATTCGTTTTGGCCATTCCAGTGTTTATATGCAAGTGGCGGGGCAGCGTTGGCTGATAGATCCGGTATTCTCGCAGCGAATTTCTCCCTTTCGCTTTATTGGCCCCAAGCGCTTCCATCAACCGCCGGTGGAACTTAGCGACTTAAACAATATAGATGGCGTGCTGATTTCGCATGATCACTACGACCATTTGGATAAATACAGCATTAAGCTGTTAAAAGACAAGGTACAGCACTTTGTGGTGCCTGAGGGTGTTGACCAGCATCTGCTTGATTGGGGAGTTGAGGCTAACAAAATTAGTCGCCTGCGTTGGTGGCAATCGGCGAGCTTTGGTGAATTAACCGTTACTGCTACGCCTACCCAGCATTTCTCTGGTCGTGGCTTATTTGATGGTAACCAAACGCTTTGGGCATCCTATGTGATTGACGCGCCTGAGCAGCGGATATTTTTTAGTGGAGACTCTGGTTACTTCGATGGCTTTAAGCAAATTGGCGAGCGCTATGGCCCTTTTGATTTAACCATGATGGAAACTGGTGCGTACGACAAAGATTGGTCGGCAGTACATATGACGCCAGAGCAAACCTTGCAAGCTCACTTGGACTTAAAAGGCAAAGCCTTAATGCCGGTGCATAACTCCACTTTTGATTTGGCTTTTCATTCTTGGTATGAGCCACTAGAACGAATTAGTTACTTAAGTGAATTAGCTCAGGTGCAGTTAGTGACGCCCAAAATAGGCGAGGTGTTTACGGTTGGGCAAGCACAAAAAACAGAAACGTGGTGGCGGGATCTTAAATAGCTTTACCAAACAAAGAAAAAGGCCTTAAGAATACTTAAGGCCTTTTTAGGATTTACTACTAAATGCCTAGTTTCTTTTCTAGGTAGTGAATATTCGCGCCACCAAACTGGAAGTTCTCGTCTTGCATGATTTTCTCTTGCAGCGGAACGTTAGTTTTAATGCCGTCGATTACCAATTCAGAAAGCGCATTTTTCATTCGCGCAATGGCAATATCACGGTTTTCACCATAGGTAATTAGCTTACCAATCATCGAGTCATAGTAAGGCGGTACCGAGTAACCTGCGTAAACATGCGAGTCCCAGCGAATGCCCATGCCACCTGGTGGGTGGAAGCGATTAATACGACCTGGAGATGGGATAAAGGTTTCCGCATCTTCGGCATTAATACGACACTCAATCGCGTGGCCAGTTAGTTTCACTTGCTCTTGGCTAAATGATAATGGTTGGCCTGCCGCAATGCGCAGCTGCTCTTTGATTAAGTCGATACCGGTAACCATTTCCGTTACCGGGTGCTCAACCTGAATACGGGTGTTCATTTCAATGAAGTAGAACTCACCATTTTCATACAAGAACTCGAAGGTACCAGCACCGCGATAGTTAATCTCGATACATGCGCGAGTACAGCGTTCGCCAATATTGCGACGCATATCTTCGGTGATGCCCGGAGCTGGAGCCTCTTCAACCACTTTTTGGTGACGACGCTGCATTGAGCAGTCACGTTCACCTAGGTGAATTGCGCCACCTTGGCCGTCTGATAGTACCTGAACCTCTACGTGACGAGGGTTTTCTAGGTATTTCTCCATGTACACGATGTTGTTACCAAAGAAAGAACCTGCCTCTGTGCGGGTTAAATCAATAGAAGTATGTAGTTCTTCTTCTTTGTAAACCACGCGCATGCCACGACCACCGCCGCCACCAGCGGCTTTAATGATAATCGGGTAACCAATGCGTTTGGCAATGGCGGCATTTTGTTTTTCATCGCTGCCTAGTGGGCCGTCTGAACCCGGTACACAAGGTACACCGGCTTTTTTCATGGCTTTAATCGCTTCAACTTTATCACCCATCATGCGGATGGTTTCAGCTTTAGGGCCAATGAAGATAAAGCCACTTTTCTCTACAATCTCAGAAAACTCAGCGTTTTCAGATAAGAAACCATAACCCGGGTGAATGGCTACTGCATCGGTTACTTCAGCAGCAGCAATAATGCGCGGAATGTCTAGGTAACTTTCTGATGCTGCAGGCTTACCAATACAAATTGATTCGTCGGCTAACAATACGTGTTTAAGGTCACGATCGGCTGTTGAGTGCACAGCTACCGTTTTTATGCCTAGCTCTTTACAAGCGCGCAAGATGCGCAGGGCAATTTCACCACGGTTAGCAATAACTACTTTATCTAGCATACAAATGCCTCTTTATTCGATGATGAATAGCGGTTCATCAAACTCAACGGCTTCACCGTCTTCAACCAAAATGGCTTTAACAACGCCAGATTTGTCAGCGTCGATTTGGTTCATCATCTTCATAGCTTCAATGATACATAGGGTGTCACCTACGTTTACTTGCTGGCCTTCTTGCACAAATGGTTGCGCTTCTGGAGATGAAGAACGGTAGAACGTACCTACCATTGGCGACAATAATTGGTGGCCAGAAACTGCTTCGCTAGCGGCAGGAGCAGCCGGTGCGGCGGCTGGCGCTGCTGCAACTGGGGCAGCAACCGGTGCAGCAGCGTATACGGTTTGAGCCGCACCGCTGAAGTTACGGCTGATACGTACTGCTTCTTCACCTTCGGTGATCTCTAATTCAGCTACACCTGATTCTTCAACTAATTCGATTAATTTTTTAATCTTGCGAATATCCATAAGGGCTCTCTTTATCGTATTAGGTTAATTAAATAGCTATTTCTGCAGTTTGTTTAGCGCTGCAGTTAAAGCAAATTGATATCCTTGACTACCTAATCCACATATCACTCCCTCTGCTTTATCGGCAAGGAAAGAGTGATGACGGAATGATTCACGTGCATGTACGTTAGATAGGTGAATTTCTATAAATGGAATGTTCACACCCAGTAGCGCATCGCGCAGTGCCACACTGGTATGAGTAAAAGCCGCAGGATTGATGATGATAAAATCTATCTCGCCCATGGCTTGATGAATGCGGTTAATCAGTTCGCCTTCGACATTGGATTGAAAATCCTGCAGGGTGACACCCATGTCATTGGCTTGTTGGCGCAGTTGTTCAACAATGTCATCTAAACTCTGATGACCGTAAACCTCAGGCTCACGTTTGCCCAATAAGTTTAGATTTGGACCGTTGAGTAACAAAATAGAGAATTTATTAGTCATTTTCGTTGAAAAACCAGCTTAAATTATAGAACGTGTCGATTTCTTAAGATTAACACACTTATCAAAGATAAATGTGCTAAGTCATCGACATTTTCGGCAATTATAGGGTTTTCGCAGAAAATGGCAGCATTTTTCTGGTCTAATCAGTTGGTTTCGGCGAGAGGCTCGGTAGTAAGGTTACGTAGCCACTTCTTCTGATTCATCCGCCAAAAACACAACATGGCTTTAAATACTTCTTCACTTAGGGCAATGCAAAAAGCCGTTATCAAACTCACATCGAAGACAAAAATGGCGATGGAAGTAAGCATTAAACCTACGCCCCATTGGCAAAATGTGTCCGACATTAGGCAAAAGCCGTTGTCGCCTCCGCTTCGCAAAATGCCGTTAATCAGCACCATATTAAAAATGCGAAGCCAAGTAGAAGCTGCCAGTATTAATACTAGCTGTTGCGCCAGTTGCAAAGTTTCAGACTCTAAAGCGCCAAACAAGTTCAATAAAGGATAGCTCAATAACCAAATTGCCACACCAATACCAATTGCCGCAATGGGGCTTACTAGCAGCGCTAAACGGGCATCTACCCAGGCTTGGTTAAACTGGTTAGCGCCAAGTTTATTGCCCACCATTATTGAACAGGCTGCAGAGAATCCCATGAAGCAAGAGATAGCAATGCCTTCAATAGGGCTAATCAAGCTCATTGCCGCTAGCGCATTGGTTCCTAGTTGGCCGTATAAAGTGGCAAATACAAATACGCCGCTCGACCAAATGCTAAAGTTTATAACTAGTGGCACTGCAAGCTTGGCGTATTTGCTTAGCTCGGCTTGCTTAAACTGCCAAAAGCCGATCAAACATACTTTTAATAGCGGGTGAGATTGCCACCAAAGGCTGGCCCACAACACCACAAACTGCAGTAAACGTGCTATCACCGTGGCAACACCTGCGCCTACAATTCCCATTGCTGGAATAGGCCCAAAGCCAAAAATAAGCACTTGGTTTAGCGCTATGTTGGCCACTACCGCAAACACACTAATATACAGCGGCAGTTTGGTATTACCGCTAGCGCGCAGTGCAGACTCAATCACAATCACCGGTAAGGTGAATAACACCATTAAAGCGGTTGCGCGAATATAGTCACTACCAATGGCGATAAGGTGTGCGTCGTTGCTGCCCCATTGCATAATGGTGCTAGGGCTAAATACCATGAAAGCCAAGGTCGCTAAGGTAAAAATAAGGCCGGCATAAAAAGACAAAGCTACGGTTCTACCAATCGCCGTCCAGTTTTTAGTTCCCCAGTGCTGAGCGCTTAAAATGGCGCAAGCAGTTGAGAAGCCATTTAAGATGACGATGGCAACAAAAAATGCCCGCCCTGCATAACCTACCGCAGCCACTTCGGCATCACCTAGGGTCGCAACCATCAGTACATCTACCAAGCCTAATAGGCTTAGCAATACTGCTTGTAAGGATATAGGCCAAGCTAGGCGCCAGAACTGCTCTAGCCATGAGCGATTCAATGAAATAGGAGATGCGTGCATAACAACCTCAAAATGTGACTTGCATCAGATATAAACTATCTAGTTAAAAGTGGTGATTTAAATTTATGGCTGCGATCCTATCTTATATATGGGAAGTTCCACATAATTGAAGCTATCAAAAATATGTTCAAAACTATCATTTATGAATGAGCTACATTGGCAAGATAAGTTTGAGATAGGCCCCGCGTGTGTTGAACGTTTCTTAACTACCGAACGTTTTTCTGAGCTAAGTAAACTGCAGGTTAATTTGTCTGGGGTGTCGTATCTACGTGGTGAGTACTTTGTTAGTCGTCGCGCGCCGCAAGAACATACTTTGTTATTTTCCATGGCAGGGGCGGGCAGCTTGCATACTGCGGAGTTTAGCCAGCGCTTGGGGCCTAATGAGCTGGTTATTTTGCCCGCTGGCGTTAACTACTCACTGAGTTTGGCCAGCCATTTTTGGCGGCACAATTGGTTTCAGTTCTCGTCCGATATTAGCTGGTATCGCTTTCCCAAAGAAGCTAAAGTGCTGAACATCAATTCTAGTCAAAATATTGATAAGTGCATGAAGCTGTTGCTCGACGAGGAAACTAAAGCTAAAGCAGATCCTCTAGTAGAATCGGCTTTAACCCAACTTATAAAGCGCTATTTGCTGCAGCTACTCAAACCCTTAAAAAATGCCGAGCCAAGCCCCTTACATAAGCTCGAGCAGCAGTTGCGTTCTTCTTTGCACTACCCTTGGACAGTGGCCGAAATGGCACAGCGTTTGTCGGTGTCAGAAGCGCATTGTTATCGCTTATTTCAGCAAGAGTTCAAGGTTAGCCCTAAGCAATACCTAACGCGATTGCGTTTAGAGCACGGTAGCTATTTGTTACGTGAAAGCCACTGGTCGATAGAAGTTATCGCCAGTCAATTAGGCTACCAAGACGGTTTTGCCTTTGCCCACCGCTTTAAAAAAAGCTTTGGGGTATCTCCTGGGCGTTATCGGCGTAATTACAACTAGCTCAAACTAGCAAGTAAGTGCTTGCTAGTGAGTTAGCTAATGGCCGTTTATTTGTTGATGCTTTGTAAACTCGCAGCGACTTTGGCACTGCTTACTCGTTTAAAAGTGTCTAGGGTGAGTGAGGCCACTTGCTGTAATTGCTGTTCTGTTGCGCCATTAGTAGCGTGAACATTTAAGCCCTGTAACACGGTGGCTAAGTAGTGAGCGAGGGCTTCTGGATCGGCATCGGCGGTCAAATCTTTGTCAGCTTTAGCGCGTTCGAAACGTTGCTGTAAGGCGACACTGCCTTGGGCACGGCGCTCCTGCAACGCTTGCTTAATGGTGCTAGCAGACTCACTACACGACAGTGCGCCCTGCACAATCACACAGCCCTGCGGTTGCGTGGGATCGCTTAAATTAGCCACTGCACCTTTCAGCATGTAATCCACTACATCGTAAATAGTGCTTTGCTCAAGGGCGGGGTAGAAATAGGCTTGTGGTCGAGATTCGTAAAGCTCTATGGCCTGCAAAAATAACTGTTCTTTATTGCCAAAAGCCGCATACATACTGGGTTTGTTAATGCCCATGGCTTGGGTTAGATCGTTTAAGGATGCCCCTTCGTAACCTTTCCGCCAAAACACTTCTAAGGCTTTTTCTAGCGCTTGGTTAGCGTCAAAGCTGCGTGGACGACCAATGTGAGAACAGCACTTGGGGGACATTTTTCTACCTCAATTTATCATTAAACTGATCATAGCTAAGCCACTTAGACCTGTCTAGATAAATAAATACCACTTGGTACAAAAAGATCTTGATCTCGATCATACTTCGTGATTAATATACCATCCAGTACAAAACGAAATATCATCCATATATCAATTTATCATCACTTGAGGGAACGAAGATGGCATCAGTTTTTGATCTACCAAAACTCATCGCAGTAAGTGCTTTAAGCATTTTCCTAGTGGCTTGCGGAAAACCGGAAGCTGCGACCAATCAAGCACCTCCACCACCAAGTGTAGATGTAGCCGAAGTATTGCTTGAGCGCGTTACCGAGACCGATGTGTATACCGGTCGCCTGCAAGCGCCACAAACCGTGATGGTAGTGCCGCGAGTATCGGGCTACATCGAGCAAGTATTGTTTGCAGAGGGCAGCCTAGTTAATAAAGGTGATGTGCTATTTAAGATTGATAGCCGCATTTTTGCTGCCGAAGTCGCTCGCTTAGAAGCTGAGCTACAAAGTGCTAAAAGTAGTTTAGAACTGGCGCGAAAAGGGTACAAGCGGGCCCAAGCCTTAAATAAACAAAACGCTATTTCCGACGAGATTTTAGATAATCGCTTTTCGGCGCGAGAGCAAGGCGCGGCTGCTGTGGCATCTATTGCCGCAGCCTTATCGCGAGCTCGCTTGGATTTAGACTTTACCGAGGTGCGCGCTCCCATTGGTGGTCGAGTGTCTAACGCGCTGATCACCGAGGGCAACTATGTAAACCTTGGCGCTAGCCAGCTTACGCGTATTGTCTCTACTCAGCATATGCATGCTTATTTTGACGTAGATGAGCAAAGCTTTTTGAAATACCAAGAGTTAAACAATGTATTGCCGCTGCAAGGCGCGCAAGACACCGTAGCGGTTGTGCAAATGGCCTTAGCCGATGAGCAAATCTTTAAGCACTTAGGCCAAATTGACTTTATCGACAATGCCGTCGCTAGCGGCACTGGCACTATTCGCTTGCGCGCCAGCTTTAGTAACCCCAGTGGTGAATTACTGCCGGGTATGTTTGCTCGCTTACAAATTGCTGGAAGCAGCTCTTATCAAGCCGTGCTGATTGACGATAAAGCCGTTGGAACCGACTTAAACAATAAGTTTGTATTGGTATTGGACGAAAACAACCAAGTGCAATATCGCCCGGTCGTGTTGGGTGAGCGGATTAATGGTTTGCGGATTGTTTCCCAAGGTTTATCGGGTTCAGAGCGAATTGTGGTTAACGGTATTCAACGGGTACGGCCGCAAATGCAGGTAACGCCAATTGCCACCGCGATGGCTAGCGAAGAGGTTGTTTCTGCCTTGCGTGAGTCTCAACAGTTACTTGACCAACAACATCAGCAATTAAGCCTTAACGCTAAGTTGTAAGTTCAACAAGGATAGATTCGCCCATGTTTTCTCAGTTTTTTATTAAACGGCCGATTTTTGCGGCCGTTATATCGCTGCTGATGTTTATTGGCGGTGCCATTGCCGTATGGCAATTACCCATTACCGAATACCCAGAAGTGGTGCCACCAACAGTAGTGGTCACAGCTAACTACCCTGGGGCAAATCCTAAAGTGATTGCCGAAACCGTGGCTTCACCGCTTGAGCAAGAAATTAACGGTGTTGAAGACATGTTGTATATGTCTTCTCAGGCCACCTCTGATGGCCGCATGACGCTTACCGTTACTTTTGCCATTGGCACCGATATCGACCAAGCTCAAACGCAGGTACAGAGTCGAGTTGATCGCGCCACACCGCGTTTGCCCTTAGAAGTGCAGCGCTTAGGTATTGTGACCGAAAAGTCATCACCGGATCTTACTATGGTGGTTCACCTTAGTTCACCAGAAGATCGCTACGACTTATTGTACCTGTCCAACTATGCGGCACTTAATGTTAAAGACGAGCTAGCCCGAATTGAAGGTGTGGGTGCTGTGCGTTTGTTTGGTGCGGGTGATTACAGCTTAAGAATTTGGCTAGACCCTAATAAAGTAGCTGCTCTAGGTTTAAATCCAAACCAAATTATCGCGTCGATTAGAGAGCAAAACCAGCAAGCCGCTGCCGGTAGTTTGGGCGCACAGCCTAGCGGTGAGTCTGATTTTCAGATTTTGATCAACGTGAAGGGGCGTTTAAGTACCACCGAAGAGTTTGAGAACATCATCATTAAAGTGGGCGAGCAAGGCGAAGTTAGCCGCTTGCGAGATGTTGCTCGGGTTGAGTTGGGTGCTAGCAGCTATGCCTTGCGCTCGTTACTCGACAACAAGGATGCAATTGCCATTGGTGTGTTTCAAGCATCTGGCTCGAACGCTATCCAGATCTCTGAAGATGTACGGGCGCGTATGGCCGAATTAGCGCAAAACTTTCCTGAAGGCCTAAACTACGACACGGTTTACGATCCAACGGTATTTGTTCGTGGCTCGATTGAGGCAGTAGTTAAAACTCTGTTTGAAGCGGTGCTATTAGTGGTATTGGTAGTGGTGCTGTTTTTACAAACTTGGCGCGCTTCGATTATTCCTTTAGTTGCGGTGCCGGTATCATTGGTGGGTACCTTTGCCTTTATGCATCTAATGGGCTTTTCGCTTAATGCCTTGTCTTTATTTGGTTTGGTATTGGCCATTGGTATCGTGGTGGACGACGCTATTGTGGTGGTGGAAAATGTTGAGCGAAATATTGCCGAGGGTTTAAACCCAGTAGCCGCGACGCAGCGCGCCATGAAAGAGGTAACCGGGCCAATTGTGGCAACCACCTTGGTATTGGCGGCGGTGTTTATTCCTACTGCCTTTATGTCTGGCTTAACCGGACAGTTTTACAAGCAGTTTGCTTTAACCATTACTATCTCGACCTTTATTTCGGCAATTAACTCGCTCACCTTGAGCCCTGCTTTGTCGGCCTTGCTGCTAAAAGGTCACGACGAACCGAAAGACCGTTTAACTCGCATTATGGACAGCTTGTTTGGCAGGTTTATATTTGCGCCGTTTAATCGCTTATTTAATAAAGGTGCCAATGTATATGGCGGCATCATCAAAAAGACTATTCGCTTGTCGGCTTTGGTTGGCATTATTTATGTGGGTTTATTAGGGCTTACAGCTTATCAATTTGACACCACTCCTACTGGTTATGTGCCAGGGCAAGACAAACAATACTTAGTGGCGTTTGCTCAGTTGCCCGATGCTGCCTCTTTAGAGCGCACCGAAGCGGTAGTGAAAAAGATGTCTGAGATTGCGCTGGCACAACCTGGGGTTGAACATGCTGTGGCGTTTCCTGGCTTAAGCATTAACGGCTTTACCAACAGCCCAAACAGCGCGATTTTGTTTACACCTTTGGCCGATTTTGACCAACGCCAAGATCCAAGTCTTTCGGCCAATGCCATCGCTGGGGCGCTTAACCAACAGTTTGCCGGTATTCAAGAAGCCTTTATTGCGATTTTCCCGCCACCACCGGTGCAGGGTTTAGGCACTATTGGAGGTTTTAGATTGCAGATCCAAGACCGCGCAAACCTTGGTTATGAAGAGTTGGCCAATGTCACCATGCAAGTGATGCAAAAAGCTTGGGCAACACCGGCACTTACAGGCATTTTCTCTAGTTACCAAGTAAATGTGCCGCAGCTTGATTTGGATTTGGATAGAACCAAAGCCATGCAACAAGGGGTGGCCATAGATGAAGTCTTTTCTACCTTGCAAGCTTACATGGGTTCAACCTATGTAAATGACTTTAATAAGTTTGGCAGAACTTATCAGGTGAACATTCAAGCCGATGAGTCCTTTAGGCAATCGCCAGAACAAATTAGCCAGCTTAAGGTGAGAAATGCCGATGGTGCGATGATCCCGCTAGGCTCCTTTGTTGATGTCTCTTATGTGGCGGGCCCAGACCGAGTGATGCACTACAACGGTTATACCACGGCAGAAATCAATGGTGGTCCAGCACCGGGTTATAGCTCCGGTGAAGCGCAGGCAGCCATCGAGCAAATTTTGGCGGAAACTTTGCCCATCGGCATGAGCTTTGAGTGGACCGAGCTTACCTATCAACAAAAGCTGTCGGGTAATACTGCGATGCTGATTTATCCCTTGGTGATTATTTTGGTATTCATGGTGTTAGCTGCTCAGTACGAGAGCTTGCGTTTGCCAATGGCGATTATTTTAATCATTCCTATGACCTTGTTATCGGCCATTAGTGGTGTATTGCTATGGGGTGGCGATAACAACATCTTCACCCAAATTGGTTTGATTGTGCTGGTAGGCTTGGCCACCAAGAACGCTATTTTAATTGTAGAGTTTGCTAAGGAATTGCAAGACCAAGGTCGCACGGTGATGGAGGCGGTATTAGAAGCGTCCCGGCTACGTTTGCGGCCAATCTTGATGACCTCAATCGCCTTTATTATGGGGGTTGTGCCAATGGTGTTTTCTACTGGTGAAGGGGCAGAGATGCGTCAAGCTATGGGCGTGGCGGTGTTCTCTGGCATGATTGGGGTTACCATTTTTGGTTTGCTACTTACCCCACTATTTTACTATTTGCTGGCAAAACGTAATCCTAAGACCAGTGAGCAAGCCGAGCCGCTGGCGCTAGACGCTGATATATTGGCTGCTAAGTAACACAGACAGTGGCAATTACTCTAAAGCGCCGTTACAGATTATGTAGCGGCGTTTTTGTATGGGGTGTTCAATGACTCTTTGAGGCGAGCATTTCTTTTAAGCCGCCACCGTTTACCACCTGCTGGTAACCCATAGCTTGTAATACTTGTAAGGCGTAACCAGAACGATTACCCGAACGACAATAAACCACGATAGGCTGGCTTTTATCTTTGGTGATGGCGGTGATCTGCTGGGCAATCACGGTGTGCGGAATGTTATGTGCGTTATTCAAGTGCCCTTGGTCAAACTCTCCTTCGCTGCGAACATCAATGAGTATTGCGTGTTGCTGCTCTAAACTTTGCCAAGCAAGGTCGGAGCGCTCTGAAGCGTGGGCTTGTGACAATAGACCTATAAAACTGCAAAGCACTAGGCTTTTAAATACATTAATCATCTTCTTATCATCCTTGTTCAGAAGCCTGCATGGTGATGTGAAATTGCTTAATAGTGTATCGGTAACTGATGACGAAATTCTTGATCTGGTTAAACGATTTTTTATGCTTGCTGTTAACTTTTGGATACAGACTGGTACTAAGTTGCATTATTTTTGGACAGAAAAAAGCCGCTAACTAAAGCGGCTTTTTGGTTTTAGCAGTTAAGCTGCATTCGATTTTTCTTCTATCAGCTTATCAACCACAGATGGATCCGCTAGGGTCGAGGTATCACCTAGAGAGTCGGTCTCGTTGGTGGCAATTTTGCGCAGAATGCGGCGCATAATTTTGCCAGAACGGGTTTTAGGTAAAGCTTCGGCCCAATGCAAAATATCGGGTGTAGCAATGGGGCCAATTTCCTTACGTACCCAAGCCTTCACTTCTTTATGAAGTTCGGCGCTAGCCTCTTCACCGGCCATCAAAGTGATGTAGGCATAAATGCCTTGGCCTTTAATTTCGTGAGGTACACCAACCACAGCGGCTTCTGAGATCTTAGGGTGAGCAACCAGTGCACTTTCAATTTCGGCGGTTCCCATGCGGTGGCCACTTACATTTAGTACGTCATCTACGCGACCAGTAATCCAGAAGTAGCCATCTTCATCGCGGCGTGCACCGTCACCAGTGGTATAGGTGCCGGGGAAGGTGGAGAAATAAGTTTGCTCAAAGCGCTCATGGTCGCCATATACGGTGCGCATTTGTCCTGGCCAGCTGTCTTTAATAATCAGGTTACCTTCGGCAGCGCCTTCTAGCTCATTACCTTCGTTATCTACTAAGGCTGGTTGCACGCCAAAGAATGGGCGAGTCGCCGAGCCGGGTTTAAGTGCGGTTGCTCCTGGTAGTGGAGTAATTAAAATACCGCCGGTTTCGGTTTGCCACCAAGTGTCTACAATTGGACAACGCTCGTCACCAATGGTGCGGTAATACCACTCCCACGCTTCCGGGTTAATCGGTTCACCTACCGAGCCCATAATCCGCAGGCTACTGCGGCTGGTACCTTGCACCGCGGCATCACCTTGCGCCATTAGGGCGCGAATAGCAGTTGGAGCAGTGTATAAAATGGTCACTTGGTGTTTGTCACATACTTCGCTCATACGTGCTGAGGTAGGGTAGTTAGGCACACCTTCAAACAAGATGGTGGTCGCACCGTTGGCTAATGGCCCGTATACCAAGTAACTGTGGCCGGTAATCCAACCTACATCAGCGGTACACCAGTATATGTCACCTGGGTGATAATCGAATACATATTTAAAGGTCATGGTGGCGTAAAGCAAGTAACCACCCGTGGTATGTAATACGCCTTTAGGTTTGCCGGTAGAGCCAGAGGTATAAAGGATGAACAGCGGGTCTTCGGCATTCATTGGCTCTGGTGGGCATTCGGCAGCTTGTTGCTCGCTTATTTCATGCCACCATACATCGCGGTTTTCGTTCCAATTAACTTCGCCGCCAGTGCGTTTTAATACCACAACACTTTTAACAAATTCACAGTCTGGATTTTCTAAGGCTTGGTCTACGTTGGCTTTAAGTGGTACGCCACGTCCGCCGCGAACACCTTCATCGGCAGTAATCACGTATTTAGAATTTGAATCAATAATGCGACCGGCTAGTGCTTCTGGAGAGAAGCCGCCAAATACAATCGAGTGAACCGCGCCAATACGGGTACAAGCTAACATGGCTACTGCGGCTTCTGGCACCATCGGCATGTATAAACACACCACTTCACCTTTTTTAACACCTTGCTCTTTTAAGGCGTTAGAAAACTTACACACTTTTGCGTAGAGCTCATTAAAGGTGAGCTTGCTGTCTTCGTCTGGGCTGTCGCCTTCCCAAATAATCGCCACTTCATCGCCACGATCTTTAAGGTGGCGGTCTATACAATTGGCACTTACGTTAAGCAGGCCATCCTCAAACCACTTAATGCTTACATGACCAGGGTCGTATGAGGTGTTTTTTACTTTTGTAAAAGGCTGGATCCAATCGAGTAACTCGCTACCGTGCTTCCCCCAAAACTGATCAGGCTGGGTGATAGATTCTTGATACATATCTAGATATTGCTGATCGTTTAACAAGCAGTTGTCTGCAATGTTTGCTTTAACGGGGTACAGCTTTTGTTCACTCATCTTCCTCTCCTTGCTTCCTCGATGTGAGGCGGGATATCGTCATTGACGTCTCGGATATGAATCTAGACTCGCACCGACACCGGTTGTCGACAATTAGACTTTTGGTTAATTATTTGTGAAGAATAGTAAAATGCTTTATTAATCAAAGTGATTTTTTATGTTGCGAGTTGAAACTGAGAGACGGCTCACGGCCTGTGTTGGATTAATTTGTGAACTGTAGCAAAGCTGGGTCGTCAGTGGTTTGTTGATTCTATATTTTGTCAGCTGGCTTAGGGCTTATTTAGGTGAGTGAATATGAACGATAAGCGCGCCAATGAAGATAGCTGCAATCCCAACAAAGCTGCTGGGATTGCACATGAGCCTATTTGCTGTAGTTAAGTTTCATGCCTTCTTCGCTAAGGCTTAGCACTAACTTGCCATCAACAATATTGGCGTTGTTGGGTGAGAAGGTAACCAAGTTAGATTCAAAGCCCCAATCGCCTTTGCCCCAGCGCTTTTGGTCAAAGTTGTCAAAATCGTCACGCCAAGTTAAGGCAAACTCTCCGTTATCTTGGTATTCGTGATACTCAATCCAATCTACAACTTGGTGAAGTGGCAGGCTACTGGCTTTAAAGCGACCTACCCAGCCAATGGCTTCCGAAATCCAAATGTTCATGCGATAACTTTGTGGAATGTCGCGCATAGCGATAACTTGCTTTGAATTTTCAGCGGTGTCGTGGCGGATTGTTTCGCCATCTACCTCCCAAGTAATCTCGTTTGGTGTCCAGGTTATGGCGTATTCAACAAACTCTTCTAGCTGTGGAACTTGGTGTTTCTTTTCGCTGTGTTTGCGTTTATTGGCTTGGCCAGTGATGAGGTTGGTTTGCAGCTGATGAGGCGTTTTACCAATGGCTTCGAAGTCTATTTCGCTCCACGGAATGCCATTGCCTTGCCAAGATTCGTTGTCGTAAGTGAAAAACGACGAAACTACTCCGGGCTCGGATACTAACTTCATGCGTACCACAAATTTGCCGTATAGCACTTTGTCGTTGCTGTAAACTTCGGCGCCAAATAGCGGCGTTTTACTGCTGTTTAGCGCACCGGTTTGGGCCAAGGTATCTTGGTTTGGTTGCTCTGCAAAGGCGGAGTAAGAGACTGAACTAGCAAGTAAAACTAATAGGGCGAGTTTTTTCATTTAACCTTCCAAACTGGAGAAAATTAGGGCTAATGTAGCCTTAAACATTTGCTGGTTCTAGAAGATTTGGGAGGTAAACTCTGGGGCTGTGATTAAGCGCCAATTGGCCAGATTGATGATGAAACTCGATTCACATTAGCGTTATCTTCATCAATAATATTAAGCACTTATAGCTTGAGGAATTGCGTTGGTTGGCCTTGGTCCAAATTGTAAACGCAGGTAAATCATGGCGGCGGTGATGGCATCATCAATGGCTTGGTGACGGCCCGATAGGGGAATGCCTAAGCTTTGGCAAATATGCACAAGATCTTGATTGGGACTAATGCCTACGTGGTCTACATGAACTTTGTCAGCAAACATACGGCCTACATCAACTAGCGGGTTTACCAGCTTAAAGCCATAACGCTCTTTGCAGTGCCGATTTAAAATTCGTTGGTCGTAGCCAATGTTGTAACCCACGATTGGCCGAGCGCCAATAAACTGCAGCAGTTTCGGCAAAGCCTCTTCAATGCTGCAGGCTTGGGCTAAATCACTGTGGCGAAGGCGATGTACTTTAATTGAGTCGCCACCAAGTTTATCGGTAGCGCGAATTTTTATATCAAAACACTGGCTGGCCAAAATACGATTTTCACTGATGATGACCGCACCCATAGAAACGATGTCGGCCAGTTTGGTGTCTAAGCTGGTGGTTTCTAGATCTAATGCTACGTATTCTTTACCGCGATAAGGGGCAAACAACGTGGCGAATTCGCTGTCTTTATATTTTCGTTGGTAAAGCAAACGCTGCAACATTTAACCGCCTAGTAATCGCGAATATTAAAGTGTAGCGCTAATAGCTGCTTAAACTTTTTCACTACGTGTAAGCCATGGCGTAATAAATCTCGCTGACTGTGATTGAGCTTGTCTAGCTTAAGCACGTGATAGTCTTGGCCCTCTTCAGCTGGGAATAGCTGTTGAATACGCAGTTTAAAAAACAGCAATAGTGCTTCTTTAAGGTTAGCTGCACTGTCCTCGTCTATCACTTTTAATGAGGCGAGTTGTTCTATGCGCTCTAGGGTATTGGTCGCGCTAATTGCATGTTCTAAGGCTAGGGCGCGTACCCCATGCACAATAGGAAAAATCCCGCCTTTCTTAATATCTAAGCCTGCTTGTTTGGATTTAATATTGCCAAACATGGTGAGTGGGGTATGAAACTTTAAGGCTGGCTGGGCAAAAAACGCCAAGGTAACGCTGCGATTGGCCATTTGTGCCATTAGATCTTTGCGTAATCTGCGCAATAGGCTTTTATTACCCGCAATGGCGTGGGCATCTAATACTATGGCGAGGTTCATCATGGCATCGCCGTGGCCGGTTTCTATCCAATTGGCAATGGTTTTACTCCATTGGCTTTGTTGCTGCACCCATTCTGGGTTGTTAACCATAATGTTGCCGGGGCAAGGCGGATAACCTAACTCGAGCAGGTATTCGCTAAACTGATTTAGCTGCTGTTGTCGCTCTGGCCAATCGTATCCATCTTCGATGACTAAGCCGTTATCTTGGTCGGTTTTAACGATTTGCTCGCCGCGACCTTCACTGCCCATCACCATTAAACATATGTGGTTGTGATGTTGGTGAGGAATGCTCAGTTCAAACACTCGGCTAATAATTTGCTCATTCATGGTGGCTAGCAACTTCATAATAAATAAGGTGCGAATGCCGTTATTGCAGAGGTTTTCTACCAGTTTATTGAGGGTGTGTGCCGCTTCGCTGAGTTCTTCAATACTTGAGGCGCGAGCAATGCGTAAAGCCAATACATGGGAGTGGGTCGAGAACAAGCTAAGCAGATGCGCCATCTCCAGTATGCCAATGATCTTTTGCTGGTCTTTTACCACCACCCGCTCGATGCTGTTGCGCGTCATTAACAGCATGGCGTTAAACAAAAAGTCGCCTTTATTCACACTGATTAAGTTGAAGTTGGCTAGCTGGCAAACCGGAGTATCGAGGGATTGCTGAACCAGTACCGCAGCATGGAGTAAATCGGTACCTGTTAGCATGCCAAAGCAGCCATCGTGATTGACCAGTAATGACTCCAGCTTTTGCTCGCGCATAATTAGGGTGGCTTGCTGCAGCGAGGTCTCTCCTTCAATGACCACTGCGGGTTGTACGTTGCGTTCATCAATGGTGGTGAGGATAAACTCGGCTAAATTTTTATTACCTTCGCGAGACTCTACCAGTTGGTGACGGGTGGCTAGGTCGCGCTGAAAATAGTCGCCAAAATCGCTGTTTTCACTCACTAAACGACGAAATATCTGACTAGGAAGGGCATAACATAAGGTTTCTTCTAAGGCGATGTAGTCATGCTTGGCATAGCCGCCAAATTGCGAACGCACATCAAACCAATCTTCCAGAGTATAGTGAGCAAAAACTTCATCATTGTTGTCGGCTCGTTCTTCAACTTGGCCTTTAATAATGATGAACAAGCTAGAGGCCTGTGCGCCCGCTGTAACAATTTTTTGCTGGCTTTGAAAATAGTGAATGTCGAGGTTGCTAGACACCAGTTCACGCTGCTTGGGCTCAAGCTGATCAAAGGGCGGGTGTTGAAAATTAAAGTCTGTGCTCATTGCCTCACCTAGTCGTTTTATAACTCAGGTATTGTTCGGTATTTAGCATGGTCTTTTTTACCTTGCCAACCTAGACGACTTTAGTCTAAACGCGCTTTGAGGCGGGTTTTAGCAGCAACAAATAATGGTTTTTGTTAAGTCCATGACTACAGTTTTTCTGCAATAGTTTGGTAAGCCTTTGTATTAATCACAGTTATCACCGATCTTTTTTGCTAGCGTAAATACTTCATCGCGCTGGATATGAACTGTTTCAAGGGAATTGATTGTAAATGCAAATAGTAAGTGAAGGTTGGTTAGTTATTCCGCTGTCGTTGGCCTACCTAGGGCTGCTATTTGTTATCGCCTATTTCACCGACCAAAATGCCAGTGCGCGCCTGCGTTGGCAGCCTGCCTTCTATAGCTTTTCTATCGCCGTTTATTGTACCTCATGGACCTTTTACGGCACGGTAGGTCAGGCCAGCGAAAATTTCTTATCATTTATTCCCATTTATCTTGGCCCAGTGCTGCTATTTATATTTGGTTGGAAGCTGCTGGCGAGGGTAGTGTTAATTGCCAAACGCGAGCATATCACCACCATTGCCGACTTTATCGCTGCACGTTATGGCAAGTCGCAAACTCTTGCGGTAGTTATTTCGCTTATTTGTATTATTGGCGTGCTGCCTTATATCGCCTTGCAGTTACGCGCCATTGTGATGGGTTTAGATTTGTTTGGCGGCGATGCAATGCGTGAAGCCGTGGGCAAGGGCAGTAGCTCGCAAATCGCTTTGTTTGTGAGTATCGCCTTGGCGATATTCACCATGTTATTTGGCACTCGCCATATTGATGCTACCGAACATCACCGCGGGGTAATTGTTGCTATCGCTTTTGAGTCGCTGGTTAAGCTGGTGGCCTTTGTGTGTGTGGGATTGCTGGCGGTATCAATATTGTGGGATTTACCACTGAGCACCCAGCAAGCGGTGAGCGAGTCCTTTAGCTTTAAGTGGCAAGAGATTAGCATTGCCGATGTAACAGACTTGGTGATTGCCACTCTATTGGCAATGTCGGCGGTCATTTGTTTGCCTCGGCAATTCCACGTAACGGTGGTGGAAAACAACCAAGTTAATGATCTTAAAACCGCCCGTTGGTTATTTCCTGCCTATTTGGTATTGCTGGCTATTTTTGTCTTACCCATCGCCTTTGCTGGAGATGTATTGCTGCCGGCAAATACCCCTGCCGATAACTATGTGATTAGTTTGCCATTGGCGGCCGGTCACGATTGGCTAGGTATGGTGGCGTTTCTTGGTGGTACCTCAGCCGCCAGCGGCATGGTGGTGGTGTCTACCATTGCGTTGGCCATTATGGTGAGTAACGATTTGGTATTGCCACTGCTATTGAAGCAAGGTGGTTTGAGTCGCCGCAATTTCGCCCAGTTTAGCGAGTTACTGCTTAATGTTCGCCGCACCACCATTCTAGTGATACTACTGCTGGCTTGGGGCACCTTTTTAATGCTGGGGGAATTAGCCAATCTAGCGGATATTGGTTTTTTATCTTTTGCTGCCATCGCCCAACTCGCTATACCGCTGATTTTTGGCTTGTACTGGCGAGAAGGTAATCGCACCGGCGTTTATGCAGGCTTATTAGTGGGCATGAGCCTATGGCTGCTCAATCTACTTAATATGACCGATAGCCTTAGTCCTATTATTTTTAACCAATGGCTCGCCGAGTGGCTTACCGCACCACAACTGGCGGGAAGAGCGCTTATCTCCAACGATAACTGGGGCATCGTGCTCAGTTTGTTGGGGAATTTGATAGCTTACTTGTTGGTGTCTAAACTATCTAGCCCCGCAGTTTCTGAGTGGTTGCAGGCCAGTAACTTTGTTGGTCAAACCGGTAAAAGTGACGATGCAGGCGCACTTTATCAATCAAAGGTGAGTGTAGAAGAACTGCACATGCTCGCTTCCCGCTTTTTAGGTAGCCAACGGATTAGCGAAGCCTTTACCAAATACGCCAGTTCACGCGACCTCGACCTTAGCCCAAATCAACAAGCGCCAGTTGAGTTAATCGCCGAAACCGAGCGCATGTTAGGCGGTGTATTTGGTGCTTCTTCGGCACGTTTAGTACTGGGTTCAGCTTTGCAAGGCAAGCAAGTCCAGCTAGAGGAGTTTGCCTCGATTGCTGAAGAAGCCTCGGAGCTTCTGCAATTCAATAAACACCTGTTACAAGGCGCTATTGAGCATATTGATCAGGGCATCGCTATTGTCGATAAAGAGCTTAAGCTGGTTTCTTGGAATCGCCGTTACACCGAGTTATTTGATTTCCCCAACGGCATGATTGCGGTAGGGCGACCTATTGAAGATTTAATACGCCACAATGCTATCAATGGTTTGTGTGGCCCCGGTGATATTGAAGAACATGTAGAGCGGCGAGTGGGGCATTTACGCCGGGGTAATAGCCATACTTCTTCACGAATTCGCCGTGATGGTCGAGTGATCCAAGTGCAAGGCAATCCCATGCCAAATGGCGGCTATGTAATGACTTTTAGTGACATTACTACCTTCCGCCAAGCCGAAGATATGCTGAAACAAGCCAATGAAATTCTCGAAGCGCGGGTGGCTCAGCGTACCCAGCAATTGTCATCGATTAACCAACAATTAGTGCATGCCACGCATGCGGCCGAACAAGCCAACCAATCTAAAACCCGCTTCTTAGCTGCGGTGAGTCATGACCTTATGCAACCCCTTAATGCCGCAAAACTTTTTGCCGGTTCATTACTGGAAGCAGACTTGGCAAAAGACACCAAATTTTTAGCCGCAAGCATTGATAAGTCACTCTATTCTGCAGAAGAAATTATTAGTGATTTATTGGATATTTCGAGGCTCGAGTCTGGGCGAGTCGTGGTGAGTAAAGAGCAGTTTGATATAGGCCATTTACTCGATCATATTCATGCCGAATTCATTCCCTTAGCTCAGCAACAAAAAGTGGACCTAAAGTTACACACCAGTAAGCTTACGGTAAGTAGCGACAGCAAATTATTGCGCCGTATTCTGCAAAACTTCCTCACCAATGCATTACGTTATAACCCCAAAGGTAAAGTCCTGCTGGGCGCCCGACGTAAAGGCAGTAGCCTGCGTTTAGAGGTTTGGGATAATGGCCCTGGCATTGAAGAGAGCAAGCAACAGCAAATTTTTGAGGAGTTTCAGCAGTTACAAAAATCTGGGCGCGCTCGTGAAGAAGGCTTAGGTTTAGGCCTAGCCATTGCACAGGGTTTTGCCGAACTGTTAGAGATCCCTATTGGTGTTGAGTCGGAGCTAGGCAAAGGCTCGGTATTTTACGTCACCGTTCCGGTTGTAGAAGCAGCCAATGTATACAAAACTAAGCAATTAGAGGGCGCGCCTATTAGCACCACCCAAGGTGCTAAAGTGCTTTGTATTGATAATGAGCCCGACATTTTGGCCGGTATGGAAAGCTTGTTGGGCCGCTGGGGTTATGAAGTTATTTGCTGTGAAGACGCCGACACCGCGGCAGAAGTTATTGAAGGTGGCTGGGTGCCAGAACTGATTTTGAGTGACTACCATCTCGACTACGACAAAACTGGCTTAGAAGCACTGCAGCGCTTAATTCATCAAGGGCAACTCTCTTGTCATGGCATTGTTATTAGCGCCGATAGGCAAACTGATCTAATCGACCGCGTACGCGCTCAAGGCTTTGCCTACTTAAGTAAACCACTACGCCCATTACGTTTGAAAAAACTCTGCCAGCAGCTGCTTAATAGCCAAAAAGGCGCTAATGATTGGCTAAAGCCGAGCTCTTAAGTAGGCAGAAAGGTTGATGTTTTAACGCGTACTTGAACAACAACAGTTTTACGATGTCGCTAATTTTTCATTTTTTATAAACGGGAGGGGTAGCTTGATTAGGTGGGGAGTAAATAGTTTTCTTAGCACTAATATGCGGCTGATGGCAAATTGGAATGGCAGTGCTTGGCAGGTGTTTGATTGTTTTATTGTGGCTAAACCAAAAACCTTACCCGCTCCAACTTGTAAGATATCTCCAACCGGCAGTTGGCAAATTTTTGAAACAGCTGAAAGAACCTTGTATTTGTCTTTGGTTAATCGAGAGTTGCTAGTTAGTTGGGCAGAGCTCATCCCATTGATGGCTGAATATAGTAAAGGCTTTGTGCAAACGATGCTCCGCCAAGAAGTCCAGAAGCTAGTATTAGAAGCAGAGAGCAATCCCCAAGAAGTAAAACGAGCGCGCCAATTAGGAATTAATGTTCATCAACTCTGGTGGTTGCAAGCGCTGGACCAGTATCCAGAAGAGCTGGCTTATCAAAGTAAAACCAGCTCACATATAGCTGAATGGCGATGTGAACCGCTCGAACCAGCATTTACTAAACCATTAGTGAGCCGTGATTTACGCGCTCTTACTAAGTTGGGGTGGTTGTCGTTTGATGGAGAACGTTATCATCGTACTAGTAAACTTATCCCTCCGGCAGCAGAGCATGTGACTAAGGGGGTTTATAATTTTGATTGAATTCTTCAAAGCCCCACTAAACTAAAGCTATTAGCGTTAGTTTAGTGGGGCTTAACTTAATCTTTAATTAGACTATGTTAAATCTCGTTATCTTCTGGGCTTGGCTCTAGCTCTAATTGCTGTAAGGCAATTACTGCTTGGGTGCGATTTTTCACGTTGAGTTTGCGGAAAATGGCGGTAACGTGGGCCTTAATGGTGGCCTCCGATACGTTTAGCTCGTAGGCAATTTGCTTGTTTAGCAGGCCTTCGTTAAGCATTACCAATACTTTGTATTGCTGTGGTGTAAGGCTGGCTAAGCGCTCCGCGAGAGGGTCTTCCTCAGCTTGAGCGCTAAAGCTTATGCCTTCTGGGAACCAGTCGTCACCTTCAATAATGTGCTGAATGGCTGCAACTAACTGTTGTAGTGGCGTGGACTTAGGAATAAAGCCAGTAGCGCCAAGCTGTTTGGCTTTTTGTACTACGCTCACTTCTTCGCTGGCAGAGATCACCACGATAGGTAGCTCTGGGTATTGACCATGTAAGTGGGTAAACGCTGAGAAACCATTGGCGCCTGGCATCTTTAAATCTAATAACAATAGGTCGGGTTCGCGCTCTAGGTCGAGCAGCTTAAGTAGGTCGTTAACATTCTCAGCTTCTAGTAACTGAGCATCGGGAACGGCAGTTTGTACTGCCTGCTGAAGAGCACTACGAAACAAGGGGTGGTCATCAGCGATAATGATCTTGTAGGTATCTTCCATAACCATGATTCATCTGCCTTTTTTTTGACCATAGCACCAAGCCTTGCGGGTTTCAATTTGCAGAGGGCTTAACTGTGAAGGCCGAGCAAAGTTCCCATTCCAAGTAGGGTTGTACCGCTAAATCTATTGACCCATTGTTGATAGCGCTGCAGCTGTATTTGCACTTTATGGTGCGACAAAATGCGCACTAATAAGTACCACAGTAATGCGGTTTCTAGTAACAAGGCTGCCCCGAGTATCAGCTTTTCGCTAAGTAGTGTTTCGCTACCAATAAATTGGCTAAATACGCTCACAACAAACACCAATATTTTGGGGTTGAGTAGATTGCAGGCAACGCCACTTAACACCACTTTATTAGCGCGTTTAGGTGTTCCTTGGGCAGCAAGTTCAATAAGCTCGGAACGGCTAAACAAGGTTCTTAAGCCTAGGAATACTAAAAAGCCAGCGCCGCCCCAACGCAATACTTCAAACAACAGAGGGGATTGCTTAATAAGAATGGATAAGCCACCAATAGCGAGGGCAATGTGGATGCTAAAACCCACTAGTACGCCCATTACGCATAATGCCGCTTGGCGTTTTCCGCTGCTGGCATGGCGCAACACCATTACCATGTCTGGGCCCGGGCTTAACATACCCAACAAATTAATCAATAGCAGTGCGCTTAATGCTTCTAACACGCCTTCATCCCTGAAAAGTAATGAGATTTAAAAACTGCGGCTAGTGTAGGGCCTGTCTCTAAGTGGATAAATGGAATTGTAGCTATTCTACATATTCCATTTTGGAATTATTGGTTCGGTAAAGATTATAAAACTGTGAGCTGAACGAATTCAGCAGTAGATTAAATTGATATTGCGTAAGTAGGAGGGTTTAGCCCAATGCTAAATTTTGTCGTCTTAGTGTTAATATGCGCGGGTAGTTTAGGCAGTAAGCTTAAAGGAAGAGCATGCAAATGGCTGAAGTATCACTTAACAAGTACCTAATGTGGTTTTCACTGGTTTATTTAGCCAGTTCCTTAGTTTTTGGCACCGTGGTGTCGTGGTTAGATTTAGAGTCCAACAGTTTTTTAGGCATTATTATCTTGATGTTGTCTGCATTTATTGCGGTGCAGTTGTTTGTGAAAGATCACCAGCGAGGGCTTACTCGTAAAGAGCTACGCTATTTAAGCTTTTGGTCGTGGCTTGCTTCGATATTCATTTCTGTGGCTGAATTGCTGGCGGTATTTGCCTACTCATTTTATGAGATTTATGGGGTGATTGCCTGGCTAGATGTGCAGGCTGAGCTGTCGGCTTTGTTGTTTGAGCTGTCTATCGACTTACATGCCCTTTACGCGATTATTGCCGTGGTATTGCTCATCTTTTGGGGACTAACCCGCTTGGCCTATGGTTTTGCCAATAAAACCTCCGCTAAGCAAGTAGATAAGCTAGCTTAGTTTGGTTAATTACTTGAAGTAGGATAAGGGCAGTGTCGACAGCCATTACCGCAGCAGGTGCCTCGTTTTAAGTGATACCAAGCACTAAAAACCATCAAGCCATCTTCCATGCCGAAGTCTAGATGTTCTTGCAAGGCAGCTTGTTGGTTAGCTGGTGTTCGGTAGCGCGCAGCTAATTCTAATAGTTCATGATGAGGTGTATTAGCTATCAACAGCGTTAATTTCTCGGCCAACTTTTTGGATAAGCATGTTTGACAAAGACATGCCCGCTCATTGAGATCTGCGCTTACTGGCAAAATAGCTGGCATATTCATACACCAGCATTGTTCATTGGCTGTGCAGCCGACTGAGGCTCCACAGCTAGGACAATCTGAAAGGACTTGTTGTGCCACGAGCATGTTTCTTGGTTAATGTCTTTTATTCGAGCATAAAGTATTTAGCCTTTGCTTCCTATGTGAGTTTGCATTTAGTGGCTTTGATTTCCAACAAAACTGACAGTCTCAGCAATAACCTGAGGGTCTTTTAGCAGGCGAAAGTGGCCTAGTCCTTCTGTTTGCTGGTGTTTTGCATTTGGCCAGCACTGTTGAATTTGCTTAAACTGTTGTTGGCTAACTTCTTGGTCTTGGCTATCACTAATTAACAAACCTGGCGTAGCTTGCGGGGTTAAGCGCTCTACACTAAACAATTGCCAAGGATCGTCACCCGCCAACAACTTCTGCATTTTTTGTCCCACTTGTTCTTTAAAGGTTGCTTTAAGCTTCTGGCGTAGGTTGAGTAGATTGGCATAGGTGGAAAACATTTCTTCTACATCTAAATGTGGGGCTAACATAACTAGCTTGGTTGGAGCAAAACCGCGTAACTGGGCTGTGGTAGTGGCCATAGCACCAAAGGAATGAGCAAGTACACAGTGCACCTTGGCAACTTGCTGTTGAATGGCCATTAAGCTGTCACTGAATTCGAGTAAGTGGCTATGCGAATCTTGATGACTGCCGTGTCCGGGGGCATCAAATGTCGCAACTTGGTAGCCAGCATCAACCAAAGGTTGAACAAAATGGCGAAACTGCACGCCGCTGCCACTCCAGCCATGCAAGCAAACCACTAAAGGTCCTTTCCCCCATAAGTGCAAGGGTAGCTTATGTTGGTTTACCTTGAGTGTGATGGTTTGCTCGGCACTTTGCCAAAAGGCTTGAGTATTAGGGCTAACCTTCCGCTTAAATACACGAAACCATAACTTAGCCAATGTGTTTGCCGCCCAAGCTTGACTGACTAAGCCGGCCAGGTTAAATGCTAACCCTGCTGCTTGATAACGTAAGGGCACCACTCGCTGGTGTCGTTTTTGTTTGTTACTTGGCTGCGGGGTATCACAGTTTAGTGAGTTGGCTTGATTTGGCTGAGTCATATAGTCTCTCCCTGAGATTTAGTCACTAGTATCCTATTTGCTGACAGGCTTAAAAAGTGTCATATTTGCCATTATGATGGTGAAAATGGACAAGGTTATGAAAGCTGCAATTTTGTTAATGGATAACTGCTTTGGCACGGGTATTAATGGCATATTAGATGCGCTTATTGCGGCTAATTACAGCTTGATTAAATCTGGCGCCATGCCGTTGTTTGAGTGGGAGCTAGTGTCGCTAGATGGTAATCGGGTCACTCCCACCAATGGATTGCGCATTGAGGCCGATTGCGATTTAGCTAGTTTTATAGCGCGTTCTGAACAACCCGACATATGGATTATTCCTGGCATTTATCAATCGGCTAGCAACTTTGAAAAAGTGCAAACGGCGATGCGCCAAAGCGAAGTAATGATACCTGTGCTTCAGCAGCATGTAGCAGATAACAAAATGATTGTGTGTATGTGCACTGGCGCTTTTTTGCTAGCGCAAGCCGATTTGCTGGGCAAGAATCCGGCATTAATGCATTGGCGTAATGAGCATCATTTCCGCCGTGCCTTTCCGCACTTAAGCATTGATAGCCAGAATACCATTGCTGAGTATGGCAATTTACTGTGTTCGATTGGTGGCAGTATGGCTTATGAGTATTTAGTGCTGCGTCTTGTAGAGCGCTTTGCCGGGCATCAAACAGCCATTAACACCGCCAAGTTGCTGATGATGGATCTTAATGCCCCGCCAGCTGCGCCTTATCGTGCTCACCAGTACCAGCCAGAACATCAAGATGCCTTAGTGCAACAGGCACAGCTTTACTTGCAGCGAAATAGCAGCCAAGACATTAGCATGGTGGAAGTGGCTCAAGAATTAAACATTAGTGATCGCCAGCTAAAGCGACGCTTTGCTGCGGCCTTAGATTGCTCCCCCTTGCAGTACCTTCAGCGGCTTAGGGTAAATCAAGCTTGCAGCCTACTCGAGGCGACCCAATTACCCAGCAATAAAATTGTGTTGGAAGTCGGCTATCAAGACGAAAGCAGTTTTCGTCGTTTATTTAAAAAACAAATGGCAATGACCATGGAAAGCTACCGGCAGCAATTTGGTATTCAACATCAGCAACATATGGCTGTTGGTTAGCAAAGCCATTTAATCTAAGAGTAATAAGGTAAGTAAGTGCTTACATGGCTAAGTCATTGCTTGATGGATTTGCTGTCTAAACCAAGTGTGAGCGGGATCGTGATGGTTGCGATGATGCCAAATCAACGAGTAGTCAAAAGGGCTAACCTCAAAGGGCAAAGCAACCATTGCTAAAGGGCGCTGTTTTAGCAGTTGTTTGGCGATTTTTGCGGGCAAGGTAAGAATGAATCTTGTCTCACTGAGAATTTGCACCGTGGCTGGATAGGAAGAGGCGCGAAATTGAATTTGGCGCTGTAAACCTTGCTGGCTAAGGTGGCGGTCAATATGGCTGTTTTTGTCTGCACCAGTAGTAATGATGGCGTGTGGGTAGCGGCAGTAATCGCTCATGCTGGGTTGCGTTATCGATAAATAGGGGTGTTGTTGGTGCATTAAACACACTAAGTGATCGGTGCCTAAGGTGGTAGCGTGTAGCTCGGTGCTATCCCGTGGAGGCAGTGTCATGCCTAGGTCTACTTCGCCACTGTGTAATAGCCTATTAGTGGTATGGTCCCAGTTACATAGCTCAATGTTTAGCTGAGGCGCTTGCTGGTAGATGCCACCGAGAACTTTTGGCAGTAAGTGTTCACTTACGTAATCAGAGGTGGCAATGGTGAAGGTACGCTGGCATAAGCTAGGCTCAAAGGCTTGTTGGTGGAGCAAGTTTTCCACAGAGTCTAATAACGGTGCTACTTGGGCTTTTAGCTCAATGCCTTTGGGCGTTGCCTGTAGTTGTCCTTGCACTCGCACCAGTAAAGGATCACCAAATACTTCGCGTAATTTAGCTAAGTGTTTACTCATGGCCGACTGGCTTAGGTGCATTTTTTCTGCAGCGCGAGTAACACTTTGTTCTTGCAGTAAATAATACAATGCACTGAGTAAATTTAAGTTAATTTTTCCAAGTTGCATATTGAGCTCATCGTTAGTCTACGTGCCTAGCTTACTCGGCTATAGCGATTCTGTATAGCAAGCCAAAACTAATTTTATTTCATAACTAGAATGTGCTTTGTGCCACGGCTTAAGCCTTGCCTATTCTGGTTTTATGAGCCAAATCACCCTTTTAATCAGTAACATATTATTAACCTCAGCATAAAGATCGAGCAGCTCTCGAAAACGTGTTTTCATAAATTTATATTATGAAAACATAATCTTTAGCAGCTAGTTGCACGGTTATTATGTAAGCGCTTACATACGGAAGTGAACTAATTAAAGAAGTGAGATTAAAGATGCTAGTACATAAAAAATTGTCCATTACCCAGTTGATTCTGGCGACATTTTCAATGCTATGTATCGTATTGCTGGTGCTCGGTTTAGTTGCATGGAAACAAATGCAACAGGCAGAAAACACAATGGGTGAAGTGATCACTCAAGCTTTCCCTTTAATGGGACATACGAACCAGCTTGATCGTAGTTTAACCGCTGTAGAACGCGTGCTGAATAACACCATTCAAGAACGCGATGAACAAAAAGTTAATCAACTTATTGAGCAATACCATCAACGCGTGGCCGATTACCAAGCGGCAGAGCAAGTATTGGTAAATTGGTTGTCGGAAAATGGCGTAGAAAGTGAAAACTTTAGCCTTGTTCAACAGCAAAATGAATTGTTATTCGAAGATGCAGAATACCTTATTGAGTTGCATCAAGATGTTATCTCTAGTGGCACATCCCTGTCTGAGCGTACCGCAACTTTCCAAGGCATTTCCTTACGTATTAACTTGTTGTTAGGCCAACTGTTTGATGAAGCAGATCCTAATATGCTTAAAGTATTGCTAGACGCTGTAAGTGCCGATCTCTCGGCAATGCAACTAGCAACCATTAATGTGCTCAACTCAACCGATCCTCGTGAAGTTGGTAAGGTGATTACTAGCAATAATGAAACTAAAAGCTACGTAGAAGAAGACTTTGGTGACTTGATCGTTGAGAAAGAGCTGAAAGGCGTTCAGGGCGAGCATGAACTAGTAACGCAAATTCCTTGGTTGCTTAACGAAGTGACCGCGTTTGGTGGCCTGTTAGGCCAATACCAACAATACCTAATTAAGCAAAACAAACTGATGAAGCTTAAAGCTTCCATTACTGATCAGCTACAAGATGTAAATAGTAATTTAAGTGCGCTTACTGCAGAGAGCCAAAGTTCCACCGAGCAACAAATCGAAGAAGCTTCTGGCAGCATTTCTACCTTGATAAACAGTGGTGCGGTGGTTATTCCTCTTACTATTTTGTTCTGCATCGCCATGGGTTTAATCATTCAGCAGTTGATTAGAACGCCGCTTAAGCAATTGGTTAATACCCTTAAGCACTTAGCAGAGGGTGATTTGAGCCAGCGCTGTCAGTATCAAAGTGGCAACGAGTTTGGCATGTTGAGCAACCAGCTAAACCAGGTTATTGAACAGCAGCGAGACACCGTAACGGGCTTGCGTGAAAAGAGTGAAGCACTAGGGCAAGCTTCTACCGTAAACCGTCAGCACGGTAGCGACATCATGAAGCAGCTAGACGAGCAACGTAGCCAATGTATTACCGTGTCGGCCGCTATGACCGAAATGGAGCAGGCGATTCAAGATGTAGCGCGCCGGGCAGACTCAGCAGCGCAAGGTATGCGTGAAATTAGTGATAGCACTCAAGACGGCGTTCGCCTCACCGAAGAAGCTTTAGAAAACAACCAAGCACTAGCGGCTAACATTGCCAGCTCTACCGACAGAGTTAAGCATGTGAGTGAAAGCAGTAACGCTATTTTTGGCATTCTAGAAGTGATTGAAGGTATTACTCAGCAAACCAACTTATTAGCACTTAACGCCGCCATTGAGGCAGCCCGTGCCGGTGAGCAAGGCCGAGGCTTTGCGGTAGTGGCCGATGAAGTTCGCCAGTTAGCACAGCGTACCGCCTCTTCTACCACAGAGATTCAAACTATGATTGGTGGTTTGCAGCAAGATACCGAGCTAGCCGTGAAGGAAATTGAGCAGTGTAATAAGAGCATGGAGCTCAATGCCAGCAACGTGAATGCGATTAACCAAAAAATTGGTGATATTGCTAGCCACATTGAGCATTTATCGCTGCTTAACGAAGAGATTAGTGTGGCAACTAACCAACAGCAAACCACCAGTGTGGATGTGTCTTGCAGTATGGAAACCATATCGAGTGCAGCTCAACAAAACCTTACAGTTGTAACAGAGCTAAACCGCTTGAGTGATGATTTGGAATCGGTTGCTAAAGAGCAGGTAGATTTAGTGCAAGGTTTTAAATTTGCCTAAGCTTCCTCGCAATAATGACTAGGGTCTGTTGATCTTTGCTGATGGTTTTTGCAGCAATTAATTAGCCATTTAGGCAAGGCAGTGAGTGTGCAGTTAAGTGGGCTTAATAATCACTCGCTAACGCTGAATAAATGGCTAAGAAATGCTGCCCGAAGGGTTCGGATAAGCGAACTTTACTCTTTGTTAAGCACTTCTTGCTTAGTCCACTATGCTTCTAAGTGCTCGCCGCGATTAAAGTCCGCTTATCTCGAACAAAATTTCAACACCAAAGATCAACAGACCCTAACAGAAAGCCACCCGAAGGTGGCTTTTTTATGGCTTATAAACCGTTAAGAATTAAATGTGCACTAAAGGCTTCGGCGTTCATAAAGCCGGTGACTCGGGCTTGTTTTAACTCTTCACCGCTTTGATCAAACAGCAATATTGTTGGCAAACCTAACACTTCATAATGATTGAGCAGCTTAACCGCGGTGGCGTTTGTTTGAGTAACATCCGCTTGGATTAACACCATTTTATCTAGCTTGGCAGCAACTTGCGGAGCGTGAAAAGTCTTATTCTCAAAATCCTTACAGGCGGTGCACCAGTCAGCATAAAAATCCACTAAAGCGGGTTTGCCCTGTTCGGCTGCTAGCTGCAGTTGCTGCTGCATTTCTTCTAAGTTGCTCACTTGAATAAACTCTCCCTGCTGCTGGGCTGGCGCGGGAGCAAACCAAGGTTGAGCGGCCCACAATAAGCTGATTGCCATTATTGCCAGCAGCAGTAGTTGCCTAAAGGTTTGCCAGCCACTTAATAAGGCTAAACGGTTTTGGTGGTAGTAATAGCCACTCGCGCCAATCACTAAGGCAGCCCACAGGATGCGTATAGCTTCACTAGATAAAAAGCGTTCTAGCATTAAAATCGCAACCGCAAGCAGCATTACCCCAAAGAAAGTTTTTACGTGATTCATCCACGCGCCAGCTTTTGGCAGTAAACGCCCACTGCTCGCGCCTAGTAGCAATAGTGGTAAGCCCATTCCTAAGCTCAAGCTGTATAGGGTAATAGCGCCTAAGGCGAGGTCGCCACTTTGCGCTACGTAAATAAGTACTCCAGAGAGTGGGGCGGCGGTGCAAGGCGAGGCGACTAGGCCAGATATCATGCCCATAATGGCAGCACCAGATAAAGAACCTGCTTGCTGTTGGTTACTTAAGTCATTCAACTTTTGCTGCAAGCTGTTGGGCAGTTGCAGATTAAATAAGCCAAACATCGATAGCGCTAGCACCACAAATAACACAGCTAAGCCGCCTAATATAACCGGGTGTTGCAGTGCCGCTTGAAACTGTAGACCCGCGCTGGCCACCACTAAGCCTAGGGCGGTGAAGGTAGCCGCCATACCTTGCACGTAGGCCATCGATAAACTAAAAGCGCGCTTAGTGCTTAGCTGTTTACCTGCACCGGCAATAATGCCGGTAAGAATGGGATACATGGGAAATACACAAGGCGTAAAAGCGAGGCCAATGCCTAATACAAAAAACAGCAATACATTTAGCCAAATATTGTTGTTGGTGAGGCGATCGGCCAGCACCCATTGTTGGCTAATGGGTACCGAGCCTTCGTTGTTTGCAATTGGTGCAGCTGGTGTTGTGCTGGGCGCTTGTGTTGCAGCATTAGCAGCTGAAGATTGTGAAAGAAAAGCTTGCTTGGTTTCTGGCGGGTAACATAAGCCGGCTTCGGCACAGCCTTGATAAGTGACCTGAATATTATTGGCTTGATTTAGCTGGTTAAGCGGTACAGAGAAAGAGACATCTTGCGGGTAAATAAACACTTCACCAAAGTAAGCATCGTTATATAGCTTGCCTTGTGGCAGTAGCTTGCTTAAATCAATCGATTGGCCGTCAGCCACAACTTTAAACTGAGCTTGGTAAAGATAGTATTGCTCGGCAACTTGCCAACTAAGGTGCAGGGCACCGTCTTGCTCAATAAAGTTGAAGGCAAAAGCGCTATCTACAGGTAAGAATTCATTCGCATTAGAACTAGGAGAGGCCTTTAGGCCGGGCAGTTGGTCGAGTAGGTTGTCGGCAATACTCGGTAAGCTCAAACAGAGCAAAAATACTATTGTAAAGAATCGTTTAGCCATTTCAGGTAGTCACTCGCTCCTTGTTCAATGGGTAGCGCAATAAATTCTGGGCAATCATAGGGATGATGCTGTTTAAAATAACACTGTAAGGAATGTAAGCAGCGTAAATTGGTTTTAATTTGCAGCTGTACCTCACTACTGGATTCAATATTGTCTTGCCAGCGATAAATAGACCTGACTTGCGGCAAAATATTAACACAAGCCGCCAATTTTTTTTCTACAAGCTGCTGCGCAAAGTGCTGAGCAGCATCTACATTATCAAAAGTGGTGAGAACTAAATAGCAAGCGGTTTCCATATTGAGCCTCTGGTAAGCAGATGTCACTTTGAGTGTAGAAAGTAGCTATTGAAGCGCCATTAAATAAGCGAAATGTCTTGTTGTTTGCTGGTTTATTGAGCATAAGCCTTTAAATTTGCTCCAACTGCCCTCATATTTTACCCTTAAGGTGAAGCAGATTTTCAGCTTCTCCATGACTTTGAGGAACTACGCCTTGTTTTTATATGTATTTTTATTGTTTGCTGGCCTGTCTTACGCAGAAATTTATGTGTTAATTCAGGTGGGCAGCCAGATGGGCGCGTTAAGCGCTATTGCCTTAACCATTCTTACTGCATTGGTTGGTGCATCTCTAGTTCGTAGCCAAGGATTACAAACCGCTTTTCAGGCGCGTTCGGCAATGGAGCGAGGAGAAACCCCTGCTCAACAAATGATTGAAGGCCTAATGCTAATCATTGCAGGTGCAATGTTAGTGATGCCTGGCTTTATTACCGACTTCTTCGGTTTGCTTATTTTACTACCGCCACTACGAGCGCTATTGGCTGCTCGAGTGTTAAAGTCTCAGGCCTTAAAAATGCAGTCTATGCGTTTTCAAACACCTGGAGAGGGCAATGTGAAAGATGCCAACCCACCTAGCGGCAAGGTTGATAATAAGCCAGGCAGCACCATTGAGGGTGAGTTCGAAAGAAAAGACGATTAATAGCAAAATTTGGATAAAAAAAAGAAGGGCAATAGCCCTTCTTTTTTTTATCGATAATTGTTGCTCAGGCAATTAGTGCCTTTGTGTTACCACACGAGGATTCAAGCCTTTGCTGGTAGACAAAAACGAATCAAACTCGTCGGAACGTAGATGCTCTTCGGCTTCTTTAACGCTACCTTGAAAAGGTAAGTAAACAGTTTTCTCTTTGCTTAGAAAACCACTTAAACGCTCAAATGCAATATAGATTTGCTGCATAATCAAGTGCTCCCGCTGTTACGCCAAATAAAACCAACATTTGTTATTAGTTTGTTATCTAATTGTTGGTATAACTGTCTAGTACGACCAGTCGCTGTGATCCTGCTCAAATTTTTGTCTGGGTTCAAGTGTTTTTTGTAAAATTTGTAACTGAAAATGTTTTCATTTTGATATTGGCCAAGTTTTTAAGACAAAAAACCAAAAAAAAATTGCTAGCAACCCTTGTATGCAGCGTTTACGCCCCCATCTTAAATTCAACATTAAAGCTTTGTAGCCCTTGGCTGCATTTTCATAGACAAAACACGATTGTTTTATTTAAGGAGAGATAGCAATGAACATCCGTCCGTTGCATGACCGCGTTATCATCAAACGTAAAGACCAAGAGAATAAATCAGCTGGTGGCATCGTGCTTACTGGTTCTGCGGCAGAAAAGTCGACTCGTGGCGAAGTACTTGCTGTAGGCAAAGGTCGCATGCTTGACAATGGTGAAATCCAAGCCTTAGACGTAAAAGTTGGTGACACTGTTGTATTCAACGAAGGCTACGGCGTTAAAACTGAAAAAGTTGACGGCGAAGAAGTGCTGATCATGTCTGAGTCAGACATTCTAGCAATTGTAGAATAATCTCCCTTTTTTCTGGTTAAGAAAAAGCTGAACGAATATTAGGAAAGGTATCATGGCAGCTAAAGACGTAATTTTTGGAAATGATTCTCGCAGCAAAATGCTAGCGGGTGTAAACGTACTAGCAGACGCAGTTAAAGTTACATTAGGTCCTAAAGGCCGTAACGTAGTGCTAGACAAATCTTTTGGCGCACCAACCATCACTAAAGATGGTGTTTCGGTAGCTAAAGAGATCGAGCTAGAAGACAAGTTCGAGAACATGGGCGCACAAATGGTGAAAGAAGTTGCTTCTCAAGCCAACGATGCCGCCGGTGATGGTACTACTACCGCTACAGTATTGGCTCAAGCCATTGTAAACGAAGGCCTAAAAGCCGTTGCAGCTGGCATGAACCCAATGGATCTTAAGCGCGGTATCGACAAAGCAGTTATTGCAGCAGTAGAAGAACTTAAAGGTTTGTCTGCTCCTTGTGCAGATACTAAAGCGATTGCCCAAGTAGGTACTATCTCTGCTAACTCTGATACCACTGTTGGTAACATCATTGCTGAAGCAATGGAAAAAGTGGGTAAAGAAGGCGTAATTACTGTTGAAGAAGGCCAAGCGCTAACTGATGAGTTAGACGTGGTTGAAGGTATGCAGTTTGACCGCGGTTACCTATCTCCTTACTTCATCACCAACCAAGAAAACGGCACTGTTGAACTAGACAACCCGTTCATTCTATTGGCTGATAAAAAAATCTCTAACATTCGCGAATTGCTTCCTTTATTAGAAGCACTAGCTAAAGCGGGTAAGCCATTGCTTATCATTGCTGAAGATCTAGAAGGCGAAGCGCTAGCGACTTTAGTTGTAAACAACATGCGCGGTATTGTTAAAGTATCTGCTGTTAAAGCGCCTGGCTTTGGTGACCGTCGTAAAGCTATGCTACAAGACATCGCTATTCTAACCAACGGTACTGTTATCTCTGAAGAAGTTGGCCTAGAGCTAGAAAAAGCTACTTTAGAAGATTTAGGTAGCGCTAAGCGTGTAGTTATCTCTAAAGACAACACAACTATCATTGATGGTGTTGGTGAAGAAGCTGCTATTCAAGGCCGCGTTTCTCAAATTCGTCAACAAATCGAAGAAACCTCTTCAGACTACGACAAAGAAAAACTTCAAGAGCGTGTAGCTAAACTAGCTGGCGGTGTTGCAGTAATTAAAGTTGGCGCTGCCACTGAAGTAGAAATGAAAGAGAAGAAAGACCGCGTAGAAGACGCACTTCACGCTACTCGCGCAGCGGTAGAAGAAGGTGTTGTAGCGGGCGGTGGTGTTGCACTAGTACGCGCCGCGGCACTAGTAGCTGGCCTAGAAGGTGACAATGAAGACCAAAACGTAGGTATTCGCTTAGCACTTCGCGCTATGGAATCTCCACTTCGCCAAATCGTAACTAACGCAGGTGACGAAGCCTCTGTAGTAGCGAATAAAGTGAAAGAAGGTGAAGCGAGCTTTGGTTACAACGCTGGTACTAGCGTATACGGTGACATGCTAGAGATGGGTATTCTTGACCCAACTAAAGTAACCCGTTCTGCTCTGCAGTTTGCTGGTTCTGTTGCTGGTTTGATGATCACTACCGAATGTATGATCACTGACAAGCCAGAAGACAAAGCTGCTGGTGGCGCTCCAGATATGGGCGGCATGGGTGGCATGGGTGGTATGGGTGGCATGGGCGGCATGATGTAATCATCGCTCCAGCTATTCATAGAAACTCATGAAGTTTCTTAAAGCCCGTAAAGCATTGCTTTACGGGCTTTTTTATTCCTTTAGTTATTCAGTTAGTATCATGCTATTTCATAAAGCGTCAAAATTGGTGGGGTACAAAGTGGGGTACAAAGTGGGGTATCGTCTATAGTAGGACTTCAATTTATTTGCTATATTTTTGTAAATACCCCACTTTATACCCCAAAAGTACCCCACCTTATGGCCTTAACTGCTTTAGAAATCAAGTCAATATCTTGCCCAGAAGGTAAGTCTAGCTCTAAAAAATATGATGCTAATGGATTGTTTTTGTTGGTTAAATCTAGTGGGTCTAAGCTTTGGCGCTTGCGTTACAAATTCGCTAACAAACACCAAGAAATGGCTTTGGGAAAGTACCCCAATGTCAGTTTAGTTGAAGCAAGGGGCTTAGCTAAAGATGCTCACCTAATGCTCGCTCAGGGTATTAACCCCATGGACGAAAGGCGTAAAGCGAAAAAGAAGCATAGCTCACCCGAAAAAACGTTTGAGTGGGTTGCTTTACAATGGTGGGAAAAACAAAGAGAAGCATGGTCCGAAGAGCATGCTAATAGAATAAAGCGTTGGCTAACCCGAGATGCAAAAGAGATATGCCAATTAGCCATAGAAGAAGTTGATGCTGGGCACATCACCGAATTGATGCTTTCGATTGAAGCCTCAGGAGCTCCAAAGAAAGCTCCGACCATTTTATCTGTAGTTAATCGAGTATTCGCTCACGCTTTAGCTCATCGTTTGATTCGAAGTAATCCTGCTCAGGGGTTATCACTAAGAGATATCATCGCACCTTTACCCAAAGTCAAACATCAAGCCGCTATAACAAACGAGAATGAACTAGGTGCTCTCATCAGGGATATCGACAGCGATCGTTCTAGCGGTTATTGCACGATAGAAGCATTACGTCTGATTCCAAGGTTATTTTTAAGGCCAAAGGAAATTCGACATTTAAAGTGGTCGTATATAGATTTTGAAAACAAAATTATCCGGATCCCGGCTGAAAATATGAAGCGAGGGAGAGAGCATTTGGTGCCATTAGCCACGCAAGTGGTTGAGCAACTTAAGAGTATAAGGCTTGTCACTGGATACTCTGAATTTGTGTTTCCTAGTGAGAGGGATGGCAACAAGCCAATGAGTAAAAACGTAATGACAAATAGGCTTCGGTCTTTAGGTTACTCAGCCGATGTTATCTCTGCGCATGGTTTTAGAAGTACAGCATCAACATTACTGCACGAGCAGGGGTGGAAACATGACGTTGTTGAAGTGCAACTTGCTCATCTAATCGGCTCGGCTACTTCCAGAGCTTATAACCGTGCATTGTATTTGAAGAAGCGAAAAAAAATGATGCAGAAATGGGCGGATTACTTAGATTCACTCAAATAAATCGATGTTTGGGAACTAACCAGTACAATCGTACTGGTTAGTAACGAGGGGAGTTGTTGCTTAGAAGCTGTAGGTGATGCCTACACGGCTTCTTAATTGACGGTCGCTGCTTTTTGATGATACTGAAACATTACCAAATTCTGCGTATGGGCGAAGATTCCAATCTTTGCCTTTATAGCCAATTTGGAAAAGTAGATCCCAATTCGTATCATCGTTGTCAAACAGCACTTGGTCATCTAGGCCTTTTTCATAGTTACCTTCCAAGCCAAATTGGAAGTAGTTGTAGTTATAGTTTAGGTTTGCGGTAATTTTACTTTTTTGTTCTCCGCTTTTGTCCTTCTCATCCGTAAAGCGGCGAAACTCATGGCGATAACGTAACCTTGCTCTTAAACCAGAATCAAATTTGTATTGAACACGAAGCTGAGGTTTAAACGTTACGTGACCTGGGAAAAAGGTAATTGGCATGCCTGGGATTAGCATCCATTTCTCATCTATTTTGTATTTATAGCCAAAGTCAAATTCATTCCCCTTTGACTCCCAGTCAGAAAAAATATGGCCATGTTGCATGGCCTCTACCCCAAAATAATAATTACCTACACCAGCACCTAACTTAATACGACTAGCGTATTTTTCAGTATCGTGTTTATATTCCTGACGAAAGTCTAATGAAGCTGCAGACACGGAACCTGCCGATAATAATAGGGTAGTGATTAGTGCTATTTTTTTGATTTTCATACTGTGCTTTCCTTGTACGATTTATATTTATTGGTTATTTAAATAATAAATTTTGGATGTTTTTCTGATTGGCTTTGTCTTTTTTCAGTTCGCTAATAGCGTCTGAAAAAATAGGGTCGTTATAGGCTTTATTTGCAAAAAGCATATTGGTGTAGGCTTTGGAGGCTTGAAATCCTTTTAGCTCTTTATAGTCCCACTCCTCAGAGGCCATGGCGTATTTAGCTACGTACTGATAACCTTTTTTAAGTGAGTGTTTGTCTACTTCATAATTCCAAACATCTACACCAACTACATCGCCGTAATGGCCCAACAAGCTATAGGCTTGCAAATTGAAGTTTGAATAGTGCCAAGGCTTGGTGCGCTCTAATTCTGCGTGTTGTTGGCCGTGCATGTTGAATTGAGTTCCAATTCTTCGCATTTGTGTGACTCTAAGTCGCTTCTTAGCAGTATCTAAGTCACCGGTAAATATCGCAAAAGCGACAACTTGAGCGTCGTACCAAGTACCGTGATTGTTATGCCAGTTATCTTCTTCAAAGCCGTTATTGCTGGTGATTAACCAAGTGTTGAACTCTTTAAACCAGTTATTAATTGCAGTGTATTGTTCGCTTGTTAACTGTGCTTTTAGTATCTCTACACTATCTACCACGCCAATTAGCAGTCGGCTATCAATGATCCCAATGCCGCGCCCGTCTACAATTCCAGGAATCGCCTGAGCATGATTCAAGTTTGGATTCATGCGAGTTTCTTGATCAATAAACCATGCGTTTAGCTGATCAATCGCTTTGCTGGCATAGTCGTTTTTGCCAGTGAAGTAATATGCCAAACCAAGGTTAGTTACATCTTTTGTGAAGCGAATAAATCGCTGTTTGTCGGTGGCCGCTGTTTTTGTAGCCATGTTGTATTCGCCATCACGGCGAATGTAGGGCAGCCCATCTTTTGTATCCGGATTCGGCCACCAGTATGGTCCAAAGCTAAAATAATCGTGTGGGTCTCCACTAGCGGGAAGAAGAGTTTTGTTGGTAACAGGGTCTATGTCGGCTTTAAGCGCTTTTTCTGCTTTAGCTATTAATGTGGACAAAGCCTCAGCTTTATTGTTGAGGTTGTCTTTGTTGTACTCGAGAGCTGCGCTGTCGTAAGTGATGAATTTCGTGTTCTCTGCAAATCCTTGAGAAACATTTAGTGCACTAAGCATAGTGATTAACATTAATGTTTTTTTCATGCCTTTCTCCTTATGAACTGTTGTACTGATTATAATGAAAAGGTGTTTCAAAAAAGTGATCTAGTAAACGATATAGAAAATTTATATGATGAAAAAGGGTTTAAATAGAGGGTGACAAAGTGGTGCAGTATAGACAGAGTATTATTTTTAGCGGTTTTTTGACTGTTTTTTAATGTATTCACACATCTAGATTTAGGATAATGTGTAATTCAGGGGGTTGATAAGAACGCTGAGGTATTGATTGTTAGCTTTTGAGTAGTTTAATAGAAGCGCCGTATTGTTCTAATTTTAATTTTTTTATTTGAACTATAAATAGCTCAGCACATGATAGGGCATCGATTGCCGCCGAGTGAGCTGAGTATTCTGGTAGCTTATAATGATTCCTCAAGTCGCCGAGGTAATAACTAGAGTGAAGCCTAGTGCGCCCCGCAAAACTATATTTTTTCTCTATTTCTAAAGTGTCGAAATAATGACAAGGAAGCTCAGATAGCTGATAGCGTTCCAAAAAGTATTTTTTTAGAAAGCCTTTTTCAATAACAGCGTTGTGGGCAAGAACGACTTTACCGCGAATGGTATTAAGTAGCTTGTCTATTGCCAAGTCTAGCGGTTGTCCTTTGTCGAGTTGATTGGAGGTTATTCCGTTTACTTCTGCTGTTTTGGCTTGCACGACCTGTTGATTACAAATGAAAGTTTCACTGGCCGTTGCTAGGTTAATCGACTCTGTGTTGAAGTTAACTGTTCCGATCGACAGCATTTTGTCCTTACTAAAATCTAAACCGGTAGTCTCGATGTCCAGTGCCACAAACTCTAACTGAGATATTGGCACTGATAAATCAGCCAAAGGCGTTGCCATATATTGTTGAACACTCTTACTCCAAACCGCGGAGGGGGTGAGTGATCGTCTTAGTTGCTCCATTGGCGGTTGAGATGAATGCTTAAACCACTTCATTGTCTCTTAGATACCAGCTAGAAATTTTAGTTTGGCGACATCTTGCAATTGACTGATAATTTTGAAAGCTTCTTTAAGGTGTTTACGTTCGAAGCTAGAAAACTCAGACGGAGATATGTGATTGTCAGGCAGTCCTCCATTTTTTAGTGCATTCAGCTGGTGGCGAAATCTTACTTGTGAAATAAAGCGGTAGGCTTGAATGATGTTATCGCAACTATCCTGCGATAAGCTTCCTTTTTCGGCGGCATAACGAAAGCGTTCTTCGGTTCCAGTTAGTGAACCTTGCACTTTTAAACTGAAGATTCTGGCTAAATCAATAATCAGGTTTAACGCATATTTTTTTATGTTAAGGGTGTTTGAATGTTCACCGCCTCTTTCTAATACCAAACTATTAAAGATGCCTAATGGAGGATTAATGGTAATCGCGTCCTTGACTAACGCGACTAGAAAACCTGGGTGGTTTTGTATGTGTTGGTGCATAGCTTGGTGTATTGACTCTACAAGTGTTGGATCGCCATAAATTGAGCGAATTTCGAGAAATACACTGATATTCAATAGTTGGTTGTATTCTGGGCTTTTCACCCACTTTCGGTAGTAGTCTTTCCAGCATGAGATTTTTTGGCACCAACTAGGTGTCGCCGCCATAAACTTTCCGCTACACAGTGGATAACCACAGGCATGTAGGCCGTTACACACTTTCATTGCGAGGTGCAGGAAGTAAATGCGGTCTTCTTCGCTTGCTTCATCAGCAATAACAATGGCACTGTCTTGATCGGATAATAAGTGAACTTCATTACGGGCATGCGATCCGGCTACCAACCAGGCATAAGGGCAAGGGGCTGCTCCCAGTACATCTTCAGTTAGTTGAATTATTCGGCGAGTAAAGGCATCCATAATCATAGACATAACATGCCCTTGAACTTCAGCACTCACCCCGCTTTCAACCAATGCTTGAAAGATGGATTGTTTTTCCCCTTTCAAGCTAGCAAGCCCTTCTATAGACCTTGTATATTTAATTTTTTCGATCAGGAAAAGTGATTGAGTTTTATGGTTATGAACAAGGTGTGAGGTAGTCAGTAAGCCTGTGACTTGTTTACCGGTAAGCACCGGTAAGCAGCGAATATTGTATTGCAGCATTAGGGAAATAGCATGAATGATTTTTTCATCACTTTGAATCAAGGTGGGGTGTTTATTCATGACTAAAGAAATCGCTTCATTCGTATCTATATCTGCCGCGATGACATTTTTGGTCATGTCACGGTCTGTGACCATGCCAACAATTTCATGTTCCCGCATAATTACTGCGCATGAACTTGCTTGTTTACCACACATATGACGCGCTACGTCTTTTATGGGGGTGTCAGCGCTGACAATAGTGATATTTTCGCTGGCGACTTCACTAACATTGCGATAAAACAGTGCGGTATCTTCTTTTTTTACCGTGGAATTAATCGCACTATGTAGTCGATTTCTACTTTGTACGGCAAAATAGTCTTTGCATTCAGGATACTCTTCACACACTCGCTTTAGCTGCTCATGGGGAATTAAGTACAGCAGCGAGTCCTCAATGGCATTAGCTTGATAACCATCTTCCGCTTTAGTCATTGGGTCTAAGAATGTAAAGCCAAATTGGTCTTCCTCACCTAATTTAGCTTTTAATATGCCAGAGGGAGCGCGTTGCTCAATTGCCCCAGTACGTATTATGTAAAGAAAGCGCTGTTTGCACAAAGCACTAAATGCAATGCTTTCATTCTTTACTAAGTACCTTACCTGCACCTCCTTGGCTAAACTGTCAACAGCATGTTTGGGCAATTTGTCGAAAGGGTCAATATGGCTGATGAATGCGCTTATATTAGGTGAGAGTGTGTTAATCATTTGGTATCTCTATTTAATGAAACGCTGTTTCATTAAACTTATAGCACAAAAAAAAGCAGCTCTAAAGCTGCTTTTAAGATTATTGAATGGGATAGTCCTTAAACCCTAGTTGCTCCGAGATTTTCCTTCCGGCTGAGTGCAACAGCTTAATGTAGTGAGATTTTTTATTTTCATCAAAGCGAATAGTGGGGAAAGAAATTGATACGCCTGCGATAATATTGCCAAAGCGGTCATATACTGGTGCCGCGATACAGCGCAGGCCAGGTTCTTGTTCTTCGTTATCTTCCCCAAAGTGTTGTTGTTTTACCTTGGCCAACTCTTCGATTAGTTGCTCAACATTTTCTAGGGTGTTAGGGGTACTTTTTACAAACTCCACATCTGAAAATGTATGACGAATAAAGTCTTCTTCGCGATTCGATAATAAAACTTTACCGATTGCTGTGGTGTGGAGTGGGTTTCTGCGACCAACGCGAGAGTGCATTCTTAGTGCGTAACTAGAGTCGATTTTGTGAACATATATGATAGTGCCTTGGTCAAGAGCTCCTAGGTGAATCGTTTCATTTGTTTCGTCGGATATAATACGCATTTCTTTTTCAGCGATGCTTACTAAGTCAACCCACTCGAGAGATTTTGATCCTAGCTCAAATAACTTCAGTGTTAATGAATACTTATCTGCTTCGCCCTGTTGTGAGACATACCCAAGCATCTTCATCGTTTGAAGAAAACGGTAAGTGGTAGCTTTGGACATCATCAAGCGGTGTGATAATTCTGATACACCTATTTCCTTTTGTTCACCTAACATCTCAAGGATATTAAACACCTTAAGAACTGATGATACAGCCTCAGGTTGAGTGGATTTGTCCAAGTCGTTCTCCCTTCAAATTTTATCTATCAAAGAAGAATAGCAAAGTTCAAAAATTTTGAAAAGACCTTTCAAAAAAATAGAATCACAGCAAGAGGCTAATCACAAATACAACAACAGTTACAAATATTTTTGAAATGATGTTTCAAAAATATTTGTAACTATGCCGAATTTCTTTTATTGTATGACTATATTCAGTGAGCGAAACTAAAATTCGCCGCTTTAAAAACACAGTGAGGATAAAAACATGGTGTTAGAGTCATTTAATCTGCAAGGAAAAGTAGCAATAGTAACCGGTTGTGATACGGGCTTGGGTCAAGGTATGGCTCTTGGTTTAGCTGAAGCGGGTTGTAAAGTTGTTGGCGTTAATTATGTTGAGCCTACAGAAACTATTGAAATGATGCGTGCAGCAGGTCATACATTTTTTGATCTGCGAGCAAACCTGCTACAACAAACAGATATTCCATTAGTGATTGATAAGGCAATTACTGAATTTGGCAAAATAGATATTTTAGTTAACAACGCCGGTATTATTCGCCGTAATGATGCGATTGAGTTCTCAGAGCAAGACTGGGACGACGTGATGAATATTAATTCAAAAACTGTTTTCTTTATGTCTCAAGCCGTTGCTAAGCAGTTTATTTCTCAGGGTACTGGTGGAAAAATAATTAATGTTGCATCTATGCTGTCTTACCAAGGTGGTGTCCGCGTACCTTCTTATACTGCATCTAAAAGTGCAGTGATGGGAATTACTAGGGCGATGGCTAATGAGTGGGCTCAGTATGACATTAATGTTAATGCCATTGCTCCTGGTTACATGGCCACCAATAATACTCAGGCCTTACGTGAAGACGCTGAGCGGAGCAATGCGATTCTTGACCGCATTCCAGCCGACCGTTGGGGCACTCCTCAAGATGTTGCTGGTCCATGTGTCTTTCTTGCTTCAGCAGCTGCTGATTATATTAATGGCTATACCATCGCTGTTGATGGCGGCTGGTTAGCCCGCTAGTCATAGAGGTAGAGTGCATATGATGAGTTTAGAGATAACTGCGCAAGCATTTGGCCTGCTTAGTTTTGTGCTAGGTCTTTCTACTTTTTATCAAAAAGACGATAAGAAACTGAAGGTAGTAATGCTCATCTTTAATCTCAATCATGTTGTGCATTACTTGTTGTTGGGGTCAATTGTTTCGGCTTTAGGGGCATTGCTCTCGGCCGTTAGAACTGCAACAGCTATACATTTTTCATCGAAAAAGTTCGCCTTTATATTCATTGCCATCAGTGTCGTTAGTGGGCTGGCCTTGGCTGATAATGTTTGGCAGCTATGGCCAATAGTTGGCACGGTTATTGGCACTTACTCGGTGTTTGTACTCAAAGGAATCAAGTTACGAATAGGTTTTTTACTGGGAGCCTGTTGCTGGTTAATCAACAACATCCTTGTTGGTTCAATCGGCGGTACATTGTTGGAAATGTCGGTGATCATGATGAATACCGTGACAATTTGCCGCTTATACAGAGAACAGCACACCAAGATCGTAGCGAATTAATAGGTATAAATATGTTTGTTTACAATAATCAAATTGAATTAGAAGACTTAGGCGAAGGTGTTTCACGTAAGATTTTGGCACATAGCGACAATATGATGGCCGTAGAGGTGCATTTTGAGAAAGGTGCTATTGGGGCTATGCATAGTCATCCTCATGAACAGTTAACCTACGTACTATCTGGTGAGTTTGAATTCACAATTGGCGGTGAAACTAAGGTGGTGAAGGCGGGTGACACTATGTACAAAGAGCCAAATGTTGAACACGGTTGTGTTTGTCTAGAGGCGGGTATTCTTATCGATAACTTCACCCCTATGCGTAAAGATTTCGTTTAATTATTTTAACTTTTTGAGCATCGTTTGGTGCAGGAGAACTATATGAAAATTGCGTTGATGATGGAAAATAGTCAAGCCGCTAAAAATGCAACAGTATTTGAGCAGCTTAATACCGTGGTAAAGCCTTTAGAGTATGCGGTATTTAATGTAGGCATGAGCGATGAAAACGACCACCATCTTACCTATATTCACCTTGGAATTATGGCGAGCATTTTAGTTAACTCAAAAGCTGTTGATTTCATTGTTACCGGTTGTGGTACAGGTCAAGGTGCCATGATGTCCCTGAATATTCATCCTGGAGTGGTTTGTGGTTACTGCTTGGATCCGTCAGATGCTTTTCTATTTAACCAGATTAATAATGGGAATGCTTTAGCGTTGGCCTTTGCTAAAGGTTTTGGGTGGGGAGCTGAACTCAATGTTCGTTATATTTTTGAGAAAGCATTCACCACTGGCGAGCGTGGCATGGGTTACCCGCTTGAGCGCGCCGAACCTCAGCAACGCAATGCTGGTATTCTTAACCAGGTTAAGGCTGCCGTGATAAAGGATGATTACTTAGAGGCACTGCAAGCTATCGATCGTGATTTAGTTAAAACAGCTGTGTCTGGTGAGCGCTTTCAACAATGCTTCTTTGAACATTGTCAGGTACCAGAAATAGAAAGCTATATCAGATCGATTTTAGATTAATGCCAATATTATGGCTGGCTGTGTTATTCGCTTGATGACTTCGATTGTGTTTCGCTGTAAATAGATGGCGAGCGATTAACTGCAACTCACAGTAATCAAGCGAGTGTTGGGTTAACTCTCTAAATGGTAGTAGGAAATTGTAATGCCCCCAAGTTGTCGTGTAGCCGTGATCGGCGAGTGTATGGTAGAGCTTAAAAAAGTGTCGGGTAACTTAGAGCAAGGGTTTGGCGGTGACACTTTAAATACGGCTGTATATTTATCTCGATTAACTAAAGCTAACGGTGTTGTCACTTCTTATGTAACTGGCTTGGGGCGTGACCCGTTTAGCTTAGCCATGCTTAATGCTTGGAAAGGCGAAGCCTTGAATACTGATATGGTGTATCTCTCCGAGGATAAATTGCCGGGGATCTATGCCATTGAAACCAGTGATGATGGCGAGCGTAGTTTTTTCTATTGGCGTAATGACTCTGCCGCAAAGTACTGGATGCATGGGCTAGAACCCAGCCAGTTAGCGAGCGAGCTTTCTAAACATCAAACCTTGTACTTGAGCGGTATTAGCTTAGCCATTTTGCCTAAGGAATATCGTCAAAAGCTAATTGATGCGCTAACTATTTGTAGAAAAAATGGCAGTAAAGTGGTGTTTGATAATAATTATCGCCCGACATTGTGGGGTGATCGTGCTGAAGCACAACAGTGTTATAGCCGCATTCTCACTATTACCGATGTCGCATTGTTGACCTACGACGACGAGGTGATGCTCTGGGGTGATGAAACAGAAAAGCAAACTATTGCTAGAAGCCAACAATTTGGGGTTACAGAGATTGTCGTCAAACGTGGCCCAGAGGCTTGTTTAGTTGTAACTGATAAAGGGCTGCAAGCTGTTGCAGCCAACTTAGTAGAAAATGTTGTCGACACTACCGCGGCTGGTGATTCATTTAGTGCTGGTTATTTGGCTAAACGACTTAGCGGTGGTGATCCTATTCAGGCTGCTAAAGCGGGTCATGCTCTCGCTGGCAGCGTTATACAATTTCGCGGAGCGATAATACCTCGCGACGCTATGCCTACAATTTAAGGAAGATTTTTATGGCAACGATTAGTCAACGCTTGAGTGAGATCAAGGTGGTACCTGTTATTGCTATCAACGATGCATCAAAGGCAGTAAAACTTGCAGAGGTACTCATTGAAAATGGCCTCCCGTGTGCAGAGGTGACCTTTAGAACGGAACAGGCTGTTGCCGCTATAATGGCGATGCGTGAGGCTTACCCCGAGATGCTGATAGGCGCTGGAACCGTATTAAATGTTAAGCAGGTTAATCAAGCAATTGATGCTGGTGTTGATTTTGTGGTTAGCCCTGGTTTCAATCCTACAACGGTAAGGTATTGCCAACAGCGTGGTATGCCCATTATTCCTGGCATTAACAACCCTAGCTTGGCAGAGCAAGCGATGGAACTCGGCTTAGATACCTTAAAGTTTTTTCCTGCTGAACCATCTGGTGGAGTTGGAATGCTAAAAGCTTTAAGTGCCGTTTACCCGATTAAATTTATGCCAACAGGTGGGGTAAACCCACAAAATGTAAAAGAGTACTTGGCCTTATCTAGTGTAATAGCATGTGGTGGCACATGGATGGTTCCTAACAAGCTCATTGATAACCAAAGCTGGGATGAGCTCGCATCTTTAGTTAGAAATGTAGCCTCTGTGATAGCTTAGGCAATGCTTTGTCCTTAATTCCCTCCTTTGCTTACTGATTAACTTGATAGTTTTTTAGTAAGCAATTCCTTAGCTTACATGATATTTGGAGATAGTTTTAACTTATTGTTTTAACTAAGTATGTTGTGAATTCCAATGCATGCTTTAAGACTATTTAGTGTTTCTACTTTATCTGCGATACACATCTATTTTCCTAAAAACTAGCAACGTCTAGATCACAAATTCCCTTAAATTCCCTTTAATATGACTAGTTACTGTCTATTATTGAAACATTGTTTTAAAAAATTAATTCAAATGCTTGTTAAAATGAAAAGGAATTCAAGATGAATATCGATATGCTCGTAGTGGGCGTCTATTTTATCTTCATGATAGCGATAGGGGTCATCTTCAAACGATTTGCTGGTAGCTCTACTAGTGACTACTTCCGCGGGGGCGGCAAAATGCTTTGGTGGATGGTAGGTTCCACAGCATTTATGACGCAGTTTAGTGCTTGGACATTTACAGGAGCAGCGGGTAAAGCGTTCACGGATGGCTTCCCTATTATGGTTGTGTTCATGGCCAATGCGTTTGGTTTTTTGCTTTCTTGGTTGTACTTTTCTTACCGCTTCCGCCAAATGCGGGTGGTGACTCCTATCGAAGGGGTACGCCGTCGTTTTGGCACAACCAATGAACAAGTCTTTACCTGGGCAACCATGCCAACAAGCATTGTTTACACCGGTATTTGGTTAAATGGTTTAGCGCTGTTTGTTAGTGCAGTATTTAAAATTGATATTGAAACCACCATTGTTGCCACAGGCTTAATTGTTCTGTTTATTTCGGTGATTGGTGGAGCATGGGGTGTAGTAGCTTCAGATTTTGTACAAATGGTCGTTATCATGGCGGTAACGGTTGTGTGTGCGGTGGCTGCATTAGTGAAGATTGGTGGTCCATCGAACTTAATTGAGCAATTCCCCGCAGAGAGTATTATGGGCTCAGGGATGAACTACCCATTACTGTTTATCTCTTGGTTTATCTTCATGTTCGTTAAGCAATTGCAAAACATCAATAACATGCAAGACTCATATCGATTCTTAACTGCTAAAGACTCTGTGAATGCGCGTAAAGCCGCTTTACTAGCCTTTGTGTTAATGCTAGTGGGTCCAGCGATTTGGTTCCTACCTCCTTGGGTAACCGCAGTTATTTATCCTGATGCAGCGACAGCGCATGCCGCAGAGTTAGGTAAAAAAGCGGCCGATGCGGTGTACTTGGTTTTTGTTGAAAAAGCGATGCCAGTAGGCATGGTTGGGCTGCTAATGTCTGCTGTTTTTGCAGCCACTATGTCATCTATGGATTCAGGCTTAAACCGTAACTCAGGCGTATTTGTACGTAACTTCTATGCGCCTATCATCAACAAAACTGCAGATGATAAGAAGTTAATGCGAGTGAGCCAACTAGTGACGCTGGTATTTGGCGTACTGATTATTATGGTGGCACTGTTCATCAACTCCCTACGAGGCTTAAGCCTATTTGATGCAATGATGTACGTGAGTACCTTATTGCAAATGCCAATTTTGGTGCCGTTATTCTTTGGTATGTTTATCAAGAAAACGCCAGATTGGGCGGCATGGGCCACCTTGGTTGTGGGCATGATAGTGTCTTACTTGGTGAGTTTTGTCTTCACGGCAGAAGTGATAAATAACTGGTTAAATCTAGAATCGCCATTTACTGGACGTGAAGCGAAAGACTTAAAAGTACTCTTAGGTATTGTGGGTCACTTGGTAATTACAGGCGGGTTCTTCTGTCTTACTACTAAATTCTACAAAGCGCCAAAAGCAGAGCGTAGCAAAGAGCTAGCGGCTTTCTGGAATGATGTAGATACCCCAGTGATTGAGGGTGCAGGTCAAGACGAAATGGATCGCCAACAGCGTGAGATGTTGGGCAAATTAATCTTGGTATTTGGTGCGCTTGTGAGTGCGATGGTACTGATACCAAATCCATTCTGGGGACGTATGGCCTTTGTGTTCTGTGGCTTGGTGATTGTTACGGTGGGTAGCTTATTACTAAAAAGCGCTAGATCAACAGTAAAGTTACAAACTAGCTCAGTAGTCTAGATTCAACGCGCATCATTGAAGATGCGCTCATCCTTTCTTTATAAACGATATCAATACATGAGGGCCGCTATAAGTAAATAGCGCCTCTTATTAGTCAAAGTGGCTAACGATTCTAGTGGTAAGTGGTATGTAGTAAGAGTCCAAGGTTTTTTTGGCATTTTAACTCTGTTTTCTTTCTATAAGGAGATTCAAATGAAATTGAAAAAAGTGGCAGGTACAGTGGTGCTTAGTTACTTAGTGGGGGCTTCGTGGGTATCAGCGGCACCTGGCTACAATGGAGGAGGGCCTCTACCTAGTCAATTTGATTTAGTGATTGATGCCACCCAACATGGTGTTAATAGTAACGATGGAGTAGACGACTCCGATGCTCTGCAAGCCATTATCGATAATATGGTACCTAATAACCCCGATGCTCTTACCTTGATTCAGCTTCCCGCAGGGGAAATTAACCTTAGCGACGAAATTCATGTTGATAAATCCGGCTTGGTTATTCGTGGTGCTGGTAGCGACCCAGTTAGTGGCACAAAAATCGTTGTTAAATCTTGGTCGCCATATGGGGTTGGAAGTGATAATGCGCCAGATTTTGATAAAAAATATTGGCCTGGTTTTGCTGTGTTTCGAGTTGAAACTCGCCAGATGCATGCCAAAGAACAGGCCTATGAGGGAAGTATAAACTTTCATTGGAAGCACTCTATTGAGTTTGCCGAAACCGCAAGTATTGGCGATACCAGTGTGGTGCTTGAATCCGGTAAGGCTAAAGAGTTTTCTGTTGGTGATTTCATCTATATTGGTGCAGCGAGTGATAAAGCATTTCTCGATAAAGGGCAAGTTCCCACGTCGCGACGAAGTGCTACGCATATTATGACCGGTCATATGCGTACTCAGATATTTAAAGTGCTGGAAGTGGATATTAGCTCAGATGAAGTGACACTTGATCGTCCGCTTGAATTTAACCTTCCGCTAAATAATGAGTCTGGCTATAACAGCAGAGCAATGCCCGTTACTGCCATCCAAAATTTTGGATTGCAAGATTTCTATTTAACCATGGATACCAGTGGCAGTGCCTGTGAGGGCTATAACACTGCAGCTTACTCACCGCAAAACCCGAATGGCGTGTTGTATCGTTACGAGAATGTTTGTTCTCAAGATGCTATCCATGGGGTCATTTTAAAGTGGGTACAAAATGGTTGGGTGAAAAACCTAAATATTGAAATGATTGGATCGCATCCAATTGTGACTGAGTTTGCAAAAGATGTAACGATATCAGATAACAATATTAATGGATCCTGGAATAAAGGTGCCGGGGGGAATGGATATTTTAGAGGCTCAAAGCTTTACGATAGTTGGATCAAAGACAATACCATCAAAAACATTCGACATTTAGCGCTACAGTGGTCGGCTACGGGTAACATTGTAGAGAATAACTATCTAAATGAAGATTTGAACTTACATGGTGGCTGGGAGCGCAATAACCTGATCCGTAATAATACTGTTGAAGTACCTTTTGAGCATCGTAGTTGGTCAAATGGGGCTCCAGAAGCGGGCTCGACATGGCAGCCTATTTGGGTTGGATCAGGTGATCACGCTAGTAAATGGTCTGGGCCAACTGGACCTAACAACGTGTTGCTAAATAATACTTTTAAAAAGGCAAAAAGTGCTGGTCAGCCGATAGAAACTTGGGGCTTATTTGATACTCCTAACGTTGAGTACGCTCTAGGATGGAATGGTAGTCAGTTTGAACATTTAAATGTTGATGGCGCGCCTATTGCTACTTGGAACCAACTAATTGCTGAAGGGGTATTTGCTCAAATCCCTCACTCTGGTGTCAACACCGCTGGGGGATCTTGGCAACGACCTGTTACCGAACCTTCTGAGCCAGAAGAGCCGGTTGACCCTCCGGTAAACGCTGATTGTAGTGAAGTACTTAGTTATGCTTGGGGTAGCAAGCAAGAACTGATTATTCACGATGGTCTGTGTTTGCAAATAGATCGTCCCTTAGGCGATAAAACAGTGCAAGTGTGGGATAGTGACACTAACTCTAGCTGTGATTTTCGCGGCATGGTAAGAGCGCTCGATGATACTTCCGAACTGGTTGTGAGCTCTAATTATGTTAGTACTAAATCTCTTATTGGAAGCCTACTTAGCTTTAATAGTTCAAATGGTTGTAATTATTTAAAATTTAGAGCTTATTAGCTATATAGAAAAACATATTAAGCCAAGATTCTTAGCTAGAATCTTGGCTTTTTTATTTTGTGTATTCCAGTAAACGTTGAGATTTTATTGCTCCTCGCTTTTGTTCGCGATAGTTCCTATGCCACTTTCTCGCTTCCATCACCTAGTAATATATTCAGCATGGATCACATATTCTTATACGAACACTTTATTGAACCGCTATTAATGCAATAATAAAACAACGTTTCAAAAAATAATTTGTGAGTGAGAAGGAGTTCCAAATGAATATCGATATGCTCGTAGTGGGCGTCTATTTTATCTTCATGATAGCGATAGGGGTCATCTTCAAACGATTTGCTGGTAGCTCTACTAGTGACTACTTCCGCGGGGGCGGCAAAATGCTTTGGTGGATGGTAGGTTCCACAGCATTTATGACGCAGTTTAGTGCTTGGACATTTACAGGAGCAGCGGGTAAAGCGTTCACGGATGGCTTCCCTATTATGGTTGTGTTCATGGCCAATGCGTTTGGTTTTTTGCTTTCTTGGTTGTACTTTTCTTACCGCTTCCGCCAAATGCGGGTGGTGACTCCTATCGAAGGGGTACGCCGTCGTTTTGGCACAACCAATGAACAAGTCTTTACCTGGGCAACCATGCCAACAAGCATTGTTTACACCGGTATTTGGTTAAATGGTTTAGCGCTGTTTGTTAGTGCAGTATTTAAAATTGATATTGAAACCACCATTGTTGCCACAGGCTTAATTGTTCTGTTTATTTCGGTGATTGGTGGAGCATGGGGTGTAGTAGCTTCAGATTTTGTACAAATGGTCGTTATCATGGCGGTAACGGTTGTGTGTGCGGTGGCTGCATTAGTGAAGATTGGTGGTCCATCGAACTTAATTGAGCAATTCCCCGCAGAGAGTATTATACCAGGGATGAACTACCCATTACTGTTTATCTCTTGGTTTATCTTCATGTTCGTTAAGCAATTGCAAAACATCAATAACATGCAAGACTCATATCGATTCTTAACTGCTAAAGACTCTGTGAATGCGCGTAAAGCCGCTTTACTAGCCTTTGTGTTAATGCTAGTGGGTCCAGCGATTTGGTTCCTACCTCCTTGGGTAACCGCAGTTATTTATCCTGATGCAGCGACAGCGCATGCCGCAGAGTTAGGTAAAAAGCGGCCGATGCGGTGTACTTGGTTTTGTTGAAAAGCGATGCCAGTAGGCATGGTTGGGCTGCTAATGTCTGCTGTTTTTGCAGCCACTATGTCATCTATGGATTCAGGCTTAAACCGTAACTCAGGCGTATTTGTACGTAACTTCTATGCGCCTATCATCAACAAAACTGCAGATGATAAGAAGTTAATGCGAGTGAGCCAACTAGTGACGCTGGTATTTGGCGTACTGATTATTATGGTGGCACTGTTCATCAACTCCCTACGAGGCTTAAGCCTATTTGATGCAATGATGTACGTGAGTACCTTATTGCAAATGCCAATTTTGGTGCCGTTATTCTTTGGTATGTTTATCAAGAAAACGCCAGATTGGGCGGCATGGGCCACCTTGGTTGTGGGCATGATAGTGTCTTACTTGGTGAGTTTTGTCTTCACGGCAGAAGTGATAAATAACTGGTTAAATCTAGAATCGCCATTTACTGGACGTGAAGCGAAAGACTTAAAAGTACTCTTAGGTATTGTGGGTCACTTGGTAATTACAGGCGGGTTCTTCTGTCTTACTACTAAATTCTACAAAGCGCCAAAAGCAGAGCGTAGCAAAGAGCTAGCGGCTTTCTGGAATGATGTAGATACCCCAGTGATTGAGGGTGCAGGTCAAGACGAAATGGATCGCCAACAGCGTGAGATGTTGGGCAAATTAATCTTGGTATTTGGTGCGCTTGTGAGTGCGATGGTACTGATACCAAATCCATTCTGGGGACGTATGGCCTTTGTGTTCTGTGGCTTGGTGATTGTTACGGTGGGTAGCTTATTACTAAAAAGCGCTAGAGAACAATCAGCATTAAATCTCAGTACAGCTAAATAAGCTTTTGCCTAGAGAGCTTAAAACCTCTCTAGGCCTTTGTTTCGTGTTGAATCCATAAGTTCTTAGAAAATAACTTTAAATCAATTAGTTATTTTCCAATCACTTATTAAAAAACCTAATTATGTCGGTATTTATACATCCAAACTTTTTGTTACAAGGGAATACAGCTGAAACGCTTTACCATAGCTACGCTGAGTCAATGCCTATTATTGATTTCCATAACCATTTAGAGGCTCAGGATATCTGGAACGACTACCAGTACCAAAATATTGCAGATGCTTGGTTGAGTCGCGATCACTATTTATGGCGGGCATTACGCAGTAATGGCGTTGATGAGTTCTATATTACTGGAGGGGCGGATGCTTACAGTAAGTTTGAAAAGTGGTGTGAAACAATTCCTTATTTGGTCGGTAATCCCTTATATCATTGGTGTCATTATGAGCTAAAAAAGTACTTTAATATTGACCTGCTGCTCAACCCCGACAATTGTGATGAAATATGGCGGCGGTGTAATGATTTATTGCAGTCTAGCTCTCATTCGGTACGGCGTTTACTTATTGACAGTAAAGTAGAACTACTATGTACCACTGACAGTCCTCTTAGTAACTTGGTTTATCACCAACAACTTGCAGCCTCAGACTATCCTGTTCAGGTGCTACCCACTTTTCGTGCTGATGACTTACTAGCCATTGAGGAACCCAAATTGTTTCTTAATATGCTTGAATCATTGAGCCAAGTTAGCGGAGTGGTGATTAGTGATTTTAGTTCTTACCTCAAGGCCATTTATTCCCGTATTGATTATTTTGCCGCCAATAACTGTCGCTTATCTGATTTGGGCTTAAAGGTTATTGATTTTGCTGAATATTCTTATGCAGACTTAGATGATTCGATAGCCAAACTGATTGGCGGAGAGAACTTAAGTAAGCTGGCAGAGACACAATTTAAAACTGCTATTTTTCACGCTTTAGGAAAGGCCTGTCATCAGCATGGGTGGTCTATGCAGTTGCATATTGGAGTGTTGAGTAATGTAAATAAGCGTCGTTGCAATACGTTGGGAAAGGGTACTGGTTTTAGTGTTATAGGTGACAATGCGATCGCTGAAAGCTTATGTAAGCTACTCAACTTGTTGGAAGAGGATCGCTGTTTACCTCAAACGATTTTGTATAGCCTAAATCCAAAAGATAACGTGGTCTTAGGCTCTATTATTGGTGCATTTCAAGACAGTGATGCACAGCCAGGAAAAATCCAATTGGGCGCAGCTTGGTGGTTTAATGATCATCAATCTGGAATTGAAAAGCAGCTTAAGGATCTTGCTAACTTGGGGGCTCTTGGTCGCTTTGTTGGCATGTTGACAGACTCTAGAAGTGTTTTATCTATGTCGCGGCATGACTACTTTCGTCGCATTTTATGCAATCTCTTAGGCGAGTGGATTGATAAAGGATATATGCCTAACGACCAAGCGCTAATTAAGCAAACCGTAGAAAATATTTGTTATAGAAATGCCAGGCAGTATTTTAATTTTCCACACCGGTTAGGTGATGTATAGGTATTCATTATGTTGCAGTTTACTGAAAAAGAAATGGCGGTTATACGAAAGCATGCAAATCAAGAGATCATTGATCAAATTATTGCTGATAACTCTGTAGTACTAGAGTCTGAAACGCTCGTGCCACCAGACGCTAGGGCCACTTGGAATCTATACTACTTTTGCCCAAAACACGGTGTGCGCTTAACTTGGGATAGAAATAAGCCAACAGAGCATGTTTGCCCAGTTGATGGTGAAGTATTAACTGGCGAGCCCTATGATGGCGCATGGTGGCGCTGGCTGAATGGATTGAATTCGAAAGCTTGCAATGATTTAGGGCTACTTTGGCAAATTACTAAAAACGAACGTTATTTGCATAAGGTTAGAGAGATCTTATTAGCTTACGCCGAGTTTTACCCTGATTACCAAGAGCATGGAGGGATCCCTTATAATGGTCCTGGTAAAGCCAATGCTCAAACCTTGTGCGAGGCAAACTGTAATATCGATTTCGCTCGCGGTTACGATTTTATAAAAGAAGATTTAGATCGTGAAGAACAGCTTTATGTCGAGAAACGCTTATTGTTGGAGGGCGCTGAATTTTTAATGCAGCACCGTAGTGACCAACTGCATAATCATGAAATGAAAATTTCAGCGACCATTGGTGTAATCGGTTTAATCATCGATAATGAGCAGCTAGTAGAGTTTGCGGTCAATACACCTTATGGCCTTAAATACCAATTAGAAAATGGCGTTAAAGGCGATGGATTGTGGTTTGAAGGCTCTATTCACTATCATTACTATGCTCTACAAGCCTTGCTTAATTTTGAAAAAATTGCCTGTAAAACTCAGTATTCTCTAAAAGATCAACCTAAGCTCCAGCTAATGATGGCCTTTCCACTGAAGCTTCTCATCAATACTGGCAACTTCCCTCGATTGAATGACTGTATTGCTGGTCAAGAGAGGCTCACCCATAGTCATATATTTGAGTTTGCTTACCGAGAGTACCGAGACCCCCTGTTTGCTTCGGCATTACAAACTATTTATCAAGCAGAAGAGCGTCACAATATTGAGGCTTTACTCTATGGTGTTGAGGAACTGCCTCCGGCTAAGCCTTTAGCCTGCAACAGTATTCACGCTGAGCAATCTGGTATTACTATCATGCATGATAACACTCGGGATAACATGTTATTGGTTAAGCATGCTCCTTATGGCGGGGAACATGATCATTATGACCAACTGGGCCTGATCATAAGCCGCAAAGGGAAAGAAATTTTGCCTGACCTTGGTACCACCGGCTATGGGGCTGAATTGCATTACCAATATTACAAAAATACGCTTACCCATAATACCCTGGCCGTTGAGCAAAAAAATCAGCCCCCAGCCACGCCTAAAGTAAATAAATTTTTGGTAACAGACAAATTTACTTGGTTGGATGTGGAGGTAGATTGGCGCGGAGAGCTGCCTGTTGTAGATAGCCATACTATTGTGCAATGGGATGAAGAGGCGTATCGCGGCCTTAAGTATCGTCGTCAATTGTTATGGCTAGGAGACTTGCTCATTGAGTTTAACGATGTTGATAACTCAAAGGGCAGGCAGCTAGATCTAGTTTGGCATGTTCGAGGGAAACACAAACAATTAGATGCCACTCATAAATGTGATAACCCGATGCAGGGACCATTAGCCAGAATGGTGCAATGCCATCAGCAACAAATTGATGAAAGCTACAAGCTTAGTTACGATATACAAGAACAAACGGCGTTTAATCAGCATATTATAACTAATAGTTCAGCCAGCTTGGTACGCGGCTATGCGCCTGATAATCCTGCAACCACAGATTTAGCTTACTCTATTGTTCGCTCTGTCGATGAGCATTTTAAAGTGGCGGTGATCCACGATTTGAGTGAACAAGCTAATATTCAAGTTCAGCAGTTTGTTTGGATCGAGCAAGCTCTTGAGCTGACGCTTGAATATCCAAAACATACATTAAGCATCAAGGCAGATATGGAACAAGGTGAGATAGTAGTTAGTAAAGAGTGCAGAGCCTAAGCGCTCTCATGAAGTAATATATGATTTTTAGCTTAGTCAATATTGGGACGGATGTTTAGCATTTGCAGTGACCCTTAATCATCGCTCCTGCTATTCATAGAAACTCATGAAGTTTCTTAAAGCTCGTAAAGTAGAAGAATTAAGTTAAATCAGTGCTATAACTTAGATGGGTTAGCATAAATGAGGCTAGTTTGAAGGGAGGATGACTGTCATTTAATCACTGGGACAGGCAATTTAAGACACTAAGCATTCTCACTATGAATAAGCAATATCACACCTTATAGCTGCATCAGCAATACTCTCAATAGCGACACCATCTACTTCGATTTACCTAAATGCAGGTTATCCGAAGTAGGTGGATTCAATCCGAGTTACTAATTCGAAATTGTTCGATAATGAGTTAACAACTGACACCAGTGTCAATTGTTAATGATATTGTTTAAATGGAATGACGCAGCCATAGGATCGTGCATTATGCGTAATTTAAGTCTTCGAACCATTTTTCAACATCCTCTTTTTTCCAAGCTACCCGACGCTCTGACAAACGAACAGGTTTTGGGAATTTACCTGCTTGGCATAGTCGATAGATTGTGGAAGCGCTCAATCCTGTTTTTGCCGCAACTTGTGATTTATTTAGTAGTGTTCCGCTGGGAGAATTGTTCATACCGTTTTCCATATTTAGAGTCTCCCTAGTCCTAGTTTAACTCTAGAAGTGGTTTTGCGGCTATCTTTAGAACAAAAGGAAGCATGTAGCGGTTCATTTATTCATTTTGGTTATATAAAGTGTTTGCACACTTATCTTCCCTTTGTAAACCCACTAGTTTGGCAATGTTATTTGGGATATACCTAAAATACACACCTGCTGATAATGGTGATGCAAGCCTAGAAAGTCCACAATGATAGAATCAATGTAGCGGATTAAATAAACCGACAAACAAAGTTAGAGACAAGTATCGCGAAAATTACCGCACGAATAGATATAAAAAAATAGGGTTTATATTTCTAAACGGTATATAAATAATTGCAGATTTGCTTAAAACATTAAACTGATAAGTAGGGAGTACACAAAAAATGGAGAGCTACATGTAGTGGTCAACTAAATTTGATTTATGGATAAAAGCACCATGGATTCATTGAAAATAAACAACTTTCCGATACTGAAAGTGAAGACGCCCATAAACACAGGTGTTGTTGCACACTTGGGGAACCGATTGGGGACCAAGTTGATAAATGTGTTCTCAAACCAAGTGCACTTTCCTAATAGAATATAGTCGTTTATTCGCCATATATCTTCAATTATTGTTGGCTTGTTTTTAGAATCGATAACCGATAGTCAGTCGCGCTATGTCAGCATCATTTTCATAACCTTTTTTATCAATTACTCTGGTTAAACTACCACCAACAAACCAAGTTTGAGTATTACGCCAATGTGGGTAATAGTTCACCCCAATGGTGACAACTCCCTTTGTGTCAAAAGCGCTAGCGTGCTCATATTTGTCTTGGGCAAAGTAAGGTCCGGCACCGAATCGTCCTTCAAGGTGGCTTCCTAGTGGAATAAAGCGCCAAACTTGAGCGGTAATACCGCGGCGTTCAGTCCACCCACTATCACCACCCTCGTCTAACCAACCTAGTGATACTGCGTAATTGTTTGAGAAACGATGAGCACCTTCAACGCTATAGCCCACAGTGGTTTCTGGACCACCATGATTAATTTTAGTATTTGCTAACGACACCCACACCTCATTAATAAATCCGTTCCCACCTTGCTTAACTTGATTACTGCCATTATCGATATCAATACCAAACCCCACTAAAAAGGAGTTACTGGTTGGCCTATCTGGAATTAGATAATTGTTCCATTGGCCCCGTATATGGGCACCCGTTCCGATGTAATTAATGGGATAAACCAAGGCTACAGTGCTCACCATGCCCAAACGTTTTTCGTTAAGCTCTACACCTTGGGCATTTCTAGTGGTATCAAATGAAAAGTAAGGGCCACTACCAAGTTCTAATCTGGCTGTTTTAGTCAACATAGGGGTGTAAACTAGCTGGGTAGAAAAACCATCTCGATGGTGGTTGTAAGGATGGCCCTCATTAGCATGCACAAAGTCTAAACGGACACTATCTGTTAAATACTGGCCAAAACGTACATCAAATGAACGGTGATTTTGTTTCTTATCTTCTTTATCCACACCTTCAACGTTGGTGATGCCCGACCCCATAGTTAAAGCAAAGTAGCTATTACGAGAATTTACTGACTGATAAGTAGATGACTTATCTTGGGCCACAACACTAGTGCTAACTAAAGCCACTATTAAGGCTAATACTTGTAAACATTTTACGAGTTGCGCTCGTTGCCATGTTGAAAAAAATGCTTTGCTGTTGATCGCTACTGCTGCAGTGCTAATAGTCATGAGATGGTTCCTAATTTGCTACTACCAGGCCAAACACCTAGCAACTAAAATTTCGGGTAGTTTGTTATCCATGACACTGCTGATAGCCAATTTGACTATCTTCTAAAATCCCTCTCTTAAATTGGCCTAACTTCCCCTTGTTTAATTCATGTTCATTCTTCAGGTGATTTATTTGATTCTTTCCTTTCTTCCAGAAACCTTAATAAAGAAATAAACAGCATTGAAACAATCCCAGTAAATAAAAACGCAATATATATACTCATTATCTATCCTCTAAAACACTCTTAAGCACCACATTGTTAACATGGCGAAAACAAGCCAGAGATTAGATAGAAAACAAAAATAAAAAAATGACTTAGAGAAACCCAAAATTGGCGTTCCTTAATGGCTTTAAAATCGTAAGCCAAATAGCAAAGTTGAATTTCTCTAAACCGTACTAAAACCTACCCAAATAAATACAATCATTTCCAACTTAAACAGCACACCAACTTGTGCACTTATTTGAAGAGATATAAAAATGAATAAAACTACACTATTAGCATTAGCCATTAGCTCAACGTTTTCGCTTAATGCGTTTTCTGCAGAAACATCGCGCTTTAGTGGAGAGGTATTCCTGCTTGGCGGCTACACCTCTACCAACTCAAACTTAAGTACAGAGAACAATGCACGTTTAGATAACCGCAATGGAAACGGAGAGACTCAAGACGACTTTATTGTTATTCCATTAGGAAGCCTAAGTTATGACTTGGGACAGCAGCGCAATCAGCGCGTTTATTTAGGTACTTCACGTGATGACTTGGCTGTGGGTGACTTAGCATTTGAAGTGGGTTACCAATATGATTTTGCCAATGGCACCCAAGTTGACCTAGCATTTTTGCCGACCGTACTTTCTGGTGAGGTTTGGGCTAATCCATATGATACTCAAAACGCACGTACCGAGACTGATGTTGATGGTTACGCCTACCGCGTAAAGCTTAACCAAATCATGGGCAGTGGCTTTTCACTAGACTTGGGCGTGGGTAAGACTGAAATTGATAACGAGCAAATTGAGTTCAACAGCTTGCACCGTGATGCTGACGTTTACTACGCCAAGGGTAGCTACGCCTTCCAAATTGGCCAAAGCTCGGCACTCGTTCCTGCATTTAGCTATACTCAGAACGATGCAGTAGGCGCAGCAGCAAGTTATGAACGTTATGAAACCGAGCTAACCTACTACATGGCACACAACGCGCATTCATTGGCCCTAACCGCTGGCTTTGGTAAAACCGAATACGATGCGGTTAACCCAATCTTTGACAAGACTCGAAAAGACGACCACTACAAGCTGTTCGTCGCCTATGAGTACGCCAACGTTATGGGATGGGACAACTGGAACTTCGTATCACTTTCTGGCTTGAACACCACCAGTTCAAATATCGATTTCTATGAATCAGACGACTATGTGGTAACAGCCGGCCTTAGCTACAAATTCTAAACATAACGAAAGAACCTGCGCCTTGTGGTTGAGCTTAGACTCAGATCGAACTTAGCCACAAGTGCGCTTCCTCAACACTACCCGACATACTCATTAGAGACGACCCAATGAAACTACTTAGCAACTTAACTCGCATTCCACTCGCGTTTGGCCTTGTTACCGTGCTGGCAGCCTGTAGCGCGAAGCCGGTACAAGTACAAGGTTACCAACCCGTTGCTGAAACAGACGGCCTAGTATTGGATCATAGCCATGCACCTAGTGTGGTTTACGTTCGCCCCGGTGCTGCTAGTCTCAGAGAGTACGATAACTTTATTATTGACCCGGTAATCGTGGTTGATGGCGAACGTTATGTGAACAAAGATAACGCAGAAAGTATCGCTAAGATGCAGCAATATTTAGCTAAGTCAGTCAGCGAAGAACTCTCTAAAGCTGGATACCAAATTGGTGGTGAAACTACTGATAATACGCTGCGGATCACCTTTAAGATTTCAGGAGTAAGCGCGCCTTCAGCGGTAGCTAATGTCACAACGGTATTAGCCCCATTCGCGCTAAGTGTGGGAGAAGTAACTATAGAGACGGTGTTCCGTGAAGCGGCCAGCGAGCGCATTGATGCGGTAGCAGTTATGCAGTCTAGAGGATCCCGCTTCCTTAACTCTACTCCTTGGTCCACATGGGCTGATGTAGAACAGACTTTTGATAGCTGGGCTCAGTCCTTCCGTCAATCTGTAGACCAAGCTTATAAAGCCTAACATCCTATTTGTTATTCAAATTAGCCTCGGTAGTTTACTGCGCTTGAGGCTCCATTATTTTCGTAGAATTGCAAGCTTGGGCTAATTCCCCATTGAATAGATAAATAATGTCCTATTCACATTAATTAACTTTTCATATTGCGCACAGGCTACTAGGTACTACCATCACAATATACTTAGCGGCGAGGAAAGCATGTTAAACCCATATACAGTTACAACATGAGTAAGCAAATGGACTTCGCCTTATAATGAACATAAAAACTCGATTTATAACACTTTTCATTTTTCTTACAGCTATGCTAACCGCTGTGTGGTTTTGCATTGAACGTATTAATCATCATAGCCAAGCAACTACCGAAGCCGAGAAAGTTAGGCTCGATTCTCTTAGGCTAGCCGACCATCTTCGACAAAGCTCCGATGACCTCACTCGTATGGCCAGAACTTACGTCGCGACAGGTGAGCAGCGCTACGAGAAGTATTTTCACGATATTATTGATATTCGTAACGGTAAAGCCCCGCGGCCAGCTAACTATGACGAAGTTTATTGGGACTATATTACAGCCCTTGGCGAGAACTTCGAGGTAATCACAGGTGACGCTGTTAGTTACGTCGACTTGTTTAAACGATTAGGTGGTACGGAAGACGAATTGAATATATTAGAGCGCGCTCTGAATCGCTCCAACCGTTTAGCGGTAATAGAAACGGAAGCGTTATACGCTATGAAAGGGGTGTATACAGATGACGAGGGGCTTTACACCCGCCATGGAGAGCCAGACCAAGCTTTGGCCATAAAACTGTTGCATAGTGTCGACTACCACCAAGCCAAGGCAGCGATAATGCATCCCATTGAACAGTTTTATGAACATATTGATAGCCGCACCGCACTATACCTAGAGCGAGCAAGAGCTCAGCAAGATAAATATGAAGCTATAGCAATGTACTTAATGGTGGGGCTTGCGCTCTACTTCTTATACTCTTTTTTTCAAGTGAGAAACAAGATCGTAAACCCCATCCTTGAACTCTCAGAAGTTGCTAAACATATTAAAGCTGGTAAATCAGATGTGCGGGCAAAAGTGTTTTCGAAAGACGAAATTGGTCAGCTAGCAAAGTCATTCAACGAGATGAATGACAACCTAAGCCAAGTCATTTCCGAACTAAAAGACCTGTCGTACATCGATCCACTCACCCAGGTCGCCAACCGTCGCGTATTCGACCAAACGCTGAGTAGAGAACTACGTAGACATAAGCGCAATCTTAAGTCTTTATCTTTATTACTAATAGATGTTGATTACTTTAAAAGGCTAAACGACTCGGCAGGCCACCAATTAGGTGACCAGTGTCTTATGCAAATAGCAGCGGCACTAGAAGCTCATTTCAAAAGAGCTGGCGACTTAGTAGCTAGGTACGGTGGAGAAGAGTTTGCAGCGATTTTATCTGAAACGGAAATAGATAATGTTGAAGATATCCCTACTAAAGTCTGTGAAGTAATAGAAAACGCGGGTATATCTCATCCAAACTCGAGTATCTCAAAGTTCGTTACGGTGTCTGTAGGCGCTGTGAGTATGGTGCCCGAACAGGATACCACCAGTTCTAAGTTGATAAACGTTGCCGACAATGCTCTGTACAGAGCTAAAGAGTTGGGCAGGAATCGCGCAGAGCTCAAGAAGCTTTAATCAATGTTAAGGGGGAAGATCATATCTCCCAGGTGCAGTATCCGGACAGTGCTTGTTAAAGTATTGAATATGTAGCAGTCGACCATACAATGCAGTACAATTCCAGAGATATTCATGCTGTCCTCATCAACTGGAGAGGCCTGTAATTCAGCAGTTGAACACAAACGCTGGATCATAGGTATGAAATGGAAAAAAAAACAATTTTACTGGCTGATGATCACGCTTTAGTGGTGGAAGGCATAAAAAAACTACTAACTGCGCAATACGATGTGCTGGATATTGCAGAGGACGGAAATCAGTTAGTTCAACTGGCTAAAAAGCTTAAGCCAGATGTTATTGTTTCGGACATATCAATGCCAATCATGAACGGTATTAACGCTGCCGAGCAAATTCTGTCCTCAGGGCTGGAGACTAAAGTGATCTTGCTCACCATGCTGCCAGAAGTCAAGTTTGCCATGAAAGCCTTAGATATTGGTGTCCATGGCTATTTGTTAAAGCACGCTGCCCCCGAAGAGCTTTTGATCGCAATTAAGACAGTGTTGATGAACAAAACCTACATCACTCCAACCTTAGCCGCTGATATTATGGAGGCATACAAGAGTGGCAAGCGTGAAGAGTATGACCCCTTAAATGTATTAAACGCGCGCCAACGGCAAATCTTACAACTCTTGGCAGAGAGTCAATCGATTAAGGACATAGCAAGCATTCTTAACGTTTCACACCGAACTGTCGAATTTCACAAGTACAAAATGGTTGAGATACTAAATCTGAACAATGCGAGTGAACTAGTACCTTTCGCGATCAAAAACGGCTTGGGGTAAGTAGTCGGTGAAGGGGTACGAATGACTTTTAGATTACTCCTTAACTGCCAGCTTGTTTAACAAACGATTTTTGTATAGGCCAATTGAAAGCAAGTAGGAACCTAGCATCATGAGCTTTTCACTGCCCTTTTTTTATAAATTCCGTTCTAACTTTTCAATCCGGACACAAAAGATTTTACAACTTATTTGGCTGGGACTTATTTGCGCACCAGTGATGGCAAATGCTTCAAAAATACCATCTCCAAAAGGTGCGATAACTATCGGCGTGGCAAAAGAAGGCTGGGCACCTTTTGAGTTTGTCGAACAGAATCAGGCCAAGGGCTATCTAGTTGAGTATTTAGAACTGGCAGCAGCTAACGCGGGCTTAAACATTAATTGGGAAGTAGTGGAAGACCGAGCGGCTCAGCTAAAAGCGGCTGAGGAAGGTCATCACGATCTACTTATCTATGGTTCAAAAGTCGACGCTTATAATGAAGATTATATGTTTGGTAAAGTTGTTCTGCCTCGTTATATCGCGGCATTCTCTCGCCCGAGTAGTAAAATCGATTGGGCAGAGCTGGAGCAAAACACTCATATTATTATCGCGTCACCGAAAGATCAGAAGACGACTTCAGACTTAAAAACGCGCTTTCCCAACATTCGCTTGCTTGAGACTAATAGTGTAAGGGAGTCGTTGTCAGCGGTTGCTCTCGGAAATGCTGACGTAACTTTTGCTGACATTGCCGTAGGTCGCTACTCTCAGCAAAAATACCTAATCCCAAATCTGAAGGTCAAACCAGCGATAAAAGAAGTTACCCAGCTGTTTAAACCCGTTCATATCCTTTATCAAAAATCTTTAGACAAAGAACTTATTCAGCGTTTAGAAAATGGCAGAGAAGCAATCACTAATAGCCAATTGGCCGCATTGAGAAATAAGTGGATAGTCAACTTTTTTGAGCAACCCAAAGCCATTAGCCTCACAGAGCAGGAACGTGTTTGGCTGGCAACGGCACCAACTATCAATGTGCATACGTACAGTAATTTCCCTCCCTTTAGCTATGAAAAAAATGGTCAAATCATTGGTTATTCCATTGACTACTTCCGTTTGCTCGCCAGTAAGCTTGGTCTCAATGTTACTTTTGATGCCTCACATAGCTGGAGTGAAATGCTGATACTAGCGGAAGAACGCAAACTAGATGTGCTGAATTTTTTACGATATCGAGAGTCCATTGATGACTACATGGATTTCAGTCATTCATATTATGAAGGAGCCCCTTCACTACTATACAGCCGAGAAAGCAAGCCCAAGATAAATGCCCTAACCAGTATTACAGACCAGACAATCGCTGTTCAAAGGGGTCACCTAGAGCATACTTACTTGCTTAACAACTACCCCGATATCAACACTGAAGTGGTTGATAGTATCGGTGAGGGCATCAACGCGATTTTACGTGGCGATGCAGACTACTTTATTTGTATCCCCATGGTATGTAATACCTACATGTTTAAAAACTTCATTACCAATGTATCGGTTAAAGGAAACTTGGGTATTAAGGAACTGGATCAAAGCCAACACGCCCGTTTAGCTATCCGCAGTGATTGGCCTTACTTATTATCTTCACTCAACAAAGCCATTGAGGCGGTCTCGCGCGAAGAGCTCAATAACCTCAGAAAAAAATGGTTTACCGAAAGCACCACTCCTCTCGCATTGAAAGAGACCTTAACCCAAGAAGAGCAAGACTGGCTAGAGCGAAATCCTCGACTGGCTTACAGCTCGCCTCTAAAATCAGCACCATTTGGGTATTTCGATTCTAATGGCGAATTGAAAGGAGTGGCTAAAGATATCGTGGCTACTTTTGCCGCTAAGTTCGATCTAGATACTCATGTTGAGAGGTTCAGTTCATGGAGTGAAACCTACAATGCCTTGGTAGAAGGTGAAATCGACTTTATGCCCGGCGTAATCGTAACACCCGAGCGGAAACAGCAGCTTTTATTCACCAATCCTACCTACACCTTAGATTATGTTATTCATACGCAGCTCGGAGAGCGGCTATTCAACGAAATAGATGAGCTAGAAGGTTACAAAGTAGGGGTTGTTAAAGGCGGCGGTATAGGAGAGATACTTAAAAAGAACCATCCATCAATTCAGTTGGTTGAATATCTCACGCTTGAAAATACCATTCTGGCCTTATCAAAAGGTCAAGTCGACGCGATTATCGAGAATCCTGTTATCGTGCAGTACCATGTTGACTCCCTTGGACTGAGCAACCTAAAGAGTACAGGGAAAACAAAGTACAGTATGAGGCAAGCAATTGCTGTACACCCCTCCAAACCAGAGTTGGTGAGTCTGTTAAATAAGACCTTGGCACATATAGGCTCTGATCAACTTCAGTTAATGACTGAAAAATGGAGCAATGTTCGATTTATCCAACGCGATGAGTGGAAAAATCGCATTTTATGGCTGGTAGGGATCGCTTTGGTGATGACTTCATTGATGCTCACGTTTATCCATTTTAATCGGCGCGCTACGCTTAGCAAGATGCAGAAGATTACCGCTCAGTTAGAGAATGCTCAACGTGTTGCAAAACTAGGCAGTTGCGAAATTGCTATTGATAATAAAATGCACAACTTTAGCCCCGAAGCGTGCCGCATTCTCGGGGTGGCTCACGGTGTGGAGATATCGAATATAGACTATCTGCAAATGATTGATGAAAGAGACCGAGAACGCTATTCAACCTCATGGAGCAAGGCATTGAAGACGGGGTTAATCAATGTTGAGTATCGGCTAAAAGTGAATGAAAGCTCAAAATGGCTGAATGAAGTGGTTGAGCTTCGCTTCGATGATAATGGCAAGTTACAGAGTGGCTCCGCTATTTTGCAGGACATTAGTTTGTTTAAGGCAACCCAAGACTCTCTTATCAACCAACAAGATGAGTTGAGAGAGCTCACATCTAAGCTGCTTCATGTTCAAGAAGAAGAACGAAGAAGGGTTGCCCGAGAATTACACGATGATTTGACTCAAAGGCTTGCCGCAATAGCCATTGATGCAGGCACCTTTATGTTAACACTCCAAGACGAAACTCAGAAAAGCGCACTGATGAAAATAAAGCAGAGCTTGGTGGAAGTTGCCGACGACACCCATAGCTTATCGCGTCGTTTGCACCCTTCAATACTTGATCAATTAGGACTGGTCGATGCCTTGCGCTCGGAGGTTGATAGCTATCAACAGCGAGAGGGGATTAAGGTAGAGCTTTTCTGTTCGGTGAAGCGCTTGGCATTGGCTAAAGATGATGAGTTAGCCATTTTTAGAATTGTTCAAGAAGCCCTTAGAAACATAGCTAAGTACTCTGAAGCCTCTAGGGTTCACGTCTCGTTTACAGTAATGAAAGACACCTTAATCTTGCAGGTTAGTGACGACGGAATGGGCTTTGACGTTGAAGAAGAACGCCAATCACCGGGCTTGGGCTTAAAAAGTATGATGGAACGCGCTCGTCTTATTGGTGGTGAACTCGTCATCGAATCAGAGATTAACAAAGGTTGCACTATCGAGCTTCATGTTCCAGGCAAGGTGAATCTTGACACTCGTTCTAAGCATACTTCTCCCTAATAGCGGTTTAAGTCATTTATCGATGGCTCAGAAAGTAACTTTATCTAGTCAGACCTGATTAGAGATAATGCTTATTGTAAGCTTCACATGCCTAACAGCCAAGTATGCTTCTTAAACGCCATCGAAGTAGCTCTGTACTGCTTTGTGTATGGCCTGCGTTAGAGGAAAATCCCGCTTTGACTGCAGGTATCCGCCCACCAAGGTAAAATGACTAACCGCACTTGGCATGAAAGGTGGTAAAGGATAGCTTTCTAGGTCTGGATTAAGTTTAGCTAGGTTTGCGCTGCCAAACATAATTGCATCTGAAACTGCTAGTTTATTGAGCAATGCAGAAATGGAGTGAGTGCTAAATACTAAGCGAGGTTTGTAGCCCTTTGCAGCAAACACATCATCGATAGGCTCTCGTTTAGAGTCCACGCCATCAATAATCGCCTTAACCATTGGTAGCTCGGCTACTGCCTCCCAATCACTGGTTTTAGTTAGCACAGGGTGGCCTTTTTTAGCTACTAAACAGGCCGACACTTCAGTTAAAGCGGGGCAGTGAATGTCCTGTGGTAGTTGAAAATCTTGAAAGTGAATTAAATAGTCCACTTTGGTCTTCAATATATCCACTAATGTATCTTCTTGCCAATAAACGAGTTCTAGGTTGGCGTTTGGGAAAACCGCATGCAAGGCTTCGCTTAAATTAGCGCCGTGCACTTCAAGTACAAGTAGGTGAGCCGCAATTTTAATTGTTCCGTCATACTCTTGAGCATTGAACTCTTGAAAGGAATCAATCACTCGAAGGAAAGGGGTTAGCATCTCTGAAGCTGCCTCAGCCAGTTTTTCCGCTAGCGCTGAAGGCTCCACGCCATGGGCTTTTCGAATGAACAAGCGGTCACCAAAGCACTCCCTTAATTTTGCCATGCCACGACTGACACTGGTCTGAGAAATACCTAACTTTTCTGCGGCAATGTGAGTGTTTTTCTTTTCTACAACAGCACATAGTAAACGTAAAAGGTTTAGGTCTAGATTTTCTAGTTTCTGTCTCATGGCAAATTCTCCTTGTCTGTATCTCTGGTGGGTACTTTAGCAAGGAACATAAAGCGAAATATTTAGGAAATTTACTAACAGGCAGAGCAAGATTTCCTAAACTTTTTTGTTGAAGCTAGGAAGTGATTAGAACATTGAAATACTAAGGCTGTTTCAACGTTCATTGCTTCACTTACTTAGTTTACCCTAGTCTATCGTAGTGATTTTCGATTGAAGCTCACGGATCCAAGAGGTTTGGTGGGTATTGTGGACATAGCGCTTAAACAGTAGCGGAGCCAGTTGCTCACTAAAACGGTATCCCATTGCAAATGAATCTATCAATGTTTGGTCTAGCCAATAAACATCTAATAACAAGGCCATATCACGGGCGATATCGCTCATCTCAGACAAGGTGTAATCGTGAGGCAGCTTTGACCATGCAGGGGTAAAATCTACAAGGATGAAGCGCTGGTCATTCGGCTCTGTAAGTATGAGTGTGTCAAGCCGATGATGTGTTGAACCTAGGTACATCATTATCACTGTGCAAGGCCCTTCACCTAAATCTCGTACGCTATATAAGCGGTCATTTAGTCTTAGCATACTACTCATTATCTATTCTCTAATTTGTACCTTACGTTCATTATTAATAGCGAGTAATAGTACACAAGGAATTTAAGAAATTCATATTGTGGCCTTGGCTCTTTTTTTACTGAATAGCAATGCATTGATAGTTCCACTGCACAGATGAAAATTGCATAAGCAATATTCCTCTCTTAAGGTGTCGAAGGGAAATTAAACTAGACGAACATTATTAATGTTCTCTGTGTCTCACTCTAAAGGGGGCCTTTATAACGAGTGCGTCTTTCTTAGTTATCAATCTGCTCGCTCGCCTAGAACCCCGCTAGGTTAAAAAGAAACCTGTCCTTGTAATATCACCCCATCTAAAGTTCACAATCAGTTTAGGCAATTTTGCATTTCTCTAAACCATATTAAATATAAATCAAAATTGTAAAATTCGTTTCGAACTTAACAGCAGCAGAAGCCTAGCACTTTTAGTAGTGATTTTGGGCTAACCACACGCTGCATTACCCGAACTAGAACATTGACTATTAAAGAGATTAAAAGATGAAACAATTTACCAAGCTAACCCGTATTCCTTTCGCTCTTTGCTTAGCAACCCTATTAGCTGCATGCAGTGCTAAGCCGGTTCAAGTTCAGGGCTACCAGCCAGTTGCGAACACTGATGGCCTAGAATTTGATCCCAACCATGCTCCTAGTATTGTCTATGTCCGACCTGGTGCCGCTAGCCTAAAATCCTATGACAATTTCATTATAGATCCGGTGATTATTCTAGATGCTGATAGCGAACTTGACGCTGCTAGCAGCGAGCAAATTGCCAAGATGCAAACCTACCTAGCAGAAGCCGTAAGCCAAGAGCTATCTCAAGCAGGGTACCAAATAAACGGTGATTCAACCGAAAACGCTTTGCGCATTACCTTTAAAGTTTCCGGGATGAAGGCTCCTTCGGCTGCAGCCAATGTAACTACCGTATTAGCCCCATTCGCGCTTAGCGTGGGAGAAGTCACTATTGAAACGGTATTCCGCGAAGCCGCGAGTGAGCGTATTGACGCTGTAGCGATTATGCAATCAAAAGGATCTCGTTTCCTAAATTCCACACCTTGGTCGACTTGGGCAGATGTAGAACAAACATTTGATAGTTGGGCTAAGTCGTTTCGCCAATCTGTAGACCAAGCTTGAACCCTCTTTTTTACAACTACCTCGGCAGCCTAGCGCTTCCGAGGGGTCTTTTTGCCACAAGTAGTAGAATTTAAATCTATCACCTATCACCTTTCACCTTTTAGTTTTACAAGCCAAAACTAAAATCTGCTAGACCCAACCAAGTGATTGAATTAGCCTAGTTATTCACTCGAATCTGCCATATGCAAGGATGTACCTTATGACTCGAAGTCTGCTCCTAGCCGGGATGTCACTGCTCTTAATTGCTTGTAGCTCCCCTCCGGAGCGGAACGCTCTCCCCTTAAATAAGCTGGAGCTTAGCGGGATACTCGCCGACCACAACATTCGTACTTGGGGCGATGTTGATCCAGATATTGATAACCTTCATGCTTACAATGAAAGCTTCGACAACCAGCTACTTGTCGACGAGCAAGGTAATTTCCGCATACAAAATATCTTAACGATCTCTGGAGGTGGTGCCAACGGGGCTTATGGCGCTGGTTTACTAAATGGTATGAGTGATAGCGGGCAACGCCCAGAGTATCGTTTGGTAACCGGCATCAGTACTGGAGCTATTCTCGGATTATACGCCTTTCTCGGTTCTGACTATGACTACAAAATACGCCGTTTCTACACTGAATACTCTGACGACAACATCTATAACAAGCGCAGCTTGTTTAGATTGTTTTCTAGTTCATCTCTTCTAGATACCCAACCCTTCATACAGTTGGTACGTGATGAAATCAATCAGGAGTTAATGGCACAAGTCGCCGCTGAGCACCTGCGTGGACGTCGCTTCCTAGTCAAAACAACCAACCTAGATGCGCAGCGTGCCGTCATTTGGGATATGGGCGCTATCGCCCAGTACAAAGGTGAAGAAGCAGAGTTACTATTTGAAAGCGTCATTATAGCTTCAGCTGCTATACCTGGTGTTTTTGAACCAGTGCTACTACCCGTAATGGTTGATGGTGAAGTCTATGATGAACTGCATGTAGATGGCGGAGTTATGGCTCAGGTGTTTTTCATTCCTGAAAACCTCGATATATCTGTTTACCGACGTTACGAAAGTCAGTACTTAGAATCCTTAGGGGTTGGTTCAGGGCATAATTTGAAAAGCAGAGTATGGGTCGTTAGTAATTCTAAGTTAGCTTCAGAATGGCAAGAAACCGATCCAGGTTTATTTGGCATCATGGGGCGCTCCATCGCCACTATGTTGCGTTTTCAAACCCAAACTAATGTTTCCTTGATTGAACGTCAGGCCAAACTAACCAATTCAGAACTCAAGCTTTCCTACATTCACCATACCGTCCCCGGGTTCCCTGTCGACGCCCCTTTTGACAATACCTATATGCGCTGGCTTTATTGCTATGGATACAGTCAAGGTATCAACCCTCAGCATTGGGAAACGCACGCTCCAAATTATGCTGCGCTTTACGAACAACAGATTGCAGAGGCAGAGCAACAGCAATTAGCGATAGATATCACTAGTTTTGACTGGGAACATTTAGAGCCAGGACTGAGCTTAAAAATAGAACAATGCCTTAGCACTCTGTAGGGCTAGCTAAACAGAAACAAAAAAGCGCTCTTGCGCTTTTTTGCTTTATGGAGTTTGGTTTTGGCCAGTAGTGATAGTTACTGGCGGGAGTAAGCTCAGTGCGCTTGAATCGTTTTCTTAAGTAGTAATAGCACCGAGCATATCGCTATTAGTTAGATAAGTATAAGCTACTCCGTGCTGGTCGAAACTAACCTAGCACAACAATTTGCTAAAATGCTTAGTTATCATGGTTGTTTGGGTTAGATAAGCCGCAAGATTATTATCTTGTCAGCACTAAGTTAAAAGCCTGCGGTTTATATATAAAAGCAAACCACTTAGCAGTTATTTACTTTGCTATTTATTAAGCCACCCAACAAACAAGTAGAGATTAGAAAAATTAAGAAATGTAGCTGTAAACTGCAACTAACTAGCCAAACACTTGCCTTGCTGCCACAGGAAGCAGAGTAACAAGAATTTGCATAATGGCCGTAAAATTAGTTTTTTTCATAAACAAGCCCTTATAAAAAACAAACAGGGCCTTATTATTTAATTTAAAAATATGGGTAAGAAGGATTTAGAGAAATTTAAATTTGCATCAATAAATCAGCCTCCGTAATTAGAGGCTGATTTACTAGAAGCTTATGTAAATAGCCCAATAAGGCCGTTAATAATTAGAGCATTGGCTATATCAATAAAGAAACCACACACCAATGGTACAATTATAAAGGCCTTGTGCGCCGCACCATGCTGCTGGGTAACCGCTGTCATGTTAACAATTGCTGTAGCGGTCGAGCCCAGAGTTATACCGCCGAAGCCCGAGCTGATTACCGCGGCTTCATAGTCTTTGCCCATAAGCTTGAACACTATAAACACAGTAAAGGTTATCGAAAGCACCAGTTGAGCAAACATCACTACGCTGATGAAACCAATAGAACTTACCAGCTGCCAAAGCTGCAAGCCCATCAAGGCCATGGTTAAGAACATACCCAAACAGATATCAGAGATAAGGCTTAGACCTTTACTGGCGTTCTCATCCATTTTCTTTTTAAGAACCAGGCTCTTAAAGTTTCCTATGCCAATACCGGCAATCAGACAGGATACAAACAACGGTACGTTAAGACCGGCTTGTTGTAATACAAGGTCTAGCATGTAGCCCAAAATCATACTTACATTGAGGAGCAGCCAGGCGTAAAGGTAACCGAAGTGGTCTAGGTGTACCGACTGTTCGTGATGCACACCAATATCCAGCTCATCTCCTTCAGCAGTTTTTAATTGATTACGATTGATCAAATATTTAGCAATTGGACCACCAATCAAACATGCGGCAATCAAGCCAACGGTATTACTAGCAATGCCTAACTCTGCAGCTCCCTCTATGCCCATTTCTTCAAAAGTAGGTGCCCAAGCCATGGTCGTCCCTACTCCACCAATCAAAGAAATTGAGCCAGAGAGCAGGCCAACAATAGGCTCTAGGCCGAACATAGCGGCCACGCCTAAACCTATACCGTTCTGCAGCACGATGTAGATAACTGCCAATAGGGTTAATACCAACAAGGGCTTACCGCCGGAGATGAGGGTTTTAAAGTCGGCCTTAAGGCCAATGCCCGCAAAGAAGTACAACAGCAGGTAGTCACGTAACTCTAGGTCGAATTGCAGTTGAATATTAGCTAAATAGTAAAGCAGCGCAACACCCGTTGCGCAGACAAAACCACCAATCACTGGTTCTGGGATGCTGTAATTACGTAACACTGCAAATTTTGCAGTGGCCCATTTACCAACAAATAACAACATAATTGCCAAAGTGAAGGTAAGAAAGCCTTCTATTTCAATAACATTCATTTTTTATTCCTTTCCCTTTAACGATGAGCAAGGTGCTAAATAAAAAGGCGAACTTAGTTAACCGCTATGTTCGCCCTATTTATGATTTATGCGATATTTTCTAATTGTTCTACTGGTTGTTCTGCCTTCTGTTCTGAGGCGGCAGAGTCGGCCTTAATACGGAATATCAAAGCATAGAACAGAGGAATCACAACCAACGTCAGCAGCGTTGCGAACAATAAACCGAACATGATGGTCACTGCCATACTCTTGAAGAATGGGTCTACCAATAGCGGTGCCACACCAAGAATCGTGGTACAAGCACCTAGCAACACTGGGCGAGCACGGCTAGTCGCTGCTGCGATAATCGCATTGTACGGCGGCATACCGTCTCTAATTTCAACGTCAGCTTGGTCTACCAGTACAATCGCATTCTTCACCATCATGCCCACCAAGCTTAGGAAGCCTAAAGTGGCCATAAATTCAAACGGCGTCTGGAAGCTAACCAGACCAATCGCTACACCGATGACTGCAAGTGGCACTGTCATCCAAATAACCACAGCTTGGCGAATACCGTTAAACATAAATACTACTGCCAGTACCATCGCGGTGAAGCCATAAGGTGCTGCCGCCATTAAGGCTTCGTTGCTTTCTTTAGCCTCTTTGTATTCACCATACCAAGTTAGGCTGTAGCCCGGTGGAAGTTCCATGGCTTCAATCTTGGTGCGAGTAACCTCAAAGGCTTCAGCGGTGAGCATACCTGGTGCAGGATCTGCCTGCGCCATAATGGTCGGCACGCGGTCTATCCTTTTTAGCATAGCGTCTTGCCAAAGCACATTCACGTCATCAACCAACTGTGCTAGCGGAATGAACTGGCCAAGGTTTTGGCTAAACACTTCGGTGTTTTCTAAAGCGCGCGCATGGTTACGCTCCTCTTGAGGTGCACGCACCACGATTGGAATTAGATCGTTACCTTCACGATAAGCACCTACATTGCGACCACTCAGGGTTTGGTTGATCGCGGCGTTGATTTCGCGAGAAGTTAGGCCGTAACGCTGGGCCTTCTCACCAGAGAACACTGGCTGAACCACTGGCACTTGTTGACGCCAATCGTCTTGAACGGCAATCAATTCCGGAGTCTCATTCATTAGCATTTTCGCTTGCTCGGCTAGGCCGCGCAGCACTGCGCTATCAGGGCCTTGGAAAGCAGCTTCAATTTTCTTGCCGCCGCCAGGGCCGAGCATAAACTTCCACACCATGATTGATGCATCTGGATTAGCCTGTTCTAGCTCCGTTTGCAGCTCTGTTACCAATTTCTCAATCACATTGTGGTCAGCAACATCGACCAACAATTGACCGTAAGCTGGGTTACCGGGCTCTGGCGAATAAGTCAGCATAAAGCGCAGACCTCCACCACCAATAAAGCTGGTGATATTAGTGACACCCTCTTTTGCTGCAACGTCTTGCTCAATACTGTTGATAACCTGGTGGGTACGAGAAATGTCCGAACCCTGCGGTAAACGTACATCCACCACAAACTGTGGGCGTTGCGATTCCGGCATAAAGCCAGGAGGCACATAGCCAAATACTTTAAGGCCGAGCATCAGGGCGCCAGCAATGGCAATCAGGGATACTTTGCGGTTATTTAGTACCCAATGTAGCACGCGGGTATAGGCGTTCATTGGGCGACTAACTTGGTTAGTTTTCGCTGGCTTAACTTTTAAGTAGTCGTGACACAGCATTGGGGTAACAGTTACTGCGAACAGCCAGCTAAGTAGCATCGAGTAAAGAATTACCCAGAATAGCGAACCAGCATACTCACCCATGTTTGAAGGTGACAAACCAATTGCACTAAAGGCACAAATACCTACGATGGTACCGCCCAACAGTGGCCATTTAGTTGCAGCAACAACATCAGACACCACTTGCTCACGGTCTGCATTTGGATCTTTTTGTAAGCGTGCTAACACGCCATCGGTCACTACAATGGCGTTGTCTACCAACATGCCTAGGGCAATGATCAGGGCGCCGAGCGAGATACGCTGCATTGCGATGTTATCAATCAACATCACAATCAAGGTGCCAGCAACGGTTAGTACCAATACAAAGCCAATGATCAGGCCAGTACGTAGGCCCATAAATAGCAACAACACCACGAATACAATCGCTACCGCGGCAATCAAGTTGTTTACAAAGTCTGATACGGAAGCGGCTACCGAATCCGACTGTAAAGAGACTTCATGCAGCTCAATACCCAGTGGGCGCTGGCTGGCTAGTTCTTCAATACGCGCCTTAACCGCGTCACCCATGGTGACCACGTTACCGCCAGCTACATTAGATATACCAAATCCAATGGCACGCTCGCCGTTGTATTGCATCAACATGGAAACGGGCTCTTGGAAGCCACGGCTTACCTTAGCCACATCGCCTAAGCGCAGAATGGTGTTATCACTACCCAAGCCCAAGTGGATGTTGCGAATATCGTCAAAAGAGCGAATGGTAGAGCTTGGAATCACCGGAATGTGCATATCACCACTGTCGATGGCACCGGCCACGGTAATAGTGTTCTGGTTTTCTAAAACTTGATAGATCTGCTCAGCCGAGATGCCAAGCTGCGCTAGACGCTGGTTAGAAATCTCAACAAAAATGGTTTCATCTTTTTCCGCCAAGGTTTGGGTACGCGCAACTCCCGGCACCAGCACTAACTCGCGACGCAACACGTCTACGTAATCTTGTAGCTGCTTGTCTGTATAGCCTTCACCAGTAACTGCATAGAACTGCGAATACACATCGCCAAAATCATCGTTGACGATGGGCTGCCCAGCGCCTGGCGGCAGTTGGCGCTGCACATCATTAATTTTGCGGCGCACCTTGTCCCAGATTTGTTGAAGTTCGGCCTCGGTTTTGGCGAACTCCATCTTCATTTCTACGGTGACTTCAGACATGCCCTGTTTTGAGGTAGAAGTAATCTCTTTTACTTCTTGTAAGCTTTGCAGCGCGCCTTCGATTACGTCGGTAACTTCATCACTGACTTCTTGTGCTGTAGCGCCAGAATACGGCGTTATAATTAACGCTTGGCGAATTACAAATTCAGGATCTTCAAAGCGGCCTAGTTTTTGGTAGCTGATGTAGCCACCAATCAGTATTAAGGCAATAATTACCCAAACACTGGTGCGTTTAGCAAGTGTATAACGAGCAATATTCATCTACTTGGCTCCCTTTGTGTCAAGTTGCTGAGCGCGCACGGCCATACCTTCGGTCAATCCAGCTAAACCGGTCACCACCACTTGTTCGCCTTGAGTAAGATTTGCAATGATTTCCACTTGGTCAATGCTAATCCCACCCACTTCAACTTCGCGGCGCTCCAGTTGCTCGTCACTATTCACCACCCAAACGAACTGCTGGCCCATGTTGTTTGGCTGCACCGCAGTAACTGGCACCATTACTGATTGAGCTTGATCTTCAAACTTATCGTTTGGAGTGACAGTCACCGCCATACCAGGGAATACTCGTTCATCGCGAATGTCATCAAAGGTCAAGGTGATGGCATAAGTGTGAGTAACAGGGTCAGGCTCGGTAGCGTAGCGGCTCAATGAGAGATCAAATACCTGGCCCGGAATGGTGCGTAAAGTAGCATATGCTTTACCGCTACCACCGCGGGTTTGCATTACACTCGCGGGTATCTGGATAACCACCTCAAGATTGTCCAAGTCATGCATGGTCAGCACAGTTTGTTCAGCTTGAACAAGGTCGTAGTCTTCTGCTGCTCGGCGAGCAATTACACCATCAAAGTGAGCATACAAGTTAGTGTGCTTTAATTGACGTTGCGCTTCTTTAACCCGATTTTGTGCCACCAAGTAACGGCTTTCGATTTGATCCAACTCTGCCTTGGCAATCGCGCCATTATTGTCGAACAGTTGCTTGGCGCGAAGATACTCACGGCGGGTGTTCTCTTGGTCGATCTCAGCGCGAGACAGAGTAATTTGCGCATCGGTAGGGTCTAGTGTTGCCAGCAAGTCACCCTTAAGCACTTGGTCACCCTCATCGACTAGAAATTCGGCAATGCGGCCACCAGTACGAAAGCCCATCTCAGCGCGATTGGCTGACTGCACTTCACCATAGAACTGGCTCTGGCTATTGAGCACAACCGTAGCCGCTGGCTCGGTAAACACGGGACGAATAAGTGTTGCGGCTTCTTCAACTGCTTCACTTCCACATCCTACTAGGAACGTAGTAGCGATAAGTGAAGTGAGTAGTCGCTTACCTTTTGGCATAGCAAACGATGTTAATGATGTGGGCTGACACAGGCGCATTACAGGGCTCCAAAGAGTAAAGTTAAACTTCCTTTCAAACGAGTTCAGCGTTTGATTAGTTATATATTCAGAATCACATAGGCTTTCCCTGCCGGTGTTCACTAAATCCATGTTTGTGAAAGTTGCTGCGAAGTTTACCCACTTTAGATAAGCGTGATACGGTTTTGAGAAATTCAGATATGCAAAAGCACTATTCAGCAAATATGAATTTCTTTAAACCATGGTTTGCCACGCTCAGTTACCCATAATAAGCACCTCTTGCAAATAGAGGGATAACCATGAAGTACCAAGTAAATCTTAATGACCGTAGTTACCATATTACAGATTCAGGGGAAGGCGTTTGTGTACTGTTACTGGTGCACCGCAGTGCACCTGAGCAATTAAAAGAGCTAACCACATCGCTGAGCAGATTAAACTATCGACTACTAAGCGTCGATCTATCAGCAGCTTGGCCTCAGTCGCCAGCACAATTAACTCAGAGTCAATTGGGCGATATCGCTAGTGATTTACATTTACTGGCAGACATAAATTGGCTAGACGAAATTGTATTTGCTCCTTGTTTACTCGGCCCTAGCTTTTTCATCTTATTGGAGCAAAAGCTTAGAAGCCGTATTCGCCAGCTAGATAGCCGTGCAAAAAAGTCCCAATTGTTACCTCAACCTGCTTAGCAACTAATCCTGCAGCTCTAGAGGAGGTGTTTCTATATTTTCAAAGTAACTCAACAGTGTTTGATGCAAAGCTTGCGTTAGAGGGTAATCACGCTTTGTTTGTAGATAACCACCACACAGGGTGTAACGAGATACGGCGGCGGGCATATTTGGAGGAGGAGGGTAAAATGCCACCCCGTCGTCGAGGTCTCGAAGATAGGTTGTGCCGTACATAATCGCATCTGAAGTTCTGACTTTTCTCAAGATTGCCCGTATACAATGTGAGCTAAAAGTTACATTCGTCTGAAAACCCTTTGCTTCATATATCTCATCCATCGCTTGGTGTCGTGTCACTACTCCGTCAGTGACAATTCTGGCAACAGGCAAGTTACCCACACTATCCCATTCGCTTGTTCTGGAAAGTACTGGATGATGTTTTTTTGCCACTAAACATACTTGATATTCAAGTACCGGAAATAGATAGATTTCTTGTGGCAGAGGAAAGCCATCAAACTGGACAAAAGCATCTACTTCCCCAGATAGCACCTCAAGGGTGGTTCTGTCTTGCCAATATAAAAGCTCAATACGAGCCTGGGGAAAATCTTCGCGTAATGCTTCAAACAAATCTGGGCCATGAACTTCAAGAGCTGCTATGTGTACCGCGATTCTCACACAGCCATCAAACTCTAAGGGGTCAAAATCTTGAAAAGACTCCAAAACCTTCACTAGCGGATCCAGCATACTGTTAGCCGCTTTCGCTAATCGCTCAGCTAGCTCCGAAGGCTCTACTCCATGAGCTTTGCGAATAAACAGTCTATCGCCAAAAGTCTCTCTGAGTTTAGCCATACCTCGGCTGACGCTGGTTTGTGAGATGCCCAGCTTATCTGCCGCCGTATGGGTATTACGTGTTTCTACCACTGCACACAATAAACGGAGAAGGTTTAAATCTAAGTCATCTAATTTATTTTTCATCGTTGATACTTCTTCTTATACTCCACTAAAACACATATTGCGCACTCAAATAGGGGCCTTGAAAAGTGTATTTCAAGGTGACCTCATTCCAATCTACTTCCACCTGATAATAGTCATAGCTTAGATTAATTCGCCAGTGCTGGTTAGCGAGATAACGAAGCCCTGAACTAAAGTCCGTCATGTAACCGCTCACTGCCTTTGAATCTAAATAAAAAGCATGGGCTGAGCCGTTAAGATCCCAGTCTTCGGCAAAGATCAGGTGTAAACCAAGGCTAAGTCCAAGCTCATTACGGCCTTGTTGATAATAGAAGAATCACTATTCGAAGCAAATGCACCAAGCCCAATACTCAAACCACCGGCTAAGGCTGATAAGGCGAGTGATTGAAAGCTTAGAAAAACTGCAATAAGTAGCTTATTAGTCAGCGTTGCTTAATCTCATCCATGAAATTAATACATAAGTAATTGATTCTGTTTAGCATACAGGCTTAACCAACAATTAACAGTAGCTAAGTGCTCAAGCATAAAGCTTAAGGATAATTAGCCTTCACAATCCTTCTTAGTGAACCAAGGCCACGTCCACAATTCCGCTAATTTGAATTTCTCTAAGTCCTATTCGTTAACAACCAGCTCCTTATAATCACTCGCAAATCAGGCCGAACAGCCTTCGTTAGTTACACAACCAGAGAAAATAGCGATGAAATTTAGTTCGAAACTAACCAGTAACTCACGCGGGAAGAAAACAGGTAATCGAAGCATGAAAGCTTGTTTGCTGTTCGCTGCCCTCTTTACTGGGAGTTTCAATCTACTAGCAGATGAAGACAGAATTGATGTCTACGATGTGCAAGCTGTTGAGAATGGCGCAGAAACGGTAGTAATCCCCATCTTAGGTGCGATGGACAGCACTGGTTTACTAGTGGGCTCAGTTGTAACGATAACCGGTGTTGGTCAACCACAAGCACAAGTTGTTGGTTTCGGTGCTTATTCGGTTAACAACAGCTACATCAGCTACTTAGGTTACTTTAATCTAGGTTTGACAGAGCGTTGGACCATGGATATTTCTGGGCTACAGGCCGAATTTATGGATACACAAATGTTTATTGGCGAGCGTCCAGATGATCCCATCGATGTGCCTAACGACGCCTCTTACTTACAACGTGACTGGCTACTTACCTTTCGCTACCTACTGTCTGAAAGCCAAGAGCAAGCCTATAAAGCTCCACTGCTTGGCCTCCCAGCAACGCATGAATATACTGCGCGAACAGTATTTGAAGTAGAACCGTTTTATCGTAGCCGAGATTTTCGTTCAGACTATGTAAGCAATGTTGAAGGTAGAACCGCGGGCGTGCAATTTACCTTAGATCATGATGCACGTAACTATGCTCCTTCACCGAACGCTGGTCATCATAGTTATGCTCGATTGATTCGTGACTGGGGCAATGCCGAGCGAGCCAGCTACACGCGTTTAGAAGCGCAGCAAGTAAACTACTTTGACCTTGGTAATACTTCCTGGACAAGACAGCAGAGTTTATCACTTACTGCTTATATTTCTGATATACCCACTTGGGATAAGAATGATCCTAATAGCCAACCTGCTTGGTTTGCTCAATCAGTGCTCGGCGGCGGCGATCGTATGCGTGGCTATGCCGATGATTACTTTAATGATCGAAGTGGCCTATTTTATGCGGCGGAATATCGCATGATACCTAGTTGGCAGCCCCAGACCAGCGCTCCATTTATCCGTAACTATAACTTCCCATGGTGGCAATTTGCAGTATTTGCAGAAATGGGAAAAGTTGAAGACCAGTTAGATATTGCAAAATTGCACCAAAACATGAATTGGAGCGCTGGCTTTGGCGCACGTATTTTCATTGAGAACATTGTTGCGCGAGCAGACCTAGGCTTTAGTAAAGATGACTCAATCTTTCGCTTTACAGTAAATCAGCCTTTTTAATAACGAGTGTAAGGCCGCACTATAAGGTTTTAAATGCAACAATGTCCGTTGCGGATTAAGAGTTGCAGTATTGTGAAAAATTAGAAATAGGCTAATCCTCTCAGACATTAGTATTCAAACTCACTTATAGCTGATTTTGTAGAAGTCGATTGTTGTAATGCATCTCACAGTCATTAATTCAGTGTTAGTTATGAAGTAGTTTGTAGATTATACCCATACGACCACATTTGTCAGTTCTGCATATTCGTATTCAATAGGATCTTGTTCACTGAAATGACTACAGCGTTTCATGAAATTTAGAACCTAATGAATACGGAGCATTGCTATGAGCGGTCAAAATGTGGGGTATATCCGAGTTAGTACAGTTGATCAAACGAGTGAACGGCAGCTGTATGGCATTTCGCTGGATACCATTTTTGAAGATAAGATTAGTGGCAGCACCACTGACAGGCCAGGGTTAAATCAATTACTTTCCCACGTTCGTAGTGGCGATGTTGTTCACGTGCATGACATATCACGGCTGGCTCGTAACACCGGTCACCTGCTCGAACTAGTTGAGCGTCTTCTTGGCTCTGGTGTCGCCATTACTTTTCATAAAGAACAACTAACGTTCTCCGCAGATAAGGCCAACCCAATAAACCAGCTTATGCTCACCATGTTAGGGGCTATTTATCAGTTCGAACGGTCTTTAATCCTTGAAAGGCAGCGTGAAGGGATTGCGCTTGCAAAAATGCGTGGTGTCTACAAAGGTCGGAAGCGGTCTATCGACACACATCAAGTAAAAGTGCTGCGAGAAAGCGGAATGAGTTACAGGAAAATAGCTCAGGAGCTAAGCATCAGTTTGTCGAGCGTGCAGCGAGCATTGAAGGTATAAACTTAGAAAATTGTCAGTTTTTTGGTGAAATAGTGTGGCATTAAATAGAAGAGATAACACTATATGCACACAAACTACATTTACTAGCCAAGAAGAAACACTCATTAACGCGTGGCTAACTGTTGATGAAGAAGCAGCAAACTGTGCCGCCAAACGCCTGTCTGACTTACGGGTATACCAGTTGCCGGGCCTATACCTAGTCTCTTTGCCAGAAGGTATTGGTTGTGAATCGTTAACTCTGGCATTGCTGACAGTCAGTGATATATCGGTTAAAACTTTAAAACACAAAGTGCGCCGAGAATGCCCTCACTGTGAATAAACCAGTCGGCCCTGCGCCGGCTGTCTTTGACGGGTTATACAAATTGAGAAGACTATTTACCAATCGAATGGCTTCAGAAGGAGGAGCTTAATCAACAGCCGCACTTCATCGACCTTCCTCTTGTTATAAATCGAAAGCTGAACTTCATTCCGTTCATCATTGTTTTTCACTGTAAGTTAACTAAATTTTATGGCCTCCAGCTAACAAACCAACATCCCTGTTGATGTTTCGTTGTTTATATGTTTTTCAATGAATCCATAAGTAAATAAAAAAAAGCATAAAACTCCAGGTAAAAGTTAATAGGGAGGTGTGTTTTCAGAATAAATGTCTGCGAGTTAGAAGGTTGTAGAATTTTATTGTTTTTTGTTTTTTTAAAGAAATCGCCTTTAAAAGTTAAGCATTAACTAAGAGTTCAAAAGAAAAGGTAATTGATAATGAGCGAAAATGTAACTTCTACAGCCAGTTCTGAGCGCACAGCAAAGCTTGATAACGTTTCTAATTGTACAGAGCTGAATAAACCGATGGAAAAATATCTTTTCCATTATGCGCAAAAGATTGATTTCGGGGGGACAGTTGTAGAATCGATAACGCCTACTGTCATTGAATACGTAAAAGCAACAGAGGGAACGGCAAAACACACGGATTTTGTCGGTCATTTTGCGGCAGCATATGCTATGCAAAATACGGATGGTGTTATCGCTAGAATCCCAAAAACCGTCACATTTTCACTCACCAAAGAAGACCGAATTTATTTAGAGTTCAAGTCGCTACTTCATTGCTCTGAATATAACACGATTTTGACATCTTTCGCCGCTTGGGTGCACATGCATCCTGAATTTATCTCTGGTATGAGTTCAGCCTCAGAGGCTGCTGCTCAGTTGAAATTGGCTATTGTCGGTATTCCTCGTCGCTCTATTTTAGTTATCTGTAAGAAATTAAAGAATGGCGAAACTAGTGCTTCATTGCGTAGTCATTTTGAGCGCATAGAAGAGCTGATGGTGAAGCTAAAATACCGGCCAACGCATGGGTTTGAGAAGGAGCAAAAAAGCAAAATTGATAAACAAAAGGCGCTAGTAAAAAAAGAGGAGGGGGGCAATGAAGCTGCACAAGGAGCTAGCGACAAGAGCGCTACAGATAGCAGTGAAATCTAGCAAACCTGGAGCAGGTTTTTTAGCTGCAACGCTGCTTACCGGTTTAACAGGTAAGCTCTATTTCACACTATCGAATAACAGTAAAGCTATCGCTAATCATGAAGTGTGCAGTGGCTTGCACTTTATCTGCATTAATTGCAGAGCGATTGATTTGAAGCTGGATGCCGCACAAGAAAGCTCTCCGTTCGCAGGTGTTCAGCGAAAGGTTAGCCTTCGAATTCCACACTGTATTGGTGAAAAGCTACTGAAAGATATAGCGCAATTTAATTCATATGAAGATGCCAATAGGGCTGTGAGGGAACTGTTGAAAACTCATCAGTTCGCTCCGCATGTCACATGTCACATGGCACCGCTTAGCTTTGAGAGCAAGTAAAACGCTACAAAAAGAGGGACTGGTCAGTGCGCAGCTCTACGGTTCGCAAACCGATACTAGTTATAGTGCAGACGATATGGCTGTCATTAAAGAAAAGCATCAAGCTATTATTTCTCGCTGGATTGATGCGCCAGAGCTGACAGTTTTGCATGAAGAGCCAATTGAAAATCACAGTGAATATTGGGGAACGCAAGGGTTGCTCAAACACGCTGAATTGAAACAGGTTTTGAATTATAGCCAATCAACCCTCAACAACGCACAGCTCGACTATGCCAAAGCTCCGTCTTTTCATACTCACATCGCACTGCATAATGCCCACGCACTAAGGACGTCTTTGATTTGGCATTTAGCAACAGCATCGAGGCCACTTATAGATAAAGCTGTGCGGGCTAGTGATATCGATTGGAATTATCAGTGTGCATCATTGCCAAATAAGAGCCGTCTTGGTACTCGTGTGATACCGCTTTGTAGCACAGCTATAAGTGCGTTATCTGAGTATGAACGTTGGTGCGAGTCACTAACTGGAACTATGGCGAAGCTTGTTACTGATTCATTGAACGCTAAGGTGCCACTATTTGGCCTTTTTAACTTCAAAGGGCTATCTGTCACCTACACCCCGCTTGTTCCTAAGGTGAGTGCTTCTATATACTTTCAGGGAGTCAAGGCTCCTTCTAACTGGTCAAGAAAAACCACTATTGATTACCTCTGGCCGTATTTTCATGACTCACCGGCCTTTGAAGCTTTTATTGATCACAATAAAGCACAAGCGAGCGTTAGTGAAATGAAAGAAATAGCCGATGTAATAGATAGCTGGCTTATCAAGCTGATGGAATGAGTTTTAGTGCTATTCACCTAACGCAAGCTAACGACTACATAAGCAATGTGTTGAACTCGTCTGAAGTCAGGCCGGAGGGGGTGATCTGTGCTCTAGGTTTATCGCTGGTAATAAATGGCGGTGTACTACGACTACCACTTTGGCGGCGGTTGATGGAGCAGATAAAAAACAAAGCTCCACTCGAGGTTTGTCAATCATCGATATGGCTACAGTACACAGGGCATCCCGCTTTAAACGAGCGAGGTAACATGCGTAACGCAGACAAGAGCGAGCAATTCATAGAGGGACGATGGTATCCCGATAATGTGTCACTGAGTTTATTGCTGGCTTTGCATAAACAACAGGGGGAAATCGATAATAGCGAGGATATAGATTGGCATTCTATCCAGAAAAAATCTGGCATTAAATTCAGCTTTAGGCAGCTTAGTATTGATGTGCGACAGTGCTGGATGCGCCGCCCCGATAATACGTTAACTGAGAGTCTTGTGAAGGTTATAACAGGTGAGTACCCCACAGCCCCACTTGACCACGCTCGGCACCGTGTTTGGATTACCGGCAATGAAGAGGTGTTGCTAACACGTCGCTTTAGTGTTGATGAGGGGGAACCTGATGCTGAGCTCAATCTTACAAATGCAGAGCAGCTTGCGAGGCATGATTTAAAGCTGATTAAATCCTGCTTTAGGAAATACCAAGATAATGCCGAAAAGTATAACACTCGCACCAATGCCGCCAAGCTGGTCAAGCAAGTGCTACCTCAGCTCTCTGCGCCGGGGCGCTGTATCGCCGCTTGGCTTAGCTGGAAAATAACCGAGGGCAGAAAAGTTCTGGTATCCACAGCTCAAAAATATGCGGTATTACTCGGTGAAGAGTGTTTCCACTTACTTGCGGGAATAATCGAAGAATCCGAAGGCTCTGTGGCTGACTTAATTAATGAAAATATCCCCGCCCTTCGAGAACGTTTAGATGAGCTTTGTGGGGGAGGTGTCGCTGAAGATAGAGTGCAATGTATACGCCGCTTTTTAAATGACTTGCACTCACTCAGTGATGAGAAAAACAGCACTAAAAGACCATTTAGAGGGGCGGCATTTGCCGCCAAATTTGTCAACGCAGGGCTGATGAGCCGTGGTCAGTTTTGCAAAATTCTTCGAATCCAACCTGGAGGCATTGGGCCTCTCGAGTGGTGGTCGTGGCTATCAACCTTGCGCCAGCAAGGCTTACGCTGTGGGGAGCTCAGTTTAATCAAGCCTGCGGATGGGGAGTTCTATACCGACGGCCTGCTTGAAACGCATATCCACGGACGAGTTAAAACGCGCTCGGCTAATCGTTTGGTTACAACGCAGGATGAATGTGTAAAGCTCTTCTATGCTATGCGCAAATGGCTTTTGTCTAAAGATACTAGGCTATTAATGCCATTAGGAGGCTACAAGGGGGAAAAATCTATTGTTTCAAAAGTGGTTAATGAGGTTATTAATCAAGTTCTAGATGATGAAGATATGGTCGCCCATACACTCCGGCATACTTATGCCAGCGAAGCATTTGAAGATATTTTAGATAGTTACTCTTTCGCAACATTTAAACTAGAGGAGAGGCTAAGCGAGCTGTCGACAAAGTTGGGGCACAGTTCGATAGCGGTGACCTTTGCTAGCTATATACACAATAGTGACAGCCTCATTGCAAAACGCTTAAATGCTATGACAAAGCCTTTAACGGCAGAGCAGATGGCTGCATTAACTCACACTCGCTTTATTTCTTCAGCTAAATCAAATCAAATGAAAATAAACGATCAGCGCAAGCAATTGATGAATGCATTCCTTCGTCTCGATACTGTTATTGTTCACCAGCACAGGCAAGGGCGAATGGCGCTAGAGATCCCACCGATTAATGATGTCTCTCATTTAATTGCTGTATTTAATGCGTTAACGTTGCTGCCGTTTTACAAAGAGGAAAAAAACTGGTTTGAGCAGAAGTTACGGTATGTATGTGAACGCTTTCCAAACCTAGATAAATCGAGCAAAGTTTTGGGGGTGAGCAAGCCTAGATCAAAAGCCGATTCAACGTTGTTTGAGCATGTGTTCGTTAATGCATTAATGCTGCTTCAAAGAAAACCAACCGCAGAGCTTGATCTGTTCACGTTAATAAAGTGCTATCGTGTTAACGCGAGTCCGAACGGTTTCTATTGCTGCACACTTAAAGAAGCGAGAGGAGTGCTGAAGTGGCTCGCTCGCTTATTACCTGCTGATACTGAACTAAACATTAAAGTCGTTCCATGCGAACACGCTTTGATTTATCACAGTGAGTGGCAACGAGCGCTGAACGGGTTTGCTTTGAGCCCCGATGGGGCAACAAAAGGTGAACTGATGATCCAAGTTTACTCAAAAGTGGGCAACAACAGCGGTTCAGGAATGCTCCCAGCGCTAACATGTATTGCTCTTCATTTGCTACGGTAGCGTCCCCCTTCCGCAATCTGTGTAAGTAGTTTTTAAGCCGTGACTGAGCAAAAGAGGCGATAATGCTGCGCGTTTTTGGGTCTTATTTTACGCAAAATAGGTTCAAAGCGTGGTTCGTAGCGTTTTGATATTTATTGAAGCTTGACGGTATTTATTTTTGTAAAGACAAAAGCTGTTATGTAAAAAACCTTCGTAAACAATGATTTAGATAGTTGCACTTGAAATCGCAAAACTATAATTACGCTTTATTCAATTCAATCTATATTGGGTGGGGGTTTTTCCTGTTTTCGATTTAAATACTCGGCAGAAATAGTTAGGGTCTTGAAACCCTGAGCGGCGAGATATTTCATCAAGTTTAAAGGGGTAGTTTTTTAGCAAAAACTTAGCACGTTCTAGTCTTACCCAAGAAATGTAATCAGCAAATCTCATATGGCCTTCTAGTCTAAAAACTCTTGATAAGTGACTGGCTGAAACATTGAAACGTGTCGCTACGGTGTCTCGAGTAATATTTTTATGAAAGTTCTCTTGCACGTAGATGCAAATACTTTTGTAAAGCTCTTCACTGCGGTTCTTCACTTTTAACTTTGGTCTATCTACTAGAGTTTTCGACGCCCCAACCAAGGCTAAAATTAGCGCTTTTAGGGTGACCGTATTGTCAGATGTTTCTTGGTAATTTAATGCGGTTAGCGCGGCAAGTATATGCTCTACTGGACTACCTGGATGGCGTGGAACGCTATGCTTAATAACATCGTAGAACCCTTCATCATTTGCATGCTTGCTCACTAAGCTAAAACCTAGTTGGCTTTTACCAAACAATAAGCTCAAAACGGAGCATTCTTGCTGCCAGTTGGGTTTATTCCAAGCATTGGCGGGTATGAACAGCGCATCACCAGCCTTTAAGTTTGTATGTAGTACTCTACCTGTGCTGTCTTCAATTGCGTTTTCATAGTTGCCTTTAAATACTAATTCCAAGCGCGGGAAGCTTACTTGGTAGCATTCCTCAAGCGGGGAGTTATGACCACTTGCACAATAAACATTAGTAAGTGATGAAGGTTCACTTAATACTGCATCGAATAGAAAGGTAAAAGTATTTGGCATAGCTATAACGAAAGTTAAATCGTAACGTTATCATAAATTGTGGGGTTTAAATAAGTTAAACCCCACAAAAGCTGTATTATTGTGTTGCTAGATGTTTCTCTATTTTTTCCATTATTTGTGGTGCTTTTTTTACTGCATCAGCAACGCCAACTCTTACAATTTTTTTGCCTTCAAATCGCTGCTCATTCTTAATGGCGATGTCTTTGGTGAGAATAATAATGTCGGCCTCTGATACTTCTGAGGTGCTAATTTCATTTTCAATCCCAATTGAGCCTTGGGTTTCTACTTTTACTTGCCAGCCCTTTCCTTTCGCTGCAGTTTCTAAAGCTTCTGCGGCCATGTAGGTGTGTGCCACGCCTGAAGGGCAAGATGTTACTGCTAATAGTTTCATGGTGTTTCCTTTGAGTTAGTCGAATTCTAGTTCTAGTGAGTCATCGACTTTGGTGTTATTGCTAGACTCTGATTGTTCAGTAATTGGTTTCTTAAGGCTGTTTACCATTACAGCTGTAACCACAGCTCCTGCTAATGTTGCTAGTAGGTAGTACATTCTTCCATCGACCACCGGCAGAACAATTAGCCCGCCCCACGGCGCGTGGTTGGCTACGTTAAACATGAAAGCAACGACGTTGCCTACCATTCCGCCAACCACAATGGATGGAATTACGCGAATTGGATCTGCAGCTGCAAAGGGAATTGCGCCTTCTGTAATACCGATACAGCCCATAATGCCTGCGGCTTTTCCGGCTTCTTTTTCTTCTGCAGAATAGCGTTTAGGTGACAATAGTGTTGCTAAGAACATTCCTAGAGGAGGTACACAAATTGCGACGCCTACACCACCCATAAGTTGCGGGTTTTCGAATACTTGTGTTTGAGCGAATAGGGTTGCTACTTTGTTAATAGGGCCGCCCATGTCGAATGCGGTCATACCGCCTAAGATCATACCTAATACCGCTTTTGAAGCACCAGCCATGCCTTGCAGCCACTCGTTTAAGTTGGCCATGGCGAATGCGATGGGGCCTCCGATAACCCAAATGACTAAGCCGGATACGATGAAGGTGCCACCAATAGGTAAAATAAAGTATGTCGATAAGGCTCTAAGTTTGGTAGATAGTGGGATCTTTTTAAGGTAAAGCACTACGTAACCCGCTAAAAAGCCAACGATAATGGCACCTAAGAACCCAGCACTAACTTGGTTTGCTAGGTAAGCGCCAATCATACCTGGTGCTAGGGCGGGTCTATCTGCGATTGAGTAGGCAATATAGCCGCCTAATACAGGTATAAATAAAGTAAAACCAGCAATACCCATATCCCATATCCCGGTGAGTAACGCGCCTTCAGGCACAGCACCTTCACCATTTAACATTACCGATAATGCGAGTAGCACACCGCCGGCAACAATAAATGGCAGCATATGGCTGGTACCTGTGAGCAAGTGCCTTTTTAGTTCCGATATTTTGTCTTTCATTTTGTCACTCCATGTTTTTATTTAGAGGGATGTAATCCCTTGTTGTTTTTCTAAACAAATTATCTGCAGCTGAGCGCACGCTTAAAATGAGAGAATTGAGGCTTAAACTGGACTTTTGTAGCAGAAAGGAAGGGCTGTGATAGAGGTCTCAGTTGATTTCGTATCGTTACTATTTGGTTGTGTGGTGATCTGGTTCACAAGGTGTGTTTTCGGGTACAAATGTCCAGTTTTTAGCGACTAAATCCTATTTAACTTGCTTAAAATTTGACGAATAGTGAGCACCATTACGCAAGCAATTTAGGACGACTAATGAATGTTGTAGCTATTACTGCCTGTCCAACAGGTATCGCTCATACCTATATGGCAGCAGACAAACTGGTAGAAACTGCAAGGAAGCTGTCGATTGGTATTAAGGTGGAGACTCAAGGTGCAATGGGAGTGGAGAACAAGTTGACTCCTCAGGATATCTCCCATGCCGATGTAGTGCTAATCGTGGCTGATATTCGCATTCAAGGTGCTGCTCGTTTTGATGGAAAACCGCAAGTTAACGCCAGTATTCAAGAATCTTTACAGCAAACCCAAAAGCTTATTTTGCGTTGTAAATCCATGGTTTCTTAAGATAGATAAGGTAGTAAAATGTCTTTCCAACAACAATTTAAATGTGTGCTGCCCAATGGTATCCATGCACGACCTGCTAGTTTATTAGAAAGTGTTTGTAACCCGTATTACTGCGATATTAGTTTGCATAATCTGCGAAATGGTAACGTAGGGAATGCAAAAAGTATGTTGAGTTTAGTGGGCACGGACACACTCTTAAACGATGAGTTTGTCTTAATGTTTGAGGGAGAAGATAGCCAAACGGCTATGCTAGCGCTTACTCAATTTATGAATGAGCGTTTTCCATATTGCGATGATGATATCACGCCAGTAGAGGTACAGCGATCAGTACCTATTCCGCAGTCTTTGTCGCGGCACCAGCCTTTTTTACTGCGCGGAAAATCATTGGTTAACGGCATTGCTAAGGGAAAGCTAGTTGCCAGTTCTGAGGCTGATCTAAGTTTGTTTTTGAATTGCTCATCAGATCAGGGAAAACCGTCTTTCCAGCAAGTGCATAAAGCTGTAGTAGCAGAGTTAGAGGCTGAGAAGTTGCAAGCCTCTGGTAAAGAGTCTGAGATTCTAGCTGCGCACCTATCTATTTTACAGGACCGAGAGTTTCTTGAATATATAGAAGAACAGCTGGTTCATCAGCCTATTGCTCATGCCATATTGGCTGCCTTAGAAAGCTTTAAGGCGATGTTGGAGAGATCAAATAGTCAATACCTTCGTGAGCGAGTATTAGATATCAAAGATGTCGCGTTGCGTTTACTGGTGAACGCATACCCGAATGTGAATATTGAGCAGCAAAGCCAACTGAGCGAAGCTACTATTTTACTCGCTAGTGAACTAACCCCTTCTCAGTTTCTAGCACTTGATAAACGTTACTTAAAAGGGCTGGTATTAAGTGACGCAGGTAGTACTTCTCACACTGTTATTCTAGCCAGGGCTTTTGATATTCCTACCTTGGTGAATGTCGATTACGAGTTATGCCATGCCGAACTCAACTCGGAAGTGTATTTGGATTGTTTGTTAGGTGTTGTTGCGATTAAAGCTGATGACAATGTAAGCGTATATTTTGAGCGGGCGTTGAAATTACAGCAACAACAGAAGCAACGATTTAGTGAGCATACCGACAAACTAGCAATGACTACTGACGGTCATGAGGTAGAAATAGCAGCGAACATCGCGTGTTCAATAGAGGTTGCTCCGGCTATAAAAGGCGGGGCTCAAGGAGTGGGGCTTTTTAGAACAGAAATGCTCTTTATGGACCGGAGTGAAGCCCCTAGTGAACAATGTCAGTATCAAGAGTACCGTGAAGCGTTAATCGCTGCTCAAGGTAAGCCTGTTATTATTCGTACAATGGATATTGGTGGTGATAAACCACTCGACTATTTAAACCTACCTAAAGAAACCAACCCGTTTCTTGGCTACCGTGCGGTAAGAATCTATCCTCAATTTTTAGAATTGTTTCATTCACAGCTTAGGGCAATATTAAGAGCAGCTTGCCATGGTGCAGCCAAAATTATGATCCCTATGGTGCACAATGTTGAAGAGATTCGCTGGGTAAAGCAGCAGATTAGCCTAGTTGAAAAGCAGCTTAAAGAGGCAGGACTTGAATACAACAACAGTGTGCCACTGGGGATTATGGTAGAGGTTCCCGCGACCGTGTTTATTATTGATAAGCTTGCTCATGAAGTTGAATTTTTCAGTATAGGTTCTAACGACATGACGCAATATCTGTTAGCGGTGGACCGAGATAATGATGCAGTGTCTTCTCTGTATAACAGTCTGAGCCCTGCTTTTTTAAGAATGTTAGGGCAAATTACCTTAGTTGCCAAACAATACGGCCGCTGGGTAGGAATGTGTGGTGAGCTTGCTGCCGATCCTAAAATACTCCCACTTTTGGTTGGGGCAGGCTTAGATGAGTTAAGCATGAGCTCGCCAAATATTGCTAAAACTAAACAGCAAATTGCCGGTTTGAGTTTTATTGAATGCGAGGCCTTATACCAACAAGCCTGCGAGTGCTCTACTCGGGCTGAAATAGAAAAGCTTTTGAGTGATGCAGAGTCTGAGAAAACGGCGCTACCACTGCTCGACGAGGCTTGTGTATTTACTCAGCTGGACGTGATAAACAAGGAAGAAGCTATTCAAGCGCTAGTTGGGAATATTGGTGTGCTTGGTCGTAGTCAAAACGCACTATTACTGGAAGAAGATATTTGGGCTAGAGAAGAAATTTTTTCTACCGGCTTAGGAAATGGTTTCGCTATTCCTCATACTAAATCAGACAATATAGAACACTCGACCATTAGCATTGCGCATTTAGATCATGCAATTAACTGGCATTCTGATTCGGGGGATGTCGATTTCATTATTATGCTTACTTTAAATAAGGCTCATAGTGACCAGCATATGCAAATTTTTTCTAAATTAGCGAGAAAACTAATCCACGAAGACTTTCGTGGTCAACTTAAAGCAGCAACTGAACCAAGCAAGATAATTACGATATTACAAAACGAATTATTCTCTAGTTAGTTATTTCTTTAACTAAGCTTTGTAATTAAGAAAAGGGGCTTTTACCCCTTTTCCCACCTTCGCTTCATCGTTAAATCATATACACGGCAGCTCAATAGTGAGCTGCCGTTTTTCGTATTTCAATTGAAGTATTTCACAAGCAAAATTGGATGCGATTTAATCAGTGAATTGTGTTTATGTCGTATAAATTGCGATTGCCTCGCTTGCATAGAGTTAAATACTGACAAAAGCCTGTTTAGTAAATTTTTGTGATCTATGATCGAAACGTTACGATTTTTATTTGGTAGCGTATAAATAGTCAAATGAGCGGACTACAGATTGTTTTACCGCTGCAGTCATTGATTTAACTCAGGTCTTGGTATCTGAGTTTTATGCATCTAACCAATAGTGAATTGTTAATAAATAACCTTATCGATAAATCGTAACGTTATTTATTGGCTTAGTTTGTCCGAATTTAAGGAATAAAGAGGACCTGATGAAAATCAAAATAGGATATTTTTTGGTTATGGTCGCTCCTACAGCATGGGGAGCGAGCATTTGTGATTCAGCCAATTGGGATACTAACATTCAATACAAAAATGATGAGTTAGTAGTATTTCAAAATGCTGAGTACAAGGCCAAGTGGTGGAATAAAGCAACTACACCTGATAAGTCTGAACAGTGGGGCGCCTGGCAGTGGTTACATGATTGTGAGCTAGCAGAAACTCCCCTACCAAGCCCTGGTACTCCTGCCAGTGAGTTTGTATTAGTTCCAGCTGATGCAGTTTTAGACGGCGCGGATCTAACTGATAACGCGGTAAGCTTGAAGAATGGTTTAGCAACTTGGCATATAAATGTAGCTAATGCTGGTCAGTACGCTGTGGAGTTCGACTATCGCTCCCCTCATGGTGATAAAACCAATACTTTTTTTGCAGGGAGTTACTCCGAGCAAGTTTTAACGCCACAGTCTAGCAGCACACAAACGCTGAGCTTTGACATAGACCTAGCGGCCGGCTCAAACTCTATTGGTGTAAATGGCTCAAATGGAAACTGGGGTTACATTTTCATCGAGCAGGTTCGAATTACGGCTAAGTCTACGCTGCTAACACCACCACAACTGAGTCAAACTCAGATAGACTACGACTTAGCCAATAATGTCCCATTAGCCCTTAGCTTAAGTGCTGGAAGCTACCAACTTACCCATGTAACAATCAACGATACTCAAGTAAGTGACTATAGTTTTGATGGTTCGCAGTTAGTATTATCAGCTTCATTGATGGCGACATTGAGTGAAGCAGAGCACAATGTCGAGTTAGTGTTTTCAGCTGAAAATGCCGAAGATGTTGCTTTAAGCCTAACGCTCAATGTTAGTGATTCTGATACTAGTAATAATCAAACTTATACCTTAGTTCCAGCTGATGCCGTTTTAGGCGGCGAAGCTCGAATTACCAATGGTTCGGTTGATGTTAAACATGGTGTGGCAACTTGGTCATTAGAGCTTGCTAGCTCTGGTAAGTACACCGTAGAGTTTGATTATCGCTCGCCCTATTCAGCTAAAACTAATGGTTTGTTCATTGGCGATTACCAAGAGCTCTTCACCTCTGAACACAGTAGTGAAAAGTTAACCCATTCTATTGAATTGGATTTGGCTGCTGGGCGAACTGAGTTGGGCGTTCAAGGAGAAGGCAACGAAGGCTACATTTTTATCGATGAGATAAGAGTGATCAGTGAAGCCCCTACACAACCAATTCCTGATAAACCTAGTACTAGTGTTAGTACTGTTAGTTTCGACTTAGCAAACCCGACTAATGTAGATGTATCTGTAACATCTGGGGACTACCAACTATCAGCACTTATGGTGAATCAAAACCTTCTAAGTGCTGACCAGTACAGCTATGTAAATCAACAACTGATTCTAGAAAATAGCTGGTTAGAGGGGCTAAGCCTTGGCCGTTACACTGTTAACCTAACTTTCAGTTTAGATAGCTATGCAGATCAACAGATAAGTTTCACCTTAAACGTTATTGACTCAGATAGGCCAAAGCCTGATTACCCTGGCTCAGAAGTCACCGATAGTACCAAAGAAAACTATGCTGATTATGCGGATACAATCGCTCATGTAGATCTTAACGACTACATCTCACAGCAAGACCAAGATAAGCAATTTGCTAGCTACGGTAACTTATATGATAAATCTCTTTACGCTACTGGCTTAGGGGAGGATGTTGGTATTGCCTGGGCTGGCTGGAATCCTGCTCACTACGAAGCAAATAAAGCCACTAAAATGGCGATTATCGACGAGATGAATATTAAGCGGGTGTCGTTCATTCCTACTTACTTCATAGATACCTACAGTGAGGGAGTACGTTGTGAGGATACAGCAAATACCTTAAGTGCGAGCAAACAAGTTGATTTACTTAACGAGTTGATGGGTAAAGGTGTGCGTATTAACTACCGCCCACATATCGACCCGATGAAGTTTTCATGGGTGCAGGCAAGCCCGAATGCTGATCCTGGGCAACTTAACTGGCGAGGTTTGTTCGATAAACTAGACCCAATGAGTGATGGCTATGTATGTATTGTTGATAAAGGTCTAGATATTCTGGAGCAGGTTTTAGCAAGCTCAGCATTGCCGCTAAAAGAACCCATTCGCTTTGATATTGGCGCCGAGTTGATGGAGTCAACTAAAAAGTTCCCTCATCGTTGGGTTGAGCTGGTAAATCATGTACGAGCAAGAATTGCAGCTAGTTCTGAGCTGCAAGCTAACGTCACTGTGAGTCATAACTTTAGTCATCACATTCAGTACTTGATGGAGATTGAAGAGCATCCAGAGTACTTTACGCGTATTGTCTCTGGAGACACTTTCCACAACTATCCTAACTTGTTGTTTGTTGATGATATGACTCAACAGCAACGTGCTGATTTGGCAGACTATATTCGTGCACTAGATATTGTGACGGTATCTCAGTACATGCCAATGGATGTAGTAAATCCTATCTCTGATCCAAAATCGACCAATGTCCCAACAACGGCTGAAGACGTAAAAGTTGCGCTGCAAAAACATGAGCAAAACTTTATTCAAAAAGTGTTAATGGGCAAATTGGGTATTGATAAAGATGACATACCTTCATTCCACCTTGGTGAATACGGAATGGGCATTAAAGGTTTGGTAACGCCTAATGTATGGGACGCAACCGCTGTAACCAATGAAGAAATGGTTAGCTATGAAGCACATCAAGTGCATGCTCAAATCGCAATCAATGGCTTGCTGGCGTATATGCAAGATCCAGAAACTATCGCTAAATCATTGATGATTTGGGTAAGTGGTGCACCTTATGACGTGATTGGTTTCTATGAAGGAGATGGTCAAGGTTTAGATGTGGGTGATGCAGGGCATGGCTACCCTGGTAAAAAGCCTTATAACGCCAATGCTGCCAACGACTTGAAGAACTATTGGACGGAGTCTGGAAGTGTCGATCCAGATCCACAAACACCACCTAAAACTATTAGCTATCAAGGACAAGAGCTGTTTTTAAATGGGGTAAATGTTGCTTGGTTTAACTTCGCTAACGACATAGGTAATGGACTTGATGAAGCGTCTTTACGTGCTGCTTTGCAAGATGTAAAAGACTCCGGCGGTAATACACTTCGTTGGTGGATGCATACCGATGGTGCTTATACACCTGCTTGGGAAGTTGTTGATGGAAAAGCATTAGTTGCCTCACCGGGCGGAAGCTTTATTGCTGACCTGAAACAGGCTTTAGATATTGCTGCTGAATATGATGTTTACATCCAGCCAAGTCTTTGGTCGTTTGACATGTTGCGTTACAACGATGTACGTAATAATCCTGTTGCTAACAACTTTAGCTTGTTAAGTGACGATACAGTATTACAAAGTTATATCGATAATGCGCTTGTTCCTATGGTCAATACGCTAAATAGTCATCCTCAGCTGATTGCTTGGGAACTATTTAATGAACCTGAGAATATGACAGAAGGCTGGTTTACTGGTTTAGATGTAGTGAATCACTTTCCTAGCTTAAATCAGTTACAGCGAGTGCAAGCAAAAATGGCTGCCGCTATTCATCGCGCCGCAGAAGCTAATGGAGAAATTGCATTAGTAACAACGGGTTCTAAGTCGATGGGGAAATATAACTCAGATGTAGCTGGTGGTAGTAATTTGTATTCAGACGCGGCATTAATTAGTGCTGCCGATGGAGACCAACTGGCAACTTTCGACTTTTATCAGCCGCATTACTACAACAACGAAGGTAAAAATGGTGCGTGGTCGCCATTTCATCATGACGCAAATTACTGGGGTGTATCAAAACCAATCGTATTGGGCGAATTTTACCTAACCGATTTAACGGTAAATGGCGAAACCCTAACTGCAGCTGATATGTGTAAGCGTTTATATGATAACGGTTATGCAGGAGCTTGGGGATGGCAGTGGAATAAATACCCTGAACAAGCCAAAGCTTGCATGGCTGGCGTATTGAGCGAGCCTGTTGACCCAACGGACCCAACGGACCCAACGGACCCAACGGACCCAACGGACCCAACGGACCCAACGGACCCAACGGACCCAACGGACCCAACGGACCCAACGGACCCAACGGACCCAACGGACCCAACGGACCCAACGGACCCAACGGACCCAACACCGGTAGACCCCATAGAAACTACAGTGCTAAGTGGCACTGACGCAGCTCTAGAAGGTGATGCAGTATTAAGTGGCGCTGACGTAAGTTTGCAAGGTGCAGGCTCTAAAGCCAGCTGGCATTTTAGTGTGGCTGAAGCTGGTGAATATCAAATAACTCTGCACTACAGCGCACCACATGGGGCTAAATACAATACGGTGAGTCTAGATGGTTTAGGCTCTAGTATAAACTTTAGCGCTGAGGCGAATGGTGAATACACTCAAACACTAAGCCTGGAAGCGGGAAACCATGTTCTTGTGGCTGAGGTGTTAGGTAGTGATTGGGGCTACATTGACCTACATGGTGTAAGCATCAGCTTAATGGGCAGTTTGAACATAAGTAGCCCTGCTAACCTAGCGCAATTGCCTTCTGGAAGCGATATTGAAATTGTCTTCAGTAAGCGTGGTGAAGGAGCGGTTACTTACAGCCTAAATGGTAGTGATAGTGAGCTTTACTATGGTGATAGCCCGTTAGTTATAGCTAATCAAGGGGATGGAGTATATCGTATCTCCTTGGGGCTAGAAGGCACTAAAATTAGTGAGACATTAAGATTGAATGTTGGTGAAGTAGCAGTTAGCGCCTTTGTCGAAACTGATGGTACTAACTTCATCTTAGATGGAAAACCTTTCTACTTTAATGGTACCAACCAATACTACGTAATGTACAAGCCTGAGCCAATGGCCAAAGACTTCTTTGATCGTGCCGCTCATATGGGCTTAACTGTTGTTCGCACTTGGATGTTCTGTAACGATGATCGCACCCACGATGGCGTTTGCATCAACCTAGAAGACAATGGGCAGTTTATTTTAAGCATTCCAGAAGAACAACGTAGTGATAGTCAGAAGGCCATAATCAAGCGTAGTTTTGAGTTGTTTGACAACTACGTCGCATTGGCCGAAGAGCGTGGTATTCGTCTCGTTCTATCATTAGCTGACCATTGGGACTACTTTGGCAATGTGGATAGCTACGGCGGTTACGCAAGTGTGAGCGGGCGGGAAACATTTAAAGCCTTTATCACTAACTTGTTAAATCATACTAATGCGCTTACTGGCGTTAAGTACAACGAAGACCCCACTATTATGATGTGGGAACTGGCTAATGAACCGCGTATTGGTAGTGACTTAAACGGCTTCAAAGCGTGGGTAGACGACATTGCTGCACACCTAGCAGAACAAGCACCAGATCAGTTGCTATCAATTGGTATGGAGTCATCGTTTGGTTTTGGAGGTTCGGGTGATGACTACGAGAACTTGAAAATCGTTAACGCTAACCCACACATTGACGCGATTAGTGCTCACTTATACCCAACGTGGTGGAATATGAGTGACAATCAAACCTTGGGTAACTTTGATAGTTTGGCTGCGTTAGCTACAGAGCTCAATAAACCTGCCTACATTGGTGAGTTTAGCTGGCCTGCTAATGTAGTTCGCGCTACTAACTCTGCTGATGATAAGAGTTATTCGACAGGTACCGTTGAAGCAGGCTTAGCCAAGCGTACTCAGTTGTTTGAAGCTTGGTATGACAAGGCTTGGCAAAACAAAGATACTATTGCAGGTATGCTAAGTTGGCAATTATCAGGCTTAGAGTGGGGTAATGGGAATGGTACTCCAGGTAGCTGTCAGTGGTGTTCTGGCCCATATGGCGAGTACTCGGGCGGTTGGACTGCAAACAATGACGGTTTCCAGTTCTACTGTGTAATGGATAGCTCCGAACTCTCTATTACTGGTGTAGGCGCACCTGGAAATAATGTAGAAGGGGATGGGATTCGCTTAGATTTACACGAGCCAGTTTGTGAGCTTATTCATACATACTCAGATATGTATAAACAGGCCTCAGGCATGTAACTGGTAACAAACAACGTATAATGATAAAGGCGCTTCTAGCGCCTTTATTACGTTCTAAATCACATTTTTCTCGTTTTCTTTTTTTTTACTCTGAATAGCGTGTTTTCGCCAATGGATCGTAACGTTACGGTTTGCTAGTGTTTAACTAAGAGAAGTATTATTAAAAAAGGAATTTACATGGCGTTAAAGCGATTTATATTAAAGAATGCGGCTATTGGTATTTTGTCAATATTAGGCTTGGCGGCCTGCGGAAGTACTGCTACTCAGCATGAGGAACCAGTGGTTTCGGTGCCTCAGGCTGAGCCTATCGCACAGTTCGTAAAGCAATCAGGCAAACAGCTTACGTTGTCAGGGCAGTCCTTTCGATTTGCTGGTGCAAGTAACTTCTATCTTCATCGCAGTGACAACGTAACGATTACTTCATTTTTAGACGATGCAGAAGCAATGGGTCTAAACAGTGTACGTATTTTTGGCTTTTTGGATGGCGAAGACTACAACATGAGTTTACAACCAGAGCTAGGTGTCTTTAAAAAAGCTGGCCAAAAAGATGCTTTAGAGCGTATTGATTTTATTGTTCATCAAGCCTCTCTTAGAGGTATTAGATTAGTGATTGTACTTACTAATAATTGGCCAGAATATGGGGGAGTTCCTCAGTACGTTAAATGGTTGGATTTAGAGAGCCACGATGAGTTTTTCAGCTCCAAGCAAGCCAAGGAGGCGTACAAGAAGTACGCCGCTCACTTAATTGGTCGTGAGAATCAGTATACCGGTAAGCGCTATAGTGACGATCCCACGATAATGACTTGGGAACTCATTAATGCTCCTCGAACTCAAGATACCAGTGGGCAACTGTTGGTTGAATGGGCTGATGAAATGAGTCGATACGTTAAGTCTATTGCCCCTCAGCAATTAGTGGCGCTGGGCAGTGAAGGATTCTTTAATCGACCTGGTAACACAGATTGGAACTATAACGGTAGCGAAGGTGTTGATTGGGAGCGCCTAATTCGGTTACCAAATATCGACTACGGAACTTTCCACCTTTACCCCGAATATTGGGAGAAAGCAGATGCTGAAGCTTGGGGGACGCAATGGATTGTAGAGCACGCTGAGGCCGCAAGCTTAGCTAATAAACCTTTTGTGCTGGAAGAGTATGCGATTTTAGCCAATGACATTAATAATCGTGATTTTGTTTACGACAAATGGCATAGAACGGCATACGCACAAGGTGCATCAGGAACCATGGTATGGGGCCTAAACAGCTTTAAAGATGCGGCTAAGAAAGAGCTTTACCCAGACTATGATGGCTATAGAGTACTGGCTGACCGAGGACGTACTCATCAGCTATTAGCACAACACTCTTTGGTTATGCGTGGCTTATTGCCAGGCTATGACGCACGCAGCTACATAACTACGCCTTCGCCATTACAGCGCATAGATAACCAGTGGTTAACTGTTAAAGCGAATGTATTGGCCGCATCATCGTCGGCTAAAAGCATGTCAGTTCGAACCAGTGTGGACCGCTATGAGTTAGATGGGCCTGACGCAGAGGGGTATTACACTGCTTACGTGGAGCTCGATCCTAGCACTTTGGGTGAGCAGCAAATATCGTTAGTCACTAAGTTGGACAATGGACAGCGCCTTAGTGATAAGTCCTCGGTATTGTACAACCCAACTGTGGTGGGTTATGAGCGAACTTTCACCTATGATTTTTCAAGTGGCTTAAAACAAGGCTGGCATAGTGATGGGGCTTGGCAAGCTAAATGGAATAAGCCGGCATTAACGATCAGCGATGATCTTGGCAAATCAATGTTGAAACTTAATGGTGAACTACCGGGTTTGGAAGAATGGGAAGAACTAAAAATTAGAAATAGTCGTATTCAAAACCTTAATCGCCAAGACCGTATTGTGTTCACTGCTTACATACCTGCTGATGAAACGGGTGCCGGCGGGGTACGACCTTACGCTGCTTTAGCTGATGGCTGGGTAAAGTTGGGCATTGATCAATATAGAGAGTCTGTTTCGTCGTTAGAAAAGGTGATTGTTGACGACCAAGTATATTACAAACAGCTTGTAGAAATAGAGCTAGGCAATACCGCCGGTAAGCAGCCAGACATTTACATATGTTTTGTGGGTGAAAAGTTGCCTTTAAGCAAACCGGTTTATCTTGATGATATTCATTTCGAAAAGGCTTTATATAAATAATGTAGAGACTCCGTTAGTAGAACATTGAGTCTAGAGCAACAACGACATTTATTTGCCCTGAACTGATAGTTGCGTGAAACAGTGTTCGCGCAATTATCATTCTCGAATCTTAGGTTTAAGTGTAATAAGACGGATATGGAGTACACAGGATTTTGGAAACGGTTTTGTGCTTATTGGATAGACGTAATCATTTCTCTTCCCATTATGTTTTTATCCCTATGGGGGTGCGAGCAATCTCGTTTGTTTCAGTTGTATTGGTTACTACCAGGACTGGTGATTGGCCTTGGGTTTCATGTGTATCTAGTAAGAACTTATGGTGGTACACCCGGTAAGCTGCTGCTTAACATTAAAATAGCCAAAGTTGACGGCACGGATGTGGGGTATAAAGAAGCGGTACTTCGCTATGCAGTGTTGTTTATCTGTTCTTTAGTGATGTCTATAGCGCTAGTTATAGTGGCATTAGATATGACAGATGCTCAGTATTTTTCGATGACATGGCTAAAGCGTCAAGCGTATATGGTCGAGCATACTCCTGTTTGGTACAACGTAGCCAATATCACCATGAGCATATGGATATGGAGTGAGTTCATCGTGATGCTTACAAACAAAAAGCGTAGGGCATTACATGATTTTGTTGCTGGAACTGTGGTCGTTCGCAATTCGCAGGTCACTGATAATTAAGGGCGGATTTGTTATTTGCCTGATTGATAGCCAAGTACAACTGAGCAGCTTTAGCTTGAAGGTAATTGAAATAAGCAGCTATTTATAGCTGCTTTTTTTATCTTCTTCAGAATCGACATTTAGCCCTTCACATAAGCTCGTATCAGGGCTAAATGCATCTAGGCAGTAGTGCATTAGTAAACCTTCATCTTTCATTGCGCGTAAGTGTGCAGTTAGTTCGTCTGCCAGAGCTCGGTGTTTGCTGTGGATGTAGGGGTAAATAGTGACTGAGTCCAAGTTACCCGAGTCCATGATATGACCTTTAAATTCCTCGCTGTTTAATAGATGGCGAACCCCGATATCAGCTTGTACAAACATGTCTACGCGACCATATTTTACTTTCAATAAGCCTTGGCGAATGGATGTTACAGTGCCTAATTTAGATACTGGTAAAACTTTCTCTAGGTTCAGTTTGTTGATTAGGGCTCCTCTTTTATATACCACCGTGTAGTTTGTGTTCTTAAAGCTTGCCCAGCCACTGTTTAACGTAGTGCTATTGCTGGTGTGGGAGTAAGCGTTAATATTTATCTTATAGAGAGGAACATCTATCCTGATTTGGTTCGGGAAGTTATCTTGGTATTCATATACTCGTCCAAATTGACCATCTATCGAGCCCGCTACTGCTTTTTTGGTGGCTCTTGCTTCTGGCAAATAAGTGATAACGAGAGGGATGTCTAGGCGTTTGAACAACTCTTTGTAAATAGCAGTAAGCCATTGGGAAGCACTAGAGTCTTCGACTTGATTCGAATACATCACAAAAGGGTCGGGTTTGGCAGGATTACTAGGTGAAGCGGAGGCGAGTTGAATAGTTAGGAGACTAGACCAGATAAATAGCATTGGAGTGTTTCTCATAATAGGGTAACTATGCTCTCGTCTTTTATGCCTAGCGCCCTTTAGTCTAATTACTTGATTCTGTTTGTGTGTCTAAAGCGGGTGATTGGCTTAAGTTAATCTCTCTATGAGTTTAGTTCAGCATTAGTGTTTGTAAATATTAGCTAGCTTGTTGGAAAGAGGCTTAGAAGCGAGTTTGGCAGGAGAGATGAAATTAGAAAGTGAAAGTATAGGAGTATTTGTCTCTTCAACAGCTATATGAAATCGGAGTTGTGAGCAGAATTATTTTATGTTTAGTCGTTTAGTTCTTCGTTCAGTATATAAAAAAGCCACCCGTAGGTGGCTTTGTAGGCTCTACTTCATAACGCGTTTTTTAGCACGATTCCAACGGCCGTCTAACTTTTCTAGTGCTTCGTTAAAGTCAGACGCAGTCATTACATCTTGTACGTAACCGCCAGAGTAAAAGTCGATCTGAGAACGGTTAGTTACTTCAATAAAGGTAGATGAGTTAGTTGGAGTTTGAATGATTGTAGGGTTGTAGCTCATAAACTCATTAAGCTGAGGAAGTGTAGGTTTCTTCGCTTTAATTGTTGGAATGAAACCTGCTACCTCGTCAAAATCAGATTCTTCTAGAATGAACTTAATGTAAGCTTTCGCAGCTGGTTTGTTCTTAGAGTGTTTGCTTACCGCATAGCCCCAGTCGTGGTTCATTTGAGCGCGAAGCTCACCAGACTCTCCCGCAGGAATAGGCATGAAGCCAACTTTCTCGCTTGCAATACCACGATCAATTACTTGAGGAATGAACCAGTTACCTAGATAGAACATACCCGCATCACCTTCGGCAAGTAAAGACTTAGATTCTTCCCAAGAATTGGTGATTAAGTCTTTTTCTGTCCAACCTTTATCGATCAAGGTTTTCAATAGAGATAGAGATTCATGGTAAGCGGTATCGCCAGAGAATGCTTTATCTTGAGTTAACATCTTCTCGTACACACCAGCATCGCCTTCTGCAACAATTGGGTATTTATCCCACTGCTGTAATGGCCATTGCGCACCAAAGTTCACATAGAAAGGAATCTTGTTCTGAGCGGCGATCTTTTCAGATGCTGCATATAAATCAGATAAGGTTTTAAGTGGTGTTTTTACACCGGCTTCAGCAAGCACATCTTTGTTATAAACTAGGCCCTCTACTGAGTTACCCATTGATACGCCATACACTTTACCGTCGTTTGACCATGCGTCATGGAAGTAAACTTCATCAGGACCGTACATGTCTAGTGGCTCGTAGAAATTACCATATTGCTCAGATGGAACCGAAGGCAAAATTAGTACTACATCGCCGTAGTCTCCAGTGTTCATGCGTGGGCGAACACCACCTTGGTAATCGGCAAAGCCAATAACTTTTACTGAAGTAACTCCAGGGTACATCTTTCTAAATTCTTTGGTGTAGCGGTCATATACGCCTGCTTCTACTAAGTCGGTACGGTTAGTAAAAAAGGTAATTTCGCCTTTTACTTCCAAATTGGTAAGGGGATTCCCTTCAGCAAAAGCTTGTGCACCAAATAAAACACTGCTGGCAACGGTTGATGCTAGCAGCGTTTTAGTAATGATTTTATTCTTCATTTTATAAGTCCTTTAGGTCACTGAGGTGATCATATATTGGTTATACGGAGATAACACCTTCCTAATCTCCTTGAATAAACCATAACGTTACGATTTGTGCTTTTCAATCCGCTAATAATCATATCGTTAAGATACGTGAGGGTGATCACTCTCTGTTTTATAATTGTGTTAACTAGGTTCTCCATTTATTGCTTTGTATATGGTTTCTTAGCCCGTATACAACAATATTGTGATAGCGCTCTCATTTATAGTATGAATTTCAATTCAAATCGATAAGTTCGTCCTATTCATCGAATCGAAACGTTATCATTTGTGGCGAATGGTGAAACAATGTGTACGTCTGTTAGATGTGATTTGATAAGGATTTGATAATGAAGAAAACATTAATCTGGTTAGGCACGGTTGGCCTAGGTACTGCAATTTTAGCTGGGTGTGGAAGTACCACCGGAGGAGCGGATGCCCCAGTTATCGCAGCTGAACCAATTACTGATTTTGTAAGTCAATCCGGAGAACAACTGCTATTAAATGGCGAAGCTTTTCGGTTTTCGGGCACCAACAACTACTACATGCATTACGGTGATAACAAGGCTATTACCACAGTATTGGATGATGCTCAAAAGATGGGCCTCAATGTAATTCGTGTTTGGGGGTTCATGGATGGTATAAGCCATGGCCATACTATGCAGCCAGAGATGGGAGTGTATAGCTCGACTGAAGCGAAAAGTGGCTTAGAGCGATTAGATTTCACCATCGCCGAAGCAAATAAACGAGGCATACGTTTAGTTATTGCATTAACCAACAACTGGGGCGACTTTGGTGGTATGCCACAGTATGTAAATTGGATTGGTGGAGACCACCATGATGACTTTTATCGCGAAGCTGAGGCGCGCGAGGCTTATAAAAACTATGTAGCACATGTATTAAGTCATACTAACAAATATACCGGCGTGGCTTACGTCGAAGACCCAACTATTATGACATGGGAACTGGCTAATGAGCCGCGCGCCCAGTCTGATACGAGTGGTGAGCTGCTTTACGCTTGGGCAAAAGAAATGAGCGACTACGTCCGTGAGCTAGCTCCTAAGCAGCTAATTGCTTTAGGCAGTGAAGGCTTCTTTACAAGACCTGGAGAAGAAGACTGGGCGTATAACGGCAACGAGGGGGTAGATTGGGAGCGGATCCTAACTCTCTCAAATATTAACTATGGTACTTTCCACTTATACCCTGAACATTGGGGAAAGCATAACGCCGAGCAGTGGGGGACACAGTGGATTCTTGATCACATTGATGCTGGTAAAGTTGCTAATAAACCTGTGGTTTTGGAGGAGTACGGGATTGGTGCAGCAGAACCATTTAACAGAGACTTTATCTACGACAAATGGACTCGCACCGCTTATGAAAATGGCGCGGCAGGAACGATGTTCTGGATTTTAACCAGCTACGATAAGAATGCTAGCGACAAGCTGTATCCAGATTACGACGGCTTCCGAGTGCTTGCCGATGGCGGAAGAACCAATCAAGTTCTTACTCGTCATACTAAGCAAATGTTAGGGCAACCAGTAGAGCTAAAAGACTCGGTTTACTTTACTTATCCTGTTGATAATTTATCGGTAACTGACCAGACAGTAACGGTTCAAAGTTATGTAATGAGTTATAAAGAGCAGCCTACCGAGTTACTGCTACGCACCCCAGCGGGTAACTACCCAATGGAAGACAGTGACAAAGATGGCTACTACAGTGCTGAGATCAAAGTTGAAGATATAGGCTTTGGTGAGCAACAATTAATTACCGTAGCCACAATGGAAAGCGGCAAGCGTATTACCGATAAAATTACAGTTAAGTTTGATCGTCCTATAACAGGTTATAAAATGGGTCCTAGCTTCGACTTCTCTAGTGGTGATTTATTAGGTTGGCAAAAAGAAGGAACTTGGCAAGCCAAGTGGAAGAATCCTGCTTTAGAAGTAAGCTCTGATTTGGGCTCGCCAATGCTTAAGTTAAACCTTGTTTGGTCGGGCAAAAATGATTGGGAAGAGCTTAAGTTGCGCAATATGCGAATTAAGAACTTCCAACAGCAAAACCGTTTCACTTATGATTTATACATCCCAGTAAATGATGGGGACAAAGGTGGTGTTCGACCATACGCTGCCCTAGGAGACGGCTGGGTTAAGTTGGGCGTAGATAAATACCGCAAACAGGTTTCTGAGTTAGAAAAAGTAACCAAGAACGGTAAGCAATACTATAAGCAAGAAGTGGTGATAGAGCTTGGTGATATATCGGGTAAAGCGCCAGACATTTTCATTGCAGTTGTTGGAGATAAGCTGCCAATGGATGGTTCTGTGTATCTCGACAATATCCGGTTTGAGGAAGCTACATACGACTAGTGGCATAGTCATCTGGATTAGGCGTAAGCCGCTATCTAAAACCGAGCCGATTGGCTCGGTTTTAGTCGTTTAGGTAGCTCTGGACGTTGTTTTAGACTGTTGATGGTCCTGTTTTAGTCTCCGCGTCATTCTAAGCTATATAGGGATTGGGTCATTAGACCTTTGGTTATAGTAACGTTGCTATTTTTGTCTTTTTTCAATCCATTTTGTACAAGAAGTGGTGCGTTACCATTTTGTGAAAAAACTGTTCATGTTCAATTACATTTTTTTCTACCAGTATCTACGCGGTCTAGCTTAGAGTGATCGTTTTCACACTTCGATATTCCAGACTTCATTTTATCTTGTGAATATCAAATCGTAACGTTACCATTATTTCGGTTGGTAGCATGATGGTTATCTTTTAAACCTAGGGCATTTTAGTTTTACGTCACTATTGGTTAGAGGGTATCCCTGATTTTTGCCTAACCTAAGAAGGCTAGTCTTTTTTAGCCAAGGAAATTGTTCTTAATTGAAGTAAGTCTCGAGTTATGTCGGGCAGCATCGGAGAAACCATGTTTAACCTTACTCTTAAGCAGCAGCAGCGAATAATCATCGTAGCTTTTTTAGCTATACCGTTAGGGTTGTTGTTTACCTTTTCATACTATCCCGCGAGTCAGTTGTTCTACATGAGCGTGACCGATTGGGATGGATACGCGCCCGTTAAAAACTTGGTTGGCTTAGACAACTATCAATATATGGTTGAAGAGCCGGATATCTTGGGACCTTTACTAAACACTTTGTACTATTTTGTTGGTGCGGTGATTCAGCTGGTGTTGTCTTTGTGGTTTGCTGTTTTAGTTAATACAAAACTCGCAGGCCGAAACTTCTTTAAAACGCTGCTATTTATCCCCTTTGTTCTAAATGCCGTTGCTGCGTCGATGGTGTTTCAAATTTTTTATCAAGTGGATGGCGCATTCGATAACTTCTTAGCTGCTTTAGGTTTAGACGCTTGGATCATGCCCTGGTTGATGGACAGCGATGTTGTGAATTGGTCATTGGTTGGCGCTTCAGTGTGGCGTTACCTTGGTTTTAATTTAATCCTGTTTTTTGGTGTGTTGCAGTCTATTCCTCAAGACCAATACGAAGCGGCTAAAATCGAAGGCGCGGGTGAATGGGATCAGTTCCGCTACATAACTTTACCTTCTATTAAGTTAATTATCGGCCTTCAGGTATTACTCGCTTTTGTTGGTTCGCTATCTGTGTTTGAAATTCCAATGATCATCACCAAAGGCGCAAATGGTACTAAAACCTTTGTAATGGCAACTTTAGAAACAGCATTTAACTTCAACGACTTTGGTTTGGCGTCTGCAATGGCAGTATTTCTATTGTTGATAGTGGTGTTGTTTATGATTCTTCAAAAAGTATTGTTCGGAGATAAGGCATAATTATGAGTAGTCAGCAAGTTTCCTCTATGGCTCCCTCGGCCTCTTTACCTGCTCAGGTTAGAACTGAGGACGAGATAAAAAAAGCTCGCTTTATCGGTAAGTTGAAGCAGCCTCGCTGGGTATTCTGGACACTGTTTAAGTACATGACCTTAATACTGGCTTCTGTGGCTGTATTAGTGCCGCCGTTCGCTGTGCTATTGGCGTCATTTAAAACCTCAAAAGAGTATTACACCACCAGTAAAGTTGCGTTGCCTGAAAGCTTCATGAACTTTGATAACTACATCAAAGTGTTCGCTGACGGAGACTTAGGGTTGGCGTTTACTAACACCGGTACCATCTTAATTATTTCTCTGTTCTTTACGGTCGTTTTTGGTACCCAAGTTGCGTATGTATTATCGCGATTCAACTTTAAAGGCAAAAAGTTAGTGCTTCTTGCTTATGTTATTGCAATGGTGGTGCCCGCGGTAACTACCCAGGTTGCTACATTTGAGGTAATTAAAGCACTTAATTTAATCAACCATAAAGGCTCGGTAATCATGTTATACATCGGCGCCGATGTGGTCATGATTTACATCTTCTTGCAGTTTATGAAAGGTATCCCTGTTGAGTTGGATGAGGCTGCCAAAATTGAGGGTGCATCTTATTTCCTTATCTACAGGAAGATAGTTCTACCATTGTTAAAGCCCGCTATTGCTACGGTAATTATTCTGCGAACCATCTTCATTTATAACGACTTTTACTTTCCATTGCTTTATTTGCCAGAGAAGTCTCAAGTGACTGTATCTACTGCCTTATATAAGTTTACTTCGGTATTTGGCACCGAGTGGACCACTATTTCAGCTGGCATCATTATTATTTTGATTCCTTCTATCGTGGTGTTCCTTCTGCTGCAGAAGCAAATTTACGCTGGTGTAACAAACGGCGCAGTAAAAGGGTAATTGTAATTATGAGTCAAGCATCCCCACTAATAACTTTTTGCAACTGGTTCAGCCAACTGGTTGTGATGAATTTGTGTTGGATGCTGATGGTTGTATTGGGAGCTGGAGTGTTTGGTGTGATCCCTGCAACCAGCACCTTGTTGTTAATGCTCCGTCGTTACATGAATAAGGACAACAAAACCGGTTTTATTGATTTTTTTGGGGAATGGCGCAAAGAGCTAGTGGTTAGCAACATAGTTGGTTTACCCGTTGTGTTGATAATGTTTTCTCTAGGTTGGTATTTAAATTGGGCACTAGGCAGTGATATCGAATTATTGCAGCTGCTTAGTTTAGCTATTTTACCGTTGCTGGCATTTTTGCTGATGTTATTAAGTGCGTCAATTCTTCAAGGAAGCATATATCGAGCATCAGCAAAACAAAGATTTTCGCTAGCGCTGAGCCTATTGCGCAGCCATCCAGGCTTGCCATTTACGCTACTTTTAGTGAGTGCGTTGTGTGTTTTAGTGGGCCTGTTGTCACCCATTGTGTTTTTGTTGTTTGGCTTAACGCCAGCCGCCTTATTGGTAATGGCATGGTATATCCACAAATTTCCTGATTTAAAAAAAAGTAAATAAAAAATATGAAACTACAAGACTTTAAGCAAGAAATGGCGCACGAGGTAGATAATAATATCTTGAGCTTTTGGCTTGAAATGATAGACAAAGAAAATGGTGGTTTTCACTGTTTTGCTGATTTCAACGGAACTGTTGATAAAGAGCATGACAAAGCCGTGTTGTTGCATTCTCGCATACTATGGAGTTTTTCTGCTGCCCATCGAATTCTTCCAAATGATAAGTATTTAGCAGCCGCTAAACATGCCTATTTGTTCATAAAAGAACAAGCTTTAGATCGCGAGAACGGCGGAGTTTACTGGATGCTTGATAGTAAAGGTAAGGTGAAAGATCCGCAAAAGCATATCTACAATCAAGGCTTTGCCATTTATGCTCTAACTGAATACTTTCGCATAAGCAAAGATCTAGAGGCGCTTGATATTGCCAAAGGCTTATTTGAGCTTATTGAGTCAAACGCATACGACAAGGTCAATGGTGGTTATATTGAAGCGTTTGACCAGCATTGGCAGCCCATAGAAAACCACCTTGTATGTGATACCTCAGAAGAAGTTCTCGCTGAGAAATCGATGAACACCCACCTTCATATATTGGAAGCTTACGCAAATCTGCATCGAGTATGGCCCGATGAACTGGTTGAGCAACGCCTTAGCGAGTTACTAGTGTTGTTTCGCGACACCATTGTCGATGAAGATTTACACTTCGGGCTGTTTTTTAGTCGTGAGTGGCAGTGTGTATCTAAAGATGTGTCTTACGGGCATGACATTGAAGGAACGTGGTTATTAGACGACGCTGCCGCATGTATCAGCGATAAGCAACTCTCCGCGAGTATTTATGCGCTAACTACTAAAATGGCCGACGTGACCCTGCAGCAAGGTAGAGACGCTGATGGTGCTATTTTTAATGAGCTACAACACGGGAAAATGTTAGACAGCGACCGTATTTGGTGGGTTCAAGCGGAAGCCATGGTGGGCTTTTATAACGCCTTTCAAAAAGACTTTGACCCTAGATATTGGGCGGTCGCCCAAGACTGCTGGAAGATCATCAAAAACCAAATTGTAGATACAGAAAATGGAGAATGGCATTGGAAGACTGATCGCCAGGGTAACCCTTATACCGGCGAAGCAAAAGTTGAACCATGGAAATGCCCTTATCACAATGGCCGTGCGTGCCTAGAAATTTATTCAAGAATCACCAGTTATGAGGAAAATAGCTATGCATGCTGTTGAAGTTAAAGCGTTAAATAAAACCTACGGTAAAAATGTAATTATCGACGGTATTGACCTAGAGATGGAAGCCGGCGGGTTTACTGTTCTGCTTGGCCCGTCAGGTTGTGGTAAGTCAACCTTATTGCGCCTAGTTGCAGGCCTAGAAGATGTAACTGCAGGCGGCGTTTTTATCGGGGATAAAGACGTCACTTTAGAAGACCCGAAAAACCGCGATATAGCTATGGTGTTTCAATCTTATGCGCTCTTCCCGCATATGACTGTTTCTGAAAATATTGGCTTTGGCATGTTAATCAACAAAAAACCAAAGGCAGAAATAGAGAAGCGTGTTAAAGAAGTTGCTCAGCTGCTACAGATTGAACCTTTATTAGGTCGTACTCCGGCTCAATTGTCCGGGGGGCAACGTCAAAGGGTCGCAATTGGTCGCGCATTAATGCGTAATCCTAAAGTATTTTTATTTGATGAGCCACTAAGTAACTTGGACGCGAAACTGCGTGGTGAGATGCGCTTAGAACTTAAAAACCTGCACGCTAAATTAAACGCTACCATTTTGTACGTAACTCATGACCAAATCGAGGCGATGACTTTAGCTACCAAGATTGTGTTGTTAAATAAAGGAGAGATCCAACAAATTGGTACTCCTTATGAAATTTACAACCAGCCTAGCAATGTATTCGTCGCGAAATTTGTTGGTTCTCCTCAAATTAACTTATTAAAAGGTGAGTTAATGGGAGGCGAAGGTGACTGGAGTGTATTAGTTAATGATATCCAGATCCCTATTCCAAGCTATGAGTTTACTAAACAGCCCAAAAAGGGCATGCAGGTGTTGCTAGGTATTAGACCAGAGCATATTACCCAATCGCCGCTTAATAGTGCTTTTGAAACTGAGCTAACTGTATCAGCGTTTGAAATGACAGGCTCTGAAACATTAGCTGAGTTCGATATGCACGGTCAGCCAGTGAGAGCCAAGTTAGACGCAAATATTCAAATTAAGAATGGTGATAGCTTTGGTCTGCACTTTAATCTGCAAAATATTTCGTTATTTAATGCAGAAACAGAGACCAGATTGTAATAATCATTCCTTATGGAAAGTTTGTTTTTCGGTTAATCGAACAAGTATTAACCGAAAACTTTGACATGATTCGTAACTTTTGCATTTATAGGTGAGTATTCTATCCATACCCTTGTTACTAAAGGGGGGGTGTGAGACCATTTTGGTTGAAATCGTTACGAATTTATGTAGAGGAAGTGAAGGTAATCATGGCAAAGGCAACGTTAAAAACTATTGCAGAATATACGGGTTTGTCTGTCACTACAGTGTCAAGGGCACTGAAAGACGGTGATGATGTAAAGCAACCTACCAAAGAAATAGTTAAGGCAGCCGCTAAAAAGCTTGGTTATCGACCCAATCCCTCTGGTGTTGGCCTACGCACTGGCATTAACTACAATATTTGTGCAATTTTGCCTGTAACCAAGCCAGGCGATATTGTGGGCGACGTAGGCTCACTTGCATTGATTGAAGGTTTCACCGCTGCACTTAAGGGAACGCCTTACCATCTAACTGTATTGCCAATGGCTCCGGATGAAGACCCTATGGAGCCGGTTAGGTATGCATTCGAAAATAACCTTTGTGGTGGCATGATCTTCAACTTGACCAAAACTCAAGATGAGCGGGTAGCTTATCTGCATGACAACGAGATTCCGTTTGTCACTTTTGGCCAAACTGAAATGAGTATTGAGCACCCATATGTCGATATCGACAACCACGATATGGCTTATAGAGCGGCCAGGCAGCTTTACGAGCAAGGGCGCAAAAATATTCGTCTGTTAAGTTCTTCTCATGATTATACCTACGCATGGCATAAGTACTATGGTGCGCGTCGAGCCGCTAGAGAGTTTGGTTACGATTTTGAGATTGAAAAAAACATCATTTTCGATTCGGACGTTGATGACTATCGCAAGCTTGGCAACAAGCTTATGTCGGGCGAACAAGCTCCTGATGGCTTAATTTGTGGTTCTGAAATAAGTGCCTGTGGTTTGTTGGCTGGGATCCAAGATACAGGCAAGACTATTGGTGACGATATTGATGTGGTGTTGGTAGAGACCTGTGACCTACCAAGCTTTTTTATGCCGCCAATCTCAGGCTACAGACAAGACTTTCACCAAGTGGGCCGAAAGTTGATTCAACACTTGCTGCGCCGAATTAACGGCGAACCGGTTAAGCATCTGCAAACCTTACAAAAAACGGTTTATTATCAACGCTAAACGGTATAGTGAACTGATTCGCGTGACTTGTCGTTTTAAACGAAAACGAGTTACAAGTCACATTCCCTAGTTTTTAGCTTACATTCTCTTGAATTAAGCTTTTCATATCGTAAAATGGTAACGTTACGATTTTGGAGTGAATAAGACCATGCATAATACATCTGCTTTTAAAGCTTACGACATTCGAGGTAAGTTACCTGAGCAACTAAATAACGATTTGTCTTATCGAATAGGTAGGGCGTATGCGGATTTTCTTAAACCTAAAAAAGTTGCTGTAGGCTACGACATTCGCCTTAGTAGCCCAGAGTTGGCCGAGTCAGTTATCAAAGGCTTAAACGATAGTGGTGTAGAGGTTTTGGAGTTAGGTTTAGTTGGCACTGAAGAGGTATATTTTGCCACCGACCATCTAAACCTAGACGGCGGAATAATGGTTACAGCTAGTCATAACCCTAAAGATTACAACGGCATGAAGCTGGTAAAGGAATCTGCTAAGCCGATTAGCGGAGATAGCGGCCTCAATGAAATTAGAGCCTTAGTCGAAAGTGCTGATTATTCTGCCCCTGTAGAGTCTATTTTTGCTGGGAAATCGAAACGTTACGACATTTCTGAAGAATATACTCAACACCTACTAAGCTTCATTGAAGCTGCTAAATTAAAGCCGCTTAAAGTTGTTGTTAATGCTGGCAATGGTGCGGCGGGCCATATGCTTGACAACTTAGAAGAGCATCTTCCGTTTGAGTTTATCAAAGTAAATCACCAACCTGATGGCAATTTCCCAAATGGAATCCCTAATCCATTATTGCCGGAAAATCGTGAAGACACTCGCAAGGCGGTGGTAGCGCACAAGGCAGATTTTGGTGTCGCATGGGACGGAGATGTAGATCGTTGTTTCCTGTTCGACGAAAACGGCGATTTTATCGAGGGGTATTACATCGTTGGTTTGTTGGCCAAAGCATTTTTAACTAAACAGCCTGGTTCTAAGATCATTCATGACCCGCGTTTAACTTGGAACACCATTGATATCGTGGAAGCAGAAAAGGGTGAGGCAATACAAAGTAAAACCGGTCACGCCTTTATTAAAGAGCGGATGCGAGCCGAAGACGCAGTATATGGTGGTGAAATGAGTGCGCACCATTACTTCCGTGATTTCGCTTATTGCGACAGTGGCATGTTGCCATGGTTGTTGATCGCAGAGCTGGTATCCAATGGAGAGCAATCTTTATCGCAATACGTAAAAGAGCAACAAGCCAACTTCCCTATTTCTGGGGAAATCAACAGCACCTTAGGTTATGCAAAAGCTGCGGTTGACGCTGTACTGGAAGCATTCAAAGAAGAAGCCTTAGTTGTAGACAAAACCGATGGCATCAGTCTTGAGTTCGAACAGTGGCGCTTCAACTTACGAAGTTCTAACACCGAGCCGGTGGTGAGGCTGAATGTGGAGTCGCGTGGCGACCAAGAGTTGATGAAACAAAAAACACAACAAATTTTGACTATTTTACAAAAATTTAAATAAGCTGGAGTAAGCAATGACTGTAAAAATTTTGGGAGCATCCCTACCAAATATTCCTTGGGAAGATCGCCCGGCAGATTGCCAAGATGTAATGTGGCGCCATAGCAAAAACCCGATTATTGGTTGGAATCCGTTTCCAGCTGCAGCCCGTGTTTATAACAGTGCTGTAGTACCGTTCAACGACGGTTTTATTGGTGTATTCCGCTCAGACTACAAAAACGGTCGCCCACACTTGCATGTTGGTTACAGCCAAGACGCTTTAAGCTGGGAATTTGAAGAGGAGGCTATTCAGTGGGTAGATGCTGAAGGTAAACCTTTCCAGCCAAGTTATGCTTATGACCCTCGCGTAGTTAAGCTAGATGATACCTATTATGTTACCTGGTGTACTGATGACCACGGTGCAACCTTAGGTATGGGCATGACTAAGGACTTTAAAACCTTTACTCGTCTAGAGAATGCTTGCGTGCCGTTTAACCGTAATGGTGTGTTGTTCCCACGTAAAATTAACGATCAATATGTTTTGCTTAACCGCCCCTCAGACAGCGGTCACACACCGTTTGGTGATGTGTTCTTAAGCCACAGTAACGACATGGAGTACTGGGGTAAGCACCGCCATGTAATGGGTAAAGGCGGAGAAGGTTGGTGGCAAGGTACTAAAATTGGTGCCGGTCCAATTCCGATTGAGACTAGTGAAGGTTGGTTGATGATTTATCACGGTGTTTCAGGTACTTGTAATGGCTTTGTTTACAGTATTGGTGCTGCCATTCTAGATATCGATGAGCCTTGGAAAGTTAAGTACCGTACTCGTGATTACTTATTAACTCCAGAAAAAGAGTATGAAACAGCTGGCTTTGTGCCAAACGTTGCCTTCCCTTGTGCTGCTTTAGCAGATGCAGATACTGGCCGTATTGCAATTTACTACGGCGCAGCAGATACCTATTCAGCTGTTGCTTATACCCAAGTTGATGAGTTGGTTGAGTACATCAAGAACAATTCTGAAGTTTTCTAGAGGTTAATATGTCGGTATTTCAACAACGATTAACAATGCTGCAGGCAGAGCACCAGCACTTACACGCTAAAGTAAATCAAGCAGAATTGCCTGGGAATGGGGTATTTTTACGCTACAAAGATCCTGTTTTGACAGCCGCGCATGCACCGTTAACTTGGCGCTATGACTTAAATGCTGAGACCAATCCTTATTTAATGGAACGCCTTGGAATTAATGCAGTGCTTAATCCTGGTGCAATTGAATTAGATGGCAAGTTTTACATGGTTGCCCGCGTTGAGGGCCATGACCGTAAGTCATTCTTCGCAGTGGCCGAAAGCAGCAATGGTATTGATGGTTTTACCTTTTGGGATAAGCCCTGTGAGATTGGCGAAACAGAAGTGCCTGATACCAATGTGTACGACATGCGTTTAACGCGTCATGAAGATGGTTGGATTTATGGCTTGTTCTGTACAGAACGTAAAGACCCAGAAGCTGCTCCTGGAGACGAGTCGTCTGCAGTAGCGCAGTGTGGCATCGTTCGAACAAAAGACTTAAAAACTTGGGAACGTCTTGCTGACCTAAAAACTAACTCTGCACAGCAACGAAACGTAGTTCTGCACCCAGAGTTTGTTAATGGCAAGTATGCTCTTTACACTCGCCCTCAAGACAGCTTTATTGAAGCCGGCAAAGGCGGTGGTATTGGGATGGCGTTTGCTGACTCAATGACTGAATGTGTAGTAGACATTGAGCATGTGATTGAGCCAAAAACCTATCACACGATCAAAGAGTCAAAAAATGGTCAAGGGCCTGCACCGATGAAAACCGATAAGGGTTGGTTACATATTGGTCATGGTGTTCGTAATACAGCAGCCGGTTTGCGTTATGTATTGTATTGCTTTATGACCGACCTTAATGACCCGATGAAAGTAACTCATCGACCAAGTGGCTACTTCTTAGCTCCGGAAGGAGAAGAGAGAGTGGGCGACGTTTCTAACGTCGTGTTCTGCAACGGCATGGTAGCGCGAGAGAATGGCGAAGTGTATATCTATTACGCTTCTTCAGATACTCGTTGCCATGTACTTACTACTAGCATTGACCAGCTAGTAGATTATGTGACCAACACGCCAGAAGATCCGTTAACCTCTGCTGGTTGTGTTAAGCAACGAATTGCCTTGATTGATCGCAATTTAGCGCTTTAGTAAGTTCCTTTGTATCTAACAAAGCGGCCACTGGCCGCTTTTTTCGTATCGATACCATAGGCGCTTCAATCCTCATGAAATAATCGTAATTAAAGTCATTACTGTTGTGAATGGTGTGATCTGCATCTCATTCGTAACGTTGCGTTGTGTTTTGTTTTTGTCATGCTTATTTATATTTTGTTTTTATTTTACAGTTGCTTAGGTGGATTCCTTATAGTGTTTTTGTTTTTGTGACATTTTTATTGAATGAAAAATGTGATCAGAGATCGTAACGTTGCCATTTTTTGTTGTTATTATGGCTTTGCCTTTTTCAATAGGTCCGCTGCGCAGTACTAATAGGGAACATAGCAGCGGGTTGAATTTTTCCTTAACGATAAGATGGAACGATATGAAAAGATCAATTCTAAACAAAAGCATATTCCTCGCATTAGCTTGCGCTGCTGGTTCTGCTTCTGCTGTAAGCACCGACTTTGGCATGCATGGCTACATTAAAAGTGGCTTGTTAATTAACTCTGACGGCACCCGTGCGGAGCGTATCGGACTTTGGAGCGATACTGCGAAATTCCGTTTAGGTAACGAACACAATACCAAAATTGAGTTACTGCCAACCGTTACTATGACAACTGACGACGGTGTAATTGCCCGCGTTCGCGCTAACTTAACCCACGAAACAACCTGTACTGCAGATTGGAACTGTGTTGATGCAGATGGCCATGAAATACAATTCCGTGAAGGTTTTGTAGAGCTTGAAAACGTTGCCTTTGCACCAGGTGTTGTTTGGTGGGCGGGTAAGCGTTACAGCTCAAGCAATGCTTCAAACCACCAATATGACTGGGAGTACATTCAATACAACGGTACTGGCGGTGGTGCAGATAAAATCGACCTAGGTTTTGCTCGCTTAGATGTAGGTGTATACGCGTTTATGCCTAGCGACCGTAACTCTGAAGATCCAGTAGATGGAACGGTTCAGGGATATTCTGACGATTTCTCGCTAAATGTTTGGCTTAAGGACATTGGTGGCATTGGCTTAGATTTACAAGCTGTTGGCCACACAATGGAGCAACACCCTTGGCATTCAAACGCAGCAGAAGATGGCTTAGGTCTTACTGCCATTTATAACTTCAATGGTTTCTACAATTTTGCTAACGGTTACTCACGTGCAGTACTTCAATATGGTGAAGGTTTAGCTGCTGGCGATTCACTAGGTAAAAATGGTTGGGGCTTTGCTAACAGCAAAGGCACTAAATCATGGCGTGGTGTGCTAGATGGCCTAGCAAGCTTTGGTAACTGGGATGTATCAACTTTTGCTTTCTACCAGCAAGACAAAGACTACAAACCTTGGAGCAACGTTGTTGAGGGCGAAGGTGACGACGTAAATCGTTGGGCTGTAGGTGTGCGTCCATTCCACCAAATCGCACAAAACTTCGCGATGCAATACGAAGTAGGTTACGAGTACTTCGACAACACAACCACAGACCAAAAAGGTGGATTAGTTAAAGCGACCATCGCGCCAACTATCACCTTCGAATCTGGCTTCTGGAGCCGTCCACAAATCCGTACTTTCGTAACTTACGCTAAGTGGGATGACGAAGTAGGTGATCGCATTGGTTCTAGCTATACACGTGATGGCCAAACTGACACTTGGAACTTTGGTGTGCAGGGTGAAGTTTGGTTCTAAGCCAGCAAACACCTAATACCTAATAAAAATAATGGGGAGCCCATGAGCTCCCCTTTGCGCTCTCAGCAACAACTTTGGAGAGTTCTATGCGTATTACGATTCAAATTCTCATCTCATTCGCCATCGTATTAGGCTTATATGCAGTATCTACCGGTATTGCTGTTAAGCAGACTAATCAAGCTAAACAAGACATTCTTGTGCTGATGGAAGATTCAGCTAAGTTAGACCAAGCCTCGAATCAACTACGACTAAACCTATCTAATTTTCAACAATCCATTCTAGAGCTGGTTCAAGCTAAAGACGTTTCTTTGCAGGCAAGTTTTGCAGAAAAGAACAAGCAGATACTCAATGCCATTAGCGAGGTATATCAGCAAGGGTTATTGCAGGTTTATCTTAGTGAAGACCAACAACAACAATTTACCCAAGATTTAACCGAGCTTCGCTCGCTGGCCAAGTCTATTCAAAGCGAACATTTTGAAAGCTTAGTCTTAGCAGAGCAAACGCAAACACTTCGTAATGAGTTATCTAACCAGGTAGCAACTGCCGATTCAGTGCTTGATAGAGTCACAGCTAGATACATTAAAGACGACTATTTTTTACGAAAAGAGCTTGAGGAATATACAGACTTAAGGGATGCCCTGCTCGACATGAGCTACCGAGCATTCTTTGCCGATAGCAGTGAAGACGCTCTACAGCTTGACAATGCTATTAGTTCAGCCGAAGAGAATTACCTAGATCTGCTGGAAATCATCTTAGAAGACTTCCCAGCCTTAAATAGCGAAAAAGACTTTTTAAACGCCAGTCAACAAATCACCAAGTTCCTATTTAGTGAGAATCGACTCACCTATTTGTTGGTCGCTCAAACCTCCGCCAGCGAAGATGCAGAACTCGAGTTGGCTGAGCAACAAGGCATTTTGTTCCGAATGAACGAACTGGTTGGCAATGTAAGTGCACAGCTTAAAACAGAGAGCCAACAAAATAGCCAACTAATTGCAGGGAGCCTCGATACTGTTAGCAATATTCAACTAGCCGTTATGCTGCTTTGCTTGCTAATTGTATTGGTTATTGGCTTTGTGCTTACTAGGAGTATTCGCCAGCCACTAAACTATTGCTTAGAGAAAATGAGTTTGTTGGCGGCAGGTGATTTTAGTCAACAAATTAGCACACATTGGCCTAAAGAGTTTTCTGAACTTACTCAACAATTGCAAAAAATCATACACACCAACAGTCGATTGTTTGAACAGATCAAACATCATGGTAGTGATATTTATGACATCTCCTTAAACAATGCAGAACAAACAACCAAAGTAAAAGAAAGTGGTGATGAACAGTTGGCTGCGGTTTCTAGGATCTCAAGTGCTGTTTGTGAACTAGAGCAAACCAGTAGCCACGTTAGAGAGCTTACTCAAAACCATCTGGAGCAAAGTCGCGAAATTAGCAAGATAGCTGAATCGGGCGGTGTGGCTATTGAAGCAAACAACCAAAGTAATACTGAGCTACAAAGCCAAATCGAAACCAGTTCACAAGTTATTGATGAAGTTTTCCAACAGAGTCAAGACATCAGTCAGATCTTAGAAGTCATCGAAAACATCGCCAATCAAACTAATTTGTTGGCGCTTAATGCGGCTATCGAAGCAGCCAGAGCAGGCGAACAAGGGCGTGGTTTTGCGGTGGTTGCTGAGGAAGTGCGTGACTTGGCAAAACGCACCACCCAGGCAACGGGTCAAATTCAAGACATGATTGAGCAATTACAAACCGCATCGCAAAAGGCGGTGAGTAATATGCAGCAATGTGACCAGCACATGAAAGTTAATTTTGAAGCCGTGCAAGACAGCAAACAAAGCATTTTCGACATCAATGAATTGCTGCACTCCTTAGAGAAAGACGTGAATTTTATTTCTCAATCAACCCAAGAGCAACACAGTGCTTGTGCAGAGATTTCCGAGTCTTTAGAGGGCATCGCTCTAGCGTTTTCTGAGAGTACCGCCACCTCAGCAGATGTGGCAGAGCAAAGCCAAATTCTGGCTCAACGCACTCAAGAACAGCAAGCTGAATTAACCCAAATACGAACCCTCAAGTCTACTTAGGCGCATTAAGTAAAAAGACTTTGTTAACACACTTTTGAATTACTCCATATTTAACGAGGAAAAGATGATAGAAATTAAGGGTATTGAACAACATTATGATTGGGGTGGGGAGTTCTATATTCCTTTATTAACTGGTCAAGAACACGCCTCGGGCGAGCCGATGGCCGAACTTTGGCTTGGCGATCACCCTAATGGCGTGGCAACCTTGACCAATGGTATACCACTTACCGATTGGATGGCCGCAGATTATCAGGGGCGCTTGGGAGACTCATGTATAAAACACTATGGGAAGCGTTTACCATTTTTGCTTAAAGTGTTAGATGTAAAAGCTCCGCTTTCTATTCAGGTTCATCCGACTAAAAAGCAAGCTGAAAAGGGTTATGACCTAGAGCAAGGCTTATCAATTGAGCCTAGTAAACGCAATTATAAAGATGCTAACCATAAGCCGGAGTTAATGCTGGCCCTTTCCGATTTTTGGCTGCTACATGGCTTTAAATCAGAGAAAGAAATTACCGCATTGTTAAGCAAAGAACAAAGCTTAGAAAGCTTATTGTCTCCATTTACCGAGGGTGGAACCAAGCAGCTAGTGAGTTACATTTTTGCATTGTCTGCTAGCGAGCTAGCCCCGCTTATTATGCCAATTGTGAATCGATATTTAGATGCTTATCAGGAGAATCGTTTATCTAAGAATAATGCCTACTTCTGGATGATGAGAGCCTATATGAGAGCCGCTTCAGCAAACGCTCAACTCGAGGCAGGTTTGCTGATGGTACTGCTACTTAACCTTTGTTATGTAGCTAAAGGCGGCGTTATTTTTCAGGATGCCGGTATCCCACATGCTTATTTAGAAGGTCAAAACATTGAGTTAATGGCAAATTCCGATAACGTGTTGCGTGCAGGTTTAACCAGTAAACATGTTGATCCGAAAGAACTATTAAGCATTGTTAACTTTGATCCCGTTAAAGCAGAAAGTATTTCGCCTATTGCTAAAGACGGCGGCTTAGAGTACCCCGTTCCGGTAAATGATTTTTGCCTAACCGAGTATCGCTTACAAGCCGGAGAGTCATTATCTCTTCCCGAGAATCCAGGCCCCTGTATTTGGTTTGTTTTAAGTGGTGAAATGACAGTGAATGGGCAAGATAAGTATTGGCGTAATGGTAGCGCTTTTTACCAAGAACCCGGCAATACAAGCACTATTTACGCGCAAACCGAGTTGGTTATATACAGGTCTTCCGCCAAACTATAGTCTAAGTGTTAATGATAAACGCGAGAGGGAATTATGAGCAAAAAAGGATGGATAACGGCCTTACTGTTAACGGCTCCTTGGGTTCATGCTGCGGAACAAGGTTCATTGAATCGTTGTGTTGCCGTGGTTGACCATTTGGAGCGCTTACAATGCTATGACAGTACAATGAGGGAGCTGCAGAATAAAGATAGTAGCGCTCAAACTGAAGCTGTTGACAATACTGCTGTTGTGGCTGTTGCTCCGCTTGTTGCAACTGGAGCGTGGACCTTAAAGCGCGATGCTGAGGATGAGGAAAACAACTTAATTGCTCAGTTAAAAGTCGACCCGACTGATTCAAGCGCGCCTCAAGGCACAAGCTTGAGCATAAAATGCCGGAAAGGAAGCGCTGAGATTAGTATCGCTTGGCTGGCTTATATAGGGCGTGACGTTTATGTCACTTCCGGAGAAAAAGGCCAAAAGGGCAAGCGCGAGAATTGGCGTTTAAAAGATAATGACACCACCAGTGTTTATCCATTCGATAGCCAAGACTTAATTAATCGATTATATGGAATGGATTACTACTTAGCGCAAGTGCAGCCGGTGAGTGACGGTGCTTTGGTTGCTAGCTTTAATGTCTCCGGTCTAGAAGAAACCCTTAGACCACATAAAGACTTATGTGGTTTAAAATAAAGCCAAAAGCGTCTACGGGCGCTTTTTTTAGCCTACTTGCTCTGCAGTAAGATTGTTTTGCCAAGCTTTGGTAAAATAATGTCTAAAGCACAGTACTATTTTAATCGCCTCTTCAACAAACATCACTGCATATACCCAATGAAATGGCCATTCCGCCCAGAAAGCGGCTATAGCAGTGAGTGGCAAGCCAAACAACCACATAGCTAAAAAGTCGGTGCGTAAACAAAACTTGTTTTCGCCTCCTGCTCTAAGTACTCCGTGAATAACCATTAAATTGAGCATTTTCAACCACATAGCGCCGGCCATAATTAATAGTGCAGGTTTGGCTATAGGTAGCACCTCAGGCTGATCGAGGTTCAACCAGCTCAAAATAGTAGCATTGTTTAGTATTATTACTAAGCCAATGGCTAAACTACCAACTAGAGCAATTGCGATGAATTGAATAGATACTGAGTAGGCTTGGTCAAAATTGTCTTGCCCTAATTGCTGTCCTACAACTACTGAGCAAGCCACTCCCATACCAAAAAATAAGGAATGACTTAAAGACTCAAATGGACCAAGCATACTGAATACGGCAAGCTCTTCTGTTCCCATTCTTCCAAAGATTATTTGATAGCTAAGTGTGCCTATAGCCCAAAGCAGCGAGTTAAAGACTAACGGAACGGCGAGTTTTCTGTATTTAGTACGCAGTGCCGGCATTGTGCCTGTGCAGGGAGTAAATAGTAGCCAGTGTTTCATCCGAAGAAGTACCAACCCCAATACCATTAATTGGATTACTCGCGCGACTGTTGTTGCTAGGGCTGCTCCAGCAACTCCGAGCGCCGGCACACCTGCTCCTCCATGAATAAACCAATGATTTAAACCAATATTCAAAAAGATGGTAAAAGCAGCCATGAATAATGGTAGCCAAGTTTGACCGCTAGCTCGCATACTAGATTCTGTGCCGATCACAAAGTGGGTGAGAATTAGCATTGGCAGGCTAACTAGCAAGTACTCACTCCCCACAGATATGACTAGGCTGGAATCGCTTTGCATACTCATCATCTGCTTAGAAAATAGGCCAACACATAAAGATATTGGGAGCAGTAACTTAACACCGTTTATGAGTGTGATAACGGTGATTGATTTGGCTTCACCTATGTTTCCTTTTCCCCAATATTGAGCGACAAGAGAGCCGTTAGCATTGGCTAGCCCTGCCATTATCATTATGATTACAAAATGCCATTTACTGGCCGCGCCAACTGAGGCAGTAGCGCCATGTCCTAAACCACTTACCATTAAAACATCGGCTAAAGAAAGGCAGGCAACCAAGGCTGTTTGTAGAGCAACAGGCAAGGCTAACTGAGTAAAGTTGTGTAGCATATTGGGATTATGGGAACGAGTTTTTGCTAACATGATAAACGCCTCTAGGTAAACGCCAATAATGTAAGCTAGTATGCCTACTTTATACATGTTGAATTCAGGCGGTTTGATGTCCATTCCAATCATTGAGGGTAGGTATAAAGACCGGGTTAGTATGCACGACTCTTGCAGAGAGCGTTTTATTACCCAACAGAAAATTGTTGGATTACATGAACAAGAAATCTATATGGCGGGCCTTGCCGACATGCGAGAGCAGTATTTGGTCGAGCGCAAAGGCCCTAGTATGCATACCTTGCTGTTTACCTTACAAGGTCAAGGCTTACTGGAGACCTGCAATGGTTCTCAGTTGCTTACAGCAAACTCCTTAGCGGTACTACCTGCGGGAAAGCCATTTAGGTTTTTTATTGGTGATGACGTTAATCACTGGCAGATGGCTTGGTTGCTGTTAGATGTGAAAAGGTTGTGGTTGGGTAGCCAACTAAATGAGCAAAAAGTGGTAGCCAGTGAGTATGCTGAGAGTGTTTGGGCTTTATTAAGCTTAATGATTGCTTCGCACTGTAACCCGTTAAAACAAAGCTTATGGTTGAGTGAACTCGTGACTAATTTAGAAAGTGCCTTGTTACTTGGAGCAGGGCAAAACACCGCTCAACAACGAGTGAAGTCTGCCTTTGAGCAGGTGTCATTGCAGCTGCATCAAAACTGGACGGTAAAAGATATAGCTAGTTTGAGTTGTTTAAGTGAAGCGCATTTAAACAGAGTTTCAACTAGGCTGTTCGAACGCTCTGCATATCAACACCTTATTTACTTAAGGATAGAGAAGGCTCAAGAGCTGTTACGTTATAGTCAATGGAGTTTAGCGATTATTGCCACGCACTTGGGATATAGCGATGCTTACAGCTTTTCTAAGAGCTTTAATCAAGCCGTGGGGTGTTCTCCCAAGGTGTATAGGTTGAGAAATGCTGGTTAATCTTTAATTAGCAGTTTTATACCGGTTGGAAAAAATGCAGCTTCAGATGTAGTTAATATGCTCATCTTTTTAAAGTTTATATTATTCCAGTTTGCTTGTTGAAGCTGATGAACAAGTAAAGGATCGTGCTGAGTAACTAGGTCGACCTGAATATTAGGCATATTGGCTAGCAGTTGCTTGTTTACTCCATTGAAATAATCGTAAAGGTAAACTATAGCAGAAGCGGCTGCTAATACTTGCCCACCGGCACTAACATGATATTCGCCTTTTAGCATTAGTGGAAAGATATCAAGTTGCCAGTCAACCCCTCCAATTATTACATCAATACCAGGCCTCAATCCCATTTCTACTAGTGCTTGATGAGCACCCAGTGCGTTGCTATCAGATGCGCACCATATGATCTTGGTATCTGGAAATCGTTTTAGTAGCTTAAGGGTTTTAGCTTTGCTGGTAGCTTGGCTCCAGTTGGTATGAGTAATTTGATTAAGTTTTACTTCACTTGTTTCTTCTAGTGCATCAAGGAGACCTTGGTTTCGTAGTGCTGATATCTCATCATGCCTTCCTGATAGGGCAACTAGCTCTATCGGGGGGGGGAACATACGCTCTGCTTCTTTAAATAGGCTTAAGGCTAATTTGTAGCCACTTTCATGATCGTTAAAGCCTTTTTGAGTTAACCAGTAGCTAAATTTTTCTCTAGGGTAGCCTAAGTTCTTATAGTCGCGTTCGTCTAAAGAGTTTTCTAATGTGATAAATGGAAGTTGTAGCTGTTCTAAGGTAGAAAAAAGAAGAGCGTTATCATCACCGCTACTGGCCATAAATATGACAGCATCAATTGGAGTGCTTTTATCCTCTAAAGCTTCAAAAATAGGGTACAGGGCGCTTCGTTTCTTTTCATTTACTCTTTTGTATATGACCTTAATATTAAGTTGCTGGGCTGCGATAGCAACTAGTTCTTGAGCTTTATCCCAATTGGGCTGCCCCTTTTGTGCTGGATTAATAAATAATATGTTCAGTGCCCAAGATAGCGGAGAGAAACAAAGCAGAGTGAACATCAAAAAAAAGGATAAATATTTTATTTTGAGCAAATTTAACTCCCTATGTAGTATTAATAGATAGTCTTTTGCCTTAGAAAGTGTAGACCGAATAGGCTTATAACGAAAATAAAAGGAGTAGCAATTTTGCTACTCCTTAGAGACGGTGTTTTAATTGTCTATCTGAATGTTATCGATAGTAATCTCCACATTAACGGCAGCATCGCCAGAGCCTGCATAAAAGGCAAGGCCTAGCTCTTGAACGTTGCTAAGTGCTCCGTCAACAGGAAGTGTCCAGCTAACTTCTGTCCACGTATCTGCTGTTAGATCTGTCCAAGGTCCTTCATTCCAGGTAAAACCTTCACCAGTCTTAGCAAATACTTTGCCGCCAGTAATGCCACTTGCTACCGCTTCGCTAGATAACTTAACCATGAAGCTAGCTGCACTTAAGGTACCACTGCCGCCAACAGCTTGAACAAAGTTAGGCTTCTTCTCTGCCCCTGCTTCATTAACGGTCATTAGTACTGCTTTAGAACTATCTACGCCGCCGTCAGTTGTTAGTGAAAGGGCTACCGTTCCACTGCTATCCGACGTGCCAGAAAGCTCTGTAGGTACGCTGTCATTCGCTTCAAAGTCATAGGTAAAACTTGGTTCTACTGGCGGCTCTGGCAACTCCGCTTGAGCGAGTAAGCTTACATCATCAAAGTAGATTGCTACCCCATCAGCGGCCGCACTGTTTTCACCGGCATAAATTTGTACACCTAACTCACGAATGTCGGTTAACACTGTCGCTGGTGTCCATGAGAACAAGGTCCATTCGCCTACATTGGCGTTAAACCAATCACCTTCTGCCCAAGTCCATGCGTCACCGGTTTTAACAAAGATCTTACCACCGCTATAACCTGCGTCTGCTGCGGCTTGAGGAATTTTAACCCAAACGTTCACTGTTGCCACTTCCGGCATGGTTTGAGGATCAACAGGAAGTAAGAGGTTGGTTTGCTTCTCTCCTTCGGCTTCCGTTGCACGCAAACTTAGTGCGTTACTATCGCTTCTTCCTTCAGCTGCGGTTATCTCTAGCTGGCCACTACCAGAACTATCTGAAGAGGAACTAAACCCAAATGGCACCTCACCGTCTTCGAAATCATAGCTCGAGCCTGCACTTGGGTCTGGAGCATCGGCTCCGCTAAGGGCTCTAACACAGTTCAAAACTGAAGCTTGATATTGGTTTGTCCATTGCCAAGAGATCCCGCCTGCGTATTCATTTTCACTTAGTCTTACACATAGTTGCTCTTCGCCGATGGGGTCACCAAAGTAGTCAAATTCAGCTGGCTTATATGCATCTTTATCTGCGAAGAACTCGCCAATAACTACGGGTTTATCTAACTCCCAATAACTGGCTTTGTGGTAGAACGGAGACCAAGTACCTTCTTTTCCTTGGTCGTCGTAATAGTGAGGCGCATAAAAATCTAGCGCGGCATTATCACCACCCAAAGCAATCATGTTGGCATCAGAGTAATGGTTAGTACCTCCAAAACCATCAGCATTAAGTAAGCCAAGAGATTTAGGTCCAGTCGTTACAAGTACCTGTTCACCCAGTTCATCAGCTTTGTTATGGATGGCATTACTTAAAATTGCAGTAGTTGTGTGAATGTCGTTGTAGTCGGGGACTAGAGCGCTGTCTAAGCTTTCACGGTCAATAAACCAAGATTCAGTCATGTTTTCTGGTTCATTAAATAAATCTATTGCCACTAAAGCTGGGTGGCCTGCAACTCGGTCAAGTAATGGGTTTAAGAAGTTGTCGATGTAACCTTGAAGCACATTTGAGTCTGTTAGTAAGGAGTGGTTAGCGCTTAATACTTGATTGGTCATGTTCGCCTGAGTTGCCGCTAACATGTCAAATGACCACAAACATGGCATTACATAAATGCCTTTTGCTTGCGCAAGATCTAAAGCTCGCTCTATGTCGTCGATAACTTGCTGCTGATCTGCTGCAGGTGCAATAGCGCTGCGGTCAGCGTTCCAAACTGGGCTTTGGGTTCCATTTACGTGTATCCACCATCGAATGGTGTTACCGCCTGCTTCTTTCACTTGGTCAAGCATATGGTTTAGTTGGGTTTCATCTAAACCTTGGCCAAAGTCTTCAGCAAAGCTAAGCCATGCTACATTCACACCGTTAAGGTAAATATCGTTACCTTGATAAGAGATAGTATTTACACTGGTTCCGTTACCACCAGGGGATTCGTAACCTGGTTCTTCACCTCCTCCACCATTTGAAGGGTCATTAGCATAGCTTGCATCACACCCAGTAAATTGGGTAGCAACTAATGCGAGTGTTAACGCTGAAGCGATTTTGTTTATCCTGAACATTTCTAATCCTTAATAACTACATTGATCGTAACGTTATCTTTATGTCGCTTAAACAAGGCTTTAGTGACATAACTATCGTTAGTTTTTATGGAAGAGTGATAACGTTGTCACTTTTCTCTGATGTTCTCTTGTGTGTACTAGTCATTCTATATATGACGCTATCTAATGTATGATCAATTAGCTTTTAGCTTAATCGAATCGTTACGATTGTGTGTGTTTGATCAGCTTTTTCTAACAAAATAGTTTGATTGCATACAGTTTTGTGATTTCACTCAAACTATTATACATTAATCGTAACGTTACGGTTGGTTGGGTGCTATGGTATTTGTGAAATGTGTTTTAAGCGCTTTCAAAGTTAATACATTTCATTAGCTATTTGTAGCATCCTTTCTTTTTTTTCGGATTCTTTCCAAGCCGCTGTCTTTAGCGGTTTTTTTTTGCCTAAAGGTTAGTGATGAGTGATACCAAAGTAGAAATTTTAAAAAGGCTGGTACTATCAAAGTGTTGGTATACCTACTCTAAGTATTCGTATCGTTATAAAGCAAAGGCTAGCGCTTGGCGAACTCAGCATCGTGAGGTACTTAATAAAGGAGATGGCGCAGCGGTTTTGTTATTTAACTACTCGAGAAAAACAGTGGTACTCGTTAAACAATTTCGTTTACCTACCTATTTAAACGCTCACTCTACTGGTCTAATGATTGAAACTTGTGCTGGTGTATTAGATGGAATGTCTCCTGAAGAATGTATTAAAAAAGAAATACTCGAAGAAACCGACTTTATTATTGATGATCCAGAACCTGTAATGACAGTTTATATGTCTCCTGGCGCTGTGACGGAAAAAAACTACTTGTTTGTGGCTGATTATTCAGGTGCTGAGCGGCCTAACTTGGGTGGAGGGCTCGCCAGCGAAGAGGAATTTATTGAGGTGTTAGAGCTTCCTTTTGAGCAAGCTTATTCGATGTTTGAGAATGGCGAAATCGTTGATGGCAAAACCATTATGTTGTTGCAGTATGCAAAGCTAAATATATTTTTCGATTAAGTGGGGAGATTGAATTAATGGAAAATAAAATTGAATTAGGCTTATCACAGTGGGCGTTCCATCGGGCTATCTTAGGGGATAGTAGAGACAACTACGATAAATACTTAGCTACTCTGCAAAATGACCCAGAAAAAGTACTTCGCGGAAGTATGGCCAACCGAGACATTGTCGAGCAAGCACTCCAACTAGACGTGAAGGTGGTTGACCTGGTTAATTTATTGTTTTTTTCGAGAGTATCAGATGTTCAGTGGCTACGTAGCTGGAAACAGGATGCTGAACAGCAAGGGGTGCGATTTGCTTGTTTGATGTGTGACGAGCTGGGTCATTTGGCTGCGAGTAGTGTGAAAGAAAGGCAAAAATCAATAGAGCTGCATAAACAATGGCTAACGGCCGCTGCAGAGTTAGGCTGTTCTCAGTTGAGAGTAAATGCTTATGGTGACGGTAGTTACTTACAACAACTTCGCCATTGTAGTGAAAGCTTAAAGGTATTATGTGATTCGGCAGCATCGATGGGTATTAGTATTGTGGTGGAGAATCATGGTCATCCATCGAGTAATGGGGCTTGGTTGGCGATGCTAATTGAAAGTGTTGAGCGGGACAACACGGGAGTTTATATCGATTTTGATAACTTTTTTATGGGAGGTTGGCATCATTCGCCAAAGCGTTTGTACGACCGTTATCAGGGTATGGAGGATCTAGCTAATATTACGGTAGGCGGCAGCGCTAAATCTTACGCTTTTGATCAGAGTGGTAATGAAACAACAGTCGATTTTGCTAGATGTGTGAGTATTTTGACGGAGGCAGGATTTAGTGGTGTGTTATCTGCTGAATATGAGGGTGATCTTCATTCCGAGTATGATGGCTCAGCTAAAACTCTGGCTCTGCTTAACAAGGTGCTGAATTAGCAAATAACTCGTTCAAGTATTTAACAACCAGAACTATATACTGGGCTTAACTCGCTTTTGTTTTTTTGGGTGAGGCTCGGTATTACATACCTGCAATATTTACTATCATTTTGACTAAATTTTCCCTAGAAAACTGATTCACTTACCACCAATTACTCTCTTTGTTACTACCGATTCTGTTGCTGTTGCAACTTAGCTACGAAGTGGTAATCTTTATTCGTAACGTTATCATTATTGTTTTGTGATGATAATTTGATGTTTGCCATTTAAGTAGTAAGGTTGAATATGCACTCACTTCCTAATCAGTCCAAAGCATGGACATTTACCACCGATATATCAGAGCCACAAGACATGGACTTGCGTTGGCTTGCCCTTAATAAACCGCAGGGAACCGACGTTGTTGTTGAAAACAAGGCTATCTCCTTAAATCCCGTAGATTGGAAAATAATCCACCCCGGTATGGTGGGGAGTGATGGGTATAAAGTTTCTGGTGTTGATGGGGCGGGGGTGGTTGTAGCAGTGGGCCCCGAGTCTGATATTAATGTTGGAGCGCGAGTTGCTTATCATCAGTCTTTGTCTCGCCAAGGCTCCTATGGGGAACATGCTGTGGTCGACGGTCGTTTAGTTTTTGAAATTCCTAGTGATGTGGATTTTCATGTGGCGACAGCTCTTACCTGCACAGGCTTAACCGCGTGGCAGGCTCTTGAGAAATTACCCACTTCTTGTGGGTCATATTTATTGGTTAATGGAGCCGGTGGCTTGGTAGGTAGACTGGCTGCAGAAATAGCTGTAAATAAAGGATTTAATGTAGTTGCTGTTGCGGATAGCCAGCATCATGAAGCATTGAAACATGCCGGTGTTACGCAATGTTTTGACTATAAGCAATCTGGTTGGCGTCGCGATTTGGGCGCGTTTTTGTCGGCGCAGCCTGCGTTTGCCGCTATTGATACTGTAAACCGAGCAAGCGCTGAAAGCCTGTTTAATTTTGTAGATGTAAATGGTCATATCGTTACTATCCAAGATCGTTTTGAGAAAAATCCATTTCCGAGCTTTGATAAGGCTATTTCGATTCATGAAGTAGCCTTAAATGTATTTAACAAACACTTCTCTCCACGAGAAATGCGTAGTTTGAGGCGTGGTTTTAGTACCTTAGTTAGGGACCACCAACTAGCTGTAAACTCTCGACTATCAACCATCTCTTTTGATGAAATTCCTGAGGCTTTAGAGAAGCTTAAAGCAGGCTTAGCATCTACAAAATTTGTCGCTATTTTGTAAGGACGTCTAGTTTATTGGGCTCCATATTTGGCGGTTTATTTTGTTGAAAGAGCCATTTGTAAAATAAGTAAATACTGTACTTAGTTGAATCCATATCAAATAAATATAAAAAGCTTGAGCTTGCTCAAGCTTTATTTTTTTTAGTTTGCTTTAAGTCACAATCGAAACGTTACGAATTTGTTTATATTTGCCGTGTAAAAAAGTTGGCATGCGCAGCCTTTGTATTCACGTAACTAATGGATTTGACGAAAATGAATCAAGTTAAAAAGAAGTTGTTAGTAGCCTCGCTAGCTGCAATAAGTGTAGCTAGTTCATTCGGACTGGCAGCAGATACTTATACCTTGAGTAATGCTTCTTCTACACAAACAACGGCTGACATCTACAATTGGATTGCCCACTTACCTAACCGAAATACTAACTCTTTGTTAAGTGGGGCTTTTGGAGGTTATGCCAACGTATCTGACTCTAATGGATTTTCAAGTTCTGAGTCAGATAACATTAATGCTTTAGCCAGCCAACGACCTGGTATTTACGCTTGTGATTATGCCAGAGGCTGGGATGTGACTGCCGCAGGCAGTGAAAGTGACTTGATAAACTATAGTTGTAATGCCCAACTGATTTCTCACTGGCAATCGGGTGGTTTAGTGCAAATTAGCAACCATCTACCAAACCCTATATTTGAAGGGAATATTGCCTACTACAACGATTCAGGTAAAGCGGTTGGAGGACTCAATTCAATCGTCTCAAATGATGACCTTGCCAAATTATTAGTCGATCAGTCAGCTGAACGGATCCGTTGGTTGGCTATTTTAGACAAAGTAGCAGAAGGCCTACAAGAGTTAGAAGATGCTGGTGTTCCAGTCATCTATCGCCCACTACACGAAATGAATGGCGAGTGGTTTTGGTGGGGAGCCACCTCTTACAACTCAAGTGATCAAACTAGGCAGCAGCTTTATGTGGACCTATACAAAGACATGTTCGACTACTTTACCAACACCAAAACTCTAAACAATCTTATTTGGGTGTATTCGCCCGATGCTAAACGCAATGCTAAAACTGCTTTTTATCCAGGCAGTGCTTACGTTGATATTGTTGGTTTAGATGCCTATTTAGATGACTTTAGTTTGATGAACGGCTACTGTGAAATGCTAAGTTTAAACAAACCCTTTGCTTTGGCTGAAGTGGGTCCTGACCAAAACAAGGGCCAATTTAACTATCACGAAATGATCAAGGTGATAAAAAGCCACTTTCCTCAAACAAGTTACTTTATTCCATGGAATGATGTTTGGAGCCCTACTAACAACTTGAAAACCAGTGAAGCCTTTAATCACGATGCTGTGGTTAATTTAGGTGAGATATGGGAAGGCGAACACCTCTCGAGTATTGTTGAAACTGCCCCTTTTCAAACAGAAGTTCTTTATGATTTTGAAAGTGGAACCGAGGGGTGGGGAAGTGAGTCTCAAAGTGTATCTGGTTATTGGGCTGTTAATGAGTGGGCGTGTTCTGGAGGGCAATCACTTAAAGCCAATATTGAGTTAAAGAATGATGATACATTTGATCTAAAGGTGGCTTCGGCCTTAGATCTTTCGGATAAAAACTCTCTTTCAGTACTCGTGCGTTTGGCCTCTTGGGGTAACGTTGGTTCTGGCCTCAAAGCTAAATTGTACCTCAAAACTGGTCCAGAATATCAATGGTTTGACGGTGGAGAGCTGACCATTACCAATGGGCAAACAAACACTGCAATACTTGATTTGAATACGGTTGTTAATCGAAACGATATCAGGGAGCTGGGTATTTATTTCTCGACCGGTTCAGCAAGTGGTTCAACGGCGCTATATATCGATAAGGTACTTGCCTATTAGCACCATTTTTAGAGTTATAGCGGCAACTCCAATGAAGTTGTCGCTTTTCATCTTTTTTTTGAAGGAGCATGCATAATTTACATACTTTTGTGATCTTAAGGTTAATTTATCGTAACGTTGTCATTGGTCTATTTGAGAAGATTAATAGAAGCATGTTGTAGATAACTAAGGATGGATTCATGAATGTTCTTCAAACTATGCGTATAAGCAGGCGAATTTTCATATTGGTTTTGATGCCACTGATTATCATCTTGTTTTTTGCTAGCGAGCAAATTAATAGAGCGCTAAGCCAGCAAAAGGCGATGCATGAGCTAAGTTTGGTTATTCAATACATTCAGCAGCTTTCGCCCCTTTTAGCCGCGCTTGATAAAGAGCAAAACTCGGTCGCTGACTTTTTAAGAGTAGATGAAAAACAAAGCTCTCAGCAATTGGCTCTTCGTTCTGCAATGAACAAAGAGCGGGCCGATACAAAATCACATGAACAACAGTTACTCCATTTTTTGTCTGAAAATGAAGCAACCCTCGCTAACTCGGGCTCTTGGACAGATGAGGATTTAGCATTTATTCGCAAGAAGCTAAAACAGCTAGATCTCATCAGGCTTGTAGCGGATGAAAAACAAGTAAGTTCAGATAAGTATAAAAGCCAGTTTGATGATCAAACTATATGGACTGGTGTGGATATACAGCGCACTAGAATGGCTTTATTACACACTATTAGTAAGGTGGTTGAAGTGGCAATGCGAGACCATGATCTAGGTATGATCGCTAATGCTTACTACTATCTGTTGCTTGCTTCTAGCGCAAACAATGAACTACATGAAAACATTAACTCAGCCTTATCGAGTCAAATGGGAGGTTATACTTTTGGCCAAATGATGCTGTATCGTGAAAAGGAAGGTAGCTTTAGGGAAATGTATGTTCGTTATGCAAGTACCGAATCAATGGCGGTATATCAAAAAGCTTTCTTAGATTCTGGATTATTAGGATCATTAACCAATGCTTATTGGGATGTATTTGATTCATATAAGTTTATCGACAAATCTGCTCTAACTTTACGTCCTGAGCTACAACGCCGTTGGCCGAGTCTCGCTCAACAAACTGCCCAAGCCTATCAACGCGTTGAAGACGGATTGTTAGCAAGTTTATCTGCTACAAAAGATCTTAAAGTTAGTGAAGCACAACACCTTCTTCGCATGTCAATATTTTGGGTTGCAGCGGCTATCGTTATTACTTTAGTGTTTTCGTATCTTGTAGCTAACAGTGTTACTAAACCGATTGACTCATTGGTGCGAAGCTTTACCCAGTTAGCTAAAACTAGAGACATGAGTTTTAGATTGGCAGCCAAAGGGAGAAATGAAATTACCGCTCTGGGAGAGGCCTTTAATCAATTAATTGAAAGCTTCAATGAAGCCTTAGTTGGAGTAAGGCAACAATCTAAAACCATGGGTGAAACTACCGAACAAGTGGCTGGCGCGATGCAGTTGTCTCTAAATTTATCCGCTCGCCAGCAAGAGTCTACAGACAGTATCTCAGTAGCAACCAACGAGATGACTACCACCATTCAAGAAGTGTCTAATATGGCTCAGCAAACTTCCACAGCGGTGCAAACGGCCCATACAGTGTCTTTAGACAGTGCTCGCTGTGTGGATTCTAGTCGTGAGCTGATGGTTAAGCTAACTGAGGAGCTAGGTGATACAAGCCAACAAGTAGAAAACTTAAATTCAGAGGCGGCACAAATTGGCAACATACTTAATGTGATTAGAGACATCTCTGAGCAAACCAACTTACTTGCGCTGAACGCTGCTATTGAGGCAGCAAGGGCTGGTGAAAAGGGGCGGGGCTTCGCGGTAGTTGCTGATGAGGTGAGAAATTTAGCGACTCGAACTCAAGACTCAACGAAACAGATTCAACAGCAAATTGAATCATTGTTCGTAGGAGCGTCAGCAGCCACGGAGAAAATGAAAGCATTAAAAGAAGAGGGCAGTAACGCTGCTGATTTGGTACTCAAAAGCTCAGCTTCTTTTGAAGAACTAAAACAAGAGTTGGATAAAGTTCTGGATATGGCGACTTATATTGCAACTGCCACCGAGGAACAAACGCTGGTTTCTAATGACATAAACAAACGTACCGTTGAAATGAGAGATGATTCTAGCGACCTAGCTTCTCAAGCCTCTAAAACTATGGAAATGACCGAGTTACTTAAGAAAGATGGTAGTACGTTACAAGGCTATGTTGACCGCTTTAAAGTATCAGAAATGCCTTCTTAGAATTAAACAAAGTGGTGTGAAGTATAGATTTACTCATTTAGGATAAATCTATACTCGCTCACTGTTTTGTTGCTAAAACAGTGGATTGAAATCTATTCCCGATGCTCTTTCTGCCAACCAGATGAGGGCGACAATACCTACTAATGAACTACCCCCTCTAAGGATAAACGTTTGGTAGAACTTGTATTCCCGACAGTAATAAAGTAACGGGAGTAACACAGCAACAATAATTAGTTGACCAACTTCCACACCAACATTAAAGGCGATTAAAGCAACATAGGTTGCTGTTTTTGGTAAAGATAATTCTAACAAGACATTGGCGAAGCCAAAGCCATGGATCAAACCAAAAATAAAGGTGATTAGTGTTAATTGTTTATTTACTCTTGGGAATAAGCAATTTAATGCCACAACAATCACTGACAGCGCAATAATTGATTCGGTGATGCGAGCAGGAGGAAGGCTAACCCAGCCTAAAACAGCACTGATTAAAGTGATGCTATGGGCAACCGTAAATGCGGTAACAATTTTGAGTGTCTCTAAGGTGACCTCTTTAAATGATTCTTTGGCATGCCACTGTTTGTTAGAGATAAATAGTACAGCCGGTAAGATCAAACACACCAGAAACAATATATGATCAAGACCTATCCAGATATGCCAAATACCTTCAATCAAAAACTCTTTAATGGTTTGGGTAATGCTGATTTTCTCTAGAGATATGCTTTGCTCGCGTTGGTCGCTAAAGAAGCGAACTTGGGTCATGGCATCGCCTTGGGTAAGGTGCATAGAGCCACTGTGCTCTTCATCATTTTCAAAAAGCAGGTTGTAGCTTGCAGAGATACTTTGCTCTATTGTTGGGCACTGATGTTCGAGCAGAAATCGTAGATAGTTACCGCTGCCATGAATCACAAATTTGTGGTTACTGATAGTGTATTCACAACTTTTCCCATCGAAACGAATGCTTAAATTGTTACTGATGTACTGGCTAATAGCATTTGCAGGGTAGTTGCGCTCTTCCTCCACGCTAAGCTTTCCATCTGAATTTTCGTCTAAGTTGAAGCGCTTGTTTAGCTCACCAGTTGTGAGATCAAATTGTAATTCCGCATGCCCTTTTTCATCTAAAGTTACGACTAAGTGACCGCCTTCCCCTAAGTTGTGAGCATATGAAGTTATGCTTGTTGTAATAAGCAGAAAAAAAACTAAATAGATACTTTTCATGTTGTACGTCTCATAGCAACAAAGCGAAACACCTTGGGTGTTTCGCTAATAGTAAGTTGTAAGTGATTGCTTGTTATTCGGCCACAGAGCGCCATTTGTCTAGGTTAGGTAGATAGACCTTTTGGTGTAGGGCTTGTTGTTGGCTATCGGAATAGTCTGGGTAGCGTAAATCACCAACCTCATCGATGGCCAAATCCTTCATCGTTTCGTAAGTCCATTCAACTTCCCCATCATCATTGCTTGTTGCACGAATGATTAGATGGCCTATATCAAAACTCATCAGCATCTCTTTGTAGCGACTGCCATGACGCCTTAGAAAGTTCACCGCTTCCATGGCGTCTTGAGTGAAGGCGCCTCGCGCGTAGACCACTTCACTGGCCGGAACGAAAATTAGTGATGGGTCGACATTTTTTACGTACTCTGGATTGATAGAGCCGTGCCAATGGTGGTTCCCATACAATACCTGCCCGGTAATGGCACCTAGCCCATATTCACGCATAATGCGGTCTTGGTTATGGGCATAAATGTCACCTTGGAACTGCACTGTAAAGTCTTGGTAATTCATGCTAAATGCTAAGGAGTTGGCATTTAAATCACAGGAGTTAACAGCGATGGCATCTTCTGAACAAGAGTCACCAAACGTATTGAGAATTTTTACGTTGGTACCTTCAAATTCAAACTCTCGTCCACTGGAAAAAAAGTTTCTATCACCGCCGTCTTCTTCGTGCATCGAGCGTTGCACCATTACATTTGGAAAGGCGTTTACAAAAGCTTCGTGTCCGTCGGAGATAAACCCATCATAAACTTGGCGTCGATAAGTTCCGGCAATATGGTCTCCGTGAGGGTGAGTTAACCATAGGTAGTCTGGCTCAATGTTGTTGGCTTTAAGGAATGGAATTACTCTATCAAGGTTCACCCACCATTGGCCTAAATCTACAATCAGCGTTTTACCGCTGGGCATTAAAAATGCCGCAGCATTACCGTGGCTAGAGTCAAAAAAGATCACAACAAAGTCGTTGTTAACAGGTTCTTGCTTACTCACTATTGCCAGTTGTGTTTTTTGAATGTCTCCATTAGAAAGCTGCCAAGATATTTCATAATCTCCAGGAGCTAAGTTCGCTAACTGTTGGCTACTTAAGTGCGCAAAAAAACCGCCATAAATGACGCTAGTGAATCGGCCCTCAATGACATCCTTGTACTCTTCTACTTCATATTGCAGTTCAGCATCTTGTACCTCAGAGTCTTCAGCTAACCCACTAATGGTCACTTGGGTGAGTTGATTACCATAGGGGTCAACTTTGATTGATAATTGCTTTGGCTTGTCTAGGTAGAAGCTTTGTTGCTTAGGCCCAATTTTAGCGGCCATGGCAACTGGCTCTCGTGATACGTCAAAGTAGTCAAAGTCTTGGTATCCCCAACTTTTGATGATTTCAATTTTGTTGCTGCCTTCTTTAAACTCCATGGGGAAATTGGCTGTTTCCCAATAGGTTCGACTGGAGCGAAAACCTGCGCCAGGTAAAGCAAACTCATCATTCACTTTTATATCTTGTGCTTTATCGCTACTGCCGGTTCGATAGCGGAAACTTACGTTATACAAACCCGCTTGGGCTACGTTTACATAGAACAGCAAGTTACCGCTATTTTCCATGCTGACATACTTACCACCACTGGCTGCATCATCAAGGGTATCCCAGTCTGAGTCCCCATAACTGCGAACTTTCATTAGTTCGCCAAGGGTTACATCTTCGGCTTCATAGCGATCACCTGCTGGGCCCGTTAGATTTTCATCCTCAATGACTTTGATTTCAAAGGTTGTCGGCTCCATGTAGTCAAAGTCGACCTGTGCTTGATACGAGCCGGGTTCAAGTTGGGAAAGGCCATCTGCACTGATTGTTAGTTGGTTGCACTCATCATTTAGCGTATAGCTCGCGGGTTCTCCACCTATAGACACACCAACTAACTTGTTGGTATTTAGTTTTAACTCTGCAGAAATTGGGTTCATTTCTTTGGTATAGTGCACGCCTTGTGTGAGTGCATATTGAGAAGCAAATCTTATAGGGCTGCTGCTCACTTCCAATTGGTCAAAAATGGTATATCCCCACGACAGGCGAATCTCCATAGAGTAGTTCCCAGCCTCCAATTCAGGACGCATTATGAACTCGTGCCATTGGGGATCAGCATGCTCTAAGAACTCATAGCCCCATTGGGAGAATGCAGCATTTTCGTGCTGATCGTCTTGCAGGTTGGTATGGTCTAATTGCCCGTCTTTATACAAGAATATGTGTTGTTTTTTGTATCCTGGCTGAGTGTTTGCGTGGATTTTAAATTCATACACACCGTCTTCGGGAATGCTTATGTTATGCAGGTATAGCTTTCCAGAATTACCATTCATGTATACATATTGACCATTGCTCGCAGGGTCTAAGCTTAACTCTCCGTCACCGTCATGTTGTAAAGTTGGAGCATTTCCAATAACGGCTCCTTTTTCTAAACTCTCATCAAAGGCCGCTTCAAACTCATAATTGTCATAGCTCTCTACCTGCCAGTCTGTATCGACAACCGATTCGGCCATTAAAGGTAGGCAGCTAGCAGGGATAATGTTATCTACGGGGGTGTCATGAGTATTCGCATTATTGTTATCAGATGAGAAACATCCTGCTAGAGCGCCACTCATAAAAGTGGCTATTAGCAATGTTGCAATTTTAGGGGGCTTACACTTGTTCATTTATCCTTCAACTCCAAAAGTGTATTAGTGATTTAAATCGATTTTTGTTCATAGTGAATACTAAATCGTAACGTTTTCATTTTTATTTAAGGAATATGATGCCGATGACTTTTCGAGTACTTGATGATTTGTCATCTTGATAACTATCGATTGTTATTTGGGAGTTTATAAAGAGAGGGATATCTAAGTTTCAGTAAGTTTCTATAGAATAACCTTTGTCGTAACGATACGATTTCTGGCGTTTTTGTTTTGAATTTTACAAGAGGTATGTATGAAGTTATCTCCGTTTATTGCGGCACTTACAATAGCTTTAGTCTCGACGGGCTGCGTTAGCTCTGGCAATGATAGAACCGAAGAGAGCAATAAAGCTGCTCAGTTAAGTAATCCAGATTCCTCGCTAACAACCCAAGAGCTATACAGAAAGTTAGTAAGCCTAGAAGATAAAACTGAGAACAAACTACTTAGTGGGTTGTTTGGCGGATATAGTGACATTGAAAGAACCGATTACGGCCGCTATAACGGAGATGGTGAGTTTGTTCAGGATGAACAAGGTCAAAAAGTAGATGATAATGAAATGGTGCGAATTGAAAAAGTAACTGGTAAACGCCCCGTCATTTATGCCTGTGATTTTGGTCTGGGATGGAACGCCTATGAGAAAGCAAGTGATGCTATTTATACCGGCTGTGCTGAAGATTTAATACTTAAAGCCAAGCAAGGCCATGTAGTACAAATTAGTAACCACTTAATTAGCCCAATCAATACTTTTTCAGATAACTTTAAAACCGCAGTTAGTAACCAAGAATATGCCCGTATTTTTGAAACCGGAAGTGTGGAGCGCGCACGTTGGTTAGACATAATGGATGAAGTTGCCATCGGATTAGAGAAGTTTAAGCAAGCCGACGTGCCAGTTATCTTTAGGCCCTTGCATGAAATGAACGGCGATTGGTTTTGGTGGGGAGCTGATAACGCAGAGGGCGGCACCGCCGAGCGGCAGGCACTGTTTGTTAAGTTATATCAAGACATGCACAAGTACTTAAGTGAAGATAAGGGCTTAAACAATTTGATCTGGGTTTATTCACCTGACCGGGGGCGACCTTCTTTAGTAGAGTATTACCCTGGTGATGCTTACGTAGATATTGTTGGCTTAGATGCATACTTTAATGGGCAAGCAGATATTGATGATCTAAAAGCTGACTATAGGGTGATGACCACCACGTTTAACAAACCTTATGCATTAACCGAAACCGGGCCCCGTTCAAATTGGAATCCAAATGGACGATGGCTACCTAAAACGCCATTTGATTACCATAACCTAATCAAAGAAATTGAAAAGGATATGCCAAAAACAGCCTTTTTTATTACCTGGAACACGGGCTTTGGCCCTTCTTGGAACCTGAACGCAAAAGAGGCCTTTAATCACCCTTGGGTGGCTACCTTAGGCGAGTTTTAAGTTTAAGCATCCCTCAAAAAGGCTGAGTTAGGTAGCCTTTTTGAGGGAGTGTAATTCGATTAAAGTTATGGACTTCTAATCTTGATAAGCTTTAATTAGGTAGTACTCTTCAAGCTGTTTTATCTCACCGCTATCTTTCATCTCTTGGAGCTTACGATTAACTTGAGGTAGGTATTTTACAAAGGGGGAATGTTTTGAAAAAGCCATGTAGACTTTTTCTGTTTTAACCGGTGCAAAACTTAAAGAAAACTGATCTTTATAGCCCAATTTAGCAAGCTGAATCTTGGCGTTGAACTCAGAAGCAATAACATAGTCGATTCTTCCTGCTAGCAGTTTTCCTATGTTCTGCTCAAAGTATTTTACTTTGTCGATGTCCAGTTTATTCGCTATAAAGCTATCTAATTCGACTCCCCAACTATCTCCAATGATGCTGCCTCCAGTTAACCCGGTAAGTTCGTTTAAGGTAATCAGTGGAAGTTGGTTTTCTTTGTTGGTAATAATAACAATGCGATCTTCAGAGTAGTATGGGTCACAATAGACTAAGTAGTCAGCCCTCTCTTCGGTGAAGTAAATGCTATTGATTAAGTCTATAGAGCCTTGATAAGCGCCAGATACCGCTCTCTTCCATGGGAGAAGCACTGGTTCTGTAGTAATGCCTAGTTCATCAAAAATCAATTCAACTAGTTTGGGACCCACTCCAATTAAGTTGCCTTCTTCGTTCGCCCAGCTAATTGGAGCTTCAGTCGGGTGGGAAGAGTATTTGAGGCGCTTTTGTGCATGGGTATCGGTGGAAAGACCGATTAACAAAACAGCTGCGAGTAAAAGTAATTTCATCTTCAAATGAGTATTTATAAGCTTTGCCAACCTGCATACTGTTAGTATCATTTAAATAACATATAGCAATGAATAGCTCGATAAGCAAAGCTAGGACCTCTGCGGCATTAGCAGAGTTTCACGTTAGAGTTGTAGGGAGTATCTAGAGTCGTCAATAGGCTCGTGTTAGCACCTCTTGTGCATCCACGGTTTTGCAACAGTTCTCGCTTTTAGTTTAACGGAGATTTCTTGATATGCTCTTAAACTAATCATTTGGTTGGTAAGAGTTTTGTTATGCATCGTTGAATTAGCGTGTCCGCTATTGTAATTACCTGTGGGTTTTAGCGTCAGTTCGCTTTAGTCCAAAACCAATTGTGTGAACACTACAATCACAAATAACATGCTAAGCAGGCAAAAATTATTGGCTAGATACCGCTTTTTGTAAGCGCAGCGATGTAAAAATAGGATGTATTTAAACTGTTGTGGGGTATAAGTTGGGGTATCTAAAATACAGATTGAATAAATTTACAATTTTATCAAATGCTTATGTTTTGATGGGCGACATGATATAGCCAGCTTCTCAAGCTTGAAAAAAGGGTAGGCTTTTTAGCTTGCCCTTTTTTATTGGCTGAAACTCACGCATACTCAAGATGTGACTGCAACAAATGCGCTATGGTTTAGGATTGAACGATGGAGTTAAGCGCAGCTAACCACGTTAAGGAGAACGAGTTATGCGATTTTTGTTAGCATTAAGTTTATTGCTATGTTCCTCATTCAGCTCTGCTGAATTAGCAACGCCACAAGACGAACCGATACTAACCATTGCTGGCCTTATTCAGCATGGAAATAATCAAGGTGCAGCAGACTTTGACCTAAAGATGCTACAGGCCTTGCCACAGCACACCATTGTTACACGCCACCCCTGGGTTGAAACCCGCCATCACTACAAAGGCCCAAGAGTGGCTGAAGTACTCGAGTTAGCCGGGGCTCAATCGAGCAAGCTTACCTTAGTGGCCTTGAATAATTATGAAATTGAGATCGACTTTTCCGACATAGAGAAGTTTGAGCCTATCTTGGCTTGGTCTGATAACGATCGTCCAATGCGGGTGCGAGATAAAGGCCCATTGTGGTTAATGCTGCCGATAGATGACCATCCCGAATTGCTGCAAATGCCTTATAATGATTTTATGATTTGGCAGTTACGACGCATTATTGTTAAGTGAGCCTAGCTATTGATGAATTGGCTTACCCAGCTTTCGCAAAAATATAAGAAGTTTTTAATTTCCTTAGTGGTATCACTGTTTGTGGTCAGTGCGGTCATCAGTATTTACCAATTAAGGCAAATTATTCAACTACTTGAGTCGCCTAAGTCGTCTACGTCTTGGTCGGTTGTTCAGTTGCAAATGGAGCATCGTCGTTTCATTAATTCGCTGCAGCTGTATCGGCTTGGCGGCGTTAAGCATTCTGACCTGATGCTGCGTTATGACATTTTGTGGAGTCGTTTCCCGGTGCTGTTAGAAGGCCAAGAAAATGCGGGCTTTCATAATATAAAGTCTGCCAGACAATTGGTTCGAGAACTGTTTCAAGAGGTTCAACGTATCGAACCTTTACTGCAAGCTTTACCGCCTAGTCATGAAAAATTTGAGCAGGTTATTGAACGGCTGAATATGTATTCGGCGCCTATCAACACCCTGGTGAATAAAGAGTTTCAGCGAAATAGCGAGTTTGATAAGAAAACCGACTTTAAGTTATTGCAACTGCAGCTGATTTTGTCTTTTGCTATTGGTGCGCTGCTAATTAGCGGCTCCATTTTGATTGTGATGATAGTGCGCGAGAATCATATCAACCGCTATCTTGCTAATCATGATGTGCTCACCGGCCTACCTAACCGCGCCGGTTTACGAGAATTTATTGCGAGTCTAGAAAACAATCGTCGTGATTACGCGATTATGGTGCTAGACCTTAACGGCTTTAAAAGCATTAACGACAGCTATGGTCACGAGTATGGCGACCGCATCTTAAACGTGGTGGCGCAGCGCTTAAATGGGCAAATGCGCCACTGTGATTATGCGGTGCGTTTAGGTGGTGATGAATTTGCCATTGTACAAACTAGAGTGCGCTCTAGTGAAGATTGCTCGGGCTTCGCGCAGCGCTTAATTAACGTAATAGAAAAGCCTATGTCTTTAGAAGACAGGGAGTGCTTTGTAGGCACCAGTATCGGCATTAGTACCGCCTTAGATAGCCAAGACGACTGGCTAAGCATATTAGGCCAAGCTGATACCGCGATGTATCAGGCTAAGCAGGAGTCACGTTGCAGCTCTTGGAAATTCTTCGAAGGACAAATGCAACTGGCTAAAGAGCGAGAGCAGCACCTACTTAGCCAGTTTCGTGATGCCTTAGAAAACCAGCAAATGAGTTTGTTTTACCAACCTATTTTGGACCTAGCGAATGACAAAGTGGTCGGTGCCGAAGTGCAAGCGCGCTGGGAGCATCCGGTTTATGGTTGGGTAGAGCAGGCCGAGTTGGTCGATGTTGCCCATGCTTGCGGCAGTGTGGTGGCGTTGGAGTCTTGGGTACTGCGAGCATCCACTCAGCAACTTAAGCGTTGGCAGCATGGCTTAAATACCAATTTGCAATTGGCGGTGTCGATTTCTTCATCCACCTTACACAACGACTTATTAGTCCTGGTGAACAAAGTATTAATTGAAAGCCGAATATTGCCACATCGCTTAATCATTAACATTATCGATAGCAACCAACAAATGCTATTAGATTGTGTGGATGCCATTCGTGAGTTACGCAGAATTGGGGTGAGTTTATCACTGGATAATTTTGGTAGCGCAGAATGCCCCTTGGAATTGCTTAATCACCTGCCTGTACAGTACTTGCGCGGCGCTAAATCCTTAATGTCGGACTTGCTTAATACCAGCGACAAACAGCCTATGTTGATAGCCACAGTGATGTTTGCCAATCGTTTGGGAGTGAAATTATTGGTAGACGGCGTAGAGAATCAACAGCATTTAGAGCAGCTTAAAGACATTACAAAAGAAGTGTTGGTATTGGGAGCGGCTGTCGCTGCGTGGGCGCCAGCCGAAGAGTTCTCCCCTTACCTGAGAGCATTTGCAGATCGCGCTAGCGAGTAAGCTGTTTGAAGTCGGCCAGTAAGCTGTGGATTTGCTCTAGTTTGGCAACCATTACCTTTAATTGAGTAACAAAGTGCTCGTCGTCTTGGCTTTCTTGTAGTAGCACCAAATCACTCGCTAACTCTTCTACATAGGGTAAAAACTGTTGGTCTTTGGCCTTAAATAAACTGTCTTTAAACAACTCGGTATACTTGGCTTTGCCTTGCTCTTGTTGTTGCTGAATCACCGTGTCAGCATCAATAGCCTTGTGGTAGATGTCTTTGAGGTTTTCTTGTATTTGCTCAATGAGCTTGGTTTTATCCATGAATGTGGTCACTGTATTTGGGTGAATACGCGCTTAACTCAAATGGCAGTTAAGCCTTGTTCTGTTGCTTTAGTTTAGCTCAAGCCAATATCTATTGGTGTTTTACTGCGTTTGCCTGCTTGCTCGCGGGCTAAGCGAGGAACTAAAAAGCCAGGTAAGCGTTGATACAAGTCTCGCATTATCGACACTGCGCTTTGCTCGTCAATATCGTAATGTGCTGCGCCTGCAACTTTATCGAGCAAGAACAGGTAGTAGGGCAAAATATTGGCCGAGAATAAGGCCTCACTTAACTTTGCCAAAGTGTTGGCATCATCGTTTATATCTTTTAGTAGCACACCTTGGTTAAGCAGGGTAATACCCACTTGGTGTAATTTGGCAAAGGCGCTGCTTAGCTCCTGGTTTATCTCGTTGGGGTGGTTGATATGGCTTACCACAATGGTTTGCAGGCGAGATTGAGCCAGCAGCTCGACCAATTCGTTTGTAATGCGGCTGGGGATCACCACCGGTAAACGGGTGTGAATACGCAGACGCTTTAAGTGGGTAATTTTCTCTAGTTGTTCAACTAACCAAGCAAGCTGTTGGTCGTTTGCCATTAGTGGGTCGCCACCACTAAATATCACTTCATTAATCGCTTCATCTTTAGCTATGTAATCTAAGGCTTGCTGCCAACCTTGTTTATTCGGGCTGTTATCCTGATAGGGAAAGTGGCGACGGAAGCAATACCTACAGTTTACCGCGCAGCCGCCACGCACTATAAACAGTACTCGGCTTTGGTATTTATGTAGCAAACCTGGCACAGCGGCTTGGTGCTCTTCAAGGGGGTCTTGGCTAAAGCCTGCAACGTCAATAAATTCTGCTTGTTGGGGTAATACCTGTAGTAGCAACGGGTCTTTAGGGTTGCCACTTTGCATGCGTTTGGCAAAGCTTAAAGGTACGCGCATTGGGAATAATTTGCGGGCTGCAATGTCTAATTGATAGTTTTCTGGGTCCAATTGCAAAAATTGCAGCAGATCTTTGGGAGCTGTGATGGCGTTTGCCAGCTCTTTTTGCCAATTACCCTGCACAGCAGCGTCGTTTCGCGGTATTATTCGCAACATTGAAATTGATATTACCTTGTAAGTAGAGGACCAAATGGCGTCATATAGTACCAGTGAATTCAAAGGCGGGCTAAAAATTATGCTCGACGGCGAGCCTTATGCAATTCTAGAGAATGAATTTGTAAAACCAGGTAAAGGCCAAGCGTTTAGCCGCGTTAAATTACGCCGTTTACTAACCGGTAAAACTTTAGAAAAAACCTTTAAGTCGGGCGAGTCTGTAGAGGCGGCCGACGTGATGGATTACGAATTAGCCTACTTGTATAACGATGGCGAATTCTACCATTTCATGAACAACGATACTTTTGAGCAAATTGCTGCAGATGAAAAAGCTGTCGGCGACACGGCTAAATGGTTAGTTGAACAAGACATATGTGTTATTACTACTTGGAATGAAAACCCAATCTTAGTGACGCCTCCTAATTTTGTTGAGTTAGAAGTAACCGAAACTGACCCTGGTCTTAAAGGTGACACTGCCGGCACTGGTGGTAAACCTGCTACTTTAACCACAGGTGCAGTAGTACGTGTGCCTTTGTTTATCCAAATTGGCGAAGTGGTAAAAGTTGATACTCGCAGCGCTGAATATGTAGGCCGTGTAAAGTAATCACTACTTCACAAAATTTAAGGGAGCTTAGGCTCCCTTTTTTTATTTGGTTTTTTGTTTAAGATCTAGTTTGATCAACTGACTTTTTAGATGAAAAATATGTTTGCTAGTTGAATAAAATTTCCTCGTTAATCGCTTTGATTTAAGTCAATTTTAAACTTTGCGCAAACGCTATTTGTCTGCAATGCTTAAGCAATGACTCACTTAATGACAAAAAGGTTATCAGTATGGATGCGGTGATAGAAGCACCAGTAGGACACGTAAGTAAGCGTTACTCCCACAAGCTGAGCTTTGCTAAAGGTGGAGGTGATTACCCAACGGGCGTGTTTGAGCAATTGGCTTGTAAAGAAGCCGAGTTGGATATGCTTAAACAACGAGAAATGCAGTTAGAATCTGAAATTCGTTTACTTAAACGTAACTGCCAGCGAGATTTGAAAACAGGCTGATTTTTTTCGCCTGCTATTTCCTACCTAACCTAGTAAAAGTATTGCCTATGGCGCTACTAGCACGATATGTGTGTGAGCCTTTTACTAGGTATAGTCGATATCTAAAATCACCACTTCTTTCATAGCTCTGTAGTTCGCTCGCCCAAAAGCTTTCCTGCTTGGCTAATGCTGTGCAGGCGCTACTGTTTGCATTGATGGTTTTAATTTGTTGGTGATGCTCTGCTCACTAACGGCTCTCTTCGATTTTGTTGGTATAAATTGTCGCTAGGTGAGCTAGGATTTGCAGCTCTGCTGTGGCGAACACCTGGCTCCTGTTTCTTTACCTGAGTAACTATTGGCTGTGTACCTTTGTTTCGCGTCTTAGTCACCCTGTTTTTTAGCAATGCTACGCGCTTATTGGGTAGGCATTTTTGCGGGTGACTGGGTTATGCTTTGTCGAAGCCTATTGTGGGCAGGTGTTCTAACGCTAGCGGGGAATACACTGGAGAGGGTTATTTGTCGAATAACAGAGCGTGGGCTAAGCGCTTAGCCCACGTTTATTAAACTACTTACACAAGGCCTAGTAATAGCAAGGTTGCGCAAGCAATAGAGCCTGCAAATGCTACGCCGTAGAACAATGCTTTTACTAAGTTGCCAGCGTGAATGCCGAAGTCATGCAGGGTGTGATAGAGGCGATGCATACATAACCAAAGTGGTAAGCTAATCACTATCCAAATTACTGCTGCGCCTAACCAGTGTTGGGAGAAGGCTAGGAGTCGCTCATAAGAGAATTGTTCGCCCGGAATAATTCCCATAGGCACCAGTAAGCCGGTAATTAAAATAGCAATAGGTGTGAAGAGCGCAGCAACCATACCGCCAGCGCCAAACATTCCCCAAAATACAGGTTCATTAGAACGTTTCATTGGTGTCTCCTAAATCAAAACCAAGATTAAGCCAGCTAAGCTTATTACTGCCAAAGCGCCGTACATTCCACTTACTATCCAGCTGTCGGGTACGCGCTTTTGGCCTAGCCAAATGTTGGCGGCTTTGGGGGCTAAGCTAAACCAGGTAATGCTGTGGTATAGCGTCCACGCAAGGCTGAGTAGGTGAAATACAATCCAGCCGGGTTGGCTCATGGCTTCCACCCAGCCATTAAAGGCTTCGGCGCCTTGGCTTAAGCGAAATAAGCCAAATAGCAATACAAAGCTGTAGATGGCAATCACTAGGCTTGAGCCTTCACGGATGATGTACTTGGTATGAAACGTGTTTTTTAGCCACCACGTTGCACCCATTTTTCTTTCATAAGGTTTACGTTTGCTCATGCTTACTCTCCTGGCTTGAACATGGCTATTACATAGTCTTTGGCGCTATCTACTTTACCAAGTTGAATCGCTGCTGCTGGGTCTACATCTTTCGGACATACCTTCGAGCAGTAACCAACAAAGGTACAGCCCCAAGCGCCTTCTTCAGCGTTTACTATCTTCATGCGCTCTGCTTTGCCTGCGTCACGGCTATCTTGGTTATAGCGATGAAGCAGCGCTAATGCGGCAGGTCCAGTAAAGGATTTATCTAAGCCATATTGCGGACATGCGGCATAACAAAGGCCGCAATTAATACACATAGAAAACTGCTTGTATTGGGCCATTTGCTTAGGTGACTGAGTGTGGCAACCATCTTCTAAAGCACGCGGGTTGTCATTGATGATGTAGGGCTTAATAGCTTCCAACTTCTCAATAAAGTCGCTCATGTCTACCACTAAATCGCGCTCGATGGGGAAGTTCGCTAAGGCTTCGACTTTCATTCCGTTTTTATAATCACGAAGGAAGGTTTTGCAGCCAAGTTTTGGAACGCCATTTACCATCATGCCGCAGCTGCCACAAATGGCCATGCGACAGGACCAGCGATAGCTAAGAGTGGGGTCGAGTTCGTCTTTAATGTAAGCCAAGGCTTCTAGCAGTGACATCTCGTTGGTGAAGGGCACATCATAACTTTGCCATACCGGTTCGTTATCGCTTTCTGGGCGGTAGCGCAGAATATCGATTTTAATTGAGTCTGTCATGTTAGTTTGCCTCCGCTTGTTTCTTGGCTGCTTCTTGGGCGTCGGCTGCTGCGCCGTAGACTCGTTCGGCGGGTTGTGACTTAGTAATATTCACATCGCTATAGCTAATTTCTGGCGCGCTATCCGGGCGGTAGTTAGCCAAGGTATGTTTAAGGAAGTTCACGTCATCACGCTTTTCGAAGCCGTCAATACGTTGGTGAGAGCCACGGCTCTCTTTACGGTTGATGGCCGAAACTGCCATAGCTTCGGCTACGTCGAGCAGATAACCCAGCTCAACCGCGTATAACCATTCAGTATTAAATACTTCGCTGTCATCCACCAACTTGATGTTTTTATAACGCTGTTTTAACTCGGCAATTTTGTCGATGGTTTGCTGCATGGTTTCTGCGGTGCGGTAAATACCCACGCCCGCTTCCATGGTGCGACCTAGCTCATTGCGTATATCTGAGGTTTTCTCATCGCCTTGGTTGGTTTTTAGCGCTTGGTAACTCGCTAAGGTTTGCTCTGCTTGGGCGAGTAAACTGGCGCTGTCGCTATGTTCGCTAACAATGGCATTACGTGCAGCCGATTCGCCAGCCACTTGGCCAAACACGGTAATTTCGGTTAGTGAGTTTGAGCCTAAGCGGTTAGCGCCGTGTAAACCTACTGACGAACATTCGCCAACAGCATACAAGCCCTTCATTGAGGTGGCGCAACGTCCGTCGGTTTCAATACCGCCCATGGTGTAGTGAACGGTTGGGCGCACTGGGATTGGCTCTTTCACTGGGTCTACACCCATGTAGGCTTTGGCCAGTTCGCAAATAAACGGCAAACGCTCTAGTAAGTAGTCTTCGCCTAAGTGGGTTAGATCTAGGTTTACGTAGTCGCCGTTAGGTCCTTCAATGGTGCGGCCTAATTGTGCCTCTTGCCAAAAACACTGGCTTAAGCGGTCACGTGGGCCTAGTTCCATATATTTGTTTTCGGGTTTGCCTACCGGTGTTTCTGGCCCTAGTCCGTAATCTTGTAGGTAGCGGTAGCCGTCTTTATTAGTAAGAATGCCGCCTTCACCACGACAACCTTCGGTCATCAAGATGCCTGAGCCAGGTAAGCCAGTTGGGTGATATTGGACAAACTCCATATCTCGCAGGGGCACACCATGGCGATAAGCCAGTGCCATGCCGTCACCGGTCACAATGCCGCCGTTAGTATTAAAGCGATAGACACGGCCTGCGCCGCCAGTGGCAATAATTACCGATTTAGCTTGGATAAGCTTAGCTACGCCTTCGGCAATGTCTAGGGCGATTAGGCCTTTTACTTCACCATCTTCAACCACGAGGTCGAGCACAAAGTGTTCGTCGTAGCGTTTAATGCTGGGGTGTTTGATAGAGGTTTGAAACAGGGTATGAAGAATGTGGAAGCCACTTTTATCAGCGGCAAACCAAGTACGCTCAATTTTCATGCCGCCAAAACGGCGCACATTTACGCTACCATCTGGGCGACGAGACCAGGGGCAACCCCAATGCTCTAGCTGGGTAAGCTCTTTAGGCGCGCGTTCAACAAAAAAATCTACAACGTCTTGCTCACACAACCAATCGCCACCCGAAACGGTGTCGTTAAAGTGGTTTTCAAAGCTGTCGTGGTCTTGGGCTACGCCAGCAGCACCACCTTCGGCGGCAACCGTGTGGCTGCGCATTGGGTATACTTTTGAAATTAGTGCCACTTCTAACTCTGGGTGCTGTTCTGCAACTTCAATAGCAGCACGCAAACCTGCGCCCCCAGCGCCAACAATGGCAACATCAGTTTTGATTACTTCCACGCTTTTCTCCATACGAAATAAGCCTACAATGATTGTGCGGGTATTAGCTTTTTGGTGTTTGACTAAAATCAAATATTGACGCTACTTTGCGCAAGCGGCTGAGATAATTTGTCTTTTGAGATATAACTCCCGCTTTTGTTAGCAAAGTGGTATAAAACCTCGCGAAACTCTCTAACTCAATGCAGGAAAAAATTTGCATGTCTGAAACACTTTGGCAACCCTCGGCAAGTATTCAATCTCTTCAGCAGCGGGCGAAAATCATTAATAAAATCAGATGTTTTTTTGCCAAGCGTGAAGTGATGGAAGTTGATACTCCCTGTTTGAGCCAAGCCTGCGTGAGCGATGTGCACTTGCATAGCTTTAGTACAACTTTGTCTGGGCCGGCAGCACCCAAAACCATGCCTTTGTATTTACAAACCTCGCCCGAGTTTCATATGAAGCGATTACTGGCTGCAGGAAGTGGCTGTATTTACCAGTTGGCTAAAGCTTTTCGTAATGAAGAAGCGGGGCGTTTTCATAATCCTGAGTTCACAATGCTGGAGTGGTACCGTATTGGTTTAGACCATTTTGCCTTAATGGATGAAATGGATGAGTTAATCACCGAGGTCTTGGCTTGTGATAAGGCAGAGCGCATAAGCTATGTTGAAGCCTTTGAGCGACACCTTGGCATCAATCCCATCAATGCTAGCCAAGCTCAGTTTGTTGCTGTAGCTAAACGTCTATCGGTTGAAGATTTAGTGGCGAATGAGCCTGATCGAGACACCATTTTGCAGTTGTTATTTAGCTTGGGCGTTGAGCCTAAAATTGGCCAGCAGCGCCCTTGTTTTGTTTATCACTTTCCAGCATCACAAGCCGCGCTAGCTAAAATTTCAGCAAAAGATCCACAAGTCGCAGAACGCTTTGAGCTGTATTTTAAAGGTGTAGAGTTAGCCAACGGCTTCCATGAGCTCACCGATGCCAAAGAACAGGCTGAGCGTTTTGCTAAAGACCAACAACAGCGTGAGAATATGGGCTTGCCAGCGGTTCAAGTTGATAAACATTTTCTAGCTGCACTTGGTGCGGGCTTGCCCGCTTGTGCGGGAGTTGCTCTAGGTATTGACCGCTTGTTGATGCTGGCCCTAGACGCGGCCAATATTCAAGCGGTGCAAAGTTTTAGTGTTGACCGCGCTTAAGGTTGTCAGCGGGAGCTCTCGCTCCCGTACTTAGTTACCTATAAAAATACCATCATTGCCAAGTAAAGCAGGGTTAAACCGGTGCAGCCAATAACGCCACCTACCTTAATCAGGTCTTTGGTCTCGATAAAGCCAGTAGAGTAGGCCAAGGCGTTAGGCGGGGTGCTTACCGGTAGCATCATGCCTAAGGAAGCAGATAGCGCCACAATGATCAGTAGTGTAGTAATGCCGCCGTCACCATCTAAGCCGTTTAAGCTGGTGGCTACCGCAGCGGCAATCGGCATAATTAAGTTGGCGGTGGCAGTGTTCGACATAAAGTTCGCCATTACCACACAAACAATCGATAGCGCTACAATCACCGCTAAGGTTGGCAGACTGGCAAAGTCGATAGAGGTGGCGATTTTGGCGGCTAAGCCGCTTTTCTCCAGTGCCATGCCCATGGCGATACCACCGGCCACTAGCCAGAGTACGTCCCAGTTAAATAGCTTGAGATCGTCTTTGCCAATGACCCCGGTGAGGGTGAACACTGCTAAAGGAATTATCGCCACTACGTAACTGTTCATGCCATGCCAGGCGGTGCTTAACCACAATAAAATGGTGAGCGCGAAGGTGGCATATACAATGTAAGCCCGGGTACTTTTTTGAAAGCGGCCTTTTAGATTGAGTTCTAATACACCGGTTTCCGAGGGGTAGAGCTTGCACAACAAAAACCAGCCAATCGCTAATTGAATAATCACAAAGGGAATGCCAAAAGCCATCCAAGAAGCGAAGGTAATTTGTCCTTCGGGAATATATTGCAGGGCGATTGCGTTTGGTGGGGTACCAATAGGAGTACCAATACCACCAGTATTAGCCGCCACGGGAATTGCCAAAATCAGACCTTTCATACCAAGGTCGTTACGTGGCGCGGCGGCAATTAAGGGGCCTACAATCGCCAGCATCATTACGGTGGTAGCAGTGTTGCTCATAAACATACTGAAAATTGCGGTAATTAGCATGATGCCAAGCATTATCATTGGGATGCGCTTACCAAAAGGCTTTAGCAGTACTCGGGCTAAGTTGTTGTCTAGCTCAAACTTAGACGCGCCAATGGCTAGGGCGAAACCGCCCATAAACAGGATGATGATTGGCGATGAAAAAGCATTAAAGATACTGGTATAAGGAAGCAAGTCGCCCATTGGCGCAGGCCCGGTATCGGCCACTATGGCACTAATCCCTTGGTTAGAAATGAGCACCAGTTCTAGGGTGATGATTAATAGTGAAGTGGCAAACACTGGCACTGGTTCAAAAATCCACAGCAGCGCCGCTAATACAAAGATAGCAATGATACGGTGTTGAACTACGGTTAATTCCGGTAGTGGAATTGCACTGGTGGGAAGCGCCAGTATTAACAGGGGAACAATAAAACAAACCAGCAGTTTGAAATGTTTTTGCACGGCCATGATCGAGGGTCTCTGGGCTAATTAATTGAAATAGTAGTTTTTTGTAGCCCTAAGATAGCAAAATCATGCTCAGGTATTGAGAGATATATCTAATTGTGGGTAGGCTATCTCTACCTTATTCGCCTTAAACTTGTCATTGATCAAAGTGTACAGTTCATGGGTCATCGGTAAGCGGTAACGCATTTCACTTACGTGGATACGCATCTCAAATTTCATTCCGTTATTGGTGTACTCGGTAAAGTAGATTTCTGGAGCTGGATTGGCCAATACGAGGCTATTTGCATCAACTGCTTCTTGCAGCAGCTTGGTGACTAATTCATTATCAGAGCCCTGTTTTACTTGCACCATTAGCACCACGCGGGTGATGGGATCGGTAAGCGACCAGTTAATAAACTGCTCGGTAATGAAGGCTTTGTTGGGTACGATAATTTCTTTGCGATCCCAATCCACAATTGTAGTAGCGCGCGTTTCGATATTAGAAATAGTACCGGTAAGTTCGCGAATGGTGACGGTATCGCCAATTCTAATTGGTTTTTCAAACAAGATAATTAAGCCAGAAATAAAGTTAGCAAAGATCTCTTGAAGGCCAAAACCTAAACCAACGGTGAGCGCTGCCACTAGCCATTGTAATTTCGACCACTCGATACCCAGTAAACCAAATCCACTGAAAATACTAAACAATATCACCATGTAATTAATCATGGTGGTGATAGCAAAACCAGTGCCTGGGTTAAGGGATAAGTGCTGAAGCACCATTAGTTCTAGTAAGCCTGGCAAGTTGCGAATTAATACCACTGCAAAGAAAAATACCAGCAAGGCCGAGCCTAACGAGCGCAGGGTAATGGCATCTACCGTTGCGACGCCGGCGCGGCTGCTATTGCTTTCCCATAGGGTGACATTATCTAAGAATGAGAAGGCGCTGGTCATTTCCGACCAACTCAGCAGCAGAATTAGCACTAAAGACAATACAAAGGCGGCGCGTAATAAGCCTAAAGACTGGGCACTAATGGTGTCTAGGTCGATAACCGGTTCATCGATTGAGTCGATAACACCTTCGTTGGAGCTGTTTGGATCCTCTTCTTCAGATTGGCGTTGGGCAATCATTTCGGCGCGGCGCACCTTGGCTCGGTCAAAGGCAATTCGGCGGCGTTGCAATAGCATCCAGCGATGAATAAGCAAATAACCCAGTAAGAAAACTGCAGCAATGATGAAGCTAAGCACTACTTGCCAATAAACCGTAAATGCTGTGGCAAAAAAGCCAGCAGCAGAAGCCAGTGCAGCCATTAGGGGAATGCTAATGGCGGCGCCCCAAATCAGCTTTTTAGCTAATTGCGGTGCTTTAAAAATGTCTAAGTGATAGTTAACCGGAAGCTCAATGCGATAGATGCTATGAAAGCCATAAGCCACCCACAATAGCAGCACTATAAAGCTCAAGCGTGCCAAGCCACTATAGGTGGGTTGGCTGGTTTGTAATATGCACAGATTGAGAATAAATACTAAGGGTAAGCTTACGTAAACCAAGCGGCGGATTAAAGTAATGGCTTGGCTGATATTTACCAAAGGCCATTTGAAATGGGTATTTAGGAGGCCATTTTTTTGGCAAAACTGCTGCAGTAAGTGAAATAGCCACAATACGATGGCAACGTTAAATAAGGCATCTCCCACGTCGCGGGCGAAGGAAGATTCCCACTCATACATCAGGGCAAAACCTGCGCTAGCAATAAATAGCGCCAAGGGTGTGGCAAATACCGCACTGACTAACAAATTGGCAAGGGTATAGCTAAATTTGTCACGGGTAATGTTGCCGGTCTTTGAATCGACGCGCTGCAGGTATCCTTTAAGCCAATGTTTTTTTAGGTAGTAAACGTAAGCAACACTGGCTGCCACTAACACCAACCAGGCTAACCATAGCCAAGACAGCTTGGTGGTGGCATTGCTGAGTTGAGAATACTGCTGAGCGCTAAATAACCAAATCAAGGAGTAACGAATATCACTGAAAAAGCTTAAATCGATAGCTTTTACGTCGGCCGTCCAGAATAGCTCTTGATTGGCCTCTTGGTTGATGGTGTTAAGTTGACTATTGAGCTTGGAATAATCCAGCTTGAGTCTTGCTAGCTCAAATAATCTGGCATCTAGCTCTAATAGATACTTATCAGACAGCTGCTGATTAAGCTTTAAATGCTGATTAAATACTCGAGCTTGTTCTTGATTTAAGCTGGCGATGAACTCGCGCTGAGCCTTTCTTTGGCTTTGATTACGTTGGTTGTAAAGCAGATTTTGGTGGCGATGTTTACTGATCCGCACTTCAATAATCTGCTGCTCTATTGGCGCTACCGCTTTGAATTTTGGCAAACTGGTGATTTGCTCTCGTAGGTATTCACCGTATGAGCGAGTGACCTTCAGCCAGGAAACTTGTTCTTTAAAGTTGGCAAAGGTGAGTTTGATGTGTTCAAGCTCGTCGTTTACTTCTTCTTGTAAGTCGGCAATTTCTTCACTTTGCTCAAATAAGGCCGATAGTTCAGTTTGTAGTAATTGGTTCTGTTCAACCAAGTTCTTCACTATTGGGTCATTCAGTAATTCGGGAGCGGTAAAAGCTAGCTGATCAGACAGACGCTGAGCTTCTGCTCGATGTTCTAGCGATAGTCGATTTTTAACACTTTCTAGAATGCGCTTTTCTGCCAATTGCTTGCGTTGGAGCACGCTTAATTCAAGTTGCAGTAGTTCGTTTCGATGGTTTGCACTTTGGGCGGCAAGTTCCACCATGGCCAGTTGAGCCGTTAAGCTGGCTTCGTTGACTTGGGCGCGAACTCGTTCGGCTTCTTCCACTTCGTTAAGTACGCCAAACTCCAATTGCTCAAGCTTGGCACGCACCGTGGTTAATTGCTCTCGCAGTGGGCCGCTGCGCTGGTGATTTTCACTTACGTCTAAATCGATGCGGTATTGGCGCTGTTTTAGCTCGTCAATTTGGCTGTTGGTATTGCTTAGCTGAGCTTGCCAGATAGTGAGCTGCTCACTTAATTGATTCGAATTTAGCGATGCTAAGTTGTCGATTACCGGCGCTTGATATTGATTAAGTTGCTCTTGTTGTTCTTTTCGTAGGCGGGAGAAATTGTTGATAATACCGCGGTAGTATTTGGCTTTTTCGCGGTAACTATTGCCCTCTTTTAATAGCGCTAAGGATTCTTCATAGATGAGTTGCTGTTGTTGGGTATTTAAGTTGCTGGGCTGGGTATCGAGAGAGCTAATTAAACCTTTGAGATGAGATTCTCCACCCACGTTGGCCTGTGCCGCTAAGCAAAAAAACAGTAGCGATACTAGGAAACCGCGAGAGAAAATCGATAAAGTCATTGGTAAACAGCCATGGTTAAGACCGCATCATTGCGCTTAGCTTTGTTAGTTATTTTATATTAAATATTTGAAATAGCGTAATAATAAGCAGAATTGAATAAGCCTTGGTAAAGAATTACCAAGGCTTGCAGTAGCTATTCAGCTTTAGTTGCAAAGTGAGTCCCCATTACGGTGGCAACTGTTGGCGCTAGTGATTGCTCAAATTCTATGGCGTCTTTGGCAAATAGCATCACTACGGTCGAGCCTAACTTAAAGCGGCCCATTTCTGCGCCTTTATCTAGGCTAATTTCTTGGTCTTGATAATTCCAAGTGAATACTTGTTTGCCACCTGGTGGCGTTACTGTACCTGACCAAATGGTTTCTATGCTGGCTACAATGGTGGCACCCACTAATACCATGGCCATGGGGCCAAACTCGGTATCAAAAATTGCCACTACGCGTTCATTGCGGGCAAACAGGTTAGGCACGTTGGCAGCCGTTAGTGGGTTAACCGAGAACAGTTGCCCTGGTACGTAGACCATTTTACGCAGTTTACCTTTACAAGGCATGTGAATGCGGTGGTAGTCTTTGGGGGCTAAGTAGATGGTAGCAAAGTCGCCGTCGCTAAATTCTTCGGCTAAAGCCTTATCTCCGCCGAGTAGCTCGCGGGCACTGTAGTCATGGCCTTTGGCTTGAATCAGTTGGCCATGCTGAATAGGCCCTAATTGGCTTACTGCGCCATCTACAGGGTGAGCTAAGTTGTAGTCGCCATCAACAATTGGGCGGGCACCCGGCTTTAATGGGCGGGTAAAAAACGCGTTAAAGCTTGAATAAGCGCTGGGTTCGCTGTGAACCGCATCGTTCATGTCTACTTGATAGCGATTAATGAACTTTTTAATCACCCAATGGCTTAGCTTTCCTGCTTCAGCTTGAGCTAGTTTACCCACTAAACGGGATAAACCATGTTGAGGAAAGCAGTACTGGGCGGCAACTTTAATTTTGTCTAACACGCTAAGTTCTCGTTGTTTATTGGTTTGATTATTTCTTTCCGGGAATAGCCCGAGAAGGTTTGTTACTTTCCATCGTTTCGAGAATGCGCTGGTAGCTGTCGAAACGTTGTTGCGAAATTTTGCCAGAGTCTATCGCTTCTTGCATTGCGCAACCAGGATCTCCTTGGTGCTTGCAGTCACGAAAACGGCATTGATTTAACCAAGGGCGAAATTCGATAAAGCCCCAGGCTACTCGGTCTTTTTCAAGATGCCATAGTTGAAACTCTCGAACCCCTGGGGAATCGATTAAGCGACCGCCACATAGCAAGTGATATAAGCGTGCAGTGGTAGTGGTGTGCTGACCAAGCCCTGACATCTCGGAGACTTCTTTGGTATCTATGCTCTGCTCAGGCAATAAGCTATTCACCAATGAGCTTTTACCCACGCCAGACTGACCAACAAAGATGCTGGTTTTATTGCTTAACTGCTGGCTTAAATCGTCAAGCCCTTCGGCTTGTTTGGTGCTGGCGTAGATAACTTTGTAGCCGAGTTGCTGATAATTTTTGAGTTGTGCTTCTATAACGCTGCGCTGTTCTGCATCAAGTAAATCAACTTTGTTCAGCAGAATAATTGGCTCAAGATCAACATCTTCTACGGCAACTAAATAGCGGTCTACGATGCTGGTGGAAAACTCGGGAAGTACCGCAGACACAATGACAACTTGGTCGATATTGGCGGCAATAGCTTTAATTCCATCATAAAAATCGGGGCGAGTAAGCACTGAACGGCGCTCGTGACAGGCTTCAATTACCCCACGAATGCCGGATTGCTCTTCGTTGCCGGCACGCCAAACTACTTCATCTCCACTAACTAAAGAGCCTACTGAACGGCGCATATTACAACGGAACACTTCTCCATTGCTGGCTTCCACATCGGCATGTTGACCGAAGCGGCTAATGATAGTTCCCTCTTGTTGAGGGCCCAACTGGTCATCTAACCATTGGTGGCTATCTTGTTTTTTTAAGCGCTTTTCTTGGTTGCTGCGCACACGGCGAAGCTGACCTTGGCTCAGTTTCTTTCTCTTTGTCACGAAAACTGCTATTCAAGTAAGTGTAATAAATCGCTATGATACCGCTTATCAAAGATTTGCGGAAAATATTTCCGAAATATAAATAGGGTCAACATGACTGTTAGTGAACAGAACTTAGTTTGGGTTGATATGGAGATGACTGGTCTCGAGCCCATGACTGATCGCGTTTTAGAGATCGCGACGATTATTACCGATGCTCAATTAAACATTCTTGCAGAAGGGCCAGTGATAGCTGTGCATCAATCTGATGAGGTGTTGGCGGGCATGGATGAGTGGTGTACAACTACTCATACGGGTTCTGGTTTAGTTGACCGAGTGCTTGCTAGCACTATTAACGAACAGCAAGCTGCTGAACAAACTATTGAGTTTATTAAGCAATGGGTACCTAAAGGGGTATCACCAATGTGTGGTAATAGCATTGGCCAAGATCGCCGCTTTATGCATCAGTATTTGCCTGAGCTTGAGCAATTCTTCCATTATCGAAATATTGATGTGAGCACGGTGAAAGAATTGGCTCGCCGTTGGCAGCCTGAGATTCTAGATGGCTTCACTAAAAGTGGTACCCATCTCGCGCTAGACGACATTCGTGAATCGATTGCTGAAATGCAGCATTATCAAAAAACCTTCTTCAAACTGGGCGAAAACTAAACAAACAGTTTGAGAGCTGCAAATTTTTCTTTTACAGCTCTTGCAAAGGTAAAAATTCCTCGTATAATTCGCAGCCCTAAACAACGTGAAGGCACGGCCTTACGACTGTTAGGCTTGTCACTTTTGTTAGTGATAAAGAATTGAGCAGCACTGGCTCAGTGTGGGTACAAAGAGTAGCGCAACCATTGGTTAGGCTCTCGACACACTAAATAGTGATAAAGATTAAGCGGCACTAGCTCAGTTGGTAGAGCGCAACCTTGCCAAGGTTGAGGTCATCAGTTCGAACCTGATGTGCCGCTCCAAATTTAAAGCTTTAGCTAATACCAAGTAGTTAAAGTTAGTTTTAAGAAAGATTAAGCGGCACTAGCTCAGTGTGGATATAAAGAGTAGCGCAACCTTCGGTTAGGCTCTCAACACACTAAATAGTGATAAAGATTAAGCGGCACTAGCTCAGTTGGTAGAGCGCAACCTTGCCAAGGTTGAGGTCATCAGTTCGAACCTGATGTGCCGCTCCAGATTTAAAGCTTTAGCTAATACCAAGTAGTTAAAGTTAGTTTTAAGAAAGATTAAGCGGCACTAGCTCAGTGTGGATATAAAGAGTAGCGCAACCTTCGGTTAGGCTCTCAACACACTAAATAGTGATAAAGATTAAGCGGCACTAGCTCAGTTGGTAGAGCGCAACCTTGCCAAGGTTGAGGTCATCAGTTCGAACCTGATGTGCCGCTCCAAACTAAAGCCCTGCATCATTGATGCGGGGCTTTTTTTTTGCCTCTTGTTTTGTGGCCAAGCGATTAATACCAATCGTTCTAAGTAACGGTTTATTCTATCTGGTCAAAATACTCGATAACTGCGTTAGAATTTTTAATTGTAGAATAATTACTTATCGAAAAATCCTGCCTTATTCTCGATAATTTTACCTGCGTTATTTCTGAACACTTACTTAGTGTGATTGGTATAAAATACGCAAACCTCTGTTGGTGGTTTAAGCTGGTGCTTAAAGTAAGCATTTTGCTTCCATAAAAGGGTGAACAATGGATCAAGTCAAGCAAGTTCAACAAGCCCTACGTGAGTTTGCTGAGCCAGAAAAGGCCGCGTTTTTGCCGACATTTTTTCAAGCATTGCCCGGCGGTTATGGCGAAGGTGATCAGTTTTTAGGTATTCGGGTACCTAACATAAGAAAAGTTGCCAAAGCTTACCTTTTACCGCTAGAGCAACTTACAGACTTAATTTGTTCTGTTTTTCATGAAGAGCGCTTTTTTGCTCTGGTAGTCATGTGTCAGCATTATCAAAAAGCTAAGTCTGATGACGAGCAACAAGCAGTGTTTGCGTTTTATCAGCGCTATATTAAGAACGTGAACAATTGGGATTTAGTGGATTGCTCAGCCCCTAAAATTGTTGGGCCTTTTATCTGGCATCATCAAGATTGGGAACTGCTCGAACAATTTGCTAGCAGTACTAGCATGTGGCAGCAGCGCATTGCTATGGTGAGTTGCTTTTACTACATACGCCAAAATGACGTTGATATTACGATTGCGCTAGCTAAGCGTTTTCATAGTCATACTCACCCCTTAATGCACAAAGCGGTGGGGTGGATGCTTAGAGAGCTGGCCAAGAGAGATAAGCCTGCGGTAGAGTTTTTTTTGCAACAGCACCTTAGCGTCCTGCCTAGAGAATTGCTGCGTTATAGCATTGAGCATTTTGACGAGCCGCTTCGCCAATCTTACTTAAGCGGCTCTATTCTCGAATCTTAATTAGCTTTGATGCTGGGCGTACATGGCTGCGCCAACAATGCCAGCTTGGTTTAATCCTTGAGCTGGCAAAGTTTCTGCTTTTAGATCCAGCTGTGTTTGGTATTTTTCGAATTTTTTACTGGCACCGCCACCAATAATGAAGCAGTCGGGCGACATTAAAAACTCGAGACGCTGTAGGTAAAGGTTGAAACGCTTGCCCCATTTTTTCCAGCTTAGCTCCTCTGCTTCGCGCACTCTGGCGCTGGCGTAGTGTTCGGCTACACGTCCTTCTAGAATAATATGGCCAAACTCGGTGTTGGGAAGCAATTCGCCATTTACAAATACTGCGCTACCTAAGCCGGTGCCTACGGTAATAATTACTACCACACCTTGGTGTTGGTGACCCGCGCCAAACGCCATTTCGGCCATACCGGCTGCATCGGCATCATTGACTACATAACATGGGCAGTCGGTATATTCAGCGAATAAGGCCTCAACGTTGGTGCCAATCCAGCTTTTATCAATATTAGAGGCAGTTTGGGCAACCCCATGGTGAACCGTTGCAGGAAAGCCGCAACCAATAGGCCCTTGCCAAGAGAAATGCTCAACCATTTGCTTTAAGCTTTGGGCTACTGCTTTGGGCGTGGCAGGCTGTGGGGTGGCAATGCGGTGGCGCTCGCTAATTAGCTCGCCAGTGGTAGAGTCTACGATGGCCGCCTTTATGCCGGTGCCACCAATATCAACGCCAAGTAAGTGCATGAGCTGCTTCCATTTTATTTGTTCTTAAAAAGTGTAACAGAACTTGTTCTGCCGATGCATTAAGCATCGCGAGTTAATCCTTTTTCTATAATACGGATCAAACGGGCAGTTTTGCGAGAATCTTTTGCCGCTTTGTTTTGCTGTTGCTCTATTGCCCAGTCAACGTGGTGTTGGGCAACGGCTTCAAGCCCTTGCTTGGCGCTTAGCGCATCAATAGCTTGTTGTGAATAGGCGGCGTTGCCTAAGGCAATGGCTACATTACGTAGCCACTGTTGATAGCCGATCCGACGAATTGGCGAGCCTTCGGTTTTTTTTAGAAACTGTTCTTCGGTCCATGCAAACAAGGTAAGCAGAGTAGGTTGGTCTAGCGATTCTCTTGCGGCAAAATCAGCTTCTTGAGTGAGTTGGGCGTAACGGTTCCATGGGCATGTGAGCTGGCAATCGTCGCAGCCGTAGATGCGATTGCCCATTAGCGGCCGTAATTCTTCATCTATTATCCCATCGTATTCAATGGTGAGATAAGAAATACAGCGACGCGCATCTACTTGATAGGGTTCTACAATGGCCTGCGTGGGGCAAATGGTGATGCAGGCAACACAATCACCACATTGCTCGTCAACCGGCTGGTCGATGGGCAGGGGTAAATCAACAAACAATTCGCCTAAGAAAAACCACGAACCGGCACCTTGGTTGATGATTAAGCTGTGTTTACCAGTCCAGCCTAAACCTGCTTTGGTGGCCAGTTGGCGCTCCATTACCGGGGCAGAATCGACAAAAGGGCGCATGTTTAGCTGCTGTTGGCAGTAATCGTTAATCGCTTTACCTAGCTGATTTAGCCGCTTACGCATTAGTTTGTGGTAGTCACGCCCCAGCGCATAACGGCTAATATAGGCCTGTTCGCTGGCGCTGAGGCTTTGGGCAAACTTAGCGTCTTCCGGCAGGTAATCCATGCGCACCGAAATGATTCGTTGGGTGCCTTCATGCAGCTGCTCTGGGTGTTTGCGAAGCTCCAGATTACGGGCTAAATAGTCCATTTCTCCGTGGTAGTTTTTTGCCAGCCATTGCTCAACATCTTGATGATGTTGACTGAGATCCACATCTGTTATGCCGATCTGTTGAAAACCTAGCGATTTAGCGGTTAGCTTGATATGTTGAACCAGCTGTTTTAGGTCTATTTCGGATAGTAGGGACATGGCTCCAGAGCACCGATTGTTTTCGCACAGTTTACCACAGAGTTTATGGCGCGCCGAAGTGGTGAAACACCAAGAAGCAGTGCTGGCTCACCAGCAAGGTACTAGCTTGTATTCTTTAATGGAGCAAGCGGGCTTAGCTGCCTTTAAACTAATGCAATGCCAATGGCCCAATGGCAAGCGTATTTTAGTGTTAGCCGGTGGTGGCAACAACGGCGGAGACGCCTTGGTGGTTGCGCGATTGGCTAAGCAAGCAGGTAAACAGGTAAAGGTGCTTGCTTTAGGTGACTTAGAACGTATGCCTAGCGAAGCGCAGAAAGCCTTAGCGGCCTGGCAAGCCGAGGGTGGGCCGCTTGATCTTAGTCAACAATTTGATTGGCCCAGTGATGTAATTATTGATGGTGTATTGGGGATTGGCTTAAACACTGAGGTTCGCGCGCCATTGCAGGCATTGTTCGCCCAAATCAATCAAAGCGGCGTGCCAGTGCTAGCCTTAGATTTACCCTCAGGTTTATCTGCCGATACGGGAAAGCTATTAGGAAGTGCAATAAAAGCCAGCGCTACCATTTGTTTTATCGCTGCTAAGCAAGGTTTATTTATCGGACAAGCGCCTGAGTATGTGGGCAAACTAGTTTTTGCCGGTTTGGGGTTAAGTGATTTATTCGAGCAACAAAATACTACTGCAGTTAGCCTAGCTGATTATGCTCAGCTAGGCTCTTTGCTCGCACCTAGAGCCAAAACAGCGCATAAGGGCAGTTGTGGTCGAGTGGCTCTAGTTGGCGGCAATGTGGGAATGGCGGGCGCCATTCGTATGGCTGCTGAGGCGAGTTTACGTTCCGGTGCTGGCTTGGTTAATGTATTTACTCAGGCGCAAAATCAGTCTGTTGTGAGCACCGGCCGCCCAGAGTTAATGGTTGCAGCAGTGGCTAAGCATTCTCTTCAGCAGCTCGATTGGTGCTTAGCCCAGGCAAGCTGCAAAGTAATTGGCCCTGGTTTGGGGCAAGATGAGTGGGCGCAAGCGCTGTTTTCGTCAGTATTAAATGATGATAAAGCCTGCTTGGTAGATGCAGATGCACTTAACCTTTTAGCAAAAGCACCGATGCAGCGTAACCATTGGGTATTAACGCCGCATCCAGGTGAGGCAGCACGTTTATTGAAATGCTCCGTGGCTGAAATAGAAGCTGATAGAATTGCTGCTGCCCAAAATATTCAGCACCGTTATGGCGGCGTATGTGTACTAAAAGGCGCTGGCACCGTTGTAGCTGGCGCGCAAGGGCAAGTGAGAATTTGTACCGCAGGTAACCCCGGCATGGCTTCGGGCGGGATGGGAGATGTTTTGTCTGGTATAATCGGCGGCTTAATCGCCCAATTTGCAGCTAAGCATTTATTATTCGATATTGTCTGCCTCGGGGTATGTATTCATGGTATGGCTGCAGATAGAGCTGCAGAACAGGGAGAAAGAGGCATGCTGGCCTCAGATCTAATGCCTTTTATAAGACAACTAGTGAATCCAAAATTGTAATGAAAACGTGGCATATTGAATTAGCTGATGCAGAGCAAACAGTAGCTTTAGGTGAACTTCTCGCCAAGGCGTGTCAGCGAGCATCAGTGATTTATTTAGAAGGTGATTTAGGGGCTGGAAAAACCACTTTAACCCGTGGTTTTATTCAAGGTAAAGGCCACGAAGGTAAGGTTAAAAGTCCTACCTACACCTTGGTTGAACCCTATGAGTTGGGTGATTGGCGAGTTAATCATTTTGATTTATACCGTTTGGCCGACCCAGAAGAACTAGAATTTATTGGTATTCGTGATTACTTTGCCGACGATTGTTTGTGTTTGGTGGAGTGGCCTGAAAAGGGCCTGGGCTTTTTACCAGCAGCAGACTTATTGGTTGAGCTAGCTTACCGAGGTGAGCAGCGCAGTGCTCAAGTGAAAGCATTGAGCGAACAAGGACAAAAAGTAGTGGAGTGGTTGAGTCAACATGCTGGGTAGTTTTAAATTAAGCCGCTGGATAGGCTTAGGCTTAGGCTTGTATTTGCTTTGTGGGCTGGCAATGGCCAGTAGCGATGTTTCGGGAGTGCGTGTTTGGAGCAGCCCTGACAATACTCGTATTGTATTGGATTTATCTGGTGCGCCAAAATTTAGCCATTTCAATTTAAACAAACCAAATCGCCTAGTGTTGGATCTTTCTAGTAGTAAAATGCTCAGCGATTTGAGCAAAGTGCCCTTATCGGGTGACTTGGTTAAAAAGATCCGACCTAGTACGCCAAAGGCTAAAGGCGATTACCGCTTGGTTATCGAGTTATCGCAAGCGGTTAATCCTACGGTGTTTGCACTCAAACCAACCGGAAACTATGGCCATCGGCTGGTCATCGACCTGCCAGACAAAGCCGGTAGCGCGCAAATAAAAAAGCAACAGCAGCAGATTTCCAAAGCTAAAACTCAGCAACAGTTAGCCGGCAATCGCGATATTATTATTGCTATCGACGCCGGCCACGGCGGTGAAGATCCCGGCGCAATTGGCAACAAAAGAACCTACGAGAAACACATTACCTTGGCAATAGCCAAACGCGCCCAGCGTCTAATAAACCAAGAGCCGGGCTTAAAAGCCGTGTTAATTCGCGAAGGTGACTACTTTGTTAACCTTAATAAGCGCTCGCAAATTGCTCGTAAAAATAAAGCCGATTTCTTAGTCTCTATTCATGCTGATGGATTCACTTCCTCGCAACCAAAAGGTGCCTCTGTGTGGGTGGTGTCTACTCGCCGGGCTAAAAGTGAAGTAGGTCGCCATTTAGAAGATCACGAAGCCGAATCTGATCTGCTTGGCGGCGTGGGTGAAGTAATGGGCAGCGTAGAAAATGACGCCCACCTTAACTTCGCCTTGATTGACATGCAGATGGACTACTCAATGAACACCGCCTATGAAGTGGCGAAGAAAGTATTGTCGGAGCTGGGCAAAGTGACCTCGCTGCATAAAAAGCGCCCAGAGCATGCTAGCCTCGCGGTACTAAAGTCTCCCGACATTCCCTCTATTTTGGTTGAAGCAGGCTTTATTACTAACCACAAAGAAGAGAAGTTGCTTAAAACTGGCAATCATCAAGAGAGAATTGCTAAAGCGGTAGTGAAAGGCATTAAAGCCCATTACCGCGCCAAGCCCTTGGCTGGCACCTTGTATGCGCAAACCTATGGGGTGCGTAAACATACGGTAAGAAAAGGCGAGTCTTTGTCGGTATTGGCAGCGCGCTACAATACTAGCGTGGCAGGTTTAAAAAAGGCCAACAAACTGACTTCCAATACCTTGCGCATTGGTCAAGTGCTGACCATCCCAAATAGTTAACTCAATGCCTATTCAAATATTGCCAGCGCAGCTGGCTAACCAAATTGCCGCCGGAGAAGTGGTAGAACGCCCCGCTTCGGTAGTTAAAGAGCTGATTGAAAACTGCCTTGATGCCGGCGCTACTCGTATCGATATTGAGATTGATAAAGGTGGCGCAAAGCGCATTTTAATTCGCGACAACGGCAGTGGCATTGCCAAAGACCAGCTAGGCTTGGCGCTAAGTCGCCATGCAACTAGCAAAATCGACAGCCTTGATGATTTAAGTGCCATAGCCACCTTGGGCTTTCGCGGTGAAGCACTGGCAAGTATTAGCTCGGTCTCTCGCTTAAGTCTAAGTTCTCGTACTGCTGAGCAAGAACAAGCTTGGCAAGCTCAAGCTGCTGGTCGTGACATGCAAGTTAGTTTGCAACCCTGCGCCCACCCAGTTGGTAGTTCGCTAGAAGTGCTCGATTTGTTTTTTAATACGCCTGCACGGCGCAAGTTTTTACGCACTGAGAAAACCGAGTTTTCGCACATTGATGAGCTGTTGAAACGTTTAGCCTTGAGCCGTTTTGATGTGGCGCTGAGTTTAAAACACAATGGCAAATTAATCCGTCAGTATCGCATAGCCACAGACTTGGATAAGCAGCTGAAGCGAGTAAGCACAGTATTTGGTGCCCCTTTTGCTAACCACTGTTTGCATCTAGATAATCAGCATGACCAACTACGTTTACACGGTTGGTTAGGTTTACCGGAAGTGGCACGTGCGCAAAACGACCAGCAGTATTTTTATGTGAACGGTCGGATGATGCGCGACAAGTTGCTACAACACGCTATTCGCCAAGCATTTGCAGCCTATTTACCCGATGAACAATATGCCAGTTATGTATTATTTTTGGAGTTGCCATTAGACCAAGTCGATGTGAATGTGCACCCGGCTAAACATGAAGTGCGCTTTCATCAAGCCCGTTTGGTACATGACTACATCGTACAAGTATTGGCATCAGCCTTGAGCAAAATACCGGCCCATAATCACACTGGCGAACTGCCGGTTTGCCAAGATGAACCGGCAAACGAAATGTTCGCTCAACCACTAGAGCCAGTTGGCCATGGATACACCAGCGCTGCTCCCGCGACGCCGAGAGTGAGCGAAGGCCGTCAGAGTTACCAGTCAAGCTTACAACGAGCCGATAAGCCGCGAGCCTCAGAATTATCCGCTAATCATCAGTGGTTGAGCAGTACTGCCGATTTTTCTAGCCAAGCTGCCAGTGCTAGCCCTACAAACTCTGTTAGTTCCAAGTCACAGGCCGCCGCGCTTTATCCTTTGCATTTAGTGGAAAGCGCATACTTGTTAGCGCGTATTGGCGAGAAGCTAGTATTGTTAGATCTTTGGGCCAGCCAGCAAAATCTCGCCTATACCCAAGCAATGCAGCAGTGGCCGCAGGGCTTAGATAGCGTTCCTTTATTATTACCATTAAAGCTAGCTCTAGATGAACCGATGCATCTGTTACTTAGTCAACAACAAGAAGCGCTTAAGCGGATTGGTTTTGCGTTTAACATTGCTAACAAGCAACAAGTTATTGTTGCCCAAGTGCCTAAGCTGATACGCAAGGCTGACTTTGCTCAGTTAATTCCAAGTTTGTTAATGGCGATGAGTCAGCTTCCTGAGTCTGAATGGCAGCAAGCCGAGGTATTGTTAAGTGGTTTAGTTAAGCTACAAAACAAACCCAATGAGTACAGTTGGCAGCAAGCTATAGAGCTAAGCCAGCAACTGCATAGTCACTATGCTAATCAATTGCCTCAGCACTTATGGCAAGCTGTAGATCTAAGCACCTGTATCAAGGGTTTCAATCATGATTAGCAATCTGCCAGTGATTACCTTAATGGGGCCTACGGCCTCTGGAAAAACTGCTTTGGCAATTGAGCTTCATCAGCAAATAGGTGCAGAATTAGTTAGTGTTGATTCTGCATTAATTTACCGTGGAATGGATATCGGCACCGCTAAGCCAACTGCCGAAGAGCAGCGACAAGCCCCACACGCTCTAATTGATATTTGCGATCCTACTGAAGTGTATTCAGCCGCCGATTTTCGCCGCGATGTTCTAGAGCAAATTGATGCCATTCATGCGCGTGGTAATGTCCCGCTCTTGGTGGGCGGCACCATGTTGTATTTTAAAGCCTTAGTGGACGGCATTGCTGATTTGCCAGAAGCAGATGCAGCCTTACGCAATGAGATTCAGCAGCAAGCAGCAGACGGTTCTTGGGAAAGTTTGCATCACGAACTTAGCCAATACGATCCCACCTCCGCAGCAAGGATCAATGTAAACGATCATCAGCGCTTAATGAGGGCGGTTGAAGTATATCGTTTAACCGGTAAATCTCTGACTGAAATTAATAATCAACCGGTTGCGGCCTTACCTTATAAAATCCATCAGTTTGCGATTGCGCCGAAAGAAAAAGCCCAACTACACCATCTAATAGAGGTGCGATTTAAGATGATGCTGGAACTTGGCTTTGAAGCCGAGGTCAAATCGCTGATGCAAAGAGGGGATCTCGATTTATCTTTGCCATCAATGCGAAGCGTTGGGTATCGCCAAATGTGGCAATACCTTAGTGGTGAGATGGATTACGATGAAATGGTGTTTCGAGGCGTAGTAGCTACGCGGCAATTAGCTAAAAAACAAATGAACTGGTTAAAAAGCTGGTCAGATCTCACTTGGTTACAGAGTGGTGATCCAATAAATAACGAAATAATTACTAATTCGCTAAGTGATACTTGAAATTGTCGCTATAAGGCTCCAAGTTAGTGGTATATAATCGAATTTGATCTATGCCAATTAATTAATAAGAAAAAAGGAACAATAACATGGCGAAGGGGCAATCATTACAAGACCCATTTTTGAATGCGTTACGACGTGAGCGTATTCCCGTTTCAATTTATTTAGTAAACGGTATTAAGTTGCAAGGCCAAGTTGAATCATTTGATCAGTTTGTCATCTTGTTGAAGAACACTGTCAGCCAGATGGTATACAAACATGCTATCTCTACTGTGGTACCAGCTCGCGCTGTTCCACACCATACCCCAGTATCTGACGACTCGAAGAACGACGAATAGCATTTGCGAAGGCTTATCAGCCTTGGTAAGTGCCAAGGAGTAAAATAGCTTGTTTGACCGTTATGAAGCAGGTGAACAAGCCATCTTAGTGCATGTAAATTTTAATGACGAAGATGAGCGAGAAGACCTGGAAGAGCTGAAGATGTTAGTCAGTTCTGCAGGCGTAAATGCGGTGGCTACCATCACCGGTAGCCGAGTTTCTCCCCACCCTAAGTACTTTGTAGGTGCCGGAAAAGCAGAAGAAATCGCAGAATTAGTGAAAAGTGCCCAAGCGGATGTGATCATTTTTAATCACGCTTTATCGCCAGCACAAGAGCGAAACCTAGAAATGCTCTGTGAGGCGCGGGTTTTAGATCGTACCACCCTCATTTTAGATATTTTTGCTCAACGAGCGCGAACCCACGAAGGTAAGTTGCAAGTTGAGTTAGCGCAATTGCGCCATATGTCGACCCGATTAATTCGCGGCTGGACTCACCTAGAAAGACAAAAGGGCGGTATCGGTTTACGCGGCCCAGGTGAAACCCAGTTAGAAACCGATCGACGTTTATTGCGTGCGCGAATTAAACAAATTCAACAGCGTTTAGAAAAAGTAGGCAAGCAACGAGAGCAGGGCAGACGAGCGAGGCAACGTGCCGAGTTACCCACTGTTTCCTTAGCGGGTTATACCAATGCTGGTAAATCAACATTGTTTAATCGAATTACTGAATCTAAGGTGTATGCAGCCGATCAGTTGTTTGCCACCCTAGACCCAACGTTGCGAAAAATTGATATTGAGGATGTAGGTAAGGTGATTCTTGCCGATACCGTGGGCTTTATTCGCCACCTTCCTCATGATTTAGTGGCGGCGTTTAAAGCTACCTTAACCGAAACCCGTGAAGCCCAGCTATTATTACATGTGATTGATTGTAGTGATGAAAGAATGGCTGAAAACGTAGAACAGGTTGAGGTAGTATTAGAAGAGATTGGGGCGGGAGAAATACCTTTCCTGCAGGTCTACAATAAAGTAGATCAGCACCCAGATATGAGTCCGCGTATTGAGCGTGATGACCAGGGTTTACCCCAAAAAGTGTGGGTATCAGCGTTAACGGGAGAAGGTTTGTCTTTGTTGTATAAGGCAATCAGCGAACGTTTGGTTGGTGACATGGTTAACCACACTTTGCGTTTACCACCCAGTGAGGGGCGCTTGCGTAGTCGTTTGTATCAGTTAGACTGCGTAGCAGGTGAACGTTTAGACGATGAAGGAAATATCGTTTTAGATATTCGACTCGATGCTATTGCGTGGCAGCGGTTGGATAAGCAGTTCGACCATAGTTTGGAAAGTTTTATTGCTCAATGTGAGTAGGCATTAACTATAATTTCTGGAGACACAGATGGCCTGGAATGAGCCTGGCAACAAAGGTGGCGGCGGTGACCGTGACCCTTGGGGCAATAACAATAAAAATGGTAATCAGGGTCCGCCTGATTTAGATGAAGTAATTACTAAGCTAAGCCGTAAGTTTGGTGGCATTTTTGGTGGTGGTAAAAAACCATCATCTGGTGGCAGCAGCGGTGGTGTGAGTGGTTTTGGCATTGCTGTAGTAGTGGTCATCTTGGCTGTTATTTGGGTAGCGAGCGGTTTCTACACCATTAAAGAAGCTGAAAAGGGCGTAATTCTTACCTTTGGTAAATACGATCCTGAATCAGGTTTGGTAGATTCTGGTTTGAACTGGAAAGCAACCTTTGTTCAAGAAGTGATTCCAGTGAACGTAGAGGCTATTCGATCTTTACCTGCGTCGGGCTTTATGCTGACTGAAGACGAAAACGTAGTACGCGTAGAGATGGATGTACAGTACAAAGTGGTTCGTCCACATGCTTACCTGTTTAGTGTAACTGCGCCAGATGATAGCTTGGCACAAGCTACCGACAGTGCCCTGCGTTACGTGATTGGTCACACCACCATGGATGATATTTTAACCACGGGTCGTGAAGTTGTGCGTAGCGAAACCGAAGCCTTATTAAACAAAATCATCGAACCTTATAACTTAGGTATTGAAGTGGTTGACGTGAACTTCCTGCCGGCTCGTCCGCCAGAAGAAGTTAAAGATGCCTTCGATGATGCTATCTCTGCACAAGAAGATGAGCAGCGTTTCATTCGTGAAGCCGAAGCCTATCAACGTGAAATTGAACCACGAGCACGTGGTCGAGTTCAGCGTATTGAGCAAGAAGCCCAAGGTTATCAAGAGCAGATTGTATTGCGTGCACAAGGTGAAGTGGCTCGTTTTGAGCAGTTGCTTCCTGAGTATGAAAATGCACCAGACGTAACTCGCCACCGTTTATATCTAGAAACGATGGAAGAAATTTACGCTAAGTCGAACAAGGTGTTGATTGACGCATCTAACAACAGCAACATGCTTTACTTGCCTATCGACAAGCTAATGGAGCAAGGCCAGCAGCCTACTCAACGTAAATCTAGCTCGGGCAACAAACCATCTACTATAAGTTCAGAGCCTGCTAGCTCGATTCCGTCACGCCCTTCGTCGATTCGAAGCAGTGACCGCTCTAGTTCGGGGAGAAACTAAGCCATGAAACAATTAGCTATTTTTGGCATTATTTTAGCCTTGTTAGTGGGTTACTCGTCGGTATTTGTAGTGAACGAAGGCGAGCGCGGTATTGTTATTCAGTTTGGTAAAGTAAAACGTACCGCTGATGGCGCAACCAAGGTTTACCCACCGGGTTTACAGTTTAAGGTTCCATTTATTGATTCTGTGCGTACTTTAGATGCACGTATTCAAACTTTAGATGGCAACGCTGACCGTTTTGTAACCTCTGAGAAAAAAGACTTAATCATTGATTCTTACGTTAAATGGCGAATTGCAGATTTTTCACAGTTCTACCTTTCAACCGGTGGTTCGGTACTGCAAGCTGAGTCTCTGTTAACACGTAAAATCAACAATGGTCTTCGTAGCGAAATTGGTGCTCGTACCATTCGCGATATCGTATCTGGTGAGCGTGGCCAAGTAATGGAAGATGCACTTAAACGTATGGCGCGTTCTTCTGAGATTGGTATCGAAGTTACCGATGTGCGTATCAAGCAAATCAACTTACCTGATGAAGTAAGTAGTAGTATTTACCAACGGATGCGTGCAGAACGTTTAGCAGTAGCTAAAGAACACCGTTCGCAAGGTCAAGAGCAAGCCGAGATTATTCGCGCTAACGTTGACCGCCGTGTAAATGTATTGCTGGCCGATGCAGATAAGCGTGGTCGCGAAATGCGTGGTGACGGTGATGCTACAGCCGCTAGAATATACGCAGACGCTTATACTAAGAACCCAGAGTTCTATAAGTTCTGGCGTAGCTTGGCGGCTTATCGCACCAGTTTCGATAATGGTGGAGACGTAATGGTGTTAGAACCAGATAGCGAATTCTTCCGTTACATGAAAGAACCTGCGAAACAATAATACTGAGGGCCCAGTTAACGCTGGGCTTTTTTATGACAGATTCTGTATTACTTGCATTGGCTCTAGTGTGCCTTATCGAAGGCCTAGGGCCTTTATTGTTTCCTAAGCGTTGGAAACGCCTACTAAAAACAATATCGGAAGCGCCAGCGAGTAATATTCGGCAAATTGGTCTCGGCTTAGTGGGTGTTTCTATTATACTCTTGTATGTGATTAATCTTTGACCTTGGCACATAAAATCGGTATAACATGCACCCCTTGACTGTCCGATTTCTGCTAGAATCGCTTTTTAACTGAGACGACAAAAGACAATGGGAAAGAACGTAGTGATCCTTGGCTCCCAATGGGGAGACGAAGGCAAGGGTAAGATCGTAGACTTACTTACCGATAAATCAAGCTATGTGGTGCGCTATCAAGGCGGTCACAATGCTGGTCATACCTTAGTTATTGACGGTGAAAAAACTGTCCTCCACTTAATACCATCTGGTGTACTTCGCGACAACGTTACCTGTGTAATTGGTAATGGCGTGGTGTTAGCCCCTGATGCGCTATTTAAAGAAATGGCTATGCTCGAAGAGCGCGGCGTTCCTGTAAAAGAACGCTTGGTGATCAGTGAAGCTTGTCCTCTAATTTTGCCTTACCATGTTGCCTTAGACATGGCGCGCGAAAAAGCGCGTGGTAAAAACGCTATTGGTACTACTGGTCGTGGTATCGGTCCTGCTTATGAAGATAAAGTTGCTCGTCGCGGTTTACGTGTTGGCGATTTGTTCGACATGGAGCAATTTGCTACCAAGCTAAAAGAAGTGATGGAGTACCATAACTTCCAACTTAATCATTACTACGACGCGCCAAGCGTAAGTTATGAAGAAGTGCTTGAGCAAATGACCAAGATGGCGCCAGTAATTACGGCTATGGTAACAGACGTTACTGACTTGCTAGATAAAGCGCGTCGTCGTGGTGACTCAATCATGTTTGAAGGTGCTCAAGGCACACTATTAGACATTGACCACGGTACCTATCCGTTTGTTACCTCATCAAACACTACAGCGGGTGGCGTAGCTACAGGTAGTGGTTTTGGTCCTTGCCACCTAGATTATGTTTTGGGTATTACTAAAGCTTACACCACGCGTGTGGGTTCTGGTCCTTTCCCAACTGAGCTAGATGATGACATTGGCCAACACTTAGGTGTGAAAGGCCATGAGTTCGGTGCTACTACTGGCCGTAAACGTCGTTGTGGTTGGTTAGATGCAGTAACAATGCGTCGTGCGGTACAAATTAATAGCCTTTCAGGTTTATGTTTAACTAAGCTAGATGTACTAGATGGCTTGGAAGAACTAAAAATTTGTACTGGCTACAAAATGCCAAATGGCGATTTGCTTACTGTACCACCGATGGCCGCTGAAGGTTATGAAGTAGCTGAGCCTGTATATGAGTCAATGCCTGGTTGGTCTGAAAATACCTTTGGTGTTACAGCCCGTGAGCAGTTGCCACAAGCAGCCTTAAACTACATTGCGCGTATCGAAGAGTTATTGGAAGTACCGGTTGATATTATTTCAACGGGTCCAGATCGTGTAGAAACTATTATTCTACGCCATCCATTTGCTTAATTAGTAACGTGCTAATAAAAAGGCTGCCCTTAGGCAGCCTTTTTTGTATCTGTGGTGCTTAAAGCCGGTTAAGCGGCTCGGTCGGCAGCAATATTGGCAAGGCTCATTAGTGCTTGCTTATAGTCACTATCAGGAATGATGCTTAAGGCATCAATGGCTTTTTGTGCTTCTTCGGCTGCACGTTTGCGACAATACTCAAGCGCCTTGGTTTTATCTAGAATGGCTAAGATGGCATCCAATTGGTCGCGTGAGCCACCTTGTTTAATGGCTTCGCTTATAAGCGTTTTATCGCTTGGCTCAGCTTGTTCCATTGCATAGATAAGCGGTAGGGTAGGCTTACCCTCTGCTAAGTCATCACCAACGTTTTTGCCCATCTCTGCTTGGTCTGCCACGTAATCCAGTACGTCATCCATAATCTGAAAAGCAGTGCCAAGATATTTGCCGTAGTTTTGCATGGCTAACTCAACCTCAGCGTTTTGCTCACCGATGACTGCTGCTAAGCGAGTGGCGGCTTCAAATAACTTGGCAGTTTTGCAGTAGATTACTTCAAAGTAGCGTGCTTCATCAGTACCGGGGTCGTTGCAGTTAATAAGCTGTAATACTTCACCTTCGGCGATCACATTGGTGGCGTCAGCGAGTATGTCCATTACCTTAAGGTTTTGTAATTGGGTCATTAACTGGAAAGAGCGCGAATAAAGGAAGTCACCTACCAATACGCTAGCTGCATTACCAAAGCGGGCATTGGCGGTATCTTTACCGCGGCGTAACTCCGATTCATCTACTACGTCATCATGTAGCAAGGTAGAGGTATGAATAAACTCGATAATCGCGGCAAGTTTAATGTGTTGATCTTGGCTATAACCTAAAGCTCGCGCGGCCAATACCGTTAGCAAAGGTCGGATCCTTTTGCCGCCGCTATTTACAATATAAAAAGAGATTTGGTTGATGAGGGCCACATCTGATTCGAGTTCTTTAAATATAAGCTCGTTTACTGCAGACATGTCTTGATCAGACAGCTTTTTTATCGCATCCAATTGCATAATTTCTTATTAGAGGTTGATGCCGATGATTCAGCAACTAAGGGTGATAATTTAATGCATTAATAGTATCTCAATTCCTTGGTTTAAGCAGCTTTCGCCGCGCAAAATTCTTGGCCTTGCGTGATTTTTAAACTTTTTTGAAATTCCCCTTGCGGGAACAGATCTTTTTCCGTAGAATCCGCCGTCATTGTTGAGAATTATAGACACCTTGAAATATCAGGTGTAAGCGGAGTTTGAAAAAAATGTACGCGGTTATCCTAAGTGGTGGTAAACAACACCGTGTGGCCGAAGGTCAAACACTTCGCCTTGAGAAACTAGACGTTGAGACTGGTAACACAGTTGAATTTGATAACGTATTACTAGTTGCGAATGGCGAAGACGTTAAAGTAGGCGCACCTTATGTAGATGGTACCAAAGTAACAGCTGAAGTTGTTTCTCATGGTCGTGGCGATAAAGTTAAAATCGTTAAGTTCCGTCGTCGTAAGCATTCACGTAAGCAACAGGGCCACCGTCAGTGGTTCACTGAAGTTCGCATTACAGGCATTAACGGTTAATTTAGAGGAATATACTCATGGCACATAAAAAGGCTGGTGGTAGTACTCGTAACGGTCGCGATTCGGAAAGCAAACGCCTAGGTGTTAAGCGTTTCGGTGGCGAGTCTGTATTAGCGGGTAGCATTATTGTTCGTCAACGTGGTACTAAGTTCCACGCTGGCTCTAACGTTGGTATCGGTAAAGACCATACTCTTTTCGCAACTGCCGAAGGCAAAGTGAAATTTGAAGTTAAAGGTCCTAAAAACCGTAAGTTTGTAAGCATCGAAGCTGAATAAACGTCCAACTCGATATTTAAAAAGCCCCGCAACAGCGGGGCTTTTTTTTTCCAAGAAACCACTATTTCGCTTACGAAGTAGGCGTGGTGCATTATAGTTAAGCGATAATGCTGGAGTGAAAAATGAAATTTGTAGATGAAGCGGTAATTAAAGTAGACGCTGGTGACGGTGGCAATGGCACCATTAGTTTCCGTCGCGAGAAATATGTTCCTCGTGGTGGCCCTGATGGCGGCGATGGCGGTGATGGCGGTAGCGTATATTTGGTTGCCGATGAAAACCTAAATACCTTGATTGATTACCGCTTTGAACGTTTTCATAAAGCAGAACGTGGCGAAAATGGCCAAGGTTCTAATTGTACTGGTAAGCGTGGTGAAGATTTAGAATTGCCTGTGCCGGTGGGTACGCGGGCTCGTGACCAAGATACCGGTGAGGTCCTTGGCGATCTTACTCAGCACAAGCAGCGTTTATTGGTGGCTAAGGGCGGCTTCCACGGTCTAGGTAATACACGCTTTAAGAGCAGTACTAACCGAGCACCGCGTCGCAAATCTAATGGTACGCCTGGTGAAGTTCGTAACCTGCAGTTGGAGCTATTACTGCTTGCTGACGTAGGTATGTTGGGCTTACCGAATGCGGGTAAATCTACCTTTATTCGCAGTGTGTCTGCGGCTAAACCAAAGGTAGCTGATTATCCGTTTACCACGCTTATCCCTAATTTGGGTGTGGTGCGTCAATCGGAGAATCGCGGCTTTGTGATCGCCGATATTCCTGGTTTGATCGAAGGTGCTGCAGATGGTGCAGGGCTTGGTGTACGTTTCTTAAAGCACTTAGAGCGTTGTCGCGTATTGTTGCATCTGGTAGATGTATTGCCAGCTGACGGCAGCGACCCAGCCGAAAATGCCATCACCATTATCAACGAGCTAGAACAGTACAGTGAAAAGCTATTCGAAAAGCCACGTTGGTTGGTATTTAATAAAGTCGACTTAGTGCTTGAAGAAGAAGCTGAAGAGATCCGCCAAAAAGTGATTGAAGCACTGGATTGGCAAGGTGAGGTTTTCTCCATTTCAGCCTTAGAAAACAACGGTACTAAAGATATCTGTAAAGCGATCGGTCAATTTATCGAAACCCTACCAGTGGTTGAAGAAGAAATGGCTGAGCGCGAAGAAGTTAAATTCCAATGGGATGACTATCATCAACAGCAGATCGACAAAGCAAACCAAGAAGATTGGGATGATGAAGACGACGATGATGATTGGGATGATGACGATTATGATGTAGAGGTTATCTACCAGCCATAGTAAGCTATCACCAGTGGTAGTATGACTTGGATCGTTAAATGTTACGCTCATTTAGAAACTCTCCGGAGCCTGTTCAGGCTCCGGTTCGTATTATTTCTCTAGAACAACAAACTCGGATTTGCCGTGTCGCAGTACAAGCCGGCAGAATCATGCAGCAACATGGCGCTGAGAGTAAGTTAATTGAAGAAACAACAGTCCGCTTAGGTAAAGCATTAGGCCTTGATAGTGTTGAGCTGGCAATTACCGCCAATGCACTGATTCTTACAGGCTTGTCGCAAGGGCGTTGTATTACAACCACTCGGCGAGTTTACGACCGTGGCATTAACATGCATATGGTGTGTGAAGTGCAGCGAATCACCATAATGGCGGAGAAGCAGCTATTAGATGTTGATGATGTAGTAAAACGTTTAGAGCGCTTGCAGCCTTACAAGCATAACCGCTGGTTAGTGGTATTTATGATTGGTATGTCTTGCGCGTGCTTTAGCCGATTGTTTGGTGGTGACTGGGCTGTATTTGCCATGACCTTTGTAGCCTCTGCCATAGCGATGCTATTTCGACAAGAAATGGCGCATCGCCATCATAATCCAATTTTAAATTTTGGTATGACTGCTTTTGTAGCTACGACTATCGCCGGCCTTGCGGTGCGTTACGATATTGGCAACCAACCGCAAACGGTGATGGCCGCATCGGTATTACTACTGGTGCCTGGCTTTCCTTTGATTAATGCGGTGTCAGACATGGTTAAAGGGCATATTAGCATGGGGATCTCGCGCTGGTTTTTCGCCTCTTTACTTAGTTTGGGCGTAGCCATGGGAATAGCGCTTTCTATGTGGGCTACTGGCGTAAGTGGGTGGTTATAATGATTGAATTACTCGCATTACTAGTTGAAGACGCGCTATTTTCAGCGGTCCCTGCGGTTGGCTTCGCCATGGTCTTTAATGTGCCTACTCGCATGTTAGGCTTTTGCGCCATTGGAGGAGCCTTCGCGCATAGCCTTAGGACCTTATGTATTTATTGGGGCGTGCCGCTTGAATGGGCTACTTTGGTGGCTTCTACTAGCGTAGGCTTAATTGGCGTTTACTGGTCGCGTCGTTATTTGATCCCTCGTCCAGTATTTACCGTGGCCTCTATAATTCCGATGATTCCAGGTAGCTACGCATTTACTACCATGGTGGGAATTATTAGCTTATATAGTAATGGCTTTAGTGAACCGCTACTGGCTACTATTATTGAAAATGGTTTAAGGACGATGTTCATTTTAATGGCCTTAAGTTTTGGCTTGGCCATTCCCTCAGTTGTGATATATCGCGGCCGCCCAATCGTGTAGGCCGTTTAGTTTAAAAAGGTAAAACAGTGAAAGTAGCAATGATAGCCGCAATGGCAAAGCACCGGGTCATCGGAAAAGATAATCAAATGCCATGGCACTTACCAGCCGATCTTAAGCATTTTAAAGCGGTGACTATGGGCAAGCCGGTGATTATGGGGCGTTTAACTTACCAATCAATTGGTCGTCCTTTGCCTGGGAGACTAAATGTGGTGGTAAGCCGAAATACAGAACTCGCTATAGAAGGTGTTAGCGTGGTTAATACTGTGCAAGCGGCCTTGGATTTAGTTAAAGATGAAGCTGAAGTAATGATTATTGGTGGCGGTAATATTTACCAGCAATGCTTGGCTTTTGCCGATACGTTGTATTTAACCTTTATCGACAAAGAAGTGAAAGGGGACGCTCACTTCCCTGATTATCAGCAATATCAGTGGCAGCAGTTAGAGAGTGAGAAACATCAGGCTGATGAGAAGAATCCTTATAACTACGAATTTGTAACACTGGCCCGAGTTTAGCCCACCGCATTATCGTTTAGGCACTCTTGGGTGTACATGCGCTGGTCCTCCCAGCGCAGCATCGATAAATGGTTGCCCCATACACAGCCAGTATCAAGCCCTGAGACTAAGTCATGTTTACTCTTACCCATTAGCGCGGCCCAGTGACCAAACACTATGTGGGTCTCTTTTAGGTGCTTTCCCGGGATTTCAAACCAAGGTTTAAGGTTAGGGTTGGTATTTTTGTTTGGTGGGACTTTTGATTCAAAATCCAAGCTGGCATCTGGGAAACAATAGCGCATACGAGTAAATACATTGATGATGCAACGCAGGCGATCATAACCCACTAACTCATCACTCCAATGAGCGGGCTCATTGCTGTACATATTCTTAAGCAATGATAAGTAATCATCACTGGCGAGGTGCTTATGCACTTCTTTACCGAGTTTGATTGCCTTACTGACTTTCCATTTCGGATATATGCCAGCATGCACCATCACTACATCGTAGTGGGGGTGTTTCTTAATTAGCGGCTGTTGGCGTAACCAATACAGTAATTCTTCTTTGTCGGGGGCTTCGAGTAAATCTTGTAGCTTATCGCGACGCTTGGCTCGGTGAATACCGTTGGCTACCGCTAATAAATGCAAATCGTGATTGCCTAGTACCACTTGAGCGGCACTACCTAGATCCTTAACAAAGCGTAAGGTTTCTAGTGATTTAGGACCGCGAGCAACTAAGTCTCCAGCGAGCCAGAGCTGGTCTTTTTTTGCGGAGAATTTGCACTGTTTTAGCAGTGCTTTTAATTCATCCAAGCAACCTTGAATGTCACCAACAAAATAAGTCGCCATGGCTCACCTTAAATTAGTGAAGCTTATTAGGAAGTGATAAACGAAACGGTGGGATCTCCGCTTCAAATTCGTTACCTGCTTCGTCAATCAGCGTGTAGCTTCCTTGCATTACCCCTACTTCAGTGGCTAGCACGGCACTGCTGGTATAAGAAAAAGGTTTTTCCGGTTTAAGGTGGGGCTGTTTACCCACAACACCGTCGCCTTTCACTTCATTTACTTTGCCGTCGCCGTCGGTAATCACCCAGTGTCGTCGCAATAACTGCAGCGCTTCAGCGCTGCAGTTACGAATAGTAATGGTGTAAAAAAAAGCGAACTGTTGTTTTTCTGGAACTGAGTGCTCAGGTAAAAAGCCTGATTCTACTTCAATATCCAAGTCATATTCTGGGGTATTACTCATCGCTGCTAGAAGCCTGCAATAACTGTTTTTTGTCTATGTAATTAGCAATATCACAAAATTGCTGAATAGTTAAATTTTCTGGGCGCAGCGTGGGCTTTAAATCAAGTTCGGCTAAATGCTCAACCGTAAGTAAGTTACCTAATGCGTTACGAATAGTTTTGCGGCGTTGATTAAAGGCCTCTTTACATACTCTGTCTAAGGTTGCTAACGAGTTAAGCGGGTAAAGTGTGCTCTCGTAAGGCTCTAAGCGCACCACGGCAGAGTCAACCTTAGGTGGCGGTGCGAAAGCCTCTGGCGGAACTTCTAAGGCTGGCATTACATTACATTGCACTTGAGTCATTACACTTAAACGGCCGTAAGCTTTACTATCTGGGCCTGCAGCCATGCGTTTCACCACTTCTTTTTGCAGCATAAAGTGCATATCAGAAATTGCGCTGGTAAAGCTCAGCAGGTGAAAAATAAGCGGCGTTGAAATGTTGTAAGGTAAGTTACCAAATACCCGCATTTTTTGTTCGGGCTTAGCTAACTGCATAAAATCGAATTTAAGCGCATCAATTTCATGAATAGTAAGCAGGCTGGCTAGGGTAGGGTGCTCGCGTAGGCGCTGGGCTAAGTCGCGGTCTAACTCTACCACTTGTAGGTGGCCAGCGGTGGTGGCAACGGGCTCAGTTAAAGCGCCTAAGCCAGGGCCAATTTCAACCAGGTTTTCACCTGTTTGAGGGTAAATAGTTGCTACAATTTGGCTAATAACTGAGTCATTGTTAAGGAAGTTTTGACCAAAACGTTTACGGGCGCGGTGTCCCTGATGAACTTGTTTATTCATGTTCTCGCTCTACCATATCAATGGCTTGTTCGATGGCGGTAATCATACTTCCATGATCGGCTTCACCAGTTCCCGCTAGCTCTAAGGCTGTTCCGTGGTCAACTGAGGTTCTTATAAAGGGTAGACCAAGTGTAATGTTTACCGATTGGCCAAAACCTTTATATTTTAGCACTGGTAGGCCTTGGTCGTGGTACATGGCTAACACTGCGTCGGCTTCTGCTAAATACTTATCTTGGAAGAGCGTATCTGCAGGTAAGGGACCGATTAAATTCATACCATGTAGCTCACGCATTTCGTCAAGTAATGGAATGATAATATCCAGCTCTTCGCGACCAAGGTGGCCATCTTCGCCAGCATGGGGATTTAGGCCACAGACAAATATCTTCGGCTGTTTAATCGCGAACTTGGTTTGCAGGTCATGATGCAAGATGCTGATAATATTGTATAGGCGCTCATGAGTGATGGCTTTGGCTACATAGGCTAAAGGTAGATGAGTAGTGGCTAAGGCAACCCGCAGACCTTCGGTTGCAAGCATCATTACAACATCGGCAGTACCGGATTGCTGGGCAAAAAACTCGGTATGTCCACTAAAAGACACGCCCGCTTTATTAATAATGCCCTTGTGCACAGGGCCAGTAACTACTGCAGCAAACTGACCATTCATGTTGCCATCACTAGCAAACTTCAAGGTATTTAGCACATAGTGACCGTTGGCCTCATCTAACTGCCCAGCTACTGCTGGACTGGTCATCGCAATTGGCGCAACCGTTAAGGTGCCAGCTGCTTGTGGCTTAGCCGCCTGTTCTGGCTGATAAGGGAGTAGGGTAATATCCATACCCAATTGGCTAGCGCGCTCTTTAAGCAAGCGAGGATCGGCAACTACCACTAGCTCCATTGGCCAATCACGCTGGCTAATGGCCAGCACTAAGTCTGGACCAATACCCGCGGGTTCACCTGGGGTAATAGCTATTCTAGCAACAGGCTTACTCATGCCTCACCATCCAGTATCTCTACGTATGCTTCTTCGCGTAGCTCTTCTTGCCACGATTGGGTTTCTTCATTGAACTTACGATTGAAGATCATTTGATAAGCACGGTTTTTACTGGCTTTATTGGTTGTGTCGGTGGTGCGTTTGTCTAGAACTTCCATTAAGTGCCAGCCAAAGGTAGAGCGGAAAGGCTGGCTAAGCTCGCCGACTTCTAAACGGTTAGCTGTGTCTCTAAATGCCGGTACAAATACACTAGGGTCTGACCAACCTAATTCTCCACCACGCACAGCTGAGCCCGGATCTTCAGAATACTGGCGAGCTAACTCTTCAAATGTCACTTCGCCTAAGATCAATTGCTGGCGGAACTCGGAGAGCAAACTTTGCGCCTTTTTATCGCTCAGAATAATCGAAGGTTTAATTAGAATATGGCGAGCATTCACCTCCAAGGTTTCAACTTTTTGCAAACCTTCAGCGTCCAATACCATAATGATATGTAGGCCTGAATCAGTGCGAACAGGACCCATTACTGAACCTTGGTGCTGGTTTCTTACCACTCCAGCAAACAACGTTGGCATTTCTTCAATGGTCATCCACCCCCAGTCTCCGCCTTCTAAGGCTTTTGGACCTTGCGAGTGAGTCATTGCCAACTGGTTAAAGTTTTCACCATCTTTAAGCTGCTGAACTAGGCTTTCTGCTAACTGTTGTGTGGCTTGTTCATCACCAGAAATACGCAGTAAAATGTGACCTACTTGATAGCGAACAGTGCCTTTGTCTTGCTCTTCTATAAGTTTCATTAAGGCATCAATTTCTTGCTCGGAAACATTTACGCGACGTTGAACCTGACTGCGACCTACTTCGCCAAGAACAATTTCGGTGCGAATGTCTTCACGAAACTGATTATAGCTAATGCCTTGCTTAGCTAAGTCATCTAAGAATTCTTCGCGGCTTTTCTTTTCACCGGCAATAATGTTGTCGATGGTGTTTTCTAGTTGGCTATCACTAATCTTAATACCCAGACGATCCGCCAGCTGAAGCTGTAGGCTTTCAAGAATAAGCCTGTCCATCACTTGTTGCTGTAATTCATCTTCAGGTGGTAGCTCCTGTTCCGCCCCTTTGGAATTACGCATAACTTTGTTGGTGAGTTCATCAACTTGGCTCTGAGTGATCACATCATTATTGACAATGGCGACAACTTTATCGAGCAATTGCTCTTGAGCTTGAACCAGCCCAGTTGTAAGCATAAGCATACTTAAACTAAGCAAAAATAATCTTTTCATTTCGTTCCTATCATTACTGCGAGCAAAACGCCGCTTACTCTATCATATTTGGGTTAAAGGTTTTAATTGTTGAGGTAAAAGGGGCGTCCATATTTAAAGTTACCACCTTCCAGCATTTCTTCTCGACTGCTGGTATCGCTGCCACCTAGGCCTTTAATTTCGAAATCGAGGCGTAGCGAGGTATCAAATTCGCCCACTCGGTCGACGCCTGAGCTGTCATCAACATAGGTGCTTTGCAAGCCGCGTTGGTATGTAAGGCGGATGCCCCAGCAGCAAGAGCTATATTGAACACCTAAGTAGCTCTCGATACTGCGATCTAAAATCATGTCACGGTAATAACTACCCACTGCAGATACGCTATCAGTGATGGGCCAAGCCACCTTGGTTCCCACTTGGTTTACATCACTCACCATGGTTTCAGTGGCTTGCGAATATCGGTAGTTCATTTGCACCAGTTTTTGCGCTTCGGGGCGCCACTCAATAGCGGCATTGGCCTTGTTAAGTCGTCCTTCTAATGTGTCGATTTGAAAACCAGTATGGCCGTACCAGTCTCGCTGGATATTAGCGTCAGCTTCAAAGGCCAGCGCTGAGCTGGAGTTATCTGAAGGTTCACTACCCGGTATTAAGGTGGTGCGGCTGGGTTCAAAATAGATAATTTGGCCAAGGCTTAAACGCAGTGTCTCTTGATTACTCGGTGATAAAAAGCGCGAGTGAACACCAAGGGTGATTTGGTTGGCATCGGCAATTCGGTCTAAACCGCTATAGCGTTTGTCTCTAAATAAGCCGTAGTAATCTTGTTGTAGGTTATCGGTATCATAAATCCCAATATCATCTTGATTGGTATAAGGGATGTACAAGTACTTAATCACAGGTTCTAGGGTTTGGGTGTAGTTATCGCCAAACCAAAGGGTATTTCGGTCAAAGTTTAAGCCGCCTTCAATACTCACTTTAGGCAGAGTACGATTAACTGAGCTGGCTAAATAATCATACTCAAAGTTACTACCTTTATCTTGGCTATAATAGGTATGCATTAAGGCTAAGTCAGCTTTGAAGAAACCTGCTGGCACCACATATGGCAAACTTAAACTAGGTTCAAAGTGCACCCGTTGAGCAGTGTATAAGCTACTATCACTGTGAGTGAAATTACTGATTTCTGAATCAAAACCAAACTGCAGCGTTTGCCAGTTTAAATCCCAGTCACCGGCAAAGCTTAACTGCGGAAGCAGTGTATGTGGTTGCTCGGTGTTACCCAGTACCTGAAAGTCTTGCACTAACAGCTCGGTGTACCAGTTTTTGGTGTGATAACCCACATCACCCGTTTGCAGCAATTGGTTCTCGTTTACTTTGCCAAGCTTGTCACCTAAGTCATTAAAGTAATTGTCATCACTAATGCGGGTGTAATCAGTATTAAAGCGCCAGTGGCGTTGGTACTGTCCTTGGTGGTCCCAGTGAAGTAAGTATCGATCGCGGTCTAGTTCACGGTCATCGGCTAGATATTCTACATTTAAGTTACCGTTGTTTTGCCCAAGCAAATACCTGAATTCAGTTTGCAGTTGCAAGCCTCGGCGTGTCATCAAACGTGGGGTAATGGTTGCGTCAAAATTCGGAGCAATGTTCCAGTAGTAAGGGGTGGAGACATCCACACCGTTTTTAGTGGAAGTAGAGATACTCGGAAATAAAAAACCACTGTGGCGTTGGTCGCCGATGGGGTAAGAGAAATACGGTAAGTACATCACCGGCACGTTAAATAACCTAACAGTGGCATTTTTTGTGGTTGCCCACTGCTCACTTGAGTCGATATCAATTTTCTCTGCGCGAATTTCCCAAGTAACATCATCAGGTGGGCAAGCGGTATAGCTGGCATCTTCTAATGATAAGTTCTGCTCATCATTGATCATCAGGTTGCTGGCTTCGCCACGACCTTGTTGCTCAAACAGTTGATACTCGGCAGAGTTAAGTGAAGCTTGATGGTCTTTTAAGTTGGCGTCAAAAGTATCACTTTTCACGCTCACTAAGTTATCTTGAAACTCAATGTTGCCGCTAGCTTTTAGGGTTTGAGCCTGCTCATCTAATACAGTGTTTTCGGCTTTTAATGCGCGAGGGCCTTGAGAGAACTCAACATTACCGCTGAAACTGGCTTTATCCCCTTGTTTCGCATGTAATTCATCGGCGGCAATAACATAAGGCGCGGTAGGATCTACAGGACCGGATTTAACGCGTTCTGGGATGTGTGCTCGGCACTGAGGCATCGATAACGGTGTTTCTGCGTAGGCACTGAGGCTTGAAAGCAACGCCGCTAATCCTAGCGATGTTTGCAGGCACCGTTTAGTTACGAACATATAAATGTGAACCATTCCCTGATATAAACAAATTCCAAGCCTGTAACGTCAACGTTGTGCTTAATGAATTCTGTGGTTAAAGTTAGCCGCTTATAATACTGGATTTATTGGTGAGCGGCTATTTAAAGGCTGTTATTAGTATAAGAAATTATGAGTAATTTAGTGCGCGAATCTGCATTACAGCTATGGCTGTCACAAACCTTCGACATTGTTCCTCCTCTGCTTACGATGGTAAGTGGCGACGCCAGTTTTCGGCGCTATTTTCGTTTCCAACTTGCAAATGGCGATACCGCAATTGCTGTTGATGCCCCGCCAGCGACGGAAAAAAACCAGCAGTTTGTTGATATTGCCAAGGCCCTAAATGCCCAAAATCTGCCAGTGCCTGCGGTGCTGGCTGCAGATATAGGTGCCGGCTTTTTATGCATTGAAGATCTTGGTTCAACCATGCTTGAGCAAATACTAAGCGCAGATAATGCTGCTGAACTGTATAGACAAGCACTTGCTTTAATCGTTCAACTTCAAGGCTCTAAGCGCGAAGATTTGGCAGAAATGGAAGCGTTTGACCAAGTTTTTATTCAGCGAGAGCTAGATATTTTTGCTGATTGGTTTGCCAAACAAGAATTGCAGGCCAGTGAAGAGTGGCAACAGACTTGTGATTGGTCAGGCCTATGTAGCGTGGTTAGCCAAGCTATATTGGAGCAGCCCTATGCCCCTATGCATCGGGATTTTCACAGTCGCAATTTAATGCTAAACCAACAACAAATTGTGATGATTGATTTTCAAGATATGGTGTGGGGACCGATTGCTTATGATGTGGTCTCGCTGCTGCGCGATTGCTACGTAGCTTGGCCAGAAGAGCTGGTTGATGACTTACAACAGGCTTTTTTAAGCGAAAAGTCTGCCCAATTAAGCGGCTCTATTGAGCCAAGTACTTGGCAACGCTGGTTTGATTTAACTGGATTGCAGCGCCATATAAAAGCATTAGGAATTTTCTGCCGACTTGATCACCGTGATGGCAAAACTGCCTATCGAGAGGCCATTCCACAAACTCTCGAATACGTGCTGCAAGTGACTAAACGTTACCCGGAATTAAAGGCCTTTCATCAGTGGCTAAGTCCAATCGCCAAAGGTTTTATAGTATGAGCCAGATTCGTACCGCAATGATTTTGGCTGCCGGTCGTGGTGAGCGAATGCGCCCCTTAACTGATAACTGCCCTAAGCCTTTGTTAAAAGTGGCGGGAAAAGCCTTAATAAATTGGCATATTGATAAGCTAGTAGCTGCGGGCATAACACGTATCGTGATTAACACGGCATATTTAGGCGAGATGATTGAAGCGCATTTGGGCACTGGTGAACAATGGGGAATAGACATCCTTTATAGTCACGAAACTAGCGCCTTAGAAACCGCAGGCGGCATTATTAAGGCCTTGCCGATTATTGATAGTGAACAATTTTTGGTGATTAACGGCGATGTTTGGAATGATTGGGATTACCAAGCGATTTGCCAAACTAGCCAAACCGAGTCTGATGCTCATTTATACTTGGTGGCTAACCCAAGCCATAATTTGCAAGGCGATTTTAGTCTTGAAAACGGCAAGGTGGTAGATAAGCCCGAGTTTACTTTTAGTGGTGTGGCCATTTATCATCAAGGTTTTTTTCACGGCTTGCCAAGTGGTAAGCAAGCTCTGGCTCCGTTGTTACGAGCGGCAATGGCAAATCAACAAGTGAGTGGGCAGTTGCAAGCTGGCCAATGGGTAGACGTAGGCACACCGCAGCGACTGCAATGTTTAGAACAACAATTAACCAATATTAGAGATTAGTGATGCGAATTTGGGGAAAAGTGTTAGGCGTATTCTTTGGCTTTATGTTCGGCGGGCCATTTGGCGCCTTGCTGGGTTTATGGCTAGGCCATCGTTTTGACAAAGCAGTAGGTGGCAATTTTGCGTTCTCGGCCGCTAATAGCCTAGCCGCTCAGCAAGCCTTTTTATTTTCGACCTTTGCGGTTCTTGGCCATATTGCTAAATCAAAAGGCGTGGTTACTCAACAAGAGATTCAGGTCGCTAACTTTTTGATGGATCAAATGCGGCTGCAAGGCGAAGCTAGGCGCCAAGCCCAAGATGCATTTCGCCAAGGCAAAGACGCAGACTTTCCCTTAGAAGATCAGATTTCTCAATTTGTTAGTGCGGTCAATGGACGTCGCGATTTGCTGCAAATGTTCATGGAAATTCAGCTGCAAGGGGTGTTTGCAGATGGCGTAATCGACGACAGTGAACACGCTTTATTAAAGCGTGTTGCTAAGGCTTTAGGTTTCTCAGAGCCTGAACTTCAAGCAATGATTTCGCGTTGGGAAGCTGAGCTTAAGTTCCATCGTCATGGTGGCGGTCAGCGCCAGAGTGCTCAAAGTAGTGCTAAACAGCTAGAAGAGGCTTACCAAATTCTGGGGGTTAGCCAGCAAGACAGCGACCAACAAATTAAACGCGCTTACCGTAAGCTAATGACTCAGCACCACCCAGACAAGCTGGTTGCTAAGGGCTTGCCGCCAGAAATGATGGAATTAGCAAAACAACGTACCCAAGATATCCAACAGGCTTACGAGCTGGTAAAACAGCAGCGTAAAAGCGCTAGTTAGCAGAAACTTGGTGGCGCGGTTCACCCGTTATAAATGCTTCAATGTTTTCAATTAGCTGGTCAGCCAAAACTTGCATGTTTTGGCTGCTAGCCCAGCCCACATGTGGAGTGACAATCAGATTATTCAAGCTAAGTGCTTGCATTAAAGGGCTATCTTCGGCTGGCGGTTCGCATTCTGATACATCACTGGCCGCTCCAGCAATTTGCTTGTTCTGCAAAGCATGAAGCAAAGCTTGCTCGTTCACAATTCCGCCTCGGGCGGTATTTATGAGCAAGGCGGTTTTTTTCATCATCGCAAACTCTTTTTCAGCAATTAGATCTTTTGTTTGCGAATTAAGTGGGCAATGAATGCTGATTACATCGGCACTGCGTATTGCTTCTTCAAAGGCAATCTTTCCTGAGCGAGGAGTTTGGCCTTTATGTTCTGAGAACAACACGTTCATGCCTATTTTGCTGGCTAGCTGAGCAGTGGCTTGGCCAAGATTTCCGCCACCAATAATGGCTAAAGTTTGCTTGGCTAAGTTGTCGATGGGAAAATCGAAGAAGCAAAATTGCTTGGCTTGTTGCCAGCGGCCTTGTTGAATCGCTTGATGATAAGCTAGTAGATTTCGCCTTAGGTTAAACATCAGCGCTAGGCTATGTTCGGCAATGCTTTGGGCGGCATAGTTTCTAATATTGCTGACTACGATTCCCAGCTCTGTGGCTGCTGCTAAATCTACGTTGTTAGTGCCAGTGGCCGCTACCGCGATCATTTTTAACTGTGGTAGCTGGGTTAATACCGCTTTATCTAATGGCACTTTGTTTACGATGATGATGCTGGCATCTTGGCAGCGCTCCAGCACTTGAGATGGCATAGTGCTGGGGAACTCTTGCCAGTTATGTTCAAAGCTTGGGCGCGCCAGTTTAATGTGACTAGCAAGGGTGAGGCGGTCTAAAAAAACTATTTTCATGGCAAGCAATTAGCGACAAAAGGTGGTGCTCAGCTTAGCAATATCTCGAGGCTGTCTCCAGTATCGGAAAGCGCGTTTAGCCTAATACCAACCTAAGGCATTAAACCAGCCGTAAACGGTTTTATTCAATTTTGCACTGTTCGGGGCGGTATCGGTGGTCGCCGGCAAATGGGTTTGACGGTAGTTCAATTTTTGATTTTTGTTGCTGGCAGTTAAGCGTTGCTCACGAGCTTGCTGCTGCCAGTGATTGTAATGCTCGGCATAGATATCGAGTACTGGCATAGCCAGAGTTGCAGTCTGCTCTGCCAGCTTTTTGTTTAGTGTTTGGTCTGGGTAATAAGCGCTTATAAGCACAATGCCATCAGGCTGCGCCAGTGCATCTTCGGCCAATAGTTCAACCAACCACGCTCCCATTACGCCTTGCGCTACTATTACTTGAAACCCAAACTGCTCAGCTTGATTTTGTTTGGCCGCTTCAATCACTGCTTGTAGGTTTTGTTTGTATTGCTGCAGCTGCTGGTCATTGTCTGTTGCGCCATCATCTATGCTTGCTTGCATTAAGCTAGGGGAGGGTTTTGGTGGCAAAATTGCACCGGTCTCCCAACCAAGTTTGGGAAGAGCTTGGCGCAGGGAATCTACACTATTGGGCGCGCTAGGTGATACCCCCCAATCGGGAAGTAAAATAATGGTGCCGCGTTTTTGTGGTGTTTCCTCTTCTAACCACAAACTCACAAATTGTTGCTGGGCAACGTCTAATTGTTTTAGCTCTCCATGTACCTGCCAGTGACTAAAGTCTTGTGGCTGCACCTCAGCAACTACGCTGTTTATTGCTAATAGACTTGAGAGAAAGCAATACTTAGCAATGTGCACAATTATCGTTTCCTTGGTGAGGTGTATGCCTAATGTATCGGACAATACCTGTGTTAGCTTTAACTAAAATGGCGCTGGGCACTCAAATTCCATAAATTGCTCGGTTTCAGGATGATAAAACCCTAACTTTGCTGCATGCAGGTGTAAGCGTTCGCTTAAGTCTTTGGCGGCTTGGTTAGCATAAAAACTATCACCAATTATCGGGCAGCCAATTTGCTGCATATGAACCCGCAGCTGGTGAGTGCGTCCGGTAATGGGTTTAAGTTCTACTAAGCTGGTTTGCTCTCGTTGCTCGATTACCTGCCACTGGGTTAAGGCATCTTTACCCTGTTCAAAATCTACGATTTGTTTGGGCCGATTGGGCCAGTCACAACGCAGCGGCAAATTGACTTCACCTTCACTGCTTTCAGGGTGACCAAATATCTCAGCATAATAGGTTTTGGTGGTGCGCCGTTGTTGAAACTGGCGACTCAAGTGGCTTTGAGCCGGTTTGCCTAAAGCCATAACAATCAGACCAGAGGTTGCCATATCTAGGCGGTGCACCACTTTAATCTCGGGCAAAGTTCGCTGAGCGCGATCCCATAAGCTGTCTTTTTCAAGCCTCCCGGGTACCGACAGCAAGCCGCTGGCTTTATTAAATACAACGACAGCTTCGTCTTTATATATAACGCTAAAGTAGGGTGACATTGGGGGGCGATAAACAAAATCTGGCATCTGTACAGCTCTAAAAAATAAGGCCTTAGTGTAAGCTAAGGCCTTGCAGTAAACAAAAAGAAAACCTAGGGACTGTTGGTCTTTCATGGTTAAAGTTTGTTCGAGAAAAATCGTTTTAGACGCGGCAAAGCGTGTGTCGCCTAGTCGTTCTAGGTAAATACGCCTTACCTCAAATTCAACTTAACACGGCATAAAACGATTTTAGCCGAACCCTTCGGGCAGCGTTTGTGGTTCATGTCTACTGCGTTATCTGCTTCTCATGTAGACTAACTACACATTAAAGCCTTTGCCTTGTATCAATAAGCCACAAAAATCAGCTCGAAAGATCAACAGACCCTAATTATGCGATACCAATATTACCCGTAAGGCATCGAGTTTTACTTGGGCTTTTTGCAGATAGTCATCTGCATTGTCACGCAAGCTTCGCAGGGTATCTAATTCATCTTTACGAATGCTTGGATTTACTGCGCTTAGGGCTTCAAGGCGCTCAAGCTCTGCATTTAAACTTTGCTTCATATTGTTACTTGCTTGTTCAACAATACTGCTTAACTGTTGTTGAGCGAGTTCGTTTGCCTGAGCAAGTAAAGGGTGAATCTGGGCTTGAGAAGCACTAATTAACTTGGCTGCTAGGTGGCGATTTACCGCAGAAAGTTGCTGGTTGAATTGTTCAAAATTCACGTTGTCAGACAAATTCCCGCCATTCTTATCCAATAGAATACGTACCGGAGTTGCAGGTAAGTAACGCTCTATTTGGTACTCAGCTGGTGCACTGGTTTCTACTACAAAGATCCCTTCTACAAATAAGCTTCCGACCGGCAGGGCGCGGTTCTTAAGTAGTGCCACCGATGTGGTACCTAAGTCGGCACCTAGTATGGTATCAATACAGCTTTGAATTAGCGGGTGTTCCCAAGACATTAATTGGATTTCATCTCGGCTAAGCGCAGTATCTCTATCATAAGTAATGGTGCAACCGTCTTCAGGCAAACCATTAATCGTTGGCACTAGCATTTGTTCACTAGCATGCAGCACCAGGGCGTTTTCGCCTTTGTCATCTTGATTGATGCCGATGGTGTCGAATAAACGCAGGCTAAAGGTAACAAAGTGTGGGTCTTGCTCAGCGGCTTGTATTTTCTCAATAAGCTCTGCCGCTTTGTTGCCGCCACTTGAATGAATCTCTAATAAACGGTCACGGCCGGCATCCAATTTGGTTTTTACCTCATGGTAGCGTTTAGCTGTGTGTTTGATGAGGGCGTCTAACTCTGCCGCATCCGGGGTGTTTTGACCCAGTAAGCCAGTGAGGGTTTCACCAAACTCGGAAAAAATGGCTGAGCCAGCAGGGCAGGTTTGCTCAAAGGCATTAAGCCCTTCATGGTACCAACGTAATAGCGTTTGCTGAGGTGTGCCTTCTAAATAAGGAACATGAATTTGAATGTCATTTTGTTGGCCAATACGATCTAGTCGGCCGATGCGCTGTTCCAGCAAGTCAGGGTTGGTTGGCAAATCAAATAGCACGATATGATGAGCAAATTGGAAGTTGCGACCTTCCGAACCAATCTCCGAACATACCATTAATTGTGCGCCCGCTTCATCTTGCGCAAAATATGCTGCTGCTTTATCTCGCTCAATTAACGACATATCTTCATGGAATACCGTTCCGCGAATACCTTCACGAGTGCGCACTGCATCTTCGATAGCTAAAGCGGTGGCTGCTTTGGCACAAATTAGTAACACTTTCTTTTGTTTATGAGCCAATAGAAAACCAACTAACCAGTCGATTCGTGGGTCAAATTTGCACCAGCTCGCTTCGCCTTCACTTTCCCCCTCAAACTGTTGATACAACTCTTCAGGGTACATTAGTTGTTTATTGGCGCCAGCTGCACTGCCTTGCATCATTTGTTGCACTTTTAATGCAGTCTGATACTGGCTAGGTAAGCTGAGTGGGTAGCTAGCCAATTGGCGCATCGGAAAGCCTTCAATCGCGCTGCGAGTATTTCTAAATAGTACTCGACCAGTACCGTGGCGATCTAACAAGTGCTGCAATAACTCTTCTCGAGCTTGCTGCTGTTGCTCGTAGCTTGAGCCCGCATCATTAATTAAAGCCAGTAAGGGCTCAATATCGTTTTCACTTAACAGCTCGCTTAGTTGGTTAGCTTGTTCAGTGTTTAATGGGGCGCTGGCTAACAAAGATTGCGCAGCCTCAGCCACCGGTTGATAGTGCTGCTCTTCATCTATAAAAGCTTGATAGTCATAAAAGCGGTCTGGGTCTAGTAGCCTTAAACGCGTAAAGTGACTTTGATGGCCAAGTTGATCGGGTGTTGCGGTAAGCAATAATACCCCAGCTACCTTTTGAGCAAGAGCTTCAATGATCTGGTATTCGCGACTCGGCGTTTCTTCATCCCACTGTAAGTGATGGGCCTCGTCAACGATCATTAAGTCCCAGTCGGCTTCAACTACTTGCTCAAAGCGTTTTTTACTGCCACGCAAAAAACTTAAACTGCACAAAACCAATTGCTCGGTTTCAAAAGGGTTGTCGGCTTCGGCATAGGCTTCCACGCAGCGATCTTCGTCGAACAAGCTAAAGTGCATATTAAAGCGGCGTAGCATTTCAATTAGCCACTGATATTGCAACGCGTCTGGCACTACAATCAGTACACGCTTGGCTAGGCCTGCAATAAGTTGCTGGTGGATGATTAAACCCGCTTCAATGGTTTTACCTAGGCCTACTTCATCAGACAGCAGTACCCGAGGAGAGATGCGGCGGCCAACTTCACTGGCAATGTATAGCTGGTGGGGAATAAGGCTAACCTTGCCACCCATTAAACCTTTTAATTCAGACTGCTGTTGTTCAAAGCGTTTAACTAAGGTTTGGTAACGCACCACAAAGCTGTCGAAGCGATCAACTTGACCTGCAAATAGGCGATCTTGTGGTTTGTTAAATTTAAGGAAGTGACTCAAGAACATTTCGCGCAGCTGAACGGTTTCTTCAGTATCGTGACGAACCCCATGGTAAATAATCAATTCACCAGCTTCTTCTACTTGAGTGATGGTCATTGACCAATCTTCAGTACTGGTTATGTCATCACCAACATTAAATACTACGCGAGTTACAGGTGCTTCCGCCATGGCATAGAAGCGATTCTCGCCGCTAGCAGGGAACAACAGGGTCACCATTCTGCCTTCAATGGCAACCACGGTACCTAAACCTAACTCAGATTCTGAATCACTGATCCAGCGTTGGCCGATAGAAAATGACATCAGCAAGAGACTCCACAGGAAAAAGGGCGGCTATGGTATCCAATACACAGGTGAAGTAAACCCAGTATTACAACAAAACCACCATATATAAGGCTAAGGCGGCAAACGCCATAACAAAGTACTAAAGCTAAACTATAGTTATTGGGCTTAGATCTGGCGAATTCAGTCAAAAAAAGTGCAATTTGTTTGCTATCTGAACACTTAAACGTGTTTCTGTGATTTTCTTCAAAAAACGCTTGCGCCGCGGGAATCGATCCCTATAATGCACCTCCACTGACACGGCACGCAGCGCACTAAAGCGCAGCAAGATTAAGTCAGGGTTAACAAGGCCTAGGGCTGAGTTAGCGGCGCAAAAACTTCTTTTTAATTAATATTAAAAAGCGGTTGACAGCCACAGAGGAAAGCGTAGAATGCGCACCTCGCTTCGGCAACGAAGCAACGCTCTTTAACAATTTATCAAGCAATCTGTGTGAGCACTCACAGGGCCTTAAGCGAAAAAATTAAGCTTAAGTGAACTGGAGTCTTGCACTGTAACAACAGTAATAATTTCAGTTTTTAACTTTGAGCGAAAAAACTTTTGATTGAAGAGTTTGATCATGGCTCAGATTGAACGCTGGCGGCAGGCTTAACACATGCAAGTCGAGCGGTAACAGAAAGTAGCTTGCTACTTTGCTGACGAGCGGCGGACGGGTGAGTAATGCTTGGGAATATGCCTTTACGTGGGGGACAACAGTTGGAAACGACTGCTAATACCGCATAATGTCTTCGGACCAAAGGAGGGGACTCTTCGGAGCCTTTCGCGTATTGATTAGCCCAAGTGGGATTAGCTAGTTGGTGAGGTAATGGCTCACCAAGGCGACGATCCCTAGCTGGTTTGAGAGGATGATCAGCCACACTGGGACTGAGACACGGCCCAGACTCCTACGGGAGGCAGCAGTGGGGAATATTGCACAATGGGCGAAAGCCTGATGCAGCCATGCCGCGTGTGTGAAGAAGGCCTTCGGGTTGTAAAGCACTTTCAGTCGTGAGGAAGGGGTATAGCTTAATACGTTATATCTTTGACGTTAGCGACAGAAGAAGGACCGGCTAACTCCGTGCCAGCAGCCGCGGTAATACGGAGGGTCCGAGCGTTAATCGGAATTACTGGGCGTAAAGCGTACGCAGGCGGCTTGTTAAGCCAGATGTGAAATCCCCGGGCTCAACCTGGGAATGGCATTTGGAACTGGCAAGCTAGAGTTTTGTAGAGGGTGGTAGAATTTCAGGTGTAGCGGTGAAATGCGTAGAGATCTGAAGGAATACCAGTGGCGAAGGCGGCCACCTGGACAAAAACTGACGCTCATGTACGAAAGCGTGGGGAGCAAACAGGATTAGATACCCTGGTAGTCCACGCCGTAAACGATGTCTACTAGTTGTCTGTGAGTTTAACTCGTGGGTAACGCAGCTAACGCATTAAGTAGACCGCCTGGGGAGTACGGCCGCAAGGTTAAAACTCAAATGAATTGACGGTACACAAGCGGTGGAGCATGTGGTTTAATTCGATGCAACGCGAAGAACCTTACCTGCCCTTGACATACTGAGAACTTGGAAGAGATTCCTTGGTGCCTTCGGGAACTCAGATACAGGTGCTGCATGGCTGTCGTCAGCTCGTGTCGTGAGATGTTGGGTTAAGTCCCGCAACGAGCGCAACCCCTATCCTTATTTGCCAGCACGTAATGGTGGGAACTCTAGGGAGACTGCCGGTGATAAACCGGAGGAAGGTGGGGACGACGTCAAGTCATCATGGCCCTTACGGGCAGGGCTACACACGTGCTACAATGGCATGTACAGAGGGATGCGAACTCGCGAGAGCAAGCGGACCCCAAAAAGCATGTCGTAGTCCGGATCGGAGTCTGCAACTCGACTCCGTGAAGTCGGAATCGCTAGTAATCGTAGATCAGAATGCTACGGTGAATACGTTCCCGGGCCTTGTACACACCGCCCGTCACACCATGGGAGTGGGCTGCAAAAGAAGTGGGTAGTTTAACCTTCGGGAGGACGCTCACCACTTTGTGGTTCATGACTGGGGTGAAGTCGTAACAAGGTAGCCCTAGGGGAACCTGGGGCTGGATCACCTCCTTATTATGATGCTTATGTCCTTGTGACGTGTTCACACAGATTGCTTGATGAAAAGATAAAGAGAGAAGTTCTAGTGTGGTGTAGAACCAACGAGAACAGCTAACGCAGTGTCCCGTTCGTCTAGAGGCCTAGGACACCGCCCTTTCACGGCGGTAACACGAGTTCAAATCTCGTACGGGATACCATCTCTCTCTTTGGTTGTAAGAATACAAAGCTAAGCATTAGTTAATACAGTGCTTAGCTTTGGTTTCTAAGAAGCCAATTGCTCTTTAACAATTTGGAAAAGCTGATAAAAATATCTCAAAAATACGAGTTAAATAACAAGTGTTTTTGGTATTCAAAAATAAGGTGATCGTACTCGAATAGCAGGACTTATACAGCCTGACTATTCAAGTGATTTAAGCGACAACATTTAGGTGTTGTATGGTTAAGTGACTAAGCGTATACGGTGGATGCCTTGGCAGTCAGAGGCGATGAAGGACGTGTTAATCTGCGATAAGCCATGTTGAGTCGATAAAGACGTAATAGACATGGATTTCCGAATGGGAAACCCACTGCATTTTATGCAGTATCGTAACGTGAATACATAGCGTTGCGAGGCGAACCCGGGGAACTGAAACATCTAAGTACCCGGAGGAAAAGAAATCAACCGAGATTCTGGTAGTAGCGGCGAGCGAACCCGGATTAGCCCTTAAGCTTTTATGTGATTAGTGGAATGTTCTGGAAAGGACAGCGATACAGGGTGATAGCCCCGTACATGAAAATCTACTTTAAGTGAAATCGAGTAGGACGGCACACGTGATATGTTGTCTGAATATGGGGGACCATCCTCCAAGGCTAAATACTCCTGACTGACCGATAGTGAACCAGTACCGTGAGGGAAAGGCGAAAAGAACCCCCTGAGGGGAGTGAAATAGAACCTGAAACCGTATACGTACAAGCAGTGGGGCCCTTCGTGGGGTGACTGCGTACCTTTGTATAATGGGTCAACGACTTAATTTCAGTAGCAAGGTTAAGCGAATAGCGGAGCCGTAGGGAAACCGAGTGTTAACTGCGCGCATAGTTGCTGGGATTAGACCCGAAACCCGGTGATCTAGCCATGGGCAGGTTGAAGATTGGGTAACACCAATTGGAGGACCGAACCGACTAATGTTGAAAAATTAGCGGATGACTTGTGGCTGGGGGTGAAAGGCCAATCAAACCGGGAGATAGCTGGTTCTCCTCGAAAGCTATTTAGGTAGCGCCTCGGATGAATACTAGTGGGGGTAGAGCACTGTTAAGGCTAGGGGGTCATCCCGACTTACCAACCCTTTGCAAACTCCGAATACCACTAAGTACTATCCGGGAGACACACGGCGGGTGCTAACGTCCGTCGTGGAAAGGGAAACAACCCAGACCGTCAGCTAAGGTCCCAAAGTGTATGTTAAGTGGGAAACGATGTGGGAAGGCTTAGACAGCCAGGATGTTGGCTTAGAAGCAGCCATCATTTAAAGAAAGCGTAATAGCTCACTGGTCGAGTCGGCCTGCGCGGAAGATGTAACGGGGCTAAACATACCACCGAAGCTACGGGAGCATGCTTGCATGCTCGGTAGAGGAGCGTTCTGTAAGCCGTTGAAGGTGAATCGTAAGGTTTGCTGGAGGTATCAGAAGTGCGAATGTTGACATGAGTAACGATAAAGGGGGTGAAAAGCCCCCTCGCCGAAAGACCAAGGTTTCCTGTCCAATGTTAATCAGGGCAGGGTGAGTCGGCCCCTAAGGCGAGACTGAAAAGTGTAGTCGATGGGAAACAGGTTAATATTCCTGTACTTCGTATAATTGCGATGGGAGGACGGAGAAGGCTAGGCCAGCGTGGCGATGGTTGTCCACGTGAAAGGCAGTAGGCGGTAAACTTAGGCAAATCCGGGTTTACATTACGCTGAGAGTTGATGACGAGTGTCTACGGACACGAAGTGGTTGATGCCCTGCTTCCAGGAAAAGTCTCTAAGCTTCAGATTATACGAAACCGTACCCCAAACCGACACAGGTGGTTGGGTAGAGAATACCAAGGCGCTTGAGAGAACTCGGGTGAAGGAACTAGGCAAAATGGTACCGTAACTTCGGGAGAAGGTACGCTCTTGATGGTGATGGGACTTGCTCCCTAAGCTGCTGAGAGTCGCAGATACCAGTTGGCTGCAACTGTTTATTAAAAACACAGCACTGTGCTAAATCGAAAGATGACGTATACGGTGTGACGCCTGCCCGGTGCCGGAAGGTTAATTGATGTGGTTAGTCTTTGGACGAAGCTATTGATCGAAGCCCCGGTAAACGGCGGCCGTAACTATAACGGTCCTAAGGTAGCGAAATTCCTTGTCGGGTAAGTTCCGACCTGCACGAATGGCGTAATGATGGCCAAGCTGTCTCCACCCGAGACTCAGTGAAATTGAAATTGCCGTGAAGATGCGGTGTACCCGCGGCTAGACGGAAAGACCCCGTGAACCTTTACTACAGCTTGACACTGAACATTGACCCTACATGTGTAGGATAGGTGGGAGGCTTTGAAGCGTTGTCGCTAGATGATGTGGAGCCGACCTTGAAATACCACCCTTGTAGTGTTGATGTTCTAACGTTGGTCCCTTATCGGGATTGCGGACAGTGTCTGGTGGGTAGTTTGACTGGGGCGGTCTCCTCCCAAAGAGTAACGGAGGAGCACGAAGGTTGGCTAAGTATGGTCGGACATCATACGGTTAGTGCAATGGCATAAGCCAGCTTAACTGCGAGACAGACACGTCGAGCAGGTACGAAAGTAGGTCATAGTGATCCGGTGGTTCTGTATGGAAGGGCCATCGCTCAACGGATAAAAGGTACTCCGGGGATAACAGGCTGATACCGCCCAAGAGTTCATATCGACGGCGGTGTTTGGCACCTCGATGTCGGCTCATCACATCCTGGGGCTGAAGTCGGTCCCAAGGGTATGGCTGTTCGCCATTTAAAGTGGTACGCGAGCTGGGTTTAGAACGTCGTGAGACAGTTCGGTCCCTATCTGCCGTGGGCGTTTGAGAATTGAGGGGAGCTGCTCCTAGTACGAGAGGACCGGAGTGGACGAACCGCTGGTGTTTGGGTTGTTATGCCAATAGCATTGCCCAGTAGCTACGTTCGGAACTGATAACCGCTGAAAGCATCTAAGCGGGAAGCAGGCCTCGAGATTAATTCTCACTAGGACTTTAAGTCCTCTGAAGGGCCGTTGGAGACTACAACGTTGATAGGCAAGGTGTGTAAGTGCTGTGAGGCATTGAGCTAACTTGTACTAATTACCCGTGAGGCTTAACCATACAACACCTAAAGGGTGTTGCTTATAGATACCTTATTTTTTGACCATGAATACTTGTTAGTACTCGTGAGATATTTTTAGCTTTTTCGAATGTTAAAGACAACAGTTTTTGCCTGGTGGCAATAGCGTTGTGGACCCACCTGATCCCATGCCGAACTCAGAAGTGAAACGCAACTGCGCCGATGATAGTGTGGGGTTTCCCCATGTGAAAGTAGGTCACTGCCAGGCTCTCATTATCAAAAAGGGCTTCCCGATTGGGAAGCCCTTTTTGTTTTTTAGTCTTATCAAAGACCTGCTTTCAAAAGTAGGGCGGAGGTCGCTCGGAAAGGGCGAAGCGCTTTCAGGCCGAAGCGGAAGCAGCTATGCTGCGCACCTGACCACCGCCAGGCTCTCATACTAAGCCCTCGTCATACGACGAGGGCTTTTTTATTGCTTGCGAAGTATTTCTAAACTCAATTCTCATATAGCCCTCCTTTCAGGTAAATCTCTTCATTAAACCAATTTCCTTAATTCTATATTTGATTAATAAAACAGCACTCGGATGGTTAAAGGTATGGAAAAGTTTGTAAAGCCTATCTGGATGAATTAGCCTGAGATTGAACGTTTGCAATACTTCTCACATCGCCTGTTGGCCTATGGAGGGCAAATATGGAAAATAACGCTCCAAGTAAACTGTTCATTCTCGACACTAACGTGCTGCTGCACGAACCCCTCGCAATATACTCTTTCCAAGAACATGACGTCGTTATTCCAATGACTGTCCTAGAAGAATTAGACCGAATTAAAGATAGGCAAAAGGACGTTAGCAGGGATGCTCGAGTCGCGATTCGTTCATTGGAAGACGTATTTGCTTCAGCTTCACCAGAGCAGATTGTTAATGGTGTAGAGCTGAATAATGATGCTGATAACCAAGTGAGTGGTAAGTTATCAATTTTCGCTGACCATACATTGGAAAAGGACCAACAAAATTTTACGGCTGACGAACCGGACAATCGGATCATTAATGCAGCGCTCTATTTACAAAACAAGCATAAGTCTCGTCAGGTCGTGTTGGTTACCAAAGACATTAATATGCGACTGAAAGCTAAAGGAGCAGGCTTAGAACGTGTTGAAGATTACCGTACAGATCAGCTAGTTGATGATATTCGTTTGCTAGCAAAAGGCTTTACTGAGTTAGAAGGCAGCTTTTGGGGCAGAGTAAAAGAGTGTGAGAGTAGCTCTGAAGGTCGTGATACGCACCATGTTATTGATGCCGAAATCCTCGGTCCTTGTTATGTGAATCAATACATTATCGATGACACCGAAAGCTTTGCGGCCCGAGTGGTAAAAAAGGACGAGCAAAATGTAGAGTTGCTCGACTTAGGTTATGAGCGCTTGATGGCGAAACATGCTTGGGGAGTTCACCCTAAAAACATCTATCAGGGCATGGCCTTTGATGCCTTACTTGACCCTAATATTGACTTGGTCATTCTTACTGGCCCGGCTGGTTGTGGTAAAACCTTACTTGCTATGGCAGCAGCACTAGAGATGGTGGTAGAAAAAGGCATCTATGACAAGATTATTGTCACTAGAAATACGCCTGAAATTGCTGAATCTATTGGTTTTTTACCGGGAACTGAAGAAGAGAAAATGGCCCCTTGGTTGGCCGCTATTACCGATACTCTAGAAGTGTTACATAAACACGATGAATCGATGTCTGGCTCTATGAATTACATAATGGAAAAAGCCAATATACAGTTTAAATCGGTAAACTTTATGCGTGGACGCAGTATACAGAACGCATTTGTGTTTTTAGATGAATGTCAAAATTTAACAGCTTCCCAGCTTAAAACCATTATTACTCGCTGCGGCGAAGGAACCAAATTGGTATGCTGTGGTAACTTAGCGCAAATCGACAGTAATTACTTGTCGGCCGTTACCTCTGGCTTAACTTATATAGTAGAGCGTTTTAAAGATTTTGATGGCAGTGCAAATGTGTATTTAAATGGGGTGGTAAGGAGCCGTTTGGCCTCGTTTGCAGAAGAAAAACTATAGAAGGTAGAACATGATTGGAGAAGCAAACAAGCGTGCATTTCATCGCATGCTAATTGATGCAGAGCTGCGAATTGTGGTTGGTCAACAACGCTATGCTGGTTTATGCAAAGACTTAAGCGCAACAGGTATGGGCATTAGTGTTAAAGATGTAAAGCTCGCTATTGGCGATGAAGTTGAAGTAGCTTTGAGTGGTGAAGGTGTTGCGCCTTTTAGCGCCAAAGGTAAAGTTGTTCGTAGTGCTGGAGATGGTGAAATAGACTACGCGGTAGAGTTTACTTCTCTCTCTTAAATTCTGGTGGAACCCAGTCCATTTGTTGATAGGTATATAGACCTGAATGAATGTACTGGGCACTTTCTTTTGCCACCTTTCCTAGCTCGAACAAGGCCGGCCCGGTTGGTTCTAGCAATACATACTGCTTTGCTTTTATCGTTACCGTTTCATCACCCGCTTGTGGTGCTATGCTTACTGCAAGTAGAGCATGATTAGGCACATATATAATGGCAACATCTAAGCGTGGATAGAGAGTCTTCAAGGCGCTAGCTAGCAAAGTTGTTTTGCTGTCACAGTCGCCGACGTTATTTCTAATTACTTGAATAGGGGTGAGAAAGCCCGCTCCCCGCAAACGATCTCTCGAACGTAGTTCACTGTAAGGGATGGATTGAACGAAACTTAATAGGTAGTTGCTTACTTCCCGTTGTTTGGCTTGGCCTTCGAGTTGATCCAAACTGTTATTAAGCCAGCTAAACAAGTACTCAGCACTTTCTTGGGCAAGCCTGTTATGGTCTGGCATTATTCCCATCGCACCATCGGCTGCTTGTTTTTCTATAAAATAGTGTTTAGTTAGGTAGTCTTGGTAATGCTGTTCCACTTCTTTACTGAGCTTTTCTGATAGCTCTTGAATAAACGCTTGATCATTTCCTTGCAGTTGATAACTCAGCTGACCATGTTGAGTATTGAAGCTCACTTTAGCTTGCTTCGGGTCTATTTTTCTCAAGTTAGGCTTGAGCTTAGTTAGTACATATTGCTGAGCTTGCTCTGGGCGATATTGGGTAAATTTGGTGAGTTTATGTGGGTAGTTTAATAGGCTAAAGCTAAGCGCCCGAGTATTGCTTTGGGAGTCTTTCCATAGGTAATTGTAGTTTCCGGCATTTCTTTCAAATCGAAGTTGTTCCGCTTGGGCGGATAATGAAAGGCAACCGGAGATCATGATAAAGCACAATAAAAATCTTTTCATGATGACTCCGGTTGTTTACACGCTAGCCTAATTTAGATTGCTTTTGTTTGGCTACTTGCTCAGCGCGATGAATATGATTAAGCACGTGAACAAAAGCTTTGGCTGATGCTTCAACAATGTCGGTTGCCAAACCCATACCGTGGTATTTACGGCCCTGGTAATTGGCCACAATATCGGCTTTACCTAGAGCGTCTTTAATATCGGTTTTCTCGGCGGTAGCGGTGCCGCCACCCGCTGCCTCGATGGTGTAATCATCAATCTTGATATCGTAACCGGTAATTTTTCGTAAACAACGATAAGCGGCATCAATAGGACCGTTGCCGGTAGAGGCTTCTAGTATAGTGTCCTCGCCAGCTATTAGTTTAACTGTGGCGGTGGAAACAACATCTGAGCCGCTTTGTGCGCTTAAGTATTCTAAACGGTAATGCTCTGACTCATCCTGTAAGTTATTAAAGAACACCAGTGCTTCAAGGTCGTAATCAAATACTTGCCCTTTGCGGTCGGCCAACTCTAGGAAACTGTCGTATAACTCATCTAACTTGTAGTCATCTTCGCTATAACCTAGCTCTTGCATACGGTGCTTGATCACGTGGCGACCTGAACGTGAGGTAAGGTTTAAGCTGTTTTTATTTAAACCAATACTCTCGGGCGTCATAATCTCGTAGGTATTTTCGTTCTTCAGCATGCCATCTTGGTGAATACCTGAAGAATGAGAAAAGGCGTTACTGCCCACAATGGCTTTGTTTGCTTGCACCGGCATATTACACAAGTGGCTTACTAGTTGGCTAGCGCGGTAAATTTCTTGCGATTTAACATTAGTTGTTAAACCACCAAGCTGGTCTTTGCGAGTATTAATGATCATCGCCACTTCTTCTAGTGAACAGTTGCCTGCGCGCTCACCAATACCGTTTAGAGTACATTCAATTTGGCGCGCGCCCTGTTGCACTGCCGAGATAGAGTTAGCTACAGACAAACCTAAGTCGTCGTGGCAATGAACCGATATTACTGCTTGGTCAATATTCGGTACTCGGTTGAATAGGGTTGAGATAATGCCACCAAATTCACTAGGCACGGTATAGCCCACGGTATCTGGAATATTTACGGTAGTTGCACCGGCTTTAATTGCCGCTTCAACCATGCGACACAAGTTATCAATTGGGGTTCGACCGGCATCTTCACAAGAAAATTCAACGTCATTGGTGTAATTGCGTGCGTGTTTTACCGCATTTACCGCCATCTCAAGTACGTCATCAAAGCTGCGCTTTAGCTTGCTTTCAACGTGTACGGTTGAGGTGGAAATAAAGGTATGAATGCGAAAAGCATCAGCTACTTTTAAGGCTTCGGCTGCTACGTCAATATCTTTGGGCAAGGCGCGCGATAGCGCACAAACCGTCGAGTCTTTGATTTCTCGAGCGATGGTTTGCACCGAGTCAAAATCACCAGGTGACGAAATAGGGAAACCCACTTCCATGATGTCTACACCTAAGCGCTCTAAGGCAAAGGCAATTTGCAGCTTTTCTTTTACTGTTAAGCTGGCTGCTAGTGCTTGTTCACCGTCACGTAGGGTGGTATCAAAAATCTTGACTAGGTCAGACATTCATTAATCCTTGTCTATTGTTATTTGTGTTTGCTTCACTGCACAAGTTTACGATTAGGCTTATTATACCAAGGGTACTAAATAACTGATCATTCTATTTGGTTAAAACACTCGACAACTGTCTTAGAATTTTTGATTGTAGAATAACTACTTATCTAAAAATCCCGCCTTATTCTCGAGTGTTTTTCCTGCGCTAGTTCTGGTCACTTACTTAGTGTGATTGGTATTATTATTTTAGGCCTTACTGTGCACAAGTTTTCGGCTAGTTTAACAAGCTCTCGGCAAACTGGCTAACAGCAAATGCAGTACTAAAAATAAACCATAAATGAGGATATGAATATTGACCAAAACGGCCGTTGTAATTGGTGCTACTGGCTTAGTGGGAAGTGCCTTGTTAGAGCAACTTTTAGCAGATGAAAGCTGGGATAAAGTGCGGGTATTTGGCCGTAAACACTCTGGTTTGCAGGCCGCTAAGTTGGAAGAACATATTGTTGATTTTGCCAACATAGAGGACTGGCAGCAGCTGATTCAAGGCCGCAGCTTGTTTATCTGCATTGGTACCACACTCAGCCAAGCAGGCAGTAAAGCGGCTATGCGGGCGATTGATTTAGATCTGCCGCTACGTTTCGCTAACTATGCTAGGCGCAATCAAGTTGAAGATTGTTTACTTATCTCCTCTTTGTTCGCTAATGCCAAGTCTCCTTCCCATTACTTGCGCATAAAAGGGCAGTTAGAACATCAGCTAACTTTCCTTGGCTTTAAACACTTAATGGTGTTTCGCCCCGGGCCATTATTAGGAGAGCGCAAACAGGTGCGCTTTTCTGAGCAGGTGGTGGCCGCGATGCAACCTGTATTCTCTGCCAGCTTGTCACCTTTGCGGCGCTGGCGTGGTATTGAGGCTGAACAATTGGCTGTAACTATGCTTAGGTATGCCAATACGCCGCCGGCTGAAGCGAGCCTAGTTATTCAAGGAGAAGCACTTTTTTCTGCGCGCTGAGTCTATAAACCTCGCAATCTAGCCTTATATTAGGCTCCGTCCTATTTTATTTCTGCAGTGAAAACACCTAGTTCTAGTTGTGTTATTTGTCACCAAGCTGGTCTTTGTCATGGATTTGTAAAATTACTTTCATTTCTCGGTAAAGCATTTTATCCAGTCTGTGGAAAAGCACGAGAAGGAGCTTGGTATGTTACAACGATTGAGCCAGTGGGATTATGCAATCTCCGCAACCTGTTTGGGGCACCGCTTTAATGCACAGGTGGCCCGCCTAGCCAGAGTAGTATCGCATTCCGGTGATGGTTATTACTATGCCTTGTTTGGTGGCATTATAGCCTTCACTTCATATGCCGGCGCCTTTTGGAGTCTCGCCTTACCTGCATTTGTTATTGAACTAATGTGTTATTTGCTGCTTAAGCAAATATTTCGACGCGACCGCCCACAAGCTTTGCCGGTATTTATTCGCCCTTCCGACCGATTTAGTTTTCCCTCCGGCCATAGTGCTGGCGCCTTTGTTATGGCTGGCTGCGTGGCTCAAATATTTCCGTCTTGGGCGGGCCTTGCCTTTACTTGGGCCAGCTTAGTGGCCTGCTCTCGGGTATTGCTTGGTGTGCACTTTATTAGCGATGTTATCGCAGGTGCCAGCTTAGGTTTGTTAATTGTTTACGGTATAAATTAGGTAAGCCGAATAATGCGAATTCTTTATGGTGTACAAGGAACTGGAAACGGCCATATTACGCGGGCTCGTTTGCTATGTAGTGCTTTAAAAAAACAAGGCGTCGACGTAGATGTATTAATGTCTGGACGGGTTGGTAAAGCGCCTAAAGTGGAAGAGTTTGGAGAATACAAAAGCCTTAAGGGGATTAGTTTTCATCACCAGGGCGGCAAAGTAGATAAATGGGCTACCTTTAAGGATCTTTCTTTAAAGCAGTTTCACAAAGATATTGCCGAGCTCGATTTGTCTGGCTACGACCTACTAATTAATGATTTTGAGCCAGTGAGTGCTTGGGCGGCTAAAAAGCAGGGTTTAACCAGTATCTCTATCTCCCACCAAGCAGCGTTTCTTCACGATATTCCCACTAAAGAGATGGGCCTGTGGAATCGATTATTAGTGCGCAATTTTGCACCATGCGAATATAACCTAGGTGTTCACTGGTGCGATTTTAAGCAAACGATTGTGCCGCCCCTAGTAGAAAAGCTGGATGGGCTGAGCAACAACGGCAAAATTTTGGTGTATTTGCCTTTTGAGTCTCTTGAGCAAATTCGCCCCTTGTTAACCCGTTTTACCGGCTACCAATTTGTCTGTTTTCATCCAGAAATCAAGCAAGCTGCCAGTGATGAAAACTTGGAATTGCAGCCCATTCATCGAGAAAATTTTCTAGAGAACCTGCGCAGCTGTGCTGGGGTGTTTTGTAACGCTGGTTTTGAATTACCTTCAGAAGCCATGGCGGCGGGTAAGAAGCTGTTGGTGAAGCCACTGTTTGGCCAGTTTGAGCAAGTCACCAATGCCTATACTCTGCAAAGCCTCGGTTTAGCGCGTATTGCCGAAAGCTTAGAGCCTTATATACTAGATTCGTGGCTACAGCTAGACCAGAGCGAGCCAGTGTATTACCCAAATGTGGCCGAAATGCTGGCAGAGCATATTCAAAACAATACTTGGCAAGATTTAGACCTTATGGCTCGAGCTATGTGGAAACAAGTGAGTTATCCGGCTGCTAGCCAGTTACTAATGGCCAATATCTTGAGCGACAGCACGGTAAGTGCAGAATCCTTGACTAAAATAAAAGTGTCTGGGTAAACGATTAGGAGGGAGCATGCGTTTTACTAATGAAGACGGTGAGGTGATGGAGTTAGCAAACAACATGACCATAGAAGAACTGTACGACATGGGAGTAAGTATCTCCCTGAGCGAAGATTCGGATCCTGAGCAGCAAATTTGGCTAACAGAAGAGCATGATACTATTAAGTAGTTAAGTGCTTTATGGTAGTGCTGAATCACCGGGTGTTAACTTGTTTATCATCCGGTTTTTTGTGTCTTGCTTAGAAGATAGCTCTTATGTGGCTGCCAGAAGCTTGAGCAGTTTTATATGATTAGCTGCTTAAAAGAATAGAAAGAGAAGACAAAAGCGTAGACGCTGGGGGGCAAGAAACGTTAAAGTGCTAGCCTTGGAAGACAGGATATTAAGTCCCATTTCCCGCAACATAATAGAGTTATCCCCACAATTACAATAAATTAAGCCTGGAGGCTTGAACATGGAGAAGTTATCCGGCGCCGAAATGGTCGTCCGCTGTTTGCAAGATCAAGGTGTTAAACACATTTTTGGCTACCCTGGTGGCTCAGTATTAGATGTATACGATGCCCTGTTTGATAGTAGCGATATCGAGCATGTATTGGTTAGGCACGAGCAAGCTGCTGTGCACATGGCCGATGGTTATGCACGAGCAACTGGCGAAGTAGGAACAGTACTTGTTACCTCAGGACCTGGCGCTACAAATACCATTACTGGTATTGCTACAGCTTATATGGATTCAGTTCCATTGGTAGTGCTATCGGGTCAGGTGCCCACTGGCTTGATTGGCCAAGACGCTTTCCAAGAAACCGACATGATCGGCGTTTCGCGCCCCGTAGTAAAACATAGCTTTTTAGTTAAAAAGGCCGAAGAAATCCCAGCGGCCATTAAAAAAGCTTATTACATAGCATCTACTGGTCGTCCTGGTCCGGTTGTTATCGACTTGCCTAAAGATGTTCAAAATCCTCTGCTTAAGTTCCCTTATGAATACCCTAAGTCAGTTAGCATGCGTTCTTACAACCCAACGCTAACCGGTCACAAAGGGCAGATTAAGAAAGCCGTTAAAGCCTTGGCCGAAGCCGAAAAACCGGTGTTATACATTGGTGGTGGCGCAATTATGGCCGAAGCTGGCGAGCAAATTAGCAAGCTAGTAGAAATATTCAACATGCCGGTTACCTCAACCCTAATGGGTTTAGGGGCGTTCCCATCTACAGACTCCCGCTTTGTGGGCATGTTGGGTATGCATGGTACTTACGAAGCAAACATGTCGATGCACAATGCAGACGTTATTTTTGCGGTAGGCGCGCGTTTTGATGACCGCGTAACCAACAACGTGAAAAAGTTCTGCCCAAATGCCACCATTCTACATATCGATATCGACCCAACGTCTATTTCGAAAACGATTCGCGCAGACATTCCCATTGTAGGTTCGGTAGATTCGGTTCTCGATCAAATGCTCGAATGCATTAAAGAAACTGGTGCTAAAAGCAATGCCGATAGTTTAAAAGACTGGTGGGCACAAGTTGAAGAATGGCGCAGCCGTAAGTGTTTAAACTACGCCAAAAGCGATACCTTAATTAAACCTCAGCAGGTTATCGAATCGATGTATCGCGCCACCAAAGGTGATGCTTACGTAACCTCTGATGTAGGTCAGCACCAAATGTTTGCTGCCTTGTATTACCCCTTTGATAAGCCTCGTCGCTGGATCAACTCTGGTGGTCTAGGCACCATGGGCTTTGGCTTCCCTGCTGCTATGGGGGTGAAGTTTGCCTACCCAGACGCAACCGTTGCTTGTGTAACCGGTGATGGCTCGATTCAAATGAACATTCAAGAGCTTTCCACTTGTTTGCAATACAACGTTCCGGTAGTGATAGTGTCGCTAAACAACCGCTCGCTGGGCATGGTTAAGCAGTGGCAGAAAATGTTCTACGATGGACGTCAATCACACTCTTATATGGATTCGGTGCCTGACTTTGTGAAACTGGCAGAGGCCTATGGCCATGTTGGTATGCAAGTTAATCATCCTGATGAGTTAGATGAAGCCATGGAGAAAGCCTTCTCGATGAAAGATCGCGTGGTATTTATGGATATCATGGTTGATCCTGAAGAGCATGTTTACCCAATGCAGATTAAAACCGAGTCAATGAAAGATATGTGGTTAAGCAAAACGGAGAGAACATAATGCGCCGAATTATTTCAGTATTATTAGAAAACGAAGCCGGCGCTTTGTCTCGCGTTACCGGATTGTTTTCACAGCGTGGTTTCAACATTGATTCACTAACTGTATCAACCACGGAAGACCCAACCTTGTCACGTATGACTATTTGTACCTTTGGTGATGAAAACACCATCGAGCAAATTACTAAACAGCTGAACAAGCTAGTCGACGTGTTAAAAGTGTCTGAACTCACCGAGGCTGAGCATGTAGAGCGTGAAATTATGTTGGTTAAAGTGCGTGCAGCGGGTTCTACCCGTGAAGAAGTGATGCGAACTTGTGACATCTTCCGCGGTCAAATTGTCGACGTTACACCAAGCATGTATGTGATGCAGTTAAGTGGTGACAGCGCGAAGTTAGATGCCTGCTTAAAGACACTATCTCAATCAACTGAAATTTTAGAAGTTGTACGTAGTGGTGTATGTGGCATGAGCCGTGGCGAGAGAATGCTACGACCCTAATATCTGGTCACTTTTGAGCTAAAGACCAGCCTCGGCTGGTCTTTTTGTTTGTGATTACCAAGCTATTTGCAATTTACTGATATACTCAAGCAATGGTCATACCAAAGGATGGTGAGACTAAGAGCTTGAAGGTGAGGAACACCCTTAATGAAATTTTCCAGTCGGATCATAGTATTTACCATTAGCTGCGTAGTGGTAGCAGTGCTATTGGTATTGCTTGGGGGCGCGCTTACCTTCCGTCAGTTGGCATTTAATCAGCAGCAACATCAATTGCGCTCAGTAGTCGAAGTGATCGATGGTCAGTTAAGTGTTCAACCGGAAACGCCAGAATTTGCCCAATGGCTACCCAGCTGGTTACGCGCACACAATATCCAAGTGCTGGAAGTCTCTAATCGCGGAGGGGTTATTTATACCTTTCGTGAGCTTAATTACACCGGCAGCAGCAAAAACCTGATTCCTTATCGTTATCCATTAGCGGCTCATCCTGATTTTTTCATTCAAATTTGGGTAGAAAGACCCTTTAAACAGCTCACCTATGAACCTGAAGCGATGCTCGGTATTGGTGGTGGTGTGCTGATCGTGGCGCTAGGGCTAATAGCAGTATTTCGCTGGCTAAAAAGCATCATGTATGGTGCTGAATTACTGCAGACTCGCGGTAATAAAATTCTTGCTGGCCGCCTGCGCGATGTGCAGCAAGGCAGCCCTAAAGAGTGGCCCAATGCCGCCAGTAAAGCGATTGAGCAGTTAATCACTCAACTTATTGAAGCTCGCCAAGAGCGCAGTCGTTTTGACTGTATCATCCGTAATAATGCCTTTGTGGATGAGCTTACCCAGCTATCTAATCGCACTCACTTTTTAAATCAGTTGGAAGCTGAGATTGGCGATGCAGATGCGCACACCGGTGCTGTACTGTTGGTGTACTTGCGCGGAATGGACGATGTTAACTACCAATATGCACGTAACGAAGGCGATGCAATTTTGCAGCAGAGCTCCGACGCCTTAAAGCAATATACTCGCCGTAATATTGATGTGAATCTGGCACGCTATAGTGGTGATGCTTTTGCTTTGCTAATGCCGCTATCGACCTTGGATGAAGCAGAGGATACCGCAGCGGGGATCCTCAAATTACTTGAGCGAATTCCTTTGCCTGAAGTGGCCGAGGCCGATGATTTCTTCTACATCGGTATTGCTGGTTATGAGTATGGTGATAATGCACAGCTGGTTATAGAGCAGGCTGAAGATGCCTTAAGAGTTGCGCAGATGCAGCGCCACAATGGTTGGTATGCAATTCCACGAGAGCTCAGTTCAACCCAAACCGGTAAAGGCTCGGTTCGCTGGCGTACTTTATTACAGCACGTTCTTAGTAACGATGCTCTGCATTACTATCAACAGGAAGTTTTCGACGAAGACCGCCGAGTTTGCTACAAGGAGTTATTGGCCCGTATCACCGACTACCAAGGTGAAGTGATTAACGCTGGTGTATTTTTGCCTTGGGCAGAGAAAAGCGGCTTGCAGGCAGACTTTGATCAACATGCTTTAAAATTTGCTATGCAACAGGTTAAATACTCCCGCCAGCCTATTAGCATTAACTTAAACATAGCGACAGTGATTAAGCAGTCGGTGATGCGTGATTTACTGCAATGGGTATTCTCTGTTCCTTTTAAAGAATGCCAAAAGCTAGTACTGGAGTTTCCTGAAACCCAGCTATCGCAACTCAACGATACTGAAATGCTCCGCCTAAAAGCCTTAAACAAAAAAGGTATTAAGCTGGCTGTAGAGCGCGCAGGTCAGCGCGTTGTTAGTACTCAATACATTAGCGAGCTTAAGTTGGAATACTTAAAGCTGCACACTAGCTTGGTGAGAGATATTCAAGTGCGCCAAGTTAACCAGTTAGCAGTGAGCTCATTGGTAGCCAGTTGCGCTGGTCGGGTGCAAGTGATGGCAGTGGGCGTTGAGCGTAATGAAGAATGGCGAGTGTTACAGCGCTTAGGCGTGCATCATGCGCAAGGCTTTTTGTTTAGTAAACCCGAGCCTATTTAACTCACACTTCGCTGATGTTTATTTGATGTAGAGGTGTGGTAATTGTATAGCTAATCTACAGTTACTGGATATACCGCTTTTTATCTTGAGAATTAGCACATATTTGTCGGCCAATGCTTTAAAAAATAAAAGAAAAGTTTAGACTAGGTGACTAGTGTTTGACATGGATATCATCAAAGGATAATGATTGGATGGGCTTAGCGTTTTGGCGTAGGAAAACCGCAAAAACTCGTTGTAGTGCTTATTTGCGCCCTGACTTTTTGGTGTTAGCTAATCAAAATGAACAAATCTTTGAGCAAGCTATTGATTCTATTGAACAATGGCCCGCAGCCTTTGCTGGTTTATGTAAAGAAGCGAAGTTATCAAGTGACCATCAAATTGTGTTTGTATTGGGTAGCCAGCACTACCAGCAGTTTCAGGTAGAAAAGCCCAACGTTCCTGATGAAGAGCTAGCTGGCGCAGTGCCTTGGACCATCAAAGATATGGTCGCCGAACAAATCCCCGATTTAGCTATCGATTACTACCAAGCCCCCACCACACCCATGGCCAGTGAAAAACTGAATGTTGTTTGTGTGCGTAAACAGATTATCCAGCAGCTAGTGCAATTAGCTCAGCAGCAAGATATTCAGCTTGAAGGCATTACCATCGAAACGTTGGCTGCAGTTAACCTGTTAGAAAACAACGACCGTTGCCAAATGCTGTTGTGGCAACCAAAAGCTGGAGATTTAGAGCTGATAGTGGTGCGCCAAGGGCAAGTGTGTTTTTCTCGGCAACTACGGGCATTTTCTGGTTTAGGCAAAATGCAGGAGATTGAATTTACTCAAACTTTCTTCGACAGTTTAAGTTTAGAGCTACAACGTTCTATCGACTACATTAGTGCCACTTTGAAACTGCCTGATGTAAGCCATATTCAATTAGCCATTCCTAGTCGCTTTTGCGATGAAATTGCCCAACAGTTGCAGCAAAATCTGACACCCAACGTAGCCTTATTGGATATGTCGGCGATAGAGTCTAGCGACCAATATTACAAAATTCCTGCACTTGCTGGCTTACAAGAAGGGGTGCTGTCGTGAAAACGCGAATTAACCTCTATACCGAAGAATTCAGACCCAAACCAGAGCGTGGCTCCTTAAGGCAAGCCGCAGGACTGTGGTTATTGGTTGGAGTAATTGCCTTAGCTTGGGGTTTTTGGCAACAGAAACAAACACGTTCCGCCGTGGTTGAAGCTGCCGCTCAACGTAAACTAGTTAGCTCGCAAGAGCAGCAGCTTGCTCAGCTAAAAGCTGCAATAGAGCAACGAGCAGTAGATCCAAAACTGCAACAACAATTAGCTTTAGCTGAACAGGAACTGAAACTAAAACGCTTGCTTGAGCAACGCTTGCAAGGTCAAAGTTATGCGAACAACGGCTTCTCTTCCTCTTTATCGGCCTTGGCATCTATTCAAGACCAGCAGATTTGGCTAACCCAAATTAGTATTCAGCGAGGTAAAATGGCTTTGGCTGGTCAATCGACTAGTAGCGATGCGGTGCCCAAATGGCTCAAGCAATTTAAATATTATCCTGATTTGTCACAGCAGCAGTTTGCCGGTTTAAAAATTTATCGCGATGAGCAACAACAATTGCACTTCAGTTTAAGCGGCTCTAGTCATAACGAGCTTATGCTAGGAGGTGCCAATGAGTGAGCAATGGCAACAATGGCAGCTACGTTTTGCCGCCTTAAGCCTGCGTGAAAGGGTTCTTATTCTGATTACAGGGTTGGTGGTAGTTGTGCTTCCTAGCTATTACCTGTGGATTGAGCCTGCAAGCTTAAAGCAAGAGCGAGCCGAAAAAGAGCTGGTTCAAGCCACCGCCAAGTACAATAACAATATAAACCTCATTGAATTTAGTAAGAATAAGTTACGCGAAGATCCTAACCAAGATATCAGCCGACAGTTAAAACAGTTAAAAACGCAATTGGCGCAAATCGATCAGTCTTTAGAGCAGCAGCAAGCGGGCCTAATTCCTGTTGAGCAAATGGCAGAAGTACTCGAGCAGTTATTACAAAAAAGTCCTGGCTTAGTATTAGTGGCTATGGACTCTTTAGCACCAAAGCCGGTATTAAGCAGTGAAGAAAGTAATCCCGATAGTTTGAATTTCTATCGTCATGGGATCCGCTTAAAACTCAGTGGTGGCTATTTTCCACTATTAAAGTATTTGCAGGTTGTTGAAGATCTTCCGCAGCGATTTTTGTGGCAATTAATTGATTATCAAGTAGACGAGTATCCAAAGGCTGATATCACTATCGACATATACACCTTAAGCACCAATAAGGACTTTATCAGTGGTTAAATCTCTTTGTTTGGTACTGCTGGGGTGTTTGCTCATCGTTAGTCATGGTTACGCTAGTACCTTGAGCGATCCAACCGCACCACCAAATAGCAGGAAGCAAACTAGCACCACTAAGCGAGCAGCTTTACCGAGTTTACAGGCCATTATTGTAGGTGGTGAGCAACCAGGCGCTATTCTTAATCAACGCTTTGTGGCAGTAAATCAAAATATTTCCGGCTTTACTTTAAGTCGGCTTCACCAAGATTATGTGGTGTTAGCCCGAGCGGGTAAGCAATATAAAATTAAATTGGACAAGGTGTCGGTAAAACGCGTCACTGTGCAGGGGCAGTAATACATGTATATCAAACGGATTTTTATAGCTTGTATGGTGGTATTGGTGGGTGCTTGTCAAAGCACCAATCGCCCCGACCCTGTAGAAGCTAAGCAAGCAATTTCCGAGGCGCAGGTGCCAACGAACAATGCCATCAGTGCTCCAGAGCTTCCTGCAGAAGTTGAAGCGGAGCTAATGCCAGAATTGGCTTTGCAACCCGGTAACTTATTGCAAGTTGAACATCGCTTTGATGTGAATGCTCGTAATGTAGATGCTAAAGCGTTTTTCCCAGCCCTAGTAAAAGGCTCACCTCTTAGCGTGGCTTTACACCCAGGTGTAGAAGGCCAAATTACCTTAAAGCTTAAAGAAGTAACGCTTAAAGAAGCCATTGATGTAGTGGCTGATATGTATGGTTATGACATTAAACGTCGCGGTAAAATCTTGCATGTTTACCCAGCCGGCATGCGCATCGAAACCATTCCATTAAACTATCTAATGTTAGAGCGTTACGGTTATACCCGCACGCGGATTAACTCTGGCGGTATCACTGGCAGTGATAGCGACAACAATAGCTCAAGTAACAATAATTCGAATAATTCTTCAAGCAATAATTCGTCGAACAATTATTCCAATAACAACAATAGCAGTCGTAACTCTAATCGTAGTGACAGTTTCAACGGCACTAAGATTGAATCCGCCACCGAGACTCGCTTTTGGTATGAATTAGAAGAAACTCTGCGTGGCATGATTGGCATAAACATGCGTCGTGACCGTGGTAATGATACTTCTTACGCCAACGACGGACGAATGGTGGTAGTTAGCCCGCAAGCCGGTTTAGTTACCGTACGCGCCTTTCCAGACGAAATTCGTACAATTAAAACCTTCTTAAGCAAGTCAGAGAAAAACCTGCAACGCCAAGTGGTGTTAGAGGCCAAGATTATTGAAGTCACCTTGAGTGACGGTTACCAACAAGGTATTGATTGGACCAATGCCGGTGATGTATTTGGTTCTACCGAAGTATTGTTTAACAGTGTGTCGCAAATTCCAGGCGATGCGATTAGTAGCGTATTGGGCGGCGGCGGTGCGTTAACCGTCACCGACGGAAATTTTCAAGCGGTGGTAAAATTGCTGCAAACTCAGGGCGATGTGAACGTACTGTCTAGCCCGCGAATTACCGCATCTAATAATCAAAAAGCGGTGATAAAAGTAGGCACCGACGAGTATTTTGTTACCGACGTATCAAATACCACGATTACGGGTACTAACCCAGTTACCAATCCAAGTGTAGAGCTTACGCCGTTCTTCTCTGGGGTTGCGCTAGATGTTACCCCGCAAATTAATGACCAAGGTGAAGTTTTATTGCACGTTCACCCCTCGGTTACCGACGTTAAAGAGCAGCGAAAAGTTATCAGCTTCGGTAGTGATTCCGGCAGTTTAGATTTGCCATTGGCGCAAAGTGACATTCGCGAAACCGACACAGTGATTAAAGCTAGCTCTGGCGATGTGGTGGTGATTGGCGGCCTGATGAGTTCTAAACAGGAAGAAATAGTCTCTAAAGTACCATTCATTGGTTCTATTCCTGGTTTAGGTGAGCTGTTTACCAACCGCGCCGTATCTAATCAAAAAACCGAGCTAGTGATTTTGATTCAACCAACGGTGGTTACAGAGGATACCTGGCAAAACGAGCTACAAAAATCACAAGAGTTGTTAAACACTTGGTATCCAGAAGATAACTAGGCGGTCATTGGTGGCGGTATATCTCGAACATTTTGGCCTCTCACAAGCCCCTTTTGGTTTAACTCCAAATACTGGCTTGTATCAAGCCTTGTTGCCTCATGATGAAGCGATTCAAGTTTTGCAAACGGCACTTAAATCAGGTGAAGGCTTCATCAAAGTGAGTGGCGAGGTGGGCACCGGTAAAACGCTGTTATGCCGTAAGTTACTTAATGAAATGGCCGACGATTACCAGTTTGCTTATTTGCCAAATCCTTGTTTGTCGGCAGAGCAAATTCATGCAGCTTTAGCTAGCGAGCTCGGTCTGCAAGTCGAAGCTAGTGCTTCTTCTCATAGTTTATTAGAAAGCATTCATCATCACTTAATTGAGCTAGCTACTCAGCAGCGCCCAGTAGTGCTGCTTATTGATGAAGCGCAAGCCTTAAGTGATGAAGCCCTAGAGGTGATTCGACTGTTGGGGAATTTAGAAACCGAGCAACGCAAGTTATTGCATGTGGTGTTATTTGGCCAACCTGAACTGGATGAGCGTTTGGCCACTCAGCAGCTCAGGCAACTACGTCAGCGCATTACTTTTTCCTATCGCCTGCGCGCTTTAGAAAAAGATGAAGTAGCCAGTTATATTCAGCATCGTTTGCACTTAAGCGGTTACAGAGGCGGCCCATTGTTTACTGCTGCTTCCTTAAAAATGCTCACTCGCGCTAGCCGCGGGGTCCCTCGTTTAATTAACATACTCGCCCACAAAGTATTAATGCTTTGTTATGGTCAGGGCGCTCAACAGGTTAGTGTGAAGATGGTCAAGCAAGCAGTGGCTGATACAGAAGATGCAGTAAGGCCACAAAGCCAAACTAGTTGGTTCGTTCTCGCTGTAAGTGCTTGTGTCGCAGTGGCCGCAGCCGCATGGTGGAGCTTGTCACTATGAGCGTAATTAACCAGATGCTTAAAGATTTGGACAAGCGGCAAAATAGCAATCCGCAAAGCATGTCTCCCTTAGTGGAAGACAGCGGCAAAAGTGCCAGAGCCTATATACTAATGGCCTTGGTATTAATTGCTTTAGCCATTTCGGCTTGGTTAGCACTGCGCTATTTTAAGAATATTGAAGTAGGCAGTGATGTAGAAGTGGTTGCCGAAACAACTCAAAATGCTAATCCATTGGCTGTTTCACCGGAAACGGAACAGTTACAAGCGGTGGCCGAAGCCATTGATGTAGAACTGGCCGAGCCAATTAACCAGACTGCTACACCGCAGGCTTTAGTTAGCGAAGAAGCTAATTCCGCCGAATACTCTGGGCTTGAAGCCGACTCAAATAAACAGGTAGTTCAGCCTACAGCTGCAATAGTTGTAAGGGAGCCCAAAGCAGAACCCGCTGCGGCGGAAGCGACAACTCAAGTGATTGCCGAAGCTGAAATAAAACCAGCGCTAAATAATAAGCCTGTGGAGGCTAAAGCAAAAGAACCAGAAAAGCCTCAAGCCGAGCAAGACTCAACACTAGAGATTAAACCCTTAAAGCTTAACCGAGAGCAGCAAGTTGCCTTATATACTCGCCGTGGTTTTGAGGCTTTAGATAAAAACCTACCGGATGAAGCTCGCAAGGAGTTCCAAAAAGCCTTGCAGCTTGATCATCAAGCGCATGAAGTTCGAGAACAACTTGCCGCGCTTATGTTTGGTCGTGGCGAATTGCGCGCTGCCGTTGACTTGCTTGAGGAAGGCTTACAACTAAGCCCAATGCGAGGCTCATTTAGGGTGATGCTAGCGCGAATTTTTGTGCAGCAAGACAACCTGCCTCAGGCTATTTACTATTTAGAAAGTGCCGAACCTAGCATAACCGGCAATGTGGATTATTACGCCATGTTAGCGGGTTTAGCCCAGCGCTTAGACAAACAAGAACTGGCCTTAACTAGCTATCAAAAATTAGTGCAACATGAACCTTCGCGAGCCCGCTGGTGGCTGGGTTACGCCATTGCCAACGATAAGCTTGGTAGTTATCAAGAAGCCTTAGCTGCGTATCAGCAAGCTGAGCTCATGGGGCAGCTTTCCAGTAATTCTCGCGATTTTGTTGTTAATCGCATTCGACAGTTGGAGCAATAAACCATGGCACAACCAAAACTACGAATGCGCTTGGGTGACTTGCTGGTTAGTGAGCAGGTGATCAGTGAAGCCGATTTAATGAGCGCCTTAGCGCAACAAAAACAATCGGGGCGAAAACTAGGTGCAACCTTAATTGAACTCGGGGTTATTGCCGAAGTGCAATTGCTGGAATTTTTGGCTCGTCAGCTAGGTATTCCTTTTGTCGATTTAGCGCAAATTTCGGTAGATGCCAATGCTGTGGTGTTGTTGGGCGAAGTGCATGCTCGCCGCTTGCGGGCTTTGGTGATTCATAAAGATGGCGACGTGTTAACTGTAGCTATTTCCGATCCCGCCGATCTCTCGGCTATTGACACCTTAGCATCGCTGTTAGCTCCTCATCAGCTTAAATATGTGGTGGCAAGGGAGTCACAGGTTGTAGAAGCCTTCGACCGTTTTTATCGAAGAACCCGTGAGATTGAAGGTTTTGCACAAGAGCTAAAAGAAGAATACGCCAGCAGTGATGAATTTGATATTGGCCTTGCCACTGCAGGTGATGAGAGCAATGAAACTACCGTTGTTAAGCTGCTTCAATCCTTGTTTGAAGATGCGGTGCAAGTGGGCGCTTCTGATATACATATTGAGCCAGACGAAAACGTACTGCGAATACGCCAACGGGTAGACGGTGTGTTACAAGAAAGCGTGCTTAATGAGGTACAAATTGCTTCTGCCATGGTGCTGCGTTTAAAGCTGATGTCTGGCTTAGACATCTCTGAAAAGCGCCTGCCACAAGATGGCCGTTTCAATATTAAAGTGCGCGGGCACTCTATTGACGTACGTCTATCGACCATGCCTATTCAAGCCGGTGAATCGGTAGTAATGCGTTTGTTAGACCAATCGGCAGGCATATTGTCGCTAGAGCAAACTGGTATGCCAGCTGACATTATGGAGCGCTTTCGCCGCCAGCTGCATCGCCCGCATGGAATGATTGTGGTTACCGGCCCTACCGGTAGCGGTAAAACCACCACTTTGTATGGCTCTTTGAGTGAGTTGAACCAGCCAGAATCAAAAATTATTACTGTAGAGGACCCCGTTGAATATCGACTGCCGCGTATCAACCAAGTACAAGTAAACAGTAAAATTGGCCTCGATTTCTCCAATATTTTGCGTACTACTTTGCGTCAAGACCCCGACATTTTGCTGGTGGGGGAGATGCGTGACCAAGAAACCGTGGAAATTGGTCTACGGGGCGCATTAACGGGTCACTTGGTATTAACTACCTTACACACCAACGATGCGATCACTAGCGCCTTACGATTAATAGATATGGGCGCAGCGGGCTATTTGGTGGCAAGTTCCTTAAGAGCAGTTATCGCTCAGCGTTTGGTGCGTAGACTCTGTGAAAACTGTAAACAAGAACATAGCTGCTCGCTCGAAGAAAAGGTTTGGCTAGAGCATATTAGTAGCGAAGATTTAAGCCAACAGGTCTTCTATAAAGGTCATGGTTGCCAAAGCTGTAACTACACCGGCTACAAGGGCCGAATTGGTGTGTTTGAGATGTTAGAGCTTAATGACGCTATGATGGAAGGTTTGCGTCGCGATGATCCTGATGAGTTTTCTAAGGCTGCAAAAGCCTCGAACAACTACCGGCCTTTGTCGTTAGCCGCTTTAGATTATGCCAAACAAGGAGTGACTGCGATTGAAGAAGTGCTGCGATTGGTAGAAGAGATTGACGTTTATGGCAGTGTTACAGCAGAACAGGGTGAGTCTCAGTAATGGCTATGTTTCGCTATCAAGTTCGCGATAGCACTGGTCGCTTGATCAATGGTGACATTGAAGCTGCCAATCAAAATGCTGCGGCAGAAAGCTTACTGCGCCGTGGTCTCACGCCAATAAAGATTGCAGAAGGCAAAAGTAAAGGCGAAAGCTTAGGCTCCTTAGATGTAAGCTCTTTGTGGGAAGGGCGAATCAAGCTTGATGAGTTAGTGGTATTTACTCGGCAAATGTATTCGCTAACCAAGGCTGGCATTCCGATAATGCGTGCCATTAATGGCCTAGCCGAAACAGCTCATAGTAAGCTATTGCGCCGCTCACTCGCTGGCGTGTCTGATGCTCTGAGCAGCGGGCGAACCTTGTCGACTTCCATGGCAGAGTACCCCAAAGTATTTTCTCAGCTGTTTGTGAGTATTGTTCATGTTGGCGAAAACACCGGTCAGTTAGAAAAAGCATTTTTGCAATTATCTCAGTACCTTGAGCTGGAAATGGATACCCGTAAGCGAATCAAAACCGCGATGCGTTATCCCACTTTTGTGATTCTGGCAATTGTTATTGCAATGGTGATTCTAAATATTTTTGTTATCCCCCAGTTTGCCGAAATCTTTGGCCGCTTTAATGTGGAACTTCCTTTAGCCACGAGGATCTTGATAGGCACCTCCAACTTTTTTGTTCATTACTGGCCTTTGTTATTGGTGCTAACGATAGGCTCGGTATTTCTGGTGCGCTGGTATGTCGGTACTCCCAAAGGCCGTATGTTATGGGACAAAACGCGACTGCGCTTACCGGTTGTTGGCTCAGTGATTGAGCGCTCGTTACTGGCTCGTTTCTCGCGCAGTTTTGCGATGATGGTAGGAGCGGGGGTTCCGCTTAACCAAGCCTTATCTTTGGTGGCTAGCGCTGTTGATAATGCGTTTATGGCTGAGCGAATTGTTGAAATGCGTCGCGGCATTGAGCGCGGCGAAAGCTTGCTGCGTAACGCGATTGCCAGTGAGTTATTTACACCTTTGGTATTGCAGATGATCTCGGTGGGCGAAGAAACCGGGCAAGTCGATGAATTACTTACCGAAGCGGCCGAGTTTTACGAGCGTGAAGTCGACTATGATTTAAAGAGCTTAACAGCACGTATTGAACCAATACTGATTACAGTGGTCGCAGGTATGGTACTGATTCTTGCTCTTGGCATCTTTACCCCAATGTGGGACATGATGCGCGCGGTAAGAGGTGGTTAATTGAATCAGCATGAGTTGTTGGATAACAATCGCTCGCGCTTTAGTTGGCTTGTGACCTTCTGCATAGTTTTATTAGTTGTATTATTGCTTTTAGTTAGCTTTATTAGGACAATTAATCAAGCTGAGCAGCAAGTCGTAGAAGAATATGCTCAAACTTGGGTGAGACAACTGGCGCAAGTTCATGGTTTGTGGATAGCTAGATTCCGCCCTGAGCAGCTGGAGATCAATTTATATCAGCGTGATGCGCTTAGCGGTGAGCAAAAGCCATTAGAGGTAATACGCTTAGCGATGAGTAAAGCGGGGTGGCCTAAGGTTACATCAAACCAGCAGTGCCAAGATTTGTGGCGTGACATGGTTGGTGCTGAGCTAAGTGGGCAAGGTAATGCCGTAACAGCGGACTATAAAAACCAGCAATGCCATTATGAGTTTTTAGGTGTGGCGATACTGATATATGACCCGCAACAAGGTGTGATGACAAAGGAATGGCTCTAAAGCCGATTTAAGAGGTAGTCTAACAGTGACAACAATTTCTACGGTATCAAGATCTACAATGAGACAAGCTGGCTTCTCGCTGATTGAGTTGGTGATTGTAATTGTTATTCTGGGCATTTTAGCTGCTACCGCCTTGCCGCGATTTTTGGATGTTACCGAAGAAGCTAAGGTGGCGAGCTTAGAAGGCGTAGCCGGTGGCTTTGCTACTGGCGTCTCGTTAGCTCGTGCGCAGTGGGAGGCAGAAGGTCGCCCTAGTGAAAATGGCAAAAATGCCGTTATTTATGATACTCAAAAAGTGTATTTAACCACGCCTACTGCTGCGCAAATAAGCAATGGCAGTGTTGCTCCTGGTTACCCGATGACCAGCGACGATGAAGACGTGGATCCCGGAACCTTATCCGGAGACAAGTGCTTGAAAGTGTGGGACGCAATTTTACAAAATCCTGCCCGCGCTACGGCTACCTTCTCTGAGGTAGCTAACCAAGGTGATTATTTCAAGTATTACACCACGGTAACGGGAGCCGCAGAGCAGACGCGATGTATTTTTTATCAAGTAAACTCTTTGGCTAAAAATAGTGACGGTTCCTACGTGGATCCTGGTAACGATGAAGGCTCATATAACAATTTCACGTATCAACCAGCCGCAGGGCGGGTTTTTACTAACATTCCTAACTAACGATTTATAAATCAATAATTTTCTAAGGATATAGAAATGAAGGCAATTAAACAGCAAGGCTTTACGCTAATCGAATTGGTGATTGTGATTATCATCTTAGGTATTTTAGCAGTGACTGCCGCACCTAAGTTTTTGAACTTACAAACTGATGCGCGAGTTTCAACCTTAAGTGGTTTAGAGGCTGCGCTGAAAGGTGGAGCTAACTTAGTTTATAGTAAATCTGCGATTGCAGGCGTTGAGCGTGTAGATTCTAGTTCAGTTTCAGACTCTGGAAATACTATCAATACAGCATTTGGCTATCCTGAAGCAAATGCAGACTATCAATTTTGGGTAGACGCTAATACTGGCGATTGGAGCGCTGATACTGCCGCTGATGGTGTAATCACTTTCCGCCCAAGCTCTGTTGCCTCAGATGCTAACTGTACCGTTGTTTACACTGAAGCAGCTGATGCAAATACTCCTGCTACGTCAGTTGTTGGCTTAACCGACGGTTGTTAATCGCTTATAGGGCTAGCTTCGGCTAGCCTTATATTTGCTGATGTAGAAATTGGAACTTCCACGAATACCTCACACTAAAACCTCCGGCTTTACCATTATTGAGCTGGTGATTACGCTCATCTTAATTGGCATTCTTGCGATCACCGTACTACCTAAGTTCTTTCGCGGTGGCTTTGCTGAAATTAGCCTGCGCGAACAATTGTTAAGCCGTTTGCATTTAGTGCAAACTCAAGCCATGAACCATTATCAAGACTGCTTCTTTCTGCAAGTAAATACTGATAACTATTTCTCTGGCGAGTTGTCTACCGATGGTAGCTGCGCCAATACATCTCCTCCTTTGGAAGCTGTTTCTTATTCTAGCGATTTGTTGGTCAGCCAAGGAACCATTCGTTTTGATGGCATGGGGCGAGTAAGGCTTGCCGATTCAAGCTTATGTAATCAGTTCCCTTGTGTAATTAGTGTCGAAAGCGATGATATTCATACTATTATTATTGAATCAGAGGGCTATATCCATGCGCCCTTATAAGCTTCCGTCTGCTAATGGTTTCACTCTCATCGAGTTAATTGTAGGCATTGTTGTGTTGGCTATATCGCTGATGGTAATTACCTCTTTTTTAGCACCACAAGCGCTCAAAAGTGTTGATCCCATTTACGAAGTGCGCTCGGCTGAGCTGGGTTCAAGTTTAATGAATGAAATCCTCGGTAAATCCTTTGATGAAAACTCTGATCATACCGGCGGAGGGCTGTGGCGTTGTGGTGACACTGGGCAGTTAAGCTGCACGGCAGCCAGTGATTATGGTCCCGAAGGAGAAGACCGCGGACAATACAATGATGTAGATGACTATCACACCAACGGCAACTTCATTACTATTGATGACAGTTTAGGTGTTGATTTATCAAATGTTTATCGTAATTTTTCTTACCGAGTTAATGTGGACAGTAGTGAGCATGGCATCAATGCTGCCAAACGTATCGACGTAATAATAAGAGCGCCTAATGGCATCGATTACGCCTTTAGCGCTTTTAGATGGAATTACTAATGCGCCGCGTGCAAGGTTTTACCTTAATTGAGCTGGTTATTACCATGGTATTGTTGGCAATTTTAGCCATTGCTACTAGTGATTTTTTACGCACTGGTAGTTTGATATACCGCCAAGGCGCAGACCGCCAAGTATTGCTGGGGGAAGCGCGCTTTGCCATCGAGCGTTTAAATCGCGAGCTACACAACAGCTTGCCAAACAGCGCTATGCTTGGCCAAAATAGTGCTGGCGAAGCTAATCATTGTTTAACCTTTGTGCCTACCTTTTCTAGTCATACCTATATTGATTTACCGATTACACCTAGCAGTGCGGCTTCTGGCTCTGTCGTTACTTCACTCAACCAACCTGCTGTTACAGCGGCTGGCAATGCTTGGCTAGGTGTTTATGTATTAAACAGTGATGAAGTGCTAAATGCCAATGGCGCCTTATTAGATGCCAATTGTACCGCAGCCACTGGCAAGGTGTTTTGTTTAAGTAGTATTACAGCTGATGCTAGTTCTGGTGTTAGCACTATTGAATTTTCTGGTTCGATTAGTGTGAACACGGACTCACCGGCTCAGCGAGCATTTATATTGGATGAACCGATCCGTTATTGTGTGGAAGGTAGTAAGCTGTTGCGTTTTCAGCCGGCGGATAGTGGTAGTGGAGTATTAATGGCGAGTAAGCTTGAAGCCAATAGTGCTATTCAGCCATTCCAAGTGTCGCCTGCCAGTTTAACTCGAAATGGTTTGGTGAACCTTCGCTTGCGCTTTGTTGAGAATAGAGAAGTAGTGGAATTTAATCATGACATCGTTGTTCTTAATCAGCCCTAAGATAAAGGCTTACCAAGCACTTCCTGCCCGCCAAGGTGGTAGTGCCTTAGTGGTGGCTATTTTTGTTATTGTGGTCATGGCTCTAATCAGCGTGGGTTTAACCGCGATGATTCAAGATACCTCACGCAATGCCGCATGGGATGTTCTAGGAACACGTGCTGAGCTAGCTGCTTATTCTGGTTTAGAGCAAGCATTGTCAGAACTATTCCCGCTAAACGTACCTGCCACAACTTTAGGCCAATGTAGCAATGTGACTTCAGCACCAATTCTTAGTGGCCAAGGCCTATCGTCATGCGACGTTAGCGTGACTTGTCAGCAAAAAGACATCACAGAGTTGAGTGCGCGCTTTTTTGATCTTCAAGCAACTGGCCAATGTGGTACTGGAGAAGTATTGGTGCAACGTAGCCAAAGCATTCAAGCAAGGAGTGGCTTATGAAGTTGTGGTCATTATTTGCGAGTTGTTTAAGCATAAGCTTTCTGCTGGGAGGTCAACCTGTTCAAGCGGTTGAGTGCCAAGAAGTGTTTTCTAGCCCTGTTGCATCCTCACAAAATAACCGACGTGTAGAAATAAACTGGCAAGCACGCGTATATGGTACTCAAAATGGGCAGCTTAATGTTAGTCAAGTTGACAAGGTTGAACCTTCGGACGGTAATACTTGTCCCGATGAAAATACAGATTGTGCAGCAAGCGGGGTTTTAGCGAGCTCTGGTAATAACGTAACTATTGAAAAGTTAAACAATGGGGATTCAGTAAACGTTGGGTATCAGCAAAGCATAGTGTTAGGAAGTGGTAGCTACAATACTGATAATTTTGCCGACATTATTGGAGGTACTCAAAGTTCCATAACTTTTTCATCTACTCGCAATGAGTACTTTATTGAAAATATAGATCTTGGTTACCAAAGTACCTTAAGTCTTCCACCAGGTACTTACTGGGTTGATGGCTCTTTTTCAATGGGGACTGAAGCAACACTTCATGTACTAGGTGGTAGTGGAACAGTAAAGATTTTTGTTAAGGGTGATGTAAATTTTTATTACCAAACTGAAGTTAATTTAGGTGGTGATCCTTTGCGCCTGGCGATTTATTCTCGAGACGGTATTAACTTATCTAATGAGACAAAATCTGCATTTATGGGTTATGCCAGAAGGAATGTAACTCTAGGGTATCGTGCTGAAATTGACGGTGCATTGTTCACTCAACAGCGGGATGTGATTTTAGCTAACGAAGTTCAAGTTCGTGGAATTAATAATGCTGGAGAAGTCGACTTTGCGCCTTTGTGTGATGGCTCTGTAGTAGAACCTCTACTGTTACAATTTGGTAATTCAGGTGCAGGTCAAAACGGTGGAACAGTCACCTTTGATCAAGCGTATCAGTCTAAACCTTTAGTTTTTCTAATGACGCCAATGGATGCCAGTGACCCAAATAATGATGGTCCAGTGGCGGCGATTTTAACCAGTGTTATTCAAAGCAACGGAGAGTGGACGGGTTTTACCTGGGCTCGGCAAGAACCTCCAGGCAATACAACTGCCTCAAAAAATATTCAAGCGGTTGATTGGATTGCAGTGAATGAAGGTGAACATTTTCTGGAAGACGGTACCGAGTTAAGAGCGGGCACCATTGATACTAATGAAGCCTTCCCCTTCCCAGATAGAAATTACTTCAATGTTGATATGCCGAACTATCTCACAGTAGTTTTGCATCAAAAGCAATCGCGCAACAATAACTGTTGGCTGACCTCAAACTCAGAATATAACAACAACGGCATTCGCTTAGCGATCGATAGCAGCGAGGTCTATGATACTAATTTCTTTGGCTCTTCGCGTTACTGTGTCTCGGATAATGATTCAATCTTTTATACCGATATACAAAATGAAACAGTAGCCTACCTTGCCACTGAAGCAACTGTGGGGGAGATTACAGTAGACAATCAGGTGGTTAATTATCAGTTTGGCAACTCTGTTACTCATGGCAGTGGCGGTAGTACTATCTCACCAGCGGCTACTTGTAACTACACCACCAGTTATCAAACTAACCTGTTTTCTGTGCCACCTATTTTAGTTGGCAGCAAAAATGAGCGTCGTGGTAATAATGGTGGTTGGTTAAGGCGATGTCAGCACAATGCCGCTAATTTTTCGATGATCACTGAAGAGGACCAGTATTTAGATAGTGAGCGATATCACCTTGCGGAAGAGTACAGTTATATGGCGTTTGCCACTAACTCTTCGGTGCAGGAGCCCGGCCTTAATATCTTTGCTGATAGTACCGGACTTACCTGTGATATCCATGAGGTGACTATCCAAGCGACGCTAGATGGGCAAATTGACCAGAACTTTCAAGGAACGGTTGGGCTGAGTACTTCAACTAATCGTGGTACGTGGTCGCAAGGTGATGGTCAAGGCAGCTTACAAGCTGGAGCTGACAACGGCCAAGCCAGCTATAGCTTTGTACCTAATGATTTAGGTGAAGTAACATTGGGCTTACTACATCCCTTAGAAGGCGCAGTAACACTTACTGTAGCCGATGGCGGAATTAGTGCCACTACTGTTGTGACCTTTAATGCCTATGGGTTTAAAGACGAGCTAATTGGAACCTGGGGAGAGAATCCTCATAAAGCCAATACTGATTTTACGCTTAAGCTTACCGCAGTGGGGAAAGACCCCGATGGTGGTGTTGGCTGCAGTCAAATTGGTAATTACGAAGGTACCAAAGATTTGAGCTTTTGGACTGATTATACCCAGCCCACTTCAGGAACGCGGCAACTGGCAGTGCAAGACCAAGATAGCAATCAATTTGTAGATGTAGGCACTAGCCAAGGTGCCAATACCAAAATCAAAACAGTATTTGCTGGTGGTGAGGCACAGCTTAACTTGCGCTATCCCGATGTAGGCCGTTTGGGAATTAACTTTTGGGATGAAGATGGCTCGGAAATTGATGGCTCAACCGTAACCTTGTTGGGAAGCACGACCGCGGAGTTAATACCCGCGGGTTTCCAATGGCAAGACATAAAAAATCAAGAAGATGAAACCAGAGTCAATCCTGCAACTTACTTCACTAAAGCAGGTGACCCTTTTGTTTCATCGTTGATTGCGGTTATCGACAACTGCGATATCAGTACTCAAGGGCAAGACTGCAATGCGGCTAACTTTGTTGCAGATCCTGCTTACTTGGAGCAGGAAGCTAGCTTAGAAAGCCCTTCAAATGGAGAGCTAGGAACGCTTAGCGATGGAACGATTGATAGTCAATCGGCAGGAGTGGCGCTAATTATCGACACCAACTATTCAGAAGTGGGCGGTATTAATTATACAGGTTGGGTATCTGAGTACTTAGGTTATGTCTTGGAAGATTATGCAGTAGGAAAAGCCAGTGATGTGGTTGGCAGTTTTTATCCACATCATTTCGAATTAACGGTGGCGAGCATTCAAGCTGCCTGTTTACTTGGCGACTTTACTTACATTGGCCAGCAAGAGCAGCTAATTAGTTGGACCCTTGTAGCTGAGAATGCATTTGGTACTACAACTCAAAATTATTCCGAGGGCAAATTCCAGGTAACGAATGTAGGCCGAAACCCCGGTGATGATTGGAGTTTTGTTAGCAGCTCTGCGGAGGCGGATTTTGATGATGGCTTTATGATAGAAGAGTCTACCAGTACATGGGCTGATGGCGTGTTTACCCAAACTGATTTACTTTCTGGCGTTGAAAAGCCAGTAACGGCGCAAGCTCCGGTAGTAGACGGTGCTATTAGCTTATTTTATCAACATAGCGATGCGGGTATTCAATCTACCGATGGCACTTATGTGTGTGTGGGAGATGATGATACTGCATATAGCTGTGTATTAGGTACTGCTCCAGAATTGCGCCATGGTCGCATTAAGCTTAATAACGGCTTTGGCTCAGAGCTTCAAGCTATAGCAGTTAATGGCGAATTGCAGTATTACGATGGCAGTCAGTACATCCGAAATGCTGATGACGTGTGCAGTAATCTCAATCTTCCTAGCTTAGAGTTTTTACCTAAAGTTGATTCCGACACAGCCCAAGTTGGTGGAGGCAGTTCTGATGTTTCACTTCGTTCTCCAGGCATCGCTGAGCAAGGCATAATTTGGGTCGATTTTACTGCTCCGGGTGACAGCAATACTGGGCAAGTGGACTATTGGTTTAATTTAGACAGTAACCTTAATTGGTTACGTGAAGATTGGAATGGCAATGGTAGCTTTGAAAGTGCAGATGATGCTATCGGAAGTGGTCAAGTAACTTTTGGCGTATTTCGTCAAAGCGATCGGGTTATTGATCGTAGGATGCGTTATTAGTCGTTGATTGGTTGAAAAATATGCAATCTAAACCGAGGATTTTACGAAAGGCAGGTGATAGCCTTCACTATCCTTGGCATCTCTCTAGAGTATGCTTGCTAGTCGCGGTTTGCATTGGTAAAGTGAGCCAAGTTTTAATCGCTTATCATCGACACTATTTCTCAGGATTCGCCCAGCTATGTTTAAAAAGCTCCGAGGCTTGTTTTCTAACGATTTGTCAATCGACTTAGGAACAGCCAATACACTTATTTATGTAAAAGATCAGGGGATCGTTCTTAACGAGCCTTCAGTAGTGGCGATTCGCCAAGAGCGCGCTGGTAGTCCCAAAAGTGTCGCTGCGGTAGGTCATGCCGCTAAGCAAATGCTAGGTCGTACTCCTGGTAACATTTTGGCGATTCGTCCAATGAAAGACGGCGTAATTGCTGACTTCTATGTAACCGAAAAAATGCTGCAGCACTTTATTAAGCAAGTTCACGATAATAACTTCTTGCGCCCAAGCCCTCGGGTACTGGTTTGTGTTCCTTGTGGCTCTACCCAAGTTGAGCGCCGTGCAATTCGTGAATCGGCGATGGGAGCTGGAGCACGTGAGGTTTACCTAATTGATGAGCCAATGGCTGCGGCAATTGGTGCGGGCTTACCAGTATCAGAAGCTACCGGTTCTATGGTGGTCGATATTGGTGGTGGTACTACCGAAGTTGCGATTATCTCGCTAAACGGTGTTGTTTACTCTTCTTCAGTACGTATTGGTGGCGACAAGTTTGACGATGCCATTATCAACTACGTGCGCCGTAACTACGGCAGCTTAATTGGTGAAGCAACTGCCGAGCGCATCAAGCATGTTATTGGTTCTGCTTATCCTGGCGATGAAGTTCGTGAAATTGAAGTGCGTGGTCGCAACCTTGCTGAAGGCGTGCCAAGAAGCTTTACTTTAAACAGCAACGAAATTCTAGAAGCCTTACAAGAGCCGCTTTCAGGTATTGTGAGTGCAGTTATGGTCGCGCTTGAGCAAAGTCCTCCAGAGCTAGCGTCTGATATTTCAGAGCGCGGCATGGTATTGACTGGCGGTGGCGCCTTGGTTCGCGATTTAGATCGCTTACTAATGGAAGAAACCGGTATACCTGTAGTGGTTGCTGATGACCCTCTAACGTGTGTGGCACGAGGTGGCGGTAAAGCCATTGAAATGATCGACATGCACGGCGGTGACTTGTTCCATTACGAATAAGCTACACCTAACGAAGAACACGCCTTGTGTTCTTCGTTTTATTTAACTTTGTTCCAAACAGACAACTACTTAGGTAACGACCGATGAAACCTATCTTCGGCCCAGGTCCATCTTTAGAGCTTCGCCTTGTGCTCGCTATTTTGTTGTCCATTTCTTTTATTTTCATCGACAGTAAACTGATTGCCTTTAAGCAAGTGCGAGTGTATTTGCATTCTGCTGTAAGCCCCATGCAATACATAGCCAATATGCCGGGTCAACTTATGGACTCGATGTCCAATCAAGTGATTACGCGTGAACAGCTGAAAAAGCAAAATAGTAGCTTGCGAGAGCAGCTCCTGCTTAATCGTGCTGATCAGTTGTTAATGGAAAGCCTAGCCAAAGAAAATACCCGTTTACGTGCCTTATTGGGCTCTCCTGTGCGCAACGATAGCCGCAAGCTAGTGGCCGAAATTATGGCCGTAGATTCGGACCCATTTTCGCATCAAGTGGTTATTGATAAAGGTAAACTAGATGGGGTGTTTGAAGGGCAACCTGTCATCAACGATATTGGTGTGATTGGCCAAGTATTGCATGTAGGCACAACCACTAGTCGGGTATTGCTTATCACTGATGCGAGCCATGGTATACCGGTGCGTATCGCGCGAAATGATATTCGCGCAGTGGCTACCGGCACCGGTGAGCTAAACCGCTTGCAACTTCCGCACATTCCGAGAAGTACCGATATTGGTGAAGGTGATGTGTTAGTGACTTCTGGTTTAGGCGGAGTATTTCCTGAAGGCTACCCGGTAGCGGTAGTTAATCGTTTTGATTATCAGGAAGGCAAACCCTATGCCGACGTAATGGCTACGCCAGTGGTTGAGTTAGATCGCTTGCGTTATTTATTGTTAATTTGGCCTTAAATATTGGCTTGGTAAAGGCACAGCATGATTGAAAAAATTAATGGCCGCGGCGCCATTATTGGCAGTTTATTCATAGCACTGATATTGGCAATTATTCCTTTGCCCTTGATTGCCGACGCCTTTCGCCCAGATTGGGTATTGGTGTGTGTATTTTATTGGACGATAGCCTTGCCTCATCGCACTAATGTGGGCATTGCCTTTGTTGTTGGCTTTATTCTTGACCTCCTGCTCGGTTCAACTTTAGGCGTTCGGGCCTTAGCGATGTCTATAGTGGCCTATATTGCTGCCACTAACTTTACTCGCTTACGTAATTTTTCGGTTTGGCAGCAAGCCTTGGTGGTGGGTGGCTTAACCGGCTTGGCAAAGGTTGTTGTTTTTTGGGCAGAATACCTGGTTCAAGATATTCAGTTGCCTTCTGGATACTTTTATCCGGTTATTACCACTACCGTTGCTTGGCCTTGGATATTTTTACTGTTGCGCAAGCTGCGCCGCCAGTGGAAGATATCATGAAGCAATCCTGCCCTTTAATCCTCGCTTCTGCCTCGCCAAGACGACAGGAACTGCTTGGCCAGTTAGGCTGGATTTTTACTTCTCAAGCCGCGGATATTGACGAATCGCCAAAACAGAAGGAAGCAGCTGCAGACCTAGTGTGTCGCTTAGCAGAAGAGAAAGCGGCGGCTATATATAGCTTGTATCAAGGGAAGTCGCTTGCAGTACTGGGCTCGGATACTATTGTGGTCTGTGAAGGCAAAGTGCTAGGGAAACCCCAAGACGCTACCGACAGCAAAGCGATGTTAGGTTTATTAAGTGCTAAGCAACATCAAGTAATGACGGCTATTTGCTTATATTATCAAGGGCGAGCACATACTCAGCTAGTCACTACTGAGGTGTACTTTTGTCAGGTTACGGAAAGCCAAATGGTCGAGTATTGGGCCAGTGGTGAGCCGGCGGACAAGGCCGGTAGTTATGCCATTCAAGGTCTTGGCGGTCGGTTTGTCGAACGTATTGAAGGTAGTTATAGTTCGGTGGTTGGTCTGCCATTGGTAGAGACCGACCGTTTACTCCATTTACATTTAACTCGCTAGGTTACTATGTCAGCAGAATTATTGATCAACGTTACCCCAACCGAGACTCGTGTAGCTTTAGTGGATAGCGGGATCTTGCAAGAAACCCACGTAGAGCGTGATGCGCGGCGCGGCATTGTTGGTAACATGTACAAGGGCCGAGTTAGTCGGGTATTACCGGGTATGCAGGCGGCTTTTGTTGATATCGGTTTGGAAAAAGCGGCATTTTTGCATGCCTCCGATATTGTTCCCCATACTGAATGTGTAGATGTGACTGAGCAAGAACACTTTCAAGCGGGAAATATCGCCGAGCTAGTGAGACAAGGCCAAGACATTATGGTGCAGGTGGTTAAAGACCCACTGGGCACCAAAGGTGCACGTTTAACTACCGACATTACTTTGCCTTCGCGCTACTTGGTATTTATGCCTGGCAGCAGCCACGTTGGGGTATCACAACGTATAGAAAGTGAAGAAGAACGAGAGCGCTTAAAAGAGATTTGTGGCGATTTTGTTGATGAACTAGGCGGCTTTATTATTCGCACAGCCGCTGAAGGTATTGGCGCTGATGAGCTTGAACAAGATGCGGCGTTTTTAAAACGCGTCTGGCGTAAAGTGTTGCAACGTAAAGAGAGCTCGCCAAGTAAAAGCAAATTGTATGCTGAGCTGAATTTAGCGCTGCGAATCATTCGTGATTTTGTGGGGACTCACTTAGACCGGATTCGGGTCGATTCACGGGAAACTTACGAGCAATTGGTTTCTTTTAGTGCTGAGTTTGTGCCCGAATTTACCGAAATCCTCGAGTATTACGCTGGCGACAGACCAATCTTTGATTTGTTTGACGTAGAGAATGAGATTCAACGTGCATTAAAACGACGTGTGGACCTTAAGTCGGGCGGTTATCTGATTATCGATCAGACCGAAGCGATGACCACCATCGATATCAATACCGGTGCTTTTGTTGGCCACCGAAATCTAGAAGAAACGATTTTTAATACCAATATCGAAGCAACTCAATCAATTGCCCGACAGCTACGTTTGCGCAACTTGGGTGGCATTGTGATTATTGATTTTATTGATATGACTGACTCTGAACATCAGCGCCGCGTACTGCATAGTTTAGAACTAGCTTTAGCCAAAGACAGAGCAAAAACTAACATTAGTGGCTTCTCTCAGTTAGGTTTAGTAGAGATGACGCGTAAACGTACCCGCGAAAGTATTGAACATATTCTCTGTGGTGAGTGTCCAACCTGTCGTGGTCGCGGTACGGTAAAAACAGTCGAGACAGTTTGTTACGAAGTGCTGCGTGAAATAATTCGGGTTAATCGTGCTTATGACGCCGATAATTTCATCGTATATGCGTCGACCAAAGTGGCAGAGATGCTAATGGGAGAAGAGTCTCACAGCCTGGCAGAATTAGAGGTGTTTATTGGAAAGCAAGTTAGAGTTCAAACCGAACCGATGTACAGTCAAGAGCAATTTGACGTGGTATTGATGTAGGTTTATGGCGACTCCTTTACGCCGTGGCGCCAGAAAATGCTGGTACGGCCTTGCAATAGTGTTAGTGATTATTGCCGTGTGCTTAAGTATTGCACGCGGCATTTTATCATTTGCCAGTAACTATAAAGATGACCTTGCCCAATGGTTAGTAGCAGATCAAGACGCCGAGTTACGAATTGGCCAACTCAGTGCTCGGCTGCGTAACTTTCGACCAATGTTAGTGTTTGAAGACACCGAAGTCGCGATTGGCGAAAACCGCAATACGCGCTTCAGTGTTGGGGCCTTAATGTTAGAACTTGATCTTTGGGAAACGCTTGAGCAGCGCCAAGCGGTATTCAAAGATTTGGTACTTGATGAATTCCATTTAAAACTCAGTGTTGACCCCAACAGTAGCAGGTCTTCCCGCGATTTTAGTCAAAGCTATCAAGCCATTAGTAATGTGTTTTTGGGGCAGTTGGCGCAATTTAGTTTAACCAATAGTTTAATTGAACTGAGTTTCCCAGAACATAGCATGAATTTTGATATTGCTAGTTTAGACTGGGTGAACAAGGGCGATTTGCATCAAGGCAATGGTGAAATCCTGATTGGCCAAGATTTGCAAAATGGTCAAGTAAGCTTTCGGATCGATTTAGTGGGTGACGCTGCCAAGGTTGAGGGCTTAACGGGCAAGTTATTCGCTAAGGTTGAGCACCTCAATTTACAAGCCATGCGCAGATTATTGGGTGCTTCGGCCCAGCATTTCGAGAGTGATGTAAACCTTTCGCTATGGGCAGAGTTTGGCGCGGAACAGCAACAGCGTTGGCTAAGCCAGTGGCAACCTAGCCAATTAACTTGGGGCGAACAAAACAAGCAGGTTCTGCGCATTGACAGTGGCCTTATCCAAGGCCTAAAGGTAGCCGATAAGTGGCGAATTGATAAGCTTCCTTGGCAGCTAAGTGTTAACGATCAAAGCGCCGATTTCTCGGTACAAGGTTTGGTGAGCAAACAGCATCAGGCGTGGCGCTTGGCTGAACTTGATTTAGCGACTTGGTCACCGCTGTTAGCAGTGCTCGAAAACACCGAATCGAGCATAGCTTGGTCTCAGCTACTTAAGGGCGGTCAACTAAGTCAACTGAAGCTTGAATACCAGCAAGCCACTAAGCAACTAAGTTATCAAGCAGACTTGCATGATGTGACTACTCAAGGCCAAGCCTTTCTTCCTAGTCTTACTGGTTTAAATGCGCGGGTGGTAGGCGATAAGCTGCAGGCGAATATCAATTTGCAGCAACAAGGTGGTTTTCACCTAGGAGTGCAGTTTGAGGAAACCTGGAAAATTGAAAAGCTTGATTCTGACATTGCTATTCGCTTTGCCGATCCTGGATTAAGTTTACGTAGTCACCATACTCACTTAGTGACCCCCGAGTTAGATTTTGCTGGCAAGTGGTCGTTAACTTGGCCAAAAGATGGTGCTTGGCCAGTATTGAGTTTGATGGCAAACGCCGAAATTAGAGATGCAGGCAAGGCTTATTGGTATTACCCAGAAGTAATGCCGGCCAAGGTGTTTTCTTACTTAAAAGATGCCTTGGTGGAAGGGCAGGCAAAACATAGCCAAGTGCTGTGGTATGGCCAACTCAATAATTATCCCTATGATGCGAAAAACGGCATATTCCAAGCCTTTGTTCCACTAGAGAACGCCACTTTTAAATTTGACCCCGATTGGCCAGCGCTGAAAGAATTGCAGCTAGATTTGCTGTTTCAAAACGATGGCCTATTCATGGAAAGCAACCGCGCGCGTTTGGGCGAAGTGCCCGCTCAGCGTATTAGTGCCAGTATTCCAAAGTTTCAAAGTCGTTCGGAGCTTTTCATTACCGGTGAAATCGCCGGACCCGCGGCCGGCGTACAGGACTACTTATTGCAATCGCCCATCGACGCGCTCAGTGATAGCTTAGCTCAGCTACCGCTGGGGAGTGGCGATGTTGCCGGTGAGATTTACCTTAATATCCCACTTTATGATGGAGAAGTAGAGGTAAATGGCCATGTCGACTTTAATGGTAATAGCATTGAAGTAAAACCGGCCGGGATGGATTTGAGCCAGGTAAACGGGCGGCTATATTTTCAAAACGATAAACTACGCACTAACAATCTAAGTGCGCTTTGGCGCGGCATGCCGCTGGATATTAAGTTTAATACTCAAGCCTCAGCAGATAATTACTTACTTAACTTTGATTTAGTGGGTCGTTGGCCGCTAGATGATGCGCAGCGAGCTTTTGGTATTCCGCTTAGCGAATATACTTCTGGAAGCCTTAATTGGCAGGGTGACTTAGATATTCGCTTACTACCCCAAGGGCAGTTTGATTATAAGGGCGACTTTCGCAGTGACTTGCTAGGGCTAGCCTTAACACTTCCAGAACCTATTCAAAAACGCCCAGCCGAAACCTGGCCTACCGCACTGAGTATTAGTGGTGATGGTTTAAGTGGCAAATTGCAGCTGGAATCTAACCAATTGATCTCTGCTGCTGCCCAAGTTGATTTTGTCGATGAACAGAAACAACTTAAATATGCGCTGCTTAATTTAGGGGCTGATAACGATTTATTGTGGCAGGGAGAAGGCCTGGCGATGTCTTTTGATTTCGCTCAGCTAGATCTAGAGCCCTGGCTAAAATGGTCAAAGCAACAAATCAAATTTACTCCAGAGAAGCCAAAGACAAATTACACCAACGTGAGTTTAACTGTGCCGCCTCTGATGTTTATTCGCGGTTCAGTTGATGAAGCTCAGTTACTCGGCCAACCTTTAAATAATCTCAATATTGCTTATTTACCGCGCAGTAAAACCCAGTTGCAAATTGAATCTGAACAGTTGATCGCTAGTATTGCGGTGCCTGATGCGCCAAGCATCGAAGAAGCGGTGAAGGTAAATATAGAGAAAGCTCAACTGAATGAGTTGGATTTTTCCCAACTGGGTAGCGAAGCTGAGCAAAATGAACCAGTGGGCGAGCAGCAAAGCAGTTCTTTGCTTGAGGTATTGCCGCCAATAGCTATTAGCTGTAACGACTGTCAGTTTGGTGACTATCGTATAGGCAACGTTAAACTAGACTTGCCGATAGAAAACCAAGCCATGGAGAATGGCCGTTTGTGGGTTGATTGGGGCCATAGCCAGCTTACCGCTGCCTTGTTTTGGAATAAAATCGACGCGCAAGAGCAAGCCGGGTTTGCTGGTAGCTTTGATAGCTCTAGTATGGAGCAGCTAATAGAAGATTTAGGTCGAGATAGCCCTTTGAAAGGCACGCCTGCGCGCTTTACCTTTGATGTAAGTTGGCAAGACAGTTTGCTTAAGCCGCAAATGAACAGCTTGGATGGCTCTATATCGGTGAAGACCGATAAAGGCGTAGTGACCGAAATGAGTGACAAGGGCACACGCTTGCTTACTTTAGCCAGCCTAGACACTATTCGTCGTCGCCTGCAGCTTGATTTTAGTGATGTATTTGAAAAGGGACTGCACTTCGATTCAATGAGCGGCAGCATTAATTTTGATAATGGTGTGGGTAATAATCAAGACTTTTACTTAGATGGCGTAGCTGGCGCAATGCGTGGTAAAGGTGAAGTAGATTTTCGCGATGGCCAAATTGATTATCGAGTGAGTTACTCTCCCAAAGTAACCTCCAGCTTACCAGTGCTTGCAGCCTTTTTGGTAACTCCCGCTACAGGGGTTGCGGTATTGGCCTTATCTAAGCTCTTGGAGCCGGTGGTGGAAGTGGTTACCCAAATTGACTTCGCCCTTACCGGTAACCTAGCAGAACCAGAACTTATTGAGCTTGAACGGGTGAAACAAGAAATTAAAGTACCCGATGAATTTAGAGCCAGCGAGTCGCGCCAATGAAACTAATCGCCCTACAAATGACCTCAAATGGTGTGGTCGAAGACAATCTCACTCAAGCAGCGCGTTTGCTGCAAGAGGCTAATCCGGCTGCGGGCGACTTAGTATTACTGCCCGAGAATTTTGCTTGTTATGGTGGTGGCGATAAGGCCTATATGTCTATCGCCGAGCGGTTGGGCAAGGGGCCGATTCAAACTTGGCTAAGCCAACAAGCTAAGTTATATGGCATTTACTTAGTGGCAGGCAGTGTGCCTACTCAGTCTCAGGAGCTGCACCGCTGCTACACCACTAGCTTGGCGTTCTCACCCGCTGGAGAACTGCTGCAGCATTATCACAAGCTGCACTTGTTTGATGTTGATGTGGCTGACAACGTTGGGAGCTATCGAGAATCAGACAGTTTTGTTGCTGGCGAGCAGCTGGCTTGGTTTGATATGGGCGGAATTCGCGTAGGAATGGCGATTTGTTTTGATTTACGTTTTCCTTACTTATTTCAGCTGCTGCGCCAACAGGGCTGTGATATTGTATTACTTCCTGCTGCATTTACTGCATTAACTGGGGAAGCCCACTGGCAAGCGTTACTGCAAGCCAGAGCCATAGAAAATCAACTCTATTTAGTGGCCGCCAATCAAACAGGAACACATACAAATCAACGCCAAACTTGGGGACATTCAATGATTGTTGATCCCTGGGGGCGTTGTTTAGATCTACAGCCAAGCGGAATTGTGCCAGCAAGAGCCGATTTTAATCCGCAGCTATTACAGCAAGTTAGGGACCGGATGCCCGTGCCGTTGCATGGTCAATTACAACTAGGGTGGAGAGAATAAACACTATGTCGTTTGAAAAAGTCAGTCAGTCATTACTGGTGCCGGGAGGCATCGGCGAACAAGAGCTAAGCATGGCGCTGACCGAAGTGGCAAAACACCAAATTGATTATGCAGATCTGTTCTTCCAACATAGCCGCCACGAATCGTGGGTATTGGAAGACGGTATTGTAAAAGAAGGCAGCTATAACATTGAGCAAGGTGTAGGGGTTCGCGCGATAAGCGGCGAACAAACCGGCTTTGCCTATTCCGATGTGATTAACAACAGCGCCTTGTTACAAACTTGCCAAGCGGCTCGAGGCATCAGTCCAAAGGGTGTTAATGCCCGTATTAAGCCTTTTAGTAAAGTAACAGCCGAACAGTTTTATCAAGCCGATAACCCCTTAGTTAGCTTGTCTAATCAGCAAAAAATTGCCTTGTTAGAGCGGGCTGACAAATATGCGCGCAGCTTAGATCCTGCCGTTACTCAAGTGATTGTGAGCTTAAGTGGCGTATATGAAGAAGTATTAGTTGCCGCCAGTGATGGTACCTTAGCGGCGGATATTCGCCCCTTAATTCGGTTTAACTGTAGTGTATTGGTTGAGCGTAACCAACGCCGAGAGCGAGGTTCTGCCGGTGGCGGAGGACGTCGTAATTACAGTTACTTTTTAGAAGACGTTAATGGCCGTGAGCGAGCCATGGGTTTTGTTGATGAGGCGGTTCGCCAAGCCTTGGTTAATTTGGAAGCGGTAGATGCTCCCGCAGGTTTAATGCCTGTAGTACTAGGCGCGGGATGGCCAGGCGTATTGTTGCATGAAGCAGTCGGCCATGGCTTGGAAGGTGACTTTAACCGTAAGGGCTCTTCAGCCTTTAGTGGCTGCATGGGTAAACAAGTGGCATCTAGTCTTTGTACTATTGTTGATGATGGCACCTTAGGACAGCGTCGCGGCTCTGTGAATATCGATGATGAAGGTACTCCTGGCCAATACAATGTATTGATAGAGAAGGGTATTTTGACTGGCTATATGCAAGATAAGCATAATGCCCAGTTGATGAATACTCGTTCAACCGGTAATGGTCGTCGTGAGTCTTATGCACACTTACCATTACCACGTATGACCAATACCTATATGTTGCCGGGAGAAAGTGAGCCTGAAGAGCTTATTGCTTCAGTAAAACAAGGTATTTATGCGCCTAACTTTGGCGGTGGGCAGGTAGACATTACTTCGGGTAAGTTTGTGTTTTCTGCCTCAGAGGCTTATCTAATCGAAGACGGTAAAATTACCGCCCCCATTAAAGGTGCTACTTTGATTGGTAGTGGCCCAGAAGCAATGCAACAGGTGTCTATGGTGGGTAACGACCTAGCACTTGATCAAGGCGTTGGGGTGTGTGGTAAAGAAGGCCAAAGCGTTCCGGTTGGGGTTGGCCAGCCTAGTGTTAAACTCGATGAGTTAACGGTGGGAGGCACTGCATAAACCTTATTTAGGATGGTTCATGCGCAAAACAAAAGGGGCCTAGGCCCCTTTTTTGATCTTTAAGTATTAAGCGTTTTCTTTTAAGTACTTAGCCAACTCTTGGTGAGCTTTGGCTGGTTTGTCTTGAGCCGCTTCTTTTTTTGCTTGGCGAACTAATTGACGTAATTTCTGACGTTCTAATTTAGTATTCTGCTCAAGCACTTGATTAATCGCATCGTCACCTTCGGCAACTAATAAATCACGTTGCTTTTCTAAAGCTAATTGTGCTTGAGCTTGATAAATATGCTTGTTGCGAATTTTATCTAGACCGGCGTTAATCGCTTCTTCATCCTCGGTGCGCATTACTTTGCCAATATAGTTCATATGGCGACGAGCAGCTTCACGTTTGTCTTTTAAGCGTTTAGCTAAAGCAATTGCTTCACGCAAGGTTGGGCTCATTTCGATAGTGGCTAATTGTGGGTTAGTTAAGCCTACTAAATCCGCACCAATTTTTTTCAGCCGATCTGCTTCACGTTTGATTTCAGACTTGCTGATCCAATCGTCATCATCTTCATAGGGCTGCTGATTCTTCATTTTTAACTCTCGTAGTACTTTTTTTCATATCTTACCAGTTCTTGCATATGGTCGCTCGATGAGTTTTGTTATGCTAGTGCCATGCATGGAGATGAAGAATAACAATGAGCCCTGAAAAACAAGTTAGCCAAGAGTTAAGTCAATTGAAGCAGGCGGTGGAATTCGCCTTAGAGCAAGCCAAACAATTTGGTGCTGATGAGTCTGAAGTGTCGATTTCAAAGCAAACCGGGATTTGTGTAGCAACCCGTGACCAACAGGTTGAGACTCTGGAGTTTAATCACGATGGCGCCTTAGGCATCGCAGTTTACTCAGCTAATTGTAAGGGCAGTGCTTCTACCTCTGATTTAAGCCCTGAAGCGATTAAAAACGCAGTTAAAGCCGCCTACGATATTTCTCAATATACTTCTAAGGACTCTGCGGCAGGCATCGCAGATAAAGCGCTTTTAGCTAGTGACATTCCTGATCTAGAGCTATTTCATCCTCATCCATTAGAGCCGGATTACTTTATCGATGTGGCCAAGCAGTGTGAAGACATTGCTTTGCGTAACCCACAAATCAAAGCCAGTGACGGTGCCAATATAAACAGCCATTACGGTGTAAAGGTTTATGGTAATAGTCATGGTTTTGTTGCCGGTTATCCAACTAGTCGTCACAGCATTAGTTGCATGCTAATTGCCGGTGAAAAAGAGATGCAACGTGACTATGCCTATAGCGTGGCACGTGACTTCGCCGACCTAGACAATATTGAAACCATAGCTACCAAGGCGCAGCAAAAGACTTTAGGGCGTTTAAACAGCCAGAAGATATCTACCTGTGAAGTACCGGTGGTATTTGACCAAGATGTGGCCAGTGGGCTGTTTGGTCATTTAGTCGGGGCTATTAGTGGTGGCAACTTGTACCGCCGCTCATCGTTTTTGTTAGATAGCTTAGGCAAGCAATTGTTTCCAAGTTGGTTGTCGATTTACGAAGACCCGTTTATAAAGAAAGGCCTGTCGAGCACCCCATTTGATAGTGAAGGAGTTGCACCAACCGCTAAACATATTATCGCTGATGGTAAGTTAGAGACTTATTTACTGACCAGTTATTCGGCCCGTAAGTTAGGTATGCAAAGTACCGGTCACGCAGGTGGTATCCATAATTGGAAGGTTAAGCACAGTGGAATAAGTCGCGCAGAGCTACTCAAGCAAATGGGCACTGGCTTGTTAGTGACAGAAATGATGGGACAAGGGGTAAATACAGTTACCGGTGATTACTCTCGTGGCGCAGCTGGTTACTGGGTAGAAAATGGTGAAATTGCCTTCCCGGTGCACGAAATTACCGTGGCTAGTTCCTTACAAGAGATGTTTAGCAATATTGTGGCAATTGCTGACGATTTTGATAAAGAAAGTGCGATTCAATCGGGCTCGGTGCTTATCTCATCGATGAAAGTTGCCGGCAGCTAAGGCCTTAGCTGTTCAACCTATAGCCCGAGCAAGGTCTCGGGCTAAGTTTTATACGCTCAATTTAAAATAGAGACCGAAACCTTAGGCAAGCACAAGCGTCGCCATGCCTAGGAACGAAAATAAACCCATAACGTCGGTCACTGTTGTCAGAGCCATACCGCCAGCTAGCGCGGGGTCTATCTTGAATTTCTTCATGAGTAGCGGAATGGTTACCCCAGCTAAACCCGCTAAGGACATGTTAATAAACATCGCGCCAGCGATTATCACACCTAGGGTCCAATCGCCTTTCCACAGGGTGACGACCAAGGCTATTACCGTTGCCCAAATAACCCCATTGAGCATGCCAATAGCGGCTTCTTTACCAATTAGCCAGCGCGAGTTACCTTCACCAATATGCCCTACGGCTAAGCCTCGAATCACCAACGCTAAGGTTTGATTGCCGGCAATGCCGCCCATGCTCGGTACAATGGTCATTAAAATCGCTAAAGTGGCTAATTGCTCAAGGGTCGCTTCAAACATATTGCTGATGGATGCTGCGACCAATGCCGCACACAGATTGACCGCCAGCCAAAAAGTGCGGCGTTGGGTACTTTTTACTACCGGTGCAAAGGTATCTTCATCGTCGTCCATGCCGGCCATACCCATCATGCTGTGTTCAGCATTCTCTCGAATGATATCTACTACATCATCGATGGTTATTCGCCCTAATAGTCGGCCTTGTTCATCCACTACTGGCGCAGAGATCCAGTCATGTCGCTCAAATAATGCGGCAACGTCATTTTCATCCATTGCTACATGAATGGTTTCGGCATTGCCGTCCATCACTTCGCGCACGTTTACATTAGGGTTTACCGTAAGCAGGGTAGATAAAGGAATATCGCCGAGCAGCAGGTCATCTTCATCGACGACATACAGAGCATCGGTAGCTTCGGGGAGTTCACCACGCAAGCGTAAATAGCGTAATACCACATCTATGCTTACATCAGCGCGTAAAGTAATGGTATCAGTATTCATGATACTGCCGGCAGTGTCTTCTGGGTAAGCCAGAGCGGCTTCTACCCGATGCCGGTCTTGGCCATCCATTTGCTCAAGTACTTCTTGGTAAACACTGTCGGGCAGGCTTCGCAGTACGTAAGCGATGTCGTCGGTGTCCATGCCTTCTGTTGCTGCCGCCAAGGTTTCTGGTGCCATTAACTGAAGTACTCCCTCCATCACATCTTCATTGAGCTCTTCGAGGATTTCACCTTGCTGTTCTGGATCGGTAAGTTGCCAAAGTACTTTACGCCCTGCTGGTGGACTGGATTCAAGCAATAGCGCCACGTCACAGGGAGGCATTTGATGAAGCATGCGCCTAACATGCACGAACATTCCACTCTCTAGAGCTTGATTTAGCTCCTGTAAGCGTTTGTGCTGATTAGGGTTTAACTCCATCTCTTCTGGCATAAGCGATCCCTATTATTTTGTTGGCATGTACCGCTCGCTAATTGTAGCTCGGCTTTGTTGCGTATTGATTTATTCTTCGTTGAAGTTGGCTTCCACCAAAGCTTGTACCGCATCTAATGCAGCCTCTGCGTCGGCTCCTTCCGACTCAATGGTTAAGGTGCTCCCTTGAGCGCTGGCTAATACTAGCAGGCCCATCACGCTGGCCGCAGAAGCGGTTTTCTCGCCATCAATGATGGTGAGTTCAGCGTCAAACTGTTGCGCCAGTTCAACTAACTTTGTAGCCGGGCGAGCGTGCAAGCCTAGCTTGTTCTTTACAATAACTTGTCTAGTGAGCTTCAAGGCGATGCTCCAAGGTGCGATGGCGTCGCTGAACCTTACGTTGAGAGCTAAAATGGCTAGCCAGTTGCTCAGCGACATACACCGAACGATGCTGCCCGCCAGTACAGCCAATGGCAATGGTTAAGTAGGCGCGGTTATTGGCTTCCAAATGGGGCAACCAAGATTCTAATAGTTGACTGATTTGCTCGACATATTGATTAACTAAAGGCTGCGCAGACAAATACTCTTGCACTGCTTTGTCTAAGCCAGTAAGTGGGCGCAATTCCTCTTGCCAATGGGGGTTAGGCAAAAAACGCGCATCAAACATGTAGTCGGCATCGTTAGGCACGCCATTCTTAAAGCCAAAAGACTCAAAGACCAAAATCAACTGTTGTTGCTGATCGCCGGTAACCCGCGAGCGAATCAAGCCACTTAGCTCGTGCACCGATAAACGTGAGGTATCGATGCGTAAATCTGCATTTCTAGAAATAGGCGCTAATAGCTCGGTCTCTGATTCTATAGCTTCAGCTAAGGATAAGTCGCTTCGACTAAGTGGGTGAACTCGGCGTGTTTCACTGTAACGGCGGATCAGCGCTTCGTCTTTTGCATCCAAAAAGATGCTCAGTAAGTTCACATCGGGACTGGCATCTCGAATGAGCTGCCCAACTGGAGAAAGTTCATCAGGGAGGTTACGAATATCGATACTAATAGCAACTTTGCTATAGGTCTTTGTTAAGTTATCGATGAGCGATTGCCATAGTACTACTGGCAAATTATCGACGCAGTAGTAGCCAAGATCTTCTAATACTCTTAAGGCGACGGTTTTTCCTGAACCCGAGCGCCCACTAACGATGATCAGTTCCATGATAATCCCTAAGGCTGATTAGAGTATTAGGCTACCATGATGTCGTACAATTCGTCATCACTTTGTGCGCAACGAAGTTGTTTACATACCTGCTTATCGTTAAGTTTTTCAGCTACTTGAGCAAGAGTATTAAGATGCTGCTTACATTGATCTTCGGGAACCAGTAGCGCAAAAACCAAATCTACTGGTTTATTATCAATAGCATCGAAAGAAATGGGTGGATCGCAGCGTAAGAAAACCGCAGTGGCTTGATGTTGGTTATCGATACGACCGTGAGGAATAGCGATGCCTTGGCCAATACCAGTACTGCCCATTTTTTCTCGACTTAACAAGCTTTCGAAAATGCATTGGGTGGTGGTATCAAGCTGTTTAGCAGCCAATTCGCTGACTATTTCTAGGGCGCGCTTTTTTGAAGAGCATTGAACTGCACTGAGAGTGCAGTTCAAGCTAAGTACTTTATTTAGTTGCATTGGGGTGATTAACGTTTGTTGAGTTTTTCTTTATGTTTGATGACTTGGCGGTCAAGCTTGTCAATCAGACTGTCGATGGCGGCATACATGTCAGAATGCTCAGAGGTTGCAAATAATTCGCCGCCGTTAAGGTGCAATGTTGCTTCAGCAATTTGGTTCAGTTTTTCTACGTTTAAAATGACGTGAACATTGTTAATCTGATCGAATCGTCGGGTGAGTTTGGCAAACTTGGTGTGGACATATTCTTTCAAAGACTCAGTTATTTCTACGTGGTGTCCAGTAAGGTTAATTTGCATAGATATCTTCCCCTTTTATTGGCCTTAGATAAGGCTCTTACGTTGGTTAGAAGGTGGAATTGCTAAAGACTCACGATATTTAGCAATCGTACGTCTTGCCACCTTGATCCCCTGATCTGCCAAAATATCAGCAATTTTGCTATCGCTAAGTGGTTTACTGGTATTTTCGGCAGCTACCAGTTTCTTAATTAATGCACGAATGGCTGTTGATGAGCATTCACCACCACCATCGGTAGCCACATGGCTAGAAAAGAAATATTTAAGCTCGAAGATGCCGCGAGGTGTATGCATGAATTTTTGGGTGGTTACCCGAGAAATGGTCGATTCATGCATTTCTACGGCTTCGGCAACATCGTTCAATACCATTGGTTTCATGGCTTCTTCGCCATATTCAAAAAATGCTTGTTGGTGGTGAACAATGCAGTTGGATACTTTTAGTAGGGTTTCGTTACGGCTTTCAATACTTTTAATAAACCACTTGGCTTCTTGTAAATGGCTACGGATAAACTGGGTATCGGTGGCATTAGAGGTTTTACTTAATGAAGCATAGTGAGAGTTTACCCGTAGTTTAGGCATTGCATCTGGGTTGAGTTCAACTACCCAACGGCCTTGTCGCTTGACTACCGATACATCGGGAATCACATATTGTGCTTGATTAGGCTCTACTGCATTGCCTGGGCGCGGCTCTAAGGTATGAATCAAGCGCATAACTTCGCGCAATTGATCTTCTTTAAGCTTGGTTTTACGGGCCAGTAAGCGAAAGTCACGATTGGCCAAAACATCAATGTGGTTTGATACTACATCTTTGGCTTCAACTAACCATGGGGTATCTTCGGCAAAGCGACTTAGTTGAATTAGTAGGCATTCTTGCAGGGAGCGGGCGGCAATGCCAACAGGGTCAAAGTGCTGAATGCGTTTTAGTACCGCTTCTACTTCATCTAGCTCTACGTCTAAGTCGTTATTGGCGCTTGAACGTAGGCCTTCGAGTAGTTGCTCACAATCTTGAGTGAGGTAACCTGATGCGTCGACAGCATCAATGATGGCTAAGGCAATGGCTTGGTCCACTTCACTAAATGGCGTGAGTTGCATTTGCCACAATAAGTGGTCTTGTAGTGAGTCGACAGTTTCGCCTTGAAACACCATGTCGTTGTCATCGCTCACCGCGCCGCTAGAAGAGCTAGCTGGGGCTGAACTGGCGCTGTAGATATCATCCCAAGTGGAATCAACCGGTAGGTCATCGGAGACGGTTTCTTGGTTAATGGCATCGCCAGCTTCAATTTGACTATTGTCTATATCCGCTGTGGATTCAGCTTCGGTAGATTTCTCATTGGCTGATTTCGCGTCAGTTGCGTCACCATCACTCGCGTGAGACTCATCCGCCTCAAGTAGAGGGTTACTTTCCAGAGCCTCTTGAATCTCTTGCTGCAAATCCAGCGTTGAAAGCTGGAGTAAGCGAATGGCCTGTTGTAACTGGGGGGTCATGGTTAACTGCTGACCAAGACGCAACTGCAAAGATGCTTTCATTAACTACCGCTGTTCCTTCTTCTTATTGTCTTTTTGAAAACTTACTACTTTAACTATAGCTTGAATTGCTCACCGAGATAAACTCGTTTCACATGCTCGTTTTCAAGAATTTCTTTTGGTTTTCCTGAGGCTATCAATTCGCCTTGGCTAACGATATAGGCATGCTCACAAACATCGAGAGTTTCTCTAACATTGTGGTCGGTAATGAGTACACCTAGACCGCGATCACGTAGGTGTTCAATGATCTTTTTAATATCGATAACAGAAATAGGATCTACCCCAGCGAAGGGTTCGTCAAGCAAAATAAACTTAGGCGCAGCCGCGAGCGCACGGGCAATCTCGACTCTTCGACGTTCACCGCCCGACAAGCTCATGCCGAGATTTTTACGAATATGACCAATATGAAACTCTTCTAATAGGTCATCTAGTGCACCTATCTGCTGCTCTTTATCTAAGTCTTTACGGGTTTCTAACACCGCAAGGATGTTCTTCTCAACCGATAAACGGCGGAAAATAGAGGCTTCCTGTGGAAGGTAGCCAATGCCTTTACGTGCGCGAGTGTGCATCGCTGTGCTAGATATATCATCATCGTCGATGAGAATTCGACCCTGGTCGCGTGGCACTAAACCCACCACCATATAGAAAGTGGTGGTTTTACCGGCACCATTTGGCCCCAGTAAACCGACAATTTTGCCTGTTTCTACATTTAAACTTACGTTTTTGACTACCTTGCGACCTTTGTAGGCCTTAGCTAAGTTTTCAGCAATTAGGGTACTCATTATTGCTGGTCTTCCTTGGGCGTAAGCTCTTCAAGCTGCTGAGGCTGGAAAATGGTGGTTACACGGCTATTTTCGTCACCTTGTGCCACCATTTCTTGTTTATTGATGCTGTATTTGATCATGTTACCTTTTACCAAGCTCTCTTCTTGTTTGAGTTGGGCATTGGTAGTGAGTGTTAGCGTTTGGGTTTTTAAGTCGTAACGCACTTCGTTAGCCTCTGCTTCGATTGGTTTGCCACTATCAAGTAACTGATAAAAAGTAGCAGGCTCGCCTTTGGCGATCATCACTTCACTACCTTTTTCTTCACTGCCAATAACACTCAGTTCTTCGGCATGCATTTTTATCGAACCTTGAGTAACCACTACATTATTATAAAAAGTTACTCGGTTTTCTTTGATGTTGACCTGTTGACGGTCAGCATCAACAATAATTTGTTTATTGAAGTCGTCTTCTAGTGCTTGTGAACCCCAAGAAAGCATAAACAAGCTAGCGGCAAGGGCTAACTTACTCTTGTGGATTGTGGTAAACCGCTTCGATATCATCTAATAAAGTCACTATTTCGTTGGCTAAATCACCGTCCATGCCAACCCCATACAGTTCGTATGAAGGGCCATATACGGTAACAGGTTGATCGCTGCTCATGGTTTCTGTTTGCAGATCGATCTCCAATCTTTCGGTTATTAAGTCGCGAACATACTCGCCTCGACTCAAATTTTTAATTACTACATTGTCATTTAAAATGACGTTTTGCTGCTGCTGTACTGTAGCGTGATCGGCCACAATTTGCCATACAGGTTGGCTAGGATCTGGGTACACTAGGATCTTGGGTTGAGCAAAAGTAGTGTGCTTAAGTTGTTCAAAAAACTCCATTTCCTCAGCGTAGATACGATAGCGTGGGCTACCGTTCTCGCCAAAGCTTACGCTGTAGAGTTTTTCTGCAACAAAGTTTGGTTTGCTCGCTTCACGCTTGGCACTTAACTGCTCTGTTTCTGAGGGGCTGAGTTGCCACAGCACCAAGGCCAGCACAAATAGGCTAGCAAAAAACCAAGTGGGGCGATTCATACGCTCATACCTTGAGCATTATCCAACTCGCCTTTGGCTTGTAATAGTAAATCACAAAGCTCTCGCACCGCGCCAAAGCCGCCGCGGGTTTGGGTAATAAAGTGGGCGCTTTGTTTACACAATGGATGGGCGTCTTGTACTGCCACACCTAAACCACAGGCGCGCATCACTGGAGTGTCTACCACGTCATCGCCAATATAGGCGACTTCTTCAGGGCGTAATGACAGTTGCTCCAGCATTTGTTGGTAGGCCACCAGTTTGTCTTGTTGACCTTGATAAATGCGAGTAATGCCTAAAGCCTGCATACGATGCTGCACAATATTAGATTGGCGGCCGGTAATAATGGCGACTTCGATACCAATATTAAGCAGTGCTTTAATGCCAAAGCCGTCGTGAGTATGAAAAGCTTTTAGTTCTTCGCCGTCGTTACCCATGTAAATGCGGCCATCGGAGAACACGCCATCTACATCGCACACTAACAGTTTAATCTTCGACGCTGCATCAAAGTTGCTTTGGCTTACTTCGCCATAAGGTGTGTTAATGCTCACTAATAAACTCCAGCTTGCAACAAGGTATGCATATTAAACGCACCGACTACAGTGTTGTCCTTGAGCACAAACAAGCCATTGATTGATTTAGCCTTCATCAGTTTTAAGGCATCGAAAGCTAGCCAAGTATCTTCTATCACCTTGGGGTTTTCGGTCATCACTTGGCCTATTGGGGTGTCGTGAATGTCGATGCGTTGATCAAGAATACGGCGTAAATCTCCATCGGTAAAAATACCGGCTAGTTGTTGCTCGGCGTTAAGTACGCCCACCATGCCTAAGCCTTTGGCGGTAATTTCAAATAAGGCTTCGCGAATAGTTTGTTCGACTGTTACCAGTGGGATTTGTTCCCCAGTTAACATTAAGTCACTCACACTCAATAGCAGTTTTTTACCTAAAGTACCGCCAGGGTGAGATAGAGCAAAGTCATCGGCGGTAAAACCGCGAGCTTCTAACAGGGCTACTGCTAGGGCATCACCCATAACTAATGTGGCGGTAGAACTTGCCGTTGGCGCTAAACCTAGGGGGCAAGCTTCACGAGGAACCGAGATGCACAAATGGTAGTTAGCCAGCTTGGCCATTGACGAGCTCGGATTGCTGGTCATGGCTATAGAGCGCACACCAATACGATTAAATACTGGGTAAAGCGATAAGATTTCTTCAGATTCACCCGAATTAGATAAGGCTAATACAATGTCGTCGGCGGCAATCATGCCTAAGTCGCCATGACATGCTTCGCCAGGGTGAACAAAAAAGGCCGGGGTGCCAGTAGAAGCTAAAGTAGCAGCAATTTTATTGGCGATATGACCCGATTTACCCATGCCAGTGAGAATTACCTTACCTTTACAGGCCAAAATCATTTCGCAAGCGGCGGTAAAGTCTTGGTTGATATACTGGTGAAGGTTATCAATACCCAAGCTTTCAATCTCTAATACACGCTTAGCAACAGCGACGTAATCAAATGACACTCACTTCCCCTTGATTTACAAATTAGTAACAACAGCGACTTATGCTAAGAATAATAGCATTTGGTAGCCTATGAAGCCGCTTAACAATAAGCCACCTTCCCAGCGGGTGATTTTACGGCTTTTACCAAAGCCCATGGCCATGATAAATAACAGCACGGTGACTCCCATCATTACATAAAAGTCACGTCCGGCTGCGTTGGCATCAATCGGCCCCGGTGACAACATGGCTGGTACCGCCAATACGGCGAGAATATTGAAAAGGTTGGAGCCAATAATATTACCCAGCACCAAGTCGTCTTCTTTTTTAATCACACCAGCAATACACGCTGCCAACTCAGGCAAGCTGGTGCCAATAGCAATAATGGTTAAGCCAATCACCAAATCACTCATGCCAAAGTAGCGAGCGATTTCTGAGGCCGAGCCCACCAACAAATCGGCGCTAAGCGGCAGCACGATAATCCCCACCACTAGCCACAATAAGGCTTTGCTGGTTGGCACATCGTTAGGTACTTCCGATTCTGCTTCCTCAACCATTGGATCAACTTTATTGCTGCTGCGTTGACGTAGCGAATTGATAATTAAGTAGGCCATCATTGCTACAAATAAGCTGAGCAATATTACGCCTTCAAGGTAACCGAGTTGTTTATCGTGAAGTACCCAACCAGCAACTGCTGTTGCCCCGAGTACCATTGGTAACTCTCTAAATAAAGTAGAAGACGAAACCATTAAGGGCTTAAGTAGGGCAGTTAAACCCAACACCAAGGTAATATTGGTGATATTGGAACCAATCACGTTTCCTACCGCGGTATTCATTTTGCCTTCTAAAGACGCTGTGGCCGACACCATGATCTCTGGCGCCGAGGAGCCTAAAGCCACAATGGTTAAGCCAATAATCATTGGCGATAAACCAAAATTGTTGGCAATGGCCGCTGCGCCAAAAACAAAACGGTCGGCACTCCATACCAACAATGCTAAGCCTACAACCAACAATAAAAATTCAACTAGCATGTAAGTCCTTAAGTTTAAAAATATCCACGATGCAAAAAAATCGAAGCATTGTCGGCATTTTCCCAGTAAAAGGGAAGAGTTTAGCCTTGAGTGTAAGCAATTATCTCAATAATATGTCTGCCTTGGCCAATCAAGATTGCTCACGGAGTGGCAGATAGTTTGATTGAAGTAAAACAACTGGCGTTTCAGCGTGGCGATAAAGTCATCTTTGAAGGCTTAGACCTGCATATTCCCACTGGTAAAATCACTGCCATTATGGGGCCTAGTGGTATTGGTAAAACAACCTTACTCAAATTAATTGGCGGTCAGTTAAAACCAACTGGCGGCGAAGTGCTTATCGATCAGCAAAATGTTCACCTGCTTAGTCGTAGCGAATTGTTTAAACTGCGTAAGCGAATTGGCATGCTGTTCCAAAGCGGCGCTTTGTTTAGCGACCTTAACGTGTTTGAGAATGTTGCCTTCCCGCTTCGCGAGCATACTCAATTGCCAGAACCAGTATTACGTAACTTAGTGCTAATGAAGCTACAAGCGGTAGGGCTACGCGGCACTGCTCAACTGATGCCGGGTGATTTGTCGGGCGGCATGGCACGCCGAGTAGCGCTGGCACGAGCGATTGCCTTAGAGCCAGAGATCATTCTTTATGATGAGCCTTTTGTTGGCCAAGACCCAATCTCTATGGGCGTGCTGATTAAGCTTATTCAGGGTTTGAACCAAAGCCTGCAGCTTACCTCAGTAATTGTTTCCCACGATGTGAATGAAGTATTGAGCATTGCTGACTATGTGTTTGTGATTGATGGTCACAGCGTACTAGCGCAAGGAACGGTGGCGGAGATTGCTAATAATCCTAACCCACGCTTGGCTCAATTCCTTGAAGGGCAGGCCGATGGCCCAGCCGCATTTCATTATCCTGCTGAAGACTACGCGCAAGCATTAAAGGCGAGTTTATGATTGACGCTATTGCAGCTTTAGGCCGCAACACCTTATTACGTGTAGGGGCTCTGGGACGAGCTAGTTTAATGCTTTGGCATGCTTTATTAACTTTTCCCAGCAAGCAGCTACTTAAAGACACCATTCGCCAGATTTATGTGGTGGGCGTGCAGTCACTGCCTATTATTGCGGTTTCGGGCTTGTTTATTGGCATGGTGTTAGCGCTGCAGGGCTACCATATACTGGTAGATTTTGGTGCAGAGACCAGCCTTGGTCCCATGGTGGCTTTGTCACTATTGCGAGAACTTGGCCCGGTAGTTACCGCATTGTTGTTTGCCGGCAGAGCTGGCTCAGCGTTAACAGCTGAAATAGGTTTGATGAAAACCACCGAACAGCTCTCGAGTATGGAAATGATGGCCGTTGATCCACTTAAACGGGTGATTGCTCCACGTTTATGGGCTGGCTTTATCGCCATGCCGCTGCTTACTTTAATGTTCAACCTAGTAGGTATATGGGGCGGATTTCTGGTTGGTGTTGAGTGGCTGGGAGTTGATAACGGTAGCTTCTGGTCAATTACCGCAGCTTCAATAGAATTTGGTCAAGACATTGGCAATGGCATTATTAAAAGCGCGGTGTTTGCTATAACAGTAGTTTGGGTGGCGTTATTTAATGGCTACGATGCGATGCCGAGCGCTCAGGGAATTAGCCAAGCGACTACACGCAGCGTAGTGCACGCCTCTTTGTTGGTTTTAGCCTTGGATTTTGTACTAACCGCCTTGATGTTTGGCAGCTAGGTTTAGGGAATAACATGAAAGTAAATAAATTAGAATTGTCGGTTGGTTTGTTTGTATTGCTAGGCATTGCAGCCTTACTGATTTTGTCACTTAAAATAGCTGATAGCCAATTAGGTAAAAACACCGATACCTACACCTTGTATGCTAAGTTCGACAATATCGGCGGGCTAAAAGCACGCTCGCCAGTGAAAGTTGGCGGTGTGGTTGTTGGTCGTGTAGAGAAGATTCACCTTGATACTGAGGATTACATGCCAAAAGTCACCTTAAGCATGTATCGTCAATATGGTTTTTACCCCGAGACCAGTTCATTATCCATTCTTACAGCCGGCTTGTTAGGTGAGCAATATATTGGTCTGACACCGGGTTTTGTATTGGATGATATTGAAGACTTGAATGACGGTGATGTGATCGAAGACACCAAATCGGCGTTAGTACTTGAAGAACTAATTGGGCAATTCCTGTTTTCTATAACGGAGAAATAGCATGTTTATAAGACGCTTGATGTTGGCAGTAACACTGCTGTTTAGTGTTAATGCTTTAGCTGAACAAGTAAACGAAAACCCCTATCGTTTGATGAGCTATGTGGCAGAGCAAACCTTTAGTCGCTTAGCCGAAGTAGATAGAGACGCCGCGGATTCCGCTCAGCAAATTGAAGATATTGTGCGCGAACAGTTAATGCCGCACATCGACTATCGCTACGCCTCTTTTGTAGTGTTAGGTAAGCAAATTAAAAAAACCACTAAGCCGCAACGGGTAGAGTTTACCGCCGCTTTTAAAGAATATTTAGTAAGCACTTACACTCAAGCTTTGGGTCAATACAAGCAACAACAAGTAAATATTGAGCCAGAACGCTCTGTAGAAGGAAAATCTAAAGTTGGCGTTAAAGCGCAATTTGTTGATGGTGAACGTCCACCGATTAAGTTGGAGTTTAAGTTCCGTAAGCTTAAGAATAAAACACCTGACAGCCCCGACCGTTGGCTGGCCTACGATCTCATCGCAGAGGGTGTTAGTTTACTTTCAACAAAACAATCTGAGATGGATAGTCTGATTCGCGCCAATGGTATTGATGGGGTTATTAAGCTGCTACAAGACAAAAACTTTGCGGCTAATGAGTCTAAATCATGAAGGCAGAATTGAGCGTTGAGCAGCAGTGTTTATCGCTTAGCGGAGATTGGGATAGCCAACAAGTTGCACTTAAGTGGAACGAATTGCTGACTTGCCAAGCTCAAGAATTAGATCTTGCGAAGCTCAAGCGGATTGACTCTGCAGGAATAGCCGCTATTATCACCGCGTTAAAACCGGAACCCAGTAAGCGCTTATTAATTAAGCAGTGTCCTGAACAAGCCAAGTTGTTATTTAAACTCTATGAGTTAGACAGCTTGTTGCACTTTGAAGATTAACGCACTTAACGCGGAGCGAATTATGCAACCAGAACAAATCGAAGAAATCTTATCGCAAGCGCTTGAGTTAGAGCATGTGCAAGTGAGTGGTGAAGGTAATCACTTTCAAGTTGTTGCTGTTGGTGCAATGTTTACGGATTTATCGCGAGTTAAAAAACAACAAGCGGTTTATGCACCACTGAAAGAGTACATTGCGAGTAATGAAATTCACGCTTTAGGAATAAAAGCGTTCACTCCTGATGAATGGCAAAAGCAACAGAAGTTTGGCCAATTGTAGTCTTTAGGAGTTTTAGTGGATAAGTTTAGAATTGAAGGTGGCTGCCGCCTAGAGGGTGAAGTGGCTATCTCGGGGGCAAAAAACGCGGCTCTGCCAATCCTTTTTGCAACCCTATTATGTGAAGAGCAAGTTACTCTACACAATGTTCCTCAGCTAAGAGACATTGGCACTACTTGTAAGATGCTTGAGCATCTTGGGCGCGAAGTAGAAGTTAAGGGCGAAACCGTTATTGTTAAAGCGGGCAAAGCCAATGATTTTGTTGCTCCTTATGAATTAGTTAAAACCATGCGAGCTTCTATTATGGCTTTAGGGCCATTAGTGGCGCGTTATGGTGAAGCCGATGTATCACTACCTGGCGGGTGTGCCATTGGTGCGCGCCCAGTTAATTTACATATTCATGGCTTAGAGCTTATGCAAGCTAATATGAGTGTGGAAGATGGTTATGTAAAAGCTCGCGTAGACGGCCGCTTAAAAGGTGCCCGCATCTTTATGGACATGGTGAGTGTAACCGGTACAGAAAACTTAATGATGGCTGCTGCGCTGGCTGAGGGCGAAACCATTATAGAAAACGCCGCTCGCGAACCTGAAGTGGTTGACCTAGCCGATTTCTTGAATACCTTAGGTGCCGACATTAAAGGTGCTGGTAGCGACACCATTGTAATTAATGGCGTAGAGAGCTTACACAGTGGCGAATACAGTGTTTTACCCGACCGCATAGAAACTGGTACTTACTTGGTGGGTGCTGCGGTAACTGGTGGTAAAGTGCGTTGTACCCATACCGATCCAGGTTTAATGGAATCGGTGCTTTCTAAGTTGGAAGAAGCGGGCGCTAAGGTTACTAGTGGTAAAGACTGGATTGAAGTTGATATGCAAGGCTGTCAGCTTAAAGCCGTAAACGTGAAAACAGCACCTCATCCAGCATTCCCTACCGATATGCAAGCACAGTTTACCGTGTTAAACATTGTTGCTGAAGGCACCGGACACGTGACGGAGACTATCTTCGAAAACCGCTTTATGCACGTGCCAGAGTTAATGCGTATGGGGGCGGAAATTGAGTTAGAAGGTAATACCGCTATTTGTAAGCATTCTGAGCACTTAACTGGCGCGCAGGTAATGGCGACTGATTTACGTGCGTCTGCTAGCTTAGTGATTGCTGCATTGGTCGCTGAAGGCGAAACCGTAGTCGACCGGATTTACCATATTGACCGCGGTTATCAAAACATCGAAACCAAGTTTGCCAACCTAGGTGCAAAAATTACTCGTTTTAACGACCGCTCGTAGGTCGAGTAGGCAGTTTTAACTCAGTAATCTTAACGGGGAGCTCAAGTAGTTCCCCGTTTCTATATAGGCGAACCATAATCTCTGAGCCTGGGCGCGTTTCCGCCACAATATCCATGGCCTGTTTGATTGACTCGATATCTGTCCCTGCAATGCTCACCAATATGTCATTTGCTTGAATACCTGCTTTACCAGCTGGGCCGCTTGGATCAAGCCCACTCACAATTACCCCTCGGGTTTCATTTAGCTTTAAGCGAGAGGCGAGTAAAGGCGTAATTTTTTGCCCGTCTAAGCCTAGATAACCACGTACAATGGTGCCGTCTTTAATCAGCCCCTGCATGATTTTTTTGGCTAATACATAAGGAATAGCAAAACTAATCCCGTAAGTATCAGCTGCATCGTTTAAGTGATAGGCAGAGGTATTAATTCCCACTAACTCACCACGAGTATTCACTAAAGCGCCACCAGAATTACCACGGTTAATCGCTGCATCGGTTTGTAAAAAGTCTTGGCGGCCGGTTGAGCTCATACCGCTGCGTCCAGCAGCGCTAATAATGCCTTGGGTAATGGTTTGGCCTACGTTGTATGGGTTACCTATTGCCAACACTACATCACCAACCTGCGTTGCCAATTGGTCGTTTTGCGGAATAACAGGGAGATCTGGAGAGGCTTCAATTTTAAGTACAGCGAGGTCGGTGATCATGTCGCCACCCACTAAATCGGCATTAAATACGCGGCCATCTTGTAAGGCGATGACAATTTGATCGGAGTTGGCAATAACGTGAAGGTTGGTTAATACAAAACCTTGTTTAGACATAATAACGCCAGAGCCTAAACCTTGAGACTCGAGTTGAGTGTCTACATTCACATAAGATTGTAAGAAGCTGCGGGTATAGATATTTACCACTGCGGGCGCCGCGCGCCTAGACGCTTGTGCGTAGCTGACTAGCGGTGTATCGGTATAGTCATCGAGCAGTTGCTTACTGTTTTCACGAAATTCCGGAAACGCAAACAAAATGCCCAGTGCTATTGCTAATCCAAAAAAAGCGGGCTTGAGTAAATACTTGATTATAGCTAACAATTGTTCTTCTCCGGCTAGATTCTCAGCATAGCACGCAGATTCTGGAGACAAAAGAAAAGGCGACTAATAAGTCGCCTTTATTGTTAATCATCTCAATCTATTGAATGATTCGGTAGAGGTTTTCATCACCGCGTTGAATATTTACAGCTAGCACCTTGGGCTCGGTTTCCAAGAGGGCGCGCAAATCAGCGATACTCGTGATGCGAATTTTGTTGATGCCAATAATGATATCGCCTTCTTCTAAGCCGTTAGCAAAGGCTTTAGAGTTACGCGCAACTTTATTGACTCGCACGCCTGATATGTCTGCGTCTTTACCGGTAGAGCTCAAACTTGCGCCTTCAAGGGCAGGGTGCATTACCTTAGCATTAATGTTTTGTTCTTCTGCCTGCTGTAAGGTCACTTTAAAATCGATAGGTTTACCGTCTCTAATTGCGCCAATTTTAATGGTTTTACCTGCGCCCATGGTGCCAATTTTGGCACGCAGTTCAGCAAAGCTTTTCACCTTTTTATCATCAACGGCAATGATGATGTCGCCTGGCTCAATGCCGGCTTTATCGGCCGCTGACCCCTGCATAACTTGGTTAACAAACGCGCCATGTTGCGAGTCGGTGCCAAAAGCCTTGGCTAAATCACTGTTAAGCTCGCCACCGGTTACACCCAGCACGCCTCGACGTACTTCACCAAACTCGATAATTTGATCCGCTAAATTACGCACCATGTTACTTGGAATGGCGAAACCAATACCGATGTTGCCACCGTTAGGCGCAATAATTGCGGTGTTGATGCCAATTAGCTCACCGCGTAAGTTGATTAAGGCACCGCCAGAGTTCCCGCTATTAATCGCAGCATCGGTTTGAATGAAGTTTTCTAGGTTTTCAATGTTTAAACCACTCCGCCCCAATGCGCTCACTATGCCTGAAGTGACGGTTTGGCCTAGGCCAAAAGGGTTACCAATAGCGACAGTAAAATCACCTACACGAAGCTCATCAGAATCTGCCAGCTTAATATCAACCAGTTCATCGGCCTCTATTTGCAGCAGTGCAATATCGGTATGACGATCACTACCCAATACTTCCGCTTCAAAGGTGCGGCCATCTTTGAGAGTGACAACAATTTCATCAGCTTCGTGAATCACATGGTAATTGGTGATTACGTAACCCTTTTTTGCATCAACTACTACACCGGAACCTAGGCCTTGAAAAGGGCGCTCTTGTTCGGCGTTACCAGGATTACCTTCTGGACCGAAGAAGTACTTAAATAACTCTGGAAGTTGTTGTTGAGAAACTTTAGTACCCGCAACAGAGATATTAACCACGGCGGGGGTGGCTTGTTCAAGCACTGGGGCTAAGCTGGGAAGTTCTTCGCCACCAACGGAAAAAGGCAGGGCAGCGTGAGCTTGGAAGGTATTGATGCCGAGAAAGAGAGACAACAATACAATGACAAATTTCTTAGTGGAAACACTCATCTAAATACCTCAATAAACACATGTCATTATAAAAAAGCAGGATCTTAATGACCCTGCTTAGTTTAAAAAGTTCAATGATTTAGCTAGCTTTACGCTGAGCTTCGGTAAATAAACCAGATGGTTGATTAGAGTAATCTTTCGGTTGGGCTTCACTTGATTCAACCGTTTCGTCTAGCTCTAACTTTTCTTGATAATCAGCAAATAGCTGCGGCTGAGCTACGTCTTCGCTGATTAATGATTTTGACTGGCTGGCCATATGTTCGTATATGCCTTGGTATTGCTTAGCCATGTCTTCAAGTAGTTGAGCACTGGTTGCAAAGTGCTCTTGAACTTGCTCTTTATAACTGTCTAACTCAGCTTCATTTTGTTCGAGTTCTTGCTTCATATTGGCATCGCTACCAACCGGCTTTGATGCTATACGACTAAGGAAGAAGCCAATAGCGACACCAATAAGAAGAAAAATCATACTGCTAATTGCGCTCATATTATTCCTTTGTTGGTCTTGATGAACTTTCAATATACTTGAGAATGCTTTCACATGGTACTATCAATTTTCGACTAATTTTAGCGGGTTCTGGGAATAGGGAAAGGATGACTCCACAGCAACAATACGAGCAAGATCTGCAAGCTCATGATTTTATAAAAGACAATGCACAGGCATTCGCCGTTACCCAGCTGCAACGCGTATTTGAACAATTAAACGAAAAGCCCGCTTCCGCTGCTGTTCCCTCATCTTTTTTTTCCAAGTTAATAAGTCGATTTTCTAACGCTGATGTACTCACTAAGCCTTCTGTTCAAGGCCTTTACATGTGGGGAGGCGTTGGCCGAGGAAAAACCTACCTCATGGACACATTTTTTAACTGCTTACCCCAGCAACGCAAAATGCGAGTGCATTTCCACCGCTTTATGCAGCGGGTGCATCAAGAGTTAAAAAGCTTAACTGCCCAAACTAATCCCCTAGAGGTCGTGGCAGATCGTTTATATCAAGAGGCAGAGGTTATCTGCTTTGATGAGTTTTTTGTCTCAGACATTACCGATGCGATGATTTTAGGAACTCTGTTTGAAGCTTTATTTGAGCGTGGTGTTACCCTGATTGCTACTTCTAATATTCCGCCAGAAGATTTGTATCGCAATGGTTTGCAGCGACAGCGTTTCATCCCAACCATCAAGTTGATTCAACAACATTGCCAAATCATCAATGTAGATGGTGGCAGTGATTATCGAATGCGAACCCTTAATGAGGCTGAGATTTATCATCACCCGCTAGATCAACAAGCGGAACAAAACTTGGCCCAGTATTTTTTGCAGTTGTCTAACGAACCGCGTCAAGCGCTTGGTCAGATTGAAATTAATCAGCGGATGATTAACTTTGTCAATGAGGCCGATAGCGTACTGCATGTTGAATTTAGTGAGTTATGTGAAGGGGCGAGAAGCCAGTTAGATTACATCGAGCTGGCAAGGCTTTATCACACGGTGCTGCTATCGGGTGTGGTGGCAATGGGGGCAAAAAATGATGATGCTGCCCGTCGCTTTATTGCCTTGATTGATGAGTTCTATGAGCGAAACGTTACGTTGATTATTGCGGCAGAAGTGCCGCTAGAGAAGCTCTACCAAGGCGGCCGATTAAGCTTTGAATTTGAGCGTTGTTTGTCTCGTTTACAAGAGATGCAGTCTCACGAGTACTTAGAAAGAGAACACTTACCTTAAATAATCGCAATTAAGGGTGGTTTTTTTTTGTACTTCCCCTATAATCTTGCCACCCCACGTTACATGTCACCGATTTGGTGATACTAACAATCCAGCTTACTCCGTATTCGAAGGGATACTATGAGTGGCTACTTTCACGTTTGTGATTATCACAAACACATGTGTAACAGTTATTTTGGGTTATATATACAAATGAAAACTTTTGTAGCCAAGCCAGACAGCGTTAAACGCGACTGGTACGTTGTAGATGCAGATGGTAAAACTCTGGGTCGTATCGCAACTGAAATCGCTTCTCGCCTACGCGGTAAGCATAAAGCTGAATATACTCCTCACGTTGATACTGGTGATTACATCATCGTAATTAACGCTGAGAAAGTAGCCGTAACAGGCAACAAAGCGAAAGGTAAAATTTACCACTCGCACACTGGTTACCCAGGTGGCTTAAAATCAATTAGCTTTGAAAAGTTAATCGAAAAAGCTCCTGAGCGTGTTATCCAGTCTGCAGTGAAAGGTATGTTGCCAAAAGGTCCTCTAGGCCGTGCAATGTTCCGTAAACTGAAAGTATTCGCTGGACCTGAGCACACTCATGCGGCTCAGCAACCACAAGTATTAGACATTTAAGTTACGGAATTTGAATAATGGCTGAGAATCAATACTACGGCACTGGCCGTCGCAAAAGCTCTACTGCTCGCGTATTTTTAAAAGCAGGTAGTGGTAACATCACTGTAAACAACCGCACTTTGGAAGTTTACTTTGGCCGTGAAACTGCTCGTATGGTAGTTCGTCAACCACTTGAACTAACTGAATTGTTAGAAAAAGTTGACCTACTAGTTACCGTTAAAGGTGGTGGTACAACTGGTCAAGCTGGTGCTATCCGTCACGGTATCACTCGTGCTCTTATGGAATACGACGAAAGTCTACGTCCTGAGCTACGTAAAGCTGGTTTCGTTACCCGTGATGCGCGTAAAGTTGAGCGTAAGAAAGTTGGTCTACGTAAAGCACGTCGTCGTCCGCAATTCTCTAAACGTTAATTGCTATACACATTCGTGTTACAAAAAAGCTCGGCTATGCCGGGCTTTTCTTTATTCTAAAAGGTTAAAAACCTTGATTTCCCTTGTCAATTTGTGTGTTTTTTATTACTATTTTGTTCGCATTTACCTGCAATAATGTAGTAGCAAGTAAACGCTACCAGTAGCAGAAAAACGCTACCTTGTGCAGCATGCCGCAAGGAAAATTACAATAATTGCGCGGATCCTTACCGGAGAGACATTGGATGAGCAACGCTCCTGTCGATGCTGGCCGCCGTCGCTTCCTAACCTGGACAACAGCTGTTGTCGGTGGTGTAGGAGCAACGTTTGCCGCAGTACCTTTTATCAGTTCATGGAATCCGAGTGCCAAAGCTAAAGCAGCTGGAGCACCGGTAGAAGTGGATATTAGCAAAATAGAACCTGGACAATTACTACGTGTTGAATGGCGTGGTAAACCTGTTTGGGTGGTTAACCGTCCTCAGTCGGTTCTCGATAACTTAAACACCATTGGTGATAGGTTACGTGACCCTGAATCCGAGGAGCCTCAGCAACCCGATTATACAGTCAACGTACATCGCTCAATTAAACCTGAGCTATTTGTGGGTGTGGGCTTGTGTACTCACCTTGGCTGTTCACCCACCTATTTACCTGGCAGCTTTGCTGAACAAGTAAAAGGTGTTGAATATGGATTTTTCTGTCCTTGTCATGGTTCGAAGTTTGATATGGCCGGACGAGTATTCCAAAGTGTACCAGCACCACTAAACTTGGTTGTTCCTCCACATTACTATGTTGATGAAACCACCATTTTGGTCGGCTTGGACCAGGGAGAGGCATAAGATGAAGGCACTTATCGGTTGGATCGATGAACGGATCCCGTTGACTAAGACCTACAATAAACATGTGGGCCAATACCCGACACCAAAAAACTTTAACTTTTGGTATATTTTTGGCTTTATTGCCATGGTGGTATTAGTTAATCAAATCCTTACAGGTATTTGGTTAACTATGAATTACAACCCATCAGGTGATGGAGCATTTGCCTCTATTGAATACATCATGCGTGATGTGGAATATGGTTGGCTACTGCGTTACATGCATTCCACCGGGGCGTCAGCTTTCTTTGTGGTGATTTATTTGCACATGTATCGTGGCTTAATTTACGGCTCTTACCAAAAACCTCGCGAACTGATTTGGTTGTTCGGGATGTTAATTTTCTTGGTATTAATGGCCGAAGCATTCATGGGTTACTTACTTCCTTGGGGACAAATGTCTTACTGGGGGGCGCAGGTAATTATTTCGCTGTTTGGGGCTATACCGGTAATTGGTGATGACCTCACTCTGTGGATCCGTGGGGACTATGTTATCTCTGGGGCAACCCTTAACCGCTTCTTTGCTTTGCATGTTATTGCATTGCCCTTAGTGCTGGTTATGTTGGTGTTTTTACACATTGTAGCGCTGCATGAAGTTGGCTCTAACAACCCAGACGGCATCGAGATTAAAGCGAACAAAGACGAGAATGGTTGGCCGAAAGACGGCATACCTTTCCACCCTTACTTTACGGTTAAAGACTTAGCGGCCATTGTAGGCTTCTTGTTCTTCTTCTGTTGGGTGATGTTCTTCTTCCCAGAAGGTGGAGGCTTCTTCCTAGAGCCGCCAAACTTTGAAGCAGCTAATCCGCTTAAAACACCAGAGCATATTGCGCCGGTTTGGTATTTCACACCGTTCTATGCAATTTTGCGTGCGGTACCCGATAAATTACTGGGTGTAGTGATGATGGGCGCATCTATTGCGGTGTTATTTGTATTACCGTGGTTAGACCGCTGTAAAGTGAAGTCAATTCGCTACCGTAGTGTCATACATAAGCTTAACATCGCTCAGTTTGTTATATGTTTTGTGATTCTAGGGGTGCTAGGTGCTTTACCTTCAACCGACCTATTAACTTGGATCGCACGTATCGCAACTGTTGGTTACTTTGGTTATTTCCTACTACTGTGGATTTACAGTAAAAACGAGAAAACTAAGCCAGTTCCAGAAAGGGTGACCAAATGATGAAAAATATTTTTTTAGCATTCGCGTTGCTGGTTCCTAGCTTGGCGTTTGCCGCTGGTTCGACAGTTCCTTTAGACAAAGCGAACTATGACTTAAGTGATAAAGCTTCGTTACAAAACGGCGCCAAGTTATTTATGAATTACTGTTTTGGCTGTCATAGTGCTCAATACCAGCGTTATAATCGTGTAGCAGAAGATTTAGGTATTCCAATTAAGTTAATGGAAGAAAACTTGATTTTTACCGGGGTAAAACCAGGTGAATTGATGCAAAATGCCATCCAAGAAAAAGACGCTGCTAAGTGGTTTGGTGCGCCAGCTCCAGATTTAACCTTAGTAGCTCGAGTTCGTGGAGCTGATTGGGTATATACCTATTTACGTTCATTTTATGTTGATGAGACGCGTCCATTTGGGGTGAATAACAAAGTATTCCCAAGTGTTGGTATGCCGCATGTGTTGCAAGAGTTGCAAGGTGTGCCAAACGCGGTTTATGAAACAAGAATGATTGATGGTGAAGATCAGCAAATCTACGTTGGCATCCAATCAGATGGCAGCGGTGAGATGAGCGATGATGAGTATGACCACGCTGTTTTAGACCTAGTTAACTTTTTAGTTTACTCTGCTGAACCTATTCAGCTAGAGCGTAAACGTCTTGGTTACTGGGTGCTTGGTTTCTTATTCATTTTCTTCATTATTAGTTATCTATTGAAGAAAGAATACTGGCGCGACGTACACTAAGTCTTGAGCTAGTATTTAGTTATCGGCAATAGCATTTATGCTGTTGCCGTTTGTGTATTTATTTTAGATGGTTTTTGGAGGATTCAATGGCTGTAGCTGCCAACAAGCGTTCGGTAATGACGCTATACTCTGGTGCTAACGACTTATATAGTCATCAGGTACGTATCGTTTTGGCTGAGAAAGGCGTCAGCGTAGAAATTAATCAGGTTGATCCGGATAACTTACCGGAAGACTTAATTGATTTGAATCCGTACAGCTCTGTTCCAACCTTAGTTGATCGTGAATTGGTGTTGTACCAATCGCAGATCATCATGGAATATTTAGATGAGCGTTTTCCTCATCCGCCGTTAATGCCAGTGTACCCTGTGTCACGTGGTTCAAGCCGCCTTATGATGCACCGTATTAAAAACGACTGGTACACCTTGGTTGCGCAAATTGATAAAGGTGAGAACGCCGAAGCTGCACGTAAGCAATTAACAGAAAGCCTTTTAAGCATTGCCCCGGTTTTTGCTGAAATGCCTTACTTTATGAGTGAAGAATTTAGCCTAGTAGATTGTTACTTAGCACCACTACTTTGGCGTTTACCTACTTTAGGTATCGAGCTAGAAGGCGCGGGTTCTAAAGAAATTAAATCTTATATGATTCGTGTATTCGATCGTGAATCTTTCCAAGCTTCACTGACCGATGCAGAGCGTGAAATTCGCGATGGGTTCTTAGGTTAATGAGTGAAGAGATGACCCCAAATAGGCCTTATTTGCTTAAGGCTTTTTTTGATTGGTTGTTAGACAACGAGCTGACTCCACACTTGGTGGTGGATGCTACCCAAGCTAACGTGACCGTACCTAGCCAGTTTATCAATGATGGGCAAATTGTTCTAAACATTGCTCCCTCGGCAATTGCAGCGTTTAATATGGATTTACAGCACGTAAGTTTTAGCGCGCGTTTTGGTGGTAAGCCATTTCAGGTCTATGTGCCTATGGCAGCCGTTGTCGCCATTTATGCACGAGAAAATGGTGCAGGTACCGTGTTTGAGCCAGAAGCTGCTTACGAGCAAGCGGAAGAGCTTGAGAGTCAGCCTGAAGAGATTGTGGAGAAAGAGGATACTCCGAAAAAGCCAACTCTCACCATCGTAAAATAAAAAAAGCGCCGATAGGCGCTTTTTTGTATCTGCTTTAAAATAGCTAACTGGCTTCAATTAGCTCAAATACCTTAATTACTTTAGCCACACCGGTTTCATGGCGAGCAATGTCGATGGCTAAGCTTTCCTCTTCAGCTGTGACAAAACCAATAAGAAATACTTCACTGTCTTCTGTGATAACTTTAATCTTACCCGGTGGAAGCTGGCTGTCTTCGTAGATTTTGAACTTGATTTTGGTGGTGATCCAAGAGTCGTTGCTACGCACGCCTAAAGATACTGGTGCTTTAATGCGTACTTCGTTAAGCACTTGTTGCACACCACTTACATCGCGAACAACTTGAGTGATTTTATTGAAGTATTCTTGGTTTGGCGTTTGGCCAATTACCAGTACTCTGCCATTCAGCGCAACCACCGATAGCTTGCTTTCTCGCCAAATGTCTTCTTCTTTACCCAGTTCACTAAGTGCTTGTAGTTCTATAGTTTGGTCATCAAATTGAGTGCCTATGGTGCGCCTGTCTGTTGCAGCACCAGCTGCCACTCCAGCACCCACTACAACTGCTCCAGCACAGGCTTGTAATAGCCCTGCCAAAACAACAACGGTGATGATACGTAACATCCTTTAATCCTCCTGTTGGGGAAACAACGTACGGTCTACTAAATCACATAAACTGTTTAATGCCAGCAAGTGTACTTCGTTAATGCGCACGCTTTGCTCACCTGGCACTCTAATTTCAACGTCTTGCTCACTAAGCAGACCGGCCATTTCGCCACCATCTTTACCGGTTAGCGCAATAATTGTCATATCGCGGTTTACTGCTGCCTCCATAGCTTTAATCACGTTGCGGCAATTGCCTGAATCTGAAATCGCCACCAGTACGTCACCTTGCTGACCTAAGGCGCGAATTTGCTTGGCGAAAATTTCATCAAAGGAGTAATCATTAGCAATGGCCGATAACACCGAACTGTCGGTGCTAAGAGCCAAAGCGGGAAGGCTAGGGCGCTCGGTATCAAAACGATTAACCAAGTTGGCTGAAAACTGTTGGGCAAGCGCAGCACCTGCGCTATTGCCTGCAATGAGCAGTTTGTTGCCATTGAGCAATGCATGGGCAATGATTACCGTTGCTTTTTCAATGGCATCAGGCAATGCCTCTGCTGCAGCTATTTTGGTTTGTATGCTTTCTCTAAAAATTTCTTTAATTCGTTCTTGCATGTTATTCCCCAAACGCGTTCTGAAACCATTCTAGGTAAGGTGCTTGCTCTTGAATAGCAACTACATCAAAACGCATTGCAGTATCAAATTGGTTCAAATTTTTTTGTTGTAAATAGTGTTGAGCGCTCAGCAGTACGCGGTGCATTTTGTGCTGGTCTACTGCTGCTGCGGCACCGCCATGGCTTAGGCTTTTGCGGTATTTTACTTCTACAAAAACCCAGATATCGCCTTGCTTACAAATTAGATCTATCTCGCCTCGGCGGCAGTGATAGTTTTGCTCCACCAGGCGTAAACCTTGTTTGCTCAAATAGTTGGCCGCTTGCTGTTCTGCAGCTTGCCCTTTATTCAATATCTTGGTCTTGAAGCGTGTTAGCTTGGATTTCCAAGGGAACCAGTTGGCCATCTTTATATTGAGTCCAGGTTAGCTGTCTTATCACCAAGCCTTGTTGGTTAACACTCAATTTTCCGGTTAAACCACTAAGCTGGTAGTCTGAATAGCCGCGCATTTGCGCTAGTTGACTAATGAGCGAGTAGGCATCGTAACCCAATGCGTACAAACGCTTTTGTGAGTCTGAAGAGCTAGGCCAAAGCTGCTGATGTCGAATAGCATTTACCGACTGTTGCTCTAATATCCAAGGCATTTCGCTGATGTAGATACCATCGAGTTCGTTTTCACTGGTCTCATCATTTTTGTCGTAGCTGCGTGAGCTAGCATACAAGCGAGGGCTTACCGAAAATGGGCTTACCGTAACGTCGATAAATGCCTTGATGAGTTTTGTTTCAGTGTTATTGCCAACTAAATAAAGAGATCTCGCGTCACTGCGAGATCGAACCTCTGCTTCTAAGTCTTGGCCAAGAATCTGTTTGAATTGGCTAATCCGCTGTTGGCTCAAATCGGTATGTAATAGTTTGCGCACAGCGCGCTGCAAATCGTTGCGATTGGCATAGTAAATAACATCTACTGGAGAGCTCGAATTATTCTCCCATTCCTCTGTAAATGACTCGGCCATGCGCTTACCTAAGCTGCTTTGAGGTGCTAACAACAGTGGATTTTGCTCTTCACGTTGCGCCATAAACTGAGCGGCTTGCTTGGCTTCATCCTCTGGCGAGAGTGGGAAGAAAAACTGTTGCTCTTGTTCGCCAGCTTGCACATCGTTAAGAGCAAACACCGGTTGTGTAGGAGCAAGGCTTAACAGACTACGTAGCTGCGATTTTAATAAAGGCCCTACGATGAAGTCGATTTGGTCTTGTTCAAGCTGTGGGTAAAGCGTTTCCATTGCTTGGGATTGGGTATCGTAAAACACCAGCTCAGCATCACTAGCGAATTCTGTTTGGCCATCTAAGAAAGCCGATACTAAACCGTCTTTTACCGCTAAACCGTTATTTTGGTATTTGCCACTTAAAGGGAGTAAAACTGCTACTTTTTGCGGCGCATAAGGAGTAATGCTTAGCGCTTTTGCTAGATCTCCACCCACATAATCTAGCGCAGGGTGAGCTGGGTATTCAGTTTTCCAAGTTTGTAACTTAGCAACCAGTTTCTCCGGAGATTGTTTAGGTTCGTTGCTTATCGCAACAATTTCTAGCCAACCATTGCGTAATTCGTTACCCGGCTGTTGAAAACTGCGAAGGGTGAATGCGGTAAGTGGTTTTAATAGCTGCCAAATAGTTTGATGGTTTGCCGCATGGTCTTGTTCTGCTAAATAACGGTCTAGCTCAATAAATGCGCCAGAGGCTGCTAAGGGGTTATTTTGTTTTTGGTAAATCTCACCACGGCTTTGGTAGTAAGCATACCAATAGTCGGCGGGTAGCTGCCATGCGGGGTCAAAATCTAACAAGTTTAAAGCTGGAGTGTATTTACCCTGAAGTTGTTGCGAGTAAGCACTAACTAAGCGTAAACCAGCTTCTCGTTCTACTGTATCGCTTTGTTGCTTAAGTGAGTTAATAACCGCATCACCGGCTTGGAACATACCCTGTTGGTAGTAAGCTTTAGCGGCTAGCAGTTCCCACTCAAAGGTTTGCTCTACTGGCGCAATGCTGGCCTGATCCAAGTAAAACTCGGCGTTATGCTCGGGCGCAACTGCAATTGAAGGCAGGTCGATAGCAACAATGGGTGGCTTTGTAGGGCCACTACTACAGGCTGCAAGCAAAAGCATAAGGCTTAAACTGAGATAACGTAGCGCTGAGATCAGGTTATGTTTCAAGGTTTATACCACTAGTATTGATTAGTTAGTGCATATATTAAGAGCCAAACGCTAAATAATCTACAATCGAAGTGGCGAAAGATTGAGGCAAGTGAGGCTTTTGATTAAAGTAGAGGCCGTTTTCTTCAGAGGTGAGTATATGTCAGCCGTCGGTACCCTATATATTGTGGCCACTCCAATTGGCAATTTAGCAGATATTACATTGCGTGCTATTCAAGTGCTTAAGGATGTGTCGATGATTGCTGCAGAAGACACTCGCAACACTGGCCGCTTATTGAGTCATTATGAAATTGGCACCCGTTGTGTGGCAGTTCACGACCATAACGAGCAACAAAAGATCGCCTGGTTAGAGCAACAAGTATTAGAGGGGAATGATATCGCCTTGGTATCTGATGCCGGAACCCCATTGATTAATGACCCCGGCTATCATCTAGTTAACGCATTTCGCGCGAAAGGTTATCCAGTAGTACCCTTACCTGGCGCATGTGCGGCAATTGCAGCTTTGTCGGTGGCTGGCCTACCTACTGATCGATTTTTGTATGAAGGTTTTCTACCGGCTAAAACTAAAGCGCGTCAAGAGCGCTTAAACCTGCTACGCCAAGAAACTCGCACGGTAGTGTATTACGAGTCGCCGCATCGGATACTTGATAGTTTAGCCGATATGGTTAGCTGCTTGGGTGAAGAGCGCCAAGTGGTTCTTGCACGTGAACTGACTAAAACCTTTGAAACCATTCAATCCTTGCCTGTTGGGGAGCTGCTTGCTTGGGTTAAAGCAGATCCAAATCAACAAAAAGGTGAAATGGTACTGATTGTAGCTGGCTACCAAAAAGACACCGAACAGTTGCCTGTGGATGCCTTAGATACGCTTAAGCTATTACAAAGTGAGCTGCCGTTGAAGAAGGCTGCTGCGCTTACCGCTAAAATCTACGGTTTGAAGAAAAACGCCCTGTATGATTATGCGCTAAAGCACGGCCAATAAGCGCTATTCTTGCCGATAATTGTTTGCTATAGTCCGCCACCGGAGTTGGCTAGACAATCGCCGCTTCGTCGTTGTGTGCTCTTTCGAGAGTGGCAGACGGGCGAAGGGGAGGAAAGTCCGGGCTCTATAGGGTAGGGTGCCAGGTAACGCCTGGGGGGCGCGAGCCCACGACAAGTGCAGCAGAGAGAAGACCGCCGATGGCTCCTTGGAGCACAGGTAAGGCTGAAAGGGTGCGGTAAGAGCGCACCGCGCGTCTGGTAACAGTATGTGGCGAGGTAAACTCCACCCGGAGCAAGGCCAAATAGGCCCCCTTAAGGCGCGACCCGCGTTGGGGGCGGGTAGGCTGCTTGAGCCATTGAGCGATTAATGGCCTAGACGAATGATTGTTCACGACAAAACCCGGCTTATCGGCCAACTCCCTTTCTATCAAGACCCTGTTGTTTCACAACAGGGTCTTTTCCATTCTGTTGAGCAAACCTCACTTATCTTACTTTTAAGTCGTCGAAAGCGGCATCCTTCTAAATAAAAGTGACAATAAATTTAAATTAATTTTTAGCCAAAAATGGCGTGGCTGCTTTGTTTATCAAGTCTTTAGCCATTTCTTTATTTGGCTTGGTGGAATTTTGTTCATTTTCTTGCTCAAGGTCGCTTGCAAAGGGCGAGACTGGTCCTTAAACTTAGTGAATTGTGGGATAAAGTGGATCATAGTGGATCTGTTTGCCCAACAACTGAATTAATTAGGGATAAATGGGGAATTAACACTGATGTTACGCGGCGCTAGCTCAATCAACTTAGACGCGAAGGGACGCATGACCATGCCGACCCGCTATCGCGAATGGTTGATGGAAGAGTGTCACGGTCAATTGGTGTGCACCATTGATATCAATCATCGCTGCTTACTGCTTTACCCATTAGCAGAATGGGAAGAAATAGAGCGTAAACTCAAGCGTTTATCGAGCATGAACCCTGCAGAGCGTCGCTTGCAGCGTTTGCTATTGGGTTATGCCGATGATTGCGAGATGGACAAAAATGGTCGTTTGTTAATTCCACCTCCATTGCGTCAACACGCAAGCTTGGAGAAAAAAATTATGCTGGTTGGCCAGCTCAACAAATTTGAGTTGTGGTCAGAAGAGCAATGGCAGCAACAAATTGCTGCAGATATAGCCCTAGAAGAGGATGTTGATATGTTAACCGATAACCTAAAAGATTTTTCGCTTTAGTATGAGTACTGAATTTGCACATACCTCGGTACTACTGCAAGAGTGTATCGATGGCTTAGCCATTAAAGAAGATGGTATTTATGTGGATGGCACCTTTGGTAGAGGTGGACACAGTCGCGCTATTTTACAGCAGCTTGGTCCCAATGGTCGATTAATCGCTATTGACCGTGACCCTCGAGCTATAGAAGCCGCCAAACAATTTGCCGACGATCCACGCTTTCAAATCGTACATGGTCCCTTTTCTGGCATCGAACAATACATTAGCGAACTAGGTTTGGCGAAAAAAATTGATGGTGTATTACTCGACCTAGGAGTTTCTTCTCCGCAACTAGATGACGCTGAGCGCGGATTTAGCTTTTTGCGTGATGGTCCCTTGGATATGCGAATGGATACTTCACAAGGGCAAACCGCTGCACAGTGGTTAACCCACGCTGCAGAAGAAGACATTGCTTGGGTGATTAAAACCTTTGGTGAAGAAAAGTTTGGCAAGCGCATTGCCCACGGCATTGTGAATGCCCGTGAAGAGACGCCTCTTACCACTACTTTGCAGCTGGCCAAAATCATTGATGAAGCCTGCCCGGTGAAAGATAAATACAAACACCCAGCTACGCGCAGTTTTCAGGCTATTCGTATTTACATAAACAGTGAGCTGGATGAGATAGACACCGCACTGCTCGGTGCAATGAATAGCTTGGCAACTGATGGTCGCTTAGCGGTGATTAGTTTTCATTCTTTAGAAGACCGCATGGTTAAGCGTTTTATTCGCAAGCAAGAAAAAGGCGAGCAGTTTCCAAGAGGCTTTCCGTTGACCGAAGAGCAGCTAGCTAGTGGTCGTTATTTAAAAAGCGTTGGCCGGGCAATTAAACCTAGCGCAGCAGAAATTGAAGTGAACCCGCGCTCACGCAGTTCGGTATTGCGGGTAGCAAAACGTTTGTAATGGACGAAGTTAGCCGCCAGCCCAATTTATTGCGGGCGATTTTGAAAGATGTTTGGCGCAACAAACAGCACTTTTTGTTGTTAGTGGCTGCGGTGGTTTCGGCCTTTTGTGTGGTGTGGACAACTCACCACACCAGAATGTTTGTTGAACAACGAGAATCATTAATGATGAGCCGGGATGCACTCAATGTTGAATGGCGACATTTATTAATAGAACAAAATGCGCTGGCTGAACACAGCCGTGTAGAGAGCATAGCTAAAAAGCGTTTGGATATGCACCGACCCAAAATTGAAGAACAAGTGGTAATCACAAACTAATGAATGCTAAGGCAAATAAACAAGGACTGTTCATCCACTGGCGCTTTGTGCTGGTGATGGCAGTGGTTTGCTTAGTGTTTACTGCCTTGGTAAGTCGTGCGGCTTATATTCAAGTTATTGCACCGGATAAACTTATTTATGAAGGTGACTTACGCTCTATTCGCACCAAAACTGGCTATGCAGAACGTGGTGTAATTACTGACCGCTTAGGAAACGAGCTAGCTGTGAGTGTACCAGTGCGCGCTATTTGGGCTGATCCTAAACATGTGGCAGACCAAAATAGTTTAGCCAATCGTGATGCTTGGGCGGCCTTGGCTAAAGTATTAGATACCGACGTCGATAGCTTGCAACAACGAGTCAGCAATCCGAAACGTCGTTTTGTTTATTTACAGCGCCAAGTGAGTGCGGCGGTTGCTGATTATGTTACCAAACTCAAAATTAAAGGGGTTTATTTAAAACCTGAGTCCCGTCGTTTTTACCCTACCGGCGAAGTGAGTGCTCACCTTGTTGGCTTTACTAATATTGATGACCACGGTTTAGAAGGTATAGAGCGTAGCTATGACGACTGGCTCACAGGTGAACCCGGTAAGCGTAAAGTACGCAAAGACCGCTTAGGTCGCGTAGTTGAAGATCTGGATGTTATTCATCAAGCCAAACAAGCACAGAATATTGCTTTAAGTATTGACCAACGGATCCAAGCAATCGCTTATCGTGAGCTTAAAAAAGCCGTCACCGAGACCAAAGCTACCTCTGGCAGTGTGGTCGTGTTAGATATTGAAACTGGTGAAGTGCTAGCTATGGCTAATAGCCCGTCTTTTAATCCTAACAATCGTAACGAGTTTCAAAGTTATCGCTATCGTAATCGTGCAATAACCGATAGCTATGAACCAGGCTCTACGGTTAAGCCACTATCGGTTATCGCGGCGCTTGAGCGCGACCACATTCGTTCAAACAGTATGATTAACACCAGCCCAGGTTGGATGCAGATTGGCGGGCGTAGAGTTCGTGATTCGCGCAACTACGGTGAAATTAGTTTAACCAAAGTCATTCAAAAATCGAGCAACGTTGCCACTAGCCAATTAGCCCTAAAAGTGGGCGTAGAGGGGATGCTTGATACATTTTACGATGTGGGTTTTGGTAACGATGCTGGTTTAGGTTTAGTCGGCGAATCGGGCGGTCAAATGCCGCAGCGCCGCCGTTGGTCAGATTTTGAACTAGCTACCTTGTCATTTGGCTATGGCTTAATGGTTACTCCTCTGCAACTCGCTCAAGCTTACGCAACGATGGGAGCTGGTGGAGTATTTCGACCAACATCCATCATTAAGTTACAGCAGCCAGCAACAGGCGAGAGAGTGTTTGAGCAAAACAAAGCACAAGCTGTATTGGAGATGATGGAATCGGTTATTCAAGATGGTGGTACCGGGCAGAAAGCCGCAGTACCTGGTTATCGTGTAGCCGGTAAAACTGGTACCAGCCGTAAAGCGGTTCGTGGTGGCTATGGTGATGATTACGTTGCTATTTTTGCAGGTGTTGCTCCAGTGAGTAACCCTAAACTTGCCATTGCTGTATTTGTTAATGAACCACAAACCGACCGCTATTATGGCGGCGATGTTGCTGCTCCAGTTTTCTCGAAAGTGATGCAAGGCGGATTACAGTATTTAAATGTTGCCCCCGATGACAATACCAGCCAAGTGGTACAGCTAAATGGAGGCAATAATGGTGAAACCTAGTTTGTCTGCATTGTTAGCGAAATTTTCGGTAACGGTTGCCCCAGACATCAGCTTTAATCACCTCTCTCTAAATAGCAGAGAGATTGAGCAAGGTGATATATTTGTTGCGGTTAAAGGCCATCAAGTTGATGGCCGCAACTATATTGATTCGGCGATTAGTGCTGGAGCTGTGGCGGTACTTGCTGATGCGGATGATGAAAAATCTCATGGTCAAATAGTATGGCACAAGCAAGTTGCCTGCATTTACTTTTGGCGCTTGAACCAACAGCTATCGCAATTAGCGTCAGCGGCCTATTTTCCAGATGGTAATCCGCTTACTTTAGTGGGTGTTACTGGTACCAACGGCAAAAGCACAGTAACCCATTTAATTGCTAACTTGGCAAAACTAAGCGGCATTAGGGCTGCGGTGATGGGAACGTTAGGTAATGGTGAGCCAGGTAAGCTGGTTGCGAGTGAAAACACCACGGCTGACGCGATTACTATTCAGCGCCAGCTTTGTGAAATGAATCAGCAAGGCTATGAATTAGTCGCTATGGAAGTATCGTCGCATGGTTTGGTGCAGCAGCGAGTGGCGAGTGTGCCGTTCAAGGTTGCGATATTCACAAACCTTAGCCGAGACCACCTTGATTACCATGGCAGCATGGCTGAGTATGGCCGCGCGAAACAAGCCTTATTTAACTGGCCAAGTTTAGAATGTCGTTTAATCAATGCCGATGATGGTTTTGGCAAGCAGTTGCTGCAGCACTATCCAAGTGCTCAATCTTTGTCGCTAGAAGATAGCACTGCTGATTGGCAAATCGCTAACCTGCAGTTCAGCGAGTTAGGGGCAAGCGGTTATTTGTTTAGCCCCCAAACTAGGCATGAAAAGCTTACTTTTAAGAGTCCGCTTTTAGGGCGTTTTAATGCTGATAATTTACTAAGCGCTATAGCTTGTTTGCAGTTCTTAGGTCTTCCATTAGAAAGCTTGCTTACTCAGTTACCTGCTCTTAGCGCGGTACCTGGTCGAATGGAGTTATTTGCCGGTAAACGTTCGGTGGTTGTTGATTACGCGCATACGCCTGACGCCTTAGAAAAAGCCTTAACAGCCCTGCGCCAGCATTGTAGCGGCGAGCTTATTTGTATTTTTGGTTGCGGCGGCGACAGAGATAAGGGTAAACGGCCTCTAATGGCAGAAATAGCTGAGAGCTTGGCAGACCAAGTTATTGTTACCGACGACAACCCTCGTTTTGAAGATCCTCAGGAGATTACCGACGATATATTGCTTGGCTTTAATCAAGCTGAAGCCGTAACCATTATTCACGATCGCTGTGAGGCGATTGCATATGCGCTTACGCACTCTCGTGATAAAGATATTATTTTGGTGGCTGGTAAAGGCCATGAAAGCTATCAAATTATTGGTGCTGAAGTGCGTGACTATGATGAACGCGCAGTCGTTAAGCAGCTAGTGGGGGCGAAAGCATGATTGCCTTAAGCCTTAAAGAACTCACACAAGCCTTAGATGCTCAGCTAGTGGGCGATAGTTTAATTGTTCAGTCAATTAGTACTGATACTCGCGAGCAGATGTCTCAAGCCTTGTTTATTGCTTTGGTGGGTGAGCGATTTGATGCTCATAACTACGCGCAACAAGCTATTGATCAAGGCGCAACTGCGCTGCTAGTCGAGCGTGAATTAGCACTTGATGTGCCTCAGTTGTTAGTCAAAGACACCCGTTTAGCGCTCGGACAACTGGCCTGTTATGTAAGAGAGAAGTTGGCGTTAAGTTGCTGCGCCATTACTGGTAGCAATGGTAAAACCACGGTGAAAGAAATGACCACGGCCATTTTGTCACAGGGTTTTGAGGTATTAGCCACCAAAGGCAATTTTAACAACGATATTGGGGTGCCTTTATCGCTGCTTCGCGCGACCGAAAAGCATCAGTTGGGTGTATTAGAGTTAGGCGCAAATCATATCGGTGAAATTGCCTACACAGTGAGCTTGGTAAAACCCAAGGTTGCTTTAATCAATAATGTATCTGCTGCGCATATTGAAGGCTTTGGCTCTCAAGACGGCGTATTAAAAGCTAAATCTGAGTTATTTGGCGAGCTGGGTGCTGAGCAGTTAGCGCTGTGTGAGTACCAATCTAGCTATCAAGAGTACTTAGATGAAGTAGCTCGTCCGGCTAAAATTGAGCATTTCTCTTTAGATAACGTTAATGCCGATTATTATGCCAGCGCTATCGAATCTCTAGGTTTAAGTGGCAGCCGTTTTGTATTGCACACGCCAAACGGTGAGGCGCTTATACAAATTAATTTGGCGGGCGAGCACAATGTTAAAAATGCTGTCGCTGCGGCTGCGCTTTCGTTAAACATGGGAGCCAAGCTAGAGCAAGTAAGCCGAGGCTTGGCACAATTGGATAAAGTGCCGGGTCGGGTGAACGTGCAATCGTTAAATAGCAGCATTCAGCTAATTGATGATAGCTATAACGCTAACCCGGCGTCATTTAATGCGGCTATCAATATTTTGGCCAATTTTGAAGGTAAGCGCTTCCTTATCGCTGGAGCCATGGGGGAAATGGGACAGCAAACTAAACAGGTGCATAACGACTTAGTTAAACGGGCACTTGACAGTGACATCAGCTTGTATTCTTATGGCGCGTCTTTTGACGAAGTGCTGGCTGAAATCGGTCAGTCTTCACTCGGTTTCGACAGCCATGAAGCGCTTTGTGAGCAGCTTATTACAGCCTTAGAAGCACAACATTCTCCGTGTCTTTTGTTGGTTAAAGGGTCTCGTTCGACCCACATGGAAAAAGTCGTTAAACAGTTACAGCAATATTATAAAAAGGGTTTGGAATGTTAGTTTGGTTGGCGGAATATCTGCAGCAATACTTTAGTGGATTTTCGCTATTTGGGTATTTAACCTTTAGAGCAATTGTCAGCATTTTGACCGCCTTAGTCTTTGGACTATGGATGGGGCCAAAACTTATTCGTCGCTTACAGGTGTTACAAATTGGTCAAACCGTGCGTAACGATGGGCCAGAATCTCACTTGAGCAAGTCGGGTACTCCCACAATGGGCGGTGTGTTGATTATTGCCTCGGTGTTTTTGTCTACCTTATTATGGGCGCGTTTAGACAACCCTTATGTATGGGTGATGTTATTTGTATTTGGTAGCTATGGCGCAATTGGTTTTGTTGATGATTACCGTAAAGTTATCCGCAAAGACCCTGCGGGCTTAATTGCCCGTTGGAAGTATTTTTGGCAATCAGTTGTCGCGCTAATAGTTGCGGTTTATTTATTCTGGAGTTCTGACTCTGCGGCTCAAACCCAACTGGTACTGCCGTTTATCAAAGACATTATGCCGCAATTGGGCTGGCTATTTATCCCTCTCACATATTTGGTCATTGTAGGCAGTAGCAATGCCGTTAATTTAACGGACGGCTTAGATGGCCTAGCGATAATGCCAAGCGTGATGGTGGCATCAGCCTTTGCCTTAGTCGCCTACCTTACTGGCCATGTGAACTTCTCAAGTTACTTGTTTATCCCTTATATCCCAGAGGCTAGCGAACTCGTTGTGGTGTGTACCGCGATGGTGGGAGCAGGCTTAGCATTTCTTTGGTTTAATACCTATCCAGCTCAAGTATTTATGGGCGATGTGGGCTCCTTAGCGCTAGGCGCGGCCTTAGGTGCAGTTGCTGTATTGGTACGCCAAGAGTTACTGCTAGTGATTATGGGCGGTGTATTTGTAATGGAAACTGTGTCGGTAATCCTGCAAGTAGGCTCTTACAAATTACGCGGGCAGCGAATTTTCCGTATGGCGCCTATTCATCACCACTACGAGCTTAAAGGTTGGCCAGAACCACGAGTGATTGTGCGCTTTTGGATTATTTCGTTAATTTTAGTTTTGATTGGCCTAGCTACCCTCAAGGTGCGCTAAGCAAGTAACAAACACAATAGGAAGAGTAATTACAGTGAGTAAGTTACAGCCACAATTACGCTATGCAGTCGTAGGCCTTGGTGCCAGCGGGCTTAGCTCTGTGCGCTTTTTACTTAAACACGATGTATTGCCTTTAGTTTGTGATACTCGCCAAACGCCGCCTGGCTTAGCTGATTTGCCAGATAATCTACAGGTGGTGTGCGGTGAGTTACCACTTAGCCAGTTGCTCGAATGCGATGTGGTGATTGTTAGCCCAGGCATTGCCTTGGCAACTCCAGAGCTACAAAGCTTGGCACAAGCCGGCGTAAAGTTGATGGGTGACGTAGAGTTGTTTTGTCACTATGCTGAAGCTCCGGTTGTGGCGATTACTGGCTCCAATGGCAAAAGCACTGTAACTAGTTTACTGGGCGAAATGGCCAAGCAAGCCGGTCTTAAGGTAGCGGTTGGCGGGAACATTGGCGTGCCTGCTTTAGATCTACTTTCCCCCCAAGTTGAATTATATGTGCTTGAGCTGTCTAGCTTTCAGTTGGAGACAACTACAAGCTTGCAGGCTAAAGCGGCCACTTTGCTCAATGTTAGCGAAGACCACATGGACCGCTACCAAGGCATGAGCGATTACATTGCCGCTAAACAAAGGGTTTACCAACATGCTGAATATGCGGTTATCAATTTAGATGACCATCACTCGCAACCCCAAGTTCAGCCTAAGAAAGCCTTAAGCTTCTCACTTCACTTAGATACGGATTACCGTTTAAGTGAAGACCAGCAACATCTAATGCGTGGACAACAAACGCTACTTGCTACAGAAGAACTCGCTCTTGTTGGTACCCATAACTTTGCCAATATTCTTGCCGCATTAGCCCTAGCGGATGCCGCCGGACTTAATATAGAAGCCTGTTTACAAGCAGCAAAAAGCTATCAAGGTTTGGCCCATCGTTGCCAGCTGGTGGCGCGTAAACAAGGTATTGCTTGGATCAATGATTCAAAGGCCACCAACGTTGGCGCAACCTTAGCTGCCTTAAACGGTTTGGCTGGTGGCCAAGGGGAGCTGTGGTTGATTGCTGGTGGTGATGCCAAAGGCGGCGACTTAAGTGAATTAAAGGCCGCATTTGGCCAAGTTGCTGGTGTGGTTGCTTTTGGCAAAGACAAGCAGCGATTTAAAGCTTTAGATAATCGTATTGAGCTCAAAGATGATTTAGCCGAGAGTTTTATCTGGTGTCAGCAGCAGGCAAAAGAGGGAGATATAGTATTGCTTTCTCCAGCCTGCGCCAGCTTGGATATGTATAAGAATTTTGAAGTGCGCGGGCAACACTTCTGCGAACTGGTGGAGGCGCTATGAAAGCAATGTCTAAACCACTTTGGTTCGAGAATACCTTACAGTGGTTAAACCCAGCTGCTAAAGAAAGCCAAGAGCCGCTTTTATTCGACCGCCATTTATTGTGGTTAGCCTTATGCCTAATGGTGATGGGGCTAGTGATGGTGGCATCTTCATCTATTCCAGAAGGCATCGCGATTAACGATGACCCATTTCGTTTTGCTAAACGGCACGGTATTTATTTGTTGTTATGTTTAGCCGCTATGGCTTTTGTGGTGCAAATCCCGCTGGCGTGGTGGCAATCTCATAATGCTAAATTACTGCTATTGTCGGGAGTTGCTTTAGTACTGGTATTGCTGATTGGCCGCAATATTAACGGTAGTAGTCGCTGGATAGGCTTAGGGCCGATAAACGTACAGCCTGCCGAGTTTGCCAAACTTGCATTGTTCACATATTTAGCCGGTTATCTAGTGCGTCGCCATGAGCAGGTACGTGAAAACTTAAAAGGCTTTTTAAAGCCACTTATCGTGTTCTTTTTCTTGGCGGTATTGCTGCTGGCACAGCCCGATTTGGGCAGTGTGGTGGTTATGTTTGTAACCACCGTAGGTATGCTGTTTTTAGCAGGCGCCAAGTTGATTCAATTCTTTGGCTTAATCTTTACCGGTGTGGTTGCTGTGGTGACTTTGGTTATCGCAGAACCTTATCGGATGCGCCGAGTTTCGTCCTTCCTAGATCCTTGGCAAGACCCTTTTGGCAGTGGCTATCAGCTTACTCAATCTTTAATGGCATTTGGCCGTGGAGATTGGCTAGGTGAAGGTTTAGGGAACTCTATTCAAAAACTCGAATACCTGCCAGAAGCGCATACCGATTTTGTAGTTGCAGTATTAGCCGAAGAACTCGGGTTTATCGGTGTCTGCGCGGTGTTGTTGCTACTTATTTTGTTGGTAAGCCGCGCCATGAAAATTGGTAAACAGGCTTTACTGGCAGAGCAAGCGTTTGCTGGTTATTTAGCTTGTGGCATTGGTATCTGGTTTAGTTTTCAAACCATGGTAAATGTTGGCGCTGCTTCAGGCTTGGTGCCAACTAAAGGGTTAACCTTGCCGTTAATTTCTTATGGTGGTTCCAGCTTATTGGCGATGTCGATAGCGGTAGCTATCTTATTGCGAATTGATCATGAACTTCGATTGGCCAATTGTCAGGCCTATAAGAGAGATGCTCATGGTTGATGTTAAACAAAAGAAACTGCTGGTTATGGCTGGTGGCACTGGCGGCCATGTATTCCCGGGTTTAGCAGTCGCCGATAAATTGGCTGAGCAGGGCTGGGATGTGTCGTGGTTAGGCACTGCTGAGCGTATGGAAGCCCAATTGGTACCTAAACACGGCTATCCAATCGACTTTATTAGCATTAAAGGGGTTCGTGGTAATGGCTTGCTGCGTAAATTGGCGGCGCCGTTTAAATTGCTTAACGCAGTTCGCCAAGCTCGAGCAGTCATTAAACGTTACCAGCCAGATGTGGTATTAGGTATGGGCGGCTTTGCCAGTGGCCCTGGAGGTATAGCAGCATGGATGCTAGGAAAACCATTGGTTTTGCATGAGCAAAACGCGGCTGCCGGTCTTACCAACAAAATGTTGAGCAAAATTGCCAGCAAAGTACTAATGGCTTTTCCTGGAGCTTTAGATAAAGCCGAGGTTGTGGGTAATCCGGTACGTGAGTCGGTATTAGCATTAGATGAAAAGACTGAAAGCGATTCAACCAGTTTTAACTTATTGGTCATCGGCGGAAGTTTGGGCGCTCAAGTGTTCAATGAGCAGTTGGCCGAGGGCATTAAACAAAGCCAACTGGATTTAAACATATGGCACCAAGCCGGTAAAAATAAACACAGTAGTGCAGTGGATGCGTATCGATTGCATGAACTTGATAAAAATTTGAGCGAAGCACCTAAAATTGTCGAATTTATTGATGACATGGCAGCAGCGTATCAATGGTCAGATGTGATACTCTGTCGCGCTGGCGCGCTAACGGTCTCAGAGGTGGCCGCAGCGGGTATTCCGGCTATTTTTGTTCCGCTACCTTACGCCGTTGATGACCATCAAACCAAAAATGCACAATTTTTGGTAAAAGCTGATGCCGCACGTTTGTTAAAACAAGCAGAATTTACGCCGCAAAATATTGCTGCAGTACTAAATGAATTTGCTAATCCTGCATTGCGTTTGTCTTGTGCTCGCAATGCACGAAAGCAGGCAATTACCGATGCTACCGAAAAAGTAGCAGCGGTATGCCAAGCGTTAATTAAAGAGTAGATAGATGAGTAAAGTTGAGTTAGCCAAATTACGAACCATGATTCCTGAGATGCGCAAAGTGAAGCGAATTCACTTCGTGGGAATTGGTGGTGCCGGCATGGGCGGTATCGCGGAAGTATTGGCTAATGAGGGCTACCAAATTTCGGGTTCAGACCAAGCTGCAAGTGCTATGACAGAACGCTTGCAAGGCGTTGGTGCCGAGGTGTTCTTTGAGCACAGCGAAAGCAATATCGAGGGTGCTAATGTAGTAGTGCTATCAACTGCTATTAAAGAAGATAACCCCGAGGTACAAGCCGCCAGAGCTGCGCGCATTCCAGTGGTTCGCCGCGCAGAAATGCTGGCTGAACTGATGCGTTACCGTCATGGCGTTGCCGTAGCGGGTACGCACGGTAAAACCACTACAACGAGCTTAATTGCCAGTATCTATGGTCAGGCAGAGTTAGACCCTACTTTTGTGATTGGCGGTCTGTTGAATAGCGCAGGCACCAATGCTCGTCTAGGTAACAGCCGTTACCTCATTGCAGAAGCTGATGAAAGTGATGCGTCCTTTTTACATTTGCAGCCAATGGTTGCAGTAGTGACCAATGTGGAACCAGACCACATGGAAACATACGGCGGCGATGAAGCTCAACTTCACGCTACCTTTATCGATTTCTTACATAACTTGCCATTTTACGGAGTGGCGGTGATGTGTATTGACGACCCAGGTGTACAGGCTTTACTGCCACAAATTGGTCGTCAAATTATTACCTATGGTTTCTCAGAAGAAGCTGACGTGCGGATTACTCAATTTTCCCAACAGGGAGACCGCTGCTCCTTCACGGTTGACCGTAAGGGCTGTGAGTTGCTGGATATTTCACTCAATATGCCGGGTGAGCACAATGCCCTAAATGCGGCGGCAGCCATTGCTGTAGCCAGCGAAGACGGCATTGAAGATGCCGCAATTGTAGAAGCCTTAAATCGTTTTGCTGGCATTGGTCGACGCTTCCAGCAATATGGTGAATTCGAGACGGGCAATGGTTCAGCCTTGTTGGTTGATGACTACGGACATCACCCAACCGAAGTACTGGCAACGGTTAAAGCGGCTCGAGCCGCTTGGCCAGAGCGCCGTTTGGTTATGGCGTTTCAACCTCATCGCTATTCTCGTACGCGTGATTTGTATGAAGACTTCGTAGAGGTATTAGCTCAGGTAGACAGCTTGCTACTACTTGAAGTCTATTCAGCCGGTGAAGAAGTCATAGCAGGTGCTGATAGTCGCGCATTGTGTCGGAGTCTACGCCAACGTGGTTTAGAGCCAATTTACGTTAAACAGCCGAGTGAGCTTAACGGTTTACTGGCGGACGTTATTGAAGATGGCGATGTAGTGTTAACTCAAGGCGCGGGCAATATTGGTGTATTGGCTCGTCAGCTAGGTGAGTTGCAGTTAAACGTTAGCAAGCTTAAAGGTAGTGAAAGTTAATGGCGAGTTTACGAATGAATCGAGTAGCAGTGCTGTATGGCGGCGATTCAGCTGAGCGTGACGTGTCTTTAAAATCTGGTAGCGCTGTGCTATCGGGTTTACTGCGTGCTGGCATTAATGCAGAAGGTGTAGATACCAAAGGTTTCGACTTAAACCTGCTTAAGCAGAAAAAATATAGCCATGTATTTATTGCCTTGCATGGCAGAGGTGGCGAAGACGGCACCTTACAAGGTGCGCTTGAGTACTTAGGTTTGCCTTATACCGGCAGCCGAGTGCTGGGCTCGGCTTTGGCCATGGACAAAATTCGCTGTAAACAAATTTGGCAGAATATTGGTTTACCTACGGCGGCTTACGCGATTGTAGAACAAGATAGCTATAAGCCAGCGGATGCGGCTGATATTTTGACCAAACTGTCGGGTGAGGTGATTGTTAAGCCTGCCTTAGAAGGCTCTAGCATTGGCATGGCAAAAGCGGATAGCGCTGAACAATTACAAGAAGCCATTGAAAATGCTTTTGAGTACGACACAAGAGTATTGATTGAACAATGGATTACTGGTGCTGAGTATACGGTATCGATTGTAGGTGGCACGGTAATGCCTTCGATTAGAATGCAAACGCCACATAGTTTTTATGATTACAGCGCGAAGTATCAAAGCAGTTCAACCGAGTATTTCTGCCCAAGCGGTTTAAGCGACGAGCAAGAGGCCCAGTTAGCCGAAATAGCCTTAAAAGCATTTAAGTCGGTGGATTGTGAAGGTTGGGGGCGAGTAGATTTTATGGCTGACCAACAAGGTAATTGGTATTTATTGGAAGTGAATACTTCTCCGGGCATGACTGAGAAAAGCTTAGTGCCAATGGCTGCCAAACAATATGGTTTGAGCTTTGACCAATTGGTTGTCAGCATTTTGGATTTGGCGCACTAGTCATGACGCTAAGTGACCAGCAAAAGCAGCGAGCAAGCTATTGGGCTGGAGTGGGATTTTTTTGTGTAGTGTTGCTGAGTTTAGCTTATGCCGTGCACTCGGTGTATAGCTCAGTCAGCGATAAACAGCTTAGCCCAATGACTAGGTTGTTGGTGTCGGGTAAACGTGATTACGTACTCGACCAAGAGTTGCAGCAAAGCTTAGCGGCTTTGCCAGAAGCGGGTAACTTTTTTAGCCTTGATGTTTCAGAGGTTAAGTTGGCCTTGGAGCAGTTGCCTTGGGTTAAGCAGGTAACCGTACGTAAGCAATGGCCCGATAAGTTATCGATAGCTTTGCAAGAACAAGAGGTAGTGGCGCGTTGGAATAACGCAGCTTTGCTTAATCAGCAAGGTCAAATATTTGAAGCGCCACAGCAGCGAGTGACTAACGCTTTAGCTTCGCTAAGTGGGCCTGATGAGCAGGCTGAATCGGTGTTAAGCACCTTTCGTCAGCTTCAGCAAGTCTTGCAAGCTCGCCAGTTAAGCATTGTTAGCTTGGCATTAAATGAGCGCCATGCTTGGCAAGTAGAGTTAGCCAGTGGAATTGTGTTGAAGCTAGGCAAAGAAGATAAGCTCAATCGCATTGAGCGTTTTGTGTCGGTATATCCGAGATTAAAATCTAATGCGGTGGATTATGTAGATTTACGCTATGACACTGGTTTTGCAGTGGGATGGAAGAAACAGGAAGGTTTGGCAATAGATGACCAAAGTAACGGATAGAAAACTGATAGTTGGCCTCGATATTGGTAGCGCCAAAATCACCGCCTTAATCGGCGAGATTTTGCCTAGCAACGAGATGAGCATTATCGGTGTAGGAAGTCATCCGGCTAAAGGTATGGATAAAGGTGGCGTAAACGACCTTGATTCTGTAGTGAAAACGGTTCAGCGCGCCTTGCAAGAAGCGGAGCTAATGGCCGACTGCAAAATTAGTTCTGTTTACTTAGGTGTTTCTGGCCGCCATATCCGTTGCTTGAACGAAAAAGGCATGGTGCCAATCAGCGATGAAGAAGTGACGCAGGATGATGTGGATAACGCCATTCACACGGCCAAGTCAGTAAAGCTGCCTGATGAACACCGTATTTTGCATGTATTGCCGCAAGAGTTTGCTATCGATTTCCAAGAAGGTATTAAAAACCCAATTGGTTTGTCGGGTGTGCGGATGGAAGCCAAAGTGCATTTAATCGCCTGCCATAACGACATGGTTAAAAACATTGTTAAGTGTGTAGAGCGCTGCGACTTGAAAGTTGATCAGTTGATATTTTCAGCCTTGGCTTCTAGTTATGCGGTGTTAACCGAAGATGAAAAAGAATTGGGTGTATGTGTGGTTGATATTGGCTCTGGGACCATGGATATCGCAGTTTACACCAGTGGTGCGCTGCGCCACACCTCGGTAGTACCATTTGCAGGTAATTCAGTTACACGAGATATTGCCACGGTATTTGGTACTCCACTAAATGACGCAGAAGCGGTTAAGGTACGTTATGGCTGTGCGCTAGGCAGCATGGTAAGCCGCGACGATACCATTGAAGTGCCAAGTGTTGGCGGAAGACCTTCACGCAGTTTACAGCGACAAACACTCGCGGAGGTTATTGAACCTCGTTATAGCGAATTGTTTGGCATGATAAAAACCAAACTCGATGAGCTGACTGAAGACTTACAAGCTCAGGGGACTAAGTTGCAGCTAGGTGCCGGTGTAGTACTTACTGGCGGCGCGGCTCAAATAGAAGGCGTGGTTGAATGCGCTGAAAAGATTTTACAATGTCAGGTTAGGGTTGGCTCGGCCAATAATGTGGCTGGCCTGACAGAATACGTACAAGCACCCACTTACTCAACGGCAGTAGGTTTGTTGCATTACGGAATGGAAAACCAAAGTGAAAAACCAATTGAAGTAAAAAATATTAGCAGTGTTGGCAATATCGCTAAGCGATTGCACAGTTGGTTTAAGGGTGAATTTTAGTTTTTGCTAAGTAGCGAAAATCAAGCGGAGAGAGAACTATGTTTGAGATTATGGACAGTCATACCGATGAAGCGGTAATTAAAGTTGTAGGTGTGGGCGGTGGTGGCGGTAACGCTGTTGAGCACATGGTTGCACAATCAATTGAGGGTGTAGAGTTTATCACCATTAATACCGATGCCCAGGCATTGCGTAATTCTGGTGCAGATAATACCTTGCAAATTGGCGGAGCTATCACCAAGGGTTTAGGTGCTGGTGCCAACCCTGAAGTGGGGCGTGAAGCTGCAATGGAAGATCGCGATGCGATTATGAGCCAACTGCAAGGTGCCGACATGGTGTTTATTGCAGCCGGCATGGGCGGTGGCACGGGTACTGGTGCTGCGCCAGTGGTTGCAGAAGTAGCAAAAGAATTGGGTGTTCTTACTGTTGCTGTTGTAACTAAACCTTTTGGCTTTGAGGGTAAAAAACGTACTAGTTATGCTCAACAAGGTATTGAGCAGCTTAGTAAAAACGTTGACTCCTTGATTACAATTCCAAACGACAAACTGTTAAAGGTATTGGGCCGAGGTGTATCTTTACTTGATGCATTTAAAGCAGCAAATAACGTATTGCTTGGTGCTGTACAGGGTATTGCAGAGCTAATCACGCGCCCAGGTTTAATCAACGTGGATTTCGCCGATGTTCGCACGGTAATGCGTGAAATGGGTACTGCAATGATGGGTACCGGGATAGCATCTGGTGAAGATCGCGCTGAAGAAGCAGCGGAGCTAGCTATCTCTAGCCCATTACTAGAAGACGTTGATTTAGCTGGTGCTCGCGGTATCTTAGTTAATATCACCGCTGGCTTTGATATGAGCATCGAAGAGTTCGAAACCGTAGGTAATGCAGTTAAAGGTTTCGCCTCTGAGAATGCAACGGTAGTGGTTGGTGCGGTAATCGACCCAGAAATGAGTGATGAATTGCGTGTAACGGTAGTTGCTACTGGTATTGGCGCAGAGCGTCGCCCAGATATTTCTATCGTTAAACCTCAGCAACAAGCAGTAAATGCTGAGCCAGTTGCTCGCACTGCGCCTATGGATTCAGCGCCAATGGTTGAAGAGCCTGCTGCCGTTGTGAATGCTGAGCCGCGCAATACTGCAGGGGATGGCGACTATTTAGACATCCCAGCATTTTTGCGTCGCCAAGCAGATTAATCTGTTAGGAAATGGTGAAGTTTTAGACAAAAGTTTGTGATGTGTCTCAAACTTATGTTAAGATGTCCGACCATTCTAGTTTATTGGTCGTAAAGCAGAGGAATTTTTATGCTTAAACAACGGACTCTTGAAAAGTCAGTACAAGCGACAGGGATCGGTTTGCATTCCGGGCACAAGGTCACCATGGTCTTACGTCCTGCTCCTGCAAATACAGGTATCCTGTTTAACCGTACCGATCTCGATCCGGTTGTAACGATCCCTGCAAAAGCAGAGTTAGTACGTGACACTATGTTGTGTACTTGCCTTATCGATGATGCGGGCAACCGTATTTCAACGGTAGAGCACTTAATGGCTGCGGTTGCTGCGTTAGGCTTGGATAACTTGATTATTGACGTTGACGCTCCTGAGCTTCCGGTTATGGATGGTAGCTCAAGCCCGTTTGTATTCTTATTGCAATCGGCGGGTATTGAAGAGCAAGCGGCGGCGAAGAAGTTTATTCGCATTAAGCAGCCAATTCGTGTTGAGCACGAAGATAAATGGGCTGAGTTATTGCCGGGGAACGACGGATTTACCATCGATTTCTCAATTGATTTTGACCACCCAGCAATGGAAGGTCGTAATCAATCTATCTCAATGAATTTTTCAGCCGATAGCTTTGTGAAAGACATTAGTCGTGCCAGAACGTTTGGCTTTATGCGAGACATCGAGTATTTGCAATCGAAGAACTTAGCCTTAGGTGGCAGTTTAGAAAATGCAGTAGTTTTAGATGAATACCGTATTCTTAACGAAGATGGCCTTCGTTATGACGATGAATTTGTTAAGCATAAACTGCTAGATGCAGTGGGCGATTTGTACATGGCTGGACTACCCATCCTAGGTCATTTACGTGCTCACAAATCAGGCCACGCGCTAAATAACAACTTAGTACGTGCAATGCTTGAACAACAACATGCTTGGGAAATTGTTACTTTCGAAGACAAAGCCGAAGCTCCAGCTGCATACCAACAACCGGTATTCAGTTTCTAAATAAAAATATTGTCGGCGCTGACTAACTCTCTCCGCTCAGCGCCGCTAATTTTTCTAGCTTTTCCCTCAGTTCATCCGGTACGTGTTTCGCTAATTCTGTGATATGTTTGGCTGCTTGAGTGCTTAGCTGGCGTTTTCCAGTGCTTTTTTCCTCAGCTTCTGGTTTAATGTTTTTCAACTCGGGATTTATTTTAAGTTCCAAACTGACAACCCCTGGAATGGCTTTACGAAGCTCACTTAGCAGATCGAAACGAAACTGTTTTAAGCGAGTTAACCAAGCCGAGCTAGGAGCCTCGATAATAGCGACTCCTTGACGCATATTAACGATACGGCATTGCTGTAGTTTGTAGCGTGCCAAAATTTCACCACCCAGTTGCTGTAACTGAACACGTTGCTGCAGTGGTTGCTCGATTTTCGCGAACTGTTTCTGATGAAATAAGCGTTCTATCGAAATGGGTTGGTGCTGTCGTTTGGACATAAGTTTAATAGTTAGGTATGAAATTAACTTTAGTATACGCCCATAAAGGCGAGACAAGAACTGTTCGTTTAAATCCGCTACGTTTAGCGTGGTTTGCGTTCTTGTTGGTGTCACTTATTTGTAGTATCTCCTTGTGGGGGGTACAGCAATATCAAAACTTGGCTAAGCAGCAAACTCAGTTATTATCACAGCTGGATAGGTTGAAGGCTGAGCCTAAGTTAGAGCAGTTCGAGCAGCAGCTGCGTCACCGCTATAGTCAGCTGGCGGTTAAAGTCGGCCAAATGCAAGTTGAGATGACTCGGCTAAATGCATTAGGCGCGCGCTTGATTGAAGATACCGAGTTCGCAGCTGAGTTTGATTTCGAATCAATACCGCCAATGGGCGGCCCGATGTTAGACATCGAAGATACTAGTCATCAACCTGACAACTTGTTTTTAGACTTAACTTTGCTCGAGCAGCAAGTAGAGGCTAAGAAAAAATCACTTAACCTGCTTGAATCTTGGCAACAAAGCCACCATCTAATAAATAGTAGTTATATATCAGGTTGGCCGGCAAAAGGGCCGGGCATTTGGATTTCTTCGCCATTTGGTACCCGAGTTGATCCTTTTACCAAGCGTAAAGCTCGCCATAAAGGCGTAGATATCGCCGGAAAAGAAGGGACCAAGATCCGTTCTGTAGGAGCCGGTGTAGTGGTTTGGGCAGGAAGTCGCTTTGGTTACGGTAACTTAGTTGAAATTGAGCATGGTAACGGGATGGTAACACGTTACGCGCATGCTAAAGCTGTATTAGTAAAAGAGGGTGATGTAGTAAGTAAAGGGGATGAGATTGCCTTAATGGGCAGCACCGGCCGTTCTACCGGATCTCACGTACATTTTGAAGTGCTTAAAAATGGTCGTCCACTAAATCCCAGTAAGTTTATTTACCGCAAAGCCAGTGCCTAGAAAATTGGATTTCGTCTTAGCAAAAGTAGTTTTTCATGATTAGTAAATTAGTAACAAAAATCGTTGGTACTCGAAACGACCGTACCATCAAAAAAATGCGCAAAGTAGTAAATACTATTAATGCGCTAGAGCCTGAATACGAAAAGTTGTCTGCTGAAGAGATTAAAGCTAAGGCGGGCGAATTTAGGGTGCGCGTAGAAAAAGGCGAAACGCTTGAAGCGATTCTTCCCGAAGCTTTTGCTGTGGTGCGCGAAGCATCAAAGCGAGTATTTGAAATGCGCCATTTTGATGTGCAAATGTTGGGCGGTATGGTGCTCAACGACAACAAAATTGCTGAAATGCGCACCGGTGAAGGTAAAACCCTTACCGCTACTTTGCCCGCTTACTTAAATGGTGTAACCGGTAAAGGTGTTCACGTTATTACCGTGAATGACTACCTTGCCCAGCGTGATGCCGATTGGAACCGACCTTTATTTGAATACTTAGGTTTAAGTGTTGCGGTAAATATCTCGGGAATGGACCATGAGGCTAAAAATGCCGCTTATGCAGCTGACATTACTTATGGCACAAACAACGAGTTTGGCTTCGATTACCTGCGCGACAACATGGCGTTTGCACCAGAGCAGCGCGTACAGCGCCCTCTAAACTACGCGGTAGTGGATGAAGTGGATTCGATTTTAATCGATGAAGCGCGAACCCCATTGATTATTTCTGGCCCTGCTGAAGATAGCTCGGAGCTATATAAGCAGATTAACGACATTATTCCGCTGTTGGTTCGCCAAGAGGAAGAAGACACCGAAGAGCTTATTGGCGATGGTCACTTTACCCTTGATGAAAAGAATAAACAGGTTCACCTTACTGAAAACGGTCAGATTTTTGTAGAAGAAACGCTACAACAACGTGGTTTGCTAGAAGAAGGTGATTCCTTATACAACGCCGCAAACATTAGCTTGCTGCATCACGTTAATGCTGGCTTGCGCGCTCATACTTTGTTTGAGCGTAATGTAGATTACATTGTTAGCGAAGCCAACGAGATTGTTATCGTTGATGAGCACACTGGCCGTACAATGCCAGGGCGTCGTTGGTCTGAAGGTTTACACCAAGCTGTTGAAGCGAAAGAAGGTGTGCCAATTCAAAACGAAAACCAAACCTTGGCATCGATTACCTTCCAGAACTACTTCCGTTTATACGACAAACTTTCGGGAATGACCGGTACGGCGGATACCGAAGCTTTTGAATTCCAATCTATTTATGGCTTAGACACTGTTGTTGTGCCTACCAACAAGCCAATGGTACGTGATGACCAAGGCGACTTGGTTTACCTGACCGCAGAAGAAAAGTACCAAGCGATTATCAACGATATTCGCGAGTGTGTGAAAGCTGAGCGCCCAGTGTTAGTGGGTACAGTGTCGATTGAGAACTCAGAGCTGCTTTCAAATATTCTTAATAAAGAAAAAATTAAGCATAACGTGCTTAATGCCAAGTTCCATGAAAAAGAAGCCGACATTGTTGCAGAAGCTGGCGTAGCTGGCGCGGTGACGATTGCTACCAACATGGCGGGACGTGGTACTGACATCGTATTGGGCGGTAACTTACAAGTTGAAATTAGTGCTCTAGGTGAAAACCCAAGCGAGCAGCAATTAGCTGAAGTTAAAAAGAAATGGCAACAGCGCCACGATGCGGTATTAGCCGCTGGTGGTTTGCATATTATTGGTACCGAGCGTCATGAATCACGCCGTATCGATAATCAGCTACGTGGTCGTTCTGGTCGTCAAGGTGATGCAGGTTCAACGCGCTTCTATTTGTCGATGGAAGATAGCTTAATGCGCATCTTCGCTTCCGACCGAGTTACCGGCATGATGAAGAAGCTGGGCATGGAAGAAGGCGAAGCAATCGAGCACCCATGGGTAACACGTGCTATTGAAAATGCACAGCGTAAAGTTGAAGGCCGTAACTTCGACGTGCGTAAGTCATTACTTGAGTTTGATGACGTGGCGAATGACCAACGTAAAGTGGTTTACGAGCAGCGTAATGACTTAATGGATAGCGACAGCATTTCAGAAACCATTGAAGTGATTCGTGAAGATGTTTATTCATCGGTAATTGATGAGTACATTCCTCCACAATCTCTTGAAGAAATGTGGCAAGTTAGCGAGCTTGAGCAGCGCTTGAAGAGTGATTTTGGTTTAAATCTTCCTATTCAGCAGTGGTTGGATGAAGATGACAAATTACACGAAGACAAACTTCGCGAAAAAATTCTTGAAGCCGCAATAGCTGACTACCAGTTGAAGATTGACAAGGTTGGTGCCGATCCGATTAAACAGTTCGAAAAATCGGTGATGTTGCAAACCTTAGATCAACTTTGGAAAGAGCACTTGGCGGCGATGGATCATCTACGTCAAGGTATTCACTTACGCGGGTACGCTCAGAAGAACCCCAAGCAAGAATACAAGCGTGAGTCTTACGAGTTGTTTACCCAAATGCTAGAAGCGCTCAAACTTGATGTAGTAAGTATTTTGAGCCGTGTGCAAGTGCAAGCGCCAGAAGAAGTTGAAGCGATGGAAGCAAAACGTCGTGAAGCTGAACAACGCGCTATGCAATTTCGTCAGCAACAAGCTGCTCAAGAAAGTGAAGAGCAGGCCAGCGAATCGGGCAAAACAGTTATTCGTGAAGGGCAAAAAGTTGGCCGAAACGATCCTTGTCCATGTGGCTCTGGTAAAAAGTACAAGCAATGTCATGGTAAGCTTTCTTAAGGCTTAGTTTGGCATCTAAAAAGGAGAGCTTAGGCTCTCCTTTTTTAATCAACTCAAGGAGAACTCAGTGAAGGTTGTAAATGTAGCTGTTGGTGTAATTGTTAAGGGCGATGAGATCTTACTTAGCTTACGTAATCCGCAACAACATCAAGGCGGTAAATGGGAATTTCCCGGTGGCAAAGTTGAGGCTGGAGAGCAAACCGTTGACGCTTTGGCGAGAGAGTTGCGAGAAGAGCTGTTGATTAACATTGATAAAACTAGCTGCAAGCCTCTTATTCGTGTTGAGCACGATTACGGAGATAAACAGGTATGTCTAGATGTTTATACGCTTACTCGCTTTGAGGGAGAGCCTCAGGGCGCGGAACAACAAGAGATTCGCTGGGTGAGCAGAGCCGAACTAGCCAACTTGGCATTTCCAGAAGCGAACGTGTCTATTCTGGAAGAAATTCTTAAGCACGACTTTATAGCTTAAGTTTAAAATTCCCAGCTGTCGGGCTTGTCTTCATCTTCTTGCAGATTTTGTCCTGCTATGCTCTTTTCTTCGTTGGCCCACTCGCCAAGGTCTATCAGTTTGCAGCGTTCACTGCAAAAGGGTCTGAATTCACTGGATGGCTGCCAAATTACTTCAGCGTTACAGGTTGGGCATTTTACAGTGGTTTGATTTTTAGTTTTCATTAAGCAATTTTACAACAATAGAGACGGCAAGGAATGTCTTCAACATCTTGGCTTGAAGCACTGATGAATTTGATGGCGAAGCGGTGTTTGTGTCCACTCACCGTTGGGTAACATTGATATTCGGTATCTACTTCAATTCGCAACAAGCCACAATCGGCGGCCACACCCTGATAAAACCCTTTGTGAGCCATTACTTCAATATCGCTGTGCTGCTCTCTAAGCAGTTTAAGCAAATGACTAATGGCTTCTGCAACTAATTGGAAAGGTCCTAGCCATTGTTGAACTTGCTGATTAATCTGCGTTTGGGGCTGATTTAGCCATAAATGCAAATAGGGTAGATCAAAACTGCTGTTGCCACCGGGTAAACACAGGCGCTGTCGGATACTGGCTAATAGACGGTCATTCTTTAGGTGATCGGATACCCGGGCATGTTTAGAAATTGCTGCAATTAAGGTTTTTACTTGTAATAGCAGTTCTTCAATTTTGCTGGTATCCACATTAGGCATAGAGGCCCAATGGTCGAGTTTTTCCGCTTGCTTCGCCAAATCTTTTAGAAGATCTGCCCGCCACTCACAGCGCTCTAATACTTCAGATACTTCAAATAGTACCCGGAAGAATTGCTGTTGTTGTAAGGGGTGTTGTAGTGCTTTAGATAGCATTAGCTGTTCGAACAGTTGCTCTAAGCGTAAGTAATTACGTACTTTTTCGTTTAAAGGGTGCTCAAAGATCAATGCGGTCATAGCGGCTCAGATTTACGGCTGTTTAGGATAATATCTAAGCTAGTGTAACCATTGAGCAATCAACTGTCATGGCTTTTGGTGATATCGAGATAGAATTGGTGTAAATCAGCCACCTTTCGTTTAAGGCTAGCAAAGTCGCTATTATTTTCGATAACATCGTCTGCCGCTTGCAGTTTTAACTCTCGACTCATTTGGGCATCAATAATTTGTTGAGCTTGCTGTCTGTCGACTCCATCACGCGCCATGGTTCGGCTAAGCTGAATATCAACGGGGGCGTCTACAACTAACACTCGATCGACTAGCTGATTCAGCTTGTTTTCTAATAGTAGCGGCGCTACCAGTATTTTGTATGCGCTCTTAGCTTGCGCAAGTTGGTGCAGCATCTCTTGTCGAATTAGGGGGTGTAATAGTGCGTTTAGCCATTCTTTCTGCTGCTGCTGGGCAAACACAATCTCTCGCAGTTTACTGCGGTTTAATGAGCCGTCAGCAAGCAAAATTGATTGACCGAAGTGCTGCGATATTTTGCTTAGGGCTGGTTGACTCGGTTCTACAATTTGGCGCGCAACGATGTCAGCGTCAACAATCTCAATGCCAAACTCTTCGAATAGTTGTGATACTTGGCTTTTACCGCTGGCAATACCGCCAGTTAAGCCAACTATCATGAAGCAATACCAAGGTATGAGAAATACCAAGCATGAATCGCTTCACCAAAAAACAAGTAGCAAGCACCACCTAAAGCTAGGTAGGGACCAAAAGGAATGGCCTGCCCTTGTTGGTTTTTACCTAAGACAATAAGGCTAATGCCAATAAGTGCACCGGCAAAGGATGAAAGCAAAATAGTTAGTGGTAGGGCTTGCCAGCCAAACCAAGCACCTATCATAGCTAGCAGTTTAAAATCGCCATAGCCCATGCCTTCTTTTCCGGTTAATAGCTTGAATAGCCAAAACAGGCTCCACAAAAAGCCATAACCAATAGCTGCGCCCAATACAGCATCATTTAGGCTAACAAAACCGGAATTTAGGTTTATCAGTAAGCCTAACCATAAGGTGGGTAAAGTAAGCTGATCGGGCAAATACATGGTGTCTAAATCAATAAGCGTTAGACACAACAAGATTATGCAAAACAAGCTAGCAAATACGAAGGGTAGAGTAAGGCCAAACTGCCACCAGCAAGCCAAGGTTAAGCCTGCTGTTGTAAGCTCAACTAAAGGGTAGCGAATACTGATTGGATTTTTACAATTGGCACACTTTCCACGCAGGGCTAGCCAGCTAATAACCGGAATGTTTTGCCAGGCGGTAATTAAGCTTTGGCATTTGGGGCAGGCAGAGCGTGGCAGCATCAGGTTATATACTTCTGCAGCGTTTGTCTCTGCGGCCTGACTGCCTGAGAGTTCATCAGCTAAAAAACTGCGACATTCACTTTTCCACTGTCGCTCAAGCATGATGGGTAAGCGATGGATCAAAACGTTGAGAAAAGAACCGATACAAAGGGCGATTAAAAGGCAGAAACCCAGCGCAGTGGCTGGGTAGAGTTCAATAAAGCTAAGAAACATTAACCTACAACATCCCCAAGTTTGAATATGGGTAAGTACATGGCAATCACCATACCACCAACTAGCACACCAAGCACAGCCATAATCAGTGGTTCAATTAAGCTGGTTAAGCCGTCTACTGCATCATCTACTTGCTGCTCATAAATGTTGGCTACTTTATCCAACATGCTATCAAGTGAGCCAGATTCTTCACCAATCATCACCATCTGGGTCACCATGTCGGGGAACAGATCCACCGTGCGCATCGCGACGTTCATTTGCATACCGCCAGTGACCTCAATTCTAATCGCGTCTACAGCGTTACGGTAGACCACGTTGCCCGATGCGCCCGAGGCAGACTTTAAGGCGTCGATGAGTGGGATACCGGCAGCAAAGGTAGTAGATAAGGTGCGAGCAAAACGCGCCATGGCCGCTTTATGCAAAATAGGGTTGATCACTGGGATTCGAAGAATAAAGCGGTCGGTAGCATCTTTAACCGCTTGGGAGCGCCTAAAGGCTTGTACATAGCCATAACCAAGCGCAAATATGCCACCAAATATAAAAGGCCAGTAATCCTGTAAGAAGCGTGATATGCCAATCACAAACTGGGTGAAGGCTGGTAATTCTGCACCAAAGCCGGCAAATATTTCTTCAAATTGAGGGATTACGAATAACAGAAGAATAGTGGTAACAATAATCGCTACAATGATTACCGAAACCGGGTAAAACATGGCTTTTTTAATTTTTGATTTAAGTGCCTCGGCTTTCTCTTTATAAATGGCTACACGATCATAAATAGTTTCTAAAGCACCACTTTGTTCACCGGCTTCAATTAAGTCACAATATAGCTGGTCAAAGTATAAAGGGTGTTTGCGCAGGGTTTCAGATAGGGCGGTTCCAGATTCAACTTCTGCGGCAATCTCGGCAATTAACTCACGCATTGCTGGTTTTTCAACGCTTTTAGAAATAATGTTGAAGCTTTGAACTAAGGGAACGCCAGCTTGCAGCATGGTAGCAATTTGCCGTGATACCACCGCAATATCCATGGGCTGGATCTTGTTACCCATCTTACTAAGAAAACTCTCGGTCTTCTTTTTAATTTTAGTAACGGTAATGCCTTGGCGGCGCAAGTCACCTTTAACCTGGCTGATTGTTTCAGCTTGATACTCGCCACTAACTTTAGCGCCTTTACGGTTAACGCCACTCCACGAGTAGGCATTGATTTTTTTTACTGCAACTTTACGTTTGCTGGTGGTACTTGCGGTAGCCATAACATCCTTGCTAACAAAACACGCTTAACGCGGTAATAAAGTAATTGCCTAAACTTATCAGATAATTAGATTTAAAAAACCACACACTTATACATTTGTGACCCGCTCTACTTCAGAAAGGCTGGTTACCCCTAAACGGGCTTTTTCTAGGGCGGACATGCGCAGTGAGTACATGCCTTCTTCTACAGCTCGCTCGGCAATTTCGATAGAGTTACCTTCAGCCATAATAATTTTTGATATGGCCGTACTCATTGGCATTACTTCGTAAATACCTACTCGACCTTTGAAACCACCAGTGCATTCATCACAACCTACCGGATCAAATAGCTTAACTCCGGCATCTAGTTGCTCTTGGCTAAAACCGATTTTGGGCAGTAGCTCAGCCTCTACCATCTTAGGCTTTTTACACTTTTCGCATAAACGCCTAGCTAGTCGTTGAGCAATAATTAAACTTACCGAAGAGGCAATATTAAAAGCAGGAACCCCCATATTAAGCAAACGGGTAAGTGTTTCTGCCGCAGAATTAGTGTGCAAGGTAGATAATACTAGGTGACCGGTTTGCGCTGCTTTAATGGATATCTCGGCGGTTTCCAAATCCCGAATCTCACCGACCATGACAATATCGGGATCTTGGCGGAGGAAGGCCCGCAGGGCGCTAGCGAAGGTCATGCCTGCTTTGTTATTAATTTGTACTTGGTTAACCCCTGGTAGGTTAATTTCTACCGGGTCTTCCGCAGTTGAAATGTTAGTTTCAACGGTATTAAGAATATTTAAGCCAGTATATAGCGAAACCGTTTTACCCGAGCCGGTAGGACCGGTAACTAGAATCATTCCCTGTGGTCGAGCGAGAGCATCTAAATAAAGCTTTTTCTGCTTGTCGTCGTAACCCAGAATATCAATGTTTAAGTTGGCGGCAGACGAATCAAGAATACGAATTACAATTTTCTCTCCCCACATGGTGGGTAGGGAGTTAACCCGCATATCAATGGCTTTATTGCGGCCAGTTTTTAGCTTAATACGCCCGTCTTGCGGTAAACGTCGTTCGGCAATATCCATACGCGCCATTACTTTAAGGCGAGCCGAAAAGCGATTAGCTAAGTTAATTGGTGGGCTGGCGATTTCGTGCAAAATACCGTCGATGCGAAAACGAATCCGGTATTTGTGTTCATAAGGCTCGAAGTGTAAATCGGACGCTCCACGGCGTATTGAGTCCATTAATATCTTGTTGATGTAAACAACAATTGGCGCATCATCTTCTTTGCTGTTTTGTTTTTCATCTAAACGCGAACTTTCTTCACTTACTTCTAAGTCGCTAATGTCATCGTCGGAGATGTCACCTAAATCGAGATTAGCGCTGTCATCAACGAGTGATTGAATGGCTTTTAGTAGCTTGGATTCTTCAACCAATAGCGCTTCAACGTGTAGTCCAAAACTAAAACCAAAATCTTCCAGTGCGGTAACATTGCTAGGGTCGGCCATGGCCACATAAAGGGTTTGGTTTTGGCTATAAACGGGTAATACGTGGTGTTTAAAGATTAATTTTTCATTGAGGAAGTTCTGCGGGATTTCACTAAGCTCTATCGCATCTAAATCTAGCAGTGGAATGCCAAATTGGGCTTCACAAAAGTCAGCTAATTCGCGACTAGAGATCAGTTTGTTTTCTACCAGCACGGTGGTGAAGGCACGTTGCTCTTGAACACTACGTTTGTAGAGCTCAACCAGCTGTTGTTCTTTTTCTGGAAACGAAACGGCCAAGCTGGAAGCTAGGCCGTTTAAGTCAGCTACTCGCATTAGCTACTAACAAACTCCAGCGGCGATACAGGTTGAAACATTTCCTGTAGCATCATCTGACCATTGTACAGGAGCTGTCACACCATTTGGAGTAAGAATATAAGTGTAGCTACCTACATCCGAAGAGCCTGTAGCAGTAATAACACCATTGGTCATGTCAACACTTGTCACACTGCCAGTAGCCGTAGCCGCTGATGGAATGCCGTTTGAACCGGCATCTGCGTCCGCCAAAGCTGTAACTCGACCAGTTTGAACAGCAATTTCGAAGGCTGTTTTGTAAGGCCCCGTTGCGGCAATTACTTCAGAGAAAGCCGCTTTGCGAGTATAAGTTTGATAAGCAGGCAGTGCTACAGCAGCCAAGATTGCTACAATGGCAACTACGATCATTAATTCGATTAGGGTAAAACCAGCTTGCTTGTTGGCAGCTTTGGCTTGAAGGTTTTGGATGGTTTTCATTGCGTCTTTCCTTTACACAAGTTTTTGAAGTTATTTATTTACCGTTGTTTTTATCAGAGCTGCATTGAAACAACTTTTAATTCAGTAACATCCCTGATATCACGGTGCTATAAATGTGATTCTCATTAAAGCACACGTGATATATAAGTATAGTGATTATTGTAAAAAGGCAATAAAATCGTGATCTTAGCAGCACTTATAAAAAGCGGGCTGTACAAAAATTTGTACAGCTTAATGTTAAGATTAACAATTTCTATGCGACAAATCGCATACTTAGGTCTAGGGCCTTGACATGCTTGGTTAAGGCGCCCACCGAAATAAAGTCTACACCGGTTTCGGCATACTGGCGAATGGTGCTTAAGCTCATGTTGCCCGAGGCTTCTAATTTTGCACGCCCTTGGTTAAGTGCAACCGCTTGTTTCATTAAATCCACCGAGAAGTTATCTAACATTACTACGTCGCAATTAGCGGCTAGTGCTTGTTCTAGCTCGTTTAAGTTTTCTACTTCTACTTCTACCTTTTTGCCCGGTGAAAGCATTCGGGCTTTTTCAATGGCGGCTTTAATGCCACCACAGGCCATGATGTGGTTTTCTTTAATTAAAAAAGCATCGTTCAGACCAAAGCGATGGTTAGTGCCGCCGCCACAAGTTACTGCATATTTAGAGGCGTAACGCAAACCCGGTAGGGTTTTACGGGTATCTAATAATTTACAACGGGTGCCTTCTAACAAATCCATGTACTCAGCTACTTGGGTAGCAATGCCCGATAAGGTTTGAATGAAGTTAAGTGCTGAACGTTCGCCAGTAAGCAAAATGCGCGCAGGGCCCGTTAAGTAACACAGGGCTTGGTCTTCAATCACTTTATCGCCTTCTGCTACCAGCCACTCTATCTCTACCTGCTCGCCTAGCTGCCTAAACACTTCATCGGCAAAGGCTTTTCCAGCGAAGGTTGCACTTTCACGGCTGATGATTTTGGCTTTGCTTATTTGTTGTTCTGGAATAAGTGCGGCGCTAATGTCTAGTTGCGGGTCTAATTGTCCTAAATCTTCAATTAAAGCAGCGCTTACGTTGGCACGTAATTGTTCGGCGTTCATGCATCGTTTCTCTGATGGTTAGCAGGATGGGACAGTTGTTTAAGTCTGTCACTTTAGTGTGGCGCATTTTAGCGCAGAAGTTCAGCTCTTGCATGGTCAAATAAGCTGTTTATGCTAGACAATAGTCATTGGCTTGGTTAGAAAGCTTAACAATATACTTGGGTGGAGAAACTCTTGCAGATAAAACAACATCGATTGACTGACGTTAAGTGGCTAGAAAGTAAGTTCTATAATCAGCGACCCAATGAAGAAATTAGTTTGCTGGTTATTCACTGCATTAGCTTGCCTGAAGGCTGTTTTGGCTTACCGCACATCGATGAATTATTTTGTGGCAAGCTTGATTGTAGCGCAGAGCCAAGCTTTAAAGACTTACAGGGGTTAGAGGTATCTGCTCATTTAATGATAAGTCGAAGTGGGAAAGTGACCCAGTATGTCGATTTTGATAAACGTGCCTGGCATGCTGGAGTATCTAGTTTTGATGGGCGAGAAGGGTGTAACGATTATTCTATTGGCATCGAGTTAGAAGGTACCGACCATAGTGAATATACCCTGCAGCAATACCAAAGTTTAATTAAGGTAAGTCAATTATTACTGCGTGAATATCCTAGACTCACTAAACAGCGCATTGTTGCGCACAGTGATATAGCACCAGGCAGAAAAACTGATCCTGGTGAGCATTTTGATTGGTCCGCTTATCTAAAAGCACTTTGAAGTCACTTGGTTTGCTTAGGTAATTAGCTTACTATTCGAAAGTCGGCTGACGTTTATGGAGTAAAATCAGCAACATGTCTCTTATTTCCTTATTGCTAGCATTGAGTTTAGAACGTGCTCGTCGCATTGGTGCTAGCTGGTGGTGGCAGCATGTTTTTCATTGGTGGTTACAGCGCTTTGACCGCGCTTCAGCGATTTGGCAAATTGCTATGGCAGTGGTGTTACCCACTCTATTGATTGCGTGGCTACAAGTAAGTATCAGTGGCTTGCTATTTGGCTTAGCCAATCTTGCACTATGGATCTTTATCCCCTTACTTACACTAGGCTGCCCTCCAATTCAGCAAGGCTATCGAGACTATCTGCGTGCCGCTGCTAGTGGCGACGAGCAGGCCTGTAGTGACTTTAATCAGCAGCTGCTAAAACAAATTCACCCATTGCATCAAGTGAGTGAGCAAGAGTCGATTGCCCTTACTACCGGTACCCAATTAATGTGGCTGAACTATCGCTACTATTTTGCAGTGATTTTCTTTTATGTACTGGCTGGACCGGCTGGGGCGATCTTCTATGGTTGCAGCCGAGGTTTACACTTGCATAAAAGTACTGAAGTGCAAGCTTTGGAGCCTACGGTGAACAATTTCATGCATTATCTTGATTGGCTCCCCTCTCGATTGGCCAGTTTATGCTATTTGGCAGTTGGCAATACTAGCGAAGCGCTACCTATTTGGTTACACGCTTTGCGTGATACTAAACACAGCAACGGTTATTGGTTGGCTAAGGTGGCTGTGGCCGCAGAGCTTTCAGAACAAGAAAGCGAACATGAAATGTTATGTGTAGCTACCACTTGCCGATTCGTTAGTTTAGCTAAGCGTGGCATTATGCTAGCCATTGTTGTTATTGCTATTTTAACCATCGCCGGTTGGCTTATTTAAGCCGCTGCTCAGCGGCTTCGGTTTTTCATCTATTTTTACATAATCTTGTTAACTCCTTTCTCCTTGTTACATTTGCCCGATCTTGTGCACAAAAAAAGGTCAGACCAATCATATTTGTAGTACAAAAGTCTTTACTTATTTAGCAATAGGTGTTGGCTAAATTGATGTGGGTCAATTTTTCTGGACAGCGTGTTTCTGATTTGTTAATTTGCTGCGTGTAAATTGGTATTACCAATATTAAGTGCAACGGAAATTAATGAGCTACCAACGAATTAAGCCACCTAAACTCGCTGATGTTATTGCAAAGCAATTAGAGCGAATGATCTTAGAAGGAAGTTTACCGCCAGGTGAACGCTTACCTGCTGAGCGCGAGTTGGCAAAGCAATTCGATGTATCACGCCCATCATTGCGCGAAGCGATTCAGCAACTTGAAGCAAAAGGTCTAGTTGTAAGGCGCCAAGGCGGCGGCACTTATGTGCAACAAAAGCTGCGTGAAGCGCTAACCGATCCGCTGTTTAATTTATTGTCCAACCATGATGAAAGCCAACTAGACTTGTTGGAGTTTCGTCATGCGGTAGAAGGCATCTCTGCTTATTATGCAGCACTGCGCGGTACCGAGGCAGATTTAGAAAAAGTGCAAGCCAGTCATGAACGGATTGAGCTTGCGCAACAAGACGGCGATACCATTAGCGAAGCAAAAGCCGTTTTACGTTTTTATGAAGCCATTACTGAGGCGTCCCACAACCTAGTATTGTTTCATTTAATTAGAGGTTTAAGTCCATTGTTAGAAAAAAACATTATGGACAATTTTCAGGTGTTATATACGCGACCTAATGTGGCAGACAAAATTCGCCACCATCGGTCACTTATGCTGCAAGCCATTCTCGATGGTAAGCCAGACGATGCCAGAGAAGCCTCACATAAACATTTGGCGTTTATTGAAGAGACGCTGTTGCAAATCGAACGAGAAGAAAGCCGAGTTGAGCGCTCTAATCGCCGTTTAAAACAATTGAAAGTGTAACCCAAAAGCTGCGTTGCAGTGGTTTGGAAACTATTAATAACTGATAAGGAAACAGCCATGTCAGAGGTACTGAAGCATGATGTTGACTCACTAGAAACCAGTGAGTGGATAGACGCCATTGAATCTGTGATCCGTGAAGAAGGCGTTGAACGTGCCCAGTTCTTGTTGGAGCAGGTCATCGCTAACGCAGGCATTGATGGACTAGCTGGCCCTGGTGGGTCAATCACTAGTGATTACATCAACACCATTTCGGTGGCAGATCAACCGGAATACCCGGGTGATAGTGCAATTGAACGCCGTATTCGCTCAATCATTCGCTGGAACGCAATTATGATTGTATTGCGTGCGTCTAAAAAAGACCTCGACTTAGGCGGCCACATGGCTTCTTACCAGTCTTCTGCAGCATTTTACGAAGTGTGTTTTAACCACTTCTTTAAAGCGCGTAATGAAAAAGATGGTGGCGATTTAGTTTATTACCAAGGTCATATTTCTCCGGGTATTTATGCTCGTGCATTTGTTGAAGGTCGTTTAACTGCAGAGCAGCTAGACAGCTTCCGCCAAGAAGTAGACGGCAAAGGCTTAAGCTCTTACCCACACCCTAAGTTAATGCCTGAATTCTGGCAGTTCCCAACAGTATCTATGGGCTTAGGTCCTATTTCTGCTATTTATCAGGCTCGCTTCCTAAAATACCTTACTGGCCGCGGCATGAAAGATTGTTCTGGCCAACGTGTTTACGCTTTCTTAGGTGATGGCGAAATGGACGAGCCAGAATCACGCGGCGCGATTTCATTTGCGGCCCGTGAAAAGTTAGACAACCTATGCTTCCTTATTAACTGTAACTTACAGCGCCTAGACGGCCCAGTTATGGGTAACGGTAAAATCATTCAAGAGCTAGAAGGCCTATTTAAAGGTGCTGGCTGGAATGTGATTAAAGTGGTTTGGGGTAGCGAGTGGGATAGTCTTTTAGAAAAAGACAGCTCAGGCAAATTGCTACAACTGATGAATGAAACCGTTGACGGTGATTACCAAACCTTTAAGTCTAAGTATGGCGCCTATGTTCGTGAGCACTTCTTTGGTAAATACAGCGAGACCGCTGCTCTAGTTAAAGATATGTCTGACGACGAAATTTTTGCTTTACGCCGTGGTGGTCACGATCCAGTTAAACTTTATGCTGCTTTTGATAATGCGCGTAAAGCCACTGGTAAGCCTACCGTTATCCTTGCTAAAACCGTGAAAGGTTATGGCATGGGTGAAGCTGCTCAAGGTAAAAACATTGCTCACCAAGTTAAGAAGATGGATATGACTCATGTTGAGCAGTTCCGTGACCGCTTGGGTGTTGATGTGAGTGATGAAGAGCTAACAAGCCTGCCATACATTGAGCTTAAGCCTGGTACGCCAGAGCACGATTACTTGCACGCTCGCCGTAAAGAGTTAGCCGGTTACACGCCATCTCGTTTGCCTAACTTCACTCAAGAGTTAGCCATTCCTGAATTGAGCGAGTTTGATGCGCTATTGGGTGAGCAAAAGCGTGATATTTCAACCACCATGGCATACGTACGTGCTTTAAATGTAATGCTTAAAAACAAAGGCATTGGCAAAAATATTGTGCCAATTATTGCCGATGAAGCGCGTACCTTTGGTATGGAAGGTTTGTTCCGTCAAATTGGTATCTACAACCCAAGTGGCCAAACATACACCCCGCAAGATAGAGAGCAAGTGTCTTACTATAAAGAAGATACTAGCGGTCAAGTATTGCAAGAAGGTATTAACGAGCTAGGTGCTATGAGTTCATGGGTAGCTGCTGCTACTTCATACAGCACTAACGATGTGCCAATGATTCCTTTCTACATCTATTACTCAATGTTTGGTTTCCAACGAGTGGGTGATATGTGTTGGATGGCGGGTGACCAACAAGCGCGTGGTTTCCTATTAGGTGCTACAGCCGGTCGTACAACGCTAAATGGCGAAGGTTTGCAGCACGAAGATGGCCACAGCCTAATTTTGGCGAATACCATCCCTAACTGTATTTCTTATGACCCAAGTTTTGCCTATGAAGTAGCGGTTATTCTTCAAGATGGTTTACGTCGCATGTACGGCGACCAAGAGAATATTTACTACTACTTAACCTTGATGAACGAAAACTACCATCAACCAGCTATGCCAGCAGGCGCTGAAGAAGGTATTCGTAAGGGTATTTACAAGTTTGAAGAAAACAAAGGTGCTAAAGGTCAAGTTCAGTTACTAGGTTCGGGCACCATCATGCAGCAAGTATTGAAAGCTGCCAAAGTATTGAGTGAAGAGTACGACATTGCGTCTGACGTATTTAGCGTAACGTCTTTCAACGAGCTAACCCGTGAAGGTCAAGCCGTTGAGCGTAGCAACATGCTAAACCCAGAGAGCGACGCGAAAGTAGCTTACATTACTGAAGCCTTAACAGACGCACCAACTATTGCTGCGACCGATTACATGAAGCAATACGCAGAGCAAGTTCGCGCTTATGTACCAGGTAGCTACAAAGTATTGGGTACCGATGGCTTTGGCCGCAGTGACAGCCGTGAAAACTTACGTCGTCACTTTGAAGTAAATGCTGACTACATCGTAGTAGCAGCACTTACAGAGCTAGCTAAAGCTGGCACTTTAGATAAGAAAGTTGTGAGCGAAGCGATTGCAAAATATGACATCGACACTAACAAAACTAACCCTCTCTACGCGTAAGGGCGAATAGCTATGAGTATTGAAATTTTTGTACCAGATATTGGCGCTGATGAAGTAGAAGTGACCGAGATCCTTGTTGAAGTTGGCGATAGCGTAGAATTAGAGCAATCGTTAATTTCGGTAGAAGGCGACAAAGCGGCAATGGAAGTTCCGGCTTCTCAAGCTGGCGTTGTAAAAGAAATTAAAGTTGCAGTAGGCGACAGCGTAGCCACCAACGCACTGATTATGATTTTTGAAGCTGAAGGCGCAGCCGAACAACCAGCGGCTGCTCCTGCTGAAGCCGCCGCGCCTGCAGCGAGTTCAGTAGAATTAGTGCATGTTCCAGATATTGGTGACGACGAAGTTGAAGTAACCGAAATTGCAGTAAATGTTGGCGATGTGATTGAAGCAGAGCAAACACTTATCTCGGTTGAAGGTGACAAAGCTGCGATGGAAGTACCAGCACCTTTCGCTGGTACCGTTAAAACCATTAGCATTTCGGTAGGCGATAAAGTGTCTACGGGCACTCTTATCATGGAATTTGAAGTAGCGGGTTCTACACCAGCTGCGCCTGTGGCAGAAGCTCCAGCCGCTGCCCCTGCAACTTCGCAGCTTCAAGAAGTTAATATTCCTGATATTGGCGATGATGAAGTAGAAGTTACCGAAGTTGCGGTTTCTGTTGGCGATAGCGTAGAGCTGGAGCAAACGCTTATCTCTGTAGAAGGTGATAAAGCGGCAATGGAAGTGCCTGCACCTTTTGCTGGTGTAGTGAAAGAGCTTAAAGTAGCCGTTGGCGACAAAGTTAAAACTGGCTCATTGGTAATGGTGTTTGAAGTTACATCTGCAGCGCCTGCAGCAAGTGCACCAGCCGCAGCTCCGGCCGAAGCAGCTAAGCCTGCTACAGCGCCTGCGCCAGCTAGCAAGCCTGCAAGTGCTCCTGCCAAATCGGGTGAATTTGTAGAAAACAGTGCTTACGTTCACGCATCACCGGTTATTCGTCGTTTAGCGCGTGAGTTTGGTGTCGATTTAGCCAAAGTTAAAGGTTCGGGCCGCAAGGGTCGTATCGTTAAAGAAGACGTTCAAGCTTACGTTAAGCAAGCGGTTAAAGTTCTAGAGTCTGGCGCTAGCGCTGGTGGCTCAGGCATGGACGTAGCAGCATGGCCAAGCATCGATTACTCTAAATTTGGTGAAGTGGAAGAAGTTCCGCTATCACGTATTCAGAAAATCTCTGGTCCAGCACTGCACCGTAACTGGGTGAAAATCCCTCACGTTACTCAGTTTGACGAAGCCGACATTTCAGAAATGGAAGCTTTCCGTAAAGAGCAAAACGTAATTGCTGAGAAGCAACAGTTAGGCTTTAAGATCACGCCGCTAGTATTCATGCTAAAAGCCGCAGCTAAAACCTTAGAGAGCATGCCTAAGTTTAACTCGGCGCTGTCTGATGATGGCAATAGCCTCATCATGAAGAAGTACATCCACATTGGTATCGCAGTAGATACGCCAAACGGTTTGGTTGTGCCGGTAGTACGCGACGTGAACAAGAAAGGTATTTACCAGCTTTCTGAAGAGTTGGTAGAAATTTCTAAGAAAGCGCGCGCGGGTAAGCTTACTGCCTCAGACATGCAGGGCGGCTGTTTCACTATTTCTAGCCTTGGCGGTATTGGTGGTACTCAGTTTACCCCTATCGTAAATGCGCCAGAGGTGGCCATTTTGGGTGTTTCACGTAGTGAAATGAAACCAAAATGGAACGGCAAAGACTTTGTACCGAAGCTAATGTTGCCATTAGCACTGTCTTACGATCACCGAGTGATTGATGGGGCCGACGGCGCCAGATTTATCTCAACCTTAAGTGGCTTGTTGGGCGACATTCGCCGACTAGTACTTTAGTAATAAGAGCTGGGTGTTTATCACCCGGCTCTTCTTTTTTATACCGATTAACCGTAAACTCAGTTTAGCTGCATGGTTGACACTTTTACCCTACAGCAGCTTTACAACATAACAATACCAAGAGGTCATCAATGAGTAAGGAAATCAAGACCCAGGTGGTAGTACTGGGTGCAGGCCCTGCAGGTTATTCTGCTGCCTTCCGTGCTGCCGATTTAGGTTTGGAAACAGTAATTGTAGAACGCTACGCCACCCTCGGCGGAGTATGTTTGAATGTGGGGTGTATCCCATCAAAAGCTTTGTTGCACGTAGCTAAAGTGATTGAAGAAGCAAAATCACTGGCCGAGCACGGCATTGTGTTTGGTGAGCCACAAACCGACATTAATAAAATCCGTACCTGGAAAGAGAAAGTAATCGGTCAGTTGACTGGTGGCCTCGATGGTATGGCTAAAATGCGTAAAGTTAAAGTAGTCCAAGGCTTAGGTAAGTTTACCGGCGCTAACTCACTAGAAGTAACTGGTGATGACGGCGAAGCCACTACTATTAACTTTGACAACGCAATTATTGCAGCGGGTTCTCGCCCAGTTAAATTGCCATTTATTCCACACAATGACCCACGTGTATGGGATTCAACTGACGCGCTAGAGCTTAAAGAAGTTCCTGGTAAGTTGTTAGTATTAGGTGGCGGTATTATTGGCCTAGAAATGGGTACAGTATATGGCGCACTAGGCAGTGAGATTGACGTTGTAGAATTTGCTGACCAACTTGTACCAGCAGCTGATAAAGATGTAGTTCGCGCTTACACCAAAAAAGTGAAAAGCAAGTTCAACATCATGCTTGAAACCAAAGTGGTAGCGGTTGAGTCGAAAACAGACGGCTTATACGTAACTTACGAAGGTAAGCAAGCGCCACACGAGCCGGTTCGCTATGATGCAGTATTAGTTGCGGTAGGCCGTGTACCAAATGGTTTAGGTTTAGATGCTGAGAAAGCCGGCATTGAAGTCACCGAGCGTGGCTTTATTGAAGTAGACAAGCAACTACGTACTAACGTGCCACACATCCACGCTATTGGCGACATCGTAGGGCAACCTATGTTGGCACACAAAGGGGTGCATGAAGGTCACGTAGCTGCAGAGGTTATCTCTGGTAAGAAGCACTTCTTTGATCCTAAAGTGATCCCTTCGATTGCTTACACCGAGCCAGAGATGGCATGGGTAGGTTTAACCGAGAAAGAAGCTAAAGCGCAAGGCATTAACTATGAAGCCTCTGTGTTCCCCTGGGCTGCCTCGGGCCGTGCTATCGCCTCTGATTGCCCAGATGGCATGACTAAGATGATTTTTGATAAAGAATCTGGCCGTGTGATTGGTGGTGCTGTAGTGGGTACTAACGGCGGTGAATTGCTAGGTGAAATTGGTTTAGCGATTGAGATGGGTTGTGATGCAGAAGACATCGCGTTAACCATTCACGCTCACCCAACCTTGCATGAATCGGTTGGCTTGGCTGCAGAGATTTTTGAAGGAAGTATTACCGACCTTCCAAATGCGAAAGCCAAGAAAAAGAAAAAATAGACTCATCTAGTCTAAAAAACTACAGTTATAAAGGCAGCCTAGGCTGCCTTTATTGTTTTATATTTCAAAGGAATGACGCCACATGCCACAATTGCGTAAAGCTGTTTGGTTTATTTTGCTCATGTTGATTGCCACTACGGCAGTTGCCCGTCCCAAAATAGGCTTGGCACTTAGTGGTGGAGGGGCAAAGGGCGCAGCGCATTTAGGGGTCATCCAGCTTCTCGAAGAGCATCAAATTCCGGTTGATTATATCGCTGGTACCAGCATGGGTGCATATTTTGGTGCCATGCTAGCCATGGGCTATAGTGCCCAAGAGATCGAAGAACTGACTTTTTCGATTTATTGGGAAAGTGGTTTTGTTGACGATGTGACTCGCAGCGAATTGTCTTTACGTAGCAAAAAACAGCAAGATGATTATCAAATTGCCTTGCCGATTGGGGCTAATAAAGATGGGATGCAGATTCCCAAAGGAGCGGTACAAGGCCAAACCATGGCCGAGATATTGCGTTATGCCACCAGTAACTTAGAAGCACTAGAAAGTTTTGATGAGTTGGCCATTCCTTATCGCGCAGTAGCTACCGATATGGCTGCTATGACCACGTATATTCTCAAGCGTGGCGACTTAGCTGTTGCTATGCAAGCGAGCATGTCGGTGCCGGGAGCACTGCGTCCGGTAGAGCTTGATGGTAAACTGCTTTCAGATGGTGGGGTGGTAAACAACATGCCTGTAGATGTGCTGAAAGAAATGGGCGCAGACATCATTATCGCGGTGGATATTGGCGCGCGACTTAAAACCCAGCAAGAGCTAAATAGCGCCGTTGATGTTGTAGACCAATTATCGGTGTTTCTTACCCGCTCAGGTACTGAGCGACAAATTGCTTTGCTAACATCAGATGATTTGCTTATTTCCCCCGATGTTACCGGCATCGATACTGCAGACTTTGCATCAATGCCTTTAGCAGTGGAGCGGGGCAGGCAGGCAGGTGAAGAGCCAATCGCTGAGCTGGCAAAACGTATTCATTCAGCCGATCAAAACGAAGTGTATTTGGCCTATCAACAAAAAGTTGATCAGCGCCGGGCAAAACTTAAGTTACATGCCGAGTTTGTGGTAAGCAGAATCGAATTGAATAACAACTCAGGCTTGAGTGATGAGGTTATTTTATCGCGGCTACAACTCAATCAAGGCGAGTTACTTTCTAAAGCACAGCTTGAGGAGAAAATAAGTCAGCTGTATGCCTTAGGCACTTTTGAGCGTGTTGATTATCGCATTAGCACTGAGCAAGGTGAAAATGTCATTCACTTAGATACGCAAGAAAAGAGCTGGGGGCCTGGCTACTTTGATATGAAGTTTGGTCTGCAAGAAAACTTTACCGATCGCACCGAAGCTAATATAGGTCTAGGTTTTACTTTAACTAATTTAAACCAATATGGCGCTGAGTGGCGAAACGAAGTCGAAATCGGTTCAATAAAACGTTTATTTACCGAATACTACACACCGTTTACCGATAACCTTAAATACGCTTGGTTAGCTTCGGCCGAGTACGATAAACGTAGCCGTCGTTTATACGGATTAACCGAAGACTTTGAATACCTAGAGGCAAACTTTAGTGATACTACTTTTCGCACTCAAGTATCGTGGAACTACAAACCTTGGCAGGAGTGGGGCTTAGGTCTCGCCGCAAGGCATGGTGACATTGAGTTAAAAGGGCTTAGCGCAGATGCTAGCTATTGGTTGTACGGGCCTTACTTTAAGTTTGATTATGATACCTTGAATAGTTGGGCTTTTCCGACCCAAGGGAAAATGTTGGATGTGGGCCTAACCCTTTATCATGAAGATGTTCAAGGATTCTCTAGTGTATTGGCACCTAGTTTTGAGGCTCGTTGGAAAGTGCCATTTGGCTGGAACAAACACCATCTAAATTGGTTTGGCGAATACGGTAGCACTGGTAGTGATTTTATTGTGCCAACGGATGCCCAAGATCTAGGGGGCTTTTTGCGGCTTTCGGGCTTTAAGTATGAACAGTTATCAGGTCGTTATAAGGCGCTAACCGGTCTAATGTACTTTTATCAGCTGCACTATTTTCAATCTCCAGTATTACAAGCGCCTGTTTTTGTCGGTGGTTCCTTAGAAAATGGCGGAGTATGGAATAGCTCTGATGACATTTCTTATAGCAGTGCGCTTTGGGCTGGCAGTATTTTTGCTGCTTTAGACACCAGTGTATTAGGGCCAGTGGTACTTGCCTATGGACACAACGAATCGGAACAAACTTTATATTTATTTATCGGCAATGACTTCTAAATAAGTGATAAATGTGAATAAATTGTAACTTTCTCGCTTGTGGCTAAAGTATAATAAAGTGTTTAAGTTTTTGTTTTAAATAGACTTAACTGTTTTTTGCTTGGCTTAGCTGAAACGTCGATATTTTAATTTATAGTTAAAACGGCTATAATCTCAGCCCCATGTGGCCAGCAAACCTCTGGCCCATATATATGGATATCCCCCTACGGGCATTATTACAATAAGGAGCGAGCCGTGCTAGAAAGCTACCGCAAACACGTCGAAGAGCGTGCTGTTGAAGGTATTGTACCTAAACCCCTCGATGCTGAACAAACCGCAGGATTAGTAGAGTTATTAAAAGCTCCGCCAGCCGGTGAAGAAGCGTTTCTACTTGATTTGTTAGCAAACCGCATTCCACCTGGTGTAGATGAAGCCGCTTATGTAAAAGCCGGTTTTCTTGCTGCTGTAGCAGCTGGAGAAGTAAGCTCTCCTATTGTTTCTACCGCGTATGCCACAGAACTGTTGGGTACTATGCAAGGTGGTTACAATATTGAACCCCTCATTTCATTACTCGACAACGCTGAGTTAGCGCCTATTGCCGCTAAAGCCTTGTCACACACATTATTGATGTTTGATTCTTTTCACGACGTGGAAGAAAAAGCCAAAGCAGGCAATAACTTTGCACAACAAGTGATGCAAAGTTGGGCTGATGCAGAGTGGTTCTTAAACCGTCCTGAGCTTGCCGAAAAATCAACACTTACTGTTTTCAAAGTAACCGGTGAAACTAACACCGATGACTTATCTCCAGCACCAGATGCATGGTCTCGCCCAGACATTCCATTGCATGCATTAGCAATGCTAAAGAATGCCCGAGAAGGTATTGAACCGGATCAAGCGGGTTCAATTGGCCCAATGAAGCAAGTCGAAGCCCTGAAAGAGAAAGGCCATCCGCTAGTGTACGTGGGTGACGTTGTAGGTACCGGTTCTTCGCGTAAATCAGCTACTAACTCTGTGTTGTGGCTGATGGGTGATGATATTCCGTACGTACCAAACAAACGTGGCGGCGGCTTCTGTTTAGGCGGAAAAATCGCACCAATCTTCTTTAATACCATGGAAGATGCTGGCGCATTACCTATTGAGCTAGACGTAGAAAAACTTGGCATGGGCGATGTTATCGACATTTACCCATTCACTGGCGAAGTGAAAAAATCAGGTACTGATGAAGTTATCTCAACCTTTGAGCTAAAAACCGACGTATTGCTTGATGAAGTTCGCGCTGGTGGCCGTATACCTCTAATTATTGGCCGTGGTTTAACTGACCGTGCTCGTATCTCATTAGGCCTTGAGCCTTCAGAAGTATTTAAGCGTCCTCAAGACGTAGCTGCTTCATCTAAAGGTTTCACCCTTGCCCAGAAAATGGTGGGTAAAGCTTGTGGCGTAGACGGTATTCGCCCTGGCCAATACTGTGAGCCGAAGATGACGACAGTGGGCTCGCAAGATACTACTGGGCCAATGACCCGTGATGAGTTGAAAGATTTAGCCTGTTTGGGCTTCTCTGCTGACCTAACCATGCAGTCATTCTGTCATACCGCTGCTTACCCTAAACCAGTAGATGTGACTACTCACCACACACTTCCGGATTTCATCATGAACCGTGGCGGTGTATCACTGCGCCCAGGTGACGGTGTTATTCACTCTTGGTTAAACCGTATGCTATTGCCAGATACTGTGGGTACCGGTGGTGATTCACATACCCGTTTCCCAATTGGTATTTCCTTCCCAGCTGGTTCTGGCTTAGTGGCATTTGCTGCTGCAACGGGTGTAATGCCATTGGATATGCCAGAGTCAATTTTGGTTCGCTTTAAAGGTGAAATGAAGCCGGGTATTACCCTGCGTGACTTGGTGCATGCTATTCCGTATGCCGCCATTCAGCGTGGCCTATTAACGGTTGAGAAGAAAGGTAAGAAAAACATCTTCTCAGGTCGTATCTTAGAAATTGAAGGCTTAGAAGAGCTAAAAGTTGAGCAAGCGTTTGAATTGTCGGATGCTTCTGCTGAACGTAGTGCTGCAGGGTGTACCATCAAGCTTGGCAAAGCCCCAATCATTGAGTACTTAAACTCAAACATTGTGATGCTTAAGTGGATGATTGCTGAAGGTTATGGCGACCGTCGTACTATCGAACGTCGTATCACTGCTATGCAAGAGTGGATCGCTAGCCCTGAGTTAATGGAAGCGGATAAAGACGCAGAATACAAAGAGATCATTGAGATTGATTTGGCTGATATTAACGAGCCAGTATTGTGTGCGCCAAATGACCCAGATGATGCACGTTTGCTATCTGAAGTTGCCGGCCAGAACATTGATGAAGTGTTCTTAGGTTCGTGTATGACTAACATTGGTCACTTCCGTGCAGCAGGTAAATTGCTCGACAAGCATACTGGCTCATTGCCAACACGTATGTGGGTTGCTCCTCCTACTCGTATGGACCAAAAACAACTTACCGAAGAAGGTTATTATGGTATTTACGGTCGTGTTGGTGCACGCACCGAGATCCCTGGTTGTTCTTTGTGTATGGGTAACCAAGCACGTGTGGCAGATAACTCAACGGTAGTCTCTACTTCTACCCGTAACTTCCCTAACCGTTTAGGTACCGGCGCTAATGTTTACTTGGCTTCTGCTGAGCTAGCTGCTGTATCGGCAATTTTAGGTAAGTTACCTACTCCAGAGGAGTACCTTGAGTACGCTAAGCAAATTGATGCTACCGCAGCTGATACTTATCGTTACCTCAACTTCGATGAAATCACTGATTACACTAAAGTGGCTGATGAGGTGATTATTCAAGCCGCCGTGTAGATTTTCACACCGCATCAAAAACGCAGCTTTGGCTGCGTTTTTTTTTGCACAATAGCCAAGTAACACACTGAGGTGATACTATATATACGCCTAAATAAGTAAAATTATGAACATTTTATTATAAAATAAATATAATATGCGTTATTATGTGCTGCGAAATATGGATAATTTTAGCATTTACTGGTATAAAGGAGCCCGCTAGATTTACTAGCTCATTCGCTTGCAGTTGGAAGACAATATGTCCTTTAATGATGTTGTAGTAGTTGGCCCGTTGGCCGTAGATATGAGCCAAAATAGTATTACGTTTAAGGATAAAAGTGCCTATTTGGGACCATTAAGAACCCATTTGTTGGGATATTTGTGTAAACATGTCAATCAAGTTGTGGGGAGAGACGACTTGTCTGATGCTGTGTGGGGACGTAGTGTCTCAGACCATACAATTAATCAGCATATATCTCAGTTACGAAAAGTAATCACTACTTTGAACAATACTGATCTCACCATCGCTACCATTCCCAAAAAGGGCTATATAGCAAGATGTGAAGCAGTCGCTCAGCCCAACCGAGTAAAACCGGAGCTGGTTCAAAATCAAGCAAAAGCCTTGTTATTAAGTGATGCTGAGACCTGCCAGAAAATTCAAAACCTGAAGGCCGATGGCGAGTTAAAACAGTTAGAAATGTTCTCTAATGCTGGTTTGCTGCATGAGCGACTAATGAGCAACGAGTTCCAGGCTGTGATCATCGACACCGAATTAGCCAATGCCGAAGGCTTAAAGCTAATTAAGGCAATTCGAACTGGCCAAACTTTGGCTAGCTCTGATATCGCTATTCTATCTTTAGCATCTGAAGCCACTAAGCAATTGCTTGGTTTTAATGTATTGATGGACGTGCAAGGCTTAATCGTTAAGCCTGTTGACATTGAAGTATTGGAAAAGCAAATAAAAACAGCCGTAGCAATGCGCTTTAAACTAAAGCCAAATGCCGCTTATGATCTTGTTCCTACTATGTTAAATAGCGCGGTTAGCGTAAACTTACAGTCTGCTTGTTTAAGTAACTAGACTGACACTATGGAACTGACGATTCGCCGTTCTTTGGACGGCGCTTTTATTATTGATTGCGGTGACGAACATCGGTGTTTTTCGATGTGGCTAGAGCGCGAGCTAAATAAAGATCGTCAGTTTATCCCTTCTTTAGTCGCCCAGCTGAAAAATTTGTCTGGCTTAGCAGAGCTGCATATCGACAGTGATGAGTTTCGTTTTGAAGCCAACTTAGATGAAGTGACCATCGCCGTATCTCAAGACAACGCTACCGAGAATCAAGCCCTACTAGAAGAGGCTATGAGTTTAGATGCGGCACATAGCGCTTGCGGCTACGACGATTTTCTAGAATTGTTAAATTCTATCGAGACTTATTAACATGGTGCAAAATTAGCACCTTGCTCGGAAATCTTCTAAACCCTTCTTCCGCTCTTTTTATTCTGTCAATTCATTACTTTAACCCTAGTTAATATGCGGGTTAATCGCCAAATTGCTACAGATTACCCCCTAGCTGCACTTTATTAGTGCTGATAAAAATACCACCACCAATGCGTGAACCATGTTGGAGCGTTGTTAAAAAATATAGCACCATATTGGTGCGGCGTTTTTTGTTGTATTTTATTCTTTATTGCTTAAGTTGTTGTTTTTTAATGATAATTTTGTCTTGGCACAAGCCTTGTATTTTGTTATTCGAGAAAAGTTAATCGATGACTCTTTGGAGGAGCTCAAATGAAACTAATTAGCGCGATAATCAAGCCATTCAAATTGGATGACGTGCGTGAAGCCATTGCCGAAGTTGGCGTAGATGGTTTAACCGTATCTGAAGTTAAAGGTTTTGGTCGTCAAAAAGGTCACACCGAATTATATCGTGGTGCCGAGTACCAAGTTGACTTTTTACCTAAGGTAAAACTGGAAATTGCTACTAGCTCAGAAAATCTAGATCGCATTATTGAAGCGATTTCTAGTGCAGCTTACACCGGCAAAATTGGTGACGGTAAGATTTTTGTATACGACTTAAGCAACGTAGTACGTATTCGTACTGGCGAAATGGATGCAGAGGCTATCTAAGGGCAACCTTAGCAAGCTTATAACAGGGATTACGGGGAAGTAATTATGGAAAACGAAATTTATCAACTGCAATATGCTATCGACACCTTCTACTTTTTGGTGTGTGGCGCATTAGTAATGTGGATGGCCGCTGGTTTCTCTATGCTAGAGGCTGGTTTAGTTCGCGCTAAAAACACCACAGAAATTCTTACTAAGAACATCGCACTTTACTCTATCGCTTGTATCATGTACTTGGTATGTGGTTACTCAATCATGTATGACGGCGGTATCTTCTTATCAGGTATCGAAGCCTTTGACCTAGGTGGCGTATTAGCTTCTAAAGCTGAAGAAGGCTTTGAAGGCGGCAGCGTATACTCAGGTGCTTCTGACTTCTTCTTCCAAGTAGTATTCGTTGCAACTGCAATGTCTATTGTTTCGGGTGCAGTTGCTGAGCGTATGAAGCTTTGGGCATTCTTAATCTTCGCTGTAGTGCTAACTGGTTTCATCTACCCTCTAGAAGGTAGCTGGACTTGGGGCGGTGCAGATGTATTCGGTCTATACAACCTAGGCGACCTTGGTTTCTCTGACTTCGCGGGTTCAGGTATTGTTCACTTAGCTGGTGCCGCTGCTGCATTGTCTGGTGTACTTCTACTAGGCGCACGTAAAGGTAAATACGGTAAAAACGGTTCTGTTAACCCAATTCCTGGTTCTAACATGCCGCTAGCTACTGTAGGTACTTTCATCTTATGGATGGGTTGGTTTGGCTTCAACGGCGGTTCTGTACTGAAACTTGCAGATGCTTCAAACGCTCACTCTGTAGCAATGGTATTCCTAAACACTAACGCTGCAGCTGCAGCTGGTGCAATCGCTGCACTACTAGTGTGTAAGCTAACTTGGGGTAAAGCAGACCTAACAATGTTACTAAACGGCGCATTAGCTGGCCTAGTAGCGATTACTGCTGAACCTTCTACTCCTACTGCGCTTCAAGCCACTCTGTTTGGTGCTGTAGCTGGCGTATTGGTAGTAGCGTCTATCGTATTCTTCGACAAGATTAAGATTGATGATCCAGTAGGTGCTATCTCAGTTCACGGTGTAGTTGGTTTGTTCGGTCTATTGATTGTTCCACTAACTAACGATGGTTCAAGCTTCTCTGGCCAAATCATCGGTGCACTAACTATCTTCGCATGGGTATTCGTAGCAAGCTTCATCGTATGGAGCATCTTAAAAGCTGTAATGGGTATCCGAGTTTCTGAAGAAGAAGAAATGAACGGTATGGACATTGCTGACTGTGGTATCGATGCATACCCAGAGTTCGTAACAGTTAAGTCTTCTAGCTAAGATTAAAAAGTAATAAAAAAGGCCCGCTTAGCGGGCCTTTTTTTGTTTTAAAACATAGTCAAAGATGTGATCCCATGTTAATCTAAAGTCAAATGATAACGATTTGCGTTTAACATATATTGAAGGACTCATTTGTGAATAAATCAGTATTCTCTTCATTAGTGGCCGTGTTGGCTTCACTAGTGGTAGCCACGCCAGCCTTAGCTGCAGAAGAAGTAAACTTATACTCTTACCGCCAACAAAGCTTGTTACAACCATTAACTGATGCGTTTACCGAAGAAACCGGCATTAAAGTGAATGTTGTGCATGCTGCTAAAGGTTTAGCTGAAAAGATTAAAGCGGCAGGCGAAAACAACCCTGCTGATTTGGTACTAACCGTTGATATTGGCCGCTTGGAAGAAGTGCGCGCTGCCGGTTTATTTGAAGCGGTTAACTCACCCGTTATTGATGAAGTAGTGCCAGCTCACTTACGTCACCCTGATAACTTGTGGTTTGCCCTTACTACACGTGCACGTGTGGTTTACGCACATAAAGATCGCGTGAAAGAAGGTGAGCTTAACTCGCTTAAAGATTTGGCTGATCCTAAATGGCAAGGTCGCATTTGTACCCGCTCTGGTAAGCACGTCTATAACATTGGTTTAATTGCTTCGGTAATCGCAGAAGATGGCGAAGTAGCGGCAGAAACTTGGTTAAAGGGCTTAAAAGCTAACTTAGCGCGTAAACCTCAAGGTAACGACCGTGCTCAAGCAAAAGCGATTTTCGAAGGCCAATGTGACTTAGCAATTGCTAACCGTTACTACATGGGCAAAATGTTCTACAACACCAAGAGCCCAGAGCAACAAGAGTGGGCCGAGAAAATCCGTGTTGTATACCTAGACCAAGACATTGGTGGCCGTGGTCAGCACATTAACATTTCTGGTGCTGGTTTATTGAAAACGGCTAAAAACAAAGACAACGCGATTAAGTTGTTAGAGTTCTTAGTAGGTGAAAAAGCCCAAGGTTTATACGCCACTGCTAACTACGAAGAGCCAGTTCGCAGCGGTATTAAAACTGACGAATTTATTGAAAGCCTAGGCGATTTCAAGGCCGACCGTATTTCATTACAAGAAGTGGCCGATCAACGCGCTGCTGCAGCACGCTTAGTTGACCGTGTTGGCTATGACATGTAAAGGTTGTTAAACTTGCTATTCTATTAGCAAGCATTAATAAAGCTGGCCATAGGTCAGCTTTATTCTTTTTCGGCTTTGTGCCGTTTTTTTTGTTTGGAAGCTATGAGCACTACCGCCAATTCTACTTCGCCTTTTTCGCTAGCTCGTTTACGCTTTGACCCTTGGGTATGGCTTGCCTTAGCCATTGCAGCCTTAGCCATTATACCTATTGCTACCATCTTGATGCTCTCATGGGCCGACAACCAAGAGATCTGGCAGCACTTACTTGATACGGTATTTTGGATTTACGTAAAAAACACTTTGCTACTGTGTTTAGGCGTGGCGGTATTTACCAGTTTAATGGGCACGGGTGCTGCTTGGTTAGTCACGCGTTTTAACTTCCCGCTTAAGTCGGTGTTGGTATGGGCGCTGTTGTTACCTTTAGCGGTGCCAAGTTACATTCTCGCTTTTGTTATTACCGATCAACTCGAATACGCAGGTTTTGTACAAAAGACCTTACGCACTTTGTTTGGTTGGCAAACTGCTCGTGACTACTGGTTCCCAGAAATTCGCTCCATACAAGGCGCCATTGCAGTATTGAGTTTAGTGCTATATCCCTATGTTTACTTGTTGGCGCGAGCCGCCTTTGTAGAACAAGCTGCACAGCTTTTTGAAATGAGCCGCTGTTTAGGTAAAAGCCAAACCCAGAGCTTTTTTAAAGTGGCATTGCCGTTAGCGCGTCCTGCTATTGTGGTAGGGGTGACCTTAGCGCTTATGGAAACCATTAATGAATATGGCACGGTAGAGTTTTTTGCGGTGCCCACACTAACCGCGGGCATTTTTGATGTGTGGCTAAATATGAGCAGCCTGTCAGCGGCCGCTCAAATAGCATTAATGCTAGTGAGCTTTTCTATCTTGCTGCTGGGTTTAGAACGTTACAGCCGCAATGCTGGTAAGTTTTATAAGTTGACTGGTCAATCTCCAACCATGTTTGCAGAACCGCTTTCGGGCTTTAAAGCGTGGTTGGCAACAGCTTTATGTTTATTGCCGATTAGCCTTGGCTTTATTCTACCGATTACCGTATTAACTAATTATGCATTGCGTAATTTAGAGCAAGGTCTGGACCAGTATTTAAACAGCGCTTGGAACAGCTTTTCTCTGGCCATTATGGCCGCATTGCTAACCTCTATTTTAGGCTTATTGTTAGCCTACGGGGTTCGCTTATCCAAAAGCAATAAAATGCGCAGTATCGCCGAGGCCGCAACCTTGGGTTATGCCATTCCAGGTGCGGTGCTGGCGGTAGGTATTTTGTATCCACTTGGGGTGTTTGATAATACCGTTGATAGGCTGATGAAAGCTTGGTTTGATTACCCTACTGGCTTATTGCTCACCGGCACTGGTGGCGCCTTGGTATTAGCCTATTCGTTACGCTTTATTGCCTTAAGCTATCGTACGCTCGATGCAAGCCTTACAAAAATCACTCCAGAAATGGATGATGCTTCACGTATTCTTGGCAGCCGATCGGGGAAAACCCTTTGGCGTATTCATTTGCCATTAATTCGGCCAAGCGTGCTTACCGCAATGTTATTGGTATTTGTTGATACCATGAAAGAGCTGCCTATTACCCTGATTCTAAGGCCATTTAATTTTGATACCTTATCAACCCAAGTTTGGGATTTAGCCTCTTTAGAACAGCTTGAGCAAAGCGCTTTGGCTGCATTAACTATATTACTGGCGGGCATTATCCCGGTTATTATTATGAGTCGAAATATCGGTTCTTCTGAACGTCGCCCACAAGGACAATAAACCTGCAATGAGTATTGTTTTACGCAAAGTTAATCATTTTTACGGCGAACAACAGGCATTAAAAGATGTCAGCATTGAAGTGAGCGACAATCAAATTGTGGCGTTGCTAGGGCCATCGGGCTGCGGTAAAACCACACTGTTGCGCCTTATCGCTGGATTAGAGCGACTGCAAAGTGGCGAACTGTATTTGCAAGACAGCTTGGTGGCTGCGCCCCAGCAAGCGATTCATTTAGCGCCAGAGCAACGCGCTATTGGCATGATGTTCCAAGACTATGCCTTGTTCCCCCATATGAGTGTGCGTAAAAATATTGAGTATGGTTTACGTAAACAACAAGATCTTGCTACGCGACGTCGCTGGGTTGAAGAAAGCTTAGATAATATGGGTATGCAAGGTTTGTTAGAACGCTTTCCTCACACTTTATCGGGCGGCCAGCAGCAACGTGTTGCATTGCTTCGTGCTTTAGCGCCAGAGCCTAGCACTTTGCTGCTAGATGAACCTTTCTCTGCACTTGATGAGCATCTTCGTCAGCAGGTTCGAGAAGAAACTCTAGATGTGCTTAAGAAAACCAATACTCCTGCAGTAATGGTGACTCATGACCCATTAGAAGCAATGTTTATTGCCGACAAAATTGTGGTGATGGAAAAGGGTGAAATTGTGCAAAACGCCAGCCCTCAAGAGATTTACAATAACCCTAAAAACGCCTTTGTTGCGGCTCTATTTGGGCCAAGTAATCGTTTCGAAACGGATGTTGAAGACAATAAAGTTCACACGCCCTTAGGCCACTTTTCTGCGAATGGTGTGGATAACCAGCAAAGGGCTGAGATAATTGTGCGCGCTAAAGACATCGTTGTGCATCAGCTAGAAAACAAAGAGTACATCGAAGCAAGCGTGATATCGGTGCACGCTATGGGTAACGAAACTCACTTTAGATTACAACTAAGCAATATGCCTGAGCGTGTTATCCATGCGCGAATGCGCGATTATTGGCAGGCGAGTGCTGGCACCAAGGTATGGCTGTCGGTGAATGGTGATGCTGCATTTGTCTTCCCTAAAGCCTCGCTTTAGGGAGTTATAAAGGCAGGGCTTAGTTAGCCTACTTCGAAGAGTTCTTTCACTGATTGAAAGACATCTGCGATAGCTACTTGGCGAGTAGGGGTGATGAAGATGGTATCGTCTCCTGCAATCGTGCCAAGAATACCTTCTGCCTTACCTAATGAATCTAACAAACGCGCGATTAGTTGAGCGGCGCCGGGGCTGGTGTGGATTACGATGAGAGCGTCATTGAAATCCATTTCTAATACTAAGATCTTTAGTTGGCTAGAAACGGTTGGCACCCCTAATTCTGCTGGTAAGCAGTAAACCATTTCCATTTTTGCGTTGCGGGTACGCACTGCACCAAACTTACTTAGCATGCGTGACACTTTCGATTGATTAATGTTTTCGAAACCTTGCTCTTGCAGGGCGGTCACTATTTCGGCTTGCGAGCCAAATCGTTCCTCTTTTAACAGTGATTTAAAGGCTTTTATTAACTGTTCTTGTTTATCGCTATATTTCATCGGTGATCCGAGCTTATAAATCCGCTGCCATTGTCGCCAACTTTTTACTCTAATTCAACTTTATTCTAGTTTTATGCATATAAATGCATACTCCAACACAGAATTATTATTGCATTTAATAACAATTAGTTGTGAGCCTTTGCTAAGCTGAATTATGATAGCCCCATCCGACTCGATGAGTAGTTGATTATGTGGATTAAACTTTTCATTCTTCTTCCCGTTTTAATCTTTGGCTCAGCCCTTGCTGATGAAAAGCCTTTACGAATTGTTACCGAAGCTTCTTACCCGCCTTTTGAAGCCTTTGACGAGCAAAAGCAACTGGTAGGTTTTGACATTGAGCTAGCCAAAGCCATATGCCTACAAATAAATAGAGAGTGCGAGTTTTATCACCAGCCCTTTGATAGCCTGCTCACCAGTGTGGCGGCAGGGCATTACAACTTAGCCATTTCTGCCCTCGATATCACCGAGCAGCGCAAACAGTTGGTTAACTTTAGTGATGCTTATTTTGACAACATGGCGGTGTATATTACCGGCTCGAAGCAAGAGATCGCCGATAGCGCTGTGGTGGCTGTACAAAGTGGGTCTAGCTTTATGCGCTTTTTGCGTGAGCAACGACCTGACATTTTGTCGATTGCCTACCCAAGTTACCAGTTAGCTTTAAACGATTTAGAGCAAAGTAAAATAGATGCGGTGTTTTTGGATGCAGCAGCCGCTCATTATTGGTTAGCCAATCACCCCAACTTCGTTACTCAAGCTGATAAAAGCTATCCTGCCAGTGGTTTAGGGATGGCTGTTTCCAAGCAAGACGAAGACCTGCTGAATCAAATCAACCATGCGCTTAAAGTGTTAAAAAATAATGGCACTTACCAAACAATATATCAATCCTTTTTTAACTGACAAACACTGTTAGACCAAGGTCTTAAGCCATATTGTTAAAGTGTGATTGAGGCAGCTTTTTTCTGTTTTAAACTTGCTTTAAAAATGTTGCTAAATTGTATTTTGAGGCGGATTCCGTTATCTTGTCAGCTGTCTCTATAGACATCCCCTCTACAACTACAAAAAAGCATGGAGAAGTTTGATGAAAGTTGCCGTATTAGGTGCTGCAGGCGGAATTGGCCAAGCCCTTTCATTACTATTAAAAACTCAGTTACCCGCTGGTTCTGAACTTTCGCTTTACGACATCGCCCCAGTAACACCAGGTGTTGCAGTAGATTTGAGCCACATCCCTACACAAGTGGCCATTAAAGGATTTGCGGGCGAAGACCCAAGCCCGGCCCTAGAAGGTGCCGACATTGTTCTTATTTCTGCAGGTGTGGCGCGTAAGCCTGGTATGGATCGTTCAGATCTATTCAACATCAACGCAGGTATTGTTAAAAACCTTATCGAGAAAGTAGCTGTTACTTGCCCTAAAGCCTGTATCGGCATTATTACTAACCCAGTAAATACCACTGTGCCAATTGCTGCAGAAGTATTGAAAAATGCTGGCGTATATGACCCTGCTAAATTGTTTGGTGTTACTACGCTTGATGTAATTCGCTCAGAGACCTTTATTGCCGAAGCTAAAGGCTTAAACCCAGCTGACATTAACTTAAACGTTATTGGTGGCCACAGTGGCGTAACTATTTTGCCATTGTTATCACAGCTAGATGGTATTTCATTCACCGATGAAGAGATTGCTGCTATGACCACGCGCATTCAAAACGCCGGTACTGAAGTTGTTGAAGCTAAAGCCGGTGGCGGTAGTGCTACACTTTCTATGGGTCAAGCAGCAGCGCGCTTCTGTTTATCTCTAGTGAAGGCTGCCCAAGGCGAAGACGTGATTGAATGTGCTTACGTTGATGGCGGCAGCGAACATGCTAAGTTCTTCGCTCAACCAGTGCGTTTAGGTCCTCAAGGTGTAGCTGAAATCCTGCCTTACGGCGAGATTAGCGCATTTGAGAAAGGCGCAATTGATGGCATGCTCGACACTTTACATGGTGACATCGATAAAGGCGTAGAATTTGTTTAACCATAAATTCTAGTTCCTAGTAAGGAGTGCAGTGCACTCCTTTTTTGTGCCTGCTTTTCACCAACACTCGGTTACTAACGATCGCATTCCTCAACTAAACTCCGATTAATAGAGTATTAAGCACCGCACTACCGCTATTTTCTTAAAGCGACGAGCAGCTTAGTTTTAGCCTTATAAAAGTGGCTTTAGTTTTTTAGCATAGTGCCGATAGCTTAAGTGTTAAGACGATAGGAACGGCTATGAATAAGCAGATTATTTCACTACTTCTTGCTGCGGGGATCAGTTCGGCAGCTTTTGCAGAATCTATTGATGCCTTGTCAGTAGATGACGAATTAGATGCGCCTGCTCTGCAAGCCGAAGCCATAGACCCTACAGAATATACCAGTCCCTCAGATATTGAAGCGGTTCAGCTCTATAAACAAGACGAGCTCATTACTTGGATCAACAACAATCAACACCTTGCTCGGGTGAAAGCCGATGATTGTCAGTTAGTCGAAGATATTGAAGCGCGCGCTGAAAAGGTGGCTATCCCTGCCTACCAGTTTTTATGGGGGGATATGCTGGCATGGGGAGTATGTGTAGACCCAAACCCAGAGCTTGGCGTTATGTATATGTGGCGCGCGGCCAACCAAGGTTTAGCTGCGGCGATGGAGCAACTAGGGCGCTACTACGCCACGGGCACCTTGGTACAACAAGATTACGCCAAAGCCATTCCATTATTGCGTGAGGCCGCAGGCCAGGGGTTCTTGCCGGCGCAGCTGCGTCTTGTATCACTTTATGTGGAAGGCAAAGGTAGCCCTTATGACTTTGAAGATGCCTATCGTTGGTTACATCATTCCATTATCGCCGACAAACAAACCCACCAAAAAGCCAGCCAACTGTTAGCCGCACTGGCTAATAAAATGCCAGATTATGTAGTGCTTAAAGCTAAAGCCAGCAACCAACCCTACTAAAGCCTCGCGCAAAGCATTAACATAGAGCTATTCTGAAGGTTAAGACCTTCAATAGCTCAACTAAGTGGGTTAGTTAATGCAAAATCAGGCAGTGTCGGCCACACTAAAATCGACCTTACTCGCCGCCTTAAGCGAAGAAATGGCACCCGTGTCTAAAGATTGGCTCAAAGCGCTTTGTAATGAACAACAACAAAGTCAGTTTTCTACAAGTCTTGCTGAATTAGTCGATGAAGGTGCCATAGTCACAACCAGAATCGGCGCTTACACCTTACCTGAGCGCTTAGGTTTAGTCACCGGAACGATTATTGGCCACCGCGATGGTTTTGGTTTCTTAAAAACCACCCAAGAGGGAACCGACTTATTCCTGCCCGCTAAAGAGATGCGCAAGGTTTTCCACAATGATTTTGTATTGGCTGCGCCCTCCAGCATGGACAAACGTGGCCGCCGAGAAGGTCAAGTTATTCGGGTATTAAAGCCAGGCAAGCTCGAATTGGTTGGTCGCTTTTTTGTAGAAGGCAATCACCGCTACGTTGTGCCAGATGATTCTCGAATCAATCAAGACATCCTCATTGGTAAAAATGACACAGCCGGTGCTCGTCAAGGCCAAGTGGTGGTTATTGAAGTCATTAGCCGCCCTGCTGCGCCCAAACTTGCGGTGGGTAAAGTGACCGACATTCTTGGTGATAAGATGGCGCCAGGCATGGAAGTCCAAGTCGCCCTGCGAAATCACGATATTCCGCACGAATGGCCAAATGCGGTGACTAAAGCTGTAAGCAAACTCGAAGAAGAAGTGGATGAAGCGTCTAAGCAAAACCGCGTAGACTTACGAGACTTACCATTAGTCACCATTGATGGTGAAGATGCTCGAGATTTTGATGATGCAGTTTTTTGTGAAGCAAAAAAATCTGGAGGCTGGCGCTTATGGGTAGCCATTGCTGATGTGTCTTATTATGTGCGCCCAGATGCGGCGCTAGATAAAGAAGCCCTTAATCGAGGGAACTCGGTGTACTTCCCCGATCAAGTTATCCCAATGTTGCCCGAGCAGCTGTCTAACGGTTTATGTTCGCTTAACCCTAAAGTTGATCGTTTGTGTATGGTTGCCGAGATGACTATCTCCGCAGCCGGGCGTTTATCGGGTTATAAGTTTTATGAAGCGGTCATGCATTCTCATGCGCGCTTTACCTACAATAAAGTGGCAGCGATCCTTGATGGTGATGAAGCGCTAGCACAGCGCTATGCAGAGCAAGTTCCGCACCTGCAAGAGCTGCATCGTTTATACAGTGCTTTAAAAGTGAGCCGCGCGCAGCGAGGCGGCATTGAGCTAGAAACCCAAGAAACCCGTTTTATCTTTAATGCCCAGCGTAAAATTGAGCAGATTGTTCCTCTTACTCGTAATGATGCGCACAAAATGATTGAAGAGTGCATGATTCAAGCAAACGTGGCAGCCGCCAAATTTGTTGAAAAGCATCAACAAGCCATTTTATATAGGGTGCATGACAGACCGGGCAAAGAGCGTTTAACTAACTTTAGAGGCTTTTTGAATGAGTTAGGTCTGCCTTTAGGTGGAGGCGAAGAGCCGCAACCTAGTGACTACTTCCATCTGGTAGCGGCGATTCAAGAACGGCCTGATCTCGAGCTGATTCAAACTATGTTATTACGCTCGATGATGCAGGCGGTGTATCAGCCCGACAATATTGGTCACTTTGGTTTGGCGCTTAAATCGTATGCACACTTCACTTCGCCAATTCGTCGTTATCCTGATTTATTGCTCCATCGAGTGATTAAGTTTTTAGTGAACAAGCTAGACGCCGAGGCAGCTGGCAAAACCGTTAAAAATAAATGGACGGTCACTGGCGGCTTCTCTTATCAAGATGATGAAATGGATAAGTTTGGTGAAGTGTGTTCAATGACTGAACGTCGCGCCGATGACGCCACTCGTGAAGTGTCTGACAGCCTTAAATGCGAATACATGCAAGATCACGTAGGTACCGTGCTGCCCGCCACCATTGCCGCGGTAACTGGCTTTGGCTTTTTTGCCCGCTTAGATGAGTTTCATATCGACGGCTTAGTGCACATCAACTCTTTACGTGGCGACTATTATCATTATGATGCAGCTCGTCAGATACTCGTAGGCGAAAAAACCGGCAAGCGATTTAGAATTGGAGATGCCGTTACGGTAAAGGTGGCCTCGGTGAATATGGCCGACCGCAAAATGGAATTTGTGATTGTTAATAAAGACGGTCAAGCGGATGAGTTCGATAGGCCTAAGCGCAGCGGTAAAGACGGTGCTCGTGGTAAGCGTTTTGCTAAGCCAGGCGAAGAGCGTGAAGCAGGCAAGCGTAGCGATAAAAAGAAACCTCGTCATAGAGATAGCAAGAATAAAGGTAAGCGCCGTAAACCGAGCTCTGCAAGTGACAGTACCAAACAAACTGAGAGTGAAAATAAAGGTGGTTTTAGCCCGTGGCAGCAACGAGACCCCGCTGCTAAAAAGACTAAATCGAATAATGAGGCCAGTGCTAAGTCGCGCAAAAAGCCTAAGAAGAAACGCAAGCAACGCCCTGGAAAACAAGAGCGTACAGCTGCTAAACAACAGAAGAATTAAACATGAGCCAACAAGTTATTTATGGTTTGCACGCGGTGCAAGCTTTGTTAGAGCGAAGCCCTGAGCGATTTATTGAAGTTTACGCTTTGAAAGGGCGTCAAGATGAGCGTTTGTTGCCCCTGCTTAATGAACTTCGCCGTTTAGGCGCGTCAGTGCAGTTTATGCCGCGCAAGGCCTTAGACGATAAAGCCGAGAGCACTCAGCACCAAGGTATTGTGGCGCGTGTGAAAGCGGGGCGTGGGTATAACGAGCATGACTTAAAGCAATTGGTTGAATCCACCTCTGCACCTTTATTTTTGGTACTTGACGGAGTCACCGACCCACATAACTTAGGCGCGTGTTTACGAAATGCCGATGCCGCAGGTGTAGCTGGGGTGATTGTTCCCAAAGATAAATCGGTGCAATTAAACGCCACGGTGCGCAAAGTTGCCTGTGGTGCGGCCGAAACCGTACCGCTGGTAGTGGTGACTAACCTTGCTAGAACCTTGCGCGAGCTGCAACAACTTGGCGTTTGGGTGGTAGGTACTGCCGGCGAAGCCGAACAATTTATTTATGACAGCAAATTACAAGGCCCAATGGCGCTGGTAATGGGTGCCGAGGGCAGCGGTATGCGCCGCTTAACTCGCGAAACCTGTGACGAGTTAGTGAAGCTGCCAATGCTAGGTGCCGTGTCGAGTTTAAACGTGTCAGTCGCTGCTGGAATATGTTTGTTTGAAGCGGTTCGCCAGCGTCGTTAACCCGCAATTTTGCCCAGCAAAAAAAACTGCGTTATTAGCCTCTGAGTGGAATATCATTCAGAGGCTTTAATTTAGCTTGATTAAATTCTCGCCTTCGCCTAAAATCAGCGCCCCTAAAACAGCCATTTTACTTTTAGTTCCTTGCCTCTTCGGTTCGGCTGTACCATGAACGAGGCTATAACCCGTAGGGAGCAATCATGCGTCATTACGAAATCGTATTCATGGTCCACCCAGACCAGAGCGAACAAGTTCCAGGTATGATCGAACGTTACTCAGCAGTTATCACAGATAACGGCGGTAGCATTCATCGTTTGGAAGACTGGGGCCGCCGTCAATTGGCTTACCCAATCGAAAAATTGCACAAAGCCCACTATGTTCTTTTGAACATCGAAGCTAGCGCAGAAGTTGTTGATGAATTGGAAACTGCTTTCCGTTTCAACGATGCTGTTATCCGTAACATGATCATGCGCACTAAGTCTGCTGCTACAGAGATGTCTCCAATTGCTAAAGCTAAAGATGAGCGTCCAGCTCGTCGTGATGATGAGCGTCCAGCTCGTCGTGAAGAAGCTGCACCAGCAACTGAAGAAGCACCAGCAGTAGAAGCTAAAGAAGAGTCAGCTAGCGAAGAATAAGACGTATGTCTGAAAATAGGTTGGTTTTGCAGGGGCGAGTTTTACGCGCACCAAAACGCTCTACCAGTCCGGCCGGTGTTGCACATTGCCAATTTTGGCTGGAGCATCGTTCGCAGCAACAAGAAGCTGGGTTTTCTCGCCAAGCCTATTGCCAAATAGCAGTAGTTGCCAGTGGCGATATTTTGAAGCAAGATTCATCGCATATAAGTATGGGGTGTGAAGTAAGAGTAAGTGGTTTTATAAATAGCCACAAAGCGGCCAACGGTACATACCGATTGGTGCTTCATGCTTCTGAAATTGATTTGTTATCACGAGGATAATGTTATGGCACGTTTTTTCCGTCGTCGTAAATTCTGCCGCTTTTCAGCGGAAGGTGTTGTTGAGATCGATTATAAAGATACAGCAACATTGAAAAACTACATCACTGAAAGTGGTAAAATTGTACCTAGTCGTATTACTGGTACAAGCGCTAAATACCAACGTCAACTTGCACGTGCTATTAAACGTGCTCGTTACCTGGCTCTATTGCCATACACTGATTTACATAAGTAAATCGGCGTTGCAACTAGCCTAACTCAATCGAATTAATCGAGGAAAGGTAATGGAAATTATTCTATTAGACAAAATCGCTAACTTAGGCGGTTTGGGCGATCAAGTTAATGTTAAAGCAGGTTACGCACGTAACTTCTTGATCCCACAAGGTAAAGCTGTTCCAGCAACTAAAGCTAACGTAGAAGTTTTTGAAACTCGTCGTTCAGAATTAGAAGCTAAACTAGCTGAGACTTTGAAAGCATCTGAAGCTCGCGCTGAGAAACTAAACGCTCTAGAAGCGATTGTTGTTGAAGCTAAAGCTGGTGAAGAAGGTAAACTATTCGGTTCTATCGGTACTCGCGACATCGCTGATGTTGTAACTGCTGCTGGTGTTGAAGTAGTTAAATCTGAAGTTCGCCTACCTAACGGTGTACTACGTAACACTGGTGAAGTTGAAGTTGTAATTCAAGTTCACACTGACGTAAGTGCTACTGTTACTCTACAAGTTGTTGCTGCTGAATAATTTCAGTTTAATAGCTTGAAAAAAAACCGCGCCTAGGCGCGGTTTTTTTGTATATTGACTATGATTTTAAAGGATTTTGAAAGATAGTTGAGACAAATCCGGTTTTGACTATAAGTAGTTAGTTGTCGCAGATTATGCAACTTGAACAAGGAGAGTCAGTGTGCGTTTATTTTTGGTTTTAGCGACCGCCTTCATCAGTGTTTTTTCCCACGCCAACGATAATTGGTCAGATATCGAAAAGCAGGCCAAGGGGCAAACCGTCTATTTTAATGCCTGGGCTGGCGCCGATAATATTAATGCCTATATTCGTTGGGCCGGTGAGCAGGTTAAGCAGCGCTATGGCGTTGAACTTGAGCATGTAAAAATTACCGATACCGCCAATGTGGTTAGCCGTATTCTGGCAGAAAAAGTAAGCGGACGAACCAATGGCGGCAGTGTTGATCTGGTATGGGTTAACGGCGAGAATTTCCGCGCCTTAAAAGAGGCCAAATTGCTATACGGGCCATTTAGCCAGCACTTGCCTAATTTAGCACTTACCGATGCCAATAACCCAGCCTTACTGTATGACTTTACCATTCCTGTAGAAGGTTATGAATCGCCTTGGGGCGGCGCTCAACTTACTTTCTACTATGATGGTGAGCGTATCAAACAGGCGCCAGCGACGATGCAAGCCTTGCTTGAGTACTTGCAACAAAGCCCTGGTTTATTTAGTTACCCTGCGCCGCCTAGCTTTTACGGAACCACCTTCGTAAAACAAGCCTTGATTGAAACTATTGATGATACCGAGCAACTTTACCAGCCGGTGAATAAGCAAACCTTCGATAAGGTGACCAGTAAGCTATGGGCTTATTTAGACCAGTTACACCCTTTAATGTGGCGCCGTGGCCAAAGCTTTCCTAGCGGCAGTGGCCAAATGCAGCAACTGTTGAATGACGGCGAATTAAGCATCGCTTTTAGCTTCAACCCTAACGACCCAGCTGCCGCAATTGAACAGGGTTTGTTGCCTGACTCGGTACGTAGTTATGTGCATCAGCTAGGTACTGTTGGTAATACCCACTTTATAGCGATTCCCTTTAACAGCGATGCCAGCGCCGGAGCCATGGTAGTGGCTAACTTTTTGTTATCGCCAGAAGCTCAAGCACGTAAAGCCGACTTAACCTATTGGGGTGACCCTACGGTATTGGCTTTGGATAAACTTAGCGCTGAACAACAACAGTTTTTTGCTGGACAGCAAAACCAAGCTAGCTTAAGTGCTGAAGATCGCGCCAAAGTGTTGGGCGAACCTCATGCTACTTGGGTAGCACTATTGGAAGCAGAATGGTTGCGTCGCTATAGTCGATGAGTGAGCTTTCCAAAAAGGCAGTAGTGTTATTTCCAGTAGTGACCTGTGCACTACTGATGCTGCCTTTGCTGTTTGGTTTTATTGATACCGTACTGCCTGCTTTTGGCTACTTTCCAATTGCGTCAAAACACCAATTTAGCTTAAGCGTTTGGCAACAGCTATTTAGTTACTCTTCATTATGGCAATCGGTATTGCTTACGCTGTTTACTGGTTGGACTGCCGCTTTATTGTCATTGATATCGGCACTTTGGCTAATCATGCACTGTTATCAAAGCCGTTGGTGGCAGTTCCTAGAAAAAACTTTGGCCCCATTTTTGGCCATCCCACATGCTGCAATGGCCATTGCTTTATTATTTTTATTAGCGCCAAGTGGCTGGCTGATGCGTTTGGTCTCCCCTTGGTTGACCGATTTTAGCTACCCACCTTTATGGCAAACCACTCAAGATGCTTGGGGTTTAAGCTTAATACTCGCTTTGTGGGTGAAAGAGTTACCATTCATGTTATTGGTATTAATGTCTGCTTGTTCTCAATTACCAGTCAAACGCAGTTTGGCTCTTGGCCAGAGCTTTGCTTATTCGAGCCAGCAAGTATGGCGAGATATTTTGTTCCCGCAGCTAATTAAGCGTATTCGCTTGCCGTTTTTTACAGTGCTTGCGTTCTCACTTACTGTTGTGGATGTGGCGCAAATTATCGGCCCCAGTAAGCCGGTGACATTTGCGCTATTGGTATGGCAGTGGTTTAGCGATAGCAATATAGACATGCGCTTGGTGGGGGCTGCTGGCTCCTTGCTATTGCTAGCTGTTGTGCTGTTGAGTGTGGCCTTGTGTATCGGCTTAGAAAAGCTCTATCTCACTAGGCAACTAAATAAAGCCATGCAAGGTGTTCGCAAATCAGCGAGTAGCGGCAAACTCGCCCGTGGTTTGTTAGTGACACTGGTGCTTAGCTTAGTATTGAGCTTATTGGTGATCCTTGTTTGGTCAATAACTTGGCGATGGAGATTTCCTGATGTATTGCCTGCACAGTGGAGCTTGCACTATTGGCAGCAAGCAGGGAGTTACTTGTTATCTCCATTATTTAATAGTTTAGGCATTGCGTTTTCTTCGGCCGCCATTAGTTTAATACTGGTTGTTGGCTGCTTGGAGTACCAATTAAAACAAGCCAATACGTCGCGCTGGTGGTCAATTGTGATGTACTTGCCTTTGTTGTTGCCTCAAGTGGTGTTTTTATTTGGTGTGCAAGTTCAGCTGTTTAAGTATCGCCTAGATGGCAACCTCATTACTGTTATCTGGGCACACATTATTTTTGTTCTACCCTATGTGTATTTATCTTTGGTTGGCAGTTATCGGGCCTTTGATAAGCGTTATATGCAGGCAGCGGTTAGCTTGTCGCATAGTTATTGGCGCAGTTTTATGGCGGTAAAATTACCCATGCTTACTCGTCCTTTAGGCTTGGCTTTTGCTATTGGTTTTGCTGTGAGTATTGCTCAATACTTGCCTACTTTGTTTGTGGGAGCAGGGCGAGTGAGTACTCTAACCACCGAAGCAGTTGCGCTGGCTTCTGGTGGTGATAGGCGAGTCACTGCAGTGATGGTGATATGGCAAACTTTACTGCCACTACTGGTGTACAGTGCTGCTATTGCTTGGCCTAAATGGCGCTACCGGCATTTTCGAGGGATGCATAGTTAATGTTAGAGATTAAAGATTTTGGTTTGGCATTTGCTCAGCAGCACTTTTTAAGCAAGCTTAATATGTCGGTGGCCGGTGGTGAGATCGTGACTATTATGGGGCCGAGTGGATGTGGTAAATCTAGTTTTCTAGCGGCTATTGCCGGCACTTTAGACGAAGGCTTTACTTGCTCGGGAGAAGTGAGTCTGGCCGGGAAATCTTTGCTGAACATGCCGCAAGCGCAACGCCAAGTTGGAATGCTGTTTCAAGATGATTTGCTGTTCCCGCATTTTAATGTTGCTCAAAACCTGCAATACGGCTTAGCGCATGCCAAACAAGGCCAAGCAACTCAACTTATAGAGCAAGCTTTAGCTGATGCTGGTATGCCAGGCTATCAGCAGCGTGATATTGCTAGCTTGTCGGGTGGTCAGCGGGCGAGGGTAAGTGTATTACGTAGTTTATTGGCAGAGCCGAAATTATTATTGCTTGATGAGCCTTTTAGCAAGCTAGATAAGCCCTTGCGCAAACAGTTTCGCGAGTTTGTTCGAGATAAAATTGAAGAGCTGTCAATTCCGGCTCTGTTAGTTACCCATGATGCTGAGGACCGTTTACAAGCTCCGCCTATTTCGATTTTTTGATGGCGGTTTCAGCCTAAGTATTAAGCTGTTGCTGTTGAGTTTTATTTGATAAGCTTAATTTTCCTGAGGCTTTATTGTGTGGAGCGAAAGCGTCAGGACTCACATAGAGATCCCCAATAACAATAAAGAGGATGAAGATGAACAAATTGATTATTGCGTTGGCATTGTCACTACCATTTGTCGCATCAACCGCAAGCGCGGCTCCAGCTAAAGCGCCATTATGTGCTGCGTGCCACGGAGCTGAAGGAAAGGCTATGATTCCGGGCTATCCGCATTTAGCCGGCCAAAATGAGCAATACCTAGTGTCTTCGCTTAAAGCGTACCGTGATAAGCAGCGTAATGGTGGACAAGCTGTTGTAATGCAGGGCCAAGCGGCTAACTTAACCGATGCCGAAATTGCCGAATTAGCTGCCTACTACGCTAAAATGTAAGCAGCCGTTTTTTGCAATAAGCCAGCCTAGAGCTGGCTTTTTAGTTTCTAAATCTGAGAGAAATGTTACTTGGTGTGGCTGCATAATTCCCGCATAATAGGCGCCAGTAACAAACAACCGCAATGAAAGATTATGGCAGCCAGCGCGCCCTCTCGTAAGTTTAAAGATAAAGACAAAAAGCCTAGAGATTCTCAGATCGATCAGCTTAAAGTACCTCCACACTCTTTGGAGGCTGAGCAGGCTGTATTGGGCGGTCTAATGCTCGATAACAATGCTTGGGACAATGTGTCTGAGCTAGTGGTTGAACAAGATTTCTATCAACGTGCCCATCAATATACATTTTCCGCCATGCACCGTTTGGCGGAAAGCGGTCAGCCTATCGACTTGGTGACTGTATCGGAAGAGCTAGAGCGCCAAGAACAGTTAGACGATATTGGTGGTTTCGCTTACCTCGGTGAGATTGCTAAAAATACCCCAAGTGCTGCCAATATTCGTGCCTATGCCGAAATTGTACGTGAACGTGCAGTAACTCGTGAGTTGATTGCAGTGGCTAATGAAATAGCCGACAGCTGTTATGAACCCGCAGGGCGAAAAAGTAGTGACTTGCTGGACTTTGCCGAGAGTAAAGTATTTAAAATTGCCGAGTCTCGCGCTAACGCCAACGAAGGCCCCAAAGAAGTAAAAGGTTTGCTGGCTGCAACCATTGATAAAATTGAAGAGTTGTACAAAGCGCCTAATGACGGGGTAACCGGTGTATCTACCGGTTTCGCCGACTTAGACAAGAAAACCGCAGGTTTACAAGGTTCAGATCTTATTATTGTTGCTGCGCGTCCATCGATGGGTAAAACCACCTTTGCGATGAACTTATGTGAATACGCTGCAATGACCCAAGATAAACCAGCTCTGATTTTCAGTTTGGAGATGCCCTCTGAGCAAATCATGATGCGTATGTTGGCCTCTCTTGGTCGAATTGATCAAACTAAGATCAGAACCGGAGCCTTAGATGATGATGATTGGGCTCGCTTATCTTCCACCATGGGGCTCATGGCCGAAAAATCTAAGATGTACGTGGATGATTCTTCTGGCTTAACTCCCACCGAAGTTCGCTCTCGCGCCCGCCGTGTAGCGCGGGAAGAAGGTGGGCTTAGCATGATCATGATTGATTACTTGCAGTTAATGCAAGTGCCAGGTTTAAGTGAAAACCGTACTTTAGAAATTGCCGAAATTTCTCGCTCACTTAAATCACTAGCGAAAGAGCTTAACGTACCGGTTGTGGCGCTTTCTCAGCTTAACCGTAGTTTGGAGCAGCGCGCCGATAAACGCCCAGTAAACTCCGATTTGCGTGAATCGGGCTCTATTGAGCAGGATGCCGACTTAATTATGTTTATCTACCGTGATGAGGTATATAACGAAGGCACCGATAACAAAGGCCTTGCCGAAATCATTATTGGTAAGCAACGTAACGGTCCTATTGGTCGTGTTCCACTTACCTTCCAAGGTCAGTTTTCTCGTTTTGATAACTGGGCGGGTGAATTCTACGATGATGAATAAAATCTAATGGAAATCGCCAACGCGCATGTTTCCTTATCGGCCTTAAAACACAACTACGCAGTATTAAAGCAGCGGGCGCCAAGCAGTAAGATTTTGGTAGTAATTAAAGCCAATGCTTATGGCCACGGAATGTTGCAAGTGGCAGAGGCCCTGTCGGAACTCGCCGATGGTTTTGCGGTAGCTCGCAGTAAAGAAGCTATTGCGCTGCGAAAGGCCGGGATAGATTCACATATTCTGGTGCTTGAAGGTTTTTTTGATGGGGCAGAAGCGCAAGCCTTAGCCAAGCATAATGTTGCTACTGTGATTCATAGCGAGCAGCAGTTGGAAGTGGTAGAAGGCTTGTCCTTAGCACAAGCCCTAGAGACCTGGGTAAAACTTGATACTGGCATGCACCGCTTAGGCCTACTGCCAAAGCAGTTTAAGTCTTTGTTGCCGCGCATTCGAGCTTGCCAGAATATTCAAACACCTTTCAAATTAATTAGTCACTTTGCCTGCGCCGATGAAGTAGAGCATCCCTTAACTTCTCAGCAAATCATTGCGTTTAATGACTTAAGCAAAGAGCTTGATGTTGAATGCTCGTTAGCTAATTCGGCCGGTATTCTTCTTTGGCCAGAGGCTCATTCCCAATGGAACCGTCCTGGGATTTCCATGTATGGTATTTCTCCTCAAGTAGATAATAGTGGTGCAGACTTTGGTTTGATTCCCGCTATGACCTTGCAAACAAACCTTATTGCAGTGCGCGAGCATCCAAAAGGTGAGTCAGTAGGCTATGGCGCTACTTGGCAGTCCAAACAAGATACTCGTTTAGGTGTGGTGGCTATGGGCTATGGAGACGGCTATCCCCGCAGTGCGCCTAATGGAACACCAGTTTGGTTAAATGGTCGATTGGTACCTGTCGTTGGCAGGGTATCTATGGACATGCTGTGTGTTGACCTTGGCCCTGATTGTAAGGATAAGGTAGGCGACAAGGTGATACTTTGGGGGCCAGAGCTGCCAGTTGAAACCATCGCCAAGGCGGTAGGCACTATTGCTTATGAGTTAGTCACTAAGTTGACATCAAGAGTTCGCATAACTTACACAAACTAGGGTCTGTAGATCTTTGCTGATGGTTTTTGCAGCAATTAATTAGCCATTTAGGCAAGGCAGTGAGTGTGCGGTTAAGTGGGCTTAATAATCACTCGCTAACGCTGAATAAATGGCTAAGAAATGCTGCCCGAAGGGTTCGGATAAGCGAACTGTACTCTTTGTTAAGCACTTCTTGCTTAGCCCACTAGGCTTCTAAGTGCTCGCCGCGATTAAAGCCCGCTTATCTCGAACAAAATTTCAACACCAAAGATTAACAGACCCTAGTATTTACAAGTTCATCAAATTAGGCTATTAATTGGGTGCTGAATTATTAATCTGTATTTTGATAGGTTTGACCTATTGAATTAATTGATTAGATCAATTCGTCAATTCGACAATTTTAGCGCATTATTTATAACGAAATTGATAACCTATTTAACAAGGAATACGAAATGAGTGTATTAGTTGGTCGTCCTGCTCCAGACTTTACTGCCGCTGCTGTTCTAGGTAACGGTGAAATTGTTGATGCCTTTACGTTAAGTGAGCACATCAAAGGTAAAGCTGCGGTAGTATTCTTCTACCCACTAGATTTTACTTTTGTTTGTCCTTCTGAGTTGATCGCTTTTGATCACCGTTTTCAAGATTTTCAAGATAAAGGCGTTGAAGTAATCGGTGTATCTATCGATTCTCAGTTCTCTCACAACGCATGGCGTAACACTGCTATTGAAGATGGCGGTATCGGTCAAGTTAAATACCCACTAGTAGCAGATGTTAAACACGAAATCTGTAAAGCTTATGATGTAGAGCATCCAGAAGCTGGCGTAGCTTTCCGTGGTTCTTTCCTAATCGACACTAACGGTGTTGTTCGTCACCAAGTAGTGAACGACCTACCATTAGGCCGTAACATTGATGAAATGCTACGTATGGTTGACGCATTAAACTTCCACGAGAAGCACGGCGAAGTATGTCCTGCTCAATGGGAAGAAGGTAAAGAAGGTATGGACGCAAGCCCAGAAGGTGTTGCTAAGTACTTATCTGCTAACGCTGAAGGCCTATAATAAGCCGCTGCTTGGTTAGAGTATAAAATGAAAAAGCCCGCAACAGCGGGCTTTTTTGTATCTGTCGTATAGGCTAAGTATTTTCGAAGCAAATCTCGATGGTGGCGTGACCATGGATTGAGGTGAAAGGAATTAACACCTTAGGCCCTTCGGTTTTGTGGGTGATAGTATGAGACGGACCTGACACTACCACGGGAGTAGCCATATCAAAATCGTAGCCATCTTCGGCTAGCAAGCGCTTAGCGCCACCCGTTACCATGTTGGTAATTTCACCCACCATGTCGGTGACTTCTTCATTAATTGATTCTGGCGCTTCACCTAACATGCGGCGCATAATTTCAATAGCCAAGCCCTTATCAAAACTAATTGATAGAGAACCTTTAGTTTGTGGGCCAACCATACCAATCAGTCCAGAAACATCGCCGCGTGCAATTTCATCTTTTTTAAGCCCTGGTTTACCTGGCTTAAGCTCTAGTTGAGCCATGGTTTCGAGCACGTTTAAAAGAGACTTTAGAAAAGGGTTAACAAAATTTACGTCCATAGTGACCGATAACTTCCTACTGTGGGTGATTTGGGTCAAATTTAAATCAAGTGCTTAAGTAGACTGATGACCAAAGTCACAAAAACTATTGAGAATTATTATAAGAATCGCACGAGATCCGATGAGCTGCAACTATTAGTCATATTTTTAAGAAGTGTTTCACTGAATCGTTGAGAGTCAGTTGATATTCTCATTTTTATCCATTCAGCTTTCTGCTCATTTATAGTTGCTATGGATTATCGTCGTGAAAAGCCTAAAAAAGTAATAACGGGTGCCGTTGGTTCTCCAAGCGGCTAATTCAAAGGTTCGCTGTAGGTTATTACACAGGGCCCAAGTTCCACCTCCTTTATATAAATCTCTCCAGTGCTTTTTGAACACCTTTAAGCGCCTGTAAAAAATGTACTGCCAGCGGCCAGACTCGTTACCTTGATTTGCTCTGCGAAACCACTCTAATGGTTTCGTAATAAACTTACAGCGATGACCTCTGGCAAGTCGAGTGAGGAACAAATTATAGTCTTCTGCAATAACCTGTGAATCAAAACCTTTAGCCTCAATGAAATCCTTTCGTTTTACTAACCAGCTTGAAGGAACAATATTTGAATCTATTAGGCTATCACTCATACTAAGATAAAGTGGCTAAGCGTTGCAGGTTTCACTAGCTTCACCTTCTTGAGAAAAGATATTGGTAGCGCAGTGACAGTCAGAGAGTTCGGGTTCGCTGTCCATTATCTCTTGTTGAAGTGCTAGTTTGTGTTTATCCCAATAATCATCAGCATCTAGAAATGCGATGAATTCACCTTTTGCAGCTTTAACACCGTTATTTCGTGCTTCGGCTATTCCCAAATTACTGGGATGGTCAACAATAGTAGCCACCGAACTAAATTGCTCTAGGTATTCTCGCGCTTTCTTGTTAAAACCATCACTCACAATGATTGATTCTAGCGCTGGCTGAGTTTGTTCGATTACAGCGTTTACTGCTTTGGAAATAAACTGCTGATTATTAAAATATGGGATCACCACCGAGGTTTTGGCTTCCATTCTTTCTTCCTTGAAAGTTTTATCTCAAAAGTCAGGTTGTATTCAGTTGTTGCTAGTTTACAGATTCCGGACTACCAGCTAAGGAAAGTTGAGCAAGTGACTTAAGATAAGTTTATCGGTGATGCTGGCGTGGAGTTTGAAATTGCATGCCCAACAGGCCTTACTTGTTGGATGGTTACATACAAGGAAGTGAAATGAAGAAATTAATCGCTGCAGCTTTGCTTTTCGCTCTTTTTGAAGGCGCTGTTTATGCTGCAGCAGAGATAAACCATGATGAAATGTTTGCGCTCAACTTTGAAGGACCTGATTATTTGCGCACTATTCGCTATACCGAACCATTTCGGGAAGGCGACGAATGGAATATGGGCTCAGTGGTGCATGATAAAACCGTTTACCATAATGGCTGGATAACAGTATTTGATGGCGAGCTTGAGTTGAGAAAACAAGCGCATGGTAGGGTTTTGGTTTACCCAAACGCTGAGCAGTTGGCGGCAAGCAATTGGTCTATTTCACTCACTATTAAGCCTGACTTAAGTGGCTCTTTTATAGATAAAAGTGGAGCAGAAGTGCATGAGTTTGTTGGTGAGTTTGCAAGGCTCCCAGAACCATTGAAAGACAGCTCAATTAATGGCTATTCGAATTGGCAGTTGGCTTTTAGTGTTGCACCTAAGCACGGCGTTTACTCTGTTAATGGAAAGCAGCGTTATGAAGGTAAAGTTATTGGCAGTGCCAGCTGGTTAGCCGAGTGGGTTAAAACTGGCGAATTTCAATTTGTACTTGAATAAGCAAAGCCTAATTAGAGCAAGTATTCCCCGACATTATTGGTCAATACCCGTTCAGCCGTAGTATAATTGCTGGCTGAGTTAATTTAACTCGACTATTTGTAAGCATTTAATAACGGCTAGCTTAAATAAGCTTAGCTTTAAAGTTTAGTGCTTTGATCTTGCAGCTTTTTATTATTATGTTGAACCCATGACCCAAGTTTCACCTTTCCAAGCTCATCGTTTTTCTGTTGCTCCAATGCTCGATTGGACTGATTTTTAATAAAAAACATTAAATAACAGTGCTTTATATTTCTCTTTTCGATTTTGGGGGCAAATAGGGGGTAAATACTAAATACTGTCTTGTTACGTCCTTCACACTACCTTCAAACCCCATAATATTGCCCCCTCAAAAAAAAATCGACTTTTTTGCAAAATAAATTTGGATTTACTCAAAATACTTTGTAATAACTTTGGGTATGGGCAATTTTGCTTATACGTTCACGTCACTATAGAGGTAAAGATGGCAGGACGTAATACTCGCAGCACCAATAATCTCCTATCCACTAAATCAATGCTTGCTGGAATGTTTGGAATGAAGCCTTGTGTCTCTTTAGAAGAGGTAACAGAAGAGTTCTTGGATATATCTTTCAGTACGGCGCAACGTAAAGCCCGACTGAATGAACTTCCTTTTCCATGTTTTCGCTTGGGAATGAGCCAAAAGTCCCCTTGGTTCATCAATCTAAACGATCTTGCTGAGTATATAGAAATGCGTAGTTCGGAAGCACGTACGGTATGGAAGAGGGCGATGGTATGAACCTTGGTAATATGATCATTCTCAACCCAATGCTCTTAGTGCCAAATGATGACAAAGTCATGTTGGAGGACTTCGTTCGTGGTTTAGTTCATAGCCCTTATTTTGCGCAATTAGTTTTGAACTTGTTACGAGACGATAGGGTTAGCTCAGTAAATTTACGAGGGTTAATGAATGAAATGACAATGTTTGAGTCTTCAGGCTTTATGCGTTTTATTGAACTCTCTCAGTTTCATGGTATCGAGGAGCTATTTTCTCCAGTATTTATCTCTTTTTTACGACTAAAGAGGTAATTAACTATAGTACCATGATTGCCAAAAATGCACACTTTTCTAAAAAGTCAAATTATTTCTAATTTTTGAGTTGGTTTTGTGGTTCGCGTCACTTTTTGGTTTTGTTTTAATCTGATAGTATCTTCACCAGTTAATTCAATTAAGAGGTAAAAAACTAATGAAAACAGATATTAAAAGGCAAAGTTTTGAGCAGATGCAGACTCTACGCGATCATCACCTTAAATATGTGGACTTTCATGCTGAGATGATTCATGGATTTACGGAGCACTTATTAACTATGGTGAATAGTGGAGATTTGTGTACGGAGGACGAGCGTGACTTATCGACATTTGCTAGCCATTTGAACGAGGTTGTACATTGCGCCATGTTCGGTGGTATGTTGCCTGTTGAGACCGGAGAGTATCTTATTTCTCGCCTGAGAGTGGAATTAATCAAAGCTCATGAAGAAGGTGATATTGGGGCTTTTGAGTGTTTGGAAGATATTTCTGAGTGGATGGAGGCGTTATTTGGTGTGGATTTTAACTTTTACAATTTGCACTAATATGTAAAAGTTAGAACCTATAAGCCCCTTTTATAGGGGCTTTTTTCTAGCCTGATAAACCTTGTATTTCAGTTTATCTACTTTCGCTTCATAATTTGCTGGAACTGCTAACTCCGACAGTTCTTCAAATGTCTTAATCAAACGATTTAGCTGGCGGTTGACTTGTAGTTGGTTGTTGTTATCAATTGCTTCAAACCATTTCTCAGCTTGTTTCTGCATTTTAATTATGAGCTTTTCAACGTGAAGTGATTCACTTACTTCCTGTTGTTGATACTTCCATGTTTCGAGTCGCTTCCCTCGGTTAAGTTCATAAGGCTTATATTGTTTGTGGTCTAAACCTGTATGTTTAAGCACTGCTGCGTTAAATGCCTGTTTTAGCAAAGCGGTACACTTCTTCTGCTGGAGGACTCTCAACACCTTACCGTTTAAAACTTTTCCAATGATGAGATGAACGTGATCACCTGTGCCACGAACGCCAGACTGCTGTTGTTGATGCAATACAACGCGAATCTGAGACTTGAATAGTTTCAACTCTTCAGGTTTGAGTTCTAGTAGCTTACTGATTGCTAAGCAACAATCACTGATCATTGCTTTCCAATTTTCAGGTGTTGGTCGATGACCTTTTGGTAAGGTTAATACGTACTCCATCGCGTAGCTGGATAGAGGTCTTCCGCCCTTGCGGTTAAGGTGTTGTTTGACTCTGAATTGCTCCCCAACCAGAGCAATCCGCTGTGAGGTTTTTTCACTTCCAAATAGTGAAGTTATCGCTTCTGCGGTGCGGTGGTTGGGATGTTTCTTTGCTAATAGGTAACGTTCCCTTGCCACTACGCCATCAGAGCCATTTTTTACGGCCTCGGTTGTTATCGTCCAATTCTTAATCATGCTTTTCTTTTAGCATATTAATTTACCGAGTAAGAATGCAACAACCTACCTTAATGGTGTTGTATATACGGGTATTCCAGATAGGCCAACCTCATGCTTCGCTGAGTTTTTGGCCACTGGTGAGATTGGGATACCCCCTCTCAACTCCCCCCTCTAGAAAAAGTTGTACTACTTCTATTCAATTTGTATGTTTAAAGAAAACCATGGAAAAACAATCTTTTGAGAAAAGCCTAGCTAGTAGTATTGCAACACCAAAATTGAAGTCAGAACAAATCCGCTTAGCAGTGTTGAAGCATTGCCAAAATTCTGGATTCATAAGCAAACAAGATCAGGAAGATAACTCATCTCGCTATGAGTGGTTGTTAGAAATCCTAGAGTTAAATTTGTTGTCACTTAATTTGCTAGATCAAATTATTTCAGATGTGAGTTACCCTCTATTTCCTTTGGACGTAAAAACTGAAATTGATGCTAAAGCTGCCTCAATTGTCAAAGATATTGCTAAAAGGGTTATGGCAACGGCTATCCAATATCCTTCCCCACATAGTGTTGATGATGCGTCTAGCCCAAAGCAAAAATTAGATATGAAATAACGTTCTACATATCAGACAGCTAGATACTACTCAGATATAATCCCCTGAATTATGCATATTGCAACTTCAGGTTTTTCTCTTTCATGACTAACACAAACTTCTCTCAAACCGCTACCTTCATCTGGTCGGTTGCCGACCTGCTTCGCGGTGACTTCAAACAATCTCAATACGGGCGCGTCATCTTGCCTTTCACTCTTCTTCGTCGCCTTGAGTGTGTACTGGAAGAAAGCAAAGATGCTGTCGTTATTCAGGCCGAGAAAGTGAAAGCTATGAACCTGCCTGAAGAAGCGCAAGAAAAAATGCTGCTTCGAGCAACTAACGGGCTTTCATTCTTCAATACCTCACCAATGAACCTTGGCAAAATGGGACAGAGTGACATCAAAGCCAACCTAGAGAACTACCTTCAATGCTTTTCTGCGGATGCTCGAGAGATTTTTGAACATTTCAATTTTAATGAGTTTATTGGTTTGTTAGATGACGCTAACCTGCTCTTTAAAGTAGTACAAACCTTTACCAATAAAAAGAAAATTGATCTTTCCCCAAAAGCCATTTCTAACCACGATATGGGTTTAGTTTTTGAAGAGTTGATTCGCCGCTTTGCTGAAAGCTCAAATGAAACGGCAGGTGAACACTTTACCCCGCGTGATATCGTCGAATTAACTACTTCTTTAGTGTTTACGGGAGATGAAGGATATTCAAAAGAAGGTGCCATTCGGACTATTTATGACCCAACTGCGGGGACTGGTGGTTTCTTATCTTCTGGCATGGAATATGTTTATGAAATGAACCCAAGCGCTCGAATGGTTGCCTTTGGTCAAGAGCTAAATCCTGAGTCCTATGCTATCTGTAAAGCCGACATGCTGATCAAAGGGCAGGAAGTTAAAAATATCAAACTAGGTAACACCTTATCCAATGACCAACTGCCAGCCGACCAATTTGATTACATGCTATCGAATCCCCCGTTCGGCGTTGACTGGAAGAAAATTGAAGGTGAAATCAAAGACGAACATACCCTAAAAGGTTTCGATGGTCGTTTTGGTGCGGGATTACCTCGTGTGTCTGATGGCTCTTTACTTTTCTTGATGCACTTGATCAGCAAAATGCGTGACACTCATGCCGTCGACGGCAGTGTTACGGATGGTGGGCGTATCGGCATCATTCTTAATGGTTCACCACTGTTTACTGGTGGTGCTGGTAGTGGCGAAAGTGAAATTCGTCGCTACATCCTTGAAGCTGACTTACTTGAAGCCATCGTCGCGTTGCCAACCGACATGTTCTATAACACAGGTATAGCAACTTACGTATGGGTGCTAAGTAATAAGAAAACCTCAGAACGTAAAGGCAAAGTTCAATTAATTGATGGCTCTAACCTGTGTGGAAAGATGCGTAAGTCGCTAGGCTCTAAGCGTAACGTAATGAGTGAAGATGACATTAAAACCATTACGCGTAGCTTTGGTGACTTTGAAGTGGTTGATGCGCGTGAGCTTGATAAACCAGCAGAGCAAAAGTCGAACCGTGGTCGTCAGGCAGCGACACCAAAAACAGAAGCGTCTAAAACTTTCGCCAGCAAAATTTTCAGCACCCACGAGTTTGGATACCGCCGACTGACGATTGAGCGTCCATTACGTTTATCTACACAATTAACGGATGAGCGAATCAATACTCTCCGTTTTGCTCCTAAGCCATTTAACGTAGTTATGCCTGCGATTTATGAGAAGTTTGGCTCAGAGTGGAAAGAAGAGGCTTATGGTCTGTTAGGACATGTTGAAACTGAGGTTCGAGCATTAATCAAAGCGGATTTTCCTGAGCTAAAAGAAAAGCAAATCAAAGATGTCTTGGATAGCAAAGTATGGCTATTTCAAAAGTCATTACTGGAGAAAGCTCAGCAGCTACAAGCTGAAATTGGTCAATCCCTTGGTGGCAAAGCGCAACAGTCTGATGATTTCAATCAGTTTGAACTGACATTGAAAGGCGCGTTTAAAAACACTGGTATTAAATTGGATGCCAAAGAGAAAAAGCAGTTCCTTGATGCGGTAACGTGGAAGAATCAAGATGCCGAACGCGTGGTTAAGAAGGTACTAAAAGAAGAGTTTCAACCATTATATGGCGCTTTCGATTACATCGGTGATGTTAAAGGCTTAGTGGGTAAGGTCGTGGAATTCCAGCAAGATGGTGACCTGCGTGATAACGAGAATGTCCCCCTTGACCCAAGTGCAAGTACCTCGGAGTTGATTGAAACCTACTTCAATAAAGAGGTCGCCCCGCACGTGGCGGATGCTTGGATCAATGCTGATAAGCGAGATGATAAAGACAGTGAGATTGGTGTGGTGGGTTATGAGATCCCGTTTAACCGCCATTTCTATGTTTACCAGCCACCACGTGAACTAGAAGCGATTGATTCTGATTTGGACGCTGTGAGTGCTGACATTATGAAGCTACTGCAAGAGGTTCATTCATAATGGGTAAGTATCAGGCGTATCCAGATTATAAAGATGCTTGTATCGACTGGTTGGGTGCCATTCCTGAACATTGGATGACAAGCAAGCTACGTTACACATTCAGTTTCGGAAAAGGACTAACCATAACTAAGGAAAACCTTAAAGATACTGGAGTTCCATGCGTCAGCTATGGCGAAGTGCATTCAAAATATGGTTTTGAGGTTGATCCGTTAAGACACCCACTAAAGTGTGTTGATGAAGAGTACATTCAGTCATCACCTTATGCGTTGCTAAAAAATGGCGATATCGTTTTTGCTGATACATCAGAAGATATTGATGGTTCAGGTAACTTCACTCAACTTGTTTCCGATGAGTTGGTCTTTGCAGGCTACCATACAATTATTGCCCGCCCATTTGATAGAGAATGTTGTCGATTCTATGCGTATTTACTCGATTCGAAAGAGCTGAGAACACAGATCCGTCATGCAGTGAAGGGGGTAAAAGTCTTTAGCATCACTCAAGCAATACTGCGTGGAGTGAATATTTGGCTACCTCCTTTAGAAGAGCGCGCTAAAATCGCCAGTTTCCTCGATCACGAAACCGCCAAAATAGACACCTTGATCGACAAGCAGCAGCAACTTATCGAGCTACTAAAAGAAAAGCGTCAAGCAGTGATCAGCCATGCGGTGACTAAAGGGCTAAACCCTGACGCACCAATGAAAGACTCTGGTGTTGAGTGGTTGGGTGAAGTGCCGGAGCATTGGGGGGTTTCTAGTCTTGGTTACTACGCGTTACTAAATACTGGAGCAACTCCAGACAGAGCCAATTCGAGTTATTGGCTAGGCGATATTCCGTGGATTAAAACTGGGGAAGTAAAATATGAGACTATTTACAGCACCGAAGAAACTATTAGTAGTTTGGCGGTAAAGCAAACATCAGTTCAACTGTCTCCTCCGGGAACGTTATTAATGGCTATGTATGGACAAGGTGTAACTCGTGGCCGGGTCGCTCTTCTTGGTGTCTCAGCAACGTACAATCAGGCGTGTGCTGCTATTACGACTAATAACTTTCTGTGGAATGAGTACCTAAGAGCATTTTTTATTGCTGGGTATCACGCTATACGTGATGGAGGTAATGAAACTAGCCAAATGAATCTCAATGCCGATATTGTACGGAAGTTCAAAGTGACTATTCCTCCCAAAGGGGAACAAGAGTCGATTGTTCATTACCTGAATAATGAGCTACCAAAGTTAGATGTACTATTAAAGAAAGCTGATAGCGCTATTGCTTTGATGCAAGAACGCCGATCGGCTCTTATCTCAGCCGCTGTTACAGGAAAGATTGACGTGCGCAACTGGCAAGTTCCAGTGAATCAAGAAACTCAACAGCAGGAGGCTGGCTAATGAGTACCGACTCAACGCAAGAGCGTATTTTCCAAGATGACATCATTCGTCAGATGGTGGCGAATGGTTGGGTAGAGGGTAAGCCAGAAGGCTATAACCGAGAGTCAGCACTATATGAACAAGATGTGCTGACTTTCGTAAAAGAAACCCAACCGAAAGAGTGGGAGAAGTTCTGCAAGATTTACCCGAATGAATCTGACCGCCACTTCATTGAAGCGCTGGTTGTGCAGCTTAAAAAAGCTGATGTGAATGCCACAGACCTAGCCTCACGTAGTTTGGGTACTTTGGGTGTACTACGTCATGGCTTAAAAATCCGTAATGCGCGCTTCTCGCTGTGTCAGTTTAAACCTGAGCATAACCTAAACCCTGAAACCTTAGCGCGTTATGAGCAGAATATCTGTCGTATCGTTCCTGAGCTTGTTTATAGCCCTTATGCGACTAAAGAGCATCTAGAAGCGACAGGCAAAAAAGCTAAGGCGTGGCGTATTGATCTGGTGCTGTTCGTCAACGGCTTGCCAGTATCAACGCTTGAATTGAAATCAGAGTTCAAACAAGCGGTAGAGAATGCAATTAAGCAGTACAAGCGCACTCGTCTACCCAAAGACCCAGCAACTAAGAAACCAGAGCCACTATTAACATTTAAACGTGGTGCTTTGGTACATTTCGCTGTGAGTCAGTATGAAGTGTACATGGCAACCAAATTGGCAGGTGATGACACTTTCTTCCTTCCTTTCAATAAAGGGACGAAAGAGGGCGGTGCGGGTAACGATGTACCGGAAGATGAGAGCCGCTATGCTACGGATTATCTGTGGAATGAGGTATTAGTCCCTGACAGCCTACTGAATATCATTGGTCGCTTTGTACACCTTCAAATTGAAGATAAGGAAGATTGGGAAGGGCGAAAATACAAAAAGGAAACGCTTATTTTCCCGCGTTATCACCAGTGGGATGTCGTGACTAAGCTCATTGACGCCGCCACCGAAGAAGGCACGGGTAATAAGTATCTTGTGCAGCATAGTGCGGGTTCGGGTAAGTCGAATTCTATTGCATGGACAGCACACCAGCTTTCTACCCTTTATGACGCTGAAGGTAACAAGCAATTCCATTCCGTCATTGTCGTTACCGATCGAACCGTTCTTGATGATCAACTGCAAGATACTATCTACCAGTTTGAACATGCCGATGGTGTGGTAGGGCGCATCAATAACAAAGAGGGTGATGGTTCTAAGTCAGAGAAGCTGGCTTCAGCGTTAGAGAACTCGCAACCCATTATCATCGTTACCATTCAAACCTTCCCGTTTGTGTTACGTGCGATAGAAAACAGTACCAGCTTGAAAGAACGCAGCTATGCCGTAATCGCCGATGAAGCGCACTCTTCGCAAAGTGGCTCTACTGCTCGTCAGTTGAAAGAAGTATTGATGACCGAAGAAGCCGATGATGATGTCGAGTTGTCCTCGGAAGATATTTTGGATGCGACCATTGCTGCGCGTAAAGGTAGCGCCAACCTTAACTACTACGCTTTCACAGCAACCCCTAAACCAAAAACATTAGAACTGTTCGGACGATTACCTAGACCTGAGTTACCCCCATCAAAACAGAATAAACAAGAAGCGTATCATGTGTATTCAATGCGCCAAGCCATTGAAGAGGGCTTTATTCTGGATGTGCTAAAGAACTACACCAACTATAAGGTGATGTATCAGTTAGCGCAGAAGGTAGAGGCCGCTGATAAAGAAGTCGACAGCAAAAAAGCCAAGGTGAAATTGAATCAATGGGTTCGCCTACATGATCACAACATCTCACAAAAGGTCAAAGTGGTTGTTGAGCACTTCAAAGATAACGTCATGGGTTTATTAGGTGGTCAGGCTAAGGCGATGGTTGTCACCAGCTCTCGCAAAGAGGCGGTGCGTTACAAACTCGCTTTTGATAAGTACGTGGCTGATGCGCTTGCCGAGAAGAAGACAGGTTATGATGCGATCCGCGCTATGGTGGCTTTCTCTGGTGAAGTCGAATTCAACGCTAATGACCCTGATAGCTTTGCTTTTATCGATCAAAAGTTCACAGAAAAGAACATGAACCCAGACTTAAAAGGTCGGGATATGCGTAAAGCCTTTGATAGTGATGACTATCAGGTAATGCTTGTGGCGAATAAGTTCCAAACGGGCTTTGACCAACCGAAGTTATGCGCTATGTACGTTGATAAGAAGCTAGGTGGCGTAGAGTGTGTTCAAACTCTTTCTCGCCTTAACCGTACTTATCCAGGCAAGGCAGAAACAGGCACATTCGTATTAGACTTTTACAATGAACCAGACGAGATTTTAGGCTCCTTCCAGCCCTATTACCAAACCGCAGAATTGGCGGATGTCACCGATCCTAATATGGTATTTGATCTGTATGAGAAGCTGCGCACCAGTGGCATTTTCTTATGGTCTGAAGTAGAGCAGTTTTGCGAAGCCTTCTTCACTATGAACAAATCTAATGCCGCAATCAGTAACATCTGTCACCCAGCCAAAGAGCGTTGGCAAAAAAGTTATACCTCAGCGGTAGAGGCCTATATTAAAGCTAAAGAAATGTTTGAGCGCACTAAGAAGACAGATGATGCGGTTCTTATTGCCAATGCAGAGAATAGCTTCAAAGACTGTAAGCAAGAGAAAGACCGTCTTGAGATCTTCAAGAAGGATCTCGGCAGCTTTACCCGTTTCTATGAGTTTATGTCTCAGCTCGTAGATTACGATGATAAAGAGCTAGAGAAGCTTAGCCTTTACGCTCGTCACTTGCGCCCATTACTACGTGACAAAGTGATTGAGGAAGATGAGCTAGATTTAGATAACGTGGTAATGAGCCACTACCGCCTATCTAAGATCCGTCAGCAAGATATACAGCTCAAAGAAGATGCTCCTGACTACCAACTTGAGCCAAGTACCGATATCGGTACCGCTAAGGCCAAGGATAAGAAGGAAGAGTTCCTTTCCCATATCCTTGATAAGTTGAATGAAGTGTTCATTACCGACAACCTGACAGACAAAGACATGATCAATTATGCTTTTACTGTTAGAGACAAGCTCACAGAGAACGAAGCGGTAATGAGTCAAATTGCCAATAACACGCGTGAACAGGCAATGCTGGGCGATTTCCCTCAAGCGATTGATGATGCGATTCTTGGAAGTAATGAAGCGCATCAAGAACAGATGATGCAGCTTCTGTCTGACCCTACAAAAACTCAGCAGTTTGCGCGGGTTATCTTTGATATGTTGAGTGGGTATAAGGGATAGGGTATTTGCAGTTTGCATTGTGCATGGAGTGGGAATCACTTCCCACCTAAAATGTGCCATTTCAGGCGAAAAGCGATTGAAGGTTTGAATAGTGCATTTACTGTGACCATGTGACACACCTATAAGGTGTGTCACATGTCACGGTTTAATGCACGACGGTTATCACGTCAGTGTTTGAAGCTTTGCCTGAAGACTGCTCCAAGGAGACGAGTCTGTTTTCAATAAGCGTTTTAATCGAACGACTAAAGCTTTTTCTCTGAGCATCGGTCATCTTACCCGTTGGATACAGCATTGAGCGTAACTGTTCCCTTGTGGCTTTACCTGCGAAGTCCCTATTCAGTACTTCTAAAATAGGGTCGTTCTTAGGCTTCACTGTGACTGTTTTAGTTACAGCTTCTTTTGTTCTTGCTAACGAGGTTATGGGTCTATGACTGTCGCAAACAATACCTAGGTCAACAGTTTCCATTTCAAACTCCATACAGGGCATTTCAGTTCCATCTTTTTGCTTAGTGTTGCTGAAGGTAAGTAACTTTGATTGTCCACTGCGTTTGACGTGAAACTCATAGTCACAAGCAGCTCGTAACACACTACTTCCTCTAGCACCTTTACTGGCATCTTTTCCTGTATGGTGCACACACATGATACTTGTGCTGGTAGCCGCTTTTACTTTATCGCAGCCAGAGATGAAGGCCCCCATATCACGAGATGAATTTTCATCACCGCTAAAGCAGCGTGCTAGCGTATCGAGGATAATTAATTGCACTTTGACGTTTTCACGCTCTTCAAGCTGTTGTATAGCCGTTATCATTTGCTCCTGGGTTGTTTCTTCCGCTAGCAACAAGTGATTACCCAGTACGAAAACCTTGTCAGCTTTAAGCCCGTTCGTCAGTTCCCACGCTTTAATTCTCTTGGATATACCAATTTGTCCTTCGGCGGCGACATACACCACAGCACCTTGCTCTACATTTCTATCACACCATGATTTATCTGTTGCAATAGAACACGCAATATCGATTGCTTGAAAGGATTTTAATGTGCCACTTGCTCCGTAGATTACACCAAAGGATAACGTAGGGAAGTAGTCCTTGATCAACCATTGTGCTTGGTAGTCATAGCCTGTGGAACCGCGGGAAAACATAAAGTCTCCGTACTGCTCCAATGTGTTTTGTTGTTCTGAATTTGTAACTTTTTTATTTAAATTTGCGCCTTGTTTCATAGTTCTAATTTTAGTTTATTTCCGCACTCTTAATGTGCAGTCTCTATTGATTAGATCTTTTGAATGAGCGTTGCAAATTTTTATTATAAAAAAGCGAGCTAGATAGCTCGCTTCAATTTGGATGCTAAGATTGTCTTATTTCATTTAGCATCTTACTAATATCTGAGGCTTGGATTCGGTTGTAGTGTTCTTGAAGGATTCGGAAGTCTTTGTGTCCGGTGATCTTTGCGACAATAGCCATGTCCAACCCTTTTTCGAGCAGGCGAGATGCTCCCTCGGCTCTGAGGTCCCGGTAGCTTAGGTCTGTTATCCCTAACTTGTTTCTTACTCGCTGCCACCCAGCCGTTACAGATCTAGAGTTGTAAGGGAAGATTCTGCCATCATCGCTTTTAGGTTGAGATTCGATAATCTTTACCATCTCATCACAAAGTGGGAGTGCCATATCATTGCCGATTTTCTTCGTTGGGTGTTTTCTATCTCGCACCACCAGTGTCTTTTTATCAGCATCGTAGTCTGAAAGCTTAACATCACACAACTCACCAATGCGTAAGCAAGAAAGGATAGAGAATGGGACAATTGAACTGTAGGGGATGTGTGCAGCACGACGCACCTCTCTTTTCTTAAGCTCACCCATAATTCGATCAAGCTCAATGCTAGTAGGTCGACGGGTACGCCCTTTACTTCTACCGATTAACCCTTTGTCTACTAGCTTCTTATACGCTTTGTCATGGTAGTCAGTATTAGCCTTAATGCCAAATTCATCTTCAGCAACATCCATTACTGTTTTTAAGTAAATAACATCTGTCATTACCGTTGCTGGGCTGGGTGACGTAGGGGAATTGATTCTTTGCTTGCAGTGTTGCTCAAGATCCTTAGCAGTGATCTTATGTGCAGAAATCGTTCCTAAGTCAGAAATAGCTAGGCGCTGTAGAACGTAGTATTTGTCACTACCTTCATATTTTCTTAGGTTGATGGGATCGTTGAGGTACTCATAGATAAGAGTCGAGATGGTGGCATGTTCAAGTTTTTGTTGCTCTTGTTCGATACTTTGCGGGTTGTCTTGCAGGTATTCAAATTCAGCCTTCTTTTTCTTCGCCCAACTAGCGGCCTGTGCTCGAGTATCAAAAGTACGACCTTCACTCTTTTCTACAACACCTTTTTTCGTGTTTTTTACACGTGCCTTAAAGCGAATACCTTTCTTGTTCTTAACTTGCGTGATTTCAATTGATGCCATTACTGCTGTACCTCCAGCTCTACCAAAATAACGCATGAGCGTAAACTCATGCTATGAGGTAAGAACATTCGACACAAACAATCCAACCAATAGTAAAAAGTTGAAATTAATTTGTTGTTTACGGAATGTTCTCCGAAGGTTGGTGTGAGAGATCTTTCCTTGTATAATCTATCGCCCATTTTTTAGGGGGGATTTGCCCCCTAATTTTGCCCCTTAGGGGGCAAATGAATGTCGAAATTTGACAAAATCAGCCAGAATACCCACAAATAAGCCGAAATGTCGGTATGGGTAAGGCATTGATAATACTAGGTTTACCAATGAAATACCCATCTTCTCGTTTTTCCGTTGCCCCCATGCTCGATTGGACTGACCGACACTGTCGTTACTTTCACCGTTTGATGAGCAAGAACATTCTGCTTTATACAGAAATGGTGACTACAGGCGCTATCTTACATGGCAAAGGCGACTATTTAGGCTTCTCTGAGCAAGAGCACCCACTTGCTTTGCAATTAGGGGGCTCTAATCCGCTGGAATTAGCTGAATGCGCCAAACGCGCTGAAGATTTGGGTTATGACGAAGTAAACCTAAATGTAGGCTGTCCATCTGATAGAGTTCAAAATGGTCGTTTTGGCGCTTGTTTGATGGCAGAGCCAGAGCTGGTGGCTGAATGTATTAGCAAAATGCAGCAACAAGTTAAGATCCCCGTGACGGTTAAAACGCGGATTGGTATCGATGAGCAAGATAGCTATCAGTTTCTAAAGGACTTTATCGATCCTGTTGCTGAAGCTGGCTGCGAAACCTTTATTATTCATGCGCGTAAAGCTTGGTTGTCTGGTCTTAGCCCAAAGCAGAATCGCGATATTCCTCCGCTAGACTACCCAAGGGCTTATCAAGTGAAAGCCGATTATCCGCAGCTCACCATTAGCGTAAATGGCGGAATTGCTAGCTTGGAACAAGTGCAGGAGCACCTAAAGCATCTTGATGGCGTTATGTTAGGTCGCGAGGTTTATCAAAACCCTTACTTACTGGCAGAGGTGGATCAACGGATCTTTGACGATCCGCAGCAAACCTTAAGCCGCCATCAAGTGGCTGAGCTAATGCTGCCATACATTGAAAACCATTTAGCTCAAGGCGGCCGTTTACAACATATTAGCCGCCACATGCTGGGCTTGTTTCAAGGTTGCGTGGGAGCCCGTGCTTGGCGTAGGCACTTAAGTGAGAATGCCCATAAGAACGGCGCTGGCATTGAGGTGATGCAAGCAGCAATGGAGCTAGTTCCAGAGCATCAACAAGCCTAGTATTGTTACTTCCTTCATTTAGTTAAGGCCGCTTTATGCGGCCTTATTATTATCTGGCACAGCCCTTGCTATCACTACCTGCGAAGAGTCAGCTTTTTGTCAGGAGTGCAAAACAATGGAATTTTTAGGACGTTTAATCGCCCGCTGGGGCATATTAGACATTTTTATGGCGTGGGTGCTTACCGCCAGTGGAATGCTACTGCTTATTCCCAAGCAGTGGTTACCAGAAGCAGGCTTAAACGCCCAACTGAGTATGGTATTGACCATTAGTTGTGTCGCGGGTTTGGCTTATTTTCTTAGCCGTGGCTTGTTGTTGTTGTTGACCAGTATCACGGGCGCAGTTCATCATCGTCGAGAATTGCAACGACTCGCTTCGATGATCTCGTGTTTGGATCATTCTGAGCGCGCTATTTTACGCGAGTTTATTATTACTCGCCGCAGCGTATTAAGCCTGCCTTTAAAAGAACCTGCCGTAGCTAACTTAATGGAAAATGGTGTGTTAAAGCCAATGAATGAGCAACATGTTCATGAGCAACGAAGCAATGTGGATATGATGATCAATTTAGCGGCTCGGCCATTACTCAGTTACAAAGCCTTGGGTTTACCGGTTGGTAAGTTAAACGAGGAGCAAATTGAACATTTGAAATCAATTCGTCCTCGCTTTTTACAGCCAGATTACAAAGCAAATCGTACTCACTCTGGGAAACTATTTCGGATCCGTGCTGGTGAAACTGAAAGTCAAACAGCAGCGTAGCTTAACTAGTTCGCTGTTTTAGATAACCCGCGTAATCGGGTACATCTACCGAGAACTCCTGATTAAAGTGGCGGCTGGCTAAGATAAATTCAGCCGTCGCTTGGTTGGTGGCCATAGGTATATTCCATACCGCCGCCAAGCGCAGTAGTGCTTTTACATCAGGGTCATGCGGAACCGCATCAAGTGGATCCCAGAAGAAGATCATTAAGTCTATTTTACCTTCCGCAATCATTGCTCCTAACTGTTGGTCGCCACCCATTGGACCGCTTAATAAGGCTTCTACTTCAAAACCCTGCTTTGATAATAGTGTTCCGGTAGTGCCGGTACCAAATAGTTGATGTTTAACTAAATCTTCGCGATGGTGTTTCGCCCAGTTAATTAGTGCCGTTTTCTTATGGTCGTGGGCTACTAATGCAATACGTTTACGAACGTTCATGGTGCGGGTAGTTGTATCCATGTTACCTCTTAAATACGATTAGTTTGAAAGCGTTTACTGCAGATTATGTTACTGTTTGTACTTACTATTAGCTAGCAACAGCCAGCAGATAATCAAGGTGGGATAACAAAAACGTGTGCGGTAGCGTAATGATTGGTGGTGAATATGAAATACGACAAGCCATAGGTGTAGATTCGTTATTTCTAGATTTTGGCGAAACCAGACAATATCGCCCCAGTGAGTCACTTCCCGCTTTGATTATCGAGCAGGAAAGCCTACGTTGTAAGCCATTTATTTGGGGTGTAAAACACTCTCAGCATTCCCAGCTTATTATCAATGCTCGAGCAGAAACCGCCGCGGATAAACCAATGTTTAAGAACGCTTGGAAAACGCAGCGTTGTTTACTGCCGGTAAAGGCTTGGCACGAATGGCGTAATCAAGAGCGTTTTGAATTCAGCCTTGAGCATCAAAATCTGTTGTTGCTGGGAGGTTTATACCTGCAAACTAATGAAGCTCAGCAACACTTAGTGGTACTTACTCAAACTGCAGCCAATGATTTACAGCAATATCATCACCGCATGCCCTTGTTGTTTGAGCTTAAACAAGGCTTGAGCTGGCTCAGTGGTCAGCATTGTGACTATAAGGCGGAGCAGTTTCATTATCATGTGTCGAGCAATAGCCCACAGCTAGGTATATTTTAGTGACAAGTATTTTTATCGCGTCAGATTTCTAGGAGTGATTGATGATTTACATTTTTGGTTATGGCAGTTTAATTGATGCAGATTGCAGACAACGTACCTTTCCTGGTGAACATGCTTACGCTGCGCGCTTACATGGTTATCAGCGTTATTGGAGTGGTTTAAAAAGTGCAGAAGATCGCTCGGCCGTGGTTATTACCCCAGATAACAAGGCCAGTGTGAATGGGGTATTGATTCCCTTTGATGAAAGCTTCTTGCCTGAGCTAGATAAACGCGAAGAAGATTACGACCGAGTATTGCTCGATGAATCACAGCTTGATTTGTTAGATGCTCTGCCACAACCTGCAGTTAGAATTTATACATATGTGGCTAAAGAGTATTGGCATCCGCAGAGCAATAGCCCCATTCTGCAGTCTTATTTAGATGTGTGCTTGCGCGGGTGTTTGGCGGTAAATGAGCAATACGCTCGTGAGTTTTTGCTTTCAACCAATTATTGGGTAAGCCACTGGTTGGATGACCGTCATCAGCCTATTTACCCAAGGGCTATTAACATGGATGCTCTAGCCTTAGAGCAAATTGATTCGATATTAAATGATATGGCGCATTTGTCTGATTACAAGCCAGTAGATCAGAGCTAAGAATTTGGGCATAAAAAAAGGCGCCTAAGGCGCCTTTTTAGCTTCGATAAACGTAGTTTACAGTACGTGTACAGAAGAAGTGTTAGTAGTACCAGAAGGTACTAGAGCACCAGATACCATAACAACGATGTCGCCTTTGTTAGCAAGACCTGATTCCATCGCTAAGTCTTTACCAAGCGCGTAGAAAGAGTCAGTGCTTTCAATGCTTGCAACAACGTGAGGAATAACACCTTTAGTTAAGCAAAGTTGAGCAGCAGTCTTAGTATTAGTAGTAATTGCTAAGATGTTAGCTTGTGGGAAGTATTTACGAACAGATTTCGCAGACTTACCACCTTCAGTAGCAACAACAATAAGAGGAGCACTTAGCTTCTCTGAAGTTTCTACAGCGCCTTTACATACCGCTTCAGTGATGCGTAGTTTACCGCTGTCACGTGCTGGATCTAAGTTAGAAGGCATTACTGCGTCAGTACGACCACAGATAGTTGCCATGATAGATACAGCTTCTACTGGGTATTTACCTTTAGCAGACTCACCAGAAAGCATTACTGCATCGGTACCGTCTAGGATTGCGTTAGCAACGTCGCCTGCTTCTGCACGAGTTGGACGTGGGTTTTTGATCATTGAATCAAGCATTTGAGTTGCAGTGATAACCAATTTACGTGCACGGTTACACTTCTCAATCATCATCTTCTGAGCGAAGATTACTTCTTCAACTGGGATTTCAACACCTAAGTCACCACGAGCAACCATGATGCCGTCAGATACTTCTAGAATTTCGTCGAAGTTATCTACACCTTCTTGGTTTTCGATTTTAGAGATGATTTGGATCTTCTCGCCGCCATTCTCTTTAAGAAGTTGACGAATTTCTAATACGTCTTCTTTCTTACGAATGAAAGATGCAGCGATGAAATCAACACCTTGCTCACAACCAAAGATTAAGTCGCCTTTATCTTTAGCAGAAAGAGCAGGAAGCTGAACGATAACACCAGGAAGGTTAACACCTTTGTTTTCGCCTAAGTCACCGTTGTTAAGAACAGTACACTTAACTTCGTCATCAGATACTGCGATAACTTCCATTTCGATTAGGCCGTCATCTACTAGGATGATGTTGCCTACTTTCAAGTCAGCAGCAAAACCAGAGTAAGTTACCGCTACGCGAGTTGCATCGCCGATTACTGTTTGGTCTGTGGTGAAAGTGAACTCTTGACCAGCTACTAGGCTAACGTCTTCGCCGCCAGCTAGTTTAATAGTGCGGATTTCTGGACCTTTGGTATCCAACAAAACAGCAGCAGATTTGCCAGTGTTCTTAACAACTTCACGTAGGTTGTCGATGCGAGTGCCGTGCTCAGCAAAGTCGCCGTGAGAAAAGTTAAGACGCATTACGTTCATGCCTGACTCAACTAACTTAGTTAGCATTTCTACCGATTCAGTTTTTGGACCAATGGTACAAACTATTTTGGTTTTCTTCATTGAAGTGACTCTCCGTTAAGGATGCTAGTAAAAAATCTGCGCACATTATACAAGATTGATCACAAAAGGATATGTAGAAAAATAACTACAAATCCGAATGTCGATCAAAATAATGTCGATTTATAATTCACAAATGTGGCTTGTTAATTGTTCAATTTTGTAAAAGCTTGCTGTTTTGCTCATTATTTGAGCATCTAGCAAGTATAAAAAAACCTCGCCAAACTGCGAGGTTTTGATGCGAATTTATCGCTTATTCAATTTCACCACAGAAACGATAACCTTCACCGTGGATGGTGGCGATAATTTCTGGTGTTTCAGGGATCGATTCAAAGTGTTTTCTGATGCGACGAATAGTCACATCAACTGTACGATCGTGTGGCTTAAGCTCGCGGCCAGTCATTTTCTTTAATAAGTCAGCGCGGGTTTGAATTTGTCCTGGGTTCTCAACAAAGTGCAACATGGCGCGAAACTCACTACGTGGTAGTTTGTAAGTCTCTTGGTTTGGACTTACCAATGAGCGACTATTAATGTCTAAGGTCCAACCGTTGAAGCGATATTCTTCAACCGTGCCTTTTTCTTCGCTAGCTACTTGACCATTTACAGTTCGGTTAAGCAGGTTGCGAGCACGAATGGTGAGTTCACGAGGATTAAATGGTTTGGTGATGTAGTCATCGGCACCAATTTCCAAGCCAAGGATCTTATCCACTTCGTTGTCACGTCCAGTTAAGAACATTAACGCAATTTGCTCACGGTCGCGTAATTCACGCGCAAGTAACAGACCATTCTTACCAGGAAGGTTAATATCCATGATAATTAAGTGAACAGAATGCGCTTCTAATACGCTGTTCATTTCATTGCCGTCAATCGCTTCAAACACATTGTAACCTTCAGCTTCAAAAGTGCTTTTTAGCGTATTACGAGTGACCAGTTCGTCCTCGACAATTAAAATATTTGGTGTCATGGTCTTCCCCAATGCTGTTTAGAATAAAGTTGGCTTGTGAACAGGTAGCGCTATATAGAAAGGTGAGGCAATGGCTACTTATTCTTCCATGTTGAGTTTGTGTTAAAACTCGTTGAATGGCAAAAAAATAGACAAATAGTTTGTCTAAAACGCGTGATAAATCAGCGTACGAGACCTTCCATATGCATTGTTCGTTACAAGCAATAAACATATTCTATGGGCTTAACAGTGATATAACAACTTGAGTCTGAAAAAAGCTTACGTTTTCTGCGGTGCTTTTGATTCAAATCAATCGAAAATTGCGAATAAAGCGAATTTTACTAATCAATACTGAAAATAAACTACATGTTTAATTTGTATCAAAACACCATTTTTTTGGCAAATACCGACTATAAATATCAAGAACTTGCTGTTATCACCGCCAGTAATCCTGATGGTGTGACGCGAACTCGACGATTTAATCACTGGCTAGACTGTCATTTTATTTCATTTTTGCAGCGTCATCAGTTTCGTCACTTTTGGGTATTTGCGGGTTCAAGGGATCTAAATCATTACGAATATAGTGCAATTGTTGACTGCTCGTTAAATGATGCTCAACATATTGCAAAGGCTTTCAGACAAAAGGCCTTTTATTGGTTAGATAACGAGTGCTACCTTTATGACACTAAGCGTATAGGGAGCGCCCATTCTAGCCTCGGAGAAATATCGCCCCGCTGGTTTAACAACCCTTGGGCTTACAACAAGATGATAGAGGACTATCACTATGCAAGATCTACTACCGGAACTGTGCGACCTATATCCAGCGCGAGTTAAATTGCTCGAACCAGTTTTCCAAGTGTATGGAGCCAAAAAGCTGTTTTACGGCCAAGTGGAAACCGTTAAGTGTTGGCAAGATAACAGCCGAGTAAAAGAACTATTGGCTAGCCCAGGAGAGGGAAGGGTATTGGTTGTTGATGGTGGAGGAAGTACCCAAAGAGCCTTAATGGGCGATATCATTGCAGATTCTGCTTATTTACAAGGTTGGTCAGGTGTGGTGATTTATGGTGCGATTAGAGATGTTTCAGCCATTAATACCATGGAGCTTGGTGTTAGAGCCTTGGCGGCTTGCCCGATGAAAACAGAGCGAAAAGGTGCAGGAGAAACTGGGCTTGAGCTTAGTGTTGCTGGGCAAACAATCCAGCCAGGAATGTATTTATACGCTGATGAAAATGGGATTTTAGTGAGTGAGCAAGCCTTGCTGCTGCCAGAAGGCTTTGCTTAAAAGCGGTAACCCAAACCAAACTGTACTTGCTGTTGCGTCTCTTTATCTTGTTGGGCCTCAACTTGATAAACAGCTTTAACATCAATGTTCTTCAGTAAGTGGTAGGTGCTAGATAGTTCTAAACTGTGCTCAGTATTGTCGTACTTGGGCTGGTGAACTTGCACTAATTTACTTTGAATAGATAAGCTTTTTAAGGGTTGGTAGTTAAGCCCGGTTGAAAGGTTAAAGCCTTTGCGTGTAGCGATGTCGTCGTATTGGTTGTTAACCCCAGCTTCTACGAATAATGACAATTCGTTGCGAAGCTTGTGTTGATAACCCCCGTTGAAAAACCACGAATCAACATCGTTGGATTCACCAGTGCTTACAAACTGGCTGTTGTTGTAACCAGTGATGTACCAATTTTTAACTTGGCTACGTGAAGAAACTTGAACATGTTCTCCATCGCCGTAGCTTAAGCTCATTTCACTTTCTACTTCAGCAGCCGCTAAAGAACTGCTGACAATAACAAGCACAGCAGCAATCGAATGCTGGAATAGTAACTTAGCCACTGCCGTCTCCTTGTTATTATTTTTCTTAGTAACAGTAGTATGGTTGATCATCGCTTTAAGATCATTGCAGATCTTCAAAAATTTGTAGAAAGCCTAATAAATGATTTTAAAGCCAATTTTTCTAGCACAATCGTCTAGCGGTTAATAAAACGGCGGCGTCTTCGGTATGGATATACGTCTTCAAACTGGCCATTCTTAATGTTTTGCTGCAGTTCCTGCCAAAAACTGGCTTGAAAAAGCTCCGCATGTAACTCTTTAAAAACCTGTTTTACAATGGGTTTTCCTAATAAAAAGGTGGCAAATTCCTCAGGGAAAATATCGTTCGGTCCCACTGAGTAACAGGGTTGTACCGCCCATTGATCTTCAGGATATTGAGATTTTGGAAACTCTCTAAAATTACATTCCGTCATGTAAGAGATTTCATCATAGTCGTAAAATACGACACGACCATGACGGGTGACCCCAAAGTTCTTAAATAACATATCTCCGGGGAAAATATTGGCAGCAGCCAGCTGTTTAATGGCGTTGCCGTACTCATCAATAACTTGTCGAGTTTGTGCTTCATCAGCTTGATCCAAATACATATTAAGCGGGATCATTTTTCGTTCTGTGTACAGGTGCTTGATGGTGATTGAATCCCCTTCGATATGTAGTACCGAAGGCGCAACCGCTTGAAGCTCATCCAATAAGCTTTGGCTGAAGCGCGCTAAGGGAAACTCCACGTTAGAAAATTCTTGGGTATCGGCCATACGACCCACTCTGTCGTGCTGTTTTACCAGTCGATATTTCTCTTTCACAATGGCGTGGCTTACGTCTTTTGGTGGGGTAAATTCATCTTTAATGATTTTAAATACCACATCGTAAGAAGGCAGGGTAAATACACTCATCACCATGCCTTTGATGCCAGGTGCCAGTTCAAACTGATCACTAGAATTGTGTAAGTGGTTGAGGTAGTGGCGATACAATTCGGTTTTACCATGTTTTTGACAGCCAATGGCGGTAAATAGCTCGTAGTCAGTTTTATTGGGCAGCAGTTGCTTAAGAAAGTTAACTATCCGACGCGGGGCTGGGGCGTCTACCATGAAATAAGAGCGCGCAAAGCCAAAAATAATACTCACTTCGTCGCTATCAATAAGCACACTATCTACTGCCACTTTGCCTTGCTGATTAAGCAAGGGAAACACTATTGGAAAACTAAGGTCTTCACTTGTGTATTGGCCAATAAGGTAAGCGGCTTTGTTTCGGTAAAACACCGGTTGCAACATAGTTATTTTGTGCAACTGTTGCTGAGCCAGCTGCGGAAGTTCCGTCAAGCGCTGCTTAATAAACCCTATGTCGCGAGCTAAATCTTCGTATTCAATATTAAAGCGATAGTCTTCGAATAGCTGCTTTAACAGGGTATCTAAGCTGGTGTTTTGATAAGTATGGGTAAGCAGCTGGTAATCAAATAACTTACTGCATCGGCTGGGGCGAATGAAGAGTTGGCTTTCTTCTATATAGCGATGATGGAATAAACGTTGATAAACAGAATTGAAAAACGACTCGGCAACTTCAAAATTATCATGCTGTTTGAGCAACTCTGAGTAATGCGCCTTTACTGCCGCGCAAAAGGCATCGCTACGTTGTAGGTGGCCGGTGAGCTGTTTAATCGCCGCTCGTGCTTCGGTGACGTGGTGGTCATAGAGGCGAATACGTTCGCGTGAAGCAAGTTGCACCGACATCCAGTCGGCTTCTTCAAAGCGTTTTTGAGCACCGCGAGTCACTTCTAAAAAGCATTGATAAAAGCTATTGAAGCGCTGCAGCATAGCGTGGGCGGCTTGGTTTTCCATTAATTGCGTCATAGGCTGTTTCTTATTGTTGTTTTTTTATTCACTATGGCAGGATTTAAACACCTGTTCAAATTTTTGTTGCTAAGTTGTGTTGGGGGATGAGTGTTTGCTTCTTAGCGTTCTATCTGGTGCTTAGCTCGAACGGCTTAAGGGCTTAATAAAAGCTGCTTAGCTTGTTTTATGGAGAGTGCCTTAATGGTTTTAATTAGCATTAAAAATCCTTTGGCTTGAAGGCATTATTGCTCTCTCTAAGCAACTTGGTTTAGCAAGCCAATTATTAAATAAATGGTCCTTTAAAGCATAAACAAGGCTAAAAGCGCACTTTTATGCATTTGGCTTAGATAAATAAAGCTTGACTATCCACCTCAGCTGGTTAAGGTATGGCCATAAATTGGATTTAGTTTTTTTATTAAGATGCTAGTACGTTTTGCCTACACAACCACCGGAACTATTACCCGCACAACCACATGCGGGTCGGGCTGGTTGTAGCAACTTACTACATCTAAGAAAGCCCGTATCAACCACGATACGGGTTTTTTTTTGGGAGGAATAATGCGAGTCTTAAAATTTGGTGGATCATCCTTAGCTAACGCTGAGCGCTTTAATCGTGCAGCAGACATTGTGTTAAGCAATCAGCATCAATCTCAAATGGCAGTAGTATTGTCTGCCCCTGCTGGGGTAACCAATGATTTGGTTGCTGTAGTAGATAAAGTTAGTCACGGTAACGATGGCGAAAGCTATTTGACCCGCATTGACGCTACCTTCCAAGAGCTATTGTCAAAACTAAAAGAGAAGTACGCTGGCTTTGCCATAGAGCAAATGCAGTTAATGGTTCACCAAGAGTTGGGCGAGCTTCGCCAATTATTGAAAGGCGTAGCACTATTACAGCAGTGCCCAGACAACATTCGAGCCAAAGTACTGTCTACTGGCGAAAAGCTTAGCATTCATACTATGAACCACTTATTGTCGGTTCGTGGTCATAGCGCCGAAATCATCATTCCTCAGCAAAAATTAGTGGCTACTTCCGGTGGTTACCTAGAGGCGGTTGTTGATATTCAAGCCTCTAAACAGCGTTTGAACAAAGCTATGATTCAAGAGGATCTCATCTACTTAATGCCTGGTTTTACTGCGGGTAACGAGCAAGGTGAAACTGTAGTACTTGGTCGTAACGGTTCTGATTACAGCGCAGCAGTTTTGGCAGCTTGTTTAGATGCGGAATGTTGCGAGATTTGGACCGATGTAGATGGTGTTTACAACTGTGACCCTCGCATTGTTGAAGACGCTCGCTTGCTGCGCAGCTTAAGTTATCCAGAAGCGATGGAGCTTAGCTACTTTGGTGCTAAAGTACTTCATCCCAAAACCATTGCCCCAATTGCTCAATACCATATTCCTTGCCTTATTAAGAACACCTTTAACCCACAAGGTGAAGGCACTTTAATTGGCGCGCAAAGCCCTGCACAAGATGACTTGCCAGTTAAAGCATTATCAAGCTTGTCTGAATTAACCATGCTGACGGTTTCAGGCCCTGGCATGAAAGGCATGGTTGGCATGGCCGGGCGGATCTTTGAGAGCATTTCGCGCAGTAAGGTATCGGTTGCCCTTATTACGCAATCTAGCTGCGAATACAGCGTAAGTTTTTGTATTCACAGTATTGATGCATCGCGTGCCTTGGCTGCGCTAAACGAAGAGTTTGAACTCGAGTTAGCTAACCAGCTATTAGAGCCCATTGAAGCCATTGATAAGTTGGCGATTATTTCTTTGGTGGGCGATAGCATGCGCCGCAGTAAAGGCGTTGCCGCCCGCTTCTTTACCTCTCTGGCAGAAGTGGCGATTAACATTGTTGCTATTGCTCAAGGTTCGTCTGAGCGTTCAATTTCTGCGGTTGTGTCGCAAGACAAAGCAGCTGAAGCAATTCGCGCTTGTCATCAGAACTTCTTCAATAGCATGCACTTTATCGACTTATTCCTAATAGGCGTAGGTGGTGTTGGCGGCGCTTTGTTAGAGCAGATTCATGCCCAGCAGAGTCATTTAAAAGAACAGCAAATCGGTATTCGTGTATGTGGCGTAGCTAACAGCCGTAAGTTGCTATTAGATTCAAAAGGTTTGGATCTTGAGCACTGGCAAGAGCAACTGGCTGCAACCGAAGAAAATGGTGGCTTTACTTTAGACAATGTCACTAAATTGGTAGACCAAAGCCACTTAATTAATCCTGTGATCGTAGACTGTACCAGCAACGATGATATTGCCGGTAAATATGCAGAATTTTTAGCGAATGGCTTCCATGTGGTTACGGCCAACAAAAAAGCCAACACTTCGAGCATGGAGTACTACCAGCAGCTACGTAAAACGGCCATGGCAATGCGCCGTAAGTTCTTATACGACACTAACGTAGGTGCTGGTTTGCCAGTGATTGAAAACCTACAGAACCTGCTAAAAGCGGGCGATAAATTAGAGCGCTTTAACGGTATTTTGTCTGGTTCTCTGTCATTTATCTTTGGCAAGTTAGACGAAGGCATGAGCTTTTCTGAGGCCACTACAATCGCCCGTGAGAATGGCTTTACCGAACCTGACCCGCGTGATGATTTATCGGGTATGGACGTAGCGCGCAAGCTGCTAATACTCGCGCGTGAAGCAGGCATGCCACTAAGCATTGAAGATATTCAAATTGATATGGCCTTGCCACCAAATTTTGATTCAAGCGGAGATACCGAAGCCTTTATGCAACGCTTGCCTGAAGCCGACGCTTATTTCGCTAAGCTTATGGATGAAGCGGCCGCCGAAGGCAAAGTGCTGCGTTACTTAGGCAGCATCGATAAAGGTGTTTGCAAAGTGTCGTTAAGTGCCGTTGCGGCAGATGACCCATTACACCGCGTGAAAGACGGTGAGAATGCATTAGCCTTCTACAGCCGTTACTACCAGCCAATTCCATTAGTATTGCGTGGTTATGGTGCGGGTACTGCAGTAACAGCAGCGGGCGTATTTGCCGACGTATTAAGAACGCTTAACTGGAACCAAGAGGTGTAATATGGGTGTTGTTGTTTATGCTCCAGCCTCTACAGCCAATGTAAGTGTAGGTTTCGACAGCTTAGGTGCAGCGCTGTCGCCAATTGATGGGCAGCTATTAGGTGACCGAGTATTGGTTGAAGCTGCCAGCGGCGATGATGTGATCATCGAAAATGTTGGCCCTTACGCACATAAACTGCCAGCCGATCCTAAACAGAACATTCTTTATGATTGCTACCACTACTTTGTTAAGCAGTATGCAGAGCATCATAGCAAGGTACTTGGCTGCGTTAAGATGACCCTAGAAAAGAACCTGCCTATTGGCAGTGGTTTGGGGTCTAGTGCGTGTTCGGTAGTGGCTGCGTTAGAGGGTTTAAATGCCTACCTTGATTCGCCATTTAATAAAGAGCAAATGCTAATTATGATGGGCGAGTTAGAAGGCCAAATTAGCGGCAGCGTGCACTACGATAACGTAGCGCCATGTTATTTAGGTGGCATGCAGCTAATGTTGCAAGAAGCCGGGGTGACTAGCCAAGCTATTCCCCATTTTGAAGATTGGTATTGGATTGTTGCCTACCCAGGCATTAATATTTCAACCGCTCAAGCACGCTCTATTTTGCCGGCGCAGTATCGCCGCCAAGACACCTTAGAATTCGGCCGTAATTTGGCAGGTTTTGTTCATGCCAGTTATAGTAAGCAGCCAGAGTTAGCCGCAGCCTTATTAAAGGATAATATTGTGGCTGAACCTTACCGTGCGAAATTAATTCCAGGATTTGATGAAGTACGCAGCTATGCAGCGCAAAGTGGTGCATTAGCCAGTGGTATTTCAGGCTCTGGGCCAACGGTTTATATTGTTACCCCAGTATTAGAACAGGCTGAGCGAACCAAAGCTTGGTTAGAACAACACTTTATTCAAAACGAAGATGGATTTTGCCATGTTTGTAAAATTGATGAGCAAGGCACACGAGTAACAGGAACGTCGCTATGAACTTATATAACTTAAAACACAACGAAGAGCAGGTGAGCTTTACTCAGGCAGTAAAACAAGGCTTGGGTAAACAGCAAGGTTTATTCTTTCCCGATAGCATTCCTGCATTTGATGATATTGATGCGGTGCTGGAACTAGATTTTCACGCCCGTTGCGCAAAGTTGCTCGCGGCTTTATTAGACAACGAGTTGTCTGAAGCTGAGCTATTTGACATGGTAAGCAAGGCTTTCACTTTTACTGCACCTTTAAATAAGGTGACTGAGCAAATCAGTGCGCTAGAGCTATTTCATGGCCCAACCTTAGCCTTTAAAGATTTTGGCGGCCGCTTTATGGCCCAGTGTTTAGCCAAGTTCTCTAATGGTAATAAAACCACTATCTTAACTGCTACTTCGGGTGATACTGGCGCAGCTGTGGCACATGCTTTTTATGGCATGGAAAACATTAACGTAGTGGTACTCTACCCGAAGGGTAAGATTAGCCCACTGCAAGAAAAGCTGTTTTGTACCCTTGGTGGCAACATTACTACGGTAGCGGTAGAGTCTGACTTCGATGCTTGTCAAAGCATGGTTAAACAAGCCTTTGACGACCAAGAGCTCAAACAAGCTATTGGCTTAAACTCGGCAAATTCCATCAATATTAGCCGTTTGGTGGCGCAGGTTTGTTACTACTTTGAAGCTGCTGCACAGTTACCTAAAGCGCAACGTGAGCAACTAGTGGTTGCAGTGCCTTCAGGCAACTTTGGTAACTTAACCGCCGGTTTAATTGCTAAAGCTATGGGCTTACCGATTAAGCGTTTTATTGCTGCCACAAACGTAAACGATACGGTGCCACGTTACTTAGCGTCAGGTAACTGGGAGCCTAAACCAACACAAGCTACCTTATCTAATGCGATGGACGTGAGCCAACCAAACAACTGGCCACGTGTTGAAGAGCTGTTTAAAACCAAAGGCTGGCCACTAAGTGACTTAGGCAAAGGGGCCATGACTGATGAGCAAACTGCTGAAGCGGTTAAAGCTTTAGATGACTTAGGTTACGTGTGTGAGCCGCATGGCGCGATTGCTTACCAGCAACTTACAGAGCAACTAGCCGATGGCGAACAAGGTTTATTCCTGTGTACCGCTCACCCAGCTAAGTTTAAAGAAAGCGTAGAAGAGATTCTAGAACGTGAAATTGACCTACCAAAACCGCTAGCTGACCGAGCAGACTTAGACTTGTTATCTAAAGAAATGCCAGCTGATTTTGCTCAACTGCGTACTTTATTAATGAGCATCTAAGCTGATTGGCTAAACGACGTAAAACAGCGCCCTTTATGGCGCTGTTTTTGTTTGTAAAAGAAATGGTGAAAGCATGAAAGCCAGCCTGATAATGGGCATAGTGAGTGGTTTAATAAGCGCTGCTACAAACGCTGAACCCAGCAATGCTTGGCACTACCAACAAAGTGCTGAGCAGCAATTGAGTTACGCGGAGTTAGTTGATATTTCTGGCGAAGTTAGTCTAATGTTTCGTTGTATTCATGGCGAGCTGGATAGCTTAATGCGCCTTGCAAATGGGCCTTTGCAGCCAGCGTATAACTTTATGGATTGGCAATTCACCCAGCCGCAGAATCAGCTAACTAGTTTTAATGTTCTCTATCATCACTTTGATGACGATTATTATCAGCTGGGGGCGGGTTATAACAGCTGGTTTGAGCTGTACTTTACTATTATGCAGCATTCGCAGATGCGTTGGTCTAGCAACGATTTTGCTGGCATAGAGTTTTTGTATCACGACACAGCCGCGATTGGCCAAGTGATTCAAGATTGCCCAGAGGCTTTTCAAGCTTCTTATGACCTGCTGGCTGAGCAGTTAAGCCAAGCGCTAGTTGAGGCTCGTAATACTGGTAAGCATCAACAAGTTAATGATATCGAGCAAGCCATTGAGCAGCTAGTACAATCAGCCACCCAGTTGGCTCAGCTAGCTCAAGTACCGTTGCGGATTAGTGACTAGGGTCTGTAGATCTTTGCTGATGGTTTTTGCAGCAATTAATTAGCCATTTAGGCAAGGCAGTGAGTGTGCAGTTAAGTGGGCTTAATAATCACTCGCTAACGCTGAATAAATGGCTAAGAAATGCTGCCCGAAGGGTTCGGATAAGCGAACTTTACTCTTTGTTAAGCACTTCTTACTTAGCTCACTAGGCTTCTAAGTGCTCGCCGCGATTAAAGCCCGCTTATCTCGAACAAAATTTCAACACCAAAGATCAACAGACCCTAGTTAGTCAAATAAATATCGCCTAGCTATCGAGTTGATCTTTGCTGCGAACTCACGCATATTGCAAAGATTGCTAGAACAAAATACGAAAACTATGAGTAAAGTGTTAAAAGATTTGCTCGAGCTATTAAGCTTAGAGCGCATTGAAGAAGGCTTGTTTCGCGGGCATAGCCAAGATTTAGGCTTTGGTGCAGTATTTGGCGGCCAAGTAATGGGGCAGGCTTTGTCTGCCGCTAAAGAAACCGTGAGTGAAAAGCGTCAAGTTCACTCTTTCCACTCTTACTTTTTACGACCGGGCGATCCTAATCATCGCATTGTTTACGATATTGAGAGCATTCGCGATGGCCGCAGCGTATCCACCCGCCGGGTTAAAGCGATTCAATTCGGTAAACCCATTTTTTATATGACGGCGTCTTTTCAGCAGCCATCTTCAGGCTTTGAACATCAAGATAAAATGCCAGACGTCGCTGCCCCAGAAGAGCTGCAATCAGAACAAGAGTACGCTTTTCAATTGCGTGATATGTTGCCTGATGCGGTTCGAGACAAATTCATCTGTGATAAACCCTTAGAGATGCGTCCGGTAGAGTTTGTTAACCCTTTACAGCCAGAAAAGCTAGCGGCTAAGCGTTGTGTATGGTTTAAGGCCAATGGGCAAATGCCCGATGATGGGCGCATTCACCGTTATTTGCTGGCTTACGCGTCTGACTTTAACTTTTTACCTACGGCTTTGCAGCCTCATGGGCGCTCATTCATTGAGCCGCAGATGCAAACAGCGACTATTGACCACAGCATGTGGTTTCACCATGACTTCCGTTTAGATGAATGGTTATTGTATGTGGTTGATAGCCCTGCAGCGTCTAATGGCCGAGGCTTGGTAAGAGGGCAGTTCTTTACTCGAGATGGCAAGTTAGTGGCTTCTACCATCCAGGAAGGTGTAATTAGAGAGCGAAGCTAGGCCTATTGAGTTTAGATAATAAAAAAGCATGCCTAGGCATGCTTTTTTCGTTTTAGTTACTGAGTCTTATAGTGATTCAGTAAAAGTACGAGTAATTACGTCTTGTTGTTGCTCTGTAGTTAGCGAGTTAAAGCGAACTGCGTAACCTGAAACACGAATAGTAAGCTGAGGGTATTTCTCAGGGTGCTTAACCGCGTCTTCTAGAGTTTCACGACGAAGAACGTTAACGTTTAGGTGTTGGCCACCTTCTTCGATTGGCTGAGCTTTCATTGGTACTTCGCGATACTCGATTTGACCTAGTTTATCGAGAGCAACAACTTCATCTTCAGCGTATAGCTCGTCTTTAACACATAGGCAGCGAGCTTGGTTTTGCTCGTTGTCTAGCAACCAAAAAGAACCTAATAGTGCGTTGTTATCTGCTTTAGTGATTTGAATACCGGTGGTCATAACATACCTCATTAGCTAAAAATTGTAATTTTATTACATAATATAGCGATCCCTGAGCCACTTATTGAATCATTATCGCCACTTGCTGTAACTATACTACAATTGACCTTAATCAAAAAAGGGTTTTTTTTGAATTTTATTATTATCTTTGTTGATTAAGGTTAAGAGGGTGTTTGATTGCTTGTGTTAGTGCCTTGAGCTGTGCTTGAATAAGAAATAAGCGTTCATCATCGAAGTGTTATACAAGCATTTGTTTTTTATGGCTTAGTGGTTAACAAACAGTACAAATACGCTTTTTGGACTGTTTATCTTAAAAAGTGTGAACTGAGCGAAAAGCAAATCTGTCTAATAAACGATCTAGCGCAATAATAGTTCAACGGTGAGTCCTTTATACTGATTTGAAAAGTGCTAGTTAGCCAAGGAGAAGCAATGTTACAAAGTCTTCAACAAGATCATCAAAATATCGCTAAATTGCTGAAGGTGTTAGAGCAGAAGTTGGCTCATATTCGCAATGAGAAAGCAGTTAAATATAAGTTGATCGCCCATATTATTAGCTACATGCAAGAGTACGCAGATCGCTATCATCATCCAAAAGAAGACCTCATTTATGACTACTATGTGAAATATCGCGTGGTAGAGGATGACTTATCCGATCAACTTAAAAAGCAACATCAAAACTTGTTGGCTATGACCGACGAGCTAAGTGATATCTTAGATATCATCTTGCTTGACGCAGTGGTTCCGCTGGATCAATTTAGCGACAAGCTTGAAGCCTTTATTAATGCCCAGTGGGAACATCTTAATTACGAAGAGGATGTTGTTTTCCCTGCCTTAAAACGCCATCTAACAGCGGATGACTGGCGCGCAATTGAGCAAAGCTGGCAGCACGGAAACTACGAAGACCCATTGTTTGGTCACCGTGTTCATGAGCAATACAAAGCCTTATCTGAGCGAATTAAGCTGTCTCAACCTCAAGAAGAAGAAGAGTAGAGAGTACTTTTTCAGCAAATAAAAAACCCGGCCAAAGCCGGGTTTTTTTGTTTAGTATTCGTACTCTGATTGAAGATCAAAACTGTGGTCGATTGACTGCAGTTCTTTTTGTAAACGAATCTTATCTTTAATTGCCTCAATCTCTCGCCATTTACGTTTCTTGTTTGAACTGCGAGAAGATTTGCTGGTTTCAACAGTATCCAAGTCTAGCCTATCCATGGTTATCTCCTTGTATGTTGTTGCAATTTAATAAGTACCATACGAGCACAAAAAGTAAAATACTAATGTTGCAAAATAGTTACGGTGGCTCACTTTTTTAGGCTTTTTTTGCAAAATTTTCTAAGCTTTATCTGTAGCGGCGAATTCTAGTAATAGATTTTTATGCCATTAATTTATATGGCTGTGAGTTTTTATCTTGTTTTTGTTATATATCAAAGCATAGTCGCGCCCAGCTCCTTAGAATCCGCGTTCGTTCAAACCTAGCTTAGGTTTTTAACCAACATTAAACGTAAGGTGAATCTGAACCATGAATGAGATTGTGAACTGGTTAAACGATGTGCTGTGGGGAAATTTGCTCATCTATTTGTTGCTGGGCACAGGTGTGTTGTTCACCGTAAGAACCAAATTTATTCAATTTCGCCATTTTGGCCATATGTTTTCGGTGATGAAGTCTAGCCGCAAATGTGACGCCAGCGGTATTTCTTCATTTCAAGCCTTATGTACCAGCCTTGCTGCGCGAGTAGGTACTGGTAACTTAGCAGGTGTTGCGGTTGCGGTAACCCTGGGTGGGCCAGGTGCAGTATTCTGGATGTGGTTGATTGCCTTGTTGGGTATGGCAACGAGCTTTGCTGAAAGCAGCTTGGCCCAGCTGTATAAAGTGAAAGACAGCGATGGTAATTTTCGTGGTGGCCCTTCCTATTACATGGAGCAGGGCCTTGGAAAGCGATGGATGGGAGTGGTATTTGCCATCTGTTTGATTATCGCGTTTGGCTTGGTATTTAATGCTGTGCAGGCTAACTCTATTGCTTCCGCTCTGCATGAAGCATTTGGTTTTGAGAAATACTTAGTGGGTTTGGTATTAGTGATAGCGGCGGCGCTGATTATTTTTGGCGGCATTCGCAGCATTGCCCGTTTTGCCGAACTAGTGGTGCCGGTGATGGCCTTAGCCTATGTGGTGGTGGCCTTGGTTGTGGTGTTGATGAATATTCAGCAAATGCCCGAAGTATTTAGCCTTATCTTCCGCTCTGCCTTTGGATTTGAAGAGGCGGGGGCTGGTGCATTAGGTGCTGCCATGATGAACGGTATTAAACGAGGTTTATTCTCCAATGAGGCCGGTATGGGTAGCGCGCCTAACGCCGCAGCCACTGCAACACCTTATCCGCCGCATCCTGCGTCTCAAGGCTACGTGCAAATGCTAGGGGTGTTTATCGACACAGTGGTGATTTGTACTGCTACCGCAGCGATTATTTTACTTAGCCACAATGAACAACTTACTGGTGATGGCATTGCCTTAACTCAGCAAGCTCTAAGTGGCCAGGTGGGGGCTTGGGGTAGCTACTTTGTAGGTATTGCGATTGTTTTCTTTGCTTTCACATCTATTGTAGGCAACTACTCTTACGCTGAGACCAATCTGATTTTCTTAGAGCACAACCATAAAGCTGGTTTGTGGATCTTCCGTTTGCTGGTTCTATCAATGGTAATGGTAGGCGCAGTGGTCAAAATCGACATTATTTGGAATTTAGCCGATGTATCCATGGGCTTTATGGCCTTGGTTAACTTGGTGGCTATATTAATGCTCTCGGGTGTGGTGGTGAAATTAGCCTCTGATTACAACCGTCAATTAGATGCGGGCAAAGTGCCGAGTTTCGATAGTGATGAGTACCCAGAATTAAAGCAGAAAATAGATAAAGATATCTGGTCAGGCTCTAGCAAGTAGCAGGCTTAGCTCTTCGAATAAGCAGAAAAGCCTCGATAATATCGAGGCTTTTTATTAACTAATTTAGGTGAATAACTAGTACTGTTCGGTGCACCAGCTTTCAAAAATTAAGGCGGCAGCTAGGCTATCTACAGCCCCTTTTTCTAAGGCTTTATAACCGCCTAACTCAAATAGCTTTTCTTTGGCATCTACTGTGGTTAAACGCTCATCTTGCATCGCTATGGGGTAGCCAAAACGGCCATGAAGGCGGTTGGCAAACTTCTTGGCGCGGTTGGTGAGTTCTTGCTCGGTGCCGTCCATATTAAGCGGTAAACCAATCACCAGTAGATCGGGCTGCCATAGCTTGAGCAGCTCCTCCAAGGTTTGCCAATTTGGAATGCCATCTTGAGCTTTGATGGCGGCCAGCGGCTTAGCTGAGCCCGTTAACTCTTGACCGATGGCAACACCAATACTTTTGGTTCCAAAGTCAAAAGCAAGGGCTGAGCGCTCTCCTGATCTAGCCATTAAGCGTGACCTACTTGGTTAGACAATTGCCAGATATCAATGCCCAAACTTTTGGCCGCGGCTTCCCAACGTTTATGAATGGGGGTTGAGAAAATAATGTCGGTACTGGCCGGTAAGGTTAGCCAAGAGTTTTCAGCAATCTCTTGCTCCAGCTGTCCGGCTTCCCAGCTGGCATAACCTAAGGTGACGATATAATCACTGGGCTGGGAATCAGTGCCTAAGGTATCGAGTACATCCTTAGATGTGGTGACCATTAGCTCTTCACTTACTTTTAAGCTGCTACTAAAGCCTTTTACCGGTGAATGCAGCACAAAACCGCGCTCTTGCGACACAGGGCCGCCTTGATAAACCGGGCGGTCCAAATCTTCTCGGATCATTTCTACTTGGTCTTGCAGTTCAATTTGTTGCAGAAGCGATTCTACCGATAAATCGACCGGTACATTAATCACCAGGCCCATTGCGCCTTCTTCATTATGTTCACACATATAGACTACTGAGCGTTTGAAGAAGGGGTCTTCTAAGCTCGGCATGGCGATTAAAAACTGATTCTGCAAAGTGTTCATTGCGTCCAAATTAACCCTTTTAACTACTTAGGTTGATGATTTAAGTCTAGCTTCTATTGCATCCATTAACTTACCGGTAATGGAAATATCGTAGGCTGCTTCAATTTCTTTGATACAGGTAGGGCTGGTGACGTTTATTTCAGTCACCTTATCGCCAATCACATCTAAGCCTACAAATACTAAGCCTTTTTCTTTTAGAGCCGGGCCTATGGCATTCGCGATGTGCCAGTCACTGTCTGAAAGTGGTTGAGCAACACCTCGGCCACCTGCAGCCAGGTTGCCACGGGTTTCGCCTTTCGATGGAATGCGCGCTAAGCAATAGGGCATAGGCTCACCATCTACGATCAAAATGCGCTTATCGCCATCTACAATTTCTGGGATGAACTTCTGCGCCATACAGTACTCTTGACCATGATTAGTGAGTGTTTCGAGTATCACGCCAACATTTGGATCGCCTTCTTTTAGGCGAAAGATAGACGCTCCACCCATGCCATCTAGCGGCTTCATGATGACGTCTTTGTGCTGCTGGTGGAAAGCTTTTAAGCGCGGCATATCACTGCTAACTAGCGTAGTTGGGGTAAACTCGGCAAACCAAGCAGTAAACAATTTCTCGTTAGCGTCGCGTAAGCTTTGCGGCTTGTTAATGATTAAGCTGCCCTCAGCTTCGGCGCGCTCTAAAATATATGTGGCGTAGATAAACTCGGTATCAAATGGAGGATCTTTGCGCATTAAAATGACATCTAGCTCACTCAAGCTTTGATCAACTTCACTGCCTAACTCATACCAAGATTGCTCGTCATGTTGCACGGCTAATGGGCGCATATTAGCTGCAGCTCTGCCGCCATCTAAATAGAGATCTTGCATCTCCATATAATAAATCTCGTAGCCGCGTGATTGAGCTTCTAGCAACATGGCGAAACTAGAATCTTTTTTGATGTTAATGTCGGCGATGGGATCCATCACTATACCAAGTTTAATGCTCATTTATGCTAAGTCTCCAAATTGACATTGCAAAGCGGTAATAGCCGTAAGGGCTGCGGTTTCGGTTCGCAGTACCCGCGGCCCTAAAATTGTCTCTTGAAACTGATGCTGATTGCAGTTCTCAATTTCTTGCTCGCTTAAGCCACCTTCTGGCCCAATAAGTAGCCTTACTCCATGTTCAGGAGTTGGCAGGGTCTTAATGCTATATGGGGCCTTTGGGTGTAAATTCAACTTCATAGCGGCAGACTCTTCACTGGCCCATTGCCCTAGGCTTTGCAGTGGTGCTATTTCTGGCACAACACTGCGCCCCGACTGCTCACAAGCAGCAATAGCAATTTTTTGCCATTGTTGGCGCTTCTTCTCAAAGCGCTCTTGGTTGAGCTTGACTCCACAACGCTCGCTGGTGAGAGGGGTGATTTTATTTACTCCCAGCTCCACGGATTTTTGAATGGTAAACTCCATTCTGTCACCACGAGAAATCACTTGGCCTAGATGGATATGCAGAGGAGACTCACTGGGGTTAGCGGCAACTGCGGTAATTTTCACCGACACATGCTTTTTACTGGCGTTTTCTATTTGTGCTGCGTAGTTATTGCCATCGTTATTAAACAGCTCAAGTTGCTGGCCAGCTTCCATGCGCAGTACCCGCCCAACGTGATTGGCTGCTTCATCATCAAGCTCTGTGACCATGTTTAGCGAGAGCGGCTGAGAGTGGAAAATTCGTGGAATGCGCATGGTGAAAAATAGGCCCTTTGGGTTGTTGTATTGGTTAAGGATTTGACTGTTAAAGGATAAACCTATTGCTTACTTATGCCTAGTAATCCATTAGTACATAGGATATTTCTATATTGATTTATTCGTTATTTATTGTAGTCTGTGCCTTTTTCAAGGGACTGAATATGAAAGTAATTAAACTTGGTTTGGCTTTTTCTATGATGGGGCTTTTAGGTTGTGCTGCGACCAATCAAAAAGTGGAAGAAATAGCATTGAACTATCAACCAAATCCTCCTTCGGTTGTTACCGAAACTACTAAACAGTTACTCGTTGAGCGTTGCAATAAAAGAGTGAGTTCTGTGAGTTATTTAAAAACACATTGTTATGTTGTGGGTGATGTATTGGTTATTGAGCACCGCCTTCGCGACAAGCGCAGGGAATGGACTGCAAATTCTATTTCTGACTCTCAGCTTCGATTAGCTAATAACGTTTGTAATTCTCATGTGGAATTTGGTGCTCTGCAAGATGGTATGGGTTACATGGTTAACTTTACTGGGGGAAGAAATGGTTTACCTACCAGGGTTATCACCATTGACGATTGTTCAAACTCTTAATCGTTGATTACACTTCTTGCACTGATAACTGGCCCCTTTTAACACTTTATTATGGCGTTGTACACTTAGTTGATGAACTTGGCAGGCGCAGCGATATTCATAGCTGGCTAGCTTTAGTTGCTTCAGTGAGTAGCTATGAGTGGTTGCTGCAGGGCAGTTGAACACTTGCTGCATAATTTGCTGCCACTCGGCTCCATGCGGTTTTACTCTTCCATAAATGGCATGACAAACTAGGTGAGCCACTTCGTGAGGAACTGTTTGGGCTAAAAAGTGTTGCGGTTGTTGCTGATAAAAATGGGCATTAAAACGCAAACGCCATTGGCTTAGGTTAGCACTGCCTGCGACTTTACTTTTCCGCGATGACAGCACCACTTCTGGGCGAGGAAAATTACGCTTATAAAAAGCTTCTGCCAGAGTAAAGCACTGTTCTACTTGTTGAGTTAATTGCTGCACGAATTGAGTTCTTAGATTTAGCCAATAAAAAAGCCGAAAGGATAATCGACGATTATACGCTTTCGGCTTAATTTAACGAGTGGGCTAAAGCTTATAAGCCAGCTTCACTCTTGAGTAGTTCTGCTTTATCGGTTGCTTCCCAAGGGAATTCTTCACGACCAAAGTGGCCGTAAGCAGCAGTTGCTTTATAGATTGGACGCTCTAAATCTAGCATGCTTAAAATGCCGTAAGGGCGCAGGTCAAAGTGCTTACGCACTAAAGCCACTAATTTGTCATCGGCAATTTTGCCAGTGCCAAAGGTATCAATGCTGATTGAAGTCGGCTCCGCTACACCAATTGCATACGATACTTGAATCTCACAGCGATCGGCTAAACCTGCGGCAACAATATTTTTAGCTACATAGCGGCCAGCATAAGCGGCACTGCGGTCAACTTTTGAAGGATCTTTACCAGAGAATGCACCGCCACCATGACGTGCCATGCCGCCGTAGGTGTCTACAATAATTTTACGACCGGTTAAGCCACAATCACCCATTGGACCACCAATTACAAAACGGCCAGTAGGGTTAATGTGAAACTGGGTCTTATCGTTAAGCCACTGTGCAGGTAGTACTGGCTTAATGATTTCTTCCATTACGGCTTCACGTAAATCGGCAGTAGAAATGCTGTCACAGTGCTGTGTAGACAAAACTACAGCGTCAATGCCAGTGATAATGCCGTTCTCGTAAGCAAAGGTAACTTGTGATTTAGCATCTGGGCGTAACCAGTCAAGCGTACCGTTTTTACGCACTTCAGCTTGACGCTTCACCAGCAAATGAGAATAAGTAATTGGTGCAGGCATTAGTACGTCGGTTTCGTTGGTGGCATAACCAAACATTAAACCCTGGTCGCCAGCGCCTTGCTCTTCAGGGCGAGAGCGGTCTACACCTTGGTTAATGTCTGGGCTTTGTTTGCCCACAACGTTAAGCACTGCGCAAGAGTCAGCATCAAAACCCATATCTGAGTGGGTGTAGCCAATGTCACGTACTGTTGAGCGAGCAAGTTCTTCGATATCAACCCACGCTGAGGTATTGATTTCGCCGCCCACCATTACCATGCCGGTTTTTACGTAGGTTTCACAGGCTACACGTGCCTTTGGGTCTTGCTCTAAGATTGCATCCAATACTGCATCGGAGATTTGATCTGCAATTTTGTCTGGATGCCCTTCAGACACTGATTCTGAAGTAAATAAATGAGTAGCCATGTTTATATCTCGTAAATGGAATTATATACGTATGGATGTTTTACCATCTGGACGTCTATTCTAAGTGAGGGGTAAAAGATTTGCTAGCGCTTATTAATGAAAATAATTCACATTGGCAGATTAGTTTTATTGAATTTGCCCATTAGTACGCAGGCTTTCAACTTTAAGATCTTAGCAAAAACTATTTTGTTGCTAATCACTTAGCTATCTCTAGGGGCTGGAGGTAAATCAGAACGGCAGATACAGAGCACTGCTAAGAAAAGACTAAAGATGGTGGTTGTTAGAGCTTAGTTTGAACTACAAATCACTTAGCCACTTTTAAAGCGGCTAAATGTACAATTTTGAGAGCAAGTTGCGTTGTTAGGGCTTGCTCAGCTCGTGCTTGATCCAGTTGCTCATGTTTTGCCGAGTTTCGAGTCCGGTTTTTCGAGCGATTTCTTTGTCGCCGCGCACAATCACTAAGACCGGTAGGGTAGACACTTGATATTTGCTACGAGCTGTCCTGTCTTCACTTAAATTAATTAGCTCAATTTTCTTTTCATTCTGCTGGTTATAGAGCATCACTAAATCAGCTTGAATTTTACTGTGATCGTTTCGGTCATGCACAAAAGAAACTAAGCGAATAGGGGGGCGAGGGCTACGGGTTAAATCTAGGCATTGGCCACTATCATCGTATTCCTTACATGACCAAACAAAATCGTGGTACTTAAGAGTTTGCGAATAGAAGTATTGGCCTGCATCGAACTTTTTGATGCTAGGTATATGTTTGGTCGTATCACCATGTTCATCGCTGAAGCTTTTAATCACCCGGCTATTAGCCTTAAAGGTGGTAGTGTCGGTGTTCTCGGCAGCAAAAACTTGGCCAGAAAACAAAGCCATTATTAACAGTACAACTGGGCGGCGCATAAAACTTTCCCTATAAAATACAAAGCCACTATTAATATCTCTGGCATATTAAAACACTCTTGGCTTTAAGCCTATCGGATTTTTTAGTGGTACCGTTCTCATTTTGAATCCGCTTGGTTTTTTGGGGAATAGCTACTCAATCGTCTTTATTAGGCAGGTATTATCATTTCGTTTCAACGGTTTAGGGCTTTGGTTGCCTTGATTGTTAATACAAGGCTATCCATTTCAAGAACCCACAGGAAGAGAGCTGCTCACTTAATCAAGCTAGAAATGCGCTTTGTGAGAGAAAAATGACAGGCGTCTATATTTGCGCTCTAGCTTTGAATATCGTCACTATTGCCCAGCTTATTTCAGTTTAGCTTTGTTGTATCTGCTCGCTGTCTAAGATTTTGTTCTCTTCTTTAACCAATACCGGGCTATTGATTAGGCGGATTTGTGCATTGAGCAACTGCTGTTCGATTAAACTTGGAGAGCGGAAGATATATTTGGCAACGGCGCTGGCGCATAAACATGCCACCATGGCGGGAATCACTATTTCCACTTGCATGGTTTGTTCGGTAATCAGCAAAAATGCAGCCCAAGGCGTGCGAAATACCGCGCCAAACATAGCGCCCATTCCTACTATGACCAGCATTAGGTCGGCGCTGGTAGGGATAACATCACCAATAATACTGCCTAAGATACCGCCAATTACCAACATGGGGCCTAAGCTGCCACCGGGTAGGGCAAAGGCTAAAGCTACAGTAGTTAAGACGATCCTAGCTAGTAACCAGAGATGCTGTTGGCCAAGGTCTAACTCCCAGTAAAGTAAACCGTTTGGCGTAATAGGTTCTAAACCTAACCATTGAGGGTTTAGTAGTCCAGCTAAAGCAGTCACACTAGCAGCAATAGTTACCGCATAGTTGCGGTTAAGTTTAGGCATGGCGCGAATAAGCTTAACCAGCAAAGTAGCAAATACACCACACAACATGCCGAGTAAGGCAAACTGCGCTAAACCATGCCATTCAAAAGACTGTGGAGGCAGGTTAATTGTTAACATGCTTCCACCATGTAATTGCGATATAACGCTTGCTGTTGCTGCCACCACCGCAATGGTGGCGATAGAGCGCCAATTAAAGCGGCGCATGACTAACTCATAAGCTATCACCGTACCGGCCAATGGCGCATTGAATAAAGCCGCTACTGCCGCGGCGGTGCCACATGCAACACTTAAGCGTACTTGACCTTCAGTTAAGCGCGCGGAATAAGACAAATTACTGGCAACAACCGCACTTAAATAACAGGCTGGGCCAACTATTCCTACGGCATAGCCACCCCACGTTAACAGCAGGCCTACCGCAAACTGATATATCAGGTTACCCCAGTGCAGCTGCCCCTCATCAAAGTGGTAAGCCTTCACCACAAAAATTAAACCCACTTGTTTGTAACGACTAAACAGCCGCTCAAACAACAGAATACAAATAGCCGCAATAAAGGGCAGTGAATAAACAGGTAAGGGCGAATCAAGAAACTGATTAGGGTTGAGGTGGGCGAGATCACTAAACAATAATGCTAAGCCACTGGAGAACAAACCTATGAACAGGTAAACAAAAAAACTGCGGCTGCGAAAAGCAAAGTTGTTCGCCATTTTTTGTTTAACGTCCTTGTTTGGTTCTTATATCAAGACTTTATCACGAAGATTCAAACTGTAAATATGCGATTGCTTAAGCATTCAGCAGAAAAAATGCATAAAACTGGAGATTCTTTTTAGATAAATATTGAGTAACACCGTTGACTTTGTGACAATACGCGCCTCTCGATACCCAATAGCCCTAATATTTGCAGGAGAAATTCATGTCTTCTCGTCGTCAATACGCCAACGCTATTCGTGCTTTAAGCATGGATGCAGTTCAGCAAGCTAACTCTGGTCACCCTGGTGCACCAATGGGAATGGCTGACATTGCTGAAGTTCTATGGCGCGACTTTTTGAAACACAATCCAACTGACCCAAACTGGGCAGACCGTGACCGCTTTATTCTATCTAACGGTCATGGCTCTATGTTGCTGTATTCTCTACTGCACCTTTCTGGGTATCAACTACCTATTGAAGAGCTTAAAAACTTCCGTCAGTTGCATTCAAAAACTCCAGGTCACCCTGAGTACGGTTATGCACCTGGTGTAGAAACTACCACTGGCCCACTAGGCCAAGGTATCACCAACGCTGTAGGTATGGCGCTAGCTGAGAAAATTTTGGCTGCGCAATTTAACCGCGACGGTTTCCCAGTTGTCGACCACTACACATACACCTTCTTAGGTGACGGCTGTTTGATGGAAGGTATTTCGCACGAAGCATGCTCTTTGGCGGGTACTCAAGGCCTAGGTAAGTTAATCGCATTCTGGGATGACAATGGCATCTCAATTGATGGTGAAGTAGAAGGTTGGTTTACCGACGACACCGTTAAGCGTTTTGAATCTTACGGCTGGCACGTAATTGGTGGTGTTGATGGCCACGATAGCGAAGCGATTAGCTCGGCAATTAAAGCTGCTCAAGCTGAAACTAAACGTCCAACCATGATTTGTTGTAAAACTGTGATTGGTTTTGGTTCGCCAAACAAATCTGGTAGCCACGACTGTCACGGTGCTCCACTAGGCGCTGAAGAAATTGCAGCGGCACGTGAGTTCTTAAACTGGCCACATGCTGCTTTTGATATTCCTCAAGATGTTTACCAAGCTTGGGATGCAAAACCAAATGGTGAGAAATCTCAGTCTGAGTGGAACCAGTTGTTTGCTGGCTACGAAGCTACTCACCCAGAGCTAGCGGCTGAGTTTAAGCGTCGTGTAGACGGTCAACTTCCGAGTGATTGGAAAGAGTTTGCCGATAACTACATTAGCGAACTGCAAGAAAGCCAAGCTAAGATTGCCACCCGCCAATCTTCTCAGAAAACTCTAGAAGCCTTTGGCCCTAAATTGCCAGAGTTACTAGGCGGTAGTGCTGACTTAGCGCCGTCTAATCTTACTATGTGGTCTGGCTCTGAAGCGGTTACTGCTGAAGATGCATCAGGTAACTACATGCACTACGGTGTGCGTGAGTTTGGTATGTCAGCCATTATGAATGGTATGACCTTGCATGGTGGATTAAAACCTTACGGCGCAACCTTCCTTATGTTTATGGAATATGCACGTAACGCTCTTCGCATGGCTGCCTTAATGAAGCAACCTGCGATCTTCGTTTACACTCACGATTCAATTGGTTTGGGTGAAGATGGTCCAACTCACCAAGCGGTAGAGCAAACTGCAAGCTTGCGTTTGACGCCAAACATGAGCACCTGGCGTCCATGTGACTCTGTTGAGTCTGCAGTGGCGTGGCGTCATGCGGTAGAACGCACCGACGGTCCAACCTCATTGATCTTTTCTCGCCAAGGCTTAGCGCCTCAAGCGCGTGATGCTCAGCAATTAGCTGACGTTGCTCGTGGTGGTTATGTACTTAAAGATAGCGCTGGTACGCCAGAGCTTATCTTAATCGCAACTGGTTCTGAAATTGAGCTAGCTGTAGCAGCTTACGAAGAACTAACTGCTGCTGGTAAAGCAGTACGTGTAGTGTCTATGCCTGCTACCGATGTATTTGATGCACAATCAGCTGAATACCGTGAGTCAGTATTACCAAATGCTGTTCGCAAGCGTATTGCTGTAGAAGCCGGTATTGCCGACTTCTGGTACAAGTACGTTGGCTTCGACGGTAAAGTACTAGGTATGACTACCTTTGGTGAATCAGCGCCAGCTGGTGAACTATTCAAGCTATTTGGCTTCACTAAAGAGAACTTAGTGAACATGGCTAACGAATTACTATAAGCTCGCGCTTGGTGTAATTCAGTAAAAATGGAACCCTCTGCTAAGAGGGTTCTTTGTTTTAGCGTTATATGAAGGCGATTAGTATGCCTAATCAAGCTATCAGAGTAGCCATTAATGGCTTTGGTCGAATTGGCCGCAGCGTAGTGCGGGCGCTCTTTGAATCTCATCGTCAGCACCAAATTAAAATTGTCGCTATTAATGAACTGGCCAGTCCAGAGGCCATGGCGCACCTACTTAAGTATGACTCTACCCACGGCACCTTTGCTGAAGATGTACTGCTGCAAGGCGAAACATTGTCGGTAGAAGGTCAAGTCATTCAGTTATTGCATCAAAGCGAGCCAAGTAGCTTGCCTTGGCAAGAGCTCGCTGTAGATATTGTGATGGAATGTACCGGTCGTTTTAGCTCGGTGGCCGATGCGCAAATGCACATTGACGCAGGGGCTAAAAAAGTTTTGTTTTCTCATCCTGCCGATCCTTGCGTAGATCAAACTGTGGTCTATGGTGTAAATGACCAGCTATTAAGTACCAGCGACAAAGTGGTGTCTAATGGCTCTTGTACCACCAATTGTATTGTGCCTGTGATACAGGTCTTAGATGAAGCCTTTGGGGTTGAATGTGGTACTATTACTACAATTCACTCGGCCATGAACGACCAGCAAGTGATTGATGCCTACCACACAGACTTGCGCAGAACACGTGCTGCAGGGCAATCAATTATCCCGGTTGATACTAAGCTAGCCAAAGGTGTAGAGCGGATCTTGCCTAAATTTGCAGGTAAATTTGAAGCAATTGCGGTAAGGGTGCCAACGCAGAACGTTACGGCGATGGACTTAAGTGTAACATTGTGTAAAAAAGTTACAGTTTCTGATATAAATCAAGCCATCCAAGCAGCAACTTGCGGTAAATTAAGCGGCATCTTGAGTTATACCGAAGAACCATTGGTGTCTATCGATTTTAATCACGATAGTCATTCAAGCATTATAGACGGTTCACAAACCCGGGTAAGTGGCGAACATTTAGTAAAAGTGTTGGCCTGGTGTGATAACGAATGGGGCTTCGCCAATCGTATGTTAGACACCGCAGAGTTAATGAGTAACACGGAATTGTAGGTTTAGCCATGCTGGCTAAACTGTAAGTTTAAATTGAAACTATAGAGGACAGATAATGTCAATTATCAAAATGACCGACTTAGATCTTGCAGGCAAACGCGTATTTATCCGTGCTGATCTAAACGTTCCAGTAAAAGACGGTAAAGTAACTTCAGATGCACGTATTCTTGCATCACTTCCTACCATTAAGCGTTGTCTAGAAGCTGGCGCTAAAGTAATGGTTACTTCTCACCTAGGTCGTCCAACCGAAGGCGAGTACGCTGAAGAATTCTCTCTAGCTCCTGTAGTTAACTACTTAAACGATGCACTAGATTGTGACGTTAAACTAGCTAAAGATTACCTAAATGGCCTAGAGCTAAACACTGGTGAATTGGTTGTTCTTGAGAACGTTCGCTTCAACAAAGGCGAAAAGAAAAACGAAGAAGAGCTATCTAAGAAGTATGCTGCATTGTGTGACATCTTCGTTATGGACGCATTTGGCACTGCTCACCGCGCCCAAGCTTCTACTCACGGTGTAGGTACTAACGCTCCTGTAGCATGTGCTGGCCCTCTTCTAGCTGCTGAGCTAGAAGCACTAGGCAAAGCAATGGACAAGCCAGAGCGTCCATTAGTAGCAATTGTTGGTGGTTCTAAAGTTTCTACTAAACTAACAGTACTTGAGTCTTTATCTAAAATTGCTGACCAACTTGTAGTGGGTGGTGGTATTGCCAACACATTTATCGCTGCCGACGGCCACAACGTAGGTAAATCTTTGTACGAAGCTGACCTAGTCGACACTGCTAAAAAGCTAATGAAAGAGTGTGCTATTCCGGTAGCTACTGATGTTGCATGTGCTAAAGCATTTGATGAAAACGCTGAAGCTGAAATTAAGAACGTTGCAGACGTTCAAGATGACGACATGATCTTCGACTTAGGCCCAGATTCTACAGCAGCTCTTGCTGAAATTATTGGTAATGCTAAAACTATCCTTTGGAATGGCCCTGTTGGCGTATTTGAATTCAAGAATTTTGAAGCAGGTACCGCGGGTATTTCTAAAGCAATCGCCGAGTCTGCAGGCTTCTCTGTAGCGGGCGGCGGTGATACACTAGCGGCCATCGACAAGTTTGGTATTAAAGCCGATGTATCTTACATCTCTACTGGCGGCGGCGCTTTCCTAGAGTTTGTAGAAGGCAAAGTATTACCAGCTGTAGCCATGCTTGAAGAGCGTGCAAAAGGCTAAGAACGTAATCGGGAGCGCAGCTCCCGATTTTCTGTATTAGAATACTCTGTTACAGAAACAAGAATTTTTAATCAACAAGACTAAATGGAACCATTGCTATGTCTAAGATCTTTGACGCAGTTAAACCAGGTGTAATCTCTGGTGATGACGTACAGAAAGTTTTCGAAATTGCTAAAGAAAACAAATTCGCACTACCAGCGGTAAACGTAGTTAACACTGACTCAATCAACGGCGTACTAGAAGCTGCGGCTAAAGTTAAGTCTCCAGTTGTTGTTCAGTTCTCTAACGGCGGCGCAGGTTTCTTCGCTGGTAAAGGCGTTAAGTTAGAAGGTCAAGGTGCTCAAATCCTTGGTGCTGTAGCTGGTGCGAAATACGTACACGCTGTTGCTGAAACTTACGGTGTTCCAGTTATTCTGCACACTGACCACGCTGCTAAGAAATTACTTCCTTGGATTGACGGACTACTAGACGCTGGTGAAGAGTTCTTCGCACAAACTGGTAAGCCACTTTTCTCTTCTCACATGCTAGATCTTTCAGAAGAATCTCTTGAAGAGAACATTGAGACTTGTGCTAAGTACCTAGAGCGCATGGCTAAAATGAACATGACAATCGAGATCGAACTTGGTTGTACTGGTGGTGAAGAAGACGGCGTAGATAACTCAGATATGGACGCATCTGAGCTTTACACTTCTCCTGAAGACGTAGCTTACGCATACGAGAAACTAATGGCTATTAGCCCTCGTTTCACTATCGCTGCTTCTTTCGGTAACGTACACGGTGTTTACCAAGCGGGTAACGTTGTTCTTACTCCTACTATTCTTCGTGATTCTCAAGCTTACTGTGCTGAGAAGTTTGGTATTGCTCCAAACGCGCTTAACTTTGTATTCCACGGTGGTTCAGGTTCTTCAGAAGCTGAAATCCAAGAGTCAATTGGTTACGGTGTTATCAAAATGAACATCGATACTGATACTCAGTGGGCTACTTGGAATGGTATCCGTGAATATGAAGCGGCTAACCGTGAATACTTGCAAGGCCAAATCGGTAACCCTAAAGGTGCTGACCAACCTAACAAGAAATTCTATGACCCACGTGTTTGGTTACGCGCTGGTCAATCTGGCATGGTTACTCGCCTAGAAAAAGCTTTTGCTGACCTAAATGCAGTAGACGTACTGTAATTTAGTCATCAAGACTTGATCAATTAAGGCTCACTTTGGTGGGCCTTAATTGTTTTTAGTCGTAGAGTAAATCCTTTTAAACTATTTAATAATCTAACCATTTTATTATTTGTAAACCTTTCTATACATTTTTTCTAGATCTCAATTCTCCATTTCTAAACAATTCCAAGCATTTCATTTTTCTCGCTTTTAGTTCATGATTGTTTTACTTTAGCTTCATAAGATAATGAATTTACTCTATTTATTTTTGCTTGATATGGAAAATAACTACGTGATTCAAGCGTTTATAGCCTTCGTTTGAGCAAGATTAGAAAAATTCATTCGTTAAAATTAGCGCTATTGGCTAAAATTTATACTCTAAGTCCAATGAATTGGCGTGAGTCGCGGGCTGCGGACAGCAAGCGTATCGATAAAGATTGAAAGGAATAATCAAATGGAACAGAGCATTGCAACTTCAAGTGCAACGATTGTATCTATTCAAGGGCAAGCGTTTGCCGTAGATGCCCAAGGCAACATTAGACCCCTCCAACCCGGAGATACTATTGCGCCTGGCGAATTGATTATTACCTCTCAAGGCGCGCAACTTGGTTTTTATTACGGTGATGAGCAATATCTGCTGGGCGATAATAGTGCTACTCAACTACCTGAATTTGATCCTAGCCAAGCGCTTTCGCAGTTAAGTGCTGCCAATGACCTTGATGTAGAAGCATTACAACAAGCCATTTTGGAAGGGGCTGACCCTACCGAATTATTTGAGGCCACTGCTGCAGGTGGTGCTGCTCCTGCAGGCGATGGTTCCTCAGCAGGCAATGGTGGGTTTGTCACTATCGACCGAATTGGCGGTGAGACCATCGCTCAAGCTGGGTTTGATACACAGTCCCCAGCTACCAGCCCAGAACTTGTTGACACAGACAACGAAGTTGCTGAACCTTTAGCTGTAAATAGCTCGTCTAATGGGCCAACCCCTCCAGCACCAAGCCCAGATCAAGCCCCAACAGTTAACTTAAGTGTGCAAGCTATTGCCGAAGGGGCCGTTGATACCGATACTGTTGTGGCTACTTTTAGTTCTAGCGATCCCGATGGTGATGAGATCACCCATAGTCTAGTTAATGATCCTCAAGGTTTTTTTGTCATCGATGGAAATGAGATAAAGCTTACTGAAGCCGGGGTTGCAGCAGTAAATGATGATCAGCTAAACCTAACTTCTTTAAACATTACCATCCAAGCAGAAGCAAATGGTTTGACTGCAAGTGATAGCGCCGATCTAAGCATCGCTCGTACAGACGATGGAGTAACGCCTCCGGTTGATCAAGGCCCAAGCATTACGGTGACCGCAGAAGCCGTGACCGAAGAATCGGTCGATACCAATACCGTGGTGGCTAACTTCAGCTCAAGCGATCCAGAAGGCGATGCGCAGACCTACGCCTTGCTCAACAACGGCGATGGATACTTCGCACTCGATGGCAACCAAGTCAAACTCACCGATGCCGGTGTGGCCGCGGTTAACAATGACCAGCTTAACCTGACTGAACTTGAAGTCAGCGTAGAAGTGACCGCCAATGGCCAAACCGCTAGCGACAGTGATACCGCAGCGGTTAACCGTGTGGATGAAGGCCCAAGCATTACGGTGACCGCAGAAGCCGTGACCGAAGAATCGGTCGATACCAATACCGTGGTGGCTAACTTCAGCTCAAGCGATCCAGAGGGCGATGCCCAGACCTACGCCTTGCTCAACAATGGCGACGGCTACTTCGTACTCGATGGTAACCAAGTCAAACTCACCGATGTGGGTGTGGCCGCGATTAACAATGACCAGCTTAACCTGACTGAACTTGAAGTCAGCGTAGAAGTGACCGCCAATGGCCAAACCGCCAGCGACAGTGATACCGCAGCGGTGAACCGTGTGGATGAAGGCCCAAGCATTACCGTGACGGCAGAAGCCGTGACCGAAGAATCGGTCGATACCAATACCGTGGTGGCTAACTTCAGCTCAAGCGATCCAGAAGGCGATGCGCAGACCTACGCCTTGCTCAACAATGGCGACGGCTACTTCGTACTCGATGGCAACCAAGTCAAACTCACCGATGCCGGTGTGGCCGCGGTTAACAATGACCAGCTTAACCTGACTGAACTTGAAGTCAGCGTAGAAGTGACCGCCAATGGCCAAACCGCCAGCGACAGTGATACCGCAGCGGTGAACCGTGTCGATGAAGGCCCAAGCATTACCGTGACGGCAGAAGCCGTGACGGAAGAATCGGTCGATACCAATACCGTGGTGGCTAACTTCAGCTCAAGCGATCCAGAGGGCGATGCCCAAACCTACGCCTTGCTCAACAACGGCGACGGCTACTTCGTACTCGATGGCAACCAAGTCAAACTCACCGATGCCGGTGTGGCCGCGGTTAACAATGACCAGCTTAACCTGACTGAACTTGAAGTCAGCGTAGAAGTGACCGCCAATGGCCAAACTGCCAGCGACAGTGATACCGCAGCGGTGAACCGTGTCGATGAAGGCCCAAGCATTACCGTGACCGCAGAAGCCGTGACCGAAGAATCGGTCGATACCAATACCGTGGTGGCTAACTTCAGCTCAAGCGATCCAGAGGGCGATGCTCAAACTTACGCCTTGCTCAACAACGGCGACGGCTACTTCGTACTCGATGGCAACCAAGTCAAACTCACCGATGTGGGTGTGGCCGCGGTTAACAATGACCAGCTTAACCTGACTGAACTTGAAGTCAGCGTAGAAGTGACCGCCAATGGCCAAACTGCCAGCGACAGTGATACCGCAGCGGTGAACCGCGTGGATGAAGGCCCAAGCATTACCGTGACCGCAGAAGCCGTGACGGAAGAATCGGTCGATACCAATACCGTGGTGGCTAACTTCAGCTCAAGCGATCCAGAAGGCGATGCTCAAACTTACGTCTTGCTTAACAACGGCGACGGCTACTTCGTACTCGATGGCAACCAAGTCAAACTCACCGATGTGGGTGTGGCCGCGGTTAACAATGACCAGCTTAACCTGACTGAACTTGAAGTCAGCGTAGAAGTGACCGCCAATGGCCAAACTGCCAGCGACAGTGATACCGCAGCGGTGAACCGCGTGGATGAAGGCCCAAGCATTACCGTGACGGCAGAAGCCGTGACCGAAGAATCGGTCGATACCAATACCGTGGTGGCTAACTTCAGCTCAAGCGATCCAGAGGGCGATGCGCAGACCTACGCCTTGCTCAACAACGGCGACGGCTACTTCGTACTCGATGGCAACCAAGTCAAACTCACCGATGTGGGTGTGGCCGCGGTTAACAATGACCAGCTTAACCTGACTGAACTTGAAGTCAGCGTAGAAGTGACCGCCAATGGCCAAACTGCCAGCGACAGTGATACCGCAGCGGTGAACCGCGTGGATGAAGGCCCAAGCATTACCGTGACGGCAGAAGCCGTGACGGAAGAATCGGTCGATACCAATACCGTGGTGGCTAACTTCAGCTCAAGCGATCCAGAGGGCGATGCGCAGACCTACGCCTTGCTCAACAACGGCGACGGCTACTTCGTACTCGATGGCAACCAAGTCAAACTCACCGATGTGGGTGTGGCCGCGGTTAACAATGACCAGCTTAACCTGACTGAACTTGAAGTCAGCGTAGAAGTGACCGCCAATGGCCAAACTGCCAGCGACAGTGATACCGCAGCGGTTAACCGCGTGGATGAAGGCCCAAGCATTACCGTGACGGCAGAAGCCGTGACCGAAGAATCGGTCGATACCAATACCGTGGTGGCTAACTTCAGCTCAAGCGATCCAGAAGGCGATGCTCAAACTTACGCCTTGCTCAACAACGGCGACGGCTACTTCGTACTCGATGGCAACCAAGTCAAACTCACCGATGTGGGTGTGGCCGCGGTTAACAATGACCAGCTTAACCTGACTGAACTTGAAGTCAGCGTAGAAGTGACCGCCAATGGCCAAACTGCCAGCGACAGTGATACTGCTGATATCAATCGAGTTAATGAATCGCCAGTAGCAAATGATGATGATTTTTCTTTGGCTGAGCCGGGAGAAACGGTTCAACTTAATTTATTAGCTAATGATACTGATCCTGAAAGTGATGTATTAGCAGTCAAGTCGATTAATGGCACATTGCTAACGCCTGGCGTTGCACAAACGATTGCAGTTGCTCAAGGCGTGGTGAATGTTAGCGATGCTGGTGCAATTAGTTTTACCGCTGATGCAGATGGAACAGGCGCGGTAAACTTCAACTACGTTGTTCAAGATAGCGCAGGGGCAGAAAGCACTGCCAATGTTAGTGGTAACGTAGTTAATTTGGCTAACGATAGTGCTCAAGTTGCGGAGTCTGGTTTAGCCACAGGTTCAGACCCTAGCGCTCTAACAAGTTCTGCCACTGGTAATTTATTAGCAAATGATGATGGCTTAATTGATGGTTTAGAATTGAGCTCTGTGGTTTATCAAGGTGTTCCACATACCGCTGACGCTAATGGTGTGATTTTAATAGATACTAATCAAGGTCAGTTAAGTGTTTATACCGAAGACTACAATGGTTTCAGTAAAGGCGATTATGAGTACCAGCTTGAAAGCTCCAGTTTGGCTGGAGATGGTGTTAGTGAAAGCTTCAACTATGTAGTTGCTAACCCTGCATCGGGCTTTGTGACTCAAGCAACTCTAGAGGTCAATATCGTTGATGATACTCCGGTAGGCAATGATGTATCGCATAGTTTGGAGTCAAGCCCCTTACTGGTAACCACCAACCTTGTACTGGTATTGGATACCTCTGCCAGTATGACTAATGGTGAGCATGGAGACGGTTTAAACTATTTAGATATAGCCGTTGAAGCCTTGTCTAATTTAATAGAGCAAGCCGATGCTGCGGGTAACGTAAATGTGCAAATAGTTGGCTTTTCAGACTCTGTAATAAGCAGTGGCTGGATCAGCGACAATGTTGAAGATGCTTTAAGTTACCTGCAAGACTTAAGTTCTGGTGGGGGTACTCATTACGATCTGGCGCTTAACCAGGTGATTTCAAGCAGTACCAGTGATCAGCAACCAGATGCAGATAATACGCTGCTTTACTTTATCTCTGATGGCGAACCAAACTTTGGTTATGGGATAGATGATACCGTTGAATATAAAGGCTCTAATGGCCTAGCAGCATGGGATGAGTTCGTTCAAGACAACGTTGATACTAGCTTCGGCGTCGGTATTGGCCAGGCAGACTTAGAAGTCTTGAAGGATGTCGCTTCGGAATCAGCAACTGATGAATTTGCCTTTATTGTTGATGATGTAACAGATTTATCTACCACTCTTGTCGAAAGTTACCTTGAAGCTGAAGTTGATGCATCACTTGGTCTACTTCAAACGGCATCTACCGATGGCTTTATGGTAGGAGCTGATGATGGTTACGTAAGTGCCATTACCGTCGATGGAACGACTTATAGCTATGATCCTAATGCAGTTCCTGAGCAAGAGAAAAACCTTAGTATTACCACAGCTTTAGGCGGAGTATTGTTACTTAACTTTGTCACTGGCGCGTATTCATATGAGCTTGATGTCGGTGGTGATGGTTGGGGGCAGCAAGAAAACTTGGCAGTAACCGTAACCGATTTTGATGGTGATACAAGCTCTATTAACATTGAGATAAACACTGTATTTGAAGCGGTGGTTGATGCTAACCGTGACGTGATTATTACCAACCAAGATGGTAGCAGCGCCATAAGTGTGCCGAGCTTAGCCCTATTATGGAACGATACCGGAGAGGGTATTAGCTTTGATGAAATTGGTGATGTAATTGGTGGTTCGGTAGAAGTTAGTGATACTAATGACATTCTATTTAGCTCTGATGATGGGGTTGGTGTAGGAGTTCACGAAAGTAATTTTGAGACCGAATCTGTTGCTGCTATTGGGGTAGAAGATCTCAATGATAGCGACTTATTTGCTACTAATAACAGCTTGGAAACCGCCATCGACCTTTCTAATCGAAATCTATTTAGTTCAAACGATAGTAATATTGTTAGAAATGTCGACGGATACTCTTATAGCCTTCAAGGCTCAATAAAAAATGACTCTAACCCTCTAAATGGTGTCGATGAAGACTGGGTTAAACTAACCTTGGCTGAGGGCGAAGGTTTATATGTGAATTTAATACCCGGACCTGATTCTGATTCAAGAACAGTGAAAGAACTTGATGTATACATATACGACAGCAAAGGAGAGCTGTTGAGTCAATTTGACGAGTATTGGGCTGGTACTCGTGGAGACTACACAGCAGAGTATGAAGGGGATTATTATTTAAAAATTGTAGCTGAGCAGCCTGATGATAACGCCACGTACCAACTAAATATGACGATAGTTACCGATGGGGCTAATTATCAGCGCAACCCTGTAGGCGACATACTTGAAGAATTTGAATACAGCATCATCGGTGATGGTGCATTGGATACTACCACTGCCGAGCTTATTGGTGTTCAAGGTAGCTCTATAGATGGTGGTGAAGGGGATGAAGTACTGGTAGGCAATGAGGCCGCTAACGCTATTGGTGGTGATGCTGGAGATGACGCCTTAGTGGGCTATGCCGGAGATGACCAACTTGATGGCGGCGCAGGTGAAGACTTGCTGATAGGTGGCCAAGGTAATGATATTCTTACCGGCGGCGATGATAGTGATATGTTTGCTTGGTTAGATGGCGATGACCAATCTACCAGTAATGATACTGTTACCGATTTTACCTTAAAGGCTGATGGCGACGCCGATGTGCTTGATTTAAGTGATTTGCTGCAAGGTGAAACAGAGGCAAGCTTAGAGTCGTATTTGTCTTTTGAAACTGTCAATAACGGCGGTAATGTTGAGACGATTATCTCAATCGATAAAGACGGAGCTAGCAATGGTGAAAGTGTTCACCAAACTATTACCCTTAAAGATGTCGACTTCTCAGGCATGAGCGATAGTGAAATTTTAAGCCAATTAATTGAAGATCAACAGCTTAATGTAGATAACTAGTCGCTTAAGGTTTGGGAAAATGTAGATTCAAGAGTAAGCTAATGCTTACTCTTGATGTTTTTGTTTATGGAAAGGATGCTCGGTGCAGGACGCTAACCCACAGCAGCAATATCGCGATTTAGATTTAACCGCAGAAAGAACAGACCCTTTACTGAGTAGCTTGGTATTTTTATCTAAGTATTACGGTAAGCCTTTCTCTGCGCGCGCGCTCTCTGCTGGCCTGCCTTTAGAGGAAGGCTTGCTAACACCAGCCTTATTGCCTCGTGCCGCATTACGTGCTGGTATGGACGCCTCTATCGTTAAAAAGCCAATTAACAAAATACCTGAATTGCTCTTACCCTGTATTTTGCTGCTAAAAGATGGTCGCTCTTGTGTGCTGCTTTCACGAAGTGAAGAAGGTATAGAAGTAGCTTGGCCGGAACTTCCCGATAGCCATGAACATATTTCTTTAGATAAACTAGAGCCAGATTACACCGGCTTTTGCTGCTATGTTCGTAAGCGTTATCGCTTTGATGCTCGTTCTCCAGAGTCATTAAGCAATAAGCAAGGTCATTGGTTTTGGAATACCCTGCGTCGCTCAGCACCCATTTATCGCGATGCCTTAGTCGCTTCCTTGTTTCTAAATTTGTTTGCGATAGCTTCTCCACTGTTTGTAATGAATGTTTATGATCGGGTGGTACCTAACTCGGCGATTGATACCTTATGGGTACTTACCGCAGGTATGGCCTTGGTGCTGGTGTTTGATTTCGCTCTCAAGCAAATGCGCGCTTACACCTTAGATTTGGCGGCGAAAAAATCTGATATTTTGCTCTCTGCGCGAATCTTCGAAAAACTACTCAATATTAAAGCGGAAGTGCGGCCGCCTTCGGTGGGGGCTTTTGCTAAGAATGTGCAAGAGTTTGATTCGATTCGGGAGTTTGTTACCTCGTCAACCATCGCGGCCTTGGTTGATGTACCCTTTTCCTTGTTGTTCTTATTGGTCATCGCCATGGTGGCTGGGCCATTAGCTCTGGTGCCCGCTGGTGCCGCTCTATTGATGCTACTTTATTCTTTTTACATTAAGCGCAAAATGCATCAGGAAGTGGAGCTAGGTAGTCGCTTTGCCAGCCAAAAAAATGCCCATCTCATCGAAAGCTTAAACGGCATTGAATCCTTGAAGCTAGCGGGGGCAGAGAGTCAGTTTCAGCATAAGTGGGAAGAGTTAGTGGGTAACATTGCCACTTGGAACATGGCTATTCGCAAACTGGCTACATCGGTAGGCAATGTTAATGCCTTTGTCTCACAAAGTACCACGGTATTGATCGTAGTTGTTGGGGTATTCCAAATCTCTCAAGGTGAGCTGTCGATGGGCGGCTTGGTAGCCGCTGTTATGCTTACTGGCCGCGCTTTGGTGCCATTTTCTCAAGTATCACTACTAGCAACACGTTATAACCAAGCGCAATCTGCGCTGGAAAATCTAGAAGATATTATGCAATTGCCTGATGAGAACTTAGAGCGCTATATGCATCGTTCTCATTTTGACGGCGCGATCAGTTTCACCGACGTGAGCTTTACCTATCCTGGTAGCGATCAGCAAGTACTTAAGAATGTAAGCTTCTCTCTAAAAGCCAAAGAGAAAGTTGCGATTATTGGCAAAATTGGCGCCGGAAAAACCAGTTTAGAGAAAGTTTTGTTGGGGTTCTATACACCTCAGCATGGCGCTATTCGTCTAGATGGGGTGGATCTTAACCAAATTAGCCCTGCAGATATTCGACAAAAAATGGGCTGTTTACCGCAAGACATCAACCTGTTTTTTGGCTCTATTCGTGAAAACATCACCTTAGGTGTGCCGCATATAGAAGATGAATTAATCTTCCGAGCAGCCGAGCTAGCCGGAGTCACTCAATTTACCGATGTTGACCCTGAAGGCTTAGACAGGCAAGTCGGTGAGCGAGGACTGTATTTGTCGGGTGGTCAAAGGCAGGCGGTAGCCTTAGCACGTGCGCTGCTGTTTAATCCGCCGGTATTGGTATTGGATGAGCCAACCAGCAGTATGGATGCCTATTCAGAAAATTTGGTCAAAGAACGTTTGAAGCAAGTGGCCGAAGATAAAACCTTTGTATTAATTACCCACAAAATGTCGATGTTGGACTTAGTGGATCGGATTATAGTATTGGAACGAGGCCAAGTGGTTGCGGATGGCAGTAAAGCTGAAGTTCTCGAGTTGTTGCGCAGTGGTAAAGTGAGAGCGCCAAATGAGTAAGCACAAGCAGGACCTCTCGGAAGCTGAGCTAAAGTTTGTTGACGATATAAATGCTGCTATTTTGATGAAAACACCACGTCGCTCTAAGCGTTTATTGTGGCTTATCTTTATTTTGCTGGCTTGCGCACTGTATTGGGCTCACTGGGCCAAAGTTGATGAAGTTACCGTGGGCAGTGGTAAGGTGATCCCTTCGCAACAAATTCAAATGATTCAGAATCTGGAAGGCGGTATTCTCAAACAAATTTTGGTGAAAGAGGGGGAGCAAGTCGAGCCGGCCCAGCCCTTATTACTCATTGACGATACCCGCTTTCGTTCCGACTTTAGAGAACAGCAACAACGGGTGATTAACCTAGAAGGCGACGTGGCTCGCCTTAAAAGTGAAATTGCCAGTATCCAATTAACCCCAGAATTACCAACCCAGCAGTGGCGCGATCAAGTGCAAGTTGTTGAGGTCGACATTGCCTTTGATGACCAGTTTAAACAAAAGTACCCCTCAGAAGTTACTGGCCAGCAGCTGCAAAAGTCAGCACGTTTAAGCGCATTACAAAACCAATTGTCGATTACTGCTGGTCAAATTGAGCAAAAACAGCAGGAGCTGTTGGAACTCAAATCTAAAACTAGCCATGTGAATACTAGTTATAATCTTGCTTTAGAAGAATTACGAATTACTAAACCTTTAGCCGAAGAAGGCATCGTCTCGCAAGTTGAGATATTAAAACTACGCCGCCAAGCCAACGATTTAAATGGTGAATTACAGGGTAGCAAGTTACTTGAACCAAAAATTGTGAGCGCCATTAGCGAAACCATTTTTAAACGCCGAGATATTGCGCTCAATTTCCTTAGTGAAGCTCGCCGTGAACTCAACCAAATTGAAGCAGAGCTACAACCCTTAAGTGAAGGGCAAGTTGGTTTGCGCGATAGGGTTGATAGAACCTCGGTAGTTTCTCCGGTAAAAGGCACCGTCAAGAAAATCTACATTAATACCGTGGGCGGTGTTGTGCAGCCAGGTATGAGCATCATGGAAATTGTCCCGATTGAAGATAACCTTTTGGTTGAGGCGAAAATTCAGCCAAAAGATATTGCATTTCTTCGGCCAGGACTTAAAACTGTTGTTAAATTCAGTGCTTACGATTTTTCTATCTACGGTGGATTGGACGGCCAACTAGAACATATTAGTGCCGACACCATTTTGGATGAAGAAGGGAATAGTTATTATTTGGTCAGGGTACGAACCGACAAAAACTATTTAGGAAATGATGAAGCCCCATTGCCTATTATTCCCGGAATGCTTTCTAGTGTAGATATCATCACTGGCAAGAAAAGTATTTTAGATTATTTGCTAAAACCAATTATTAAAGCGCAACAATCAGCGCTACGCGAACGATAAGAAAGTCTGTTTGCTAACCCTTTGGTTAGCCTACGACAAGGAGTGTTAATGAATAAGCTGACCTTAACTCTAGCGTCTGGTCTATTGATGTCTTGTAACTTGGCTTCGGCCCAGTCATTGGAGCAAGCGGTAGCTAAAGTGCTTACCGAGCATCCACAGCTGCAGTCATCTTTTAATCAATTTAAGGCCAGCAGCGAGCAATACCAAAGTGCCAAAGGCGGTTACTACCCAACGGTAGATCTCACCGCTGGTGCAGGTTGGGGCCAACGGGAAACTGAAACTCTGGGCGTAAATAGTGCTAACCCTACTGAAATTGGCGTGAGTATTCGCCAGCTTCTGTTTAGTGGTTTTGCTACATCTGGAGAGGTTACTCGTACTGAAAACGAAACCTTGGCCGATCAATGGCTGTTATATAACGATGCTGAAAACATCGCATTGCGAGTGGTTGATGTTTACCTAGAAGTGATTAAGCAGCAACAGTTATCGGAACTTGCCGAAAGTAATCTGCAAACTCACTTAGCCATTCAAAAAGACATTAAAAAGCGCACCGATTCGGGGGTTGGCTCTAGTGCCGATTTAACCCAAGTGAATGGTCGTGTTGCCCGAGCAACCACCAATTCTTTGTCTGCTCAAAATAACCTAATGGATGCGCAAACGCAGTTTTTACGCGTTGTTAATCAGTTACCCAAAGGCTTAGTGCAGCCCGGTGCGGATGTAGCCCTAATACCTGCCGATCTTGATGCCGCGCTTGCAGCGGCTTTAGATGTACACCCAACCCTTAAGTCTGCTCAATACGACGTTGCCGCTGCGAATGCGCAAACTACCGTGGCTAAAGCTAACAACTATCCAGAGATAGCCTTAGAGCTTGATGGTAACTGGGATCGTAACCAAAACGGCTTAGATGATACTAAAGATTATGAGTTGGCCGCGATGCTCCGCCTACGTTACAACTTGTTTAATGGTGGTAGTGATGCCGCACAAATTCGCCGCAGTGCCTATGATGTTAATCGTGCCAAAGCAGTGGGCGAAGACGCTTACCGCCAAGTTAGTGAAGGTACCCGTTTAGCCTGGAATGCTTGGGATGTTCTGGTTCGTCAAAAATCCTTTTTACAACAGCATGTTGAAGCTAGCTATCAAACTGTCGAAGCTTACAAGAAGCAGTTTAACTTAGGTAAGCGTAGCTTGTTAGATGTACTAAATACCGAAAATGAACTATTTGAAGCGCAAAATGAATTCATTGGTGCCGATATTGATGAACTTCGCGCTAAATACCGCTTACTCAATGCAACGGGCTTATTGCTCGAAGCATTACGTGTTAATCGACCAGAGGACTGGACTTTTTAATGAAAAAAAAGAGCGTAATTGTCGCAGCGGCTATTTTGGCCTTAACTGCGTGTAGTCAAACTGCTGATACTTATAAAGCTGAGCCAGCTAACTACGACCGCCAAGACCAAGACATTGATGGTGTTATTAATGAACGGGATCTTTGCCCTGATACCGAAGCCGGTGCAGCGGTTGATAATGATGGCTGCTCAGAGTTTCAAAGCGTAGATGATGGTTATGAATTAATGGTCTTTTTTGGCCACGACTCAAGCAATCTAACAGATGAATATGCACCGCAGCTTCAACAAGTTGCCGAATTTATGCAGAATTACCCAGAGGTGAAAATCAGTGTTGAAGGCTACGCCAGTGCCAGTGGCAGTAAGTCTTACAACCTTAAGCTGTCTAAACGTCGCGCAGCAAGCGTACGCCAGCAATTAATTGACGACTACGCTGTGAGCGCAGAGCGCATTGAACTAGAAGCGATTGGCGAAGAAGAGCTATTGGCTGCTGGCGATACAAAACAAGCGGAAGCGGCCAATCGCCGTGCGCGAATTTTTGTACAAGAACAATACCGCAAAGTAGTTCCTCGTTGGTCAATTTACACGCCGCACTTAAAGCAGTAATCAGCTAATGCGAGGGCTTTTAGCTAGGTGGTGGATAGCATTATTGGCTTGGCCAATATTGTTATTTGCTACCGCTTACCAGCTAGAAGAACTCGCTAGTACTGTTCGTAGTTTCTACGGTGAAAAGGCCGAACTTAGGGTTCGCGCCTGGCGAGAATTGATTGAAGACAGCCATTCCATAGCAGAAGCTGACCAGCTTCGTGCCATCAACGATTTTTTCAACCAAATGCAGTTTGTTGATGACATTGAGGTGTGGGGACAAGAAGATTATTGGGCCACTCCCGTTGAGTTTTTGGGCGCTGCAGCCGGAGATTGTGATGACTTTAGCATCGCCAAATACTTCTCTTTAATAGAGCTGGGCGTAAGCGATGAAAAGATGCGCTTAGTCTATGTAAAATCTCTTACTTACAACCAATTTCATATGGTGGTGGCGTATTATGAAACGCCTTCATCAGTGCCGATTATTCTCGATAACATCAATCCAAATATATTGCCGGCGACGCAGCGTGGTGATCTAGTGCCCATTTATAGCTTTAATGGTCAGCACTTGTGGTTGATGAAAGAAAAAGGCCGTGGTCAGTTAGCCGGCAAATCTAGCCGCCTCAAGCTTTGGACCGATCTCCAGCAACGCTGGCGGCTAAACAAACTTAAAAAACCAGTAAAGAATTTCGATGCTTAGGGGAACACTATGACCTTATATCGCCAGTTGTTAATTGTGGTACTGCTTATCTACGGCGGCCTGCTGGCTGTGGTATTTAGTATCGAAATTGGCAATACCCGTAGTTATTTGTCTGAGCAGCAACTATCAGATGTAAACAATACAAGCACTTCTTTAGGTTTATCCCTAAGCCCCTATCTAGAAGATGGGGATGCAATTGGCGCTGAATCGGTCATTAACGCCATGTTTGACAGTGGCTACTATCAGCAAATTAGTCTTAAGTTGTTTGCCGACGACAGCCTGATCGACCGCCAAAACTCTCGCTCTATTGATGGCGTACCTGAGTGGTTTACTTCACTTGAATTATTTCAGCCCAGCGCTCAAGAACAGGTATTAACCAGTGGTTGGATGCAGCTAGGCGAACTAAAAGTAGTTGGCCACCCAGGCTATGCCTATTTGCAACTGTGGAACGCCATGGTTGATTTAGCAAAGCTGTTTGTCGTGGGGTACTTAGCAACGGTGTTGCTATTAATGCGGGCGCTACGTTATTTGTTAAAACCACTGGAGCAAATTCAACAGCAAGCTAAGTTAATTGAGCAGCGTAATTTTGGCCAAACTATTCCGTTGCCACACACTCAAGAGTTGCGCAGTGTAGTGGGTGCAATTAACCATATGTCGGATAACATTGCCCAGCAGTTTGAGAACCAAGTTCAGGAAGCCAGCGCGTTGCGCCAGCAAGCTTTTCAGGACTCAGTGTCAGGCTTAGGAAATCGTGCTTACTTCATCAGTCAAAGCAAATCTTGGTTGGCTGAATCGGGGGTGGGAGGAGTTGCGTTATTGTCTCTCGATATTATTGAAGCCATTCACGTGCGCGATGGTTTTAGTGCTCGGGATGAGTTTATTCATTCTGTAGGGGAGCTGTTTACCGCTTATACCCAGCAACAGCAGCAATTGGTATTTGCCCGCATTAGCAATTTAGAATTTGCGGTCTTAGCCGAAGGTTTCGACCAGCAACAATTGTTGCAGCTCGCAGAGCAAATTAATAAAGATTTATTGTCCCGTTTAGCTACGTGGAAGCAGTACATGCCTCGACCATTGGTGATGGGCTTAGTATTGCGCCAAAAAGATGAAAACATAGGCGAGCTATTAACTGCAGCAGATACCGCGTTACATAACGCTCGCGAGTTGCGCGAAGGCTTCTTTAGTTTGGCCGATGTTGAGCATACTCATATTCCGCGTAGCCAATGGAAGCAGCTACTTGAAAATACCATTAGTCGCCAAAGCTTGGCTTACAAGGCGCAGGTGGTTAACTTTATTCATAGCGACAAGGTATTGCACCACGAGTTGTTTACCACCATTGAAGTGGATGCTCAGCATTACGCTGCTGGTCAGTTTATGCCGGCGGTTGAGCAATTTAGATTGGGCGCTCAGTTTGACCAAATGGTGGTTGAGCAAGCCGCGCGAGCTTTGCAGCAGGACAATAACTTAAGCTTGGCGATTAACTTAACTTTATCGGCCATTAGCGAAGCGAGCTTTTTAGCGTGGTTAGTAGAACTGGCGCAGCAGTATCAAACGGTGGCATCGCGAATGGCCTTTGAAATTCCAGAGACCGCTTTTTTGCAAGAGAATACCCAGTTAGAAGCCAGCTTAGATAGCTTAAGAGAGCTTGGTTTCCAAATTGGTATTGATCAGTACGGGCGTAACCTAAACTCGCTAAGCTACTTAAGCCGGGTTAAACCTAATTACGTTAAGATCGACTATGGTTATACCGCACAAGCCTTGGCTGAAGATGGTGATAGCCACTTCTTAAGTGCAATTTGTCGTGCTGCTAGAAACTTACAAATTGTAACCGTGGCGCAAAGGGTAGAGAATCAGCAGCAAGTAGAGCTGCTATCGGCCTTGCCGGTAGACGCCTATCAAGGTTATGTTGCCCCTCCTCAGCGCTTTACGTTGAGCGAATAAGCAATCTAGATTAGCAGAGGTAAATAATGAACAAATTATTGTTAGCGGGCTTGGTTGCCTGCAGTGTTAGCATCTCTCCGGTATTTGCCGCCTTACTGCATACTAGCGGTGAGGCGAAGTTAGTGGTAATTGCCGACCAAGTGCAGGTGGACTTACATGCTACTAGTCTGGCAAAAACGGCCAGTGATGCTAAACAGCAGGTAGATAAAATAGTTAAAGTTACTCAATCAAACCTTGCCAATTTATTAACTGACTCTGACCGCTTTGAAGCCAGCCAACTGCAAATTCAGGCCGAATATAAATACCAAGACCGCGAGCGCGTATTTGTTGGCTATCGTGCACAGCGCAGCATTATTGTTGAGCTAGCTAACCTCGACGGCTTAACTCGAATTCTTGATGCCGCCATGTTAAGTGGGGTGAATGAAGTACGCCAACTACAATACAAAAGCTCGCAAGAAGAGCAGTACAAGCAACAAGTACGGGCAATGGCAGTAAGTGACTCTTATGTAAAAGCGAAGCAATTGGCCGAAGGCTATGACGGCCAGCTAGGCCCGGTGGTTGAAGTTAATTACCGTAACCAATCTGCCATTCCAATGATGAAAATAGAGCGCGCCACCCTTGCCGCAACCGATGCGAATGCTGGCTCTTATCAGGCTGCTCAACTTATTTATAGAGATAGTGTTGATGTGAGTTTTGAAGTACTGACCGAAGACTAGTCTCTCGGCTTGTTCTCGCAGAAACAAAGCTTACTTAATGACTAAAAAATAAAGCCCAAGCGCTGCTAAGTGATAAGCAGGCTTGGGCTTTATGGTTTTTCCAAGACTAATAAGCCGCGTCGGCCACTACAAAATCGGTGGCGTTATTGGTGTCGACAAGCTCAGCCGCTAAAATCACTCGCGACGGTGCACTGTGGTACATTTTGCCTAACATTTCATGGCGAGCACCAGTAATCGCTAAGGCAATGCCAGAGGCAACCATGCTAGGTGGGTAAGTGACGGTAGCGCGAACTACTGGGTTACCATCTACCACCATTTTGATGATGTCTTGCGAGCCAGCCCCACCTAATACGGTTTTAATGTCGGTTCGGCCAGATTCTTTAATCGCCTGCATAACCCCTTTTAGCATGTCATCATCTTGGCACCAAACTGCGTCAATTTCTGGGTGTTTTTGTAAATAGTTTTCCATTACCGCTAAGGCTTTTTGGGTAGACCAATCGGCAGGTTGGCTATCGAGAATACTCATGCCTTTGTGCTGTGAAATGACCTCGTTAAACGCATCTACACGTTGCTTGTTAATCGGAATAGACATGCCTTCAATCACTACGACCTTGCCTTTACCATCCATTTCTTTCGCTAGCCATTCACCACTTACGCTGCCTAAGCCTGCATTGTCGCCAGCAATAAACACATTTTGTGCAGGCGTTTCTAGTTCGCGGTCTACAACTACCGTGTAAATGCCACTGCCGTAGGCTTCCTCAATCACTTTTTGTAAGGTGGCAGGGTTATGCGGCAGTATCACTAAGGCATCGATGCCTTTGATCATCAAATCTTCTACATCGCCAACTTGTTTTGAACCAGAGCTGGCAGCCACTACGTAAAACTCTATATCGTCTTCACTTTTCTTAAAGTCGTCGGCGGCTTTTTCTGCCCACCACAACAAGCCTGCGGTCCAACCGTGGTCTGCTGAGGGAACGGATACACCCACTTTTAAGGTTTTAGCTACTGCGGCATTTAAGCCCAAAGAGGCTATAAAAGTGGCGGCAAGTAGTAGTTTTCCTATGTGTTGCAATAAACGCATGAGTTACTCTCCTTTGTATTAATGTACGGTGTGGGTTTAGCGATCGCGTTTAAATTGCATGAGCACTGCAATCAAAATCACTAAGCCTTTTACCGTTCCTTGTAAGTAGGGGGACACCCCCATTAAATTCAGCATGTTGTTAATAATGCCTAATATGATGGCGCCGATAACGGTGCCCCATAAGGTGCCTTTGCCGCCAGACAGCGAAGTGCCGCCTATTACAACCGCTGCAATGGCGTCGAGTTCGTAAAACAAGCCCGCATCACCAGGGCTCACCGAATTTAATCGTGATGACAGCATCACCGCAGACAAACCCACGGTGAAACCAACAATCACAAAAGTAAGAAAATAAACGCGCTGTACATTAATCGCAGAATAGGTGGCCACTTTGGGGTTAGAGCCCACCGCACATACATGGCGGCCAAAAGCGGTATGCCGCAAGATAAGGTGGCCTAAAAATGCGAGACCAATAAACAGCCAAACAGGAATAGGAATGCCCAGCCAATAGCCGCCACCAATGTCGGGGTAGTGACTATTTTGCGAGACCATTTCTCCGGCATCACTAATGTATAGGGTTAAGGAGCGGAATATAGACATGGTTGCCAAGGTGGCGACAAACGCGGTGATTTTCCCTTTGGTGGTAAGTAAACCATTTACCGCGCCAAAAGCTGCGCCCATCGCCATTGCTGCAGCAATAGAAACGGTCACTGCCATCCACCCATCACCTAAATAGTTGAGCAGCATAATCACCAGTACACCCACTAAGGCGACCATTGAACCCACCGATAAATCTATTCCGCCGGCAATAATCACAAAGGTCATTCCTAGGGCAATAATGCCGGTATAGGAGACTTGTCTAAGCACATTGGTAAGATTTCTTGGGATAAGGAAGTGGTCACTGGCCATGGCCGACAGCACCACCAAAATGAGTAATGCGACTAAAGGAGCCCAGTTAGACAGAGTAAATTTAGGCAGCTTATTTAACCAACTGGAATTAGGGCTTAGCCCAGATTTTTGATTCATTTTAGCAACCTCACTCATTGGGGGCTCTCCTGCATCGGCGTAGATACCGGCGTTGCCTGGCTTTGCAGACCTGCGGCCAAAAACATGATTTGTTGTTCGTTGATTTCTTGTTCACGCAGCTCTCCTTGAATTTGGCCTTCGCGCATCACCAAAACTCGGTGGGCAAGGCCAATGAGTTCTTCCATGTCTGATGAGATCACCACAACTGCTAAACCTTGCTCGGTCATGCTTTGGATAAAGTGGTAGATTTCTTTCTTGGTATTTACATCGACGCCCCGAGTGGGTTCGTCGAGAATCAGTATTTGCGGCTGGGTATCCATCCATTTTGATAAATACACCTTTTGTTGATTGCCTCCGCTTAAGTAAAGAAGTTCGGTATCTATGGAAGCCGCTTTAATGTCGAATTTACGCACATATTGCTGTGCTTGTTGGCGAGCCTTGCCGTGGTTAATTAAGCCTTTGCAATAGCTCCCTAGTGAAATAAGGCTAATGTTCTCGGGTAAATTAAAGCTCATGGTTAGCCCGCAGCCTTGGCGATCTTCGCTTAAGTAGGCCAAGCCATGTTTTACCGCGTCTTTAATATTGTGAATGGTGACGGCTTGTTGATGAATAAAGATCTTGCCGCTTTGGCGACGGCGTAACCCCATTATCGCTTCTGCTGTTTCGGTGCGCCCGCTGCCAATTAAGCCGGCAAATCCCAATACTTCACCTTGGCGCACTTCAAAGCTAATTTGCTTAAGTAAGTTTTTAACATTCAAATCATCGACTTTAAGTGCCACTTTGCTTTGTACTTTAGAGCGCGGCGGAAAAACTTGGTTAAGCTCACGCCCAACCATTTTTTTCGCCATGTCTTGTTCGTCAATGTCACTCACTTGGTCAACCGAAATTAACGCGCCATCGCGCAAAATAATTAGGCGATCGCATAGCTGTTTCACTTCTTTAAGTTTGTGCGAGATAAACAAAATCGTTACGCCTTGCGCTTTTAGCTTATCGATAAGCTTGAATAGCACGGTAACTTCTTGGCTGGTTAACACCGTGGTGGGTTCATCCATGATCAGAATACGCGCATCATTTACTAATGCTTTTGCTATCTCCACCATTTGTTTTTCGGCCACGCTCAGTGCTTCAATTAGCGCATCTGGCGACAAATCTGTTTCTAATAAACTCAATAGTTGGAGGGTACGTTGGCGCATGGCTTTTTTGTTAAGAAACAGGCTGCCTTTTAACTCTTGGCCTAAAAAAATATTTTCAAACACACTTAGGCTGGCGATTAAGTTAAATTCCTGTGGAATCATCGCAATGCCCAAGGTCTTGGCGTCTGCGGGGCTGTTTATCTCAACGGCTTTGCCATTAACTAGCACTTGGCCGCTACTGCGCTGATAAATGCCAGAGATAATTTTTAGCAAGGTAGATTTACCGGCGCCATTTTCACCAAGAATGCCCATTACTTCGCCTGGTTGCACCTCAACGCTAATGCCGTGTAAAACTTTTACTCCAGAAAAGCTTTTAGTGATTTTATCCAAGCTAAGAATAGGTTTAGGCAAGCTCATGAACATTCTCCAAAGCGGTCCATTTACCATTGTTTTGCGAGGAGTGGATCATGGCATTGATGAACTGTAAGCCTTCTACACCTTGCTTCACCCCCGGCAATAAACTATTAGCCAGAATGTCGGTGGCCGATGAGCCACTGCGTGCTGTACGAATAGCCTTGGCAGTTTCGGTGTAAATATTGGCAAAGCCTTCTAAGTAGCCTTCGGGGTGGCCGGCTGGAGTCCTCACCAAATGTTCAGCCTCGGCGCTGTATCCATAACCTGCACGGCTAATAATTCGGCTAGGCTGGGAGAATGGGCTGTACAATAGTTGGTTGGGCTGCTCTTGCGACCATTCAAGCCCTCCATCACTGCCATAAACCCTAATCCGCAGACCATTTTCATTACCAGGCGCTACCTGCGAGCTCCATAACATGCCGCGTACACCTTGCTCGAAGCGCAACATGGCATGTACGTTGTCGTCTAGTACTCGGCCATTTACAAAAGTAGACAGTTCTGCGCTTACTTGTTCTAGCTGTAAGCTACTTATAAAGGCCGCTAGATTAAAGGCATGAGTGCCAATGTCGCCCAAGCAACCAGCAGGTCCCGAGCGCTTTGGATCGGTGCGCCATTCGGCTTGTTTATTGCCAGTATTTTCCGCTGCGGTAGTGAGCCAATCTTGCGCATACTCCACTTGAACCAAGCGCAGCTTGCCAAGCAAACCTTCCCCAACCATTTGTTGGGCTTGGCGCACCATGGGGTAAGCACTGTAGTTGTGAGTGAGCACAAATAGCTTGCCGCTATTATTCGCCAGCTCTTTGAGTTCCATTGCCTCGTGAAGAGAGCAGGTCATGGGTTTGTCACAAATCACATGAATACCCGCGGCCAAAAATGCTTTAGCTATAGGGAAGTGCAAATGATTAGGCGTTACGATACTTACCGCTTCAATACCATCAGGGCGAGCGGCTTCTGCCTCAGCCATATCTTGATAGCTTAGGTAGCAACGCTCGGCAGCAATGCCTAAATCCTTGGCTGATTGTTGCGCTCTGGCTGGATCGGCACTTAATGCGCCAGCAACTAATTCATATTGGTTATCTAAGCGCGCAGCAATACGGTGAATGGCACCAATAAACGCACCACTGCCACCGCCTACCATTCCTAGTTTAATTTTATCCATGAGTTACTCCTATAAACCCAGAATTCGCAGATTTGCTGCTTGGTCGATGGCGCTGTCGGCAAAATCATCAAAGGCTTTATCGGTTACTTCAATGATGTGTTGCTCTACAAAGGCTGCGCCTTCCAGCGCGCCAGCTTCAGGGTGTTTAAGGCAGCACTCCCATTCAACCACCGCCCAGCCGCTAAAGTTGTATTGGGCGAGTTTGGAAAAAATCCCCACAAAATCTACTTGGCCGTCGCCTAAAGAACGGAATCGACCGGCGCGTTCAGTCCAACTTTGGTAGCCGCCATATACGCCTTGTTGACCAGTGGGGTTAAATTCCGCGTCTTTTACATGGAACATTTTGATGCGAGGGTGATAGCGGTCGATAAAGTCTAGATAATCCAGCTGCTGCAGCACAAAATGGCTAGGGTCATACAAGATATTGCAACGCGGATGCTGGTTAACTGCATCCAAGAACATTTCGAAGCTAACGCCGTCATGTAAATCTTCTCCTGGGTGAATTTCGTAACATACATCTACGCCAGCTGCGTCAAAGGCGTCGAGGATCGGTAACCAACGCTTGGCTAATTCCTCAAAGCCAGTTTCAACTAAGCCTTGAGGACGTTGTGGCCATGGATACATATATGGCCACAGTAGCGCGCCAGAGAAGGTAGCATGAGCACTTAAACCTAGGTTTTTAGAAGCCTTTGCCGCCAACATCATTTGGTTTACCGCCCATTCTTGACGGGCGCTTGGGTTAGCCCTAACGGACTCAGGAGCAAAGCCGTCAAACATTTCATCATAGGCTGGGTGCACTGCAACAAGTTGGCCTTGCAAGTGAGTAGAGAGTTCTGTGAGAGTGAGGCCATTGTCGGCAAGCAGGCTTAATACCTCTTGGCAATAGCTTAGGTCTTCTGCAGCGCGCTCCAAATCAAACAAACGTTTATCCCAGCTGGGCATTTGCACTCCTTTGTAACCCACACTGGCTGCCCAAGCGGCAATTGAACTAAGTGAGTTAAAGGGCGCTTCGTCACTAGCAAACTGGGCGAGAAACAGCGCGGGTCCTTGTAGGGTTTTCATCGGCAATCCTTTTATCGAAGTTCAAACCAAATGTCGTATTTTGTTGAGACTAAATGTAATCGATTACATTTAGTCTCATAAAAAAACCATGCGCTGTTCAAAGCTGGAGGCGTATAAAGCCGCACTGCATGGCATTTATTTAGTAGTTGAATAAAACTTATACAATAAAATAGTGTTTATCTAGCGTATGTTGCGAAAATGTGATCAGTTTAAAAGTTTATTTTTTGTACAAATTGCTGATTGAGTTCTTAAGTGATTTAAAATAAAGTACTTTATGATAATTGATGTAATCCGTTACATTTGGGCTAAGCTTTCATTAAAGTTAGCCTTGCTTATTACCAATCTAAGGACAGTAAATGCCTACCATAAAAGATGTGGCCAAATTGGCAGGCGTATCTACCGCAACCGTATCTCGGGCGATGATGAGCCCAGAAAAAGTATCCGAGAAAACTCGTTTGAAGGTCGAGTTAGCGGTAGCCGAGTCGGGATTCTCTCCCAATGTGATTGCCCGAAATTTAAGGCGCAGCGAGTCTAAAACCATTGTGATTATTGTGCCCGATATTGCCAATATGTTTTTCGCCAGCATTGTGCGCGGGATCCAGCAGGTTGCTTTGCAAAATGGCTACAAAGTGTTGCTGGGGGACTCAATTCACACGGTTGAGCAAGCAAAAGTGTATATGGACTTGGTACGCAGCAAGCAAGCCGATGGCATTATTTCGCTTACCGCTGAGCTGCCTATGGAGATCCGCCAAGGTACCGAAATTCCAATGGTGATGGCCTGTGAGTACTTTCCAGGTTTTCCTATTCCCACGGTGCGTATTGATAATCGCGGCTCGGCTAAGCGAGCAGTCGATTATTTATTAGATATTGGGCATAGCCAAATTGGCTGTATTACCGGCCCTATGGAAAACCCAATTTGTGTGGATCGTAAAGCCGGTTATCAAGACAGTCTGCAGCAGCTAAATATTGCCGTTGACGAAGCCGCTTTTGAAGATGGTGATTTTAGTTTTCAGTCGGGGTATAGCGCGTTCATGCGTCTACACGAACACTACTCAATGACAGCGTTATTTTGCTTTAACGACATGATGGCGCTAGGGGCAATGAAAGCGGCAACGCAACTGGGTATTAAGGTGCCGCAACAGTTATCAATAGTGGGCTTTGATGACCTGTTATTTGCCGAATATACCAACCCAGAGCTCACCACCATTCGTCAGCCGCAAGAAGATATTGGTAAGACAGCAGCCAACACGCTAATGAAGATACTGCAGGGCAGCAAAGCCAGCCAAGACACCATTGTGCCAACTCAGTTATTGGTACGTTCGAGTTGTTGCTCGCCCAGTAAGTAGCAAATAAGCAACTCAATAGGGCTGATGTTGTGATGAGACAAAACCAATTACGCTAATACATTAGCCGGTAGAATTTTTTCTGACACCAGTTGTTGCAGCAGGTCTTGAGTCTTTTCTCGTAAACTGTCACGTAACAAACGCATCGCTGAAGTAATTGATTGTCGGCTGGGGCAAATAAGCCATAGTTCGGTAGCAGTAGGCTGATAGCTATTCATCACACTCACTAACTTACCGGATAAGAGATCTGCGGCCATATCTAAGCTAGATTTTACCGCCAGCCCATGACCTGCCACACACCAACGTCTGACTAAATCACCATCGTTGGCTGCGCGATTGCTGGGCATCTTTATTTTATATTCTTGTTGCTGGTGGCTAAAGCGCCATACGTCATGAATAATGTCGTGCAGTTGGTAGAGCAAACCATTGTGTTCCCTTAAGTCTTCAGGTTGCTGCGGGCTGCCGTGTTTTAATAAATACTCTGGGCTAGCGCACAATAGCCGTGGCACCTTACATATCTTAAAACCGTAGACACTGGCATCACTGGGCGAGCCATAACGCAAAGCCATATCTACAGAATCACGATAAAAATCTATGTTGCTGTCACTGATGCTGCTGCGCAGGCTAAGCGCCGGGTAGTTTGCCATAAACTCATCGAGCCAGGGGCTTAACACGTTTCTTCCTAGATCCGAGGAAAGTGCAATGCGTAATTCACCATCAATCACATCTAGGTCATGCTTCATATTTTGCTTAGCTTGCTCAAGCATCAAAAGCGCTTGTTCGCATTGCGGGATATAACGCTCGCCAGCACTAGATAATCGCAGGTGCCTGGTTGTTCGAATAAATAGCTCAGCCCCTAGTTGGCTTTCTACACGCTTTAGCGCGGCACTAGCCGTGGCAGAGCGCATATCTAGCTTGGCTGCAGCGGCTGTAATACTGCGGCATTCTGCTACCTTTAAAATTACCTGTAAATCTTCCAGTAGCATAACGGCACCTTTTATTGTCTATTTATTTTTGATAATGATTCAAATATTACCCTGTTTATTGAGCTGTATGCAAAAGGCTACTATTTAACCCGTTAAAGCGAACCAGCAATTTACTTATTTAGAGGATAGCCAAATGGCCAAGTTAACTATCGTTGCAAACATTAAAGCAAATGCAGACAAAATTGAGTTAGTAAAAGCAGAACTGCTTAAGTTGATTGACATTACTCGCGCCGAAGAAGGCTGCATTAACTACGATTTGCATCAAGACAACGAAAACCCAGCGCACTTTGTGTTTTACGAAAACTGGGAGTCACGTGAGCTGTGGCAAACTCACATGGGCAATACGCATTTGGCCGAATATATGGCCGCTACCGAAGGCGCAGTAGCAGAGTTTACCTTGAATGAAATGACGCAAATTGCTTAGCGTGAAGCTGTGAATTCAAGTTGTATGTGAAGGCTGCTAGATAGTGATCTAGCAGCCTTTTTGTTTAGAGGCTTGAGCGATTTCGAAGCTTGCCTGATAAATAAGCTCCATCACATTCCAGCTCAAAGTCTAGAGCTAACTTTTGATATTGAGCTAATTGGCCTTCTTCGTTGATACCTAAATCGACTGTTTCATTCTCTAATACTGATACTCGAATTGACCTATCGTAGCAGTGATATGTCCACGATTGGCCACCGACCGAAAGATGTATGTTAGCTCCATTTTCTCGTGAATCAGCGGCTCCGTCTATAAATGGGTTGACTGAAAACCAAAGGTTGTTTTGCTCTCCTTGAATAGATAGCAATTCCTCAGAGATAGACCCAGATGATTCAGAAAGAAATAGCAGAGTTTGACTTGGCGAAGTGTAGTAGTTTGGGCCTAATATTAGCTCTACGTATGAGCGTTCGCCATTGCTTGGCTCTGTGCTTAGAGTAACCGTTTGTGTGGAAACTCTAGAATAAGGGTCGGTAATACTGGCTAAAAAAGTGTAATTGCGCCCTTCGGTCATCTCGCTTGGCGTAATTTGTGCTCGAGTTGAATCTAACCTTGTTACAGTAATGTCTTTGTCGCCATCAATAAGAGTCCAATCAATGGAGTAGTCGGTATCTGGATGACTGCTAGACGTTGGACTTAATACGAAGTCTTGGTCTACGGAAACAAACTGATCGGTGGTCACTATTACATCAAACGCTTTATTAGTGTTGAATGAGTATGAAACAAAGTGATTGCCATCTTCTGCATAGAGCGTAGTCATGAACGAACGATCAACCGGTAAATTGTTGATAAAATCGATAGTTACCCACGGTCCATCAGCTGAGATTTGATAGTGCTCATTAGGAACAAGAACCGATTCGTAGCTATTAAATATTTCAACGTTATTTAGGTCTTCAGTGGCAGGAGCAGGCATCACTAAGAAACGAACCGTTGGCTGTAAACTATTACCTTTAGGGTAATGTACCTTAGGTGACTGGTTTTCATAGTGCCAATGTCCAGAATCGCCAGTAAAGCCAGGATTGCCCCACTCTCCCGTATCCATACCTTGCCGTGCTGGAAACGCCACCGCTGATCCAGACATTACATCTTGCCACATAACTTCTACGGTTTCATTTTGCCCACTGACTTGGAGTTCAACTTCAGCCATAGAGGCATCAAGGTGATATGGACTTATTGCGATAAAGTCCCCAAAGCCACCTGATACGACAAAGCGGCCACTTTCGGGGTAATGGTTAATTTTACCGGCTATTGGGTGAGAGGTTGAAAGATCCATTTCACCTTCAAATGCACTGGGTAAGGAGAATCTAGCTGAGAAGGTCAGAGAGTAATCTCCAGTTGTATAATCTAGCTGTTTAGTGAGATTGCTGTCTTTAAAGTAGAAAGGTACATCATTGAAACTAATTGCTTCGTTGCCAATCAAGGATAATGATTGCTTAATTTGATGACTTGATATTAGTGATTGACTAATCGAGGCATCAAAGCCAAGGCTGAAAGCTTGACCTTCATAGGAATACGATAGCTGGGGAGCGTTAAGAATGGCGTTAAAAGTTAAGTAGTTATTGGCCTTCTCTAGTGAGCTAAAGGCGACGCTTATCGCTCCTGTCACTTGCCCTAAACCTTCTATGTCACATGAAGTAAGGTTTATTTCTAAAGCATCTTCATTGAGTACAGCTTGATAATCTCCTGTTCCTGAGCTGTTAAATAAGCATTCATCGACCGCGGTTCCAGACTTAGCATCAAGGTGATGTAAAATACTAATAACAAAGTTATTTAGAGCCATTGGTTGTTCTAGTACTTCTAGACTGTTTGCCGCTACAACGAAGTTTTCTTCGCTAAAACCAGCTTTGTTTCCGTCGTCAACTCCGCCATCTAAAGGATTACTTCCATCTTCTCCTCCGCCTCCACAAGCGGCCAATCCACCAATCAAAATATACAGGCATGTCCTTCTAAACATCATTGAAGCTCCATTTCTAAAAGTTCTAAATTAATTTTTCTTTGAATATCAATGATTTTATTGTTGATTATGTAAGAATCAATCACCTGTTTGGGGGATATGTAGAGTAAATGGACCTTTATCTCAAAAGTGGTAAATGGAAATTATGCCTATGTGATATTTAGCAATAATTTAAGTCACCGATTGCTGAGGCTGGTGTAAAAGGAAGATATGATCCGAGTGTAATCGTATCAGTTTTTTAAGCAGAATTTGTCGATGAATGCAGCCAACAAAAAAGCCAGTCGAATGACTGGCTTTTTCTATATGGGCAATAAAGCTTAGTGAAGAATACGGGCGCGAATAGTGCCTTCAATTTCTTTAAGCTTGCTAATGGCTTGTTCTGCTTGAGCGGTTTCTACGTCAATCACTACGTAACCAATGCTGTCGTTAGTTTGTAGGTATTGCGCTGCAATGTTGATAGAGTCTTCAGCAAAGGCCAAGTTAATCTTGGTTAGTACGCCCGGTTGGTTGTGGTGAATGTGCAGCAAGCGGCTAGTGCCAGTGTGCTCAGGCAGTGCAACCTCTGGGAAGTTAACTGCTGACAAGGTTGAACCGTTATCAGAGTATTTAGCCAGTTTAGAGGCTACTTCAATACCAATGTTTTCTTGGGCTTCTTGAGTTGAGCCACCCACGTGTGGGCTAAGAATTACGTTATCAAAACCACGTAATGCAGAGACAAACTCTTCTTTGTTTGATTTTGGCTCGGTTGGGAATACGTCAATGGCCGCACCAGCAAGCTTTTTGCTTTCTAATACCGATACCAAAGATTCAATCTCAACCACTGTGCCGCGTGAGGCGTTGATAAGGATTGAACCTTGCTTCATGGCTGCCAGTTGCGCTTCGCCAAACATGTATTTGGTTTGGGCGGTTTCTGGAACGTGTAGGCTTACTACGTCGCTCATGGCTAATAGCTGTTCTAAGTCTGCTACCTGTGTGGCATTACCTAAAGACAGTTTGTTTTCAATGTCGTAGTAGTAAACTTGCATGCCCAGTGTTTCGGCTAGAATACCTAGCTGAGTACCAATGTGGCCGTAACCAATAATACCTAGTTTTTTGCCACGCGCTTCGTAAGAGTTGTCGGCAGACTTAATCCACTCTCCACGGTGTGCTTTAGCATTTTTCTCTGGGATGCCGCGCAGTAGTAATATAATTTCACCTAGTACTAGCTCTGCAACACTTCGTGTATTTGAGAACGGCGCGTTAAATACCGGAATACCTTTTTGCTGGGCCGCTTTAAGGTCTACTTGGTTGGTACCAATACAGAAACAACCAATTGCAACTAGCTTGTTAGCTGCTGCTAGCACACGTTCGTTTAGGTCTGTACGGGAACGAATACCAATGAAGTGAACGTCTTTGATTTTCTCAATCAGTTCTTCTTCTGCTAGCGAGGTTTTGATCATTTCTACATTTTCATAACCCGCAGATTGGAAAGATTGCAGTGAGCTAGGGTGTAAACCCTCTAACAACAATACTTTGATTTTTTCCTTGCCTAACGAATACTTTGCCATGTTTGCTTCCTAATACCCATGTTACCGCTCGAGCGGCTAAATTTAGCAAAAAAGCAGCACTTAGGGAATGTAATTTTATTACATCAAATTATATTCATCTTTTGGTTTTTATTCTGCAAAGTTATCCATCTTAGGTTTTTTCTGCTGCAAAGGGTGGGGTTGTTGGAGCTTGATCGAGATTATTTTTGGTGTGTTGGAATATTTCACAAAAAAAAGAGTGCGCAATGCACTCTTTTTTTTTAAGGTCTTGCTTGATTAGCGTTTTTTAGCGCCTTCAGGGGTGCCAATGATTACTTCGTTTGCGCCGCGCGCTGCAAATAAACCATTAGTCACTACGCCAACAATGGCATTGATATCGCGTTCCATTTTCACTGGGTCAACGATCTTCATGTTGTGAATATCCAAGATTACGTTGCCATTATCGGTAACCACACCTTCGCGGTAAACTGGGTCACCACCAAGTTTCACTAGCTCACGTGCTACGTAGCTGCGTGCCATCGGAATCACTTCTACTGGTAGTGGGAAGGTGCCTAATACTGGTACTTCTTTGGTATTGTCTACGATACAAATAAACTGGTCGGCTACCGCGGCAATAATCTTCTCGCGAGTTAAAGCTGCACCGCCGCCCTTAATCATGTGGTTTTGTTCGTTAATTTCGTCGGCGCCATCTACGTAAACCGACAACTCACTTACACTGTTTAAATCAAACACTTCAATGCCGTAGCCAAGTAGCTTTTCGGTAGAAGCTTCAGAGCTTGAAACTGCTCCTTTAATGCTATCTTTCATGGTTGCTAAGGCGTCAATGAAATGGTTCACGGTAGAGCCTGTACCTACGCCAACAATGGTGTCTTCTTGAACATATTCCAAGGCGGCCCAGCCAGCGGCTTTTTTCATTTCATCTTGTGTCATTACTGTGCTCCGAGCAAAGTGAAGGGGAGGGCAATAGTTGGCCCACTTGTGTGGCGCGGATTATAACCAAGCACTGGCGTGAACGCCATGCTCGTTTGGCGCTTTTTTCAGCGTATTTTAGGAGAGAAGTAGCGGTGCTTACCAACACCAATATCGGCTAGGGGTAATAATCCGTTTAAGTGGTTGATCCCAAGCTTGAATAGGCACTTCGTTTATTTGCTGGCAGTCGTGAGCTAGGCCAATGACCAAGGGTTTATCATCGCGAATGTTTGCCAGTAAGCGGTCGTAATAACCACCGCCCATTCCAAGGCGGTTACCTTGTGAGTCAAACGCTACTAAAGGCGCTAGGATCAAATCTAACTGCTGGCTATCAATCACTTGTTCGGCATCAAAAACCGGTTCGCCAATGCCAAACCGGTTTGCCTGTAAAGGGCTGCTTGCTTGGTAGCGATGAAAACACATTTCGCCATTTTTAGTGGGATCCACTAAGGGTACATAAACCTGTTTACCTTGCTGCCACAGCCAATTGATTAACAGGCTTAAATCCAGTTCACCGTCAAAAGCCAAATAAAGGGCAACACGCTGCATAGCAATCAGATCGGGATCATCCTGCAAGTATTCTAGAATGGCTTGGCTAGCCTCTAGTTGCTGTAAGGGGCTTAACGCGCTGCGTTGTTGGCGAATTTGTTTACGTAATTGCTGGCGAGGGTCAAGCTGAGTCATAAACAGGCTTTAACTGATAAATAAGACTTTAAGTGTGTATCGATATTGGCTATCAAGCAAGGCGCTTGAAGGATTTTAGCCGCAAATGAATCGATACAAGCTGAGAGGAGTCGTCGAGAAGCCACCAAGCCTGGAGTTCAGGCTTGGTAAACGCTATAAGGCTAGCCTTGCTCTACGTTGTGGTAAACGTTTTGCACGTCGTCACAGTCATCAAGCATAGCTTGGAACTTCTCAAACATCGCCACGTCATCACCGCTAATAGTGGTGTAAGTTTGTGGAATGAAGCTAATTTCTTCCAGTTCAAACTCTAACTCTGGCAAAGCTTGAGTTAATGAAGTTTTAACTTTGAAGTATTCAGTGTGTGGAGCCAATACGGTAATCATACCGTCTTCGCTTTCTACGTCGGTGACTTCCACGTCGTCCATTAGTAGGATTTCTAGAATCGCGTCTTCGTCGTCACCTTTAAAGGCAAAAATAGCTTGGTGGTCGAACATATGCGCCACGCTGCCTTGGTTACCAATTTTAGATTTGGTTTTTACAAAAGCTTGGCGAACGTCGGTAAAGGTACGGCTGTTGTTATCGGTTAAGCAGTCAACAATTACCATGCAGCCGCCAGGACCGTAACCTTCGTAGCGCGCTGGAACGTAATCTTCACCAGCGCCGCCTTTGGCTTTGTCGATGGCTTTGTCGATTACATGGCTAGGTACTTGGTCTTTTTTGGCTCGATCTACAACACTGCGTAGTTGCAGGTTAGCGTCTAAATCGGCACCGCCGTTTTTAGCGATAACGTAGATTTCTTTACTGTATTTAGAATAAACCTTGGTTTTTGCACCAGCGGTTTTGGCCATTGAGGCCTTACGTACTTCAAAACTTCTGCCCATAGGGATGCTCTTTTCTTCGATGCTTAAAAATTCTGGGGAAGGATTTTACCAGCTGAAATGCAGGGAACAAGGGCTGGCGCGGGTTCTCGATCAATAATGCGGTTAATTTAGTTAAATCGTGAGGTATTTAACTGTTAAATCCTCACGATTACCTAGGTGCTTGATAGCCTTTTGCGACTAAATAGCTGTTTGTAGCATATTTAAAGCTGCTCTAAAGACTGCTTACTTAAATAGGCAGGGTTATAGTATTTATCGGTAAGGCTATGCGCTTGCACTGACTCGTAATCAATCACCGTGCTTTTATTGGTTTGGATGCTATCAACCAAGGTCATGGTTTTTACTACGGTTCGCCCATCTCGCTGGCCTTGCTCAAAGTAAGCTTGTTTCGCCAGTTTGCCAGACTTTAAGTAGAGGTCGGCTTTTAGTGGAAAATTGCTGCGGTGATCCACCCACAAGTCTATTTTTTGATAACTGGCACCACTGGTTTTAGCCTGCAGTTGTAAGTGCAGAGCCGTTACCCCATCTAGCTCACTAATTTCACCCAACTCGCCTTGGTAGTCTTCACTCCAAGTAAGGGTGGAGATGTCGCCTACCGAGGCTTCTCCCAATAGCTTTTGCATGGGGGTAATGCGAATTGGCCTGCGGCTATTTGGCATAAGCAGCCAGTAGTTGTCGCCAAGCATCAGCATTTTTTGCCCCAACTCAGATTGCGCTTTAAACACCACCAATGATTCACGTTCAGGGCGAATATACACGTTGTAACGGTGCTTTTTCTTAAGCTGCTGTTTATCAAATTGACTCACCTCGGTAACCACTTTGGCCGATGCGCTTTGTAAGCGGTAGCTGTCGGCTTCAAGCAAGCGCAGGCTAACTTCTTCATTCGCTTGCACTAAACCAATGCTAAACAAGCTACCTAATAACCACAGTTTAAATAGACTAAACATAAATAAGTGCCTCGGTAATCGGCTTTTTTAAGCCTTTGTTAGCAGCAATGGCAGACGCCAATACGCATATACACACCACGCCTAAAGAGACGATGGCAGCCAATAAGAATGAGAAAGTAATATGTAATGGGTAGCCTACGCTGCGCCCCGGTGGAGGAGGCATTTGAATATCAGCAAATAGCAGCGTTAATGATACCGAGCCACTAAGTAGCACGCCTATTAGGCTGCCAATTAAGGCCAGAACTACAGCTTCTAATACAAAGCCAATTAGCTGTTCCGAGTTGGCGGTGCCCAAGGCTGATAGGGTGCCTATTTCTCGGGTTCGCTCAGTGACCGACATGCTCAAGGTATTAAATAACGACACAAACACCACTAGCGCCATAATAAAGCCCATCACTCCAAAGATGCGGTTGTACAAGCCTTTTACTGCTTCGTAGAAGAAGGCCTGTTCCCACCATGGCGTTACCAACAAACTTGGTTGCTGTAGTTCAACTTGTTGCTTGAGCTGGCTAACATCTTGATTAGCGAAGGCAAATACCGACATTAGGCTCACTTTATCGGTGGCGAGCAGGGCTTGGCTATCACTTAAGGAGATATACACTAGGCGTTTGTCCATCTCTGGAACACCAGTAGAAACAATGCCTTGCACGGTAAAGTCGAAGGCATTTAGCGCGCCCTCTGTGGTGGTGCTAAGCAGAGTAAGCCAATCACCGGGTTGTACCTTCATATTGCGAGCTAACTCATCGCCTAGCAGAATTTGTGGCAAGTTTTGGTCACTTTGCTCGGTGAGTAGTTGACCAGCCTTTAGGTCTAAAAAGGGCCCTTTTTGGGTGAACTCGCTGGGCAATACGCCTTGGCCTACAAAAATTGCCGATTTGTCGCCGTTGCTAATTAGGCCGCTAAACTCGATGCGCGGTTGCACCGCTTTTATCCCATTTAATGCCATTAAGTCTTGGCGTTGTTGTTGCCAGTTAGCTAAGCCATATTGCAGGGGAGTATCTTCTTGCTGGTTAAAATACTCTGGGCTAGACAAGGTTAAATGGCCTGTGTCGCGTGCGGCGGCTTCGGCGAGAGATTGATAGGTAAACAAGCCAAACCCGCCGGAGGTGACCAAGGCCATTACGGCAATGGCGATAATAATCACCGACATAATGCTGCGGCGGCGATTTCGTTGCACATTAAGTAATGCATGTTTCAGGCGACGCATGCGCTAACCTCCTTGGATAATACCTGTCCGTCTAGTAGTTCTATTTGTCGATCACAATGTTCACTCATGCGGTTATCGTGAGTGGCGATCACAAAGGTGGTGTTGTGGCTTTTACCAATGTCCTTCATCAGCTCTACAACTTGGTGGGCGGTGTGGCTGTCGAGGCTAGCCGTGGGTTCGTCGGCAATTACCAAGCGAGGTTGGTGAATCAATGCTCGTGCCACAGCAATGCGTTGTTGTTGGCCCCCCGATAAACGGTCGGGTTTAGCTTGTGCAAAATCGGCCATGCCTACCGCATCTAAAATTTGCATAATGCGCTGCTTGCGTTGTTGGCTAGGCACTTTATTTAGCATCAACGGGTACTCTACGTTTTCGTAGGCGCTCATTACTGGCACCAAGTTAAAGCGTTGGAATACAAAGCCCAGCTGTTGTCGCCGTAGCTGCATGCAATGCTGTGGGTCTTTATCCAGTTTTACCCCATCAAAATACAGCTCGCCTTGGTAGTTAAGATCTAGCAAGCCACAAATATTAAGTAAGGTGCTTTTGCCTGAACCTGATGGGCCGCAAAGGGCAATCATTTCACCGGCGCGAATGTGTTCATTAACATTGTTTAACGCCTGCTGGCTTACTTGGCCGGTTTGGTAAAACTTACTTAAGCCTTTAAATTGCAACATATTCTATCCTTAGCTCTTGTTTTGCTTAGCCATTAGCTGCGCGGTTAGCTGGCTGTAATCATCATTTACACCGCTTTGCTTAAGTTGCTTAAACCATTGTTGAGCAAGTGCCGGTTGCTGATTGTTTAAGGCTGCCTCTACTGCAAAGCGGTATACCCACGAGGTGGCTTGGGCTGGCGATTGCAGGAAGCGCTGATCATTAATTACTTGTTTGAACAACTGCATACCTTGGTCTTGGTAATTAAAAAAGTCTGGCACGCTGGTAAAGGTAACTGCGGCCGTTGCCTGCATATATATCGCTTGAGGAAGGTAGCGATATTGCTGCTGCCATTGCTCTTCACCAATCATATTTAAGGCTTTATCCATGCGTGCTAAGCCATCTTCGGTGTAGCGCATTTTGCTCCAAGGCATCCAAGCATCGTCACCTTTTAGAGTCTCGGTGCCGCCTAGATAGAACAAAGTCCAAGGGTCTGAAGGTTGCTGCTGATGGGCGAGTTGTAACTCTTTATACAGTGAATCTAGCTGCGAGTAGTCGCCTTGAGCTGCTTGAAAGTAAGAGGCAAGTTGTTGCTCGTTAATGCTAGCGCTTGCTGAATAAGAGCAAACAAGTAGTAGGCTGGCTAAAGTAAGCTTTTTCATGATCAATCCTTGTCAGTGTGAGTACATGAGCAAGATTACGATTGATGTTGTTCAATAACTGTTCGATGCGATAAAAGGTAACTGGCGCAGATTAATGGAATGTTGAGCTGATGAATGAGCGAAGCGAAGAGTGAGGCTTAAAGTGTTTACTCGATGACTAGCCGCAATCACTCCTCACCTATCGTTGCTTAGCTCTTGTTGATGACCAATAAGGTTTGACCGTTTTCGTTTGAAATGTCCTTTTCTGGATGGACAAATACGGTGATTGCATACTTTTATGTTGATGTTTTAGTTACTTTTCTAGCTGGGCGGCTGATGCAGTTAATAAAAGGTGATAATCTGACTCCAGTTCAATGCGTGATAAGAGGTTACCTTTCTAAGGAGTATTATGGGGTGGTTTGAAAAGTACCAAACATTTGTAGCGGGTTTAATTGGTTTTGCCGGAGTTATGGCGACAATTCGTGCAAATAACAATCAGCAAAGGGCGCTGTTGAGCGAAGAAAAACGGCATGAACGTCGCGCGTTAAGGCGCGCTCTAATCGAAGAACTAAGACTAATTTCAGAAGCATACATGTCAAATATGCAAGACTTAAGTGAATCGAGTAACTATCCTATTGCTTATATTCCTTCAACTCCCCACATTCAGGCATTTAACCAATCGGTTCCTAAGTTTGGTTTGTTGACGACTAACGAAATCAAGAAAACAATGCGAGCATATCAACTCATTCTGGAGTTGCCTGATAAGCTTAGGCTATATCAAACAATGGATGAATCCGTCCACAAAGAAAACTTCATTGCAATCGATAACGACTCAAGATTGCACGTAGGTACAGTTTACGATTCAATGTTAAGTCCAGTTCTTCAAGCGATAGAGTCTTTAGAAAGTTGCGACAAAACCTCATAACAAAGCATTTAAGACGGATTCCCAACGCTCGGCATTTTTGGTTTGCTTTAGTCTCAGTGTTTACTGCATCATACTTTTAGTTCAGTGGTCTGCGTTGCTTACCACTTAATGCGGCGTTAGGCGTACATATGAATTCATACAACCGTCAGAAGTACCTAAAATTAATGTATGAGGCAACCTTGCGCCTTGAAACGCTTCGAGATTTTTTGTCTGGAATTCACTCAGCAACATACAATGTTACAACTATTGAATCTGAAGCTTTGCAAGTTCGTAAACTACTCGAGCTGATCGCTTATGCTTCTCTAGTTTCTAATCGTGAAGCATATGAAACAGTAAAAAAGGATTTGGCTAAAGATTGGCATGCTGAACGGATTCTGAGAAAAGTGGAATCGGTGAATCCAAGCTTTTATCCTGTCCCATTAAATTCGAGCGGCACTGTTAAAGGCGGTTTTCTGACTCGGAAACAGTTTTCGAAATTATATGACAAGTGTGGTGGTATTCTTCATGCCAAGAACCCTTTCTCTAAATCACAAAGGAACTATCTATCTTTCGAAGCCAAAATTCCGGAATATGTAGATCGTATAGAAAACCTTTTGAAGCATCATAAAGTCACTTTGGCGTCAAAAGAAATTTTAATCGTAACCGTTCCAACTGGTTCAAATCAGAAGCTGACAGCTAAATATTATAAAAAACGAGAAAGCGCCTAACAAACGGCAGTATCGGATTGGCAAACCTGTCACTCAAATTGCTGCGCAATTACTTGCCAGCTCTGCCATCCGCTGAGCTGGGCACTAAACCACAATATTGGTTGTTACTTTTGTGGTCACCGAGTTAGCAATAAAACATTGCTGATGGGCTTGATGATGCATTTTCTCAAGCTTAGCAAGGCTCACGTCTTGCCCTGAAAAAATCACTTTAGGGTTGAGCTTTACCTCTGTCATGGCCATTTTACCTTGTTCATTTAAGGCCATTATTCCTACCGCTTTGTCTTCATAGCTATCCACTACCAAACGGTTTTTAGCCGCGATAGATAAGAAAAATAACATATGGCAGCTAGACAGTGAGGCAACAAAGGCCTCTTCTGGGTCAACGTTTGCTTCTACCGAGTAAGGCAGCGGCACCACATGCGGTGACGACGAGGCTGCAACAGTTTGGCCGCCATCAAAGTGCCAATGGTGGCCTCGGCTGTAATGGTTGTCGGTATAAGCTTCATCGGTTTGGCGTTGCCACTCTACAATGGCGAAGTATTCAGACATAAGCATTCCTGCGGTGAGTTAGCAAAGTTAAAACAACACGGCCTTAGCATGCTGCAGTCGTTAGTGCTTGGCAATGACAAATTCAAGCTTAAGGGCATGGGCTTGAAATTTATTGCCAAGCAAGCAACTCTAATGGTTAACAGCGTTTTTTAGGAACCATTATGCTCAACATGAATTTTGACCAAGCCTTGGCGATCGATACCGAACAAATGGATTGGCTAGCTAGTCCCTCTGCTGGGGTATTGCGTAAACCGCTAGAGCGAGAAGCCAAAGAGTCTGGCCACGTGACCAGCATTGTGCAGTATCAACCAGAGTCATTTTTCCCAGAGCACCCACATCCTCAAGGTGAAGAGATATTTGTATTAGAAGGCGTGTTTTCTGATGAGCATGGCGATTACCCAGCAGGTACGTATATTCGTAATCCGCCAGGCAGCAAACATAGCCCCTTTAGCAAACAAGGCTGCGTGATATTTGTAAAGCTCAATCAGTTTGATGCTCGCGACCTTACTCAGGTAAGAGTTAACACTAAGCAAACAGCTTGGCTACCGGGGATTGGGGGCTTGGAAGTAATGCCTTTGCATGAGTTTGAACATGAACATGTTGCATTGGTTAAGTGGCCAGCCGGTGAGATTTTCCAGCCTCATCGTCATTTTGGTGGGGAAGAGATTTTAGTGCTTTCGGGAGAGTTTAAAGACGAACACGGTAGCTACCCAAAACATACTTGGCTGCGCAGCCCACACATGAGTCAGCATCATCCCTTTGTGGAGCAAGAGACTATTATCTTGGTGAAAACCGGCCATTTACCGGTAGATAACTAAGTATTCTCTAGTAGAGCTGCGCTACAGTGGGAAATGAAAAGAAGCAAAAAAGGCAGATGCTTAAATAGCTATATGCGCTGAGATTGAGGCTTAAAGTCTTCGAGCTAATCGATGAAAGCAGCGTAAAAGTACGCACGCTACAAGCGGCTTTTAGCGCAAACTAGATTAGCTGTACTTGCTAAGGCAATGCATTTTTAACTTGCTGTAGCAGCTGCTCTATTTGTGCCTTATTGTAAGTTTTTGAGTCTAAGGCTTGCGTGCTGGCTCGCTCAATTAGCTGGGTTGCTACAGAGGCTTTAAAGGGCGGCTCGCTGGCCGAATCGTTGAACAACATGTCTACCGCCTGGGCTGATATTGCCGCAAAATCTTGCTTAATGGTGGTAAGCGGAGGGTAGAAGTAGGCACTATCGGCGCTGTCATCAAAACCAATTACCGCAACTTGTTGCGGTACCGCTAGGCTATGCTCGTGCAGAGCGCGTAATACTCCCAAGGCCATCTGGTCACTCGCAACTAGTACGCCGTCTATCACTGCGCCATTGCTTAATGCTTCACGAGTAAGTTGATAGCCACTGCTGGCCAGCCAGTCTCCTTCAAGTTGAGCAACCACAGTAGCCTCAAAGTGCTTAATTTGGCTGAGCCACCCTTGTAAACGCAGCGTTGAAGCCGTTGAATCCTGAGGGCCTGTAATGAGCAACAAACGTTGGCGTTGCTGCTTAAGCATTAGCTGAGCAGCTTCACTGGCTCCTTGGTGGTGTGCTGCACTCACCGAGTTCACTTGGCTGTTATTAGGAACATCGATAAAGACAAAGTGCAGATCTGTGAATAGCTCTACCAATTGTTCCGCTTCGTCTTTGGTAAGCGGAAGGTTCACAATAATGTATTCAATACGTTGTGATTTTAACTCTCGAGTCGCTGTTACGATTTTTTGGTAGGCGTGTTCATCCACTACAGCAAACGAGGTGCCGTAGCCATGCAATTGAGCTTGAATACGAATGTTGTTGGCAATAATCGAAATGCCATGCAGCGATACATCAAGGGTAATTAAGCCAATAACCTTAGATTTAGCCCCACTTAATAGCTGCGCTCCTTTGTTAGGCACGTAACCAAGTTTGTCGATAGCGGCATTTACTTTGTCACGTGTTTCTTGGGCAACATTACTGGCACCGTTGGTTACCCGAGAAACCGTTTGTGTAGATACGCCCGCCAACTCGGCAACCTGTTTAAATGTAACGCTCACCTGCAAATCCCTTGTGTTTAGTTCACTGTTTCGCTTTAGCAAGCAAATTGTAACACCCAGTTTAAGGGAAATCTTAGTCAAGCCAATAAAACGCGATTCAGCGCTACAGTAGTTACTGTGTTTTCGAAAACATAACTCGATCAATGTCACAAGTAAACGTTTTCCCTGTCGATCTTGATCACATTGTGCTGGCGATTAAATAGCCTTACACACCAAATAGGCGCATATTTCGGCTAAATGTTTACGCAAACACTTGGATGTTGTTATGAGTCAGATTGTTCACCTTTGTAGCAAAAATTGCAGCCTCATTATTAAGCTGGCGCGAGTGCCAGAAATTTTGCATTGGGGCAATAAAATAGAGCAGATTGATGAAGATATTCTGCTATCGACAGAGCGGCCAATTTCACAAGCCCGTTTAGATGTGGATGTGCCTTTAAGCCTTTGCCCTGAACTGGGTAGTGGCCACTTTAATGCCCCCGGAATAGAAGGGCACCGCAATGGTTACGACTGGGCGCCGGTTTTTACCACAACGGAACATTATTCAAGTGAAGGCTGTGCAGTATTCACTTTACGAGACGACGTTGCACACTTAGAGCTTAAGATTGAAATAGAGCTTGATTACGACAGTGATGTGGTGAAAAAGCGCATTAGCGTAACCAACTTGGAACACACCAAGTACTATCTCACTAAGCTTTCCGCCACTTTGCCCTTACCGCATCACGCCAATGAGTTGATGACTTTTCATGGTCGCTGGAGCCGCGAGTTCCAAACGCACCGTCAGGCGTTCTCCCATGGTGGGTTTATGCAAGAGAACCGTCGTGGCCGTACTTCGCATGAAAACTTCCCTGGTTTGTTTGCTGGTAGCAATAACTTCGACCAGCAAAATGGTCAGGTGTGGGGCTTTCACTTAGGGTGGAGCGGTAACCATCAGTTACGTGCCGACGTAAAAAGTGATGGCCGACGTTTTGTGCAAGCTGGTGAGTTATTGTTAGCTGGCGAAGTACGTTTAGATTACATGCAAAGTTATAGCACTCCTTGGTTGTATGCCTGTGCTAGCAATACCGGTTTAAATGGTATTTCAGATCGCTTCCATCGCTATGTTCGCGCCAACATTATTAAGTTCCCTGAGAATAAACCTCGCCCAGTACACCTAAATACTTGGGAAGGGATTTATTTTGAGCACGATCCTGAATACATCATGAAAATGGCCAGCGAAGCCGCCGAAATGGGCGTGGAGCGTTTCATTATTGACGATGGTTGGTTTGTCGGTCGCAGTGGCGAGCGCAGTGCCTTAGGTGATTGGTATCTAGATGAGAAAAAATACCCTAATGGCCTAGAGCCGGTTATCGAGCATGTAAATCAACAAGGCATGGAGTTTGGTCTTTGGATTGAGCCAGAGATGATCAGTAAAGACTCTATTCTATTCCGCGAACATCCAGAGTGGGTGCTGGAGCTTAAAGGCTACCATCAACCTTCTGGCCGTTGGCAGTACGTTCTTAACCTGCAAAACCAAGATTGTTTTGATTACTTGTTTGAGCGTTTAAGTGAGCTGCTTACTCGCTACAACATCGCGTACTTAAAGTGGGATATGAACCGCGAATTAGTACAGCCAGGTCATGTTGGACGACCAGCAGTTAATGGCCAAACTAAAGCGCTATATGCCTTGTTAGACAAATTACTAGCAACACACCCTAAGGTTGAAATCGAGTCTTGCTCATCAGGCGGTGGCCGCATTGATTTTGAAATTCTAAAACGTACTCATCGTTTTTGGGCTTCAGATTGTAATGATGCATTAGAGCGTCAAACCATTCAGCGTGGCATGAGCTATTTCTTCCCGCCAGAAGTGATGGGCGCACACATCGGCCCCGACGAGAGCCATACAACCCGTCGTTGCCATCACATTAATATGCGTGGCATGACTGCATTAAGCGGACACATGGGGGTAGAGCTAGACCCAGTTAAAGTGGCTAGTGAAGAAAAACAAGCCTTTGCTCACTACATTGCGCTGCACAAAGAATATCGCCAGTTGTTACACAGTGGCCGAAGCTTTCGCTTAAATGCTTCGGATCATCGCCAACACATTAATGGTGTACAAAGTGACGACGAAATGTTGATCACGGTATGCCAGTTAGCGATGCCAGATTACGCCTTACCTGCACCCCTGCGGATTAGCTGTGTAGAGCCGGGAGCAAGCTACCAAGTTAAGTTGGTAGAAATGCCAGAGACCAGTTTCCAGTTAATGAAACAGCGCCCAAGTTGGTTAGATAAAACCCTCACTTTGAGTGGCGATAACCTGCGTGAAATTGGCTTAACCCTGCCGATCCTCGACCCCGAGTCAGCGCTAATGGTGCACCTGAAACGAATTTAGTTATTGAGTTTTTAGTATCAACCGAGTGGTCAGTGATTGCCGCTCGCCAACTTTTTGAAGGATTAACCATGTCTATAACAGTGTTCTTATCGTTTCTGCTGTTTACTGGCTTTGTGGGGGTATTTACCTACAACAAAGTTAAGAAAAACAAGCACGATTCCCAAGATGGCTACTTTTTAGGTGGCCGTAGCTTAACCGGTGGCTTAATTGCCAGCTCGTTAATTTTAACTAACTTAAGCGCTACCAGTTTTGTGGGTATGAGTGCGCAGTCTTACACGCACAACATGAGTGTAATGGGCTGGGAAGTGGCCTCGGGTGTTACCCTGATTATTATTGCCTTGCTGTTAGTGCCTCGCTATCTAAAACAAGGTATTACCACCATTCCAGACTTTTTAGAAAGCCGTTATGACTTATCGGTGAAGAAGTTTGTCACCTTGCTGTTCTTATGCCAGTACGTGATTAACATTTTGCCTACTACCTTGTACGCCGGTGCAGTGGTATTAGGTGAAATCTTCGATATTCAAACTTTGCTGGGGGTGTCTGAGTTTGCGGCTATTGCGATTATTTCTGCCACTATTGGTGTTTTAGGCTTCTTTTATGCTATTTATGGCGGCTTAAAAGCGGTAGTAATTGCCGATACCATTAACGGTGTAGGCTTAATTATTGGCGGCTTAATGATTCCGGTATTTGGCCTAATGGTGTTAGGTGGTGGTAGCTTTAGTGATGGCTTACATCAAATTGTTACGGTTGCACCAGAGAAGCTGCAGTCGGTGGGCACCTCAACTGATCCACTACCATTCTCAACCCTGTTTACCGGTTTGCTGTTAGTAAACTTGTACTACTGGGGAACCGACCAATCTATTATCCAACGTGCTTTAGGAGCTAAAAACCTTAAAGAAGGACAAAAAGGGGTAATTTTAGCCGGTGGTATTAAAGTTATTTCACCATTGTTCTTAATTATTCCCGGCATTATTGCCTTCCATATGTTCGGTGCTGATGCTGGTAACCCAGATACAATGTATACCCGCTTAGTAAACGAAGTATTACCAAAACCACTAGTGGGCTTTTTTGTGGCAGTAATGTTTGGTGCCATTCTTAGTACCTTTAACGGGGTGTTAAACAGCTCTACTACTTTGTTTGCCCTTAACGTATACAAGCCTTTATTTGGTCATGGTAAATCAGACCAAGAGTTGGTGGCTAAGGGCCGTGTGTTTGGCGTACTTATTGCGATTATTGCAGTGTGTATTGCACCATTTATTATGTTTGCGCCAGAAGGTTTATTCCAATACTTACAAATGGTTGCTGGCTTTTTTAGTGTGCCAATCTTTACCATTGTATTTGTTGGCTACATTTCTAAGCGTGTTCCTGCTATCGCTGCCAAAGTAGCTTTGGTGGTGTTTGTATCATCTTACGCTGCGATGCAGTTAGTGTTTGAAACGCCTTTGCACTTCCTACACCAGTTAGCCATCTTGTTTGTGGTTTGTACCATCTTAATGTTTGTAATTGGTGCCTTTAAACCACGCGAACAAGACTACGTTATGCCTATTAACAAAGACATGGATGTAACACCTTGGGAGTTTCGTTTTGAAGCATCGGCCATTGTGCTTTACATGGTATTGGGCGCGTTCATCATGTTCTCAGATATCGGCTTAATGTCAGATGATCCTACATTGCTGCAAACTTACGGATTCTGCGGTTTGATTATGCTGGTGGGTATTTTCTTCAGACACCTTAAACGTAAACAACTTCAGCCAGAAGCTGAAGCAAGCTAATTCTTAGCAGGCTTTTGCCCAGCCTTAGCGCTGGGCTTTTTTATGTCTAGAAACAAGGTTAACCGTTAAAGCTTACATCGCTTTAAACAAATGGTTGGCGCTGCGGCTTACCGGATATTCGCTATTGTCTTCTAATGCAACCGTGAGTTTGCCAAGCATGTTTTTGTTCACCCGTTTAATGGCGTTAACTCGAACTAAGGTTGAGCGATGAATCTGCCAAAACAAGCCCGGTTCAATTTGGCCTAGCAACTCTTTTAATGGCGTTCGAATAACGTAGTCACCTTGTTGGCTGCGTACCGTGGTGTACTTGTCTTCCGCCACAAAGGCCAAAATGTTATCGATGGCAATAAGTTCTACCGCCTCTCCTTTACTGGCTCTTATCCACTGCAAGTATTCGGGCTTTTCGTCTAGTGCTTGCACTAATGCTTGAAGGTCGTAGCTGGGGCTAGCATCAGCACTTGTTTGGCGCTGCTGAATACGTTGGCAGGTTTGCAATAAGCGCTGCTCATCAATGGGTTTAAGCAAATAATCAACCGCTTGTTGTTCAAAAGCTTGAATCGCATATTCATCAAAGGCCGTGGTGAATACAATATGTGGTGGTTTAGCTAGCTGGTTGAGCTTTTGCGCCACTTCAATACCGGTCATGCCGGGCATACGAATATCCAGAAATACCACGTCGGCGGCCAGTTGTTCGGCAGCGGCTAAGGCGCTTGGGCCATCGCCGGCCTTATCTACAATCTCTAACTCTGGCCAACATTCCCCCAGCATTTTGTCTAAATGAAAACGCAGTAAGGGTTCGTCATCAACAATTATTGCTCGCATGGAAACTCCAATTTGGCCAAGGTGCCGCCGGTTTCTAAAGCTTGAATATGTAAACTAGCTTGATTGGGAAATAGGCTCGCTAGCCGTTTTTGGATGTTGCTTAAGGCCAAACCATGACCTTGTTTGGCAGCTTGCTTAAAGCCAATGCCGTTATCTTCGATAGTTATTTGCCAGCGCTGCTCGTCCACATTAATGCGCACATTTACATGGCCGCCTTCGGCCTTGGGTTCAATGCCATGAAAAACCGCATTTTCAACTAAAGGCTGCAATAACATCGGTGGCAATTGGCGCTGGTTAAGCTCTTGCGAAGTAAGCGTTACTGAATACTGCAGGCGCTCACCTAAGCGGATTTGTTGAATCGCTAAATAAGCACTAATACCTGCTACCTCATCTTCTAGGCGAATACTCTCTTGGCGGCTTTTTTTAAGGGTAACTCTTAATAGCTCGGTGAATTTATCTAACAGAATTTCTGCTTGTTTGGGCTCTACTGCGATGAGTGCTTTTAAATTGGCTAGAGTATTAAACAAAAAGTGCGGCTCAATTTGGCTTTGCAGTAATTTTAGTTGGCTGTAGGTAAGTGCTTGCTCCGCTTTTAGCTTTTCTAACTCCGCTTGTTGCAGCGCCGAAGCCATGCTTAGGTTTTGCTCGCGGCTAAAAAAGTAGTAGTAAATAACGGCACAGAAAAATAGGCCAATAATCACTACTTTAAGCATTAAGGGCCAATCAAAATCATCGTAATAAGGGCTTATCCAATACCAAGTATGGGCGCTGCCAATACTTAAAGTGAGTGGGGCGCTCAGCACAAATGCCCAAAAACTACTCATCTTTGGAAACATGGTATCAATTAACATGGTGGTGCAAGTGCCTACTGTGCCAAATCCTAAGGCAATAACGAAATGCATCCAATAGGGACCGCCCCAAATTGCGTTGGTGAGGTAGGCAATGGGGAAGGAAAACAGCGCGCAAATTGCCAACGAGCGCCACACTGATAAAAGGCATTTATTGTTCAAAAGAGTCCCTCGAGTTTTATTAAGCCAACTTTATTTTCCGGTAATAAGCTATATACCGCATCACTCGCCCCACCAAGATAGCGCAGCCTTGCGCCAAGCGTCCATCCTTGGCTAAATTCGTAATCCAGCCTTGCTGTTGCGATCACGCCACCGTCTTCTGGCGCTAGCATTAAATCAAATGCTGGTTGCCAATCTTCTATGTCACGATGCCAATGCAGCATTACATTGTGTTGCAGCAAATTTTGACCATTAAACACTTCACCTTGGGAAAAGCGTAAGCTGCTAATGTCGCCACTTTGTTGCTGCAAGTAATAACTAATATCGGCGACGTGTTGCCATTCTGTCTGGTTTAACGCGCGGTTATCAAACCAATATTCTAGGATCAGGTTATCACCATTTAGATTTGCCCAGGTCATGCCTATTAGTGCTTGAAAACCATGATTAAATTCTTGTTCGATTACCGGTGATACTTGACCAATGTTGCTGCTGTTTAGTTGGCTAACACTGCGCTGATAATGCTGCTGGTAACGGCTCTCGGCATGTACTTCCCAAGCATCACCAAAGGTGGTGACCCAAGTTCCTCCTAGGTTAAGCGCACGTTTATTGTCGTAATAGCTTATTGCCTGCCATTCGCTATCGTTATTAAGTTGGTACCAACGTAAACCTAGGCCGCGTTGTTGTAGGCCTTCGGATTCGGTTGCTAGGTAAGAGTCGGTATAAAATAAAGCATATTCGCCATTGCCACTAAACTGGCTAAGGCTTAATACGCCCACCCCTTCTTCTACTTGAATAGCTACCGGATTACGCCGATAAGGCAGGAACATATCTAAAGGGCGAAAACCATAACTTACGCCTAAGTCTATGCGTTGTTTTCCTACCAGCAAATCACGTTCGGCTAGCTCGGTTTTCCAGAATAGCTCGGCCACAATCAAGTCATGCTGATTATCTTGCTTTTGTTTGGCTTGGCTTAAAGCAACTAGCTGCCCTTGTGCATTGCCATATTGAGGAAACCAGCGCAGGGCTGCATCGCCAAACCATTGGTCTTCACTGTCGAACACCGGGCTATTTGAAGCGCTAGCAAAGCCGCTATCTAGTTCTAAATGCCATTGCTGTTGCCAAGCTGCTTGGCTAAAAGTACTGGTAAACAATAGCAGCCAAATAAAACGAAATTGAGCCAAAACTTTTCCTAGTTAAATCGTGTCCTTTGAGCATTAGCTTACGAGAGTGGCTAAGGGAACTGGTTTGAATGCGATAAACGGTTAGCTAAGTTGATAAAGTGTTTTAACTAGGGATAAGTGGTGGGAGTTATTGAGGTGTTGTGTGGATTAGTGGAGTGTGAACTGTTTGGGTGAACTAAATAGGTTTTGCCCCATTGTGAGTTTCAAGCCTAAAGTAACTCAAATCAAATCTTCGTATTTTCAGCCAATTTTTATCATCTCTAGCGATACGTTTAATGAGTATTTTAACATCTATATTGACTCCCTTGTTACTAGCCTGATAGCATCACGACCTTATTGATTCTAAAGTCAATTTTAATCAGATAAACAAGCAAGGAATCGCATGTTTAAGGCAGTAAAATCGATAGCGTGTTTGAGAGGCAATAATGCATCCAAACGCTAACCCCTTCGAGGAGTCTAAGTTTAGCCAAACCCTGTTAGTTGATGCTTTTGGTCAGTCTTATATGTTTTTACCAAGACACGCAGGTCACACAGAAAACCAAGGTGAACTCGTTAATCACAGCATCGATATTTATTGGGCGCAGTCTTTACTGCAAAACCATAGCCCTATGTGGGGTTATCAGTTCGACTTAAACAAACTTTACTTTTACGTGTCTGGCGATTACATGGCCAGCCACAAAAGCGAGCAGCAGAAAATTGCTTGGCTTAGTAATGGCATTGTGAGCGGTGAGGTAAAGGTTCTTAAAGGCAAAAACTTTGCGCCGCCACCGCCTTCTAATATGGAAGGCGGCATGCCTGTTGCCACTTTGCCAGAGAGTGTTGTTACTCGTGCGAAACCTGCTCAAGCACCCTTAGGCCAAGGTGGTCAATCTATCGAGGACATTCGCGAAGCCTTAGATTTGTATTGCGCACTACCAGATGGCTCACCTGCGGCCAGCTTGCCTTACAAAGCAACCTTAGCAGATGGCACTGTATTAAAAGGCATGCTCGATGCTGATGGTTTAGCGCATCTACCTAACCTTAAACCCAATAACGTTGATGTTGAGTTTGGCGAGCAACCCAATGACGCCGCCATTGCAGCTACCCGAGCCGAGATTATTGCTGTGCTTAACAGCATTATTGCGGCGGAGAGAGTAGAGGGAGCTAAAATTGCAGCCGAGTATGGTGAGTTAAATGCCCTTCAAAAGGGCGCGTCGAGCATTGGCTCTTTGTTAACCGGGGTTGGTGGTGCGCTTGGCGATGCTGCTGAACTTACCTATAACCTTATAGAGCTTGGCTCTATGCAAGGGCAACTTAAGCGAGCGCTTAACGCTGGATGGGATGCCTACAATGTAGATGACGATAAAGGATGGACAGAAAGTTTTGCCAGTAATTGGAGCAGTAGCCAGCACCAAGCCTATGTTAAAGCACTAGGGTTTGACCCCACCTCTATTACCAAAGAAAACCTTACCGAAGCCTACGAAATTGCCAGTTTCATTAGTGATGACGATGAAACTCAAACGGCCTTACTGCAGTTTGTAAAAGACTTTGCCGACGCACAACATCATACCGAACTTACCGAAATGGGCGGCGCAGCCATATTTGATATTGTGCTAGGTGCAACTTTGGTGGCAATTACAGGAGGCGCCGGTACCGCCGCTGTAGCCGCTAACAAAGTACGCCATTTAGATAAGCTAGGCGGCTTGTTCAAAACCCTCGCTAAGCAGCTTAAAAAGAAAGCCCAATTTAAGACTAAATCTGGCCGCACTGGTGGCAAAGTAGAGCAACAAATTGCTAAGCCTGCGGGGGCAGAGGTGCCTACTGATGCAGGTAAGCAAAAGCAGGCCAATGTCGCGAGCAATAAACGCAACCAAATGAACCCTCGTTCTTTTGCTGAAGTAGAAAAACGCTTGGAGAAGGCTCGAGAAGATATTAAGAAACGTATGGATGCAGGTAAGCCGGCTTACAAACCCAAGTATAGCGATGATGAGCTAGTAAAAATGGCAAATTCAGGGGCAACGGCTAATGATAGGTTCTTAGTTAGTATTCAAACAAAAGCCACCTCAGACAAAGCAAAGCTCGCCTTTCAAAGAGATAGCGGGCTAGCACCTACTTGGACAACATCCTTTGATCAACTGGAAGCCGCCGATTCAGATCCAGAGCTCATTAATAAAATTTTAGGAAATAGTAAATGGTATGATCCCAAAAAAGACTATGTGATGCATATTATTGATCGAGGTGAAAACTTAGATCAGTTTGGTGGTAATACTGTTGTACCAACTTGGGAGAATATGAGCGGTGTGGTCACCCACAATGTTAAAGGGCATGATAACAAAACCCTCTTAAGCACCATGAACTCTGACTACCAAGACAAGTATGCAAAAACCATGGAAGACGTGTGGGCTAAAGACATATCAGATTTCGATAAAGAAGACATAAAAGAATATGCATCCACTTTATCCGAAAAAGATTCTCAACTATTTCAGGCTCGGCATGAAGTTCGAACCGAAATTGGGGCAAACGCCGAATTCACAGGTAATGGACTAACAGCAAACACAGCCGATGGGGGGGGGAACTATGGTGTTGTGGAAACCCTTTCTATAGAGAAAAACACACCAACATTAAAACAATTACAGACTCCAAAATCCGACGGTTCGACAATTGTCAAAACCATAGACTTAAACCCAATTGAGTAAGTTGTAATGAAAAAGTTTTCTCTTCTAAAAATTGATGATTTACCTAAAAATGCAAAAATACTATTCAGCATCCAATATCCAATGTTTCCAGATAAAAACAACAAAGTCATTCTTCTCGATGATTACGTTATAATTTGGACAGAATATACAAGCAAACTCACGAAAAAACGTAAAACATCTCAAAAAGAATTCCCTAAAGACGCTATACAGTGGTTTGTTAATACAATTGAAAACAACTATTGGGGTGATGGAGGGACTAAATCAAGCACCTCAGAAGAAGTAGTAATTAATAATGAGTCTATTGGTATCAGCTCCATGGCGCACTGCTGCGCTGAAAACCTACCTGGATACAATTTTTGGAATAGATCGAGGAAAGATCATGTTTCAAATCTACCACCTCAAGAATGGGATATTCCAAGATACATGCTTGAGGAAGGGCTTTTAGAGAAATTAAAGTGTATTTCCTGAGTAAAGTTAATCCTATTAGTACCGTGAAAAAAATGGCACCGTGAAGAAGGTCGCGCTTACTGAAATTCCAGGATTACAATTATGAACAAACCCCCTGTCTTTGACGCATCTACTTTTGTGCCAGTGCCTCGCAAGCCAGAATGGCCCGTATACCAGCCCGAGAATATACCTAGCGCTTGGAAAAAAATTGCCGAGATTACTGATGTTAGGTTTAAAGATACGATTCGTGATTGGCAGCTTTACTTTGATGGGGCTATGTTAATTATTTATTATTGGAATGATGGTATTAGCCCTTTTAGTGGTGAACCATATCGCTATGTAGAGCAATATGAATTCCCCATTGGTGCAGCCGCATGGTTTGTAGAAAACCTACCGCGCTTTTTCAATGCTGGAGACCCAACCAAGCCGCAAACCAGTGAAGGTTTTCATCATTACGGGCATTGTGGTGACGAGGAGTTAGGGATATCCAGGCTCATTAACTCTATAGGTAGAGATATTCCCGGTTACAGTTTAGATAATTGTAGTCGCTGCGATCACCCAGACATGGACTTATGCCAAAGCTTTAAGATGAGTGATGATTTTTTGTTTAACCAAGGAATGCTAGAGCTGTTTAAAGACATCGCTAAGCGTAATGCCGCAGGCACGCTTTAAAAAAGATAGAAGAGTCAGGAAACAGTTTCTGGCTCTTTCTTTGTAAGAATATCCCGTAACACTGCTATTTAGCACTTTCCCATACTTTTGCTAATCCTAATCACATTTGGATAAGCGCGTGTGCTAACGCATTTTTGTCCAATTGTGATTTACAACACCCGCTTGTTTGACGTCATGCTCTATCAGTAACTTACCTGCGAATGTGCAAGTTCGAGTATGTGATTACTAATTGTGGATCGTTTTTTGGGAAACAAGTACCCAAAGTGTCGCTGTTAATTTTAGCGTTTGAACTATCAGGTTCTTACGGAGAGGGGGTAAGAAAGAAGTACCCAGAGTGTCGCTGTTGATTATAGCCCTTGAGCTATGAGGTTCTTACGGAGAGGGGGAAAGAAAGAAGTACCCAGAGTGCCGCTGTTGATTTTAGCCCTTGAACCATGAGGTTCAAGGCGGGAAACAAGACCCTACCGTAGGCTTCTCAGTCGGGCTGAGCATGCTCAATAGCAGGGAAAAATTACCCTTAAGATACAATTATCGGCTCAGGGACATCACCAACTGGCGAACACCCCAGGAAACTAAACTCTTTATACACTGTAGTAAAACTTCGAATACCCTGCGAGTGCTCTATTCAACATTATCCACTGGTTGGCTCTGTTCTAACAAAGCGCGTTCAATGGTGTTTTGTAGCTCTACTATGCGCTGATTCATGTTATCAGCATAATTCTGGTTTTTTGCTTGTTCGCTATGCAACTCATAAGAGAGATGCAAACCAACCATAATGGCTAAGTGCTCGGTACTATTAACGCTGCTCTTTTGTTTGAGCGCTTCTAAACGTTGAGATAATTCGTCGGCGGCTTGGCGAAGCTTATCTTCTTCACCTACCGGGCAAGCTACCCGATAATTCTTGCCTAACAATATTATGTCTACGCCCTGCGTCATGATTCGCCTTAGCTAAACTCTATTACGACCGAATATATAGCGCAGCGCGCTAACTTGCAACCATTGTTGCCGCGGCTTTGTGCAAGCTGCGGCAATAACGAGCAGTTTGCTGTAAAGCTAAACAAATCTGCGTTATCGGCCTCATAAAAGCTTATTTGATTGCTTGAATATCCCTAACGATTTGTCCACCATAGCCAACTATAATTATTTGAGCGTTAACGCTAACGCCAGTTTACAAAGTTTTTTAGGTAACAGGATACAAAGCTTCATGGCGCAAGCAGGCAGTTTTGCCGATGAACGTCGCAGATTTTATCGCATTGTTTACCCAGTGCGTTTGATTCAGCTCCTCATAAAAATGGTTAACACTAAAATTGCCAATGTTGACCCTCAAGGCCGCAAAAAATCAGAAGTGAAAGACGCCTATGCGGCGCAGTTCATGCCAATGATGTATTTGGGCGATCATGTCTTTCCTGTGTTAGATGTCTCTGAAGGCGGCTGTCGTATTCAATGGCGCTCTTCTGCCGAGCCTTTACCTATTTCCAGTAAAATTTTGGTTGGGCGGGTGTTATTTCACAAAGACCTAAGCAAAATTGTTGATTACCTGCCTAAAGATCTCAAAGACGAATTCGAAGATTTAAGCTTGCTCTACAGTACCGAAGGTTACGAGCATCAGTTTGAAGCAAGAATTGTTCGCAAGATTGAAAACAAGCGCGATCCTTACCCACAGTTGTGTCTGCAATTTACCAAGGCCACTCACATGTCGGCGCGCTTTATTCGCCAACAAGAGAGCACCTTAATTAAACTGTTTCGCGATCAATACATTGAGCGGGTGCGCCTGCGCCGCCAACAGCTTAAAGAAGCCCAACAAAAATAGCCCTTTTACAGCCCTAAATATGAGTTTAAAAATGGCCGCTACCCTAAAGCAGTGTTAGGATTAGCGGACTAAAAGTAGCTAGGTATTTAACGTGACTAAAATTGCATATCCAGATTATGAAGATCTGGGTGAACTACTCATAGGTTCAAAAATATTGGTTAGCCCTGCAGAAGTTCATGGCCTGTTAAGTGGCTTACTAGCAGCTGGCCTGCCCAATGACGGTGACTGGATGAGCCAGATTAATGCGCTGATTAACGATGGCCAAGGTTTACCTGTTGAGATTAAAAAGCAGCTTAAAATAGTAATGGAAGCCACCCATAGCGGGATGAGTGATAGCTTGTTAGGTTTTCAATTGATGTTGCCCGACGACGAAGTAGTGGTAGAAGAGCGCACCGAAGCCTTAGCCCAATGGGTACAAAGCTTTTTAGTGGGTTTTGGGGTAGTGCAAAACGACCTAAATAAACTCTCTGAAGACGTGCAAGAACTGGTTAAAGACTTCACCGAAATTAGCCAATTATCTTCCGATTTAGATGATGACGAAGAAGAGAACGAACAAGCCCTATTCCAAGTAGTGGAATACGTTCGCATTGGCGCGATTACTATTTTTGCTCACCTCACTGCCAGTGATAGCGACCAACAACAACCTACACTGCATTAAACACTTATAAGCCAAGGAGTTGCTGTGTTTTTACAACGTCGTCAGCAGTTATTTGCTGCCATGTCAGACAACAGTGTTGCGATTTTCTGTGCTGCCGAAGAACAAACGCGCAGCCGCGACACTGAGTTTCCCTTTCGCCAAGACAGCGACTTTTACTACTTCTCTGGCTTTAACGAGCCCAGCGCAATGTTATTGCTTATTAAACACGCTGGCGAAACTCGCACCGTGTTGTTTAATCGCCGCAAAGATAAGCTGGCCGAAATTTGGCAAGGCCGCCGTTTAGGCCAAGAGCAAGCTGTAAGTAATTTGGCTATCGATAAAGCTCACGCCATAGAAGAATTTGGCGAGCATTTACATCTTGAGCTAGATGGCCTAGACAAAGTGTATTTGGCCCAAGGGCGTTACCCTGCTTACGACCAACAAATTTTTGCTGCCATCGAATGCCTACGCAATGGTTTGCGCCAAGGCTTTAAAGCGCCTAAGCAAATCGAAGACTGGCGACCCATTGTTGATGAAATGCGCCTGATTAAATCGGCCGAAGAAGTGGCGCTAATGCGCAAAGCAGGCGAGATCTCTGCCGCTGGTCATGTGCGTGCTATGCGCAGCTGTAAGATAGGCATGTGGGAATACCAGTTAGAAGCCGAAATTCATCACGAGTTTTTAATGGCCGGCTCACGCGCGCCTGCTTACGGCACCATTGTTGGCGCTGGTGATAACGCGTGTATCTTGCATTACACCGAAAACGAAAGCGTGATGCAAGATGGCGATTTGGTGCTTATTGATGCCGGCGCTGAATACCAAATGTATGCCGGTGATATTACCCGTACCTTCCCGGTAAACGGTAAGTTCAGCCCAGAGCAAGCCAAGCTCTATAACGTAGTATTAGATGCTCAATTAGCCGCTTTAGACATGCTAAAACCAGGTGTGTCTATTTACCAAGTTAACCAAGAGGTGCTTAAGATTATGGTGAGTGGCTTGGTGGAACTGGGCATTATGCAGGGCGACGTTGCTAAGCTCATCGAAGAAGAAGCTTACAAAGAATATTACATGCACGGTTTAGGACATTGGATTGGCCTAGACGTACACGATGTGGGTGACTATTACGATGTTAAGCGCACTCGACCATTGGTAGAGGGCATGGCCATCACCATTGAACCTGGCTTGTATATTCCTGCAGATGCCGAGGTGCCAGCGGCTTATCAAGGCATAGGTATTCGTATTGAAGACGATGTAGTGATAACCAGGGATGGTCGTGAAATTCTGACCAGCGATGTACCTAAATCTATTGCCGAAATAGAAGCGTTAATGGCAAATGGCTAGTATGACCGCTCAGCATCAGCACTTTGATATTGCCATTGTTGGTGCAGGCATGGCAGGCGCAAGCCTTGCTTTAGCTTTAAGCAATGCTAGTGCTGAACAGCCTTTACGCATTGCGGTTATCGAGGCCGCCGAGCTAAATTTTGGCCAGCACCCGGGCTTTGATGGTCGCGCTATTGCTTTATCGGCTGGCTCAGAACAGTGGCTAAAACAGCAAAACTTGTGGCAATTTTTAGCGCCACATACTTGCGCCATTGAGCATATCCATGTCTCGGATCGCGGCCATTGCGGCTATACCACCTTAAATGCTCAGGAGTATCAGCTTGATGCTCTAGGGCAAGTGATAGAGCTAGAACACGCAGGTCGTGAGTTTCACACTCTACTTAGCCAGCGCCAGCAGGTGCAGTTGTTTTGCCCCAACAAGGTAAACAAGATTGAGCAGCAGTCAGAGCAAGTACTTGTAGAGCTAGATAAGCAGCAAACCATTAGTGCTAGCTTATTAGTGGGCGCAGATGGCGCTGAGTCACTAGTGGGTAAGCAAATAGGCAATCAACAGCAACATGATTTTGGCAAGTTTGCCTTAATTGCCAATGTGCAGGCAGAGCAAGATCTCGCAGGTCGCGCTTTTGAACGCTTTACCGAAGATGGGCCATTAGCGCTATTACCTATGACCGACAATCGTTGGTCGGTAGTTTGGTCACTTAATGGCGAGGATGCTCAGCGCCTGCAAGCGGCCAGTGAGAATGAGTTTTTAGCGGAGCTACAGCGCGCTTTTGGTTACCGTGCTGGGCGCTTTATTGGCGTGGGCAAACGCTTTGCCTATCCCTTAGCGCTGCGTTATTACCCACGTTTGTTTAGTCACCGTTTATTGGTGCTAGGCAATGCCGCCCATGCGCTGCACCCTATTGCCGGGCAGGGCTTTAATTTAGGGCTGCGTGACGTAGCGGCTCTGGCGGAACTGATTCAACAGCAGTGGAGCTGCGGCGGCGATTTAGGCGCGCACAGCCTATTAGATGCATATCAACAAGCGCGTGAGCAAGATAATGCCCGCACCATTTCCATGACATCTACGCTGGCTAGTTTGTTTGCCAGCAACGACAAAACTTCGGTAGTTCCACGTAACCTTGGCCTTATGGCTATGCAACTTTCTCCTCGCTTTAAATCGCTGCTAGCGAAACAAAGCTTAGGTTTATATCTCTCTTAACAAGCACTAGGACAGGCAAATGCAAGCGGTTGATTTAACAATTATTGGTGGTGGAATGGTAGGTTTGGCCTTAGCCAGTGCACTGGCCGACAGCTCGTTGCGTATTGCCATTGTTGAACCCAAACCCTCGCAGCCGCCAGAGCTGAGCGAATACAGCTTGCGGGTGAGTGCACTTAGTTTGTCTTCTCAACAGTTTTTACAATCGCTAGGAGTATGGCAAAGCATAGTAGAGCAGCGAGTCGCACCTTATAACGACATGCAAGTTTGGGAGCACGACAGCTTTGCTAAGATTCGTTTTCAAGCAGAAAAGATGATGGTGCCAAACATTGGTCACATTGTAGAAAACGACATTATTCGTCACGCCTTATGGCAACAAGTTAGCCAGCAGAGCAATGTCACTATTATTGAGCAGGCAGTAGACAAATTGCACCGCGGCGATAGTGAATCATGGTTAAGCTTTGCCAATGGCCAAGGTCTAAGCTCTAAACTGCTGGTGGCGGCAGATGGCGCAAACTCTTGGTTGCGCCAACAACTAGATATCCCTCTTACCTATTGGGATTACCAGCACACTGCCATTGTGGCCACCATTAAAACCGCTGAACCACACCAAGATTGTGCCCGCCAAATATTTACCCCAGAAGGTCCCTTAGCCTTTTTACCCTTAAGCGATGCCAATACCTGTTCGATTGTTTGGTCGGTTTCACCCGACAGAGCGGCAGAGCTGCAAGCCATGAGTGAGGCCGAGTTTAATAAGCAACTTACTATGGCCTTTGATAATCGCTTAGGTCTGTGTGAGCGAGTAGGTGAGTGCGCTGGCTTCCCACTGCGAATGCGTTATGCACGCGATTTTGCCGGTAAAGGTTTTGCCCTTATTGGCGATGCCGCCCACACCATTCACCCCTTAGCTGGGCAGGGTGTAAACCTAGGGTTAATGGATGCTGCCGCGCTGGCACAAGAGCTAATAGCTTTGCAACAAGCAGGCAAGAGCATTAACGACTACGCCAATCTACGCCACTTTGAGCGCTGGCGTAAAAGCGAAGCCAGCCAAATGATCGCCTCAATGGAATTGTTTAAGCGCTTATTTGGCAATACCAATCCTGCACTTAAACTGCTGCGCGGAGTAGGCATGAGCTTGGTGGATAAAGCTGAACCGCTTAAGCAACAAGCGATGCGTCGGGCCTTGGGTTTAGAAGGTGACCTGCCTAAGCGAGCCAACTGTAAAGTCTAAGCTTTAGCGCTGACACTTAGAGAAAGTGCCAGCGCTTTTGGTTGCTAAGCTTATTGGTCGCGTGGCTTACTGCGCTTCATAATCGCCGAGAACTGGTCACCACTGGTATTGGCAGATACCAATATCCAACCTGATTGATTCAAGTGATTAAGTGCATCCATCGGTGAGTTAAAAGCAATTACTTTGCCCTGGTTATCTCGCAATAGATCTTTGTTTTTTATGCCAATCTCTAAAGCTTGGCCAAAGTCTACTTCAACCTTCCACTTGGTTAAGCTCAGTAGTTTTCCTTTGGCCACCACCATGGCGTACTCCTCGCCGGTTTGTAGCTGGTGCGTTTCTTCGGCTTGTACACTTAAAGACAAGATAAACATGCCAAACATCGCGGCTAGTAAAGCTCTTATTATTGCCGTTTTATATCGAATGCTCTTATTCAATTGTTGCGAATTCATGGAGTGCTCCTAGGCCTATTTACGTAGCAGTTCGATAATGTCGTAAGCTGCTTGGTAGAGCTTGTTAAAGTGCTCGTAAGGCGCTGGCAATTCACTGGCGATGCGGCTGTTAATCGCGATAATGGTGCCAGACTCTGGATCAGCCCAAATAAGTTGTCCGCCCCAACCGCTGTGGCCCAAGCCATATTTGTTCATAATTGCCGATTTGTAATAGCGAGACTCAATGGCGGTAAGCTCTGCAGGCACTACCTCTCCGTCTTTCTTAGCTTGTTTAATATCTTGTTTTACAGCTTTGCTATCTTCAATGAGCAAGCGGCCATAGCGGGCAAAGTCTAAGCTAGCCGACATCAACGATGCGCCAATCATCGGAACACCTTCAAAGTCGGTGCCCATGTAAACGGTTTGCTCTCCGCCAATATCGTGCATTAGTTCGCGCACCAACTGGTCGGCAGGTGTGTTAGTGGCAGCCTCAAGAATCAGCATTAGTACGTTGGTATTAATGGTGGCGTAATTGGCCATTTTCCCTTTCCACTCATTGCTGGGGCCCATGGCGCCAATTTCATTGGCAAACTCGCGTAGGGTTTTGCGCTGGTCGTTACGTTGTAGGCCTATGACTCGCTCATCTTCATCAAACATTTTTAGCGCTTCTGGGTCACCGGTGTATGCCGCTAGCTCAGAAATATCATGGTTTACCGCCATGTTTGCAACATCGCCTACGGTGCGGCCTCTAAAGCCTGCGCCAATCTCTGGCAGGTATTTTTCTACCTTGTCATCCAAGCTGATTTTTTGGGCTTTAAGGGCGCGGTTTAGCAATATATACCCCATCGACTTAGTCGAAGACTGGTCCGAGTAAATGCTATTGCGATCACTATCGCGGTAGTGCTCTAGCATTACATCGCCATGCTGGTTCATCACTACTATGCTGGCCACCGCCGGGTGGTTAATGATTCTGGCTACCGAGTCAATTTCATGAATCTCGTAATGGCGCTTTTGGTGATTAATGCGAAAGCTGTCTTGCGCGTTAACGGCCATTACGTTGGGGGTGATTGACGGCAAGTTTATTAGGCCTTCGGCGCGTTGCTGTTGCCAAGTATCAATAGTTAATGGCGTTAAGTTAGAAGGTGCAGCACTTACACCAATGCTGAGAATGGCTGCAGCGGCTAAGCTCGCGATAAAAGCGGTTTTAAGTGTTTTGCTATTTGTCATGGTTATTCACCTTATGGTTTGGCGAATCCTGCCTAGGGTTAACAGCTTGTTCCTCAAGCTGCAAAGTTGTGTTGTTGTTTCAATGTCTTCATATTACGCAATGCTAATTTCATAATATGAACTCTGAACTTTGTCGATTTCGTAATACGAAAAGAGCCGATTACTTTTAATTCATCGCGGTACTGGCAAGCTAGGGTTTAGAATTTACGGCCAAGACTAAGGCTAAAGGGCACATCAAAACCGGGATTAGGAGGAAGCAAATCGGCGTTAGAAAGGTGACGCCAAGAAAAGCTAAGCTCCCACTGTCTGTTCTCTCCAAAATAAGCGCCAAAGCTAATGAAGTCGTTAAACAGAAACCGCGAGCCTTGCTCTTGATAGCCCAACTTATTGGATGACATGATGGAAGGCCCAGCAGTAAAGCCGAAATATGGGTCGAAGCTATCGCGAGCTTTTAAGTTGTAACGAATGGTGGGAAGTATTGAGTACACATCTACTTCACTGTTTTGTTCAACATCGCTCACCAAGTGGCTGTAGCCCACACCCAGCAGTAATTGCCAGCGCTCATTCTCGCCAAAGCGGCGATCCCAAAAGGTGTAACTAAGATCAAATACCGCGTTGTTTTGTCGATCAACATTGGCGCCTACTTGCGGGCCATAGCCCACGCCAATGTTTAATTGTTTGGCGGGCAACTCAACACTTAATAGCATTAAACACAGCCAGGCTAAGCTGGTCGTTAGTTTTTGGCCTTTAGCCTTGGAAGGGGAAAGTAATGCAACTTGCTGCATAAATGCTGCCTCATGGTGGTTGTTTAAAGCCTTCTGAGGGCAACTCTAGATAATTCTATTTTCATAATATGAACAAAGGACTAAGCTGTATTTCATATAGTGTAAAAAGAGCAAAGGCAAATGGCGGAATTGAATACCGAAGGTTTTGAGTTTTTTGGCGAAGATGAACAGCGCTTTAGAATGATGCTGATAGAACGCATCGAAGCTTACATGGTGCATAACAACATGAGCAAAAGTGCTTTGGCTGACAAAGCCAATATTGGCAAAACCGCTTTTTATAGCAAAATGGATAAGCAACAGGGCAGCCAATTTACCGTGTCTGACTTATTTCGTTTGGGCAAAGTCTTAGACGTAAGCATTTTGCAGTTCTTTCCAGTTGATGAAATAGACCGTATTCACGGTGGCCAACTGGCTGTGCCTGCTAGTGTGCTTAGTTTAATGGATGAAATGATGAGCATGCCCAATGAAGACATCGAGTTGCTGCACTCTTTAATGCAAACCCTGCGAAAGCATCAACGCATAAGCTAAGCTGTTAACACTCTCTTCGTTTAAATATTGAACAGGTACCAATGGCTTAATTTTGCTAATTGAAGCGCTTAAACAGGTGATTTATTTTTATTAAGTTTTTTCTTGTGGATTAGTTTAACTAATGATTGGCGGTTTTGAGTCGGCCTTTTAAATTGTGGTTATGTTTGCGTAGGCTAGCAATAATTAGTGAATAACTAAGATTTGGCTTGGTTTGTTGGTGTTTTTTGCTGTTTTGGGGCGTTTTTAGCTAAAGCTTGTCACCACGCTGTTGAAGGGATGTAAGTAAATTGTGCAGCTTATAGATTAGCTCAGCTTGTGATTGGTGCTTTCTTGTTGCGCACATCTCGCTATAATTGTTCAGCATTGGCAGGGGGAGTTTATCCTTCGCGTCCTCATAATAAAGGGATCAGCACATGACACAGCAAACGGTACTTCATCAAGCGCACCTCGACGCAGGCGCAAAGTTAGTGGATTTTCACGGCTGGGAAATGCCGATTAACTACGGCTCACAAATCGAAGAGCACCACGCTGTTCGCCAAGCCGCTGGCATGTTTGATGTATCCCACATGACCATTGTTGATGTGCAGGGCGAGCAAGCCCAAGCTTTTCTTCGAAAACTATTAGCTAACGACGTGGCCAAACTTACCGTTAAAGGTAAAGCGCTTTACGGCGGCATGTTAAACCATGAAGGCGGCGTGATTGACGACCTTATTACCTATTACTTTAGCGAAACCGATTACCGCTTAGTGGTTAACTCGGCTACGCGCGAAAAAGATCTAGCGTGGATCAACCAACAAGCCAGTGATTTTGCAGTAAGCATTACCGAGCGCCCAGAGCTAGCGATGATAGCGGTACAAGGCCCACAGGCTAAAAAGCTGACTTCTGCGGTATTAGACAATGACCAAAACCTCGCTATCGAAGGTATGAAGCCGTTCTTTGGTGTACAAGCTGGCGACTTATTTATTGCGACAACTGGTTATACCGGTGAGCAAGGCTACGAAATTGTGGTACCGCAAGATAAAGCGGTAGCGCTTTGGAAAGCCCTAGAAGCGCAAGGTGTACAACCTTGTGGTTTAGGCGCGCGCGATACCCTGCGTTTAGAAGCAGGCATGAATTTATATGGTCAAGACATGGACGAGGGCGTATCACCGCTGGCGGCAAACATGGGCTGGACCATTGCATGGGCACCTGAAGACCGCGACTTTATTGGTCGTAAAGCGTTAGAAGCACAAAAAGCTGAAGGCACCGACAAGCTGGTAGGTTTAGTTATGGAAACCAAAGGCGTAATGCGTGCAGGCCAAGCGGTTACCGTTGTGAATGAATATGGTGAAGCCTTACCTGGCGTTGTCACCAGTGGCACTTTTTCTCCTACTTTGGGTCAAAGTATTGCGCTGGCTCGTATCGCCAATTGCGACGTTGAAGAAGCCTTAGTGGAAATGCGCAAAAAACAGGTTAAAGTGAAAGTAGTAAAACCTGTATTTGTGCGTAATGGCGCCAAAGTGTAAGCCCCAATAATCGAATTTTGTTTGTAGATTTAACTTTAAATTAAAACCTTAAGTAAGAACTTATAGAGGAAAGGAATTATGGCTAATATCCCTGCCGAACTGCGTTATGCCAGTACTCACGAATGGGTACGTTCAGAAGGCGATGGCGTATACACCGTTGGCATTAGTGAGCACGCGCAAGAGCTACTAGGCGACATGGTATTTATTGACTTACCAGACGTAGGCGACGAGATTGACGCAGGCGATGACTGCGCAGTGGCGGAGTCGGTTAAAGCCGCCTCAGACATCTACGCACCAGTAAGCGGCGAAGTAGTAGAGATTAACGACGAGCTAGAAGATTCACCCGAGCAAGTAAACAGCGATGCTTACGGTGATGGTTGGATGTTTAAAGTTAAAGTGAGCGACGAAAGCGAGCTAGAGAACTTACTCTCGGCCGAAGATTACGCCGCCACTATCGAAGAAGATGAATAAGCTTTGATCAAAAATGCGCTCCGCTAGTCGGGGCGCTTTTTTTGTCCGTAACACAACAATAAACCCGACTAAACGCAACGCATTTTGTTTCAGTAATACAGGAATAGTTTAATGAACCCGTCTTTGCCGTTAACCGAATTAGAGCAAAACCAAGACTTTATTCGCCGCCATATTGGCCCCGATCAAGCCGAAGTTAATACCATGCTTAAACAGCTTGGCTTAAGCTCTGTAGAGCAACTTATTGAGCAAACGGTGCCTCAGCAAATTCGTTTAAACCAAGACCTAAGTATTGGCGATAGCCTCACCGAGCAACAAGCGCTTGCTGCATTACGTAAGCTAGCTAAGCAAAACAAGGTTTACCGTAGCTACATTGGTATGGGCTACCACAATACCCATGTACCGCACGTTATTTTACGTAATGTATTTGAAAACCCAGGTTGGTACACCGCCTACACACCTTACCAACCAGAGATTGCCCAAGGCCGCTTAGAAGCACTGCTTAACTTCCAACAGTTAACCCTAGATTTAACTGGCTTAGAGCTAGCTAGTGCTTCGTTATTGGATGAAGCTACCGCCGCAGCCGAGGCCATGGCGCTTGCTAAGCGTGTGTCTAAAAATAAAAAATGTAACCTGTACTTTATTGCCGACGACGTGCACCCGCAAACCATCGACGTAGTAAAAGAGCGTGCCGATTTCTTCGGTTTCGACGTTGAAGTAGGCCCAGCCGAAAGCGTGGTTGAGCACAATGTGTTTGGCGCGCTGTTGCAATACCCCGGCACTACTGGCCGAGTGCGCGATTTAAGCGAGCTTATTGAACAAGTACATAGCAACAAAGGCATTGTGGCTGTAGCGGCCGATATTATGGCCTTGGTAATGCTTAAATCGCCAGGTGCCATGGGTGCCGACGTAGTACTAGGCTGCGCTCAACGCTTTGGTGTACCTATGGGTTACGGCGGACCACATGCAGCATTTTTTGCAACCCGAGACGCTTACAAACGCTCCTTACCGGGTCGAATTATTGGTGTCTCTAAAGACAGGCGTGGCAAGCCTGCACTGCGTATGGCACTGCAAACCCGCGAGCAACATATTCGCCGCGAAAAAGCCAACTCAAACATTTGTACTGCCCAAGTATTGCTGGCCAACATGGCCTCGTTTTACGCGGTATTCCACGGCCCAGATGGCCTGCGCACCATTGCCCAACGCATTCACCGCTTAACCGCTATTCTTGCTCACGGCCTAGAGGCCAAAGGACTAAGTCCAGAACACGCGCAATACTTTGATACTCTAAGCATCAAAGTAAGCGATAAAGACGCGATTAAAGCACGCAGCGAAGCATTAGGTATTAACTTGCGTATGGATTTAGATGGCAGCGTAGCGCTAAGCCTAGATGAAACCACCACAGCAAGCGACGTAAATGACTTATTCACGGTATTGCTGGGTGATGATCACGGCTTAGATGCCGCGCGTTTAGATGACATTGTGAAAGGCGAAACCTGCATTCCAGAAACGCTACTACGCGATACGCCAATTTTGGAGCACGAAGTATTTAACCGTTACCGCAGCGAAACCGATGTACTGCGTTACATTCGCAAGTTAGAAGGTAAAGACTTAGCGCTTAACCATTCGATGATCTCGCTAGGCTCATGCACCATGAAGCTAAACGCCACTGCCGAGATGATCCCAGTAACTTGGCCAGAGTTTTCCAGCATGCACCCCTTCTGCCCAAGTGACCAAGCGCAGGGCTACCACGCCATGATTAGCCAGCTAGAAGATTGGCTGGTTAACATTACCGGTTACGATTCAATTTGTATGCAGCCAAACTCGGGCGCGCAGGGTGAATATGCGGGCTTATTGGCGATTCAAAAATACCACGCTAGCCGCGGCGACCATCACCGTAACATTTGTTTAATTCCTAGCTCGGCGCACGGTACTAACCCTGCTTCTGCACAAATGGCTAACTTAAAAGTAGTGGTAGTGGCCTGTGATAAAGAGGGCAACGTAGACATGGACGACATGCGCAGCAAAGCCGAAGAGCTAGCCGAGCAGTTGTCTTGTGTGATGATTACCTACCCAAGTACTCACGGCGTATACGAAGAAACCATTAAAGAGATTTGCGACATTGTTCATGACAATGGTGGCCAAGTGTACATGGACGGCGCCAACATGAACGCCCAAGTAGGCATTACTTCGCCAGGCTTTATTGGCTCCGACGTAAGCCACTTAAACCTGCATAAAACCTTTGCTATTCCGCACGGTGGCGGTGGCCCGGGTATGGGGCCAATCGGCGTTAAAGCCCATTTGGCACCTTTTGTAGCTGGCCACAGCGTAGTAAGCAATGGCAAAGCCAGCCACGCCAATGCCGCGGTATCGGCTGCGCCTTATGGCAGCGCGTCTATCTTGCCAATTAGTTGGATGTACGTAGCTATGTTGGGTAACCAAGGGCTGCGCCAATCATCTGAGATTGCCATTCTAAACGCTAACTACCTAGCTAGCCGTTTAAGCCAAGGCTTCCCTATTTTATACAGCGGACAAAATGGCCGAGTCGCGCACGAATGTATTATTGATATGCGTCCACTTAAAGAGGCTACTGGCATTACTGAAATGGACGTCGCCAAGCGCTTAAATGACTACGGCTTTCACGCACCAACCATGAGCTTCCCAGTAGCGGGCACGCTAATGGTAGAGCCTACTGAGTCGGAATCACTAGCCGAAATCGACCGCTTTATTGATGCGATGTTATCGATACGCGCCGAGATAGCTAAAGTGGAAACGGGTGAGTGGACGCTACAAGACAACCCACTAGTGTTTGCCCCGCATACTCTAGATGACTTAACCGATGCTCAATGGACCCATAACTACAGCCGCGAGCTAGCCGTGTTCCCATGTGACGCAGTTAAGCAAAACAAATTCTGGCCTACAGTAAATCGCATTGATGATGTTTATGGGGATAGGAACCTCTTTTGTGCTTGCCTGCCGATGGAAGCCTACCAAGAGTAAAAATCAAAAGCTTTTCAGTGTGTTATGATAGAAAGCGAAGCAGTAGTGCTTCGCTTTTTTTGTGCGTGAAGTTTCAGAGTTTACGCAGTTGAATTTAAAGTTACTCTGACCCCTTAGACCCCTTAGACCCCTTAGACCCCTTAGACCCCTTAGACCCCTTATATTTTTTATTCCTCTGAAAAGCATGGGGCAAGGGTAACGAAATTGGAAAGCCAGCAAAGAATCAATTTGGCAGTTAACTTTATAAAAAAGAAAGAAAAAAACTTTACAATGCAAATTTACAATATTATCATTAATGGCGTGGGTGCTATTCGCCCATTTGCTTATTGTTTTTTTTGTGTAGCAAACAGAAAAGCGACGCTCTATGGAGCGAACCTGAGACTATAGAGTTTCTAGGTTCTTGACCCGCATCTGTGCGCCCTAATGTGATTTTTAATGCGAGCCATAATTGCCCGCATAAAAATCACTAATTTGGGTCGACGGTTGTCTGGCATCGATTAGAGAAGTCGGCTCAATGGTCATTATTTAGATTTCTGGTTCAAAACTTATTGGTCTGGCAGGGCAATTTCGTCCACAACTAATAGGAGACATTAATATGTCTAAGCTTGATTTAAATATCCGTTACACAAGCCAAAAAGAAAGCACAGAGCTCACTGTTGAAGCCAACTATGAGTCAACTGAAAAGCAAAATGACCAGAGCCCAAGGAGTGTGGTAGGACTAGTTTTAGACTACCTCCCTTTGGCTGTTAATCTGATAGTCATGACTGTACCAGTAATTTCTGATGCCTTGACTCATTTGATCTAACAGCTGACTTCTCTTTTTCTAACGTTTTTGGTGTGTTATGGATAAACCCTTATACCCTTGTAAGCCGATTGGTTCTATTCACGTCTTGGCCAACACCTTGGGTGTACACCCGCTGAAATTAAAGAGTATCGCTAATAAAGCCGAGAGCTCTTATACTTCTTATAACTTGAAGCAGCATCCAACTACGGGCAAGGTTAGAACGGTTTGTGATCCAAAACATGAATTGAAAAAAATCCAAAAGCGACTCAATTCAAGAATATTTGCTAAAGTTGAATTCCCGCCATACGTTCAAGGAGGGATTAAAGCGACGATAGATAGCAAACGTGATTATATTGAAAATGCTACTATTCATGGTCGCAGTCAAACGTTGATAAATCTTGACGTAAAAAACTTCTATCCAAATGTCAAAGCAGATGCCGTAAAGAACATTTTTAAATATTTCTTTAGGTTTAGCGACGATGTTGTCGACCTTCTAACCAAATTAACTACTTATCGAGGAAGCTTGCCGCAAGGCGGTTGTGCATCAAGCTATTTGGCAAACTTAGTATTTTTTAACGATGAGTATCGTTTGGTGAGTTCTTTAAGAGGGAAGCAGATCAGGTATACGCGGTTATTGGATGATGTAACAATTTCGTCTCAAAAGCCTCTGGACGGAAACACAAGTGAGAAGATAATAAAGCAGGTAGCGGCAATGCTCCGCAAGCATAATCTGTCTCTGAAATCTCCGAAGACAAAAGTTTCAGATCGAAAAGAATTGCATAAAGAGTTTGAAGTAACTGGATTATGTGTTCGAGCTAGTTTTCCCAAAGTACGTAAGCAAGATAGGAGGTATGTTAGGCAGCTAGTGTTTAACTGTGAGCAGCTTGCCGCTCAAACTCGTACTAGTGAAGATTATCATAGCTTGTGGAATAAAACCTCTGGGCTGGTAGCAAAACTAGTTCGATTACAGCATTCGGAAGGCAAAAGTTACAGAAAAAGGTTGACTAAAATCTTGCCCCTTTACGACCAATATCAAGAGAACAAAATTTGTAAGCGTTATTATGCTGCTTTGAAAGTGCCAAGGGAGCAACATGTCCAATGGGGCACAATTAATAAATATAATAAGTTAATGTATAGTTTGGGAATATTGTCTCGCACAAACAAAAAACGTGCTCAACATTTTAGGAAAAAATTGGCGACACATTATTCCTCGGTACCAGTTATTGAGGATTTTTGGGAGAGCTAAATGACAAAAGTGAATGGAAAGGTTAATGCCTATAATGATTTTAAGGGTGTTGGCTTTATAAGGCGGGAGAAAGGCAAAGACCTCTTTTTTTCTATAGATGATTTCGAGACAGAAGTTGATATTGACGCTATAGCCATAGGAAAGGTCCTATTGTTTGACGTTGTTAAGACCGCTAAAGGGCCTAGAGCTATGGCTATAGAATTTGGTTAATGACTCGCTTTTCATTTGGCTCTTGGTGAACCGGAGAGTGAGAATAAATGGGGTAAGAGTCACTTTAAACATCTAGTCCCTTTTGTCCCTTAGTCTCTTAACTAATAAATAAAAGGGGGGCAGAGTCACTTTAAATATCTGTTCTCTTTAGCACCTTTTCCGCTTACTTAAAAATCACTTATCACATTAAACGCTCTAAACTCGTCGTAGGCGTATTGATCGGTCATGCCGCTGATATAGTCAATAATCAGCCTTGTGCGGTAGTAAAACTCGCGACATTGTTCGTTGCTAAACGCATCACTTACTGGTGCTTCGCCCATGGCCTTTTGATACGCCGCTAAGTGTTTAGCTGGTAGTTTTTTGAATAGGCGCTGTATGTAAGCAGAGCTTTTTTCTTTGGGCTTGGTGTTATCTACTAAGTATTCAAACTTGCCTTGGCTTAGCGCTAGTAGCGGTTGATAGCAGGCCATTAAGCCAGAGATAATTTGGTAGCCTTGTAGCTCGCGGGCTTCTACTTCTGGGTGGCAAAAGCAACGCTCTAGCGCGACGCTTTTAAAGGTTTCTACAATGAGGTGGTTTACGCTGCCATCTTCGATAAGCGCCCGGTTTAAGCTGCCTTGATAAACCGCTTCTAAGTTTTCTACAAACTGATTTTTGGCATGTTCGGGCAAGCGTTGGTTTACTGCTACGCGTAGGTAAACAAAAAACATCGAGTCTCTTTCTTCATCACTTAGCTGTGGTTTTTTACTTTGGTGAGCAAAGTCGAGAATGGTTTCCATTTCTTTTGGTTTGCTGCAGCCATTTTCACTGCTTAGCTTGGCAAAAGTGGCTAATAGGGCGTGCTTTAGTTCTTTAATGCTCAGCACGCCTTTTTCTATGGCGTCTTCTAAATCGGCAATGCCGTAAGATACATCATCCGCCGCTTCCATAATGTAAGAAAACGGCGAGCGGCAGTATTGCTCTATATTTAGGCTGTAGCGAATGTCTTGAATGTAGTTTTGCTCGCTAAGGTAATAACCCACTTTCTTTTTTAAGTAACTAAACGGTGCGCTTTTATCTGGCTTGGCTTCTGTTCCACAGCGAGTGTATTTGAGTATGCCAGAGGCTTGCGAGTAGGTGAGGTTTAGCTTTAATAAGGAGTGAATAAGCCTTATGCCTTGAGCGTTGCCCTCGAAGCTGACTAAATCTCGATGAATCGCTTTTGGCAGATTTTGTTTCGGTTTTTCGTTCTGGTCTTCATCTAGTTCTGTTGCTTGAGAGCTTTGGTAGAGGTGGTTGAGGTTTTCACTTAACCAATCAATTAATGCTTCTTCACCAAAATGACCAAAGGGCGGGTTGCCTATGTCGTGCATTAAACAGGACATTTCTACAATGCTTTCTAACTGGCGCTCAAGCCCTTTAAGTTGGTAGCTGTTTTGTTCATCAACTAAGGCTTCGCAAATGAGCTGAGAGATATAACGGCCCACTTGTTGTACTTCTAAAGAATGGGTAAGGCGGCTGCGTACTGCGGCATTTCGCTCTAGCGGGAATACTTGGGTTTTTTGTTGTAAGCGGCGCACCGCAGCGCTGTTAATGATTCGGCCTCGGTCGCTTTCAAACTTCTTTAGGTCGGCATTAAGATCTGGCTTTGCTGGGTAGGGCCGAGTGCCAAGAATCTTACTAGCGAAATTTACCGTCATACTCTAAGCCGCTCTCTGTCAATTAGAGTATTTATACTGCTGTATTATCTATAGAAAATCAATTAATGAGTTTTTTGAAAATAGTAGTTTGGATCATTACTGAGAAGTGGGTTGCATTGATAACAGTGGGAGTGATGTTTTTATATTTGCTTGCGATAAAGGCGACGGTTTTAGCGTGGTATTTACGGCCTTGGCGGTTACACTAAGCCGCTTAGCTGGTGAGTATTTACTCCCAGTATTACAGTGCTTTTATTAAAGTACCTTGTTTTATAAGGCTTGTTTATGTCGTTTAGTGCGTTAGGTTTGTGTGATGCTTTGCTAAAAGCCGTTGCAGAGCAGGGTTATGCCACTCCATCACCAATACAGCTTGAAGCTATTCCAGCTGTGTTAAGCCAGCGTGATGTTATGGCGGCAGCACAAACTGGCACCGGTAAAACGGCCGCTTTTACCTTGCCAATGGTGCAGCTGTTAGCGGGTGGGAACAAGCGGCAGGCCTTAGCGGTGCGGGCATTAGTGATTGCCCCAACTCGAGAGCTGGCTGCACAAGTTGCCGAAAGTGTTAAAAACTACAGCAACAAGATGAACATTAGCACTGCTGCGGTATTTGGTGGGGTGAGGATTGAGCCGCAAATCGCCCAGTTGCGCAGTGGAGTAGACATGCTGGTGGCAACACCGGGTAGATTGCTTGATCTTTATAAACAACAGGCTGTTAAGTTTGAGCAGCTTGAGATTTTAGTGCTTGATGAAGCAGACCGGATGTTGGATTTAGGCTTTATCGACGATATTCGCAGTATTCAACGCTTGCTGCCTAAACAGCGCCAAACTTTACTGTTCTCTGCCACCTTTTCTCAACCGATTAAGGCACTAGCCAGGGGCAGGCTTAATAACCCCTAGCTTATTGAAGTAACCGCAGTAAATAGCACCGTTGATACGGTTAAACAACGTATTCATCCGGTAGATAAAGCACGTAAAAACGCCTTGTTAATCCACCTGCTTAAAAAGCATAAATGGCCGCAAGTGCTGGTGTTTAGTCGCACTAAACGCGGTGCCGATGCTTTGGTCTCTCAGTTAGCGAATGTGGGGATTACCGCTGCATCTATTCATGCAAACCGCACCCAACATGCGCGAACCAATGCTCTAGAGGGCTTTAAAGGTGGCAGCATAAAAGTGCTGGTGGCTACAGATATTGCTTCGCGAGGCATTGATGTTAGCCAACTGCCATGTGTTATTAATGTTGATTTACCTTATGTTGCAGAGGACTACGTGCATCGTATTGGCCGCACCGGGCGTGCTGGAGCCTCTGGCTTGGCGATTTCATTGTTTAGTGAAGACGAGTCTAAACAGCTAAAGGCAATAGAACGACTGATTGGCCACCAGTTTACATTGGATGTTATCCCGCGCTTTGCTCCTACTGAAAAACAGCCAGAACCGCTTTGCGATGACGACGATGTATATGGCAATTTTGAGCCAGATCCCGTTGCGGATTACAAAGGTAAATCGAAAGGGCGAGGAAGCCGCAGTGGGAAAAGCTCTGGCAGGAGTGCTAAAAGTAACAAGCGGACAAAGTAAGTGGAATATAGCTGTTGTTAGGTTAGGGACTTAGGTGAAAGCAATTTGATCAACCATTAAAGATAACGTTATTCGTTTTGAACTTTTTTGTGATCCACTTTTTTTACCCAATTTGAGAGCTCACTGCGGAAACGGTGTTCGAGATAGTCTGTATAGAAGAAGGGAATAGCTAACCTATTATTTCGGTTAGCTATTTCTTTGATTCGAATAAAGTTAGCCAAACATGAGGTAATGGGTTAGGCCAATGAATAACATGGCGACTGATGAAGTTAAAAAAATAACAGCTAACACTTTGTCTATAGTTCTTATTGAACGTTGTACTAGTTTTTCGTCGTAAAGTTGTATGTTGCCAACTCGCTTACTTACTACGGTTAAGGCATACATGGGTAAACGGGTACCAAAGCCTTTATCCCATTCTGGTATGTCACCATGCACTTTTTTTATCTGCTTATCGAAGTGTTTTAGCGATATGCGGCCAAATAAGAGGAGCGATATCGAGAAGGTTAGAAAAGTGATTGGTAGTCCCACTGCCACGATACTATTAAGCACTTCCACTAGGCTAATCATTTCATAGAGCTTTGACGTGCTCTACTATCCTATTAAAAAATATATAGAAAAAATAGAAATGAAAAATATCGCAGAAGATATATTGTAGTACCAAGCCAGTTTAATATCTTTTGCTCTGGCATGTCTTTTAACTGCGTTCTTATCGACAATCGGCGTGCTTTTTACTTCTTTTTTAACGATGACTAAGGCGTATGTCATTATTCGTGTTCCGAAGCCTTTATCCCATTCAGCTGGGCCAAAACCTTCCTTTAATAGTTCGTTATCCAAGTGGGTAACAGATATTTTTCTAAAGACTATTGTTGCTATTCCCCAGTTTAGAAAAATAACAAAACCGACAATAGCAAGGTAATCTTCAAAATTTAATGAATTCATTATATGCTCGAGCCCAGTTTGTAGGCACTTTCTGCAAAGAAACGGCCAACAGTGTCACCTGTTACAGCTGCACCGTATCCCGCTGTTACCCCAATTCCTACTGCTACAACCCAACCTACTGGTGTTGAGAATAGTGCGATACCTAAAAGTGTTGAAGTTACAACGGAACCAACAGCCATTCCAGCTGCAGCAGCAGAGCCGAAGGCTGCAGTTTCAACTGCTGCTGATTTCTGCCAGTTTGCTCCTGCTTTGTATTGGTCATATACACCAGCACCACGAACGCCAGCATCAATGGCTAATGCTCCATAACCTAACATGCTTGTTTTGCTGGCAAAACCTTTTATTAAGTTAAATTCTTTGGTGGTGGAAAGCTTTATTGGTTGGAAGCTACGAGCGCTTTTAGCCTGATTTATGCCACGTTGAGCTCTGGTCCAAGCGTTACCCCTAGAGCTGGCTTTACTCGCGTATTTGTTGATCTCTCGGTGAAACTTTCTCGTCAGTTCCGCGTGCATGCTTTTTGCGGCTTGTTCTAGCTTGGTCATTTCGATTTTACTGAGCTTAGCTAGCTTTCCTCTGCGTACGGCTTCTAAAGCTTTCTGATATCGCTCAGCCGTTGCCCCAAAAGTATTAAACCTCTGTTCAATCACGGTCGCAGCTGCTCCTGAGTACCCAGCTTGATTGCCTGTTTTTCTTGGATCAATTTTATCGTGAAATACTAAAGGAGCGATATGCTCTTGGTTAAATTCGGCCATTGCAGTCACTAAGTCTGAGCCGAACTGATTAAGCATGTCTGCAATGTTTACTCGTTGCTGGCGGGGAAGTAAGCGGAGCTCTCTTAGCTGGCGAGCCTTTTGAGGGTAGAGCTGTTGCCAAGGCTTACGGTCTTGCGTTGGCTTCATTTGTCTTACTACAAATGGCGTTCCATGAGGAATGGTATTACTTAAGATATGTGGGTTATCTTTTCTAAAAGCCAACAAAGCATCTTTATCATTTGTATCACATGGCGGTTTACTGCAGTTGCTTTTATTGAAGCAAATTAGAATGTCATCGCTCATTGGTTAGTCCATTAATCACAAATAAATCATTAGTGGTGATTCTGTTGGAATTGGTATTGAGTGTCAACAAAGTAAGAGGTCTAAAACTTAAATTTAACAATTGCTTATTGAAGGTTGAACTTAAATCAAATTGTCTAATCTTTAACTTGCCCTCGAAATGCTGTAGTTTATTTTTAATTGGATGTTCAATTAATAAAAATTTGAGTGACACTTATGCCAAAGGTAGGGATGCCTGAAATACGTAAACCGCAGCTGGTAGAAGCTACTATGGCGGTGATAAACGAAGTAGGTTTGTCGGGCGCAAGCGTCACTTTAATTAGTAAAAATGCAGGTGTGTCTTCGGGCATTATTCATCATTATTTTGGTGGTAAACACGGCTTATTAGAAGAAACTATGCGTACTGTGTTACGTAAGTTATCTGCCGCTTCCATTGCGCATCTGCAAGCTGTTGAGCCCAACGATGTAATGGCTAGGGTTAAGGCGATTGTTGCTGCCAATTTTGATGGCTACCAAGTAGAAGGCAAGGTAGTTAAAACCTGGTTAGCATTTTGGGCACAGGCCATGCACGACCAAGATTTACATCGCTTGCAACGTGTGAATGAGCGCCGCTTATTGTCGCACCTTCGTTTTGAACTCAAACATATTTTACCTGCCGAACAAGCCGCTTTTGTTGCCCAAGGAATAGCGGCACTTATCGACGGTATTTGGCTGCGCGGGGCACTTAATCCCGAGGGTATTTCTGCTGATTATGCGCAAAAGCTGGTAGCAGATTACCTAGAAAAGCAGCTCGCCCCCTATTTAGGCTAAGTTTTAACTAAGCAACAACAGCTAATTACTAAGGCATTTTGATGACAATGAAGTCTCTTTATATCCATGGTGAAGCCCTTGAAGGCTCTTCGGCGGATACATTTATCACGACTAACCCTGCCACTGGCGAAGTGTTAGCACAAATTAGCCAAGCCTCGGCTGAAGATGTAGATCGCGCTGTGGCCTCTGCACAGCAGGGCTTTAAAGTGTGGTCGGCTATGAGTGGCGCTGAGCGAGGTCGCATTATGATGCGAGCTGTTGCCATATTACGCCAACGTAACGACGAGCTGGCAGAGTTAGAAGTGAAAGACACCGGTAAGCCGATTCAAGAAGCGATAGCAGTAGACATTGTTACTGGTGCCGATGTGATTGAGTATTACGCGGGTTTGGCGGCGGCTATTCAAGGCCAGCAACAAGACCTAGGCCACGGTCAGTTTTTTTATACGCGCCGCGAACCCTTAGGTGTATGTGCCGGAATAGGCGCGTGGAACTACCCCATTCAAATCGCCATGTGGAAATCGGCTCCTGCCTTAGCGGCAGGCAACGCCATGGTGTTTAAACCTTCGGAAGAAACGCCATTGTCTGTACTCAAATTGGCAGAGATCTTCACCGAGGCTGGCGTGCCTGATGGCGTATTTAACGTGGTGCAAGGTGATTGCCGAGTTGGTCAAATGCTGTCGCGCCACCCTGATATCGCCAAGGTTTCGTTTACTGGTGAATCTGGTACTGGCAAAAAGGTTATGGCCGATGCTGCTGGCACACTCAAAGACATCACTATGGAGCTGGGCGGCAAGTCACCTCTAATTGTATTTGACGATGCCAAGCTAAATAACGCGGTGTCGGCAGCCATGCTAGCTAACTTTTATACCCAAGGCGAAGTGTGTACTCACGGTACACGGGTGTTTGTGCATGATGCAATTTACGATGAGTTTGTAGCGCAAATTACTCATCGAACGCGCAAGCTAAAAGTGGGTGACCCAAGTGATATGGAGACACAAATTGGCGCGCTTATCTCACGCGAGCATTTAGAGAAGGTGCTGGGTTTTATTGAAGCAGCAAAAGCTTCTGGCGCACGTTTACTATGTGGTGGCCAGCGTGAAACGGCTAACGGTTTAGATAAAGGTTACTTTGTGCAACCCACCATTTTTGCCGATTGTAGCGATGATATGCCGCAAGTTAAGCATGAAATTTTTGGCCCGGTAATGTCGATTCTACGTTTTAGTGATGAAGATGAAGTGATTAAGCGTGCTAACGCCACTGACTATGGTTTGGCGGCAGGTTTGTTCACCCAAAACTTATCGCGTGCTCATCGGGTTATTGCGCAAATAGAAGCCGGCATTTGCTGGGTAAATACCTGGGGCGGCTCGCCAGCAGAAATGCCCGTAGGCGGTTATAAACAGTCGGGGATTGGCCGAGAAAATGGCATAGAAACGCTTAATCACTACACCCAAAATAAGAGTGTAATGATTGAGTTAGGTGACTTAGAAAGCCCTTACGAATAAGCCATTCAGCACTAACCACTGCTAAGGCTGGGTTGGCCAAACAGGGAATAAGATGAACACCAATTTCGATTATATTATTGTTGGCGCAGGCTCTGCAGGTTGTGTATTAGCCGACCGCTTAAGTGCTTGTGGTAAACATACGGTTTTATTGCTTGAGGCGGGCGGCAGCGACAAAAGTATATTTATTCAAATGCCTACCGCTTTGTCTTTCCCCATGAATAGCAAAAAGTATGCATGGCAGTTTGAAAGCCAACGTGAAGCTGGCATTGATAATCGCCGTTTGCATTGCCCAAGAGGGCGAGTGCTTGGTGGCAGTTCTTCGATTAACGGCATGGTGTATGTGCGTGGTCATGCTTGCGACTTTGATGAATGGGCAGAGCAGGGCGCACAGGGGTGGAGTTATCAAGAATGCTTGCCCTATTTTCGCCGGGCTGAGTCATGGATAGATGGTGCCGATGATTACCGAGGGGGCGATGGCCCACTGGCTACCTGTGGCGGTAATAATATGAGCTTGAACCCGCTTTACCAAGCCTTTATCGATGCTGGCCAGCAAGCGGGTTACCCAACAACCAGTGATTACAACGGTTACCAGCAAGAGGGTTTTGGTCCCATGCATATGACCGTAGACAAAGGCGTGCGCGCTTCAACATCAAATGCTTATTTACGCCGAGCCCTTAAGCGCAGCAACCTCACCTTGCTAAAGGGTGTGCTTACCCGCAAGGTATTAATTAAAGACCAACATGCTATTGGGGTAGAAATTGAGCGAGCTGGCCAAGTAGAAAAGCTGTTTACCAACAAAGAAGTGCTTCTGGCTGCAGGCTCTATCGGTTCGCCGCAGTTATTGCAGTTATCGGGCATTGGGCCGAAAGCCGTTTTAAAAGATGCAGGTGTTGAGCTGGTTCAAGATTTGCGAGGTGTGGGGGAAAACCTGCAAGATCACTTAGAAGTGTATTTTCAATATGCCTGTCGCCAGCCGATAACCCTTAACAGTAAGTTAGGGCTAATTAGCAAAGGCTTAATTGGCGCGCGTTGGTTATTGCGAAAAGACGGTTTAGGCGCAACTAATCATTTTGAATCTTGCGCGTTTATTCGCTCGCGGGCTGGGCTTAAATGGCCGAATATTCAATATCACTTTTTACCCGCCGCAATGCGTTACGACGGCCAAGCTGCTTTTAGTGGGCATGGCTTTCAGGTTCATGTTGGGCCTAATAAACCCCAAAGCCGAGGGCGAGTGTGGATTAGTTCAGCCGATCCGCATGCTAAACCTAATATTCAGTTTAACTACATTAGCACCGAGCAAGACAAGCAAGACTGGCGTGACTGTATTCGTTTAAGTCGAGAGATTTTGGCGCAGCCAGCAATGAATGATTATCGCGGGGAAGAGATTCAACCCGGCGCTAATATTAACAGCGATGAAGCGATAGATGCGTGGGTAAGGCAAAATGTAGAAAGTGCTTATCACCCTTCGTGTAGTTGTAAAATGGGCGGTGATAATGACCCAATGGCCGTGGTAAATAGCCAGTGCCAAGTAAAAGGCATTACTAGCTTACGGGTGGTTGATTCCTCGGTTTTTCCTACTATTCCTAATGGTAACCTTAATGCCCCTACCATTATGGTGGCGGAGAAAATAGCGGACTCTGTTTTAGGACACCCACCGCTTGCCGCAGCAAATGTAACCACCTGGATAGCAGAAGATTGGCAAAACAAGCAACGAACCGGCAAGCCGAAACGCTGAGGTGGCTTAAGGCCTGTTTAGACGCGAGAAGCCAGAGCATAACTATTACTAGTATGTATAAATCCGAGCAGCTTGCGCTCGGATTTTTTTTCTAGGTTGACAATAAAACGTACATATGCAAAATTCAACATATGTAAATAAATGCATGTGAACGATGAACCCTCAATTATTTTATAAATGCCTCGCTGATGATGTTCGCCTAAAAGCCTTGATGATTATTGCCGAGGCTGGTGAGGCCTGTGTCTGTGATTTGATGCAAGCCTTGCAGCTCGACCAACCAAAGACTTCTCGCCATTTAGCGCAGTTGCGCAAATGCCAAGTATTACTCGATCAGCGGCGCGGTAAGTGGGTGTATTACCAATTACACCCTGAGTTACCAAGCTGGGCTGAACGAGTGTTGCGCGAGACTCAAGCCAATAACAAAGACTACTACCAAGCAGAGTTAGCGCGCTTTGAAGCGAATAAACAACAGCTTTGCTAGTGGATTCATCACAGAACCCACCTACACAGGTAGCTGGGGAAGAAGGTAATAAAATGGGATTATTTGAACGATATTTAACAGTATGGGTAGGTTTAGCCATTGTTGTTGGCATTGCTGCGGGCAGTCTAGTACCCGAGGTATTTGCGCTAGTGGCTGGCCTTGAGTTTGCACATGTTAACTTGGTGATTGCCTTACTTATTTGGCTAATGATTTATCCGATGATGGTGCAAATTGATTTCTCATCGATTAAAGATGTGGGTAAAAAACCAAAAGGTTTGCTGCTTACCATTGTGATTAATTGGCTGATTAAACCCTTTAGCATGGCGTTGCTAGGCTGGTTGTTTTTTAAAGGTATATTTGCCGATTGGGTAGATCCAAGCACCGCGACTGAATATATCGCTGGCATGATCTTGCTTGGCGTAGCACCGTGTACCGCGATGGTATTTGTGTGGAGTCAGCTGACCAAAGGCGACGCTAATTATACCTTAGTGCAGGTTTCGATTAACGACGTAATTATGATCTTTGCCTTTGCGCCTATCGCCGGTTTTTTGCTTGGGGTGAGTGATATCACAGTGCCTTGGAATACCTTGTTAATGTCGGTGGTATTGTACGTATTAGTGCCACTTATAGCAGGGGCGATTACCCGTAAAAAGCTAGATAAAAAGAATGACCATTCAAGGCTAAATCAGTTTTTAGCCACTATGAAGCCTTGGTCGATTATTGGTTTGCTGGCCACTGTAGTGTTGTTGTTTGGCTTTCAATCGGAAACAATTTTAGCCAAACCTGAAGCCATTGTTCTTATCGCTATTCCTTTGCTTATTCAAACCTATGGCATTTTTGCGCTGGCTTATTGGTTAGCCAAGCGCATGCGTTTGCCACATAACATTGCTGCTCCAGCTTGCATGATTGGTACCTCTAACTTTTTTGAGTTAGCAGTAGCGGTTGCCATATCGCTATTTGGTTTGCACTCTGGAGCTGCGCTAGCCACCGTAGTTGGTGTATTGGTTGAAGTGCCGGTAATGCTATCATTGGTATGGTTTGCCAATCGCACTCGTCATTGGTTTAGTTAATCTAAAATCGTTACTCTCTCTGCGCTAAGCCGCGGGGAGGGTGACAATATCGTTGTTCTGCACATCTTCAAGTGCAAAATCTATCAGTGCTCTTACCTTACGAGGCAGCACATTACCTTCTAAGTAAACGGCATACAGAGGATGCATTGGCAGTTGATAGTCTTCCAGCAGCCGCACCAGTTTTCCTTCACTCAACTGTTTATGTAAAACAAAGTTTGGACACAGTGCCACACCGCAGCCCTCTGCTGCCCAATCTCGAGCAACATTGGCACTATTCACCATCAAGTTTCTAGAAGGGTGAAAGGCATATTCTTGGCCGTTTTGCAGAAAGACCCAACGATTGGCATCACGCCTATTGGTGTCGATGATGCAAGTGTGGGCATCTAAGTCATCGGGGCTAAGCGGAGCGCCTTTAAGTGTTAAGTAGCCGGGTGAGGCCACCAAGTGGCTGGTAAATTCAAATAGCTTGCGTGCTTTTAAAGTAGAAACGCCGGGAGTGCCAACGCGAAAAGCGAGGTCGAAACCATCGCTTGCTAGATCTACATGCTGGTCGCTTAAACGCAAGTCGATACTTAGCTCAGGATGGATAGCGGCGAAACGGCTCACTAAACCTTGTATGTAGATTTCGCCAAGAGTCACTGGCGCAGCGATGCGCAACGTACCGTGTAAGCTTGTTGCTTCCTCGTTGATGCCTGCCAGCAAATCATCAAGTTCGTCCAACAGGGCTGGGGCCCGATTAAGTAGCTGCTGACCCGAAGGTGTAAGCCCCACTTTTCTTGTAGTGCGTTGCAACAGGCGAGCGCCAAGCTTGGTTTCTAATTCCGCTACGTATTTTGAGGTGAGTCGGTTGGATACACCTAAGCGTTTTGCCGCTTCTGTAAATGAACCGGTTTGCGCCGTAGCAACAAATGCCTTTAAGCCGTCAATTAAGTCCATGCTAACTACCTATTAAGAACAAATTGGTGATAGTTATTCTATATCTTCTCCATTGTGAGGTGAATCTCTTTGGCTGATAATTGCTGCATTACTGTTTAACGCTTCGCTCAAGCCAAATGGCATTGGGCCGAAGGGAGAAAGAGGCGAGATGTCTACTCTGCAAGGCTTAAATATACTTGGTGCTAAAGCGACGATGCAGCCCATGCCGGCGGTGTTCATTGGCCATGGCAATCCGATGAATGCCCTAGAGGAGAATCGCTTCACCCAAAGTTGGTCGCGGCTTGGGCAAACCTTAACTAGGCCGCAGGCAATATTGATGATTTCCGCTCACTGGATGACACCCGGAGTAAGCCTAGTAGATAGTTCCGCTAAGCCTAAAACCATTCACGATTTTTACGGCTTTCCAGAGGCTTTATTTGCCGAGCGCTATCCAGCCAGTGGTAACCCCTTGTTGGCGCAGCAGCTCACTGAGCTGTTAAGTGATCATCAACTTCAAACCGATAGCAGTTGGGGGCTTGATCATGGCGCTTGGTCGGTATTGAAATGGATGTATCCGGCAGCAGATGTTCCGGTATTTCAGCTCTCTATTGACGTTTCACAAAACTTGAGCTGGCACTTCGCCCTAGGTCGCAGCTTGTCAATGCTGCGTCGCCAAGGCGTGATGATTATTGGCTCGGGCAATATTGTACATAATCTAGCGGCGCTAAAGCACACCTCCCAACCTTATGACTGGGCAGAAGAGTTTGATACCTTTTTTGCTAAACGCTTAGCGCAACGAGATTTTTCTGACTTACTCAATCCAGCAGCCATGGGCGGCTTAATGCGCATGGCTAACCCAAGTTTAGAGCACTATATCCCAGCGATTATTGTGACTGGTGCGTCAAGTAAACAGGATCACTTAAGTGTGGTAAGCGAAGGTTTTGATCTTGGCGCATTATCCATGCGCTCGTTTGTTTTTCATCACGTTTAGAGAGGAGTCACTCATGTTAGTAAATGGAGTATGGACCGAAGACTGGCAGCCTTTGCAGAAGGCGGATGAGCAAGGGCGTTTTGTAAGGCAAACTTCCGGATTCCGCCATTGGGTAACCGCTGATGGTAGCCCTGGTCCAACTGGCGTGGGTGGCTTTAAAGCGGAAGCCGGGCGTTACAGATTATACGTGGCCTTAATTTGCCCTTGGGCATCGCGCACGCTGATTGCACGTAAGCTAAAAGGCTTAGAAGCGCTAATCCCTGTTACGGTACTTAACCCTAGTTTAAGCCCTCAAGGTTGGCGTTTTGGCGGCTACCAAGGTGCAGATCAAGACCCGTTGTTCTCCGCTAATTACCTACACCAAATTTATACGCAGGCAGATCCCAACTTTACCGGAAGAGCTACCGTGCCAGTGCTCTGGGACATGCAGAAAAATGTGATAGTGAATAACGAAAGCGCCGACATTCTGCGCATGTTCGATAGCGCCTTTGAGGAGTTAGTTCCCTCTAAAATTCGCCTTTATCCAGAGCAACATAGTGAAGAGATAGATGCCCTAAATGCGCGAATTTATCACCAGTTGAATAACGGCGTTTATAAAGCAGGCTTTACTCAGTCGCAAGCTGCTTACGAAGAGGCGGTAAAAGGGGTATTTGAAGTATTAGAGGAGCTGGAGCAAAGGCTAGCAAAGCAGCAATACTTAGTTGGGGATAGGCTTACCGAAACCGATATTCGAACCTTTGTCACACTAATACGTTTCGATCTTGCCTATTACGGTTTGTTTAAAACCAATCGTAAACAAATAGCTGATTACCCTTTGTTGTCAGCTTACATGCAACGAATACTGGCCTTACCTGGAGTGGCTGAGACGGTTAATGTTGACCACATTACTCGCGGCTATTATTCGATTAAGGCCTTAAACCCATCTGGAGTTCGACCTATTGGGCCTGCGCATATCGATGCTTTAATGGCAGCGCTAGCCTAGTGTTATCACTTAAACAAAGTAGTGCTTACAAGAGATTTGTAAGCGCTTCCTTTTTACTTGGGCTATTAAAATGGCAATACATCGATAAATCTTCTTGGGTGTATCTACTACATATCTTTATTTAAAGGTTTGGGGGTGAGTTTTGCTTTCTTGGTATGTTTGCTTATTTTGTGATTTAGGTAGATTGAAAAAGAAAGCGCTTTCATTATAACCTGTGCTCAGTTTAGATAAACAAGGTTGATTGAGTAAATGAAAGCAACACACTATAGAACACTGGAGCGCACGGGTGAGCGTTGGGCAGAAAAGGCACCAGTGGAGTTTAAGTCTCATTACAAAGTGCAGCAATCGATGATTGCGGTTAACTCGAAAGAGAGATTTCAAAGCCATATCGGCTTTGGTGGCGCATTTACCGAAGCGGCAGCCAGCACCTTTTACGAGATGCCAGAGGCCTTGCAAGAGGAATTTACTAAGGCCTATTTTGATAAAGAGCAGGGCTTGGGGTATGTGCTAGGGCGTGTTGCTATTCATTCCTGTGATTTTGCTTTAGGCAACTATACCTATATCGAAGAAGGGGATAGTGAGCTTAATAGCTTTGATCTTTCTCACGAAGAGCAATGGGTTATTCCCATGATCAAGCGGGCGGCTGAACAGGCTGGTGAGCCGATCACTATGTTGGCATCGCCTTGGAGTCCACCGGCATTTATGAAATCTAACGGTGAAATGAATTACGGCGGAAAACTGTTGGCTGAATATCAGCAGCCTTGGGCCAACTATTACACCAAGTTTATCGAACAGATGGAGCTACGCGGCGTACCTATCTGGGGCATTAGTATTCAAAACGAACCGGAAGCCGATCAAATCTGGGATTCGTGTTTTTATTCTGCCGAAGAAGAGCGCGACTTTATCAAAAATTACCTCGGCCCAGCTATGCATGCCGCAGGCTACCAAGATAAAGCCATTGTTATTTGGGACCATAACCGTGATGTTATGGTGCAGCGAACAGCCATTGTGCTTAGTGACCCAGAGGCAGCCAAGTATGTGTGGGGCGTGGGCAATCATTGGTATGTGAGTGAAGATTTCGAAAATCTCTCTATGGTGCATCACCTTTATCCAGATACTCATATTATCTTTACCGAAGGTTGTGTGGAGCTAACCGATACCTCGGTAGATAAGAATGATAAAAGTGGCTACTTAGGCGCTTGGGGGAATGGCGAGCGTTATGGCAGAAACATTATTGGTGATTTTAACAACTATTCAGAGGGCTGGATTGATTGGAATTTGTTGTTAAATGAACAAGGTGGTCCAAATCATGTAGAGAACTTCTGCGAAGCGCCCATTATGTATAACCGCCAGACAAAGTCGCTAATTTACAATAACTCGTATTACTACATTGGCCATTTATCTCGCTATGTTGAGATTGGCGCTAGGCGAATTAAAACCCAAGTAAGTGGTGAAAATTTGCATGCGGTAAGCTTTGAAAATAGCAACGGTGAGCGAGTCGTCGTAGTACAAAATGAAGGGCATGTGGCCAAGCTTACTTTGGTGGTTGATGGCTTAGGTGCGGAGCTGTCTTTAGCGAATAACTCGATCAGCACTTTTGTGTTAAAAGCATAGTCACTTGTTGGGTTATTGCTCGTAAATCTTATCCTGAAAAAAAGCACCCTAGGGTGCTTTTTTAGTGGATAATTGAGCTTAAGGCTTTTTACTTAATACCGCATCAATATCTGCCGCGCTGTGGCGTTCTGCCAGTTGCTCCCATTCTTCGCCCCATACCCGATTAACAATACGTCCACGTTGCACAGCAGGGCGTTGCTCTATCTCTTTAGCCCAGCGCATTACGTTGGTGTAGCTTGCGGCGTCTAAAAACTCTGCAGCTTCATAAACCGTGTTAAGCACAACGTTGCCATACCAAGGCCAGGTAGCAATATCAGCGATGCTATATTCACTGCCACCCAAATACTGATTATTGGCGAGGCGTTTATCTAAAACATCTAGCTGACGTTTGGTTTCCATGGTGAAGCGATTAATTGGGTATTCGTATTTTTCTGGCGCGTACGCATAAAAATGTCCAAAGCCGCCACCTAAATACGGAGCAGAACCTTGTAGCCAAAATAGCCAGTTCATGGTTTCGGTGCGTGTGGCCAGCTCTTTAGGCAGCAGGTGGCCAAACTTCTCGGCCAGATATAGCAAAATAGCGCCCGACTCAAATACCCGAATAGGTGTGTCCCCGGAATGGTCGCTTAAAGCCGGAATCTTAGAATTAGGATTAATATCCACAAAGCCAGAGGAAAATTGGTCGCCTTCACCAATGTTAATTAAGTAGGCGTCGTACTCTGCCTCTTTAACGCCTAGTGCCAGCAACTCTTCCAGCATTATCGTCACTTTTTGTCCATTTGGCGTTGCTAACGAATGCAGCTGTAAAGGGTTGGCGCCCACAGCAAGGGTTTTCTCATGCCGTGCGCCTGAATCGGGCCGATTAATGCTTGCCCACTGACCACCACTTTCGTTGTCCATAGTCCAAACTTTTGGTGGCATGTATTGGTTTGTCATTGTGTTTCCTTATCTGTTTAGGTGCTACCTATATGGATATAGGGATGGTTTTGCTACATAAAACCGTTGTGGTTGTTTTAATTAGAACGCTTAAAGCAACAAAAAAATTCAGCCACAACAAGTCTCCTTATTACCGAGACTCTATACCTAGCTTTGTTGTTACACTTTAGGTGGAAATGACTAGCAGTAGCAAATGATTTTAAGCTCAGAAAGGAGAAAAAGGCCGAGCTATTAGGGTCACTCGGCGGATAATGTTTAACAGACTACTAATGCCAACAGGTGTTGCTTGATACCGCTACAGAAGCCGGCAGCGTAGTCTATTCGAGATTACTGAGTATTACTTCTCAGTTTGCTATTTCTAAGCCTTCTAGCTGCTAAACCAAATATGGCTAAAACGAAAACCGTAAGGCTGCTTGGCTCAATAACGCTGGCTGGGGCATTAGTTAAAAAATCTATTTGCAGGAACATATCGCTGGTTACCGAGGTTTCAGGTAACGCAAAAGAAACACTGTCTGCGGTAAAGTCGGTTTGTACCCCTGTCATATTGGTACTTACATCAAGGCCAGTGAGTATTTTATTGGGCGTACCTAGCCAATCGAGATCGGACAGTACAAAGCTCAATAAGCCCCGTCCATCGCAGGTAAACCATCCGCAGTAAGGACCATTGTCAAAATCAACCCTTAGTGCATTGGCTAGAACATCGATGCTTAGTGAGTTTTCGAAATTGAAATAATCTGGGTATTCAATTTCATCACTTACGGTAGCCGCTAATGCGCCATTGCCCTCACACAGTTGGTGTGCAGATCCAGAACTTTGCTGGCAAGATAAATACACGTCATCGCCGATTATGGTTGCAGAGGCTAAATTTGAAGCCAGCAACATCGCGCCTACTGCAAATATACCTAACAGTCTATTCATAACTATTCCCTATGTTTATTGGATGCAGTAACCACTAAGCAGGGATTAAGCCAAAGATTTTTAAAGCTTAAATTACATATGTTTAGGCGGCTTTTTGTTTAACATGGCTACTTGAAAAAGAAAGATTATTCGCAGTTTGCATTTTGCGAAACATAAGACTTGATAGTTTGGATATTTGGCTAGTGATACAAGCAATACCTACATTAAAGCTATGCAAGTTGGCGTATTTAACTTGCATAGCAAAAGCTTTAATTTGAGCGTGGTTTTAGACCTAAGGTAAGCACTGCAATGGCTAAAGTAATTAGCATGTTAATAGCGCAAAAATCTACAACCGCTACAAAGCCGTCGCTGTCGATGAGCTCGCCAGCTATAAGTGCTCCAGCAGCAAAACCAAAAGACATGGCAAACAATAAAACACCTTGGGTTAGTGCCGGAGAAAATGGACTTAGCTGTTCAGCTATGGCGGGAATCACCATGTCAAACCATGAGATTGCTTGCATCAGCAATACAATCAACAGAACAGGTATTGCGCTAGGTATTTGTGTTCCCACAGCCAGCCATAAACCAATAGCAGTAATGGCATAGCAACAGAGTCCGGTTATCCACACAACGTAAGGCCCACTTTTTTCAGCCCAACGTCCAGCAGGTTCTAGTAAGGCTATGGTGAGAACTGCTGAGGCTGCTAAACCAAAAGCTGAGTGGCCTAAATCTACAGAAAATACCTGCTTAATAATCAGCGGGCCGGTTTCCATTAAATTGGTAGAGGTAAGCATCGAGAGAAAAATCGTGGCTAGAAATGCGCAAAAGGCTGCCTTTCCTCGATGGGAAAAAGCGGGCTTATTGCTTAGTTCATCAGCTTGTTCGTGCTCTTGATTGTCTAAAATCACCTTAGGTGGTGGAGCTATAAATACAGTGACTATAGAAATGCTAACTAAAGCCATCATCAAGATGAGTTGTTGTTCGCTGGTCCAATTCAAAAGGCTCACTAAACCTAGTAATGTACCTGCGATAACAATGCCCAAAAACTGAAACTGAAATAAGCGGCTTAAGCCCCTACTATGCTGATTGGCAGGCAGAGAATTGATCACAAAAGTGGGGTTTAACACCAGCTGAGACACGGTGCCTATGCCAATACTTAATCCAAGCAGTAAATACATGTAGCTTTGTGTTGTCGCAAAGTAGAGCAGTATTAGCGACAGTAGATGAGAAAACAGCGCTACTTTTTGTAGCTGTCGATGAATAGAATATTTGTCGGCCAGCCAGCCAATAAGTGGCGCGCTAATGCCAAAAATGCCAATTAGTGACATGACCGAGCCCATTAACGTGCCGCTGCCTGTCCGCTCAATAATCAATGGTGTAACGAGTAGCGCTAAGCCTACCCATTGCACAACCCCATTGGACATTTGTGCAATATATCAGGGTTTAAATTCTTTCATTTGTACCTCCTGAGTTATTCAAAAACTATCGCCTGTACGTTCAACCCTTGAAGGTGCTCAAGAGTGAAAAAGTAGGGCGAATAGTCGGATTTAACTCAGAGTAAAAATTTCGACAGCGTTGGCACAGTGTCTTACTCGTTGTTACTCAGTAGCGGAGTAAGTTACTGGGTTTATTGTTCCATTCTTCGAAATAATGCTTCCCGCTGCTGCTACTTACTCTTGTTTAACTCTCTCGATAAGCTTTGTTGCATGAATTAGCAGGGTGCTAATTGCGCGGGCTCTCAGATTAGTAGGGAGTCTAGAATTTAGCCAATCTCAAGCAAGTTAAGCCTTCGGCGATAAGTAAACGTGGTGGGACTGTAGCAAAGCAAATTAGTGGGCTTGTGATATTGGCATTTGATTCCTAACTAAAGGTAATACACATGAATAGAACAACCTTAAAAGCACTTTTTTATAGCTTGGCCTTGTTGATTGTTATTGTCAGTGTCGGCTCTGCAGTGGGGGTAACCGAACCGGGGCAAAAGTTTGGCACCGACAGGGCTGTAGTCGTTTGGCTGCTAGAGCACCGAGCATTAGTGGCAGTAATCAATATACTCATGATGATCGGTTTAGTTGTGCTTAATCGAAGAACCCAAATTTGGCCACGTTCAATAATGGCAGTGTGTTCAGGCCTAGTTGCGCTGGGTATTTGGTGCAGTAACTACGCTACTCAAACGGTGTTTCCTTCAAAGCAGCATAACGCTGAATATTACGACGTAAGTTACGCCGATACCGTGTTACCAGATGATCAAGTAATGTATGTGGTGCAAGTTGGTGACGACGTACGCATGTTCCCGCGTGAGCATTTACAAATTCCCCATATTGCAGGTTGGAACGTAGACGGCACCGACTACACCATGACTTTTTGTGGCTTATCTAACTTGCCGGTAGTGATTGAAGCCGACTACGGTTTAGGTGAGTCTGACTTAAACGTATCGATTCAAACACATAATAATCTGATTTTTAAAGACACCAAAAATGATGTTTTTCTTCAGCAAATTACTATGGAGTCAGAGTTTACCGACCACAAACCAAAGCAGGTTCCAAATACTTTAATGTCGTGGGCTGCAGCGCGTGAGTTATACCCCAATGGCCAGGTGTTTATTTACCACTATGACCGTTTACTAGACAAGATGATCAATACCGCTTTCCAAGATGCTTTAGATGTTCAATTTGATAAAACGAGAGAAGATGAAGCGGCGTTTCCTACACTGCGCCTAGACGATAAACGATACAATCAAAAAGAGCTGATTTATGGTTACGATGGTGGAGACTTCCAGTTTGCTTTTAGCATTGATGACGCGCGTACTTTTGCTGGTGAAACCTTTGAAGTGAACGGCCAAACCTTAAGCATTAACTACAATAGCGAACATGACTTTGCCTACTTAGTCGATGGAGAAGGAGAACAGTTACCTACTCATAACGGTTTATTCTGGATGGTGTGGTCGCACTGGTTCCCTGATACCGTTACTTTAAACGGCTAGCCTATATCCATTGAGCTTTAAACAATAAAAAGCCCGCTAAGTAGCGGGCTTATACATTTAGTTTGGCTAAGCCTTAGTTTTGCAGGTTGCCGTCGGTATCGTAGAACATTTGGGTGCTGTAGCTTTCTAGCGGCAGTTTATCGATGGTTCCATTACGTTCTACGTAATCTACAAATGATTGCGCATAGTCTAGGAAGCTATCTTCAAATTTACTCTCATCAGCAGAGATGTCGGCAAAGCTAAAGTATCCATCGCGGCCGCCAGCAATGTAGTTGTTGGTTACCACTGTGAAGCTGTCACTATCGGCCAAGGCTATCCAATCGGTGGTGCCTTTCGCTTTTACTTCTACGTCGTATAAACGAGAGCCAGTAGCTTGTGACATATCCACCTTGTAACGTAAACCAGCAGCGTAAGGGTAAGCGCCAGTAGAGCCTTCTGGATCTAGCGAGTAATCTACAGCTTCGTTAAGTACCGTTTTAATTTCTGCGCCAGTCATTTCCAAGTAAACCAAGGTATTCGCGAAAGGCAGTAAGGTGTAGGCATCGCCAATGGTGTAATCGCCTTGTGGTACGTCGTTACGTACGCCGCCGGCATTTTGAATGGCTACGTCGCCACGTATGGCTTGCTCCAAAAAGGCTTGAGCTACAAGGTTTGAAATATCTGAACCATTAGCGCTGGTGGCCGATACATCACACAAGGTGCTACGGCCTTGGCCCGGAATGCGCTCAAAGCATAGGTTTTGTGCCACGTCGCCTACTACTGATTGTTTTAGCACGTCCACTTCTTCGGCATAAACAGCTAGTAAATCTGTAGCATTAGCGTCGGCTGTAACAATCGATAAGTTAGGGTTGGCGGCTACCGCGTCGGTAACTGCAGTGCGAGTTGCACCGGTAAGCTCAACGCGGTCACCGTTAGTGTCTTTGCGCATAAAGCTGTCTGCTAGCAATAGGTGAGGGGTACCTGCACAGCTTTCTAACTTGCCGTTGCCATCGAAGGTAACAGCTAAATCACCCACTACAGCTGAGTATTGCCAAGCTTGGGCAACACACACTGGGTCGCCGTCTAAGTTGCTTACCATGGTTGGGTAATCACCTGCACTGTTTAAGCCTAGCTCTTCAAAGTCACCTAATAGGGTGTGTGAGTCACCACCAATGATCACATCTACGTCAGTAAGTTTTGCGGCTAGCTCTAGGTCGTTTTTGTACTGATAGTGAGTTAACAAAATGATGTTGTTAACGCCTTTTTCTTTTAGCTCATCGATGTACATTTGCGCCGTGCTGGTTTCATCATGAAACTGAGTGGTGGCATCAGGGCTTGAAGAGTTTTTAGTTTTAGTGGCAATGTCGATACCGATTATACCTACCTTGGCATCGCCAAATGACTTAATCATGTATGGCTGGAAGTAATCCCAACGGGTAGTTGGTGCAAGCGGCGATACGCCAACTTCAGGCTCTACGTTGGCAGCCAATACTTGGGTTTGGCAAGTTGGGCTATATAAAAACTCTAAGAAGGTTTTTAAGCCAGCGTCGCCGCCATCAAATTCGTGATTACCTAAAGCGAAAGCGTCAAAACACACTTCGTTCATTAAGGCTGCATCGGCTTCGCCTTTAAATAGGGTGTAGTAAAGATCGCCGGTAATTGCGTCACCCGCGTGCAGTTTTAATACATTGTCTTTACTTGCGGCTAGTTCATTGATTTTCGCCACAACTTTTGGAAAACCGCCTACCGAAACTCGAGTTGCTTCGCCCGCTAAGTTTAAGTCTATACCGCTATCAGCTTGTAAATGAGAGTGGTGATCGTTGATATGCAGTACGTTAATGCTAAGTGGCTGAGGGCTTGGGGTACTGTCGTCGTCATTACAGGCAACTAAAGCAACACTAAGGGGAAGAAGGGCTAACCATTCCTTGCGAAAATTCATCTTTACTAACTCCGTTTAGATAGAAAACTCTAAACACTAGAGAGTTTAGATGAACCATAGATGAACTATTTTTGTTAGTTTTATGTCGGTGGCTAAACTGGCCAGTCAACCATGTTGGTATGGTCGCTTGGTAAGCTGCCAAGCTCCCCCTGCCAACGTTTAATAAATTGCTTATTTGGGTCAAACATTTTGCTTTGTTTATCGATGTCGAAGTGGCGACCACCGCGTGGGTCTGCGCCTACTCCTGCAATGTATTGCCAATTCCCCCAGTTACTAGCTACATCGTAATCAATCAAGCGTTGTTCAAAGTAGGCCGCGCCATAGCGCCAGTCTAATTGCAGTTCGTTTACTAGGCAGCTAGCGACAATTTGCCGGCCTCGGTTCGACATCCATCCACTGCTGTTTAGTTGATGCATTAGCGCATTCACCAAAGGGTAGGCCGTATTGCCCTCGCACCATTGTTTAAAGCGCTGGGCGTAAAAACTGGTATGTAAGGTTTTACCGGTAACCCCAGAAAAACTAAACAGCTTGCTGCCATGCGCGCGGGCATACCAATAAAAGTACTCGCGCCAAAGCAGTTCAAAGTAAATCCAATAGCTGGATTCATTAGCGCCGTGCTTTGCCTCGTAATTACGTAAAGCCTGTAAAACTTGCCTAGGGCTAACAGCGCCATAAGCGAGAAACGGCGAAAAGCCAGTTGAGAATAGCTCGCCGCTTAGGGCGTTACGGGTTTGCTTGTAGTGGCTTGCAGCAGTGGTTGAAAAGTAATGCTCAAGATGATTACAAGCTGCTTGCTCACCTGCTTGAAAATCGCTTGAATGATGTTCTTGCAGTTTAATTAGCGGTGCAGGGCTTAAGTTACTTGGCACTTTAGGTAGCTGATGTAAGGTGGCTAAGGGCTCTGCTATCGCAAGCTCTTCTACTTGCTTACGAAAGGGCGTGAAGCTTGTCGGTAAGTTGCTTAAATCAAAAGGTAATTGCTGTTGCTCAAATAAGCTGTTACTGCTGGCAGAGTGAAAGCGGATCTGCGGATAGGCAAGCTGCAGGGCAAGCCATTGCTTGGCTTCGTCACTGCCTGGATGCACACTTCTGCCAATATCGGTGATGCGATAGTGTTGAATGTAAAGGGCGACTTGCTGCTCAAAACGACCATGTTCGACAAACAGCTGTTGGCCAAGTTGATTTAAGCTAAGATTGAGTTCACTTAAGGTCTGGTTTAAGTAGGCCTGTTTGGCCAAGCTGATTTTGGTTTGGCTGAAGTGTTGCACAAAGGGGCTAGTGGTTTGGTTTATGTAAACGCAAATGAGCTGGTCAACTTGCCGCGCGAGTTGTTTAAGTGCAGGGTTGTCTTGCACTCTACAATCGTTATCGAAAATAAACAGCCCTAGTCGCATTTTTGCTTTCCAAAATTTGTGGTTAATAAATTAGTTTACGTATCTGCTTGTTATTCAGTTTAATCTGGCGAGTGTTTGGCTGCTTAGTTTTTCTTTTACCATAGGAAATTACCATGATCCCTTTGAATACTTCGATAGTGGCTGGCGTGGCTTTGTCGCAAATCGACGGTGAAACCAAAATGTTGCTTATGAAGCGAACCAAGGGCAATTATTGGTGCCATGTAGCGGGGCATATTGAAGGGGATGAAAAAGCCTGGCAGGCGATAATTCGAGAGTTTAACGAAGAAACCCAAATTGAGGTGAAACAGCTATATAACGGCCAAACTCTTGAGCAGTTTTTTGAAGCTAATGTAAACGTGATGCAAATTATTCCGGTATTTGTGGTGTTTTGCCCGGCTGAGCAGGCGGTAGTGTTGAACCATGAGCATAGTGAATTTCGCTGGTGTAGCTTGCAAGAAGCCTGTGACTTGGTGCCTTTTCCAAACCAGCGAGAAGTGTATCAACAGGTTTGGCAGAACTTTGTTTTAAACAAACCCCACCCTTTGTTTGAGGTAGATATAAGCTCACTTAGTTAGCGGATAAACCTAGTGCGGCAAGTACTGTTAATGATAATTTTTTGATTAATTATCTCTGCAGGTGTTAGTCTAAGTGTATGTTATTTATGGATTTGTAATATCTATTTAGTGTGCATTTAGTGCACTTATAACTTGTTATGAAGATACTACAAATTTAGTGGTTTTCCGTTCAAATGAGCGTAAAGCAAGGTTTTAATTAAGCTTTAGCGGGTTGAGCAGTTTAGTTTATTAGCGATGTTCGCTTCCTCATTTTATAGGTTTGTAGATGCATTTCTCTAAAGTATTACCTTTGTCTTGGTTGTTGTTACTTACACTTAGTGGCTGCGGAGGCTCAAGCGATTCGCCAGAACCTCAGTCGGATGAAGAGGTGACTCCGGTCAACCCAGTTGAGCCAACAGCACCAGAGCAGCCCAATGAGCCGATTGACTCAGTAAGCCCTGCAGACCCGAGTGAACCGGGAGATAATTCATTACAAGCCAGTATGCTGCGTTTAGTTAATGAAGCTCGCGGTGAAGGCCGTAATTGTGGCAGTACATTTTACCCAGCCGTTGCGCCTTTAAGCTCGAACCTGTCTTTGCAATTGGCTGCTGAAGAACACTCTAACAACATGGCTAACTATGACTTCTTTTCTCACACCGGCTTAGATGGCTCAAGCTCTGCTACTCGAGCTAGTGCTCAGGGTTACAGTTGGTCTTATGTGGGAGAAAACATCGCCGCTGGACAGCGCTCGGTAGAAGCCGCAATGAGTGGTTGGCTTCAAAGCAGTGGCCATTGCGCCAATATTATGAATGCGAACTACACCGAATTAGGCGCCGCAAAAGCCGAAAATGCCAGCAGCAGTTATGGCATTTATTGGACTCAAGTTTTTGGTGCGCAGCGTTAGCTTATTAAGCGAACTTACCAATTGATTTCACCAAACCCAGAGCTGATGCTCTGGGTTTAGTTTTATTTGGCGTAGCGCTCGGGAATATCAATTTCACCCTCGCTAGCCCAGCGCTGATATATTGATGTTAAATCCCATGTTATCGAAGTTCTTAAACAGGTTTACTCGAACAAAATTTTAGCGGCCAAAGATCAACGGACCTTCGTTAACCATAAAGCAATTGGCGATTTTTGTTGATGGGTTCAAAACACTATGGCCTTGTTTTGTTATTCTGCAATTTTGAGGGGAGTGAGTTTGATGGCAACAACACTGGCTTTTGATGTTTATGGCACCCTTATCGACACCCAAGGTGTTCTAAATAAACTGCGCGAATATATGGGCGAGCAGGCCGCGCCTTTTTCACAAGCTTGGCGAGATAAGCAATTAGAATATTCGTTTCGCCGAGGCTTAATGCAAAACTACCAAAACTTCGCCTTGTGTACCGAGCAAGCCTTGGACTACTGCTGCCAAGTGTTTCGGGTGCCACTCACTGAGCAACAAAAGCAGAGCTTGTTGGCTATTTATAAAGTATTACCCGCTCATCCTGAAGCAAAACAAGCTTTAGCAGGCTTACAACAAGCGGGTTTTAGGCTTTATGCTTTTTCTAACGGTCAGCAAGCTGCAGTTGAACTGTTATTAGAAACTGCTGAGATCCGGCCATTTTTTAGTGCAGTGGTGAGTGTTGATGAGGTAAAAAGTTTCAAACCTGATCCAGCGGTTTACCAGCATTTTCTTAATAAAACTCAAAGCCAAGCCAAGGATACTTGGTTGGTTTCTTCTAATCCCTTTGATGTTACTGGTGCGGTTTCGGCAGGTTGGCAGGCTGCATGGGTACAACGGTCGCCAACTGTGGTGTTTGACCCCTGGGAGCTAGCGCCCACTGTTACTATCACCTCCTTATTAGATTTAGCGGAGGCCTTGCCGGGTTAAGCGGGCTGTTTTATTTTGAACTCGCGCTAAGTATACGGCCTTGTATATTGCTAAAGTGCTGCTCGCAGACAGGTATTCATTTCAAGCTGAAAGGTAGTTGTAATATGGCGCAAGTAGACAAAAAACATTCGCAACAAATTTACTATTTTGATGACGCTACTTTTGCTGAGCAAACCCAATGCCAAGAAGTGATTTACGACTACAACCATAGTCGGCCTTCCGAAATAGAACGACGTGCTAAGTTGCTTAAACAGATTTTTGCTGACGTGGGCGAAGATTGCATGATAGAGCCGCCGTTGCAGGCCAACTGGGGAAAGCATACTCACTTAGGTAATAAGGTTTACGCTAACTTTAATCTCACCCTCGTGGACGATACCCATATCTACATTGGTGACTACACCATGATTGGCCCCAATGTCACCTTGGCAACAGCCGGTCACCCAATAAACCCAGAACCGAGAAAGCAGGCTGCTCAATTTAATGTGGCTATTCATATTGCCAGTAATGTGTGGATTGGTGCTAATTCGGTGGTATTGCCGGGGATCTCCATTGGAGAAAATAGCGTTATTGGGGCGGGCAGTGTGGTGACTAAAGATATACCTGCTAACGTGGTGGCAGTGGGTAACCCTTGTAAAGTATTGCGTGAGATTAGTGAGCGCGATAAGCAGTTTTATTACAAAAACTTAGCCTTCGAATAAGGGAGTTTGTCCGCTACTAGGTTTGCTGGAGCGCTTAACTAAAGCACGCTACAGCGATTATTTCATTGGTCTTCGCCCTATTCGAAGACAGTTATTGTTCTAATAAGTAATTTTCCTTCTTTGTTTGCACCTACTAAGTTGACGTAAGGCGAATCTTTCCTACCTTTACAGTAACTACCGAGTAAAAAATCATTAACTCTACATTAGCTAGAGCGGTTGCCACTCAAGGCATTTGCTGCTGTTTGGGTTATTGGCATTTTAGGCTGAGCGCGACGCTCATTAAACGACACACTATTAAGGACTAACTATGAAAAGGATTTTGGCTACTTTGGCGTTAATACTTGGTTTAGGCTGTATGTCTTTAGCTTACGCCAAGCCAGATAAACCTAATATCTTTGTTATTTTTACCGACGATGTAGGAATCTCAAATTTAAGTGCCTACCACCGCGGCGTAATGAGCAGTGAAACGCCAAATATTGATAGCATTGCCGAAAAAGGCATGTTGCTCACCGATTACTATGCTCAACCTTCTTGCACTGCTGGGCGCTCAGCCTTTCTTACCGGGCAGTTTCCTGTGCGCACTGGTTTACATTCGGTGGGTTTACCTGGCGGACCGGTTGGGTTACACCCGGATACTCCTACGTTGCCAGAGCTGCTAAAAACCATGGGCTATCGCACGGGGCAATTTGGCAAAAATCATTTGGGTGATCGAGATGAGTTTTTGCCTACCATGCACGGTTTTGATGAGTACTGGGGCTGGTTGTATCACCTTAATGCGATGGAATATACCGAAGATCCAGATTGGCCAAAAGATCCTGCTTTTGAGCAGTTTGCACCGCGCAATGTTATTTACGCTAAGTCAGACGGGAAAGGTAATCAAACCATAGAAGACGATGGCCCGTTAACTAAAAAGCGTATGCAGACTCTCGACGATGAAGTAAACAAACATGCCATTGATTTTATTGAGCGAGCGGTGAAAGCAGATGAACCATTTTTTACTTGGTATTGCCCGTCTCGAGGTCATGTTTGGACACACCTTTCACCTGAATATGAAGCAATGCTGGGTCAAAATGGCTGGGGCTTACAAGAAGTAGTGATGAAAGACTTAGACGATCACGTTGGTGAAATGCTCGCAAAACTCGAAGAACTAGGCGTTGCTGATAATACCATTGTGATGTTTACCGCCGATAATGGTCCAGAAATTATGACTTGGCCCGATGGTGGAATGACCCCTTACCATGGGGAAAAAGGCACTACTTGGGAGGGGGGAGTTAGAGCGCCGCTATTGGTGAGTTGGCCTGGCAAGATTCCAGCGGGAAAAGTCCATAATGGCATGTTTGATGGAATGGATTGGTTGCCTACATTGGTTAGCGCAGCTGGCGGTCCAGAGGATTTAAAACAGCAAATGTTAGAAGGCTTTGAGGGCTTCAAAGCCCATTTAGACGGTTACAATCAGCTAGATATGTTAATTGAGAACAAACCGTCGAATCGCGAACACATCATCTACTATGAACGAGACAAGTTACAGGCAGTGAGAGTAGGTGATTGGAAAGCACACTTCGTTGTACAAAACCAAGGCTGGAGTGGACCAAAAGAAGAGCTAAACGCACCTCTGTTATTTAACCTGCGTCGTGACCCTTATGAGCGAGCCGCCGAAGAGTCAGGAATGTATATTAAGTGGATGGGTGAAAAAATGTGGGCATTTGGTCCAGCTCAAGCAGCGGTGCAGAAGCATTTAGCGAGTTTTGAGAAGTGGCCAGTGGTGACAGCCAACGATAGCGTTAGTGTTGGCGGAGTAGGAAACTAAAGTAACAAGGCCAAAGTAGTAAGGCGCTTAGTTAGAAAAGCCAGCAAGGTGCTGGCTTTGTCTATGTAGATAGATGCGCTATTGGCAAAGGGAGTGCGCAGTGCACTTGGCTGTTGGGCATCTATAGCGGGTGATAAAAGTAATAATGCGGAAGGCCGGGCTATTTTAGAATAAGAATACTCTTGCTGATTTGGGTGTCGACGCCATGTTGTTGTTTTATTTTGTCGCGCCATTTTTCGGCAATTTTCTGCAACTCTCCTTCACTTTGCATATCCTCAAAAGCCTGCTGCCATTGTTCTGCCTTAGTAAAATGCTTAGACATAGCGATGTATACGCCTTGTTGTTTTAGCGTTTTTAGCAATTTAAAGCTAGTTGGGTCTATGTCTAGTTCATTGGCAACAATCTGTAAGCCTGCACCTTCGTAGGCAATGGTGCTAACTCGCTCTCTTACCAGTAGCTGGATATTAAGTTGGTGGCTACTGTTAACCGATAAATTACTTAAGCCTTGGTTGGCTAGCCACTCGTGGCGAATATCTCCCTTAGTCACGCCAATCGTTGGGTAGTCGGCTAAATTTTCATAATCGTGTTGGAAGCTCTTTAGGCCATATAGGCCCCAGGTTTTTATTAGAACCGGGCCAATCCAATTGAGTTTTTGATCGCGCTCGGCGTTTCGACTAAAGGAAAACACCATGGTGTTATCGTTGTGGTAAGCGGTTCGTAAAGCACGCGCTTCTGGCACTACTTCTAGCTTGGCATCAACCTCTAAGCGTTGGGCTAATGAGCGAAATATATCAACCACATAACCTTGAATCTGGCCATCTTCATCTAGGTAGCTGGCGGGCGGTTCATTTACGGTGAGAAATCTAAGTGGCGAGCTCGAAGCTACCGCCTGATTAAGGATAAAGTGAACAACAAAAAACGTGAGTAAAAACGGTTTTATCATAGAGAGATTACAATGATTGACTGAAGTAATTGTAGTTTAAAACAACCCACAAAATGGACTATATAGTTTTTATATTGTTTATTTGGGGGGGCGCTTGCTCATCGGCGCAGCATTCATCCTGCAAAAAGCCGATTACTGTTTGTAAGCATTCAAATTCGGCTACGCAATATAAAGTGCGCCCTTCTCGGCGCTGGCTAAGTAAACCTGCAGAGACCAAACCGGAGATATGATGAGACAAGGTTGAGCCTGGAATACCTAGGTTTTCTTGTAAGCCGCCTACCGCGATACCAGCGTAACCGGCCCTTACCACGCTGCGATAAATACTTAGGCGCGTGGGATGACCAAGTTCTTTAAGGGCTTTAGCAATGCTTTCTGTATTCATTTGCTTTCTCGGGTGAAAAATATATTTCGATATTACTAGAAATATCTTGCATGTTCTAGTCTTGATGTTTATATTTCGAATATTCTAGAAATATAGGTGTTAAGATGATGAATATAAACAGTGATATGGCTTGGCAGGCAACTAACATGTTTGTTTTTTTGGCCTTTGAATTAACCTTATTGTTTTTGGCGATTAGCTATTTGGTGGGGGTATTGCAGCATTACATTCCGCCGCAAAAGATCCAGCAAATCCTTAGCGGAAAGAATGGCAGTGGCTATGTGGTGGCAGGCTTTTTAGGGGCGATTACTCCATTTTGCTCTTGTTCTACCATTCCATTTTTAAAAGGCTTAATAAGGGCCAAAGCGGGCTTTGGCGCTATGTTGGTGTTCCTGTTTGCTAGCCCTTTGCTTAACCCTATTATCATTGGTTTGTTTACGGTTACTTTTGGCTGGCAAGTGAGTTTGTTCTACTTTGTTGTGGCGATGAGTGTGTCGGTTGTAGCTGGTTTCAGTTTAGAAAAACTAGGCTTTGAAAAATACATTAAGGCCGATGCTTATCTTGAGCCTACCAAGCAGTGCGGCGGCTCTAGCTGTGGTGCTAAAGAGAAAAAGCCAGTGAGTAAATGGCGCACCATTTGGGACAGTACCTGGAGTGACTTTAAGAAAGTATTGCCTTACCTGTTTGCTGGTATCGCCTTGGGATCATTGATTTACGGCTTTATGCCAAGCGAGTTTATTGCGCGGTTTGCTAACGACAATAATCCCTTTGCGATTCCTGTGGCGGCGGTAATTGGTATTCCTTTATACATTCGCGCCGAAGCGGTAATCCCGCTCAGTGCTGCCTTAGCAGCTAAAGGCATGAGCTTAGGCGCGGTAATGGCCTTGATTATTGGCAGTGCTGGCGCCAGCTTAACTGAAGTTATTTTGCTTAAATCAATTTTTAAGAACCAGATGATCGCGGCGTTTTTGGTGGTAATTTTAAGCATGGCCATTGGTGCAGGTTTTCTTTATAACTTTGTTTTTTAATTGCAATAACCCTTTGGGGCTTTGCGCCCCAAAGGGTTATTGCTTCTATTCACAAAGTTCTAGCGCAGCTCAAATAGCTCTTCGTGGTAGTTGTTTAAGTTGAAAGTAAGCTTGGCCAAGTCGTTTTTAAGCGCCTTGGAAAAAGCGACCGGCCCGCAGAACCAAATAGTACGCTGCATTAAATCAATTACCTCATGGTGCAGCTGTTCAACACTAAGTAGAGGATCGCTGGCACTATTAATAATGTGGAGTTGTATATTAGCCTTACTCGTCTGTTGTTTTAGCTCATCAATAAACTGTTGGTCTGGGTTGTCTGCGCAATAATAGAGGTGAGTTTCTTGCTCTTTTGGGGCGAGTTGGCGCTCTTCAATAATGGCTTTGAATGCAGCAATGCCTATGCCGCCAGCTATCCATACTTGCGGAGCCGGATGCTTAAAATCGAACTGACCATAGGGCCCTTCTATTCGAAGCTTTTGCTTAAGGCTTAGTCGGTTTTTTAAGCTACTGGTAAAGTCCCCCAGCTCTTTAATTAAAAAGCGCAATTGCCCATCTTGTTTAGCGCTGCTAGCAATAGTGAAGGGGTGGGGTTCTTCTCCAGAAACTTGCACAAAAGCAAATTGGCCGCTGTGGTGACCGCTCCAACTGGGCGCTGCTAAGCGTAAATCTAAGACTTTGTCTTTGGCTAAATATTTTACCTCGCTAACAGTAGCATCGTGTTGTTTACTTTTACCTATTCGCCCAAACAAGCTATAAACCGCCGCGACACAACCTACCCAAATAAGACTTAATGTGATGAACGTAATGGGGTACGGCCAATAGCTGTGTTTAATCAATATGGCGGAATGAAATGCTAATGCTAATAACGCTAGCGACATGAGTTTGTGCGAATAACGAAACCCTTTGTACCTAATCACCCCCACTAAGGCGACAACTGCTAGCACTACAAAGCTGTAAAAGGCTACTTCGCCTACTTGTTCAGCCAGTCCACGTAAAGGACGCACCAGCGCATATAACGAATCAGAATTATTGGGACCAGTGCCTTTAACGGGTTTGTCTAGTATTCCCGCTCTTACAAGTTGCTTAGGAATAATCGCCAGTAGCCAATGCACCACTGCTACTAATAACGAGGCGATGCCGAGGTGTTTGTGCAAACGGTAGGATTTGTCTAAGCCTTTGGTGAGCTGCTCGATAAACGGCAGGCGCAAGGCTAGCAGCATAGTAAGGCTCATTAACGCTATGGTGAGTATGCCACTGTATTGAATCAGCGCAGAACGCCATTGAAAGAAGTTATCTGAAGAAAAGAGAGTGGATTCTGCTTGAAGCCATAGCCCAGTAACGGTAGCTATGACCAGCAAAACAGTGATAGAGGTTTTACGCATGATTCGGCCTTACTTATCCTTAAGTGTTAAGTATAAAAAGGCCAATCTTTAGTTAGGTAAAGCTAGGGTAAAGAAGTGTAAAGTCGCTGTTTGCATAGACGTGAAAAATGGAAAGCAAGCTAGATGAATAACCTAGGGTGTTCATCTAGCTTGGGTGTTGAATTAGCTAAAACCCTTCCAACACAATTTTTCCTTTAGCCTTTTGCGACTCGATAAAGGCGTGGGCTTGTTTGAGGTTGTCGGCATTTATTTGGCCAAAGTGTTCACCTAAGGTACTTTTGATTTTTCCTTGGTCGATCAACTGTGCTACTTCAGTTAGCAGCTGGTGCTGCTTAATCATATCTTCGGTTTCAAACATTGAGCGGGTATACATAAACTCCCAATGCAGCGAAATACTCTTACGTTTAAGCAGCTTTACATCTAGCTCTGCGGGGTCGTCTATTAAGCCAAACTTACCTTGCGGCTTAATCACTTTAACTATTTCGCCCATGTGTTCGTCGGTATTGTTTAAGCTCACTACGTAGTCAATGTTGTCTTGCTCGGCTAACTCTTCACTTAAAGGGTTGCGGTGATTAATGATTTGGTCGACCCCCAATTCTTTTAACCAAGCCTGGGTTTCGGGGCGAGAGGCGGTGGCAATAACTTTAAGCTTGGTGAGCTGTTTAACCAGCTGAACCATTATCGAGCCTACCCCGCCAGCGGCACCAATGATTAAAATAGACTTTGGCTCAGTTTTACTCACTTGCAAGCGGTCGAATAGCATTTCCCAAGCGGTTAGTGCTGTGAGAGGCAAGGCGGCCGCATGTGCTGCTGGAATGCTAGTGGGTGCTAAGCTAACTATGCGCTCATCTACCAGTTGGTATTCTGCATTGCTGCCAGCGCGAGTTAAATCACCGGCATACCAAACTTTGTCACCTACCTTGAAAAGCTGGGCTTGGTCGCCAACTTGCTCCACGGTGCCTACTGCATCCCAACCGATTACTTTCCATTGGCCTTGCTCGGCGGAGGCATTGGCGCGAATTTTAGTATCAACAGGGTTTACCGAGATGGCTTCAACTTTTATTAATAAGTCTTTAGCACTGGCACTAGGCTTTGGCAGTTCAATATCTTGTAGTGATAAGTCTTCACTAATTGCTAGTGCTTGTTGGTAGGCTACAGCTTTCATTGGTGGCTCCATTAGGGCGAAAATTCAGATAACTCAGTGTAGTAGAGTTTGGCTGTAGGAAAAACACAGCTGCGATTAAATCACTTTCAATTTATTTTTGATAATCAGTGAGAGAAGATAACCAGCCCTTAATTTGGGTTTTGGCTAGCTTACATCAAGTTATGCTTTTTAAGAGCGTACTAAACTGTCGGCTATTTGAGCTAAGCCCATCTTGCTTGGCTTGCTTATGTTGAGTATACAAAGAGTCATTTATGAAACACAATTGGCGCATATGTGCAGCGCGCTTAAGCCGTTTTCCCACGCCAGTGGCAGGGCTTGCATTAGGAATAGCAAGCCTAGGCTTTGTCATTGAATCTAGTTATAGCACCGAGGGCTTTGTTCAAGGGCTTTCCGCGCTGCTTGCAAGTATGCTGTTGGGCTTGCTGCTGCTAAGGTTTGTGTTGCACCCTAAAACGCTTATTCAAGATCTATCACACCCTGTTGTGGGCAGCGTTGCTCCTACTTTTGCTATGGCATTAATGCTAGTAAGCAACGCAGTTGCGCGTTATTTGCACCCATTTGCTGGTAGTGTTCTTTGGATATTGGCCATTGTTATCCATTTAGCTTTTTTAGCGGCCTTTTGTTACCACCGAAGCCGCCAATTTAATTGGACTGACATGGGGCCAAGCTGGTTTGTGCCGCCTGTGGGGATTATTGTGGCCGCTCTTGCTTACCTTGGTCCGGTGCATGGCGTTTTATATTGGCTGGCGGTCGCTTGTTTATGGTTTGGTATGGCATGTTTTTCGATTATGTTACCGATGATGTTTTATCGGTTTATTTTCAAAGACAATATTGAGCAAGGCGCGCAGCCCACTATTGCCATTCTTGCCGCGCCTGCCAGTTTATCGATGGCGGGTTATTTGACTATTGAGCCTTCTCCATCAGCCTTGATAGTGTTGAGCTTGTTTGGCATTTCGCTATTGATGACCTTTACCGTTTACCTGTCTTTTTTCAAATTATTGCGCTTACCTTTCTCTCCAGGCTATGCGGCATTTACCTTTCCTATGGTGATTGGCGCTAGCTGCATGTTTAAAACCGCAGACTTATTGAATAGATGGGGAGTAAACGCTAGCTTGGTTGAAGAAGTGTTATGGTTGGCGCGTTTTGAACTATTAATGGCAAGCTTAGTTGTCGCTTATGTTAGCTTCAGGTTTATCTACTTCTTTGTATTTACGCGGCGCCATCAGCAGCTTTAGAGTTAAGCAAATCTAAACTCTTGCTCTAGGTTAAATTGCGCTAAAGAAGTAGCGGGCAGCTATCTGGAACAGTTGTTCGTTGGTGTCTGCTTCTAGCCCGTGCAAGGCGCGCTGCGGCCGTTGGCTGTTTAGCCATTGGTATTCGCCACCTATAAACCAGTTTTTGTTTAACCTATATTGGTAGGCGAAGGTAAGGCCTTTACCGCGCTCGTTATTGTCATCTAAGGGGGTGTTGTCGCGGTCGATGTTTTCAAAGGCTTCTGCCCGCAGGCTCACTCGGTGCTTCTTTTTAAAGTTGCGGGTGAGCATGGCAAAACCATTGGCAAAGTCCATCTTCACAGCATCTTGGCGATCGAGCGATTGCATCAAGGTTGAGCCGTTCATGTATTGCCACAATAGCTGCCAATGCTTGTTTATCCGCCATTTTCCACCTAAGTGAGCAAAGCGGGTTCGCCACGCGTAGTCTCCACCATCAATTAAGTAAGGTTTAGCCAGGTTATCGTAGTATCCCACTCTAAACAGGGCATGGCGTCTGATGCTCCAGTCCAAGTTAGTATGAAAGCCGGGGCGATGATCTATTTCTTTAAATGGGTTCGAACGGCGGGTTTGATCGGCTAATGCGGGTTGCAATGGTTCGGGGAATGGGCGAGTTTCCCCCCATAGGGTTTGTCTCGAGCTGCTGGTCCAGCCGTGCCAAGCTAATAAGGCCCCAGCTGGGTCGTTAGCCACAAACAGCATGCCGCTTAGTGACAAGTTGTGTTGGGAGTTAGAGAATTTACCTAAGCGCTCTAGTTTGGCCTCGATGCCGGTGGTGCGAATTTCTTCTCCAACCCAAGTATTAAGAGTGGAGGCGTTTAAGGTGTATGGCGTTGCCCAGGCGGTGGCGGTGTTTTCTAAGGAAATACTCGGATACATAATGCCCGCTCGGCCCGACCAGCGAAGGCCACTCTCCGAGGGGAGACCTTTATAACTAAAAAAAGCCTCAGTAAAACCTAGCGCACTATCTTCTTGATCGAGCCAGCCATTTAAAACCAATTTGCCAGAGAAGCCGTTATCCCAGTGAGCGCTTAAATCTAAGCCAGCTTGAGCAACGGAAAGTTGGCTTCCATCAGAGTAGCCAAATTTGCCGTAGCCACCTTTTACATAGCTGTCACTGCTATCTACATGGCTAGCGCGTAAATCGAGGATCCCTCTGGCGCTATATTCCGCAGCCTTGGTGGTGTTTAGCGTAGCTGTTAGCATCAAACAGATGCTGAAAATAATTCCCTTATTCGGCAAACTCGATGCTCTCCTGAGCGAGTAATTCATATAATTCTTTAGCGGGTTTTGGGCGACTAATAAAGTAGCCTTGAGCTAAATTACACTTGGCTTTTTCCAGCCACCGTAAGCTCTCGATATCTTCTATACCCTCTGCTACTACACTTAAGCCCATGTTGTGCGCCAGCTCAATGGTCGACTTCACAATAATGGCATCGTCGGCATCAATGGCGAGCTTTTGTACAAAAGATTTATCAATTTTGAGCTCATGCACCGGTAGGCGTTTTAACTGAGCAAGGGACGAGTAACCGGTGCCGTAGTCATCAATAGACAATTTAAAGCCACGTTTTTTAAAGCGAGCCAGCAAGGCAATCGCCGTTTCAGGGTCGTCAACTAACGCGCTCTCTGTGACTTCTAAGGTGAAGGATTCTGCTGCTAGTTGCTTGTTTTCGATATTCTGGCAAATGAAGCTATAAAAGCTATCGTCTTTTAGGTTTTCGCCAGAGATATTGATCGCGATGTTGACGTCGACACCTTTGACCTTCCAAGCCAGGCTTTGTGATAAGGCTTCTAAAAATACCCATCGAGTGAGCGGGTTAATTTGCCCAGTATGTTCAGCAATTTCGATAAATGCATCGGGTGGTACCATGCCTAACTCTGGGTGTTGCCAACGTACTAGGGCTTCTACATGGGTGATTCTGTTAGCGGCAAAGCTAAACTTTGGCTGGTAGTGCAGGGTGAGCTGGTTGTTTTGAATGGCCTTTTTAAGATCGTTAATTAGGCTTAAGCGTTCAACGGTATTGGTATCGGCACTTGGGTCGTAGATGTAACAATGGCTGCGCGCTTCTCGACAGTGATTTAAGGCCGCATCTGCTTTTTGTAGTAACTCCTGCGGGTTTTGGCCATGCTCTGGAAATAAGGCTACACCCACATGCGTTTGCAGCTGTAGATGCATATCTTGAAAATTACAGCCTTCGTGCATTTGCATACTAATAAGCTGCAAATGTTGTTGTACGTTGTCTCGGGTTACATTTGGCAGTAATACAATAAATTCGTCGGCACCGATGTGGCACAGGTAGTGTTCACTTTTTAGTGCGCTTAGGCGTTTGCCCGCTTCTTTAATCAGCTGGTCGCCAGCTTGGTGGCCTAAGGTATCGTTCACTTGTTTTAGGCGACAAATGTTTAAGTGGAACATAGCAAAGGACTGTTTGCTGTCTGCTGTAAGTTGAGTAAGTTTATTGGCCAGCCAGTTGCGATTGGGTAACTCGGTAAGAGGATCGTGGTTTAAGCGATGGTTAATGGCCTGTTCACGACTGAGCACCTGTTCTTGCATGTTATTAAATTCGCTGGCTAGTTGGCCAAGCTCGGTTCTGTCGTTTATTGATACCGGTGTTTGATAATCACCAGCGGCTAGCCGCTTAGCTTGTTTCACCAGCAGTTTAATTGGCCGGGTAATGTCATCAGCAATCAGGTAAGCCGCTATCATCGAACAGAACAGCGTGAGTGCCGTTAGCAGTAAAATTTGCACCCAACTTTGTTGAATCACCGCCACTAGGTTATCTCTAGAGCTATGCAGCACTACATAAAAAGCGCCTTCACCCGCTACGCTAAATTGTTGGTGCAGAGCAATTACATCACTGTCGGTTTGGCTTAGTAAGGCTTTAGCGCTAGCAACATTGGCATCGGGATTACTTGAGCCCAACAAAGACCATGTTTGCTGTTGCTCTAGGATAAAGTCGGTTTGCAAGCCGGTTTGGCTTAAAAAGCTTTCTGCCAAGGGCTTGCCAATTTCGTAACCAAAACCAACCCAACCAATAATCGCTGGACCACTCTTTATCGCTGAAAGATGTAGTTGGTAAAGTTGGTTGCCTATAGCGTAGTAGGGAGGCAGTAAGTTTTGTTGTAATGCCGGCATAAAGGCAAAAGTTTGGCCTTGTTGTTCACCCCTTACCACTTTGCTTTTTTGATTAGCTTGCTGGCTGTTTACTAATTGCAGTTCAATCATGCCCGACGGCGTGACCACCATGGCTAAGTCTGCATTAATGCGTTTACCGTGATTATGCAAAGCAATCGCAACGCTGCGTTTGTCTTCACCAAATACACTTTTTAATCCGTAATCGTTGGTGACAGTTTCGGCAAAGCTGCTTAGGTAAAACCCTCGGCGATTAAACTCACTTTGAAACAGAGCGTTGGCTTTGCTTAACTGCGAGTCGATGGCAATTTTTTCTTTCAGCCTTAAGGAGTCGTAGGTAGACCAAAATGAGATCGCTTGAAGCAGTAACAATAGCGATACGATCAGCAGTAGTATTTTGGTCTTTATACTTTTCATCGGCGCTCCTGCCAATTAGTACTCTGAGAGAAAATCAAAATCATCCGGATTTTGCTGTTCTAGTTCTGCATCTTCTAAAGCGTTGGGCAAGCTAAGTGCTAGTTTACCATCGTTATTAATGTTTAGCTTTTGGCTAAGTTGCTGATTAGTTGTTTTAAGCTCTGGATGCCAAACCACCAGTTGGTAGTCTCCCGCTGGTACAGCAGTAAATTCAACCATTCCTTGGGCGTTAGTTTTGTTAAACAAGGGCGTATCAACTAGCAATAAATATGCGCCCATCCAGTCATGAATGTTACACCCCATAGGTATCACGCCGCTGTGGTCGAAGTCATGTTTGCTGTGGGTCTCCCCCGACTTGATTTGAAATGAAAACTTGTTATCACCAGCAGCAGAGTAGATGTGGTGGGTAATGTTGTCATCGTTATTAAAATCGACTTGGCTACCACGTTGCGCCACACTGATGTAAGGCACAAAGGCTTTATCTCGCTGGCCTATCACAACGGTTTGTTGGTTTATCTCACTGAGTTGATGGCCCTGTGGCTCAAGATAAACCACCACATTGGCGGCGGGGCTGCCATCGGGCTGACTGAGGCTTAGCTGATAGCTAAAGCTTGAATTGGCAAGGCTCGAAAAGCTGAGAATTATTAGAGCTAGGCTAGTGACTATGTTTCTCATCGGCATCCTTTCGCCACATTACTGGTGGCTGATGAAATCTGTTGGTGGTTTGGTTCTAGTACTTAGACCTTAGCACTTAGCCAAATATTACAGCTTATTTGCTTGGGCATAACTGAGCTATTTAAGTGTAAGCACTTGGCTGTTGATTGAGCAGCAGAAATTGCGCTAAATGTGGCATAGATAGAAAAAGCCTAAAGCAAATGAGTACCTTAGGCAGGCTGTTAGCTTAATCATTGTTGCTTAATGCATGTAAGGCCGCGGCTCGGCGAGTTTCATGTTCATTCATAAAGTAGCAGCGGTGGGTATAAGCAGAGGTTAGGGCTTTATGCTTATCTAGGCCTGGATAACGTTGGTCGTAACGCTCACTAAAGTTTAAGTATTGGCGATGGTTTAACTGCCTTACAGAGTTGGCTAGCTCGCTAGGTACTTGATATTCAGCCACTAAAGCTTGGTAGTCTTGTTGATGTACCGCCACCCGCGAGTGGTTTTTTAAGTATTTTGCGGCTGCCATGCAAGCTGCCGCTTCGTTAAGTTCAAACATCATTTCTGCAGCTTGAGGTGGTAGCTCTTTGGCTTGGACGGTAAGTGCTAGGCCTGCGCTAAAAGCAACTAAAAGTAATTGGCGAAAGGTCATGTAATTAGCCTTGAACAAGTGGTTTTAATAAGAATAAGGCAGCGTTATAGAGGTTAATTATTAAATAAATATTACGGCTAGCACTTAATTTTAGTAATTGCTTTAATTAATAAAAGTGAAATCTTAGTGTCATATTTTGAATTCAGTATCCTCCGCCAAATCAACTAGATAACTGGCGATATGGAGACATTACCTAATGCAAAATTCAACTAAATTAGTGTTTCGCACTACTTTGTGCGCTGCGGCAGTGAGCGCACTACTTAGTGCTTGTAACAGTGATAGCAATAATGACCAAGATACTTCAAGCCCAATTGTACCGGCACCGCTGTCTATTGGTCTGTTACCTGATACCCAAGGCAATGGTTGGGAAGTCGCGCAACACCCCATGGAAGCAGTGTTGGCTAAGCACCAAGCACATGGCGTTGATTTGGTTATTCCGGTAGGTGATTTAACCAATCACGGTTCAACCAAAGAATGGGCAGAGTGGCGGGAGGTTGCTGAGAAGTACCGTGAAGCTGGCATGGAGTTTTTGCCAGTAATGGGCAATCACGAAACCAGCTGGGCTTACACGGTAGAATGGATTGAAAACATGCGTCACTACATTCCTGAAGACGCTGTTCACATGCCTAGTGCCGAGTGGCTTAACTATTACATTATTCGTGAAAATGTATTGGTGATTGGCCTTGCTTATTACAACCTACCGATCGCTTTTGGTTGGATTAAAGATGTAGTTGCAGAACATGAAGGTAAGTTTGAACATGTGGTAATTGCCAGCCACGATGGCTTGATTGGCGCTAAGTATGGGCAAACCCGTGAGCAAATTGTACAGGGCACTAAAGATGACAATCGCCTGTTTGATATTCATAAAGAGATCCGAGAGTTATTTACAGAAAAAGATGTAATTTGGGTGCAAGGACACGAGCACATGTATCAGCGCTCGCAAGTGCATGCGAGGGTATTAGGCTCTAATGATCCAGGTGGGCGCAATGCCGAACCGTTGGCATCTACCCCTAGTGGTGGTAATTACCGTATGCCATCTTATACCCAAATTGTCAGTGGCAATGCTTCTTACAAGGGTTATGAATACCGTTATGGCGAACGCGAGCTTATTCAAGATGTTATTCAACACAAAATGGATAGCATGAGCAATGGCTCGGAGCACTACGATGCCAACGCCGCAATGTTACATTTTGACGGTTCAAGAGTAAATTACCGTGCTTACTCGGCGCCTCATACCATTAAGGCCAACAGTGATGGCCCTAAAGAATTGCTTGAGCCTAATTGGACCTTAATGGACAGCTTTAGCCGCAGCTCTAACCGTTGTGAGTCATTGATCTATCCAAACTCGATACCCGATGATCAGCGCCCAATTCTTAACCATATTGTTGAATACAAAACCGCCTCCTGTGTGGCTGATGACCAAAGTACGGCCAAGCTGTTAGGCGGCACAAATAATACCTTTAACCGGGTAGACACCACCGAACGAACCATGGGGTATACGGCAGGCTTTAACCGCGCCGAAACCATGAACGACATGATGCGTTTAAGCTACCAGTTCTTATTTACCAAGCATTCTTCTTGGGATGTAAATTTAAATGGTAATAACCGAGTAGTGCCTAATTACGATTCGATTCAACCTGATGAGTCTGGTGCAGAAACTGGCCATGTAGTGCTACCTGCCACCACCATCGACATGAAAAAACACCTCACCTTGAGTTGGATGCCGAAAGAGGCCGCTACAGTTTCTGAGGTGTTGCTAGTGAGTGGTACCCAAGTGCATGGTGGAGTTTATCAAAATGCCTACGGCGGAGAAGTTGATATTCGCACCATAGCCGGCCAGCCTGGCTCGCAACCCGATGGAACGGCCAAACAACCGGTGGTCGATTTACCAAGTTATGCAACTCAAGCTTGGGATGTAGAACAGATCATTGCTGATCCATATGGCATTGAGTTCACCACCGAGAACTTGGCGCAGGCAGAGAACTTAAACCTTGCTTGGAAAGCCAACGGTGAATGGCAAGCGGTAGCGGCATCTGAGTGTGTGTTTGATTTGCCATGGGATGAAGACTACTTAACTAACCCTCCGGCACGTATTACCAGCTGTAGTGACCAACCCCTAGTTGGCTACGACAGCCAATATGGTGGACGCTGGTGGATGATTGCCCAGCAAGATGTAGAGTTAGCCTTAATTAATAAATAGGCATTAGCCACGGGGTGCTAATGGCGTGGCCCCGTGGCTTAATTCAACAGTTTTAATGAGGAAGTGTAGTGATTTTTAAAGCTTTAAAAAGAGTTAAAACCTCGGCTCTGGCGCTGTGTATTTTAGCTGGCCTAATAGGGTTTAATGCTCAAGCAGAAAACATTGATTACTTAAGTGCAATAAACAGTGACCTTAATGCTAGCCCTTTAACCTTTGCTAAAGGTGAACTTCGTTGGGCAAAGGTTGGAGATTTACGCCCAACCCAAGCTTTGATTGGCTATGACCAAGTAAATTATAAACTTGGCCGCTACCAAGCCGAGCCCAAAAAGATGTATGAAGAAATTTGTGAGTCTTACGGTGCTGGTGAAAAAAAGGTTAAGTGGAGCGAGCAGTCTTCTCCATTAAAGCCGGGAAGCTTTAACTGCCCCTTGGCAATTGGTAGTGAAACTGCAGAGATGAAAACCGCCATGGTAGGACCCGATGGTCATTTATATTTAACCGACGGCCATCATACCTTCTCGACTTTTATCGATATGGAGAATGGTGGGGCACAAATGCCGGTGCTGATTAAAATTCAAGATAATTGGTCAGCGGGAGAAAGTGATTCCATCGAGCAAGCTATGTCGCAGTTTTGGCAGCGCTTGGCACAAACTAACAATAGCTGGCAATTTACCGCCAGTGGCGAAGCCATTTCTTATTTAAACATGCCGACTACACTCGGGCAGGATTCTTTAGCCAACCAAGCTTTTAGAGCCTTAGTTTATTTCGCGCGTGATATTAGCTGGGTGAAAAAGCAGGCCGAAGCGATTAACTTTTTAGAGTTTCATTGGGGTTATGAGCTAGCTAAAAGCATCTCTGTAGATGAACAACGCTTAGTTGAGCAGGCATACTATTTAAGCAAAATAGAAGAAGTTGCTAAGCAAATGCTAGCGTATGCGCCAGAGCAAGCTATTGCCAGCAGCGGCAGAAGCGCTAAGCAGCTAGGGCAAAAGGCGGCTTGGGACAATAACAGTGATAAAACTCTACAGCAGCTGGTTTGCGGCTCGAAAAAAGGCCGCTTAGGTAAGTTAGGTTTTGCCTTAAGTTATAAGCAACCGGGTGTAAGCTTGGAGTGTAATTAAGCTTTAACAAGGTGAGCTAAGTCCTTAGTTCCTCATAAGTCCAAGCAAAAGCATAATTAATGTTATTAACAAAAATCTAGCAACGCCCATGTTGCTGGATTTTTTAGTTTTGTCATATGGTTTGATTTATCAATAGCTGGTTCACAAACTCAATACTATTTTATATATATATGTTTTTTATATGATTTAATGCGCCTGCAAGTTTGCTATTAAAAATCCAATAAAGGATTAGTTGTACAGCTAAGGGAAGAGATGAAAAAAGTAAGTTTATTGGCTTTATTGTTTTGCGCAGCAATAAATCCTCTACAAGCAGAAGAACAAAGCGCAGTAGAGCAACAAAACTATTTCTGGCTAGAGCCGGGAATGTCTTATGGAAACCCTAGTGTTAATGCTAGCATTGATATGCGATATAGTTTCTCTGACTATACGGTATCTTTTGGTGGTACCGGCGGCTTCGATTGTTTTTTATGTGATAGGTCTGAAGGTGATATTGAAACTCACTCGCTTAGACTTATGGCTGGGAAATACTTTTATCCGGGTAAAAACGAGTTTCTGATAGAAATAGGATTAGCAAAGACCCTTGTATCCACAGATTACCAAAATGACGGTCAGTGGGAAACAATTGATAGTGATACCTTGGGGATCCCTGTTCGTTTTGCAAAGTATTTTAATAGCAAGTATGTGGGGTTTGCTTTAACAGCAGATGTGATGTACACCAAAGACGAGTGGATAACTACGGTTGGTTACAGCGTGCCTTTTGGCAAATTACGCCATTGGTAAGTAAACAAAAAAGGTAGAGCAATGCTCTACCTTAGATGTGTTTTATTCAGGTTTGCGCTTGCCTGTCATAAATTCTTCGAGAATTTCTGGAGTCAATTCACCGGCTTCTTCTAGGCGCTTTAGCTCCGCTACAATAAGCTTTTGCTCTTCCATTGATGGAACTGGAAGTTCAGGCTCTTTTTCGATGCCTTCTGGAATGTTTAAATTATCTAACATGGTGGCTCTCACGATAAAACTTAGTTGGACTAAGTATATCAGCAAATGGGCTTTTAGTTGCAGTGCTTGAAAACTGAAAAGTCACCCCTTGATGATCTAAATCATCACCCGCCTAGTAAGCATTAATATTAGATGAGTGCCTGAGATGTAAGGAATGGTGGGCCCGAGTATGAAAAATCAAGTAAATCCCAAATGCTTACTGAATAGTAAATGGACTAAACAAGCGGTAGTGAATAAGCAAAAACACTTTATTGTGACTGAGCTAGAGATTGATGACTTACAAGCGGTGCAGCGCTGCGTGATTCAAGCGGTTTACAATCAGCAAGATTTTGAGATTGATTGGCGAGAGCTAAAAGATCGCCGCCATTGGCAGCAAGGTTGGAAGTAGTAAAGTTAGGCACTAACCTTCAGCGCCTAACTAACATGCATTAGCTACGGCTAGTGACTTCTAGCAAGTGATAACCAAACTGAGTTTTCACAGGGCCATGCACAGTATTTAGCGCTTCATTAAACACTACTGTATCAAACTCTGGCACCATATCGCCTTTATTAAACTCACCTAACTCGCCGCCATTTGCGCCAGATGGGCAGTTAGAATGCTGCTTGGCGATATCGGTAAATGCGGCTCCGCCTTCAATTTGTGCTTTTAGATCTAAACATTGTTGCTCGGTATCTACCAGAATATGGCGTGCGCTTGCTCTTGGCATGAGATGTCCTCTGTATATGTCGCTGTTAATGGCTAAGCCTTGCTAACTTGCTGAATGCTTAGCTTGAGAGGGCAAATGTAGTGGTAAAGCTTAGTGTCTGTCAAATTGGGGAAGCACGCTTTGTGCTTCCCCAGCCAAACTTTATAAAACGGTAATTACATCTTGTTCTGGCAGGCGTGCCTTTGGTAAGCCGTAGTTGTAGTCTTCGCCGTCGAGGTGGTAGCCCAGCGCTAAGGCAAAGTGGCAAACATGGCCATCAAGCTCTTGCTCGAATATCTCGCCAATTAGCGCCGAATCTACGCCTTCCATTGGGGTAGAGGCTATGCCTAAACGCGCCAATACGTGCAAAGTGTTGCCTAATGCAATATAGGTTTGCGCCTTGGTCCAGTTACCGTTAAAGCCACTCTCGTCGGTATTGGCTTCGGCAAAGCTGAATCCGCCATTAAGCATGGCGTCGTACATGTCGGCGGGTAAGTGGCCTGAGCTTACTTCTACGTCTACCACTTTGCGGTAATCATCTTTGGTGAAATTGGGGTTGTGAGCAAACAAAATGATATGAGACGCTTCTTTTGCATGCGGTTGATTAAACTGATGCATATTGGCAAAACTATCGTGGAAGCGCTGCTTAGCAGCGTCGCTTTCAATAACAATAAATTTCCAAGGCTGCGAGTTAATTGAAGAAGCCGATAAACGAATAGCTTCTTTTATCACCGTCATGTCTTCGGCTGAAATACGCTTTGATGCATCATATTTTTTAGCGGTGTAGCGGCTATTTAGATCGTTAATAATTGGGTGAGACATGGGGTAAGTCCTCGCAAAGCTTGTTTAGATAGGCGCATCTTACGAGGATCTGTTTTTAAGAAACAGAGGCGAACTCTCCAATTATTATGGTCATTTATGTCCACAATGATGTTGAGTTGGTAAAACAGTTAAGATTTTTTGAACGAAGCGTAATGGGTGTTTTTAAGAGACCAGTTTTGATTGATGAACATATTACATTCAGCCGCAGAAACAAAAAGGCCGCTCAATTGCTTGAGCGGCAAAGGATATAAAAGGCTATTGGATTACATTGCTTCGATTAAGATCAGCCCTTCGCTGCCCGCATCAAAGCTAACAGTGCCATTGCTTACGGTGGCAATAGAGCCAGTGTAAGCGTTGCGCACGCTGCTGCCGTTGTCGAAGTAGCCAGCAACATTCACAGATACTGTGCCTGAGCCATCTACCACCACAACAACATTGTTGCTTTCGCCCGATACTGGGTTAGTCCAAGTACGTGCAAAAGCTTTGCCGTTAGACTGGCTAACAGCAATGTGTTGGCCGGCGCCTACTGCTGGGTTGTCACGACGGAATTGACCCACTTTTTGCCAGTGTTGGTGAACGCTGTTACCTGCTTTGTTCCAGTCGATGCTAGAGCGGCTGCCTTGGTCGGCATCTGAACCACCGTCACCGTTTACACGGCCAAGCTCATCACCGTAGAACACTTGTACGCCACCAGGTAGTAGCAATAAGGCTGTGCCCGCACGTTTCTGGCGATTGTCGTCACCGTTGTAGAATACGGCTCCGGTATCGTGGCTAGAAATGTAGCTGAGTGAGTTCCAATCGCTAGAATTATTCACTTGGTTAGCATAATCAGCAAACACGCTTAACATGGTGTCGGCGCTGCTTACCATGCCATCAATAGAGCCTTTAAAACCAAAGTTAATTACAGAATCAAAGCCGCCTTGAGTGTGGTACTCAGATTCACCTAAACCATGACCAAATACTTCAGCGGTTGCCCAAAACTCATCGCTCCAATCGGCACCTGGTGCGCTTGGGTTGTTTTGACGCCATTCACCTAGCGCGCCTTTGGCTTCGCTAATTAGGTTAGCCCAGTGATCGTTAGTCACGTGTTTGGCTGTATCTACACGGAAACCATCGATACCGTAGTCACGCACGTATTGAACTAACCACTCGGTGATCCAATCACGAACACGCTTGTTACCTTGTGCTTGGTAGTCACTTAAGTAGCCTTGGCCAAAGGTAGATTTATTGGCTAGGAACGGAGGAATACCCACTTGTTGGGTTGACTCGGTTTTAAAGTCTGGCAAGAAGGCTAAACACTTGGTTAGGTCATCACCGCCACAACCATCGTAGCCAGGTAAACCAACACGTATCCAATCTTTACCCCACCAGTTCAACCATAGGTTTTCATCGCCATCGTAGTTGATGAAATCATGGTAACCAAACCAGTTTTGACCATTGCTTGGAGTCCAGTTTGGACCAGCAGTGTCAGAGCCGTAGTTAAACTCATCCATGTCTTTTAGGGTGTTGTAACCCGCGTGGTTCATTACCACATCCATAACAACACGAATGCCTTGGCTATGGGCTTTATCTACAAAGGCTTTAAACTCTGCAGGTGTGCCCATGTTGGCATCAAGGTTGGTGTAATCTTGTACGTAGTAACCGTGGTAAGCATAGTGAGCAAAATCGCCGTCGCTGCCGCCACCAACAAAGCCATGAGCTTGCTCATATGGTGCAGTTAACCAAATGGCGTTAATACCAAGATCGGTGAAGTAACCTTCATCCAATTTTGCCGTTAAGCCGGCAATATCACCACCATGGAAGGTACCAATGTTTTTGCCTGTAGCATCAACACTTGGGCGACCATAAGAGTTGTTATTGCTTGGTTTTCCGTCGTTAAAGCGGTCGGTGATCACAAAGTAAACGTTAGCGTTGTCCCAAGTGAAATCAGACGCGGTTGGCTGCTCAACTTTGGTAATAGTGAAACACTGGTTAGCGTTGCTGTTTGCGTTTTCTGCATACAAACATAGCTGCATAGACTCACCAACGGCTAGGTTGCTGCCAACAGAAATAGTTTCGCCATTGCTATAAGCAATACCGTTAACTGGATCGCTACCGTCGGTAGTGTATAAACCACCAGTAACGTCATCACCAGTAGCACCTAAGGTGATGCTTACTTCATTAGTCCAGAAGGTGCTTAGCGCGGGATCAATGCTTACTTTGGCATCATTGCTTGGTAAGTCACAGGTATCTGTCCAACTCTGAGTGCTAATGGTGTAACAGCCATCTTTATCGCGGAATAGATCATCCGTTTGGCTATTGCCTTGGTTGCTAAAGATAAGTTTGCTTGAGTCACTGTTCTCAAACTTAAACTCATGCCAGTTTTCACCTAGAGCTGTCATTGCATCACCAGGCCACGCTGAATCTGCTTCAGTACCTGCCGGAAGGGCATCCCAGTGGTGAATTGATGGTGTCCATTCTGCTGGCGCGTTTAGATAAACGGTAAAGCCAGTTTCTGGAACGGCAATCTTGTTGTAGGTATAGGTTTGAATCACCGAACCTTGGGCATTGGCTACAAATACTTGTAACTCAACAAATTCGCCTACAGCCAGCTCACCACCAATGTTGATGATGTCGCCATTGTTAAAGCTTACACCTTGGGTGCCACCAGTAGTACTGAGCGAATAACTACTATCTGTAACGTTTTCGCCTTTGTAGCTTAAGGTTACTGCTAGCGTGTCGGTGCCAAAGTCACTGCTGCCAGGGCTAACTGTTAACTCAGGTTTGGTTTCAATAATGACTACGTCGGCAGCGATGGCTTTGCTTGAAGCATCAAAACTGATGTTGTAGTTAGTATTGTCATCCACTTGGAAATCTTGGTTAGGGTAGTTCTCACCCCAGCTACCGTTATCAGAACATGCAGCAACCTTAAAACGCGCTGGGCTTTCTTCACCAGCAAAGGCTTGTGTTAGCTCATATAAGCCAGTTGCTGAGTTAAGCGGCATTGGGGTTTGGCCCCAGCCATTTGGCGTACCACGGAAACACCACACAGCAGGCTCTTCGCCAGCAACGGTAATGTCTACGCTGGCGGTATTACTTACAGCGCCTTGGTTGTCGGTTACTTGTAAAGTAACGGTTTCGCTTTGGGTGAAGGTAACACTGATAGATTCAGTGGTTTCGCCAGTGCTCCACGAATAACTAGCAATGCTTCCATCGCTATCGCTAGAGCCGCTAGCCGAGAAGGTGATGCTAGTGCCAGCATCTACTGTTTGCGCGTTTGCTGGTGAGATAACAGCAGTTGGCGCTTGGTTACTATCACAGTTTGCTACCGATACTACGTCGATATTTTTGCTGTCACTGTAAAAGCTGATTTGGTAGCTACCGGCCGATACGCGGTAGTCTTGGTTAGGGTAGGCTTCTTGCCAATCACCCCAACGGTCAATTTTAAAACGTGGGTCGTTATTACCAAAGGTTTGGCAGGTTTGAAACTCGGTACTAGATACCTGATCCATGGCGGTGGTTTGCCAGCCATTTGGCGTGCCACGGAACTCCCATTCTGCCTGAGCAGAGAGAGAAGCCGTTAACAAGCCAAGGAGTACTACCTTGTTCATGTCATTTCCTTATTCGAGTATTTATTGTGATAGCCATAGGCATATCAAGCTGTTAGCCAATGTTAAATGACTCTTTGTGGTCATTTATTGCGCGACCATAACGCTGGTCGAATCAAAAATAGCCTTAAAAGTGAGCAAACTGAGGTGTTCATCAAATAAATATATTGTTTTTGTGATTGAAAAGGATTTCATTTTATTTGTCATATTAATCAATTATTTATATTCCGCTGATTGTTAGTAAGTTTGGGTTAAACCAGATAAGTCACTACTAGGTGGGGTGCCAGCGGCATTTTTTATAATTGGCTGAAAGTGGGAGGCTAAGACACAGAGCTATCCCTAGTAAGCGACAAAATTGAAAATAACTCCTTTTCTTGGCGGAGTTTAAGTATTTGAATTGCAAAAAGATTAGGTGACCCAATTGTCAATTAAAGGTGAGTTAATGCTGTTTTTTAGCGGTATAACTGAGTAATACGACTATTATTTAAGTTATCTATAGTTAGTTTTGGTAATAATGTTATGGCAACAATCAATCAAGAAGTCACCTTTGAGAAGTCTATTCAGTTGGTCTCAACAACTGACCTTCAAGGTGATATCACCTATGCGAATGACGACTTTTGTGAAGTGGCGGGATACTCGCATGAAGAGCTACTGGGACAACACCACAATATTGTTCGCCACCCTGATATGCCTAAGGCCGCTTTTGCCGATTTGTGGAAGAAGTTAAAAGAGGGAGAGGCTTGGCGTGGCATGGTGAAGAACCGCTGTAAAGACGGTCGCTACTATTGGGTAGATGCTTACGTTACGCCGCTCTATGAAGAAGGCCTGCATATTGGTTATCAATCAGTGAGGGTATCGCCAAAACCAGAACACAAGCAGCGAGCAGAGATGATTTACCATAAGCTAAGTAATGGTAAGCATATCGAACCCTTATGGAGTGGCAGGTTAGCAAGAGTATGGGCTTCTGCGATTATTTTGCTGATGGGGATACTTTGGGTCTCGATGAATATAGACACCCGTTATGCCTTGCTAGAGTTACTGTTTGTCGCCAGTTTATTTTTTCTTAATTTTAATGAGCTAGTGAGAACGCCTTGGAAGCTTAATCAGCTTAAGCAGTCGTTTGATAGCCCTAGTCGCTATATCTACGAGGGTACCGAACTGTTTGATGTGGCGCGTTTTCATATCGGTTTACTGGAAGCGAGAATTAAAACCATACTAGGACGCACAGCAGATTCAACCAAGCGCTTGCAGATCCTCTCCAAAGAACTCGCTACTATTTCTATTACAACCAGTAAGGCAGTAGATATTGAAACCGTAGAACTAGAACAGTTGTCTGCGGCCATTCATCAAATGTCGATGACAGCGTCAGAGATCAGTAATTCCACGGTAACCGCTACCGATAAAGTAGGCGAAACTCAAAAGCACTGTGAGCAAACTCAAGCCAACATGACAGAAACTCGTCGCCAGGTAAAAACCTTGTCTGACGATGTGCAACAAGCTGCTAGCTTGGCCAAAGAGCTTACCGATGACGCCGATGGTATCGCAAAAGTAATGGAAGAAATTCAAGGCATTGCTTATCAAACCAACCTTCTGGCTTTAAATGCAGCCATTGAAGCGGCGCGAGCAGGAGAGAAGGGCAGAGGTTTTTCGGTGGTTGCCGATGAAGTAAGAGCGCTCTCAAATCGAACTCATCAAGCTACTGGTTTAATTGAACAGTCGGTGGAAAAAATGCAGCATAGCTTAGCATCATGGGAAAACAGAATGACGCAAAGCAGCGGCCAAGCTGAGCAGTGTTTGCTTACCGCAAGTCGTAGTTCAGAATTAGTGGCTGATATTTCTAATATGATGAATGAGGTGCATGATGTTTCTACCACCATCTCTGTGGCAGCCGAGCAGCAGTCGGTAGTGAGCGCTAATATCTCGGAAAATGTAGCTAGAATTAGCCAACTCAGTCAAGAAACCAAACAACATGCGAGTGAGCTGAAAACCAGCAGTAGTGAGCTGGCCAAGAAGTCTAATGACATAGCCTCACTATCGGATATGTTTGCCTAAATCTAGTTGCTGTAACTACTAATGTTTACCTCTGCGGCTCTATCGCGCAGAGGTACAAGCGATTGATAAGTTGGCGAATTATACCAATGCTCAAGTTGCTCAGTGCTGCTAAATTCAATTACCACACTTTGCTCAAACTGGCTAGAACCTGCCAATTGTTTGTGCCATTGCCCACGTAACAATACCTTGGCCTCATAGGGCGCCAAAGACTCGCCCACACCCTCAACATATTGCTGCCAAAGCTCTTGGTTTTTAATGTTAACTTGTCCTAACAAAAACGCTGCCATACTGCCTCAAAACTTGATTGCCTTAATGCTTTAAAGCTAGTCTTAATATGCTCACTTGGAAACCAATAAACTATTCTATTTAAAGCGTAATGGTCTTTTCCTAAAGCGCTTGTATACTTTTGATATGAATGAAGAAAATTTAGCACTAGTATTAGCCGGTCCGATCCTAAGACAAATCTGCACCACTAAGCTGAGCATGTGGATTGCCACATCGCAAGCCATAGAGCTGCAACTTAGCTTACAGCCAGAGGGCAAGCCGCCACTACTATTTGACCATCAGCAAATCATGCAAACTAGCCAATGCATGTGTGCTGGTGAGCGACTTTATTACTATTTAATCGAGCTAGAATTGGAGCCAAGCTTACCTGTGGAAACCTGGGTTAGTTACGATTTAGGGCTAATTAAGGCGGGTGAATCAGCGCCCTTAACCTGGCGGGATTGGGCGCCAGAACTGGTGTATCCACCGCGCAGCTTACCCGGTTTTGTGGTGCCTAATAAGGTCAAGCAAATGCTGCACGGCTCTTGCCGTAAACCACATTTTGCTAGTGGCGATGGTTTGGTAAGAGCAGATGCTTGGTTAGCGGAACAAGAGTTAGATAACTGGCCAAGTTTGCTGATGCTCAGTGGCGATCAAGTATATGCCGACGATGTTGCCACTCCTATATTAGTGGCTATTCACCAGTTAATTGCTCAGCTAGGCTTGGCGAATGAGCCTTTCCAAGACAGTAAGCTAGCCGCCAGCGAGCCACTTCATGCGCAAGGACACTATTTGTCTCGCCAAGAGCTATTGCCCAAAGAGGGAGTAGAACTGGCTGCCAATAAAGCTTTGTTTAGTGCGGTGAAAAAACCTATTTTCACCTCTGATCATGCTAACAATCATTTGATCTCTTTAGCCGAAATGCTCGCCATGTACTTGTTGGTGTGGTCACCTAGCGCTTGGGCTAAATTGGATATGAGCCCACCCGAAGCTCTAAGCTTGGAGCAATTGGATGAGTTTGTTAAGCAGCGCGAAACCCTTGAAGGTTTTGTTGTGGGTTTAGCTAAAGTGCAGCGCTTAATGGCGCATTTGCCTTGCGCAATGATGTTCGATGACCATGATGTAACCGACGATTGGAATTTAACCGCAGCTTGGGAGCAAAGCGCTTATGGCCATCCGTTTTCTAAACGGATTATTGGCAATGCCTTAGTTGCTTACTTTTTATGCCAAGGCTGGGGCAATGCACCGGATAACTTTTCAGCGAAGTTGTTGGGCGAACTACAAGCTTGCTTGTCGGCTCCGGGTGGCCAACAGCACTTAGATTTAATTGATAGGCTACTTAGCTACCCACAGTGGCATTACCATTGGGATACCGAGCCTAAATTATTGGTATTGGATACTCGAACTCATCGTTGGCGCTCGGAGCGTAATCTTAATTCCCCTTCGGGCTTAATGGATTGGGAAGCACTTACCGATTTACAGCAGCAATTGATTGGCCTTGAAGCGGTGATATTGGTTTCACCCGCACCGATGTTTGGGGTGAAGCTGATAGAAGTGATTCAACGGCTATTTACCTTGGCAGGAAAGCCATTACTGGTAGATGCTGAAAACTGGATGGCGCATCCTGGCTCGGCTAACGCGTTATTAAACTTATTTCGCCACCCCAAAACGCCTCAGCATTTTGTGATTTTATCTGGCGATGTGCATTACTCTTTTGCTTATCAAATTCAGCTACGCGGCAGAGAAGGTGGTCCCGATATTTGGCAAATTACCAGCAGCGGCATAAAAAACCAATTTCCCGAAAGCTTGCTGGATACCCTTGATCGGATTAATCGCTGGCTATATTCACCTCGCTCACCGCTTAACTGGTTTACTCGCCGCAGACGAATGCGGATTGTGCCTCATCGACCGGAAAACGCTGCACGTGGTGAGCGCTTACTTAATGCCTCCGGTATTGGCTTACTTAAGCTAAATAGCGATGGTTCTCCCAATGCTGTGCTGCAATTAACCGCCAAGGGCGAGGCGATAGCCTTTGAAATGTCCGAGCAAGACGCGCGCTGGGAATAAAGCTTTTTGTAACTGATTCATTTTTATTGAAAATAAATTGCCTATTCCTTGGTCTAGTTAAACAGGCAATTATTTTTAGTTAGTAAAAGGCGGACTATGCAGCAAACCAAGGCCACAATGTTTATCCTAAGCATGCAACATGTTTGGGTAAAAGTTGGCTGGTTGTTGCTGCTAATTATTGCCTTGCTGGGCTTACCCAAACTTAACTTGCAGCCAAGTATTCAAGCCTACTTTTCCAAAACTGACCCAGCGCTTATTGCGCTAAACAAATTTGAGCAGCAATTTGGTGCTGCTACTAACCTTCAGGTTTTGCTCACTAGCGCTAAAGGCTGGGATAGTCCAAATCAACAAGCTGTGCTGCAAAGTATGAGTCAGCAATTACTTCTGCTAAACGGAGTTGAAGCTCTTAGCCCTAGCACCCGTTTAGCCCTGCAATCAGCCTTACCTCCCACACTCGCAAAGCAGGTAGTAAGCGACGATGGTTTAAGTATATTGCTTAGCCTAAATGTAGCGCCAACTATTGCCGAGCAAGCCAAGCGAGTACCAGAGCTGTTCTCCCAGCTTGATACTGTGCTGCAAGAGTTTGCAGCTGAAGGAGTCTCTTATCAATATGCTGGAGAACTAGCGCTAAGTCAGCAATATCTTAAAGTATTGAAGCATGATTTGAGTTGGTTTGCTCAAGCGCTGATCATTAGTTTTACCTTGCTATTTACTTTGGGTATTCGCAATCTGCGGTGGTTAGCTGCTATGGGCAGCTGCGCCTTATTTAGCTTGCTGCTTACTTTGGGGTTAAGTGGTTGGTTAGGTTTAAAATTGGCGGCAATTAGTGCTTTTATTCCTTTGGTAATAATTAGCCTCATCATGGCCTATTGCAGCCATTTATATTTTGCATGGCGAGAACAGCTAGTAGTGAGCAATGATAGCTATCAGGCTATATTGGGCGCTTTAGAGCACAAGTTCTCACCTTTGCTTTGGGGTGCGTTAACCACCGCTGCAGGTTTCTTATTATTGAATCTAAGTCCTTCACCACCGATTGCTGATTTTGGTTTAATGGTGGCATTTTCAGTGTTAGTTAATGGCTTGGCTTGTTGCTCCCTGCTGCCTTGGTGGCTAAAAGGCATTACATGTTCAAAAAATATAAACACAAAACAACCCGCTAAATTAGTTAACTTTTCTCTTTTGCTTAAGTATCGAAGCGGTATTTTGCTGGCCGGACTTGTTGTGAGCTTAGTGGCGGGGTGGGCGGTAAGTCAGCTGCGCTTTGATGATGATCCTTTGAACTACTTTAAAGCCGATAATGCTTTCTCTTTGAGCAGGGATAAGCTGCAGCAACAGTTTTTAGGTTTACATAGTGTGCGTTATCAGCTCAGCGAACAAAGCGATGATCCCTTGGCTCGCTCAGAGCCATTAAGCCGATTGCTAGGCTACCTAAATCAGCAAGCCGAAGTTCGCCAAGTAAACAGCAAACATGATTGGTTAGATTGGTTTGCGCAAGACCCAACAGCAATTATGAGTATGTCTACGGTCCAGCAAAGTGGGCTTGATTTAGCTAAACAGGCAGAGTTACTCACGGTATGGTTACAGCCTTTAAGCAATCGCCAGCTTATTGAGTTTGAGCAACGCGTTGCCCAGTGGGCGGCGGCTGAGCAAATCCAATTATCACCGGCTTATAGCAGCAATCTGATTTTTGCTAAGTTTAATCAAGCTAATGGTCAAGCGATGCTGCTGTCTTTTAGCTTGGCTTTTTTGTTGGTGGCCGTGGTGGTGTTAGTGTTAAAACGCAGTGGCTACCTAATGCTTCTCGCGCTAGCGGCTAACGCCATTCCACTATTATGGGTATTTGCTATATGGCAACTATTTGGCCAACATCTAAGCCTAGGCAGTGCGGTGGTGATGGGCATGATGCTTGGCATTATTGTGGATGACAGTTTACACATTTTGCTTAAAGTTGACCCCATTCGTGGTAGTGCCCAACTGCAGCAAGGCATGGCTAGCATTACGCCGGCGTTATTGCTCACCTCTGGGGCGCTGATTATTGGCTTCGCTCTCGCTTATCTATCGGATTTTTTGCCTATTCAGCAAATGGGTTTGCTCTCAGCACTAACTTTGTTTTTAGCCTTGCTGGTGGATTTATTGATACTACCTTTGTGTTTGCCTCATGCTAATAGCCGCTTGTCAGCAGAGTTAGGGGGGCAGCCATGAAACGACATGCTATGGGCAACTGTTTTGCCGCCAAACTAGCGACACCGAGCTTAAACTTGCAGCACCCTATTGCTAGTTGGAGCAAACAATATGCAGGCTATCCTTTAGATTTTTCTTCAGCACATACCGAGGCGCTGTCTTTGTTAATGCCACTTTTGTTGTGCGGAGAGCAATCTGCTCAGTTGGTTTTCCAACAGCAAGCTTTGCAATTAGGCCAGCAACAATCCGCTGACTCGGTGTTAGCCTTAAACGAAGTTGAAGCCGATGAAGCTTGGCATGATGAAGCCTTGCAGCTTGTGTTCTCGCAGCTACCAGAGCTTAGCGGCCAGCACCAAGTACGCCGTGCCGCACAGCGCTTTTATACTGGTCTTGGGCGCAGCCTAAGTTTGCAACAACAGTTTGTGCGGATCGCCAGTTTAGATGCCTGTGTTACCCAGCTAATGCAACTTATTGAGCGCGGCAGTATAGGTAGTCGTCATCCCTTTTCTCTGCTGTGTGGTTTAATCAAAAAAGATGAAGCTAAACATGTGTATGTAAGTAAACACTTTGCCCAAAAGCTAGGTGCTAGCGTGCATGAAATGGCTGAAGAGCGCTTATGGGTGCTAGGCGCATTAATGAAACTACTAAAACAACAAGCCAACCAGTTTGAGTTAATTGGTGTCGATTTAGACCAACTAGAGAAGAAATTGGAGTTTAAATGGCAGTAAAGTTTGCAAATCACTCACTAAACTTATTGGCCGCTAACTGGTATGTGCCGCATCAACCAGTAAGCAATGAGCAGCTCTTAGGTTTTATGTCTGAGAAATGTGGCTGGCGGATGGCACGTAAAGCCAAAATTATTGCTAAGCGCTTGGGTGTAGAGCAACGCTTTTTAAGCCGTAGTTTTGCTCTGTCGCGTAGTCAGGCATCGCCAACGGGTGTGGCTATGGCTAAGCAAGTACTGCAACAATGTTTACATCAATCGGGCGTTGAGGCGAATCAACTTGGCTATTTGCTCAGCCATACTTGTACGCCGCATACTCAAGTACCGCCTAATGCTGCGTGGTTGGCCGATGAGCTGGCGTATCACGGCGCTTATGCAGAACTTCGCCAAGCCTGTACTGGTTTTGCCAATGGCTTGCAGCTAGCTAGCGCGCTGTGTGCTGCAGACCAAGCACCGGTGGCTATTGTGGGCAGCGAAACCGGCTCGGTATATTTTGATCTAGATAAGGGCTTTGTTGATCAGCAGCAGTTGGTTAACTTTGTGCAAATGGGCGATGGTTGTGGTGGGGTGATTGTTGGTCCAGCAACTCAGCCACGCAGGGTGATTAAAGACATTTATTTGGGGCAAATTGGCCACAACAAAGCCCCTGGGTTTTACTTAGATGCTGGCGCCGATACGGTTGGTGAGGGCAACATGGCGCGTTTCCATCATAATATTACTCAGGTAAAAGAAACCGGCTCGCAGCTGTTTGAGCTGGGCTTAGAAGCGGTGTTGTCACGTGGCTATCAACTTCGTGATTTTCGTTATATTTTGCCTCACCAAGCCAATGGTCATATCGACAAGCTACTGAGCAAAGCACTTAACTATCCCAAAGAGCAGATCGTTAATGATGCAAAACTATTCGGCAACCTTGGCTCGGCAGCCATTTGGTTAAGTTTTGCCCGTTTACTGGAAAACTGCCCCTTGGAGCCCGGCGATCAAGTTTTGGTACTCGGTGCCGAAGCCACCAAATACCTGTACGGCGGTTTTATTTATCAGCATTAGTGTTTATTGCTGATTTTTACTGTGAGTTCGCGCAGTACTTGTCGCCTTTTTCTTCGAGTAAAAGGCACACTCTTTCATTATGTTTCACTCACTTTTGAAGTGCTTCTATCTTTGCCAATTTAACTCAATCTCACAGCTAGATTGCTCTTTACTAAGGGTAAGATTAAGCATTGTGAGAATCAGTTGATTTTACGGCATTTGAGGGTGGGCAGAGTATGCAAGTAGCAGGTAAATGGGCCTTAGTGACTGGGGCAAGTCGAGGCGTGGGATTACGCATTGCCAAAGCATTAGCAGCTAAAGGTGCTAAAGTGATTGTGCATAGCCGAAGCGTGAATGCATCGCAACACGTGGTGGATGAAATTACCCGCCAACAAGGTTTTGCTGTTGCTATCGAGGCTGAGCTCTCCAATCCGCAAGCGGTGGCAAGCTTGGTGGCTCAAGTCAATCAGCTGAGCGGCCATTCTTTGTCGGTGTTATATAACAATGCGGCAATTATGACCCCTTGGCGAGAAGATGCAGTGGTTCCAGCCGAGGACTACGCTTTAAGTTTTCAAGTTAACTGTATTGCACCAGCAGCCTTGTGTGATGCCTTTTTGCCGCAAATGAAGCAGCAAGGTGAGGGGCGCATTATTAATGTTACCTCTGGCATTGCCGACCAACCTCAGCTTATGGCGTATAGCTGTTCCAAAGCAGCATTAGATCGTTATGTGCGCGACATGCTGCCTAGCTTAGCAGGCAGCGGAGTATTGATGAACTTAATGGATCCTGGCTGGTTGCAGACCGACTTAGGCGGAGAGCAAGCGCCTAATCATCCCGATTCGGTAATACCGGGCGCTTTGGTCCCTGTTTTACTAGCGGATGATGCAGGTAGTGGCCAGCTCTACTGCGCTCAGGATTACCGTTAAGCTCAAACTCCCAGCGTAGGCGGTAGGTGGCCGCGGCCCGCTTTTTCTTTGCTGGCCGCTATCAGCATATACACGCTAGTGCTAGCCAGTACCAAAGCAATATACAAGGGCAGTGTAAGCGCTACGCTTTGAACTGAGCCTGCCAACAAAGGGCCACAAATTGAGCCAATGCTGTAGCTAATTAGCATTAGCTCTGTGATGGCGACAATTTTCTCCGCCGGCACATTTACACAAGCTTGAGATATCGCGATTGGGTAAATAGAAAACGCCGCCCCCCCTAATATAAACAAGCTTAACCACATGGCTAACCAAGAGTTAGCCATGGCAATCGACAAGGCTGCTAGTACGCCAATGGCTGCAGCAAAAGCTTGTAGCAAGGTTTTGTTTAAGCGTGCCGACAAATAGCTACTTAAGGGCTGAACCAACATTCCGCCAAGCACTAAACTCGCCATTAACACTCCTACCTTGCTGCTCCACTGGCTTGAGTTACTCAAATAGCTAGGCATTAGTCCATAAATAGGTCCCAACACCAAGCCCGAGACAATACAGCCAATAAAGGCGGGTTTACTCAAGCTTGAAAGCTCTTTGATAGATACCGCGCTATGTAACACCTGGTGGGGTTTGACTGCGCGAGTAAACAGTGGTGCCAAAATAGCTAAAGCCAGCAATGTCGCGATGCTTAAAAAGGGCACCGAGCCCACTATACCGATAGGCTCAATCAGCAATTGGCCAAGCGCGCTGCCGGCATACAGAGTTAACATGTAAATGCCTAAACGAGCGGCCCGTTGTTTGTCGTCATTCACGAGTAATAGCCATGATTCAACCACCACAAAAATCCCTGCGGTTACTGCGCCAGCCACTAGGCGCAAAGCTAGCCACGCGCCCGCATAGGGAAGCATGAACATTAGCAATACCGTGGCGAGCAATACTACTAAACAAATAATGAAGGCCATCCGATGGCCAATGACTGCGATTAAGCGTTGTGCTTGTAAGGCGCCAAGTAACAAACCTGTGTAATACGCACTCGCCAACCATGCACTTAACGACAGTGGTAGAGCTAAGGCTGTTAAGGCCAGTGGTAATAGGCTCATTAGGTAGCCTGAGGCTACCGCAAATAAGCCCAAGCCTAACAATGGGCTAAGGATCCCTGAGCTGGGCTGGTGTGCAGAATTGTTTAACATGGCGTACCTACAAACACGAATAATAGACAGTGCTTTATCCAAAGCCGCGCGATAATGTCAGTAAGTTCACTTACGTTGAAACAAAGAATTTTTGTGGTAACGATAAGAAAGTTTTTCTAGGTGGATAAATAACGGTTTGTGTATTTAATTTGTTGTTTATTAACGGTTATTTTTCTATTGGGTGATTTTGGTTAGCTGTGAAATAGATTGACGAAAGTAGGATTTTTTAGCACATTTAAATGGCGAAAAAAGCTCAGCTTAGCTAACTTTTTGTCGCGCAATATAGCCTGTAATATTTTTAGTTAAATTAGGTTACCAGCGATGAGATTTTCAAGATTTGATGATATTGATGAGTGGGAAGAAGAAGATAAAGCCGCTCAGATTAAACACTCTAAAAAAGCCAAAAATAGTTCGCGTACTCGGCGCAGAATAGACGAGTATCATGAGCAAAAACAGTTGGCTTCGTATTTAACGGATTTCAGCTCATTTTCTTAAAGGTGAATAACTGCTAGACAAGTAAGCTAGGTAATCCAAGTGCCTAGGGTAGGTTGAACTTTCCCGCCGATTTTTGCAGTGGCTAAAATGATTTTTACTCGAAGAATTTAACCACTAAAGGTTAACGGACCACAATAAAAAAACGCCACTGATTGAGTGGCGTTTTTGTTTCGACTTAGGCGTCGTCTGCGGCGAGCTGCTTGGCTAGAGCAAAAGCTTCAATTTCGTCACCCACTAAGTTTTCATCCAAATCTATCGCCACCAAGACTTTGTCTTCATCTAGGCTTGGTAACCATTCTTCAAAAAACTCTTCAAGTTTAACGGCTACTGGCTGATAGCTCGCCCAATCCTCAATACATAGCGCTTGCGCATTGGCTTGCTTAGAAAATAGCGGCATTACGTCGGTAGCTTCAAACTCGATGGAATCCACCACAACAAACTCATCATCGGCGCTGAGTACCCAAAGCTCTCCAGCGGCAATTACTGCTTGACTAAAGGCTGATAGATTTGTTTCTGAAGTAGACATGTGTTGCTCCGTAGTTGTTAGCTCGCGATAGTTGCGCATATTAAACTTATACGCAAGCAATATAGCTCAAAGATGTCATATAGGAAGTGCTAATAAACGACTTGAGTATGAAGGTTTAGTGAAGGGAAGCTTAGGTATCTTGGTGTGAGCAATGAGTGGAGAGCTGTGTTAAATGAAGTAGGCAATTAAAACTGCTAATAGATGGCAAATCTAAGAGCTAAGCCACTTAGAATGTGGCTTAGCAAATTAGTTTGTTATTTGGTTTTACGGCGGCTTGCTGCAAAGCCTAATAAACCAAGGCCTAACATTAATACGCTAGTTGGCTCAGATACCTGACTAGGCAGTACTTGTGCTTGGTTAGCGATAGTCATATCGTCAAATCCAAAAACGTCAGAAGAGTTCGTATTGCCAAAAGAGATTTTGGTGAAAGGGTTTAGTGTATCTATGATACCCCAGTAAAGTAGCGTGCCATTTGGAGCGTTAGTTGAATTGTCGACGGTATAACTGGTAGATGTGCCACTTAAAAAATCGAGGGTGATTTGTCCGCCAAAATCACCGATATCAGTGCCATAGAAGCCGAAAGCAGAAATTGCTTGTGAGAATTCGATAGTGAAGTTTTGGCTTGTTTCCCAATATTGAGATCCTGAAGTTGCGAAGCGACCGGAGCCTCCATTATCAATATCGCCTGATCCAGATAAGGTTGCCGTTCCTGCTGCACCAAAATCCGCGGTTAGCGGGCCATTGGTACCTGTAGCGAATGACTCAAAATCTTCTGTTCCCGCGCCTACTAGTGATGCAAAAAAGCTATCTTTAGCAGCGCTACTGTTTGCAGTACTCGTGCCGGGGTTAAGATCTTCCCCAAAAAAGATAACGCTAGCGTTGGCCGATGCCGAAAGTCCCAGAAGGAGAGAAGAAATTAGTATTTTTTTCATGCAGTTATTCCCTTGTATGCTATTGATTAAAAAGTTAATCGCCAGGTAAGCACTTTTCATACCAAAATATTATATATATGTAATTCAAAGGCTTGTGTTTTTCTATGAAGGGTGAAGGTAAAAAAGTGTAAAAGAAACAAACACCTATAGATAATTAATTAAACTGTCAAAAATATTAAAGTTTGAATACGGATGAACACATTTTAATTTAGTACTTAGGCATTTGGCTTAGTAAATTGTCGTTAGGGCTTAGGCTTATGGTTGTTTTTTGGCAAGCGCTCATGCTATTAAAGCACTGGCCACAGTGCCAAAAGCGCTTACACCAGTACTAGCAAATAGCCAGCCTTATGGCCAAGCAATTACAGTAATTACAAGGTGCTTTGTCACGAGGCTGCCCAGCCTAGTTGAACAACTAAAAAGAACAAATTGGTCAGCGGTAATCGCTTAGAGTCATACACAAGAATAAAATATATCAGGTAGGCAAGTTTTTAGCCGAGCGGTATAGGGCAGCTGATGAGCCGCCCTTTGTGATAAAGACAATTGGCGAAGTGCTAAAAACTACCAAAGATAGGTTTAAATCAGCGCTTCTTGCTATTAGCAGCCAAAGCTCTTTTCCGCGCCTTCTTCTTTTGAGCCGAGCGAGAATTGCGTTTGTTAGATGGTGCGGGCTGGCTTAAGTCGGGCTCAAAGCCGGGATACCATTGCTGAGGTAATCGGCGGTCCAATTGGGCTTCTAAGTCGTGCAGTAAGTGCTCGTCGTCAACACTCAACAATGTGATGGCAATGCCGCTTTGCCCTGCGCGACCAGTACGGCCAATGCGGTGGGTATAGTCTTCGTTTTTGTAAGGTAGCTCTAGGTTGATAACACAGGGCATATTTTCGATATCTATCCCCCGAGCCGCTACATCAGTTGCGACCAAGAGGCGTATTTCGGAAGCCTTAAATTTAACTAAATTTTGCTCGCGTGCGCTTTGACTTAAATCTCCGTGCAGGGCCGAAGCATTGATCCCTTGTTGAATCAGCTGTTTTACCAGTTTATCGACACCCTGTTTGGTGCGACAAAATACCAGAGCCTGTTGCCACTGCGCTTGCTTAATGATTTGGCAAAGCAATGCGGCTTTTTTATCTTGGTCGACGTTGTAAACGCGCTCTTCTATTTTTACTGCCTTGCTATGGGCTTTAGCAACGTCTAGTTGTTTGGCTTGGTTTAACCAAGGTTTGGCAAAACGATAAATGCTGGCATCTAACGTTGCCGAGAACAACATGGTTTGGCGCTGTTGTGGTAAGCGCTTTAGCAAGGCGCTTAACTCATCTTTAAAGCCAAGGTCGAGCATGCGATCGGCTTCGTCTATCACTAAATACTGTAAGTGCTTTAAGTCACAGGAACCGCGTTTTAAGTGATCTAAGATTCGGCCTGGCGTAGCTACCACAATATGGCAAGGCTGCTTAAGTGCTAGCTGCTGCTTGTCTATGCTCACACCGCCATACACCAATGCGCAGTTAATCTCGCAGCCTTTGGCGTAATTTTCTAGGCTTTGGTGCACTTGCTGAGCCAACTCACGAGTAGGTGTGATGATTAAGGCTTGGATAGGGTGAGTACGCTCTTGCTGGCTAAGGGCTTGCAATATAGGCAAGCAAAATGCGGCGGTTTTACCGGTGCCTGTTTGCGCACAGGCCATTAAATCGTGGCCAGCCAATGCCAGAGGAATGGCTTGCTGTTGAATCTCGCTCGCTTGCTGGTAGCCCAAAGCGGCAAGATTACTGAGTAGTTGAGGATTGAGTTGCAGTTGGCTAAATTTCATGGTGTTTACTAACAAGCTGATAGTGGCTGAACTCAGTATACCTAATCACATCCGCTGCTACTGACATTTGTTTTTACTGGCTTTTTTGTCATTTAAAGCCCTGACTGAGCTAACGCTAATGTTGCCAATTGAGACTACACTTTAACTACACCTAGCCAGAGGGTTAGCAAACGAATAGTGAAGGAACCTTATGTCGCTCAAATGGCTAGTCTTGCTAATTGTCTCTTTAAGTTTAAGTTGTGTTGCCGAGTCACTTAGAGTGTCTTTACTGTTAACGCCCAAACAGCGTGATAGCTTTCATCATGTATTCGAGGGTTTTACGCAAGAAACGGGCATTCACATTCAACCCATTATTCGCAGTGATGAAGACTATAAAAGTGAGATTGATAAGTGGCTTAAAGGGGGAGAAAACTCACCCGATGTGCTGCACTGGCAAGCTTCTGAACGCTTGTTTCAGTTTTCTCGCAAGGGCCTGATACGGCCAATTAATCATATTTGGCAAGAGTTAAAACTTGCTGATAGTTTTGCCCATTTACAAAGTGGAGTGAGTGAAGAAGGGCAGGTATATGCCTTGCCTTTTGCTTATTATCACTGGGGTATTTTCTACCGTAAATCGCTGATAGATAAACACGGCGGCCCGCAGCGTTTTTGGGAAGACTTTGTCCGCCAATGTGAGCAACTTAAACAAGCTGGTATTACCCCCATTGGTATTGGTAGCAAAAACTATTGGCCAGCCGCGGCTTGGTTTGATCATTTAAATCTGAGAATAAACGACCTTAGCTTTCACCAGCAATTACTTCGAGGGGAAGTCTCTTTTTATGATCCTCGATTAACACCAGTCTATGAACAATGGGCCTCGTTAATCAAACACGGCTTCTTTAATGCTGATCATCATGATTACGCATGGGATGAAGTATTACCCATTTTTTACCGAGAACGGATAGCATTTTTGTTGTTAGGTAATTTTGTAGCCACCAAGTGGCCAGCTAAGCTGGAAGATGATATTGGATTTATGCCATTTCCGGTGCTGTATGATCTACCCACCTATGAGGTGGCCCCCACCGATGTGTTTATGATTGCTCAACAGACCAAGAAGGTGTACCAAGCTGAAGAGTTTATAAAGTATATGGCAAGGGCAGAAGTACAAGCCCAAATAGCTGAAGGCTTAGGCTATATACCTGCTTCTACTGCGTCAGAAGTGAGTAGTGATAGTTTAGTGAGTGAAGGCGCGAGTATGCTGAAGGAATCTATAGGCGTATCGCAGTATTTTGATCGCGATACCATTCCTGCGTTTGAACAAATTGCGGTAAAGGCTTTTACGCGTTTTTTAGACGATGCAGATATACCGCGCTTAAAGCGCGATTTAGAGCAGGCAAGGCAGTTTGCATTTGAGCTTTCTGCAAGCCTACCCAAGTCTAATCTGTAAACAATTATTTCCAACTCTCATCTTAAAGATTTTATGTTTAGGCGCTTTTAATTTGACCTTGTTTTGCTGTAGCCTGATTGCGACTTTTTGAGAAAGCCTTAAAGGAATCATAGGCTTAATGCTAGCTAAAAGGGATTTTTTTGCTAATGAGGGTCTTATTGTTGCTTGGGCTTTGCTTGTTGTTGAATACTGCAACGGCTGAGCCAAGAACGACTTGGCGAGTAGCCTATTCGACAAAACAGCATTTGTTGAGTCACGATGTTATGAACCTACTGGTTAAAGAAGCACGGGTAGAAAGTGTTAACTACTATCTACCGTTTGCTAGGCGTTTGCGCAGTTTGCAGATGGGCCAAGTAGACATAACCGCAGGGTTAATTAAAACCAAACAGCGTGAACAAGACATCTACTTTTTAGAGCCTGCCTATTTAAGCGCTGCTCGTCATTACTTCGTTATGCGTAAAAGCGAGCTACGAAGCCTAAACCAGTATTCAGATCTTTATCCCATGCGGGTAGGCATTAAGCTTGGGGCTAAGCATTTCGCGCGCTTCGATCAAGACCACAAACTATATAAAGTGAAGCTAAACAACCAAAGCGAATGCTTGAAAATGCTTGAACGAAAACGCGTTGATGTATGCTTAGCCGGAGAGACTGGACGGCACAAAGCCTTGAACTCCACCAAATGGACTGGAAAATTTAAGATCGCCAAGTTTGAAGTGCCATACGATAGCAAGGTGTATATCGGTATCTCTCGCCAATCAAGTTTGTACCCTAAGCGAGCAAAGCTGGAGCACTTGCTTAACTATCTTCATGACTCTGGAAAACTGAGCTCAACCATAGAAAACTACTATCACTCTCAACAGATCCCGGTTCCCGCAATGACCAACTGACGGCTTGCTGTGTAACCTGAGCTCGGGAAAATAAACAGGTTAGGCTAATTTTACTTATTTCGGTGTTGAAGCTACTTGCAATAGGCTAGCTATTGGCGCGCAGCTTCGCCTACAACTAAGCAAAACTATCTCGTCAGAAACAGGGGTTAGATTAAATACTGGGTTGCAGAGTTCTCGTCACTTCCTTATCCCGAGTTCAGGTTATGTAATAAGTGTATGAGCTGGCTCACAAAATTACCGCTTATCTCTGTTTTTAAACAATAATTCTCGAGAAAATCACCAATAAGTAGTTTGGTATTACAAATGTTGGTGTGGGAAGGCCAATGCAGGGATTAATCCAACAAAGATTGGAGTAGTTCTAACCTGATTTATTTGTGTTATAAGATTACTTATTTTGCGGCCTAAGGATACAAATAACAGGCGGCAGTTTGCTATCGAAAAGAGACAGTACGGTAAACAAAAAATAAGGAAATTGAACATGTTAAAACGAGTGTTATCGATACTCTGTGGGTGTGTATGCTCACTGGTTATCAGCCAAGCCGCAATGGCTAAGGTCTTGGTCATTAATCCTGACTTTGAGCAGGGCTGGTATGGCTGGAAAAAGTCTGGTTCAACGGCCATTTCTGGGGAAGGGCGCGATGATGAATCTTCGGCAAAAATCACCGGTGAAAGTGGCCGTTTTGAACAAGAAGTAAAAGTGCAAGCTAATACCGATTATACCCTAGCAGTATTTTTGAAAGGCTCTGGAAAAATAGGTGTGACGGTAACAACAGAAGCCACCGAAGAACAAAAACTAATTAACAAGTTTCAAGAATTCTCCATCCAAACCTACGCTAAAGATGATTACCACGGTGATTGGGACATTATTGAAGTTGATTTCAACAGCGGTATTGGCAACAGCGTAACCATTTTTGGTACTTATGAAGATGGTGGTCAGGGACGTTTTGACCGCTTTCGGGTAAAGCGAAAACGTGATTAGTCGGTTCATTTTGGTGGGTGACCGAGTTTATATACCCGCCAATTGAGGCCCTTTTACTTGCTTTCTCGACATCGCTTGCTTGTCAGCCATAGGCTTTGCCTGCTTAGCGTTAAATTAACGGATATATTGTGACGCTGTAGCACCTAGTTCGATGCTGTAGCGTTTTACTCCATTGACAAACTATAAAGCTGTTCACAAATTCCTCAAACCTCTATTGAGTTTTATAATATTAAATGTAGGGTGCTAAAAAATATAAAAAACTAAGGAAAGGGAAGTGAATACAAGGATTTTGTTAGGGCTAGTGTTAAGCCTCTTTGGCGTTAGCGCAAGTGCCGTTGTTGGTGGAGAGCAAGTAGCGGATAAAGATTGGCCAAGTGTGGTTTCTCTGCGATATTTTACTGGGCTTGGAAGCCTTGAAACTCACCAATGTGGCGGAGCTTATATTGGCCGCGGCTTGATTGTAAGTGCAGCACACTGCGTAGCTCTTGCTCCCGCAACACGTGCTTATGCTTGTATGGGAGGTAGTGGCACAGCTGCAATGAATAATTGCTACCCTCTCGCTAAAAGTGTTGTTCACCCTCAGTATGTAGCAGGTAGCTATGATAAAGATATTGCTGTCTATCAAATGGCAAGTTATCCAAAAAACTATCCAGCGGTTCGATTGATTAGCGAGGCTGAAAACCTACAGCTGCAAGCAGGAGATAATCTACAAATTCTAGGCTTGGGTTCTACGGCCTATGAAAGCTATCAGCCCGCTTATCAGCTGCAAGGGGCGATATCCCCGATCGCCGATATTGAGACCTGTAATAACCAAATTGCTGCAGATGTTCCGCATGCTATCGCAGATGAAGACTTTATTTGTTCTGGAAAGCAGACTAAGGGACCCGCCCCTGGCGATAGTGGAACGCCTGCATTTGTCTTTGTTGGTGGTGAAGAGGTATATGCTGGCTTGGTGTCGCATGGCTATAACTACATGGGATTATTTACCCGAATAGGCCGTTACTTGGATTGGATTAATGTGACCCAATTGGAGTTGCTTGGGCCTCTTGATTTTACAAAAGAGGAAGTTTGGCTTATCCAAGATCCTTATCAAAGCCAGCCTTTCAGCCTAACTCTAAAAAATACCAGTGATTCAACAATCGAACTCAGCGAATTTGACGTGGTTTCTGAGCACTTCAGCATTGTAAATACAAATGAATGTAGCCTGCTAGCTGCAAGTGAAAGTTGTCAGTTAATGCTCGATGTATTGCTTAACGACGCCAGTCATGCAGCTGCAGAATTACAGTTTAGTTTAGCTGGTGAAACCCTCATTATCGATCTCTTAGCTTTATCACAAGCGCCTTCAGACTTGCTGGCGGTTTACGATTCACCTTTTGACGCTTGGAGTGTCAGTGGATTGCAGCAATGGAGCAGTTTGCTTGATGAAGGGATTGCTTTCGAAGCAGGTAATGAGCAAGTGCGTCAGTATTTAGTAGGAGATATTGAAGGCCCAGGGCAGTTGGCTTTGGATGTTTTCTTGGGCAGCTATAGTGGCTCCGGTTCTTTATCCGTAAGTGTTGATGAGCAATCTAAATATCAGTTAAGTGGAGATTGTAAGGCTGAACTAGCAGTTGATATACCCGAAGGGATTCATTCGGTTAAGATTGCGTATCAAGCTGATGCAGCTATTAGCACTCAAGCAAATGCTAACTCCAGTGTGGGTGCAAAAATGAGCCCTAGCGAGACGCATTTATATGCGCAAATCTTGAGACTAAGCTTTGAAGAACAAGCAAATGAGCTAAGTTCAATAGATTGTGACTTTAGCTCAAAACTAGCAGACGAACTGGTGTACTCCAGCCTACCTGTAGCAGAGTCTGGCGGAGGCAGTATTGGCTTTGCTGGTTTAGCTCTTATATTGCTTGCTTGGATTCGTAGAAAGCAGGTTGCGTAAACTAGCGCGACGCTTAGCGGCGCTTTAAGCTACCATCGTTACTCGGTGTTGGATTTGGGCGCCAAACATTACGCAAGCGCTGTAAGATGTGCTCGGGGATTTCTTTTGAGCACTCTAGGTTTATTTGACGACCTCGGCGCATCCCGTAAATTTTGCCTTTAATGGCTTGGGCGCTGCGCTGTACTAGCTTAATCTCTCGAATAAAATACTCTGGCACTTGGCCTTTGCTTACTTCTACTCGAATTCCATCTACTTTAATTACAAACTGTGCACTTATTGCTTTTAACATCTTCACCTACTGCTGCTAACTTTGCCATCTAGTTAGATTTTTAATCATAAAATATTATGTGCTATTTAGCCTAACTTACTGAGCAAAACTCTACCTAGGTCTTTTCACAAAACACCGACCAGAATTACCATTTCAAGCTAATGGCTGTCTTTGGCTAATTCAAGTTCACCGCTTAGCCAAATTGCTTAGTAAGTGCATCGTTACTACCTTTAAAGCTCTCTTGCTAAAACTTAGGCTAATCAACATGGGTAATTTAACACCTGCTAAGTCATCTATTTGGCTCGCTTTACTTACAGTTTTACTCTTTGCTCCACTTACTTGGGCGCAAACAAAGGCCCCAGAGGGCGCTAGTGTCTATATTATTTCTCCCGCAGATGGCGCTGTGGTGAGCAGTCCGTTTACTGTTAGCTTTGGCTTAAAAGGAATGGGTGTCGCGCCTGCGGGAACCGATAACACCAAAACCGGTCATCATCATTTGCTGATTGATGTGGCTGAACTTCCTGCTCTTGATATGCCGGTACCAGCCGATGAGCAACACCTGCACTTTGGTGGCGGGCAAACCGAAACCAGCATCGAGCTGGCACCGGGTGAGCATACCCTACAATTATTACTAGGCGACACGACCCACATTCCTCACTCGCCGCCAATAATGTCTGAGAAAATTACCATTACCGTTAAATAAGCTTGTCCCTGTTTAGTTATTCAAGCACAGTGTTAAAGAAAACAGGGGCTTAGCTAGGGGCTGTTGATCTTTCGAGCTGATTTTTGCGGCAGTTTGTGGCTTATTTATACAAGACATAAGCTTTGCTGCTAGCCTGTATGAGAAGCCGATAAGGCAGCATACTCCTTGCAGTGCCTAAAACGATTTTATCTTGAACGAAATTTAACCGCGAAAGGTCAACAGGCCCTCAGGAGTAAGCATTAAAATTCTCAGTTTAAACTTACTTAATTATTTGGCTCCCCCGTATGCGGCTTACGAATTTGATAATATTTTGGATTCGCAGCAATGGCAGCATAAGCAAGCCTGGTTAAACAGGTTAATCAGCTTAGCTGAAGCCGATGTCATGGCGTTTCAAGAGGTGTTTAGCGCAGAGGCGTTGGCCGAGCAATGCAAAAGCCTTGGCTATTCTTATTTTCTGTCCACTCCCAGTAGCTTAGACGAGTCTAGTTATGTGTATCGTAAGCCCGGTTTAGCGCTGGCTAGCAAGTATCCACTGCGCAGTGTAGCCCTTTATAATCCTGCCCATTTAGAAATCTTTAGTCGCGCGCCCTTAGTTGCAAAAGTTAAGTTGCCAGAGATTGGTTGGATTAAAACCTACGTGGTGCACCTTAAATCTAAGCGGCCTATCTTAGATGAAGATCTAGTAGGTGATCCGAGTGACATCGATGAATACATGGGCCGTTGGCAGTCTGATACTTTGCGAGCTAAAGAAGTAAGTTTATTGATGCAGGATATTTTGAGTTGTCGTAATCATACACTTGAAGCGGTTATGGTGATGGGGGATTTTAATGATGACTTATCCCAGGGGGCGCTAAGCCATATATTTGATCTTCCTTTAGCCCAACACGATGAGGTTGAGCAAGTCTGGCGGATGCATGACAGCTTTGCACTGAGTCAAACTAATCAGCTGCGCGCAGCTACTCACTATTGGGGCGGGCAGGGCAGTGTACTCGATTACATTTTGTTATCAGGTGAGTTCTCAAGCGATTATCAGCAGCAAATGGCCGAAGTGGTGGCTTTCCACTGTTTCGACCGCCACCTTACTCACGCTGATTATGCACTAGATAGCCAAGCCAGCGACCATGCAGCTGTGATGATTGAGCTTAAAGCGTGGGCTTAACGCTCTAGTCGATAAGGTTCGAATAACTGCTGTAAGTTAACTTTGGCGTTTAGGCGGCTCGCCAACAAGTACATTCCGCCAGCTTTGCGATGGATTAGCAATACAGCTAAGAATGGGGCCGGTAACTTGGTGCATAGCCAAGCCTCTGAGCATGGTCATGCAGCTGTGATGATTGAGCTTAAAGCGTGGGCTTAATGCTCTAGTCGATAAGGTTCGAATAACTGCTGTAAGTTTACTTTGGCGTTTAGTCGGCTCGCCAACAAGTACATTCCGCCTATTTTTCGGTGAATCAGTAAAACATCAATGGGTGGGGTGTGCCAGTAGTCATGCTCATAACTAAGCGCCATGCCTGCTTCACGTAACTCTTTAGCTAAAGGTGAAGATGCAAAGTCATAGGTCCCCGAGTGCTTGAGAGGTTGTATTACCAACGCTAACATGCTGTGAAGTGTGGCTATTTGGCGTTCGGTACTGTCTGGTTTTACAAAGCCTAGCTGCTCAAGTGCCGCTAAGTCGAGAGTAAAAGGTTCAGCCAAAGCGCGACTTAAAAGTTTGCGATAGCCCTGGCTGATGTGTGGCGGGATTTGCCGCGTAGCGCCAAAGTCTAACAATACAATTTTGTTGGATTGCGCCGAGTAAAGGTAGTTAGCAAAATTGGGATCGGTTTGCATTAAGCCAAAGTCAAATAACTCCATCATCAACAAACTAAACAGCTTATGCATTACCTCGTCACGTAGCGCCTGAGGTTGCTGTTGTAGCTGGTCTATGGCTTCACCCTCATGATGGCTCATGGTAAGAATGTTGCTGGTGCTTAAGTGGCTAAATAATTCGGGTATTTCAAACTCAGCATGATTGGCTAATTTAGTTTGATACTGGCGTAGGTACTCAGCTTCTTGTAGGTAATCGGCTTCTTGGTGAAGTTGTAACTTGGCATCTTGAAGGATGTGTTGATAATCAAATTGCTTAGGTAATACCCCGCTAATATTTAGTAGGCTAACTACATTATCCACGTCGCTGTCGATACTGCCTTTAACCCCGGGGTACTGAATTTTAATGGCTACTCGTTGTTGTTTATCGAGGTAGGCGCTATGTACTTGACCAATCGACGCAGCGGCAATCGGTTGCAAAGAAAACTGCTGAAATTGCTGTTGCCAGTTGTCTCCCCATTCATTAAGCAGTACTTGGCTAAGCTGACCAATTGGCATGGGGTCGGCATCAGCGCGCAAGCGTGCCAGTAACTCACTCACTTCTTTAGGCAACATGTCTCCAGCATCCATCGACATTAACTGACCAACCTTCATGGCCGCGCCACGAAGTTTGGCCAGCTGGTCGGCCACCCGTTTTACATTGTTGGGGGTAAGTAGTATTTCATTTAGTTTTGGGCGTTTACCTGCTGCTAATTGGGCGGCGCCTTCTGCTAGCATACCTCCTGCTACACGCGAGGTTAAAGACCCAAGCTTGGTCAATCGGGCTAGCCGAGAGCTTGGCACTTTAGAGGCTTTGTTGTTATCTGAGTGGCTGATAATGCTTTATCCCTAACGGTAGGTTTCTGCTTAAGTTTACGTCGAAAAGGTGTTTATGGATCTATATCTACCGTTTTGATTTCACGTTGTTACTTAGCTGCATTTTCAATTTGCTAATCAATATATGTTTTTTAAGTTGTTATTATTCAATGTCTTATTCTGATTTTTCTAACTTGGCTCGCTGCTTGCGTTATCACAGTTAAATGGTGTTATTTGCAATTTGCAAGAGAGGCTTTATGAGAATCCTATTGATGTTTTTATGTTGCTTACCTTTGATAAGCCAAGCCGGAATTATCAGCAACGGCAGTTTTGAGCAGAATGATGTTCGCTATGGCGGATGGAGCTACTTTTCAAGTGCTGATGTAGAAGGCTGGCAGGGACACAATATCGAAATTTGGGATAACTTGTTCAATATTCAAGCGGCGCATGGGCAACAATTTATAGAGCTAAACGCACACTGTTCTGGGCAGGGCGCCAAAGCTTGCCAAGCCGGAAACTACCATATCTACCAAGATTTTGTTACCGAGCCAGGCGCGCAATATCGCTTTGGTTTGGCCTATCGTGCACGTACTAACAAAGCAGAGGCATTTTCCGTGAGCATTCAAGACAGCAGTGGTAATCAGGTATTTGCACAGCTTATCGATGACCATGATGCATCGACTTGGCAAAGCTTTTCCGGTGACTTTGTAGCGACAGACTCAACATCAAGACTTCGTTTCGATTCAATGATAAATGGTTCTTTGGGTAACCTAATCGACAACGTTTACGTAGAAGCGATTCCTGTGAGTGGCTTTAGTGCGGCGGTTTTTTCAGTATCAGAACCAGTGACGATTGTATTGCTCATTTTTGCGCTGGCCTTGCTGATTGTGACCAAAAAAACCAAAGAGTATTAATCAAGGTTTGGCTAGAACGTTGTCTTGCGGCGAACCTCAGCGTTCAGCAAACTAATAAAAAGGGGAGGCTAGTGCCTCCCCTTTTTTTCCTTATTAGATTGCTAACGCTTTAAGTAGGCTTGCAATAGTTCGCCACCGCTTGCGGCATTTAGCGGTTTGAAAATAAACCCTTGAATGCCTTGTGCTTGGCAGGCGTCAACTACGCTGCTGTCGGTGACCGAAGAAAGCATCACGATTGGCGTTTGCTTATCAAACTGGCGCATTTGGCTTAGCGCTTTATCGCCATTTAAGCGGTTCATTACCACATCCATAAACACAAACTCTGGTTTGTGTTCTGTTAATGCTGCAACAGCACTATCGCCGTCATCGGCTTCGATAACATTGTTGTAGCCTATTCCGGCAAGAATACGTTTCATGGCTTTGCGAATTAAAGGACTGTCATCCACTGTCATGATCAGTGCATCTTTAGCCAAGGTTTCTCCACTAGCTGGTGGAGCAACAATGCAGGCGTCTGAGTTAAACACAGCTTCTTGGTAATCGTTTTGCTGATTAAGCTCGCGAACTAGCAGGTTGAAATAGTAACGACCAACGCCTTCTATATGCACCGGTACTGTCACAATTTCTTGTACGCCTTCTAAATAGCGGCTCATGTCGGCTAAATCGAGAGCCACGTGCGGGCTGGCAAACTCAAAACCTAAGTTGTGTTTTTGCAGAATATGAGTAGCCCGACCCACAATGGTGTTGCCCCATTCTTCTAGCGCTGCTACTAGATCCTCATCTAGCGTAGCGCTGCTGCTTGCTTCTCCCACTAAAGACTGTTGTACAGCTTGGCCAATAGCTACAGCTGTTTCCTGATAGTGGTGCATTAACACCACGCCATCTAGCTGGCCCTGCATATCAGAACAAACGGCATAACCTTTAAAACGAAAATCTTCCACTTTATCAATAAATGGTTCATCGGCACGGCCGTCTAGACCGGTCATTAGCTTAAGGCTCTGTAAAGATTCTTGGATGAAAGGATGAAGAATTATTTTGTGAATGGTTTCTACTGTCATAATTTTCCTTTTAAATAGACTCAAGCTGAATTTGGTTTACTCTTCCTAGAGTATTTGTCATATCTTTGATAGCGCGAACCACTCTAGGCAAGAACTTATAGCGATTCAAGCAAACTGATCAAATGTGCGATCCCTGACCAGTAATGGCGAGGATCGAGTTAATGGAATACAACACAGATTAAGGAATATCCATGCCACACTGCGTAATTGAATGTCCGGCTGATTTAGCCCGCATAGTAAATTTTGATGTATTGGTGGAAGCGGTACACGACGCGGCCGATGCCAGTGGGCTGTTTTCTGCGGGTGATGTAAAGGCCCGCTTGGTTTTAGCTAACCATTACCGGGTTGGCGGGAAGCGAGCGCCTTATGTGCATACCGAGGTGCAACTTTTAAGTGGTCGTAGTGAGTTACAAAAGAAAGCTTTAGCCAACGATATTGCTCGTGCAGTATGTGAGTTACTACCAAGGGTTGAAATGATCTCGGTAGAAGTGCGTGATATCGCGGTTCAAGCTTATGCTAACCGTGCCAGCTTAAATACCTTGAGTGAGGCGGTATAAACATCACAGCTTAGAACATCTAAAAGCAAAGTTCTGGCCTTGTGCCAGGCTTTTGATTAGGCTGAATATTCGGCAGCATTGGCTGTGAGTTGTTACTTTTATAGTAGGAGCGAAATGCTAAAGCCTAAACAACATTCAAATCTTGAATTAGCCTTAGCTCGAGAGAATGCTACTAGTGCTAAAGCTAGCTATAGCACTGGCATTCAACGCTTTTCTGCTGATGCCAATCAAGCGAGTCAGATTCAGCAAGATTGTTTAGCCATAGAAGAGCCACTGCAGCTTAGCTTGCAATGGTTTTGTCAGCGTCACCAGCAATATCAGCAACGCCCACTTAGCCTTACCATGCGCACCCCCGGCAATGATGTGGCATTAGCCTTAGGTTTTCTGCAAAGCCAAAATATTATTGAGTCGCTTAGCGATGTGCAGGATATTCGATTCGCTCCAGGCGCAACGACCAAGCAACCCTATGATTACAACCACTTAGAGCTAGATCTTGCTCGGCATGTTCAGTTTGACTGGGCCGGGCTAGAGCGCAATTTTGCTAGCTATTCAAGCTGCGGCTTGTGTGGTGCCAGTTCGCTTAAAGCCTTGGCTTTGCGCCAGCCCGCCCAGCTAGATATTAGCGAAGGCTGGTTAGCTGAATCTGTTATTTATCAGTTACCTAATTTGTTGCAAGAACAACAAACCCTGTTTAAACAAAGCGGTGCGGTGCACGGCGCTGGGGTTTGGGCAAATGGCCAATACCTGAGTATTGCCGAAGATATTGGCCGACATAACGCCCTAGATAAAGTGCTAGGCCAGTTATTGTTAGCACCAAATCAGCTGACACGCAGTGTATTGGTATTAAGTGGCCGCGTGAGCTTTGAATTAATGCAAAAAGCGCTGGTGGCTAAACTGCCTGTGGTGGTCGCGGTTGGGGCACCGTCTAGCTTGGCTTTATCGGTAGCGAAACAATTTAATATCACCCTAATTGGCTTTACTAAAAACAGTCAATTTAATGTTTATCATGCCCCGTGGCGAATAAGTAAAGAAGGTGGAAGCTTGCATGAGTCATAAACCCTATCAAGGTGCAGCAGGTGGCTGGGCTGCCTTAGCGAGCACTGCTAAGCATTTGGTAAAAAGTGAGAACGTCGCTAAAAACCTTAAAAATTTACTCAATACCAATCAAGACCACGGCTTTGATTGTCCCGGCTGCGCCTGGGGTGAAAAGGGGCACAAAGCCACTTTTCGCTTTTGCGAAAATGGCGCTAAGGCAGTTAACTGGGAAGCTTCTTCGAAGCGAGTTGACGCCAGCTTTTTTGCTCAGCATTCGGTGCAGTGGTTGGCCAAGCAAAGCGATTATTTTTTAGAATACCAAGGGCGCCTAGCCGAGCCAGTGGTTTTTACTCCGGGCAGTGACCATTATCAAGCCATCTCGTGGGATGATGCCTTTAAGTTGATAGCCGAGCACCTACATCAGTTAGTCAGCCCCGACCAAGCCGAATTCTATACCTCTGGGCGAGCTAGTAACGAAGCGGCATTTTTATATCAGTTGTTTGTACGCCGTTATGGCACCAATAATTTTCCTGATTGTTCCAATATGTGCCACGAAGCCAGTGGTCATGCACTTACTGCCAGTATTGGTATCGGCAAGGGCACGGTTACCATTGAAGACTTTGAGCTGGCCGACGCTATCTTTTTGTTTGGGCAAAACCCCGGTACTAATCATCCTAGAATGCTCGAAACCTTGGCTCACGCCACGCAACGTGGTGCAAAAGTGGTGGCCTTTAATAATCTTAAAGAGCGCGGCTTAGAGCGCTTTGCCAATCCTCAAAAGCCGGCAGAAATGCTGGGTGGAGCTGCCAGCCCAACAACGAGTCACTATTTTACGCCAAAACTTGGCGGCGATATGGCGGCGGTTCGTGGCATAGTAAAAATACTGTTGGAACGTCATCAACAAGCTTTACGCCATGGTGATAGCGTGTTTAACCAAGCGTTTATTGAACAGCACTCGCAAGGCCTAGAGGCCTATTTGATTGACGTTGAGCAAAGCTCATGGCAGCACATCGAGCAGCAATCAGGGTTGAGTAAAGCGCAGTTAGAAAGTGTTGCCGATATTTATCAGCAATCGGAGCGGGTGATTATTGCCTGGGCCATGGGAATTACCCAGCATAAACACTCGGTGGCAACAATAAACGAAATCACCAACTTGCAGTTATTGTTTGGCCAAATCGGTAAAGAGGGGGCTGGTGTTTGTCCGGTGCGTGGTCATTCAAATGTGCAAGGTGACCGGACCATGGGCATTAACGAAAAACCTAACGCAGCATTTCTGAAAAGTATTGAAGATGTGTTTGGCTTCGCCCCGCCAAGTAAACCTGGCCACAACGTTGTGCAGGCCATTGAGGCAATGTTGAAGGGTCAAAGTAAGGTATTTATTGGTTTGGGTGGCAACTTGGTAGCTGCTGCCCCCGACACGACTTTAAGTGAGCAGGCTTTGGCCAATTGTGATCTTACCGTAAGCATTGCTACCAAGCTTAATCGCACCCATGTTACACCGGGCAAATACTCGCTTATTCTGCCCTGTCTTGGAAGAACCGATGTAGACATACAAGCCGGCGGGCCCCAGCAAGTCACTGTAGAAGATTCTTTCTCTATGGTACATGCCTCAGCCGGTTTAGTGGATGAGAGCGCCGATAATATGCGCTCTGAGCCAGCAATTATTGCTGGTATTGCCAATGCGGTATTAGGCACATCGCCTATCGACTGGCTAGCTTGTGTGCAAGACTATGACAAGATCCGCGACTATATCGAGCAAACCATTCCAGGATTTGAGCACTTTAATCAACGAATACAGCAGCCAGGTGGTTTTTACCTAGGCAACAGTGCGCGGCGCAGAGAGTGGAATACCGCGACAGCCAAAGCCCAGTTTATTAGTCATCCTCTACCAGATGATGTTTTACCCGCCGAAGTGCGTGCATTAAGTGAAGACCAAGTATTGGTGTTGCAAACCTTGCGGTCGCATGACCAATACAACACCACCATTTATGGTTTTGAAGACCGTTATCGTGGCATTTATAACGAACGTAAAGTACTACTGATTAATCCTAAAGACATTCAAGCTTTAGGTTTTACAGAAGGCGCATTGGTGGATATAGAAACGCTCTGGCCCGATACAGTAGAGCGTAAGGTGAGTGGCTTTAAGTTGATTGCCTATGATATTCCTCAGGGCAATGCGGCGGCTTATTTTCCCGAGGCAAACCCTTTGGTACCGCTAGCTAGCAAAGGTGATTTTAGTGATACGCCAACCTCTAAGTCGGTGGCCATTGTGCTAAGTGCATCTAATCAATCTTCAATTGATACTAGGCCAGCTTAAGACTCGGCCAGCAACTTAGGGGCTTGCTCAGCGCTAATTAGTTGTTCAACTTGGTCAATAGGCAAGGGTTTAGCAAAGTAGTAGCCTTGCAGGTAATCTACTCCAAGGCTACGCAGGGTATTCATTTGGCTTTGGGTTTCTATGCCTTCAGCAACTACCGAGTAGTTTAAGGCCCTAGCCATGTGCATTACCGCAGTAATAATGGCATAGCCATTGGTATCAATACGCTCCACAAAAGAACGGTCGATTTTAACAATATTTACCGCTAAATCTTGCATGATGGAAAGCGAAGAATAACCGGTACCAAAATCGTCAATCGATACTTTTACCCCTTTGTCTTGCAGCGCTTTAATTTGCTCGGCCAATAAACCAATGTCGCTGGTAAATACCGATTCGGTCATTTCGATGTGCAGCAACTCAGGTGCTAATTGACTGCTTTGTAGAGCGGCTTCCACAATGTCTACAAAGTCATCATCTTCTAATTGAGCCACCGATACATTTACGCAAATGGCGATGGGATGGCGCTGCGCCCAACTGCTGGCGGTTTGGCAAGCCTGCTCCAATACCCATTGGCCAATTTTTCGGATCAAACCATATTGTTCGGCAATGCTAATGAACTCATCGGGCGGGATCATCTCATCATTCAAGCGCCAGCGCAGCAGCGCCTCAAAAGAGACTATTTGGCAATCATTAGCGTCAATGATGGGTTGGTAGACTAAATGTAGCTGATTTTTATCTACTGCTTGGCTTAAACCATCTTTTAACAGTAATTCGCGGTGAATTTGTTTTTCTAGTTGGTCAGAAAAAACGCCAACCGTAGAGGGCGACCGTTTTTTCTGGGCGTACATTGCGGTATCGGCAAGACGAATTAGGCTGTGCTCATTTTGTGAGTGCTGCGGATAAAGCGCGATGCCCACCGTAGCACCAACTGACAAACGATTATTGGCAAAGGTATATGCTGCAGATAGGGTTTGAATAATCTCTTCTGAGCGGCTTATCGCGAGTGATTCATCGCAATCTTCTATAGCAAGTAAAAACTCATCACCACCCCAGCGGCACAGCAGTTGATGATTATGACAAAGGTGTTTTAGGCGCTGCGCGGTATTATTCAATACCTGGTCGCCAGTATCATGGCCAATAGCATCGTTAATCTTTTTAAAGCCATCTAAGTCGATAAACAAAACCGCTAACGACTGTTGCTGTTGTTTGGCTTCTAGTAAGCGAAGCTTTAAGTGCTGCAAAAAGGCAGTGCGATTAAATAAACCGGTGAGGGGGTCTAGGTTCGACAGCTCATAAATGGTGTGGGTACGCCTCTCTACCTTTTCTTCCATATGATGAACCAATACTGCGTTTTGGTTTTTTAGTAACACCGCTTGGGCGGTAAACTCAGCATTTTTTTTAGCAATCACCACTATCACTATGCCAAATAACACTCCCAAAATACCCAGCATTTGGCGCTCGTAGATACCTGAGAATAATAAACCTAAAGAGGGCGGAGCTAGCAAAATAAAGGCATAAGCCATGGCGGTGTATTTGTGCCCAGCCAGCACTGTGGCAGAGCCGCCGGCCATGGCCGAAATAATAATAATGTGAGTGCTTAAATCGATATCACCACTTAGTGGATTAGAAATAACTTTGAGAATGTAAACCGACCACATTATAGCGGTAATGTTTGCGCCTAATATGAAACGCCGAATGGCTTTTCTACCGTTAAAAGCCTTATGCTGTTCGCGGTGTTTCCATACTCGCCAATCCAGCAATCGGATAAGTAATAAACTTGTCATTACTACCCACCAGGCGTGTTTAAACTGCTGAGTGCCACTAATATTGAAGGCAAAAACTAAAAAGCTGGACGCGATGATCGAGATTACAATGCCAGAAAACGCGTTGTCGTATAACAGGTTGGCTCTATCTCTTTCGTTGCTCTGTTCTAATTCATTGTTATTGATAAGAATTTCTCTGCTTAAACCTCGTTGAGTGTACTAGCTCGATTGATCGGTATCATTGCTTTGGGTGAGCGTTAACAGCTTACGCTTTTGCTTAGTATTGCAGCAAAATCAGAAGAGTTAGTTGCTTGCTATAAAAGCATAGCCAAGGATCTCTAGAATCTACCAGTTCACAAGTGAATTATGTTTGCGAAACATAGAACTAGCTTACGTTTTAAAGGTTTTATGCTATTTCTAGCGCTAAAAAGTGCGGCTAGCTTAGCCGAAGCACACTACTTATTTGTCTGCAAAACCCCAAATTTTCATCATATTTTATAAAAGCTTATGGCTCATCATCAGCTTGCTCGTTAACAAAAAAGTCGCCGTTGACTATCTCTTTACTATCCTCTGGCAATTGAGAAGGTGAGTCTGCCTGAAGATATTTTCAAGGGAGGTTAGTGGCAGCAAGTGATTGGCGTCGTGACGACTTAGTCACGCTTTTTTGAATTGACGCTTTACTCTGAGCAGTTCGCTACATAAATTGAGGTAGGAAATAGTTTTTTAGAGGTTCATAGTTTCTGTGAATATTAGAAAGGTAGATTTAAACCTACTCGTTTACTTAAATGTGTTGCTAGAAGAGCGCAATGTTTCGCGAGCTGCCAACAAGTTGGCGCTGACTCAGCCCACTATGAGTAATGCGCTTAAACGCCTTAGAGAGCTGTTTGATGATCCTCTACTGGTGCGCACTGCAGAGGGCATGACGCCCACCGAAAAAGCCACTAAGTTAAAACCAGAAATAGTTAGCTTATTGAGCATGGCGGAGAAGATCACTCAGCCAGACAAAGACTTTTCACCAGCACAAAGTAGCGTTACTTTTCGAATAATGTGTAACGACTACATAGAAGCAACCTTGTTGGCGCCTTTTATTCAAAGTGTTCTTAGAAGTGCGCCCAAAATTAACTTTGATATCTATGCGCCCGGTGATATTCGTTTAGGCGATATGGAAAAGGGCCAGATAGATTTAGCCATTAATCGCTTTACGAGCTTGCCAAAAACCTTTCACCAATCAAGCATTTGGCGCGATAATTTTTGCTGCTTGGTACATAAAGACCATCCTTATGTAGACCACTTAGATTTACCCAGCTATTTAGCTGCTGAGCATGTTTGGTTAAACCGAGCTGGCTGGGGCGCAGAAACCAGTATTGGCAATCAAGCCGCCAGCCAAAAGTTGGGGTGGGTAGATGAGGCTTTGGCTCAGCTAGAACAAGTTCGAAATATTCGGGTATATACACGCCATTATGCACTGGCAGGTTTATTAGTGGCTCAGCCTCAGCTGATAGCAACTTTACCGCGCCGACAAGCCATGCTTTATAAAGACAGCCCTGACTTGCGCATCGTTAGGGTACCATTTCAAATTGTACCTATTGAAACCAAAATGATTTGGAGCCCGCTATTACAGCACTCCAAAGCCCACCAATGGTTGCGTCGTTCGCTGACAGATTTTTCTACAACGGTATTAGATCGCTAGTGTGCGGCGGATGAATTAATACTTCTGGAAATAGCAAAATAAGGCTTTTAGCCTACTACTATTCACTAAATCTATAGTTTGTATTGAAAACTACAATTTCATTTTATTTTGGTGGCGCGCTATCTTGAGGTTGAGGCTTAGTTAAACGAATGACTTAGCCAATAAAACAATAACAAAATACCACCAGAAGGAATTTGACCATGAATACAACACAACAAAGCGGTCAAGGTTACCAACACAAAGACAACCTATTTATTGATGCTCCCCTTGCGACATTTATTGAGCAAAAACTGCTAGGCAATAATACTGCCGACGCGGCTCAGTTTTTTGAAGCGCTGTCTGTCTTGGTAGAAGAATTTGGTGGAACTTACCGTAAACTAAACCAGAGCTGCCAAGAGATGGCCTGTGAGATCCACTTAAAGCAGTGCCAAGCCAGTGCTGAGAAGCCTAGCACAATCAATATTAGCCATGGTAGCAGCAAAGCCATTTTAGATGAATACAGCTGCGCTATCCCAAGCTGTTTATTGGATGTGTTAACCACAACGGTAATTGCTAATAAGCAAGATATGATGCTATCGCTTAGCACCACCAATCAAGCTGAAGCAGAGTTAATGGAAGCGGTGTTTGCTCGCGCGCATTGTTTAATGGGTTTTGATTCGCAACATATAGATGTGATTCGCCCAGTAGACAATGTAGCCTGTATTGCTCAAGCACGTAAACGTGCTGAATACCACGATACCGAAGCTATGGTGAGCCATGGTTAAGCCTTGCTTAGTGTTTGTAAAAGCCAAGCTTTAGCTTGGCTTTTACTTGTTATGGCTATTCTTGCTAGCTAAGTGGCAACACCCTTGGTTGACATTAATCGAGATATCGATAAACATTGGCTTATGAGTATATTATTTAGCCATTTTTCAGCACGAATTATCATCATTCCTTAGGAATGGTGGGTTTGCTAATGTGCTTAAAATTTAGAAACCCGCCCTTGAGGCGGGTTTTCTATTTCTGCCTCTGGGGTATTTTGGGGAGGTAATATGAAAAAAGTAGCGATATTTGGAAAACCAGGCAGCGGCAAGTCAACCTTAAGCAAGGGCTTGGCCCAAGCAACGCATCTCGAGTTGCACGCTTTGGACTCCATCTTATTCAAGCCTGATGGCAGCCAAATAGAGCGCGAAGCTTATGCTCAAAAGCATCGCGCGATATTGCATTCAGACAGCTGGATAATAGACGGCTTTGGACCAGTTCCTTCTTTTTATGAGCGTCTTGAGGCTGCCGATACGCTTATTTACATCGATTTGCCTTATGCAGTGAGTTACTGGCTGGTGACTAAACGGCTACTAAAAGGCTTATTTGTTAAACCAGCTGGTTGGCCTAGTGGTAGCTCGGTGATTAAGGGAACGCTGCAAAGCTATAAAACCTTAAAGCTCTGCCCTAGGTTTTGGAATGATGATTTTATGCAGAAGCTACAAATCATAGCTAAGGGCAAAAAGATTTATGTGATTCGTTCAATAGAAGAATTAAACCGCTTTGTTGAACAAGTCTAAAAGTACCCGTTTAGCTGCTCATGTGTTTGATCACTTCATCTCCAAAGGCAGAGCAGCTTACTTCGGTTGCGTTGTCGATCATTCGGGCAAAGTCGTAAGTGACGGTGCGTGCGCCAATGGCACCGTCTACGCCTTGGCTAATTAGGTCGGCGGCTTCTATCCAACCGATGTGTTTTAGCATCATTTGCGCGCATAAAATGATAGAGCAGGGGTTTACTTTATCTTGTCCAGCTAAGCGTGGAACGGTGCCATGTGTGGGTTCAAAAAAGGCTACTTCGCTACTCATATTAGCGCCAGGTGCAATGCCAATTCCCCCTACATGGGCAGCTAATGCGTCGGCCAGTAAATCTCCATTTTGATTCATGGTAGCAATGACATCGTAAAGCTCTGGGTGCAAGGTCACCTGCTGGAACATACTATCGGCAATAATGTCTTTGATCACTAGCGGGGCTTGGCCGTCGTCTCGCGGGATCTCCAACCAATAGCCGTTGCTGTGGGTTTGAGCACCAAATTCTTCTTGGGCTAATTGGTAGCCCCAATTTTTAAAGGCGCCTTCGGTAAATTTCATGATGTTACCCTTGTGCACTAGAGTAACGGAGTCGCGTTGGTGGTCTAATGCGTACTGAATCGCATGGCGGATCAACCGTTTTGAGCCTTGCTCCGAAATATGTTTTATCCCTATGCCACACTCGTCACTAAAGCGCATTTTTGTTACGCCCATCTCTTGTTGAAGGAAGTCGATTACTCGTTCTGCTCCTGGGCTGCCGGCTTTCCATTCGATGCCGCTATATATGTCTTCAGAGTTTTCTCTAAATACCACCATGTCGGTTAGCTCGGGATTTTTAAGAGGTGAGGGCACCCCTTGAAACCAGCGAATAGGACGAATATTTACAAACAGATCCATCTCTTGGCGCAGGGATATATTGAGCGAGCGAAAGCCTCCACCAATCGGTGTAGTAAGTGGCCCCTTAATGGCTACTTTATGTTCACGTATTGCACCCAATGTTTCTTGTGGAAACCAGTCACCATCGTACATGTTGGCGGCCTTTTCTCCATTAAAGACTTCCATCCACATAATTTTTCGTAGTTGGCCATAGGCTTTGGCCACGGCGGCATCAACTACTTTTAACATCACTGGGGTGATGTCTACTCCAACGCCATCACCTTCTATGTAGGTGATAATGGGTTTGTCGGGAACCTGTAATTCTTGCTGCTGGTTAAGGCTTATTTTTTTCCCGCCAGCGGGTACACGAATATGTTGATATTGCATGCATAGCCTAAAAGTAACGAGTGCTTAGCTTTACTTTACTTGGCTAGTTAAAGAGGGGCAACGCTGAGTGCTGTAAGAAGTGACCTAGTGTGGATTTAAGCTAAAAGAAACGGCTAGCTGCTCGTTTGCTAGCTAGGGGCTGTTTATCTTTCGCGAAAAAAATTTAACCGCGAAAGATAAACAACCCTTAGCCTTACTCTCTATTTTAGTTCGTTTGCTACACCTTCAATGGCAGGTTTTTGCTCAAGGCTGCTATTGAACAACAGTGGCCAATCATTGTGGCCGGTGAAGTGAGGGATCCAACTATCAGCGTCACTTACACCCCAAACAGTAATGCCGCCACGTAAATTAGCAGGTACGTTGTCGTAATAGGCTTTGATAATTTCTTGGTAACGTAATTTTTGTTCTTCGGCCATCGCGGCAGTAAAAGTATTTCGGTCACCATTTGGATTCAATTTTATATCAAGCTCGGTTACTTTCACTTTCAATCCTTTTGCCACAACTTTGGCAAAGGAAGTACCAATCGCTTGAGCACTTGGCCAATCGTAGTTAACGTGCATTTGGAAGCCAATTCCATCAATGGGAATGTCATCGGCAAGTAACTCATCGGCCATTCTTAGTACCGAGGCTAGCTTGGCTCCGTCGTCTTCGATGTTGTAATCGTTGTAATAAAGCTCAGCGTCGGAGTCTGCAGCGTGAGCCATCTTAAATGCTTCGGGGATGAAATCTTTACCTAAGTTTTGGTACCAAGGGCTGTTTCGATAAGGTGCAAAGCCGCCAGAGCTGCTGTCATCAAACGCTTCGTTTACCACGTCCCAACTTACTACACGGCCTTTAAAGTGATCGGCCACGGTGCTTACGTGGGTATCCATCATAGTGAGCCAGTCACCTTGATAGTTCTCCATCCAGCTAGGCATTTGTGAGTGCCACACTAAAGCATGAGCATGCACGGTAATATTGTTGTCGACTGCCCAATCCACTAGGTTATCGGCATCCTGAAAGGTGAAATCGCCTTGGCGAGGCTGTATGTATGCCGATTTCATAATGTTTTCAGCGGTGATCTGATCAAAATGTTGAATAACAACATCCTGCAATTCTGGGCGTGTTTCAATACCGTTACTAAACTGGTCCTCGTACCCTGCTGGCACGGCCGCACCCATGTAGGTAGTGCTTAGTGCTTTTAGACTTTCTACTTGAGGTACCTCGATGGGTTCTCCTGAATCAGAACTTGAGCCTCCACAAGCGCTTAGGCCAATGCTTATAGCTGTAGAAAGTAGTGCTAATGGTAGTACACGCATAAATAATCCTTGATGTCTGTTAGCGCTAACAACGCAGGGGAGCAACCAGTCATTTGCTTTAAGTCTGTGTTATTAAATCAGATTAAAGCGCTTTCATATGATTACCAAAAACACTAATCGTCTTATAGTAAATAGTTTTTGTGATCTAGGTTATAACAGGGCGTATTGATATTTATTGCTAATAAAATCAGTAGTGTAGAGTGGCGGGCTTAAGTTTATCTAATTGCACTTTACAACAAGCAAATATTGTTCAAATTAATTTTTCGTTGATTTTCTTTATGCTGTTTATTGTGCGATTTTTGAAACTAATTTCTTAAATTTAAGTTTATTTGTGATTTTTATCTTCAATATTACCATTTTATCTTGATTATATTTTTTACAGTTATTGCTGCTATTTTTGTGATCTGAATCTTTGGTAAGGTTTTCATGCGTGATATCGCTCTCAATAATTAGGTTTATTTGGAGTTATATTCTTTTCGCCTAGAGATAAATCCATTCGGGCAGAATAAAAACATAAAATAATTACTATTCCAGGAGTTTTTTAATGAAAGTGAAAGCGCTTACATACGCTGTGGCAATCGCACTTACTTGTTCCCCCCTCGTTAGCGCTGCAGAAGACGAGGTTAATTCTGAACAATTTCAACAGATTAAAGATTCTCAGCCAGTGGTTTTAGACCCTGAATTTGTTGTTGAAGAAGGCATTATCTTTTCAGGATATGCCCGATACGGCTTACATTATTCAGATGACTTTCAAAAGTATGTTCAAGCTGAAGGTGAGCTTGCAGGCCGTGCTGTTGGTCGTTTAGGTAACGAAACCAATGGTGGTGAATTCCAATTTGCTAAAGCATTTCAAAGTGAAAGTGGTGCTATTTGGGATGTAGTGCTGATGCTAGAAAACTGGTGGAAGTATGAGTCTGAGCTCGAAAGTGGCGAAGAAATTAGTGAGTATGGCGATATTGCTCTTAAAAAATTCTACGCCGGCGCCACCAATATTTTTGCATCCCAGCCTAATGCGTATATTTGGGCGGGTCGAGATTTCCACCAACGTCCACAACAGGGTTTAAATGATTACTTTTGGATGAGTCACGATGGTCAAGGTGGTGGTATTTATAACCTTGAACTAGGTGATATGGCCAAGTTAGATTTCTCGGTAGTTGGCCAGGTTGATGGGCCGGGAGACAACGGTAACTATGCCTTAACGTCTAAGCTGCATGCCCTGCAACTCGCCGACTCTGTTGCCTTGAGCTTTCTATTTAACTATGGCTTTGAAAGTGATCAATATGATGACAATGGCGTAATAGAAAATAAAGACAAGATTAATGCCTACCACCTAGCTGCGGTGATTGACCAAAATTGGTCTAAAGGTCGTAATCAGTTTATTGCGCGCTATGCAGATAATGCAGACACCAGCGTATTTAATAAAACTGAAGATTTAACCACGCTGTATTTAAGCTTAGAAGGCGCGGTTAATTTTAGTGAGCAAGTCGCCCTTGAGTATCTCGGTGCTTACCACAACTACGATGCGAACTCGTCGGAAGATGACCGCACCAACTACAGTGCTATTGTTCGACCTATGTATAACTGGAACGATACACACTCTACGTGGTTAGAGGCTGGTTACTCGGTAGTGGATTACGATCAAGGCGGTAAAAACACGGCTTGGAAAGTGACTCTATCGCAAAACGTAACCATTAATGCCTTTGGTAACGCTCGTCCAATGTTACGTTTCTATGCCACAACCGGCCAAGCGGACAATCAAGTTCGAAGTAATGAAGCTATCGAAGCCAAGCAAGATACTTTGGCTTTAGGTGCTATGTTTGAGTCTTGGTGGTAAAGCGTTTTACTCATGAGTTATAGCTTCACTGGTTGAGGCTGTGCATAATCAAAGGGGCGTTGTTTGCGCCCTTTATTTTGTTTGTAAGCCTTTAGTAAATTCCCGCCTAGTAATACCAATTTCTACTTTAGTTAACGCCTCTATATCTAAATCACAATATTCCCGTTTAGAGTTTTATGCTGATTTTATTAAACGCCGCCTTTGCTTTTATTTTTTTGCATTAAATTTTTATCTCTATATTTTGATGTTTATGTGTATTTCGATCTAATTTTTAATCGTTTAATGATATTTTATCCTTAATTATCTTAATTTATCGCTAACATTTAAATCGCAGTAAAAGCTTTTGTTTTTGTGATCTGTAGTTATTTTATTCTGCTTGTGCGTGATATTTGTCTCAATTTAATTTGACTCTCAAAATTATACTCAGGCTCGAAGGTGAGGTTCACTCGCCGGATAAACTAATAAAAAAAATTTATTCCATGGAGTTGTAAACATGAATATGAAAGCGCTTACAGTTGCGATGATGAGTGCCGGTATGGCATTTAGTGGTTCTGCTTTTGCGAAGGAAGAAGGCCTAAGTTACAACGGCTACGCCCGCATGGTTGCGGGTTTTAATACAGAAAAAAATAATAGTGAACATGAAGCTCAAGCTTATAACGCGGTACGAAATGGTATTGCAATTATTAAAGCTCCAAGCAGCCCGCAACAACCTGGTCGTATTGGTAACGAAGGTACCGGTATGGAGTTAGGTATTAATTATCACCAAAAGAGTGAAAATGCGGGTGATTGGGATATCTACTTTATGGCGGACGACGGCTATGGCTGGCAGCGTGATCACAATGATAGTACAACCTACAATTTAAGAATGGCTCAGGCTTTTGCGGGTGGTTCAAACTTGTTTGAAAGCCAGAAAGATATGTATGTGTGGGCCGGTAAACGCTTTAATGGGCGAGCTCAGTTTGGCTTAAATGATTACTTCTATTTCATGAATGACGGTGCCGGTGGTGGTTTCGACAACATGGATTTTGGTATGGCTAAATTTGATTTGGCAGTGGTATCTGGCGACAACGGCAATAACGGCCGTTACGCGGTAACCTCAAAGCTACACAGCATCGAAGTAGGCTCAGGTAGCATAGGTTTTAACTTTAACTATGGTTTTGGTGACCAATCTGATGAGCATGATCCAAAACACGTAACCTCACTTCAAGCAGCGGCTTTCTATAAAGTGGGTTGGAGCATGGGTACTAACGAATTTGCTATTCGTTACAACGACAATGTGAGCGATAACAACTTGTTGGACGCCGGCCAAATTAAAGGCGACATTAATTCAACAGCATTTTACTGGTTTGGTAACTTAGGTTTAAGTGATTCGTTTGCTATTGATTACGGTTACAGCTTTGAACAATCTGATTTAGAAAACAACGATGAAAGCACCTGGAATCAGTTTGTTATTAAACCTCATTACCGTTGGTCTGATATCCACTCTACGTCGTTTGAGTTTGGTTACGACAGTGTAGATTTCAACGATAACCAAGACGAGAGTGCTTGGAAAGTCAGTATTCAGCAAAACATGTCGATGGGAAGCTTCTTATGGTCGCGCCCAGAGATTCGATTCTTTGTAACTCATGGTGAAGTGAAAGTGGGTGATAAAACAACACCGGCTACTAACGTAGGCATGATGTTCGACGCGTGGTGGTAATTATTACCACTTTTAATGGGCGATAGGGACAGAGCCTAATCTTGGAATTTTGGCGCAGCTTAGCTGCGCCCTTTTTGTTAGCGTAACTCGCGACGTAAAATTTTACCTACATTGGTTTTAGGTAGCTCTTCACGGTAAACAATGTCTTTTGGCATTTTGTAACCGGTAAGGTGTTTGCGGCAGTGCTTTTTAATTTCTTCTCGGCCAACTCGCGCATTACACACAACAAACAAGCGAATGCGTTCGCCACTCACATCGTCTGGAACGCCAACTGCTGCAGCCTCAACAATGGATGGATGTAGCGTTGCAACTTCCTCAATCTCGCTAGGAAAGACATTAAAACCTGACACCAAGATCATGTCTTTTTTACGGTCTTCAATAAAGAAGTAGCCTTGTTCGTCCATGCGACCAATATCGCCAGACTTAATCCACCCGTCTTTGGTGATAACGTTGGCGGTTTCTTCAGGTTGTTTCCAGTAGCCCTGCATAACTTGCGGGCCTTTTATTTGTAGCTCACCGACACCGCCCACATCTAGCTCGTTACCTTCTTCATCTACCACTCGAATTTGGGTGCTAGGCATCGGTACCCCAATAGAGGGGATAAAGGCTTGTTGTTGGTGGGTTCCTGCAGCCACAACTGGCGAACATTCGGTAAGCCCATAACCCTCAATAATTGGCATTTGGGTAAGCTCTTGCCATTGCTCGGCAATGTGCTTTTGAGTAGCCATGCCGCCGGCAATTGTAAAGCGAGCCCTAGAGAAATCTAGCTGCCTAAACCCGGCATGATTAAGCAAACCGTTAAACAGTGTGTTTAAGCCAAAAATCATGGTGAACGGGTACTTACGAAGATCGTTTACAAAGCTATTAAGATCACGTGGATTAGTAATTAATAAGTTTTTGCCACCAATATACAAGATGAACATCATGCTCACGGTGTTGGCGAAGATGTGGTAAAGCGGTAGGGGCGTTACCGCGTGTTCTTGGTCTAATAAGGTGCGTGGGGCAAAGTGATAGTAAACCTGAATCACGTTAGCTAGTACGTTGCGGTGAGTTAACATCGCCCCTTTCGCCACACCAGTTGTGCCGCCGGTATATTGCAAATAAGCAATATCATCGCCGCTAAGCTGCGGCTTTTGATAAGCCATGGTTTTGCCCTGAGTTAAGGCGCGGCGCATTGAAATCGCACCTGGCAAGTTGTACTTAGGCACCATTTTTTTAACGTACTTAACCACAAAGTTAACTAGCGTGCGTTTGTGCACGGCTAATTGGTCGCCAATACTGGTAAGAATAACGTGTTTAACTTGGGTATCTTTAATCACTTGCTGCAGGCTGTTACCAAAGTTGGTTACGGCCACAATTGCGCTAGCTTCTGAGTCGCAAAGCTGGTGCTTTAATTCGCGTGGCGTATACAGCGGATTCACATTGACTACCACTAAGCCTGCTCGCAAGGCGCCATAAAGTGCAATGGGGTATTGCAACACGTTGGGCATCATTAAGGCGATACGCTCGCCAGCTTGCATGCCTAGCTCTTGTTGTAAATAGGCGGCAAAGGCCAGCGATTTTTGGTCTAGCTCTTGATAGGTGAGGCTTTTACCCATATTGATAAAGGCGGTTTGTTTGGGAAATTGCTTACAGCTGTGCTCAAACAATTCCAGCAAATTCTCAAATTGCTCTGTGCTTATTTCTGCGGGCACATCGTCTGGGTAGCTTTTTAACCAAGGTTGGTCTGATGAATTCATATTCTATCCTCACCCACTAGTTAGCACGAAAAGTCCTGTTTGGCGAACCAAGCGGTTTTACCAAGCAGATAATATGCTGTTTGGGGCTTATCTATTTTTGCCCGCAAGATTAGCTGATTGCGATAATAAACCCTAGCGTATTTTTGTGAATCGTTGAGCTAAATCATTAGCCGTTTTCTTCAAGTAACCAGTTTTGTGGATAATATGCAGATAAATGTCAGAATTGTTTGAAGGCCGCGAGGTTTTAGATTGGCGTGTATAGGTTTAAGCAATCTTATTATTGCTAATTATATTTGATATTTCTATCATCTAAATACTCTTGAATGTAGCCTTGTTTTTACTAATGTTATACAAGGAACGGCAAAAGGAACCGCCAGTGTTACGACTACTCACATTGATTTTTAGCAGCTTATTGTGCGCAACGGTGCAAGCCACCTGCGAACAGATTCGCGTGAATGGCGAGCATAATTGGTTTGACGTGTCATACAGAGTTAATGCTCAAGCTCCCTTGCAAGGCTTAGCGGTCGACTTGGCAAATCGCGTTTTTGCCGAGGTAGGCATTGATGTTGAATATCAAGCAATGGTGCCTTGGAAGCGGCAGTTTTTGCAGTTGGAAACGGGTGATTTAGATGTGGTTATTGCTGCTTTCTATAATCAACAGCGCGGTAGTAAGTTTGTATTTAGCGAAGCGGTAGGCGTGGAGTACAGCACTGCCTTTATTCATGAAGATCAAAGTGCTGCTTTTAGGGGCTTAGAAAGCTTACAGGGCAAGCGTGGTATACAAATGCTGGGCAGTAGCTTTGGTGACCAGTTTGATAGCTATGCCAAGCAAAATCTTACTATTTCTACAATGGATGACCTAGATAGAGCGATTAAGCTGATTGCCTTAAAAAGAGCTGACTATTTGCTATATGCCACCCATGGGGGCAGGCTAAAAATTGCTGATACAGAATATGCCGATGTATTGGTGGATATGCAGCCTAGTATTAGTGAGCAGAGCATCTATATGGTGATGTCTAAATCTTCTCCCTGCTTAGAGCATTTAGATGAAATTAATCGGGCTATTAGGCGCAACCGAGACGACTTTTAGCGGTTATCTTGCCAATAAAAAAGCAAGCCCTAAGGCTTGCTTTTTAGTGAGGTAAATAGCGAAGGCTTAAACCTCTTCTATTTCTTCTAGCTTAGTTGAGCCACCATGATGGACTTCTCTGCGACGCTGAATCATCGCGTAGAAACCAGGTATTAAGAAGGTGCCTACTAGTAATACACACAGCAATCCACCCACTAGCGATATTCCCAAAGAGTTTTGGCTAATATGGCCTGCGCCATTCGCTAATACCAGTGGGATCATGCCAAAGATAAACGACCAAGAGGTCATGTTAACCGCTCTAAAGCGCAAGGTGCCTCCGGTTACCGCCGCTTGATTGATGGGCATGTCTTTGTCTTCACGTTGCATACGAGCAAACTCAACAATCAAAATGGCATTTTTGGCGGCCAGGGCAATCAGCAGTACTAAGCCTATTTGCGCATATAAGTTCATTGGCAAACCAGCAATGGCTAACGCAACAAAAGAACCTAAAGTAGCTACCGGCACTACCAGGATAATGGCAAGTGGAATTGTCCAGCTTTCGTATTGTGCCACCATAAATAGGTAGATGAATAGCAGCGCTAGGGCAAAGGCGTATATGGCCATGTTACCCGCTTGGATCTCTTGGTAAGCCATGCCTGTCCATTCATATTGGTAACCATTTGGCAGCTCTTCAGCAGCTATTCGTTCCATTGCTGCAATGGCGTCACCAGATGAGTAACCCGGCGCTGGTTGGCCTTGCAATACTGCGCTGCGGTACAGGTTGTAACGCCAGGCGACGTCGGGCGCAAACTGTTGCTCAATACTGACTAAGGTACTTAATGGGACCATGTCGCCGCTGATGCTACGAACATGAAACTGACCAAGGTTATCTAGGCGACTGCGGTATTCATCTTCTGCCTGCATGGTGACTCGGAAGTTTTTACCGTAAAGGGTAAAATCGTTCACATATAACGAGCCAAGGTTGGCTTGTAAAGTTGTAAACAAATCCCCCAGTGGCACGCCAAGCTGTTTAGCTTTGCTGCGGTCGATGTCTACATAAAAATGTGGAACATCGGCTCGGAAAGTACTAAAAGCACTGCCAATTTCTGGTGCGGCATTGGCCTTAATAGTGATGTCTTGCATCACCTGTGCAAGGTCGCTGCGCGAGCGACCTAAGCCATCTTGCAGCACAAACTCAAAGCCCGAAGCGGTGCCCATGCCAGGAACAGCTGGAGGGCCAAAGGCGAAAATCATTGCATCTTGAATTCGCCCATAGGCTTGTTCATTAATACGCTGGCTAATGGCAAAAGAGCTGTGATCGCCCAGCAAGGCATTGCGCTCGTCCCAGTGTTTTAGTTTTACAAACATGGTGGCAGCATTTGACTGAATAGCCCCAGCTAATAAACCGTAGCCGTTAGCTAAACTCACTGCTTCTACGCCAGGTTCTTCAAGGATAATGTCATTGAGGCGCTGAGATACCTCCGCTGTGCGGCTAAGTGAAGCTGAGTCGGGCAGCTGCACGTTAACCAGTAATACGCCTTTATCTTCTTGCGGTACAAACGCTTTAGACGTGTTGTGGTTCATCCATGCTACAGCAGCAATGGCCAAGCAGAAGAATACCACTAATGCTGCACTGCGCCTTACCAACATGCCGGCAGCTTGCCCGTAGCGGGTGGTAATTGCCACTAAACCTCGGTTAAACAGCGCAAACCAACGCGCTTGTTTTTGCTTACCTCGCTTTAATACTAACGAACAAATCGCCGGTGAAAGGGTTAAGGCGTTGATTGAGGAAATAACCACCGAGATACAAATGGTAATGGCAAATTGGCGATACATTACCCCGGTAATTCCTGGCAGCATAGCAACCGGTAAGAACACCGCTAGCAATACCAAGGTGGAGGAGATAATCGGCCCAGTTACTTCGCGCATGGCTTTTAAGGTGGCTTGGCGTGGGGTGAGTTCTGGGTGGGCCGACAGTTTACTGTCGACGTTTTCAATTACCAGAATCGCGTCATCCACTACAATACCAATAGCTAAAATTAAGCCAAATAAGGTAATGGTGTTAATCGTAAAGCCGGTTGCCAACATAATGGCAAAGGTGCCGATTAGCGATACAGGAATAGCCACTACCGGTATTAGCGTAGAACGCCAACTTCCTAAGAATAGGTAGGTAACTAAAATTACCAGCAAAATAGCTTCAATTAGGGTTTTGATTACGCCTTTGACCGACTCTTCCACAAATAAGGTGGTGTCGTAGGCAATTTCGTAATCCATTTTCTCTGGCATATTGGCTTTAAGTTGGCCCATTAAAGCCATTACCGCTTCGCCACTTTCTAAAGCGTTAGCGCCAGTTTGCAAGGATAGAATTACTGATACCGAAGGCTGGTCCCTAAACTCGCCAAAGGCGGCATAACCACGTTTGCCTAACTCTACCCGAGCTACGTCTTTCAAATATATTTTTGAGCCATCGGCATTAGCGACCAGTAGAATGTTTTCAAAGTCTTCTACTGTATCTAAGCGGCCTTTGGTGAGCAGACTAAACTGCACGTCGTTGTTAGCTTGGTAGGGCGGTGCACCAATAGAACCCACAGCCACTTGCACGTTTTGCTCAGCTAAACTGGCGCGAATGTCACTGGTGGTTAAGTTAAGGTTGGCAAGCTTTAAAGGATCTAACCAAACTCGCATCGAGTATTCAGCTGAGCTAATTACTCGTACGTCACTAATGCCTTTTACACGAGCGAGTTGGTCTTCAATGTTTAGCGTGACGTAGTTGTTTAAGAAGGTATCGTCGTAGTGCCCGTCTGGAGAATAAAAGTTAAGCACCATTAATAAGTCTGGTGAACGTTTACGTACGGTTACACCCACTTGGCGCACTTCTGGCGGCAACTTAGATTCAATTTGAGTAACCCGGTTTTGCACATTAATTTGTGCCATGTCGGGGTCGGTACCAATATCAAAGGTTACCGTTAGTGAATAAGAGCCATCGTTAGCGCTTTTGGAGTTCATGTATAACATGTCTTCCACGCCATTCACCGAGCTCTCAATCACTTCGGCGACGGCTTCTTCTACTGTTTCGGCGCTGGCACCAGTGTAGTAAGCGGAAACACTTACCGAAGGCGGGCTAATTTGAGGATATTCGGCCACTGGCAAAACCATTAGGGCGATAGCCCCAGCCAATGACAATAAGATAGAAATTACCAAAGCAAACTTTGGCCTTTGAATAAAAAAGCGACTAAGCATAGTGACTAATTACCTTATCCTTGCTGCTTTTCAACAACTTGCACTGGGTGACCATGGCGTACACGTTGTAAGCCAGCAGTGATAACCTGCTCGCTACCTTGCAAACCTTTATGTATCACAACGCCTTGCTCTAGCACTGGGCCAATGGTGACATTACGACGCTCTGCCTTGTTGTCTTCGCCCACTAGCATGACAAATTCTCCCTCTAAATCACTTTGTACTGCGCGACGAGGAATCACTGTTGCTTCAACTAATGCGGTGCTGGTAAGGCCTATTTCTACATACTGGCCGGGCAAAAGCTGCTGTTGTGGGTTGTCGAATTGAGCACTGATATTGATGGTACCGGTTTGTAAATTGATTCGGTTGTCGATGAAATCTAAACGGCCTTTATTGGGGTAACTACGGTTATCGCTAATCACCAAATCAACGATGGTATCGTCGGTTTGTGCGCTTGAGTGAGCGTCTACATGATCAAGCCCCATTGCTAGACGCTCACGCTCCGAAACACGAAAACTGGCACGAATTGGATTTAAGCTCACAAGGTTAGTTAACGCGCCGCTAGTCATAGTGATTAAGTCACCTTTACTTACTTCACTTTGGCCAATTCGCCCATCAAAAGGGGCAACAATACTGGTGTGTTTTAAATCGACTAAGCTGGCGTTAAGTTCTGCTTCTGCAGCTTCTAACTGAGCTTCGGCAGAGAGCTTTTCTGCGGTTAAGCGATCAAACTCTGAGCGGCTAATATTATTCTTTGGCAATAAACGTTCGCCACGTTGCCAGTTTATCTCGGCATTGGTTAGTGCTGCCTTAGCTTTTGCCAGTGAGGCTTTGGCTTGAGCAACTGCGGCTTGGTAGCGGGTAGGGTCAATTTCATAAAGTAGTTGTCCGCGTTTTACCATCTGGCCATCTTCAAAGTGGCGTTTTACCAAGTAACCACTTACTTGTGCGCGAATATCTACATCTTGATAAGCCTCAATGCGACCAACAAATTGCTGGGAAGGCGCGTATTGAAGGTTTTGTGCCAATTCAGTGTTAACTAAGCTGGCGGGTATCTGGGCGGCAGACTCGGTAGAAGAGTTGCACGCACTGAGCAAAACTAATGCTGCGGCAGTCACAAGCATACGAAGACGGGTGGAAAACATGAAACTATCCTCAAACTATACAATGGTGCGGAACAAGTTGCCGAAAGAGCCGAGAGCTCCCTGCATTGGTATAGTTGGCGGATGCTAACTAGAACGCGATCCTTGCGAAACGCCTTTCTGACGCCTTTATTTTTAGTAATTACTAAAAATAAGTAGGGGCTAAATATACACCCATATTTACCAAAGGTAGCCTCAGTAATACCGAATCTAAGCTTCGGGATTTATCCGCAAGTTTGATGTTTGCTTGATGCTTTATCTGGTGAGTGAAGAATAAAGCAGCTTGTTAGTATTTGATTTCTCTATAAAAGCTATTTATGAAATGGATAAAGCTCGGCATTCGCTATGGCTTTACGCTATTATCTAGCCAAATTTTAGCGCGCGTAGAGGGCATGATGGCACGCCAAATAACTTACAAATATAAACGTCAAACCAAAGTCATTAATTTTTCTTTTGACAAGTTTCATGATGCACATGAAGCAGTTGCTGTGGCTGAAGGTGTTGATATTTCTTCCTTTTTGCAAATGGAGAAACAGCTGGCTATGTCTACCAGAGATAAAGCTACCTTGAAAGAATACCGAGCAAAAGAGTTCCAGCGTTTGGGCTTTAGCGATATTCGCTTCTTAAAAGACGAAGAAAAAGAAGCCAAATAGTGATTTAGTGCTTGAAAGCGCTTTTCTATAAAGTGCCCCTATATTTAACAGGGTTTTTTATTAAGCTAGCTTGATAAACAACAGGGAATGTTAAATATGTCTGAATCTATCCACTTCTTAGCGCTAGTTGATGAGCTTTCGGCGCTTGCACAAGTTGATGCCATTTTACTGGCGGGCTCAAGAGCTAGCGGCCTTTCTGATAGCTATTCTGACTACGATGTGTATGTTTATTTAAACGCTCCCTTGGCGGCTGAAACACGACAGGAGCTGGTGGCAAAACATTGTCAGTATCTTGAGTTAAATAATCAGTTTTGGGAAACCGAAGACGATGGTGTATTGCTCGACGGAATAGAGATTGAACTCATCTATCGAGACTTTTCCTTCTTGGAAAATGAGCTGCATTACTTAGTGGAGCGCCATCAAGCGAAAGTAGGCTACAGCACCTGCTTTTGGGCAAATTTACTCGATTCAAAAATTCTCTATGACGCTACTGGTCAAGCCAGGCGCTTACAGCAACGTTTTGATGTGGCTTATCCCAGCGCACTGCAACAAGCAGTAGTAAATAAAAATGCGCCTTTGCTTACAACACTAATGCCCGCTTACTACTTCCAATTAGCCAAGGCCTTAAAACGCCAAGACCGCGTTAGTTTAAATCACCGTTGTGCAGAGTTTTTAGCCAGTTATTTTGACATTCTTTTTGCCGTTAATGCGCTGCCTCACCCTGGTGAAAAGCGAATGCTTGAGTACGCTGAACTACACTGCAATATTTGCCCAGACAAGCTGACTGAAAATGTAGAGCGTTTGCTGGCGGAGATTGGGCAAGTGGCAGACAGCTTGTTAGATACAGTGAGTTTGTTAAGTGAAACCTTGCAGCAGTTGGTAACGACTCAAACATCCTTAAGCTGGCCTACTAAGTCCTAGCAGATAAAAGATAAGCTACATTGATCTATCTCTATTGATTAAAATAATATTTAATGTGAAGGTAGCGCAACTCATAGTAGTAAAAACAAGGATGTATTGATGCTAATAAGCCGTAAAGCCGCGGGTGGTTTACTCGCGCTAACCCTGTTCTCAGGCGCTTCTTTTGCAAGCTCCGATCTAGCCGTTCCCTATGTCGTAGGGGGAGAAGATGCCCCTAAAGGTGCTTATCCGTGGATGGCTCAACTTAAAGCGGGTAGCAGCCACTGTGGTGGTGTGTTAATTAATGAGCAATGGCTGTTAAGTGCTGCGCATTGTACTTTCGATCAATATGAAGAAGGGCAGCATACTCAAGCTGAAGATATCATCGCTTTTATTGGCGAAGATGAATTCAATTATTCTTATGATGACGGTTTGTCGATGGCAGAGGTATGCCAACATCCAGATTACGTTGATTTTGACAACACTGAGGAAGGCAAGGTTATTGGAGACTATGATCTGGTGTTGATACGTTTAGCTGACGCTACTTCTATTACGCCAATAACGATTAATCAAAGTGCTATTTTTGACCAATACTCTCCTGGTTTTGGCGTGCGAGTAATTGGTTACGGCAGAGTAAACAATGATGCTGATAACCCCGAGTATCTTGATGAGCTTCAACAAGCCGATCTCTTTTTAACATCGGCCTCAGAATGTAGCCAGTTTTATGGTGCGGAGTGGTTAAGTGAGCAAATGTTTTGTGCGGATAGTGATATAGCCGATTCATGTTCTGGCGACAGTGGTGGTCCATTGTTTATTGATGAGGGGACCCAATACAAGCTGGCAGGCATTGTTAGCTGGGGGACACGCAGTTGTGCTAATGCGCCTGGGGTTTACGTAGATGTTGGCAAATTGTCAGGCTGGATTAACCAAGTAATCCAAGCCAGTGAAGCAGAGCGAGCAGACCCAAGTTTGTGTTCACAACTAGCTGCTGTTCCTCGGCCTAGCTCTGGTGGTGGAGGGGCTGCTGGCGGTCTAGGTTTAATTGCTTTGCTGGTGTTACGCCGCTTTAGAAAAGCTAAAAATTAGATTTTTCAATTAGTTAATTAACGGAATAATTCTTCCGTTAAATTGTTTAAAAAATCCTCATGCATCGGCGGGCGTTTTCTGGTAGATTACGCCCGCATTTTTATATGCCACTAACAAGCTGTCTCATGGAGTGCTGTTAAACAGTTGAGAACGTCCACCCCAAGGATTGGGCCAGCAATTTGGACGAACATTTTTGCTTGTTAATGAGAATTTTATGCAAAGTATTTTTGCCGATATCGTTGGACTACTTGGTACTGCCTTAGTGGTAGGTTCGTTTTTTCTTTTACAGTTAGAGCGTTTAAATCCCAAACAACTTACCTATAACCTAATGAACTTAAGCGGTGCTATTTTACTGCTAATTAGTTTGTGCATTAATTTTAACCTAGCTAGCTTTGTTATTGAGCTATTCTGGATTGGTGCGTCAGTGGTAGGTATTGTTAAGTACTGCAAACGTGAACCTGTAGCCGCCTAACTAACCCGCCAGTGAATCGTCTAGAGATAAGAGCTATTGCTAAAACATATACCTACTCTGTATCAGTAATAGTTCTTTATTTAGGTCTTAGGATGTATAGATCTTAGCTAAACAGGTGTCTGTTTATTGCTTGCTGATAAATAGAGTTCCTGCTGTTTCAAGCCATCAACTAATCTAAGCTGACATTTGTTGTAACTAGCTTAGTAATAATTCGTGGTTAGATTCTAAAAATGTCGATAAGGTGGCAATACTAATGCTGCCCAAATGGCTAAAAGCTTTGTATGCTTAAAGCATTCAAACCTAGCTGTTTACTTATATGAATCAGATACATCCTCAACTTGCACCAATTTGCGACTATCTTGAGCAACAATTGCTGGGCAAGCCCCAAGCGGTGCGTTTGGCCTTGAGTTGTCTGTTGGCCTCTGGCCATTTGCTGATTGAAGATCTGCCGGGTGCTGGGAAAACCAGTTTAGCTAAATGGCTTGCTGCTGGTTTTGGTTTAAGTTTTCAGCGAATTCAATTTACTAGCGATTTATTGCCTGCTGATATTATCGGTGTGTCGGTATTTGAACCGCCTACTCAGCAGTTTAAGTTTCACCCTGGGCCTATTTTTCACCATCTAGTCTTGGCTGATGAGCTTAATCGCGCCAGCCCTCGCACCCAAAGTGCTTTGCTCGAAGCCATGGAAGAGCAACAAGTGAGTACCGACGGTGAGAGCTATCCTTTAAAAGCGCCGTTCTTTGTTATTGCCACCCAAAACCCGCGCGAGCAGCTTGGCACCTTCGACTTACCCGAGTCTCAGTTAGATCGCTTTGCGATGCGTTTAAGCATTGGCTTTCCTGATTTAGATTCTGAAATGGCAATGCTTAAACGAGGCAAGCAAACCAGCCAATCTTTAGCAGCGCTTTCGGTAGAGCAACTGTTGGAGTTGCAACAGCAAGTGAACGCTCTGCATTGCAGCGATGCTTTGTTAGATTATTTATTGCGTTTGGTGCACTGCAGCCGAGTGCTGGAAGGGGCTAGTCCTTTGTCGCCGCGTTGCAGCTTAACCTTACTTGCTTGCGCCAAGGCGTGGGCCTTTGTTCATAATAAGCAGCATGTTTCTCCAGAAGATGTACAAGCGGTATTTAGCGCGGTAAGTGCTCACCGCTTGGGCCGAGGAGATAGCGGTGAAGCCTATGCAAAACAAATTTTGGCTGAAGTAGACCCTTACAGCGATTTAACCTAGATATGAAGTTCACACTGCTAGAGGCGTTTAAACAATGGAAAGGTGTTCGTAGCGCTGCTTGGCTAGCTAAACGTGTACCTAGCAGTGGCAGTTTGCGTTTAACTCGCAAAAACCTGTTCATTTTACCTACTCGCTTTGGCTGGGGCTTTTTAGTCGCCTTAGTGGTGATGTTGATGATGGGCAGCAATTACCAAAACAACTTAATTATTGCCTTAGGCTTATGGTTGTTGGCGCTTTGGTTAGTGTGCTTGGTGCTGTGTCATCAGAACTTATCGGGAAATACCGTAAGTTTATTGCAACGGCCCGAAGGGCAATGCGACAAACCGCTGCGTTTATTACTCAACATCGTTAATCACAAACAGCCGCATGCCTTAGCGGCCGAAATAAAAAGCTGGCCAGGCAAGCAAGCCTATGAACAGCTCGATGGTCAGTTAGCTTTAGATCTAGAGGTAAAGCAGCGCGGGCGCCAATTACTGCCTCGCATCAGCCTCTCCAGTGTATTTCCTCTAGGCTTATTTAGATGTTGGACCGTGGCTGATTTTAATTGTGAGTTGCTGGCTTATCCTGCACCGCTGGCCGGTTTTGCTTGCCCTTCTCAGGAATGGGTAGAAGCCCATGATGTTGAGCGTGCTGCTAGTGATAGTCAGCTACAAAGTGAGTTTGCGGGCCTTAAGGCTTACCGTAGCGGCGAGCGAAAAAGCTTATTGGCTTGGAAGCAGTTTGCTGCGGGGCGTGGTTTACAGACTAAGGCATTTACTGGCAACCCTAGTATTGATTTACACCTTAGTGACCGCAGGCATAGCGGTTTAAACTATGAACAAACTCTTTCGGTATTGGCTTTTTGGTTGCGTCAGTTGGCGCAACAGCAACAGAGTTTTAGCTTACAAGTTGGTGCAAAGCAACTGGCTAGTGGCAGTGGTCATCAGCAGCTAAAAGCGGGTTTAAGGTTACTGGCAGAGGCCCCGAGCAGTGATGAATAGTCTCAACAGTTCGCATATTCGCATGTCGTTGTTGTGCTATTCGGCAACAGCTTTGTTATTGCTGCAACAAGTGCCTTGGCTGCTACTGCTTGTAGGCTTGGCTGCGGGGTGGTGGCGCTTGCGGGTGATGCAAGGCTTAGCCACTTTACCTAAACCACGCTGGGTAAAGCTAAGCTTAGTGCTACTTATTGCACTGGTGCTTTGGCTAGCGCGCTCCTTTGAGCTGTTTGATAAGCTGGTGAGCCTGGTAATGCTTGGCTATAGCTTAAAGTATATTGAGCTGCATAAGCGGCGTGATGTGGAAATGTTTAGCCTTACGGGCTTATTTTTGGTGGCATTTTCACTGGTTTTTTCTAGCCAACCCTTAGCTGCATTATTGGCTGCAATAGTGGCATTCTTACACTTATTACTGTTGCTTAGCTTAGATGTGAAAATAAGCTTTAACTGGGCTAAGCGGTTGGGTTTATGGTTATTGGCTATTGCTCCCCTAGCTATCGCGCTATTTATTGTTGCTCCACGCTTAGCGCCTTTGTGGAAAATGCCTACCCCGAGCAGCGCGCAAACCGGTTTGTCTGACGTGGTTCGTCCAGGCGATATCAGCCAATTGATTCGCTCAGATAAGTTAATGTTTCGGGCGGAGTTTAGTCGCGCGCCAGAACCCGATGAACTGTATTGGCGAGCCATGGTTTTAGATGAGTTTGATGGTGAGCAATGGACTCGCAGCCAGATAGCCCAACAGAAACAAGCTCCCGATAGCTCAAGTGCTATTAACCAGTATCAACTCTTGTTAGAACCCGCCAGCCAAGCGTGGTTAGCCACTTTAAATCCTAGCCAAGTTCGTGGTGGTGGCGCTAACTATGTGGCCGATGGTAGCTGGCTGCGCGAAGGTGAGAGCTTTCCACGACAAATTCTAAATTTTAGTCAATTAGAGCCGCCTACCAGCAGCGCGGTTCCACCCGCTTATTTGCACTTTCTTACCCGTTTACCGCAAAACATCACACCCAAAGTTAGCGAGCTTAGTGAGTATTTGGGGTCCGGTTTAAGCCCTCGAACACCTGATTACCCAAAGCAAGTGATGGCAAGCGTGCAGCAGTGGTTCTTAAGTCAGCAGTTTAGGTATACCCTCAGTCCGCCGGCTTACCCAGGGCTGTTAGGCGTCGAGCGTTTTTTATTAGATCAGCAAAGCGGCTTTTGTGTTCATTATGCGCAAAGCGTGGTGATACTGGCACGTTTGCAGGGGATACCTGCTCGTATGGTAACCGGCTTTTTAGGTGGAGAGTGGGAGCAACAAGACAGCTTACTAGCAGTGCGTAACTACGATGCACATGCTTGGATGGAGTATTGGGATGGTGAGCGTTGGGTGCGGCTTGACCCCACCGCTTGGATCGCACCCGACCGGGTAGAAAATAACCTTCAGCAAAGCCAAGCTACTGCAGAGCAATGGCAAAGTATCAGCGCTTGGAGCCAAAAGATTTGGTACACCCAAGGCTTTAATCAAATGCGCTTATGGCTTGCTCAAGCCGATTACTGGTGGGCTAAGTGGGTGCTTAATTTTGACCACAAACGACAGCTAAATTTGTTTTCGCAATTGCTGGCATGGTTGCCGGGCAGCTCTTTGCTAATGTTAACAGCGGGAATGATTTTGCTGGGTTTATTCGCCACTGTTTTACTCATGGCTAAACCTTGGCAATGGCGCCTGCCTAATAAACAAGTTATCGCACTTAAATGGCAGTGTTGGCTATTAGCCAGGCGGGGCGTAGTTCGTGACAAAGGAGAAAGCTTTAATCACTTCTTAAAACGTGTAGAGCAGCAAGCTCCGCAGCGAGCATTAGCCCTAGCACAAGCCATTAATAGCTATAACCAAAAGCGCTATCAACCTTAAGGCTCTAGGCTAAGGTTAAACGAGCTACAGACGATTGTGGCTCGCTTAAGCTTTTGGCTTTTCTATCACTCGGCTTTTCTCTAAGTGTCTGTGTTTATTTACCACTACTTTTCAACAAATACAGTGAGTTTTCTTAAAAAAGTCTAATTTATTTATCAATTTGTGTGAGCTAACCAGATTATTGGCAGCGCTGCTCGTAAAGTGAGCGACACTAAAAGCTCAGGTAAAAGGAGAAGTTTATGGACTGGATTGAGTGGTTTGGTTACTTGGCGTCGGTGGTGGTGGCCATTTCGTTAACCATGAGTTCTATTGTAAAACTGCGTTGGTTAAACATGGTGGGTGCAGCGCTGTTTTCAACTTATGGATTTATTATTGGCGCAATGCCGGTTGCCTTGTTAAATCTATTTATCGTATTTGCCAATGTTTATTACTTGCAGGGTATTTACCGCAGCAAGGATCAATTCAAGTTAGTGGCAGTGGAAGCTAGCAGTCCATTACTTGGTTTTTGGATTGAGCACTATCAAACTGATATCGAGAAGTATTTCCCGCAATTTTCGACAGATAGTTTGCTTGGGCAGGGCTGTTACATACTCATGCGCAATAGTGAGCCTGCAGGCATATTGGTGGGCAAACAGCAATTGCATGAGTTTGAAATAAAGCTCGACTACGTTTTCCCCGCTTATCGCGACTTTAAAACCGGCGATTACCTTTACCATAGCTCTGGGTTTTTTGAAGCCTTAGGTGTTAAGCAGCTAGTTAGCTATACGGCGGTAGCGAGTCACCAGCAGTATTTAGTTAAAATGGGCTTCAAAGCTTCGGGTGATAATGCAGCACTATACCAATATAAACTTGCTTAGCGCTAAGGTAGCAGAATAGCGCAACATGCTGTTAATTTTATGCTAGGGTGAGTTTTTTGATTCGCCTTTAGGTAACTGTAATATGCGTTTGAAATTGCTGCCGTTTTTGTTTCTGCCTTTGCTATTTGCTTGCGTTCCTGTCGAGCAAGCCCGCGCTCCCGAAACCCGCTCAACTACCGTTGTTACTGGGGATGTTGAGTACTTAAACAGCTCCAATGGCCGATATGCTTGGCACCCAAGTCTAGGCAAAGCTCATCTAGAGAAGGCCGAGAATGAAGAGCTACTATTAAGCGAGCTGCGCAAAAGTATTGCTAAAACAATGGCTGAGAAGGGCTACCAACAAGTCTCTTTGCAGCAGCAACCCGACTTTTTAGTTGGCGTGGGCGCAGCGCTTGAGTCGCAAATGAGTGACCAGCAAATATTAGAGCGCGCTGGTATGATGGCGGGAATGTCTAGTGATTCATTAGATCCTGAGCTTTACCAAAAAGGCTCAATAATGGTGGCGCTATTTCAAGCAGAAGATACTGGCCCATTTTGGCGGGTATTAGGCCAAGGTATGGCACCTACCAACATTCCACTTAGCGAACGAAAGCTGCGTATCGAATCAGCCATTGAGCGTTTGCTGCAATATCTACCTCAGCGATGAGTCGCTTTGGCATTTAGTTGACTAGATTAGTGACTTAAGGACGAAAGCGATGGCCGAGAATACACCAAGTAGCTTTAGCGTAAAGCAAGCAGCAGAGTTAGCAGGCATAAGTAGCGACACTTTGCGGTTTTACGAGAAAAAGGGGCTGCTGTTTACGGTTAATCGCTCACCTAGCGGCCATCGCCGTTTTAGTTCGCAAAACATAGAATGGCTGCGTTTTATTGTTTGCTTGAAGTCTACCGGCATGTCGCTTGATGCGATTAAGCAATATCGCGATATGCTGGACGAAGGCCCTAGCACCGAGCAACAGCGTTTGCAGCTGTTGCTAGATCATAAACAGCAAACCGAGCAACAAATAGCCTGCCTAAATCGAAATTTAGAACACGTACAGCGGAAAATAGAGCACTACCAAACTGGTAGCGAATTAAGCATTAAACTTAAGTCGCTTTAAACCGATTCAATCAAGGCGATGTCTTGTTTATCGAGTTTAAGGCTGGCACCTTTTATTACTCCATCAGCTTGCTCAGGGCTACGCATGCCAACAATGGCGCCGGTTACTGCCGGATGCTTTAAGGTCCATGCAATCGCAACTTCTGCTGTCGATACTTGATGTTTTTCTGCAACTTGCTGCAGGGCAGCAACTATTTTTAAGTTATGACTTAACTTCGGTTCGTTGAAGTCATCGGCTTTTTTGCGCCAATCATCATCACCCATTGCAGCGATCCGTTGGGCGGTCATTTTCCCAGTAAGTAAGCCAGATCCCATTGGTGAGTAACAAATCACCCCGGCATTGTGTTGCTGACAATAGGGCAGTAGCTCAGTTTCACATTCTCGGTTTATTAGGCTGTAGGGTGGCTGCATACTGTTAATAGGGGCTATTTTTTGTAGGCTTTGCATCTGTTCGATGGAGTGATTAGAAACGCCTAAATATCGAATCTTCCCCTGCTGTTTTAACTCAAGCATGGCTTGCCAAGCTTCTTCAATGTCCTCGGCTGGGTTAGGCCAGTGAATTTGGTATAAATCGATGGTTTCTACTTGCAGACGTTTTAGGCTGTTTTCTACTTCCTGTTTAACACTGGCTGCTTTAAGACACGGCTCAATATTATTTTGTGCATCCCAGTTAAAACCACATTTGCTAAAGATAAGTGGTTTTTCACTCAAGCTTTTAATGGCTTTACCTACTACTTCTTCGCTGTGCCCAAGCCCATAAACGGGCGCTGTATCTATCCAATTAATGCCTAATGACAAGGCGTGTTGAATGGTAGCAATGGAGTCTTCATCTTGCTGTGCTCCCCAGCCCCACTGCCACTTTCCACCCATTGCCCAAGCGCCTAAACCAATACGAGAGATATCTAAATCGCTGTTGCCCAAACGTGCCAATTCCATGTTGACTCCTCAAAAGCCTTGTTGATTACAATGTAAACAAATAACTTAGGCGTGAGTGTAAATCTTGGAGTTAACTCCAAGTCAAATACTAATACAGAGTCGGTGAAATATCGCTTTGATTAGTGATATTTCAACACATTCGGCTAGGATTAAAATAAGCCCTAAACTTATTGAAAAAGAAGGCCTTATTTCGGTTAATCTAATTTGGCTTGCGACCTTGTGCTGACTACACTGAGGCGATAAATAAGTTATAAAAACGATGCAGGAATCTTCATGTTAAAACAATACCCAATTACCGATTTACACCGCCACTTAGATGGCACCATTCGCGCAGAAACCATTTTGGAATTGGGTCGAAAGTTTAACGTAAGTTTGCCTGCTAACTCGCTACAAGAATTAATCCCCCATGTGCAAATTACCAAGCAAGAGCCTAACTTGGTGGCCTTCCTTTCTAAGTTAGATTGGGGGGTAAATGTATTAGGTGATTACGATGCTTGTGCGCGGGTGGCTGAAGAGAACGTTGAAGATTTAGTAAAAGCGCAGATCGACTATGCCGAATTACGTTTTAGCCCAGGCTATATGGCGATGAGCCACAAGCTTAATCCAGAAGGGGTGGTTGAAGCAGTTATCGAAGGTGTACGTCGTGGCATGCAAAAGCATGATGTGCAAGTAAACTTAATTGGCATTATGAGCCGTACTTTTGGTCAGCAAAGTTGTAGCGATGAATTAGCCGCTTGTATGGCGTTTCGCGATCAAATCGTGGCGGTAGATTTGGCGGGTGACGAGTTAGGTCATCCGGGTAATTTATTTGTGGAGCAGTTTTCACGTGCTCGAGATGCAGGTTTTGCTATTACGGTGCACGCTGGCGAAGCCGCTGGTTCAGAGAGTGTGTGGCAAGCTATTCGCGAACTAGGTGCAACCCGTATTGGCCATGGCGTTAAGATTGCCGACGATCCAGAATTAATGGACTATGTAGCAAAACATAAGATTGGTGTTGAGTCTTGTTTATCATCTAATTTCCAAACCAATACCACGCCAGACTTAAGCCAGCATCCACTAAAACGCTTTTTAGAACATGGTATTCGAGCTAGCTTAAATACCGATGATCCTGGCGTATCGGCGATTGATTTACCCGACGAATACCGCATTGCACGCGAGCAGTTGGGCTTTGGAGATGAACAGATCGCCAAACTGCAGAGCAACGGTTTAAAAATGGCCTTTATTAGTGAAAGTGCGCGTCAGGCCTTGCGGGAAAAAGCCTCAAAACGCTAAAGGAACCAAGTAAAAGCCCGTGCATTAGCACGGGCATTTTTATGGGCGCCGCACACCCAAGCTTATCTGTGGGCCTGGGCAATCCATTACTGCTGCTATGCAGCGGATCATTTCGTTTTCTAACACAGTAAGTTGTTTATCTAAACAAACACAGGCTACCAAAGCGCGCAAAATACGCTGCTTAATTTGCGGGTAGGCGTTGGCGAGCTTTTTCACTGCTGGGCCAAAATGCTCAACCTGACATTGCTCCAGAGGCAACAAAGTAATGGTATATAAACCAATGCTGTTGGCGCCTATCCCAAAGGCACGCTGAGTCTCGGTATCATTATCATGACCAAAGTAAGCGAGGCTCGATAATACGACCGAAAACGGCTCAGATAACGCTGGAATACTGCTATAGACCGGTTTGCTGTGTGTGACTTTTTCAAATTGATGAGATAAGTAGTGTTTTACTAAGTGGTACAAACACCATTCATACATATCTACTTGTTGGTCTGCCTTAATTAAGCTGCGTAGGTTATCCATAAAACGCTGATATTGCTTAGCCGACATACACTTAAGCGCAGGAAACGATAGTTCGAGCAGGGGTAGGCGGTAGCTTTTGTCCACCGAATTTATCCAAGTCCATGCTTGGAGTGTTTCTTCAATTCTTGAAGATTTACTCAGGTTGTCTTTAATATCGTCTAGCTGTTTAGCGCGTTGCGCTTCGTCGTTGCTAAGCAGCAAGGCATAAACCACACTAATAACGCCACAAGGATCATGAGCTAAACTGAGCAATCCATCGGGTAAGTGGGCTAATTCGCCACTTACCGTTACGGTATTCTCTGACAGGGTAAACTCAGCTTTTTCAGATTTGTTATCTAGAGCGTCTATGGCCGCTTCTGCTGCCGCTGCTACAAACACAGTTTTTTTGAGTTGCTCCTGGCGTTGCTGTTTGGCTTGCTGTTGGCTGGTTTTACTGTAAATAGGTTTGGCTACTTTTTTAATATCGCGCTTGATCAGTGCGCCATCCCAGCGAGGAAGAATCCGTTTTATCCGTGATTTAATGGCTGGATGAGTGGCAAAAAAGCTGCCTAAACGGCGAGCATCACCTATAAACATATGGCTGGTTTCTTGGCTAAGTGGGGTACGTAAACCCGAACCGGCATCATAGCCGCCGATAATTTTTAGCGCATCGGCGATGCCATTGGGGTTGCGAGTAAACTGCACCGCCGATGCATCTGCCAAATACTCGCGCTGGCGACTGATGGCCGCTTTGATCATATTAGCAAAGAATAAACCTATCCAGCCAAGAGCCAGTAAGCCAAATCCTGCAGCCGCCACCCGAGCGTCATTATTGTTAGAACGGCTCGATGAACGGTGGCTATAACGCTGAGTATGCAGAATAAATTCACCAAGGTTAGCGATAAAAACTATCCCGCTAAGCAAGGCAATTAAGCGCACGTTTAGGCGCATATCACCATTAAGAATATGACTAAACTCGTGGGCGACTACACCTTGCAACTGCTCTCTATTAAGCTGTTCAAGTGCACCTTGAGTAATGCCAATCACTGCGTCGGCAGGGGTGTGACCTGCTGCAAAAGCATTAATGCCAATTTCATCTTTGAGCAAATATACCGAAGGCACCGGCATGCCAGAGGCTAGTGCCATTTCTTCAACAACATTGAGTATTTGTTGCTGCTCTGGGTGTTGGCTATTGGGTGGAATACGCTGACCACCCAAAGATTCAGCTATTCTTCGGCCGCCATCTTTTAACTGAAACCACTTAAAAGCAATCGCGCAGATAATGACGCTAGTCATTACCAAGCTAACAAATACCAGAATATCAGCAGAGAAGAAGCTGCGATTGTCTGGCAAGTTTAACTCACTGGTAGAGTCAAACATCCACAAACACGCTGCGATCAAAATATTACTTAGGCCAATTAAAATGATCACTGCGATAACAAATAATAAGATCAACCACTTGCTGTTACGACGAGCATGATCTTGTTCAGCAAAAAAGTTCATGGTGCTCCCCGGTGCTTAAAAAGACACTTTAGGGGCGGTTTGTATCTCAGCACTGTCGGCAAACTCGAGTAAGCTTGCATCTTTTTTATGGCCAAATTGGGCAGCAAAAAACACCGGTGGGAAAGATTGACGGTATTCGTTGTATTCGGTTACCGAGTCATTAAAGGCTTGGCGTGAAAAAGCGACACGGTTTTCTGTAGTAGTAAGCTCTTCACTCACTTGCATCATGTTATCGCTGGCTTTTAGGTCGGGGTAGTTCTCCATCACAATGTTCATTTTGCTCATTGCACTTTGCAACGCCCCTTCGGCGCTGGCCAATTTGCTAAGCGTTGCACCAGTGGGATCACTTGCTGCAGCACGCAATAATGCCGAAGCATCGTTACGGGCGCTAATCACGGCCTCTAAGGTGTCTTTCTCATGTGCCATATAAGCTTTGGCTGTTTCAACTAAATTAGGGATAAGGTCGTAACGACGTTTTAGCTGAACTTCTATTTGAGCAAAGGCGTTTTGGTAGCGATTACGCAAGCTAACTAAACGGTTGTAGATACCAACAACATAAAAAACTAGTGCCGCAATAATTACCAAAATTACGATTAGTGATACATCCATTTGCCTAAGTTCCTTTATTTATTAAACACTTAATATCTGCATGATACGGATTTAGCATAACAATGCTATGGCTTAACTAGCAGTTTACGCTTAAATGATTTAGTTAATTTTTACCAAGGTGTAAGTAAATGCTGCCAACATCGGTTTGGTGAAAGCTGTGGAGCTGGGCTTGTTGTTTAGGTGTTCGCTAGCTTGGTGAAGTTGGCCACGTAAATGGAGCCGTTAAAGCTAGCTACAAACCCACAGCATTGGCAAAAAAGCATTTTTGTTTAGCTACTAAAGCTGCGATGCTAGGTGAATACAAGGATGAAAATAATTGGGTAGATATCACCATGCATGAATTGGCGACACTAGCGATAACCGTATTTATGGGCTTTTTTGCGATGATGAACCCTATCGCAAATACTGCTGTGTTTGTTGGCTTAACTGGCGGCCAAAGTGCTGCTGAGCGCAAGAGAACTGCATTTCGCTCACTTGCAACGGCTTTTTGCATCGTGGCAGCTTTTTGTTTACTGGGAAAAGGCATATTTGAATTATTTGGTATTACTTTGCCAGCGTTGCGTTTAGCCGGCGGTATATTAGTTTTTCTGGTGGGCTACCATATGTTGCAAGGTGCAAGCTCTAAACTGCATTCTCATACTCCCAGCAATGATAGCGACGATGAGGAAAAGGACATTGCAGTATCTCCATTAGCGTTGCCTATCCTAGCCGGGCCAGGAACCATTGCTACAGCGATGAACTACTCAGCTTCTGGCGGCATTATAAACATCATCGTTACTGTTATCGCATTTGCCTTACTGTGTTTAATTACTTTTATCTGCTTTTTATATGGCCCAAAACTGGTAGATAAAGTGGGCAAGGATGGGATAAACATTACCACCCGATTGATGGGGCTAATTCTTACTGTTATTGGCATGCAAATGCTAATTCAAGGCGTGCACGATGCCTATATGTTGTTTCAAGGCGTGAGTTAAAAACAAGGTTTTAGAGCAACACTATTAGCTGTATAGGCGCTTTTAGGTTAGCTGTTATTATCCCCACAAAGGAACAAAACAGTACAACATACTCGCTCCTTAGCGAGTATGTTGTACTAACAATTTTATCTCTAGTCTCTGTCAGCAAGCAGTTTGGCTATTAGGGCTGGTTCATCCGGATAGCCATATTTAGCTAAATGGTTAACTTCAGGGTCGCTGCAGAGGCTAAAATCGTTAACCCAGGCATTAACTGATGGTTTACCAAATAATAAAGTGAACTCAGGGCAAGATTTGTATCCACTCTTTGTTATTAGTTTCTCTACTCGCCACTTCTCAATTGATTTACCTGGAAATGCTATTAGTGTGCTAGCTAGCATCAATATAGATAAAAGCTTAATGCTTTTAGCAAACTTTCCTATGGTTTGTTTTTTCAGCTCTTGAGCTTTTAAAACTGCAGCCAACAGGAAAATCGACAAAACAAGTATACCCGCGAGGATGTAGCAATAACTAACATCTATATAGATTACTGGGTATTTTAACGATAATTGATTAGGGACGTTTGATAACAGCTCTCCGTCAGAAGAATAAAAACTAACGTCGGAACCGAAAGAGCCGCAATAAAAATTGTTAGATGAAGTAGTCGAATTTGCTTTTTAACTTGGTCAGTCATTTCTCACCATATCTACTAAAAATAGAAACCATTCGTTCGCATGCTATTCAAAGCTTTCATTCTATCAATCTTTATTCCCAGGTTGTCTAAATCATTTTTTGCCCTCTTTTCAGTATATTCATTGATAGAATCTATAATTTTTTTACTTATTTGATATCTAGTGTCTAAATAGTTAAACGCGGTGTTGAACGTAAATGCCACTGTTACATCTACTGCAATAGGTATTATTGTTAAAATAGCTGCTGCAGAAGCAAATAAGAAACCTAAGCAAGCAGACACTGCTGCTTTAGTGACATCAGCTGATATGTCAACAACCCAATTGCTCATAAGGTAATCTTGCTTTAGTGTGAGTTCCAATGTGTGGTAAGGAACAGAGAATAAAACAGTGATTAATACCCCACCTTTCGCTGAAGCTTTTAAACCTTGTTGACCAATACCGAGTTTAAGCATTTGAGCATTTGTGGATAGGTATCTAGTCCCTTTAATAACAGTTCTTAACTTGTGATTTCCTTTAACGCTAATGTAACTTTTAGCGCCATTTTGAGTTATTTCGTATTTCCCCAAAAATACTTCCGCCACGCTGCATATCTAGTGCTAGCGCTCCCATCGCTTTTACGTCTAAGGCTTGGCCAGCAAATTGGTTGGTGAGACTAGCGGTATTTAGAGCTAACTTTTGAGCGAGCTCCGATAGGCCTAAATCTTCTAATTTCTGACTAATCGCTGTTTGCTCAAGTCCTTGGCTTTCCTGTTTAGCTAACCATACTGAGAAAAACTGTGGCCCATGCAGTACATAAAGGTCCACTTCTTTCATTTCTGAAGCTTTAAGTTTGCTTAAGCAAGCATCACGTTTGGCTTTGTTTCGTTGGGACAAGCATTGAAATTAATTTTGAGCCACTGCAATTATCTCCTTTAGTTGCAGGGCAAGATACCAAATATCAATAATGACAAAGTGAACAATAAGTTTTGGTTAAGCGTTATTCGGTAGTTATTCTTAAAAAATACGACTAAAAAACCAAGGCTTGCCTTGGTTTTTTGTTTTCAATTATTATCTTGAGTCTATGCGAGAACTTGTTCAGGTTTGGTCGACAATACCGCTAGCAGGCGCTGGGCATGTTCTGCGACTTCAACGCCTAAATCGGTGAGGTAGCCTCCGTCGGGGAGGGTGCTTAAGCCTTTATTAAATAGGCTTTGTGCTGCAGCTACCACTTCGGGTGCTGCGTCATGGTGAACCTTAATCCCGGTTTGCAAACTGCTCATATCAAATTGCAGCAGCAGGTTTAGTTCGGCGATAGTATTGGGAGTAAATTTCATCGGGCCATCCTTTATGTTTTTGTTAACTCCACATTAGAAAGCCCACACTTATTGCGCAAGCGGTCAGGATAAGAACTGATACCTGACGCATTGTTTTATTTGCTCGCGTGGCGCTGCAAAAATCTCTCAATGACCTAGCGCAATTTTGTTCAATAAAGTTTTCCGCTGAATCTCTATAGTTTGGTTTTTTGCTAGGAACAAGAGGTTCACCGTGAGTATATTTATGTCGATGTTGGTATTTGCATTTATTGGTGCAATATCACCGGGGCCTGTGAACATTATTGCAACTGGAGCGGGGGCTAACTATGGTTTTCGGCAAGCCTTGCCACATGTAGTTGGGGCAAGTGTTAGTTATAGTTTAGTGGTGCTTACAACGGGTTTAGCGCTAAATGCACTGTTGTATTGGCTTCCCAGTTTAACCGAGCTGCTAAAGTATTTAGGCGGTGCTTTTTTGTTGTATCTCGCGCTTAAGATTGCATTGTCTCCGGTGGTCGCGCAAGGGGAGCAAGTACTGACTAAGCCACCCAGCTTATTGCAAGGCGCGCTGGCGCAAGGTTTAAATCCAAAAGCTTGGCTAGTGGCGATGTCTGGGGTGAGTTTGTTTGTTTCCACGCAGCATCCCGCATGGTTATATTTGTTGGTTTTTTGCTGTATCTCTCTTATTGTTTGTTTAGCTGGAGTGGGTACTTGGGCGGCAATTGGTTCGCTAATTTCCCGTTACTTACAATTACCCACGCGAATGCGAGCGTTTAATTGGCTAATGGCGCTGTTGTTGGCGGCTTCGGTTTTAACTCTTTTTGTTTAGTTCAATTGGTGAGGCTTTATGACAAGCACTGCAAAGCATCTGTTAAAGCGAAGTAAGCAATTACCCTTTGTTGAGCTGCGCCAAGCTGAACATTCTGAGGCTTGTTACCATAGCCATTCTCACGATGAGTTTTCCTTTGGCATTATTGATACTGGTGAAGCCATTTATAAAAACATGCAACGCCAGCATCATATTGGCCAAGGACATAGCGTAACCATTAACCCCGGAGATGTGCATTCTTGTAATCCAAAACAAGGTGCTTGGTCTTATCGAATGTTGTTTGTGGAAACGGCTTGGGTAGCGCAACTGCAACAAGAGATGTTTGCGCGTTCTGCCAGTGACTATTTTGCATTCGAGAAGCATTGCTTAAGTCATAAACAAAACTACCGTTTATTAGAGAGCTTGTTTAATAGCATTAAATTAGAGCGAAACACACTAGAGCAAGAAAGCCTGTTGATAGCTTTTTTTGAACAACAATTTGCGGCAAAACATCCATTGCGTGCAGATTTGCGTTGTTTAGCTAAACCGCAATTAAAAAGGGTGAAAGAGTGTATTTCTGATCAGTTAGATAGTCAGCTAAGCTTGGGTGAACTTGCGGAAGTGGCCGGGCTTAGTCGTTTCCATTTAGTGCGCAGTTTCAAGCAGGTTTACGGATTGTCTCCGCATGCCTTTCAACTTAATCAGCGAATTAATCGAGCCAAAGCGTTGTTGCGAGAAGGAAGCAGTATTGCCGACACTGCCTTAGATTTAGGCTTTGCTGATCAAAGTCACTTTCAACGAAATTTCAAAAAGCGCTTGGCACTTACACCTAAGCAGTACCAAGGCTTTTTTGTGTAGCATGCTCACCCTTGTAGGAGCACTGCAGAGTTAGTTCTTTAACGATTCCAACACTGGTAATAAATCACTCGGCTCTTGGCGCTTGGTGTAGTCTGGGTCGACAAAGGCACTCGCGATAGAACCATCTTGGGCAATGACATAAGTTACCGCTAGCGGTAAGTTAAATTGTCCTGCGCCGTTATGTTGTTCTACTTCAATACCAAATGATGAGTAAATAGGGCGTAGCTCTTCAGGTAGGGCAAAAACAATACCTAAGCTTTTGGCGTATTCTGCATTTTCATCACTTAACACCTGAAACTCCAGCTCATTTTTCTCGGCGGTGCTTAACGACGCATCTGGTAGCTCAGGGGTGATCGCCACTAGGTTTGCTCCTAAGGCCTTAATTTGCGGCAAAATTTGCTGGTAGGCGCGTAGCTCTAGGTTGCAGTAGGGACACCAGCCACCACGGTAAAAAGTCACAATAGCCGGACCTTGCTTGAGTAATTCAGCCAAACTAACCGAGTCACCATTTTGATTAGGTAAGGTAAACGCTGGTAGTTGTTGCCCTTGTTGAGGTGCCTTGGCTGCGATACCACTCTCGGCTAAGTTTTTGGTGGCTTGTTTCATTAGTTGCTGCACCTCTAGTGGTGCTTTCGCTACAAAAGAAGCAATGTAATCGGCGATCTCGGTTTGTAAACTCATGGTCAATCCTTAGAAGTGTTAGCTTGTTTTTGAACGTTCATTCAAGCAGTGTTTGAATGAACATTCAAGTTAATTTTGAATAAACGTTCAAAAAGATGTTTAATTGTTTACCTCAAGGTATACTTACACCGAGTTACCTAAGTAGAGTGGATAGATAAATGGCTAAGATGCAGTTTCAGCGTGACCAGGTATTGGAGCAGTCGGCTAACTTGTTTTGGCGAGTGGGTTATAACGCCACTTCTATGCAACAGGTGTTCAAACATACTGGTTTAAAGCCGGGTAGTGTTTACTTAGCCTTTGGTAACAAAGAGGCACTATTTAAAGAGTCTTTAAGCCATTACGCTGAAGTCTCTAAAGCGGGAATTACCAAAAGTTTAGACGCAGCAGAGTCTGTTGAATTGGGCATCTGTGAAATACTTGATGGCATGGTGTCCCAGTCTGCTGCATCGGACTACTGCAGCTGCTTTTTAGTGAAAAGTCAGCTTGAGCTTAGTGATGAGCCAAACTTACAAAGTTTTGTGAGTGAGCAACTACATCAAATAGAGCAGCTTTATGCTGGCTATTTACAAACAAAGTATGGTGAACAAGACGCTAAAACCAAAGCGTGTTGTATCATGCTTCACATCTTTGGTATTCGAGTGTATAGCTACCACCAAGGTAGTGAGTTAGCCATGCGGCAAGCCTTGCGTACCGGGCTTGCTTGGTTGCCATGGCATGGTTTGAACCACTAAAATTAGCGGCTAGCCAGTTAGTTATTACCAACTTAGCTCTTGGTCATCCCAAGACCAAAACCTGCCGCTTTGCTCTGGACTTAGTTGATATATTCTCTTCAGCAGCAATGTTGCACTGCGTTCGCTGGTTAACAGTTTGTGCTTAGCAATATTGGCTTGAAATGGTTTCGATAAGGCTGTGTCGGTAGTACCGGGATGCCAGGCCGCTACACATACTTTAGGGTGAGTGCGTTGCCATTCTATTGCGATGTTTTTTAAGGCCATATTGAGTGCGGCTTTAGCACAGCGATAACTATGCCAACCACCGATGCGATTGTCGCTAATTGATGCCAGCTTGGCCGAGATACTTAAAAATACGCCGGATTGACTATGTTTTAGCGCCTTAGCGGCATGTTTTGCCAGTAACAAACTGGGCAAGGCATTTAGCTGCATGCTCAGCATAAAGCTAGCCGCTTGGCATTGGCTTAAGCTTTTTTCAGGCTTTAACTGAAGCGAGTGTAATACTCCGGCGCAATTTATTAGCCAATCCAGTTGGTGAATATTGGCCATTAGCGCTGCTATCTCTGTTTCATCACTAAGGTCTAGTTGCTGCCAATTAAGCTTAGGATGCTGCAAGGTAGGCATGTTGGAATGCCAAGTGGCTGTGATACTTGTAATCGCTTCTTGTTCGAGCAGTTGTTTAACTAAAGCGAGGCCTATGCCACCGCTGCCGCCAGTTACCAATACTTTCATGTGTAGAGTTTTGTAGTTGGTTTTAAATAGTTACGTGGCGAAGCGTTAACTAGTTTAATAAAGCAGCAATTAACAGAGGGCTAGCGGAGCAAAAATGGTGAGAAATTCAGTGGCAAGCAGGCGCCTGCCACTGTTAGCTATGTTTAGAATAAGTGGCTGTATTGCATAGAGTAGTAGATGGCGTCTGAACGAGTGTGGCCAACTACAGTGTTTGGTAAGCTTGCTCCTGCTAATACGGCGCTATCTTCTAATACTTCCACATCTTTACCACGTACAAAGGCTAGGCCAAAGTCGATGCTTGAGTTTTTGTTTATATGATAGCTGGCACCAGCGGTGTACCAGTTACGATCTGAATCTGGAATAGATAACGAGCTAATCTCATCCACTACACCTTTGTCATGCATGTAACCGGCACGGGCGGTCCAATTTTGATTGATAGTGTAAGTACCACCTAAACTAAACAACCAAGAGTTCTTCCATTGGTAGCTTTTTACTGTGGTGTCTGGGTAATTACCAGTAACCGTAATATGTTCAAAATCACCCCAACTGGTATGTTGCGCCGTGTAGTGAACCGCCCAACTAGGGCTTAACTCGTGGTAACCAGCGATTTGAAAAATGTCGGGTAGAGGAATATGGATTTCTTCAAATTTTGCTCCTCCCACTTCCACATTACCATCAGCTTTAAATGTTGGGCTAAAGCGATAGCTCATACCTAAGCGGTTTTTATCGTTGATCTCGTAGGTAGCACCTAGAATACCACCCAAGGCCCAACCGTCGGCTTCTACGTCAACCAGAGTAGATTGTACGCCTGAACCACCTTGAATCTCGCCTTGACGTTTTAACTTACCTTCACCGTAGATAAAGTCTAAACCAGCACCAATGCTAAATTGTTGGTTAATCCGGTAAGACACGCTGGCATTGAAGTTAGAAGTAATAATCTCTGTTTCGCCAAGTAAATCAACAGGGGTAATTGGCGCACCGCTGTTATTTAAAGAACTAATATCGGTACCTGTACCAAAATTAGAAAAGGCACCTACGCCAACAGCAAAGGCATCGTTAATTGGGTGGATGTAGTAGATGTTAGGAATAACTTTGTTGTCCGCTGCGTCTGGTTCGCTACCGTATTGAATGGTGCCGCCCAAAGCGCTTACATCTTTAATGGTTACATCTACGTCTGCGTAGGTTAAACCCAATGACAAGGCTTTGCGGTCGAACATCGCCATGGCTGCAGGGTTACGTGATAATACCGATGCATTATCAGCAATAACTGCGTCACCAGAAAACGCACGACCAATACCGGTGGCCGATTGGCTATTTAATTGAAAACCTGCCGCTAAACTTTGGCCAGTAAGTAATGAGGCGCTAATTGCAACTAGACTTAATTTACGTTTATCCATAACTTCTAATCTCTCGAATAAGTGTCTCAGTTCGCATGGCGTAACTGAATTGTTTTATTTTTGTAATATTTTCCGCATCTTAGGCAAGTGATCGGTCCTCTACAACTCCGACCAGAGCGAATATTCTAATGTTGAAATTGTTAAAAGCGGTGGTCTGACCTGAATGTTGCAAGCTAAGCGTCTGGTTTATAGTGCATAATTTTGTTAAGCAGCATCTGAACACTTGCTGCTCTTAATTGATTTACAATGCGATAGACGACTATTAATTTCACAAAATGAGAGCTTAATACGCAGGAGCAAACCATGATACGCCATATTTTACTGATTAAGTTTAAGGCTGATGCTAGTGAAACGAGCATTCAGCAAGTGCAACAAAGCTTTCTAGATATCCCTAATAAAATCAGCGGTGTGTTAAGTGTTGAGTGGGGCCATAACGATAGCCCAGAGGGTTTAAACAAAGACTACCAATACAGTGTATTAATGAGCTTTTCTGACGAAGCAGCTAGGCAAAGTTATTTATCTCACATAGAACACGAAAAATTAAAGCTGGATTTTGTTCCTTTGCTCGAAGACATCATTGTGTTTGATTACACCCTATAATCTTGCAGTTGAATACCAGGGGCTAAAGTGAGCATGGTGTAGCCATTTATTTCTATGAATTAGTGGTTTTAGGTCTTACCAGCGTTGATTAACTTGTTGCTGTGTTTTTAATCAATTATGCTTGGGTTGATAATAAACACATTAGGTGTTGCTAGCTTGAGCTAGTTTATGCCCTGTTGTATGAGGCTTAGTTTGCAAATGAAAAAGGTAGTAATCGGCTTATTAATGGCTTTTTTGGTCGCTTGTGGTTCTGAGCAAGAAGACTCAGCCTCAGTAAGCATGGCTAATCCCGCTGCGGTATATTGTGTTGAGCAAGGTGGAGATCCGCAAATTAAGAAAACCGCAAAGGGTGAGGTAGGGTATTGTCACTTTGCCGACGGGCGAGTGGTAGAGCAATGGGATTTTTACCGCGCTAGCTTAGAGTAAGCCCCGTTGTTTTTAGTTTTTGACCGTTAGCGAATTGTCTTATGATGATTGATACACGCTGATATAGCTATTGGGTGCAGGTTCAGAAATGATAAAACTAAGTGCAATGTTAGTGATTGTAGGTGGTTTGCTCAGCCTTAGCGCTTGCAAACAAAAGCCGGAGATATACAGCGGTCATTTTGTCTATGGTCATGAAGTGAGGGAGTTTATTCCCTGTGGCCGCTCCGCTGTTTGGTGGCAAGCAGATAAAGAGGTGGTTGCCGACCTACTCGAGTTTTACCAAAGCAAGATTACTCAGCCTTACCAAGCCATTTATGTTCAAGCCGAAGCAAAGCTTCTTCCCGCCTCCACCGACGGTTATGCCCAAGACTATCCCGCAGTGCTGCGTTTAGATAAGATACTAGATTGGCAGCTTAGTGTGCCGCCAAATTGTCTTGTCTCCCCTCAGCAATAAAGGACTTTAGCTTTGCTAGCGCGTTTGATTTTTTCTGTTTGTACCGTTGTTACCTGTTTAAGCAGTTTGGTGATTTTGGGTTTGAGCTGGTGGCCTTTGTTGTTTTTAGCCCTCGCCGCATTTGTCTGCTTATCTATATATATTAAAGCCTTAGACTATATAGCCATATTGCTGGCTAGAATTGGCGGAGTATTAGCTCTGTTAGGCTTAGCATTGCTAATGTTAGCGGCAACTGTTGGTGGCAGCTTTCATTTATCGCCAAGTAATTGGCTAATGGCGGGCTTGATGCTTACTATGGCAATATCAGGATTGAGCGCTTTCTTTTGGCAACCAGCTGAGTCTCAAAATGCAGAGGAGTAAACATGTTTAAGGCGTTTCATCATGTGGCGATTATCTGCTCTGACTATAGCCGCTCAAAACACTTTTATTGTGAATTGTTAGGCCTCGAAGTTATCGCCGAACATTATCGAGAGCAGCGCAACTCTTACAAGTTGGATTTAGCTTTGCCTAGCGGTGAGCAAATCGAACTATTTTCTTTTGCCGACGCTCCTACAAGGCCAAGTTACCCAGAAGCGCAGGGCTTGCGACACTTAGCATTTGCGGTGGAGGATGTTGAAAAAAGCGTTGCCATATTAAGCGCTAAAGGAATTAAGTTAGAGCCGGTGCGAATTGATCCCTACACCGGCAAACAGTTCACCTTTTTCAGTGACCCAGATGGCTTACCACTGGAGTTGTATCAGCAATAAGTGTGTTTAAGACGTTGGAATTACGGTGTTAGTTTCGACCAGCCATTACTCCGCCATCTACATCCCACACCGCACCGGTAACCCAATCGGCTTTATCACTCAGTAAAAAGCTCACGGTATTGGCTAGAACTGCTATTGTTATTGGGCCTCGGATACCTTTTACTCTTAAACGCTTAACAATAATTGCCGTTCTATTTTTCTCTAAACGCTGCTTTGTAGTGGCTTAAGAAATAGCCCTAGAAGCAATAAAAATTAAGTTATCGGTCTAAGTAGCCACAGTCGCCATTGCTCCTCGCATGGAGTATCAAGTTACCGAATTTGGCGACAAATTCTTACGCATTTTGGATCAGCTAGAAGAGCTGCAACAAGAACTAACTCAATAGCATAATTGGTTGATCGTTTTAGCTTTTAGCTGCGTAAATACAGGGTGAAAAGAATTCTTAAGGTAGGCAATGAGCGCACAACTACTCTGGTTTAGAAACGATCTAAGGACAAAAGATAATCAAGCCTTAAGTGCTGCAGTGCAAAGCGGTCAAGCTGTATTGGCGGTATATACCCTCTGTAGCAAGCAATGGCAGCAACATCACTTAGCGCCTATTCAGGCAGATTTAATCGTGCGTCGATTAGCACAACTCCAGCAAGATCTAGCCGCACTTAATATTCCCCTGGTAGTGGCTGAGTTGGCTAGTTTTAAGCAGGTGCCAGAGTATTTGTTAAGCCTGTGCCAACAACATCAAATTACCGATGTGCATTGCCATTATCAATATGAGCTAAACGAGCAAGAGCGCGATGAAGCTGTGGAGCACCTGCTTAGCCAGCAAGCGATAAGTGTTTATCGCCATCATGGCGAGTGTGTGGTGAACCCTGGCCGCGTACTAACTAAAAGTGGCGAGAACTTTAAGGTGTTTACACCTTTTCGTAAGGCTTGGTTGGCGAGCTTAACTGAGCAATCTTTTAGTCCTTTAAGTTCGCCTGCTGCGGTACATAAAAGTTTAGTCTCTCGGTCTCTCACGCAGCTGCTTGAGCAGCCGCAAGAGATAAGCTGCAGTTACCCGCGAGAGAACAGCAATGCTTGGGCTAGCGATGATCAACAAATCATTCAGCAATTACGAGACTTTAGTGCCAGCAAGGCTAGTGATTACAAAGAGCACCGCGATATTCCAGCACTTGATGCAACCAGCCGTTTGTCGGCTTATTTGGCCTTGGGAATGCTATCGGCACGTCAATGTTTAGCGAGGTTGTATTTGGAGCATGCCGAGGATATAGCCTCGCAACAAGGCGGTGCTTTTACTTGGTTGAGCGAAATAATTTGGCGCGAGTTTTACCGTCATTTAATCGCTGCAAACCCTAGATTATGTAAGGGAGAGGCCTACTTAGGGTGGACCGAATCTGTCGCTTGGCAAAGTGATAAGGCCTTACTTGAAGCTTGGCAGCAAGGCAAAACGGGCTACCCGATAGTAGATGCCGCGATGCAGCAACTTAAGCAAACGGGTTGGATGCACAATCGCCTGCGGATGGTGGTAGCCAGCTTTTTGACCAAAGACTTGCTGATTGATTGGCGCGAAGGTGAGCGCTGGTTTATGCAACACCTCATCGATGGAGACTTTGCCTCGAATAACGGCGGTTGGCAATGGGCGGCGTCAACCGGCACTGATGCGCAACCCTACTTTCGCATTTTTAACCCCACCACTCAGGCGCAGCGTTTTGATCCCGAGGGCGAATTTGTTCAGGCTTGGCTTCCAGAGTTAGCTCAAGTTCCCGGTAAACATGTTCACACTCCGCACACCTGGGCGGAGAAAAATGGCTTGTCGATAAACTACCCCATGCCTATTGTTGAGCATGGACAACAACGCAAATACGCGCTGCACTTATTTGAACAGGCTAAAAGTATGGGGCAGGCCAAAATTATCGCTTGACCTTCCCCTTGCGGGAAGGTTTACACTTTACTCCTAGTGCTAATGCCTATGGAGTAGTAAATGACTCAAACTTTGGTTTTCCCCTTACGGGGCTTACGGTGTGCCGGCTGTGTTGGCAAGGTTGAAAAACTCTTGTCTGGGCAGGAGGGTGTGTCTGAAGTGTCAGTTAACTTGGCGCTGAACCAAGTTCGCCTAGATAGCGCCGCCCCAGCATTATTACCCAAGTTACGTCAGCTATTAGCTGAGCAAGGTTTTGATATTCCGTTCGTACGTCATTGCTGGCAGATAGAAGGCCTAAACTGTGCTAGTTGTGTAAGTAAGCTGGAAAATGCCTTAGCCAAGCTTGAAGGCATTGATAAGGTTAATGTCAATCTGGCCTTAAACCAAGTTAGCTTTGAGCTATTACCCGATGCTCAAGACCTCGCTCAAGTGAAGCAAGCTTTAACAAGCAATGGTTTTACTCTCAAGCAAAGCGCTACAAACTCAAGCAATCCTCCTGCTACCTCTTTACCTTGGCGCTTATTGTTGAGCATGGCTTTATCTTTACCCTTGGTGCTGCCAATGCTAGAGAGTAGCTTTACTGTGCCTTCCTTGTGGCAGTTTTTACTCGCTACTCCGGTACAGTTTCTTATTGCTAAGCCCTTTTATCGCGGGGCATTTCAAGCTTTAAAGCAAGGTAGCAGCACCATGGATACCCTGGTGGTGATGGGCACCAGTACTGCTTATTTTTATAGTATTTACCTGTGGTTGAGTGGGCAGGCGGGGCATTTATACTTTGAAGCCGCTGCAGTGATAATTACGCTCATTTTGCTGGGTAAACATTTAGAAGAGCGAGCCAAGCAACGGGCTGCAAAAAGCATTGCCGAGTTGGTGAACCTTAGCCCGCAACGCGCCTTAAGAGTTAATCAGCAAGGGCTTAGCGAAGAAGTCGATGTTGCAGAGTTGCGTATTGGCGATGTAATTTTGGTTAAGCCGGGTGAGCAAATCGCTGCAGACGGTGAAGTTAGTTGGGGCAGTAGTGAGGTATCAGAAGCTGTTATCACCGGCGAGAGTGTTCCTTTAGAAAAATCGCTTAATGACTCGGTACTTGCTGGCAGTTTAAATGGCTCGGGTTTACTGCAGGTGAAAGTCACGGCAGAGAACCAACATAGTACCTTGAGTAAAATTATTCAATTAGTGAGTGAAGCTCAATCTGGGAAAGCGCCGATACAAGGTTTGGTGGATAAAATAAGCCATTATTTTGTACCAGTGGTATTGCTAATAGCCTTGGCAACCTTGCTAGTTTGGACGCTGTTGGGTGACTTTAACCAAGGGCTGATTGCCGCTGTGTCGGTGCTTGTGATTGCATGCCCTTGCGCACTGGGCTTAGCAACACCTACTGCCTTAGTGGCTGGCACCGGACGCGGAGCAAAGTTGGGGATTTTATATCGCAACATCCAAGCGCTTGAGCTTAGCCACAAAGTTACCGATGTGGTGTTTGATAAAACCGGAACCCTAACTCAAGGCAAACCTAGTTTGGTTAAGCTTGCGGCTAGCGAGAGTACTAATGAAGAAGAATTGATTCGCCTAGCGGCAAGTGCCCAGCAAGGAAGCCAGCATCCTTTGGCGAGTGCTATGTTAAAGGCTGCTGAATCGGTTCCTCTAGCGCCGTTAAACTACTTTAATAGTTATCCGGGTTTAGGCATAGAAGCTCAGCTGCGCATCGATGATGAGAGCGAGGCAATGTACTATCTAGGCAATCTTAGCTTTATAGAGCATCGTTTAGGGCAGGGCCTAGAGCACGCTATTCCGTCTCAACTACAAAGTAGTACTGAGCAATGGCTGGCTGAAGGACTTACCACTGTTTATGTGGCGAATAAACAGCAAGTATTGGGGGTGTTGGCCTTAAAAGATGAAATGCGAAGTAACGCTAAAATTGCGGTAGAGGCCTTGCAAAGCTTGGCCTTAAACACTCATTTACTTAGTGGTGACGCCAAATCGGTAACTGAAGATTTTGCTCAGCAAGTGGCTATTCAACACTGGCAAGCTGAGTTGTTACCAGAGCAAAAGTTGGCACAAGTTAGTCAGATGCAAGCGCAAAATTCTGTTGTAATGATGCTGGGTGACGGTGTTAACGACGCGCCCGCTTTAGCTAAGGCTGATGTTGGCATTGCCATGGGCGGTGGTAGCGATATTGCCTTAAATAGCGCGGATATAGTGTTAATGAGAGACGATCCTTTGTTGATTGCACAGGCGATAGCCTTAGCGAAACAAACCTGGCGAACTCTACAGCAAAACTTGTTTTGGGCCTTTATCTACAATCTTATTGGGATCCCTATTGCGGCAATGGGTTTACTAAATCCCGCTTTTGCTGGCGCGGCGATGGCCTTAAGTTCGGTGTGTGTAGTGAGCAATGCGGTGCGACTAAATTATTGGCAAAGCCCAATTACTCACAGTGAAAAGGACGTTTAGTGATGATCAAAATTGGTGAAGCGGCCAAGCTCAGCGGTTTGTCTATCAAAACAGTACGTTATTACCACGACGTAGGTTTAGTTGAAGCGCTTAAGGCGGAAAATGGCTATCGTTATTACAATGAGCATCAAATAAGACATCTACGTTTTCTAGGCAACTGTAGAGAGCTAGGGTTTAGCTTAAGCCAGAGCCAACAGTTGTTGTCTCTATATGTAGATAAGCAGCGTAGCGCCAGTGAAGTAAAGCACATCGCGACTGAACATCTTAGCGAAATAGAGCAACGCATTGAGCAACTTCAACAGTTGCAGCAAAGCTTAGCTAGAATGGTGGCTTGTTGTCATGGCGACGCAAGACCCGATTGCCCAATTATTGATGGCTTAGCTGCGAGCTAGTGTTTACTAACTGCGGCGCAGTCGAACCACCTTCATTATCTCAAACTCGAAGCCGGCGCGTAGCTGCTGGCTTGGATAATAGCTTAGGTTTACCCGAGCGCCTTTTAGATCTTGGTAGCGCTGCTTACGTTTATAGATAAAAGGCACATCGTAGCCCGCTATCATTAGGGTATGTAAGATCCAGTCTCCTTCTTCACGCTGCACATGTGACGCCACTTTTACATTTTCTGAATGTATCAGTGCAGGGCGTTTTTTAAGTAAGCTTTCTGGATCTTTTTTCAGCATCTAAGTTTAACCGTACACACAAAGGTAAGCGGTTTGTGTAGGCACTTTTAGCTGAAACTTTGCATTGCCAGGTACGTTGAACTTGTCGCCATCTTTATAGCTGTTCCACTCAGTTTCACCAGGCAGTTTAACAATCAATTCGCCTGCTACTACCACCATTAGTTCTGGTTCAGCTGTGCCAAACTCATATTCGCCTATTGCCATAACACCAACAGAAGATGGCTTCTCTTTTCCAAAGAATCCGATTGATTTAACTTGACCGTCAAAGTATTCATTACTCTTTAACATCATATTTCCTTGTTTGAATCGATTGTGCAAAAGCGCAGGCTAGCATAATGTTAGGATATTTGGATCGACTAATGAGTTATTTGCACAATGAATGAACAGCTTCTATCGGCAAATGAGCCGTTTGATAAAACCTTATTACTGAAGGTAGCGCGTCATAAAATGCCATTTGGTAAATATGCTGGCCGAGAAATTATTCGCTTGCCTGAAGAGTACTTGCTCTGGTTTGCCAATAATGATGGTTTTCCAAATGGAGAGTTAGGCCAATTAATGGCATTAGCTCTTGAAATTCAAATAGCTGGCCTAGAAAAAATCATCTGGCCACTAATTGATACAAAACATCAATAACTTTCGTTCTCAATTGGTTGTTTTTCGTCCATCTCTTTGCTAGCGTGTTAATTCTAAATGCTTTTGTTCAGAACTTTAATCAAAATTTAACAGTTTATTGATGGTTTAGGGCTGATCTTATTGAGTATTTAGTAGAGAATGTAAATCGCTGTAGCAATGCTTGTTGATAGTCCAAAGTTTTTCCTGGTTCTAAATTATTTAGGTGTGGTTAAATTTTTGTCGCTGGCTTGCCTAGCAAATACGTTAAATTGCACATGAAATATGAGAGGACGATAATGTCAGGTCAGGGATTATCAGGAACCGTTAAATGGTTCAACGATGAAAAAGGTTTTGGTTTTATTGCACAAGAGAAAGGTCCGGACGTTTTTGTTCACTTTCGCGCTATCAACGGTAACGGTCGCCGTACCTTAGCTGAAGGTCAAGCGGTAACGTTTGATGTTGTTCAAGGCCAAAAAGGTCCGCAAGCTGAAAACGTAACTGCGCTTTAATCTACGTAGTTGTCTGTTTCAGTTAAAACGCTATCACTTAGATAGCGTTTTTTTTTGTTTACAGTTACGACTAAGGTTGAATACTTATAGTATTGTCAGCGAGTTAGCTGCTTTGTTAATCTGATCTAGGGCCTGCTGACCTTTCGAACAAAGTTAATCGCGAAAGATCAACAGACCCTCGTAACAAATTGAAAGATTTTATAGCTGTTCAGGTCTGTGTAGGGCGATCAATTTCGACCTTATTCATTTAACAAGGATAGGTTAGACCGTGATTTCAAAATCTTGTTTGGTGCCAGAAATGCAAACTATTGCCGATAGTTTTTGGCATTACTCGGAGCAGGTTTATTCAAGACCTGAAGTGAAGAAACTGTGTTTATGGCTGCAAGAGCAACACACCCGTAACGTAAACCTGCTGCTTTGGTTGAGCTTTTGCCAACAGCAACGCTGGACAGTTAATTTAGAGCTATTGCTCAGCCAAATTAATAGTAGCGAACAGAAAATTACTGAGTTCCGCCGCCATCGGAAAAAGATGAAGCCCCACCTTAGTGAAACTCAATACCAGCTATTACTCAAACACGAATTAAAGCTTGAACGCCGCCAACAACAATTATTAGTACTCAGCCAGCAGCGCCACCCAGGGCGACAAACTGCTGACGCAGCACTGACTAACTATCTTAACCAGGCTGAAGCATCAGGCCAGTACTTAGCCACAATGCACTTAGCCATCCTCGAAAGTAAATCGCAGCCTTGCATTGACTAACTATCTTAGTCAGGCTGAAGCACCAACTCAGTGCTTTGCCATTCGAGATGACAAGCTGCAGACCTAGCACGACTAACTACCATAACTAGGCTGAGTCATTAGCCTAGCCCTTCGTCACCGTTAATTTCGTCACAGTTAACTTAGATACATAAACTTAGCTATCCAATAGCTAGCTCTGATGCTGGTATAAGGTTTTGTAAAGACCTGTTTGTTCAATTAGTTGCTGATGCTCACCTACTTGGCTAATGGCGCCATCATCTAATACGTAAATCAGATCTGCTTGTTTAATAGCACTTAAACGATGAGCAATAATTAGGGTGGTTCGCTGGTCTAAAAAGCCTTGCAGGTTGCGGTGCAGTTTCGCCTCTGTGTCTGTATCTAAGGCTGAGGTTGCTTCATCTAACACCACCACTTGAGGTTTAGCTAAGATCATTCTTGCTATCGCGAGGCGCTGTTTTTGCCCTCCCGAGAGTCTTACGCCACTTCTACCCACTAGCGTGTCTAAGGTATCGGGCAGTTTTTCCACGGTTGTTTGTAGCTCGGCAATAGCCAAGGCTTGCCACAGCTCTTCATCACTGTGTTGGCGCCCCATGTTGAGGTTTTCTCGCACCGAGGTATTAAACAAAATAGGTTGCTGCAAAACCGTGGAGATATTGCTGCGGATGGTGGAGTAACCGACTTTTTCTATGGGCGCTTTGTCTAGCAGTATTTGCCCACTGTCTTTTTGGTAAAGCCCCAGCAGCAGATTAACTAAGGTAGATTTACCTCCGCCGCTGACCGACACTACCGCAACTTTTTTACCTGCTGGCAGGGTTAGGCTAATGTCTTTTAGTACTGGAGATTCTGCTGAGTAGCTAAAGTTGACGTTCTTGAATTCAATATCAAAGTTTTGCTGTTTAGCAAAGGGATCAACTTCGCAAGGGTAGTGCGGCTCTTGTTTTAGTTCAAACAGTTGGTTTAGGCGGGCCAACGCTGCATTGGCACTGAAGTAGCTGTATTGAATGCTTAATATTTCTTGTACTGGCCCCATCATGAACCATAAGTAACCAAATACCGCGAAGATTTGCCCTACGGTTAAATCGGAAAAAACTACCATTAACATGGCTATTGCGCGAAAGACCTCAAAGCCAACGAGAAAGATGGTAAAGCTGAGGCGATTAACCGCATCAGTTTTCCAATGCGAGGCGATTGCGTGATCTTTTAACTCACCAGCTGCACTAATCACTCGCGAAAAGTAATGACTTTCACGTTGGGTTGCGCGTAGCTGCTGAATACTGTCTAAGGTTTCAATTAAGGCAAGTTGAAAGGCTTCAAAGGCGGCATTTTCTTTTTTCTTTAGCTCTTTTACATGGCTACCAAAAGAGCGAGAAAAGTAGATAACAGCAGGGTTTAGTAGCAGAATAATTAATCCTAGCTGCCAATCAATCCACAACAAAATAATTGCAGTGCCAATAATGGTAAGTAGAGCGACTAAAAACTTAGAAAGGCTTTCACTAATAAACTTATCTAGGGTTTCTACGTCGGTGATACAACGGGCGCTAATCCCACCAGAGCCTTGGGTTTCATATTCGCGTAGCTCAACCTTGGGTAGGTGTTCGACCAAGCGCTGGCGAATCAAAAAGCTAATTTGCTTGCCGATAAAGGTAAACTGTCTGGCTTGTAGCACGCCGATCACTAAGGATGATAAGCGCAAGCAAACAACCACAGCAAGAATCGACAGGATATAAGCCGTGGCGCTATGCCAAGCCTCTGGCAGCACTTGTTGTAATACTTCGATGGCTTTGCCCGGTTTTTCCAGTAGCACTTCGTCAACCAGTAGGGGCATCATTAGCGGAATAGGCACACTGACTAGCGTTGCCATAATGGCAATTAAGTGTGCGTATACTAAAGGCTTTTTGTAGTGGAAAATTTGTTGGCGAATCGTTGCCCAAGTAAAGGCAGCCGAGCGGGCGTCTGAATGCATAATCTAAATAAGAATCTTTTTCATCTGTAATTGGGCAAGTCTACGGAGACTATGATGAAAAAGCTAGAGGCTGCAAGCATTCTAGCCTGCAGCTTTATCTGGTTTAGTGTAATTAGAACAGCAAAAAATACCGAGCTTATTCGTCGCTGGTATCTATGTCGCTGGCTTTTTGGGCCTTTTTCTGGCGAATAATCGGCGCGTCACCCATCTCGGTACCAGCTGCAAAAGTTTTATTAGCTTTCACCTTAGGCTTGCTAGCTTTGGCTTTTGCTTTGCTTTGGGGTTTATGGCTATTTTTACTAAAGCTCGGTTTGGTATTTTTAGCGCGTAAGCCTTTAAATTTGGCGGCTAAGCCCTCTAGGCTGACAAATTCAACCTTTTGCTCGAGCAGCGCTTCTAAGCTTTTAAAACTATACCAATCTTTTGGCCCTACTAATGAGTAGGCTTGTCCAAGATTACCCGCGCGGCCGGTTCGGCCAATGCGGTGTACGTATTCTTCGACGTGTTTGGGCATGTCGAAGTTGATCACGTGAGAGACTTGCACAATATCAAGGCCACGAGAGGCAAGGTCGGTGGTAAACAATACCTTTTGATGGCCACGGCTAAACTCGTCCATGATCTTGTTGCGCGCGCCTTGGTTTAAATCTGCATTTAATGCTGAGCAACTGATACCTTGCTCGCTAAAAGCATCGGCTAGGCGCTGGGTGTCGGCACGTGTTGCAGTAAACACAATGGCCTGTTTGACCGAATCTTGTTTGAGTATTTCAGCAAGTTGCGCTTGTTTGTGGTCGAGGTGATCACTTAATAAAAATTGCTGACTAATATCTTGGTGCTGGGTAAAGCTAAAACCTACTGCAATGCGCTCTGGCTCATTGAGTAACTCAAGGGCAAAGGAGTTAATGGCGGCATCATCTAAGGTGGCTGAAAACATTAAGGTTTGGCGCTTACGATGATTAGCGGCTTTGTTTACATAATTAAGCTGTTCAGCAAAACCCAGATCGAGCATACGGTCGGCTTCGTCGAGAATCAGTAGCTCAAGACCATCTAAAAATAAGTGACGCTTACTTAAATGATCGGCCAAGCGGCCTGGCGTTGCTACAACAACCTGAGGATCTTTACGTAGCAACTTACTTTGATCGTTAAAGTTTTCTCCGCCGGTGATAAGGCAAGCGCGGGTTTGCGTATTGGCAATTAGCAAACGAAGCTGAGCAAATACTTGCTTAGCAAGCTCGCGGGTGGGCGTTAAAATTAGCGTGCGTGCATCGCGCTTAGAGAGAGCTCGCGTTTTTAGCATACGCTGCATGGCTGGCAGTAAGTACGCTAAGGTTTTACCTGAACCTGTTTTAGAGGATGCCAGTAGATCTTTGCCTATCATTGCTGCGGGAATTGCCCGAGCTTGGATCTCGGTGGTTTCACTAAAGCCAAGGTGCTCAATGGTTTTATTTAGGCGGGGATCTAAGCCCAGTTCAGAAAACTGCAAGTTGTAACTCTCTTCAAATGTATGTGAGTGAGATTATAACCGTAAATGCCTTGGCTCACATTATGGTTTCGAGCTTAATTCGATCACTTAAGCAACTATTCAGTTTATTTTGCTGTAAAACTCTTGGTGGTAATGAAATTGTTTACTTAGGTAATCGTTTTAGGCTTAGTTATTGATTTATAACATAACAGTATAAAAAACAGACACTTTTACTTGCCTAAGCAGGGTGAGCTTGCCATAGTTGAGGCTGCAAGGATGAGCTTTAGCAAAGGATTGATAATGGCTGGTATTTCCGAAAGGGCTGCAGGTTCAAGGCGGCGATTTTCGTTTCATATTCATCTAGTTAGTGTGATGGTTTTAATGCTGATTACCAGTGGCTTAGTGATCGGCACACTTAACTATTTTCATACTAGCGATATTGTGGCCGAAAACCAGGCCAGAGCTTTGGAGCAAGTTGGCCGTGCCACGGTATCTGAACTTGAAGGTGTGATGTTCCCTGCGCAAAACTTCGTGCATAGCTTGGCGGCAATGAATTTAGACATGTCGCAGCTTAACAACAGCCAACGTAGTTGGTTACCTATGTTGTATTCAAGTTTAAGCCAACAGCGCGGTTTGTCGGCGGTTTACATGGGCTATGACAATGGCGATTTTTATTTAGTTCGCCCTCTAGATACTTTGGAAAAACGCCAGATGGTCAGTGCGCCTATCGGCTCAGTGGTATTGGTCACTAAAATAGTCAACGGTCAGTCGAGTAATCTATTTTACGATAACGAATTAATGCCAATTCGTGATGAAATTGAACGTAATTATCAGTTAGACCCTCGTGAACGTCCTTGGTATAAACTCGCAGTAAACAGTCTCGGCATTGTTGCTACCGATCCTTATATTTTTTACACCACCAAAGAAGTAGGGGTGACTTTTGCTCATGCCAACAAGCAACGCAACATGGTGGTGGGCGCCGATCTTACTTTAGCCAGTGTTTCTGAAAGTTTAAATAAAAACAAACTCAGTGAGTCATCGTTATTGGTGATGTTTAACAGTGAATACTCGGTGTTAGCGCACCAGCAAGCCTCGTGGATTGCTGAGAATCTTCAGGTTACCGAAGAAAACGTAATTTTACCGCGCTTAGATAAACAAGATTTAGGCGTTCTTTCTCAATTTTCTGAACATTCTGGCGCAGCCGATGGCGGCAGCTTTATTATTAATGGTGAGCATGAGGATTGGATTGGTCAAATTATTGAGCTCACTTTAGAGGTTAATGTCGATAAGGAAAGTGTAAAAATTGATAAGCTGTTCTTGGGGCTGGCTTCACCTGAAGATGAAATCTTAATGGATGCGCGAGCGGCGCGTGACCAATCGGTTATTTTTAGTATTTTCATTGTGTTGGTTTCAATACCTATTGCTTGGTATGTGTCTCGCTTGGTCGCCAAACCTTTGCGTGAATTAATGAATCAAAATGAGGCAATAATGGCCTTCGATTTTGATGCCACTAAGCAAGTTAATTCAGTGGTATTAGAGGTGCATCAATTAAGTCGCATTACTGAGCAGCTTAAAAAAACTATCAAACAGTTTTCAGATGTGTCGACCATGTTGGGTGAAGAAGATAACTTTGGTCGCTTGCTCGATAAATGTGTGCAAGAAATGCAAACCATATTGGATATGGAGCAAGGTGCAATTTGGTTGAAGAACGATCAATTGTTTGAGTTGCAAACTCAAGCTCCAGAGGGCTTGGAGCTACCGCAAACCTTTACTTATGCTGATACATTAACTCAGTCACTGGTGAAGCACTTGCTCGACGCAACTACTAGCTCTACAACTAAGTTTACTCGTTTAGAGTATCAAGGCCGACCCCTTAATTTAGTGGTATCCCCACTGATTAACCGGGAAAACAAATTAGTAGGTATGATTGCCTCTTTTAGCCACCATCAAGCTAATGTGTCGCCAAGAGTATTGTCGTTTATCGACGCCCTAAGTAGCGTAGTAACGATTGCTATAGAAAATCGCCATTTAATTGAATCGCAGAAGAATTTGCTGGAAGCCTTTATAAAACTAACGGCTGGTGCGATTGATGCTAAATCCCCCTATACCGGCGGGCATTGCCAGCGGGTTCCAGAGCTAACTAAGATGCTGGCCAATGCAGCTGTAGAGCAACAACAGGGGGTATTTGCTGAATTCACAATGAGTGACGCGCAATGGGAAGAGCTATACATTGCCAGTTGGTTACATGATTGCGGTAAAGTTACCACGCCAGAGTACGTGGTGGATAAAGCCACTAAGCTGGAAACTATTTACGACCGAATCCATGAAGTTCGGATGCGCTTTGAAGTACTTAAACGAGATGCTCAGCTTGGCTATTGGCAGCAAGTGGCCAGCGGTGTAACAGACGAGCAGCAACAAGTTTTACAAGAGCAATTAAACCAGCAACTAGCGAGCTTGGATGAAGAGTTTGCCTTTGTGGCGAAATCTAATATCGGTGGTGAGTTTATGGGCGCTGAAGATATTGAGCGCTTACAACAAATAGCTCAACGAACTTGGCTACGCACCATTGACGATAGCTTAGGTTTATCACACATGGAGCTTGACCGCCGTACCTCGCAAAGCGTGCATTTACCAGTAAGCGAAAAACTATTGGATGATAAACCCGAGCATATTATTCATCGTCGCGAAGATGAGAAGATTGATATCGACAACCCTTGGGGCTTTAAGCTTAAAGTTCCCGAGCATAAATACAATCGTGGTGAACTTTATAACTTAAGTATTGCGCGCGGAACTTTAAGTGAAGAAGAGCGCTACAAGATTAACGACCATATTGTGCAAACCATTATTATGTTGGAAAAGTTACCCTTCCCGCATCACTTAAGAAGAGTGCCGGAAATAGCAGGTGGTCACCATGAAAAAATGGATGGTACTGGCTACCCGAAACAGCTTACCAAAGAGCAAATGCCTACCACTGCTCGAATGATGGCGGTGGCAGATATTTTTGAAGCCTTAACGGCAGTGGATAGGCCTTATAAAAAAGGGAAGAGCTTGAGCCAGTCACTGAAAATTATGCGCTTTATGTGTGACGACAAACATATAGATGCCGATATATTTAGGCTGTTTTTACACTCAGGGATTTATCTCGAGTACGCTAAAACGTTCTTAAAACCGGAGCAAATAGACCAAGTAGATATAAACGACTATTTGCCCGATCAAGCTTAAGTGCTGTGCCCTCTCACGCTTATATCTTGTTAGCGGTAAAACCGTTTAGGCTCGGCAAGGGTTGTCTAGCCTAGTCTCCCACTACAATATTACGCCCAGCATCTTTAGCGTTATAGAGCAGTTCATCCGCTCGGTTGAGCTGCGCATCTAAATGCTCTTCGAGATGGTTAGTTACGCCAATACTAACGTTGATAGACAGTGGAGTATCGTTATAAACAAACTCTGTTACTGCTACTTGTTCACGAAAGGCATCGAGTAGTTGATAGGCCTGTTCGTTACTAAGCCCAGCCATTGCCACACTAAACTCTTCTCCGCCGGTCCGGGCGAATAAAAAATTAGCTAAACCAGTTTTTAGTAAACTAGAAAAGTGGATCAATACTGCATCACCGGCTTCGTGGCCGTGTTGATCGTTAAACTTTTTGAAGTGGTCAATATCGAGCACGGCTACCGCAAGTTGAGAGTTTTTATCCTCGGCTTTTTGGTGCAGTTTACGGCCGTGTTTAATAAAGAAACGACGATTAGGAATCGCGGTTAAATAGTCTTGGTAAGCGGCTTTTTCCAGTTTTTCTACCAACGCTAAGGTATGCAGACTATGATTGACCCGACATTGAAACTCTTCAATGGAAAAGGGCTTGTGCAAGTAATCGTTAGCCCCGTTTTTAATGAACTTACTCGATACAGTCGCATTATCGGCAGAAGATAAACCTAGAATGCTTATCCGTCGTTGGCCCATTTCGTGGCGTACTTTTTGAACCAGCTGGAAACCATCCATATTCGGCATTTGATAGTCACTAATCAGCAGCTTAATATCTGGGTCATCTTGTAAATGCTGGAAGGCTTCTTGTCCGTCGTTAGCTTCAATCACTTGGAATAGGTGACGCTTTAATAAGCCACAGATGTGTTTTCTGGCTAGCTCTGAGTCTTCGGCAACCAACACTTTGGTATTTTGGTTTAGGTAGAGTTGATTTAAGGTATCGAAGGCCAACTCGTAGGAGTAGCGACCTTCTTTTAGCACATAATCAACTACGCCCTTAATGATTAGTAGTGATTGGGTTTGTTCATCAAATGAGCCTGAAAGCACTACAGTGGGAAGTTTATTTTCCAACAGGTAGTCAATTAGTTCCCCGTTTGGCGCATCGGGTAAGTTAAAATCCGCCAGCGCGGCAAAGAAGCTAGTGGGTTCGGCGCTGTACAATTGTTTCGCTTGTTCTAAGCTGGAGGCAAAAACTGGCTCAAGCTGATTCAAACGAGAAGACAAATGGCGGAGAATTTTTAGTACTGTTGGGCTGTCTTCTACAATAAGAATTTTCTGCATAGCTTGCTTTCCTAAAAACTCACTTGATTATTGTGCTTTGGGTCAAATAAAACTAAATTTTGAAAAACTAATATAACAAAATAACTGATTGATGCAGCGCAGTTTTTTAAATAAGTAATAACAAAAATTTGCCAAGCTTTATTGTTTTATATCTGCTAAATACAATTGTAGATGGATTTATGCTTGCTGGTTTTGTTTAATCAATTAGACGTGAATATTGTCACTGTTGGTTTCTTTAAGGAGAGAGTGTGTACTGGGCAGAATTTTTAACCGTGGTTGTGGTGCATTTGTTAGCCGTGGCTTCGCCGGGGCCAGACCTAGCAGTAGTGCTAAAAAATAGTATTTCCCTTGGTCGTCGAGCCGCTATTTTTACCTCCCTTGGTGTAGGTTGTGGGATTATGGTTCATGTGATTTATTCGGTGCTGGGAATCGGCTTAATCATCTCTCAGTCGATTTGGTTGTTTAACGTGATTAAATGGTTAGGCGCTGCTTATTTGATTTGGATAGGTATTCAAGGCTTGCGAGCTAAGCGTCGTGATGCAGCAGATATTGAAGCCGATACGGGCCTTAGGCTTAGCGATAAAAGTGCCTTTTTAAGTGGTTTTATGACAAATGGCTTAAACCCTAAAGCGACCTTGTTTTTCTTGTCATTATTTACTGTAGTTATTAGCCCAACTACGCCAATGCTGGTGCAGTTAGGCTATGGTTTATATATGGTTTTTGCTACAGCCTTATGGTTTGCCATGATCTCCTGGTTGTTTAGTACTGCCCGAGTTCGCCGTAAGTTTTTGCAGGTAGGACACTGGTTTGATCGCAGTATGGGTTTTGTTTTAGTAAGTTTGGGAATTCGTTTGCTTTTTAGTAGTCGAAACTAATAAGCATCATCAAAGACGCGGGAGATTTATGAAGGCAGCCACAAGGATAGGGCAAATAAAAATGCTCTGGCAGCAGGCTACGGTTTGGCAAAAAGCTGGGGTGTATTTTGTAATAGTCTTTATGCTTTATGTTGTGCTGTCACTAAGCTTGTTACCTTGGGTGATCAAGCAGCAAGTAGAAAAGCAATTAACCGTTCTCACCGGTCACACTGTGACTCTGCAACAAGCAGATTTTCATCCGCTTAAGCTTTCATTAACGTTGCGCCACTTTGCCATTAAAGAGCTTGATGAGCAGCAACCCCAGCCTTTGGCGAGCTTCGAGCGCCTCTATGTAGATTTCACCTTAAGCTCTATATTCTACTGGAGTTGGAATTTTGAAGCCTTAGAGTTAGACGGTTTATTTTTTCACCTTAGCCGACTAAAAAACGGTGCGCTAAACATCGACAGCTTATTCCCCAACACCGCTGAAGCGCAAAATACAGAGTCGGAAAGCAGTGAGCAAGCTAGCGTCCCCCGTTTGCGAGTTAAACAGTTTATGCTGCGCAATGCTCAGCTAAAACTGAGTGATTACTTGCCAGAGCAGGCGGTAGATTTTTCTATTTCTAGCTTTGATTTATTGCTTAACGATTTTTATACCCAAAGAACCGGCGATGCAGCTAATGCCTATCGTATTGAAGCGCAAGTCGGCGAGCAAGGCCGTTTAGCGTGGAGTGGTGAAGTGGATTTGCCTGCTTCTCAAGTATCGGGGCAGTTCTCTTTAGAAGAGTTTCAGCTTCCGCGGGTTTTTGCTTTTTTACGCCCTTATACCGATTTGCGAATCAACCAAGGCGCGGTAACGCTTAGCACAGATTATTTCATTGATTACCAACAACAGTTTCAGTTTATTACCGAACAAGGCCAGCTGAGCATTGAACAATTTGAGTTGAGTGCTTTTGATGAAACTCGCGCTAAGTTCGAACAGCTCTCGCTTAATAACATTACTTTTGATTTGAACCAGCAACACCTAAGTTTAGGGGATATAGGTCTCAATCAAGGTTTACTTGCTGCCAACTTTGACCAGCACTCTCAGCTAGATTGGCTCTCGTGGTTTCATTTTGAAAAGCTGGTGGCTGAAACTCAAACACCTGACGCTGGCGCACAAAGTGATGCTACACCGGCGGTTGAACAGGAAGAACCGGCTACCAGTGAGTCTTCTTGGGTGCTAAGCAACAACAGCATTAAGGTGAATGACTTTGAACTAAGGCTAGGTGAAGCTTGGTTAGGCAGCACTAAACAGCATCAATTATTGTTACAAGCGCTTAGCCTTAGCGGGTTTTCTAGTGATATGCAGCAAACCACGGAATTAACGCTTGATGCTAGTTTGTACCAGCAGAGTCCACTCAATGCAAAGTTAGCCTTTAGTGGCCCAGAGCAGCGTTTAACTGGTCAAGTAAGCCTTAGCCAATTGGCGCTAACGCAACTTGAAAAATGGTACTCCCCTTTTGTTCGGCTAGATATAAACAGTGGGCAACTGGCCTTAAGTAGCGAGTTAGATATGCAGTTGGCAGACAGCTTTGCTCTTAATAGCTCTAAAGGGCGTTTGGCCTTATCGCAAGTTAATCTGGCGGTGCCCCAACAAACAGAGAATTTGCATTGGCTGGCGGCCAATGATGTTGTTGCCGACGGTATAGATGTCAATCTAACTAAGCAAACTGTTGATATTGCGAGCCTTAGCAGTGAAGCCTTAGAGTTTATTGCCAGTCTCGATGAGCAAGGCAACTTGGACATTATTGAATACCTAGGTTTTGCAGCAAGTAAGAATAGCGAAAACAGCCCAATCGACATCGAGCCTGAGCCGCAAAGCGATCAAGCCTTAGAGTCGGAGGCAACTAATCTCGATGAAGTCAGTGACGTTTCTTTAGAAGCGCAAACTAAGCCAGAACTTGCACAAAATGCAGTGGCAGCAGAAGAAACTGACGCTACTGCACGTGAACAGCAAGCTGGGTGGATGGTTAATATTGCCCAGTTGAGCGCAGCTAATTCACGTTTTAGTTTGAGCGAGATGTATTCTGGGCAAGAGCTTAAACACCAACTAAACGCCCCTTTAATTGAGCTTTCAAATATAAGCTCCGATATGAGCGCTTCGATGACGATAGCCGCAACGCTGCAAGCCGAGCAGGGTGGCGAGCTCGCTATTGATGGAGAAATTGCCCTTGCCGACAAACAAGCTGATTTAACGCTTAAAGCTACACAGTTTGGTTTGGCTTTTTATCAAGCCTACTTAGCGCAATACACCGAGCTAAAACTTGAGTCGGCCAAGTTTAATACCGACATGCAAGTGCAATTAGATTGGCAAGAGCAATTTGGATTGGCTTTAAAAGGCCCGCTCAGCATTGATGAACTGCATTTAAAAGACGCAAGGGCGCAGTCCGATTTACTAAAATGGTCAGAGTTTAATCTTAGCCAGTTAGATTTAGATACTCGCCAACGCCGCCTTGCTTTGGGTGAGATTAACTTTATTCAACCTTACTTCTTAATTGAGGTATCTGAAGACTTTTCCACTAATTTGGCTGGGATTGTAAAGTCACCCGAAGAGGGTGAAAGCTCGGTTGAGCAGCAAAGCGAAGAGCTTGAGGAACAAGCCAGTGAGCCAGTAGCTACAAATGATTCAGCAAGCTGGCAAATTAGCATTGCGCAAACGCAGTTTAGCCAAGGCTTGGTCGACTTTGCTGATTACTCGTTAGACCCCAACTTTGCCGCCAAGATTGAAAAGGTAGAGGGTAAAATTGGCAGCTTAACTCAAGACGCTAGCCAGCCTGCCGAAGTGAGCCTAAGCGGTGAAGTGGACGGTTATGCTCCGGTAAGTTTTGCTGGTGAAATTGCCCCTCTTGCTGCGGAACCTGCTTTTGATGCGGCACTAGATTTTAAACATTTAGAACTTACTCGCTTAAATGCCTATTCGGGCACCTATGCAGGCTATGTGATTGAGCGTGGGCAAATGTCTTTAGCTCTGGCTTATAAACTTAAGCAAAGCCAGCTACAGGGAAGCAATCAAGTTTACATAGAGCAACTGCAATTAGGTAAACGCACTAATAGCGAAAAGGCTACTTCGCTACCGGTGGAGCTTGCGATTGCGCTACTAGAAGATGACCAAGGTGTGATAGACCTAGGTTTAGAAGTTAGCGGCGATGTAAATGATCCAGACTTTAATGTTGGTGGATTGGTGTTCAAGGCCTTAGGTGGCGCGCTGAAAAAAATCGTTACCTCACCCTTTGCTTTGATTGGTTCGCTAATTGGTAGTGACGAAACCTTAAATGAAGTGAGTTTTGTTGCTGGCAGTAGCGAGATTGAGCAGCAACAGCTTACTCAGCTAGGCCAATTGGCCGAAGGCTTAAAAAAACGTCCGCAGCTAAAAATTGCTCTAGTTGGCTCCATCGATCCAGCTCAAGATATTCCAGCGCTCAAAAGACAAGCGCTCGCTGAACAGCTTAATCAACAGGCTAATTTGGATATAGCGCCGCAAGATATCAGTTTAAGTGCAGTACTCGAGAACCGCAGTTTACGAACTGCTCTTGTTAACTTGGCACAAGTTAACATAGAAGAAGCAAGCCGTAATGAAGACCGACAGCAGCTAACCCAAAGCTTGCAAGAGCAAGAGCAGCTTAGCCCCGAGCGTTTAAATCAAGAGTTACACAGCTTGTGGTATCAACGATTAGTTGACCAACAAACCCTTAATGATGGCGATTTAGAAAGCTTTGCAGAGCAACGAGCGATTGCGGTGAAAGACGTTCTCACCGAACAAAACGAATTAGCCATTGACCGCGCTTTTGTGCAGCGCCAAGCGCTCGACAAGCAAAGTGGCAAAATGCTGGTAACCTTAAGCATTATTGCTGATTAATCGCGAAAGCTTGTTTTAAACCCTGTTCGGGCGATAATGTCACTGATTTTGTAAGGAAAAGCAGTATGCAAAAGCTCCTACTCGTGGCCGAACACAGCGATTTTATAGTGGTTAATAAACCCAGTGGTATTAACTTTCATACCGAGTCTGGCGAGTTGGGGCTGGTTGAGTTGGCGCGCCAACAATTTGCCCTAGAGTTATGGCCAGTGCATCGCCTAGATAAGCTAACCTCTGGCTTGTTACTGCTTGCCAAAAATAAATCGGCAGCTGCGCGTTTTCAAGAGCTGTTTAGCCAAGGCTTAGTCAATAAATTCTACTTAGCCTTAGCCTCTAACAAACCTAAAAAGAAACAGGGCTTGATTAAAGGCGATATGCTGAAAGCTCGCAACGGAAGTTGGAAGCTTGGGCATACTAACGATAACCCGGCGATTACCCAGTTTTTTAGTTTTGCGCTGTTACCCAAACGCCGTTTGTTTTTATTAAAACCTCATACTGGGCGTACCCATCAATTGCGGGTTGCCCTTAAAAGTTTAGGCGCGCCAATACTGGGTGATACGCGTTATGGTGGCGAAGTGGCAGAGCGGGGTTATTTGCATGCTTTTGGCCTGCAGTTTAATTGGGGTGAACAGTCTCTCCATTATGTAGCTTTAGATAATCTTGATGGGGATTTTGAGCGGTTTGAAATCGCTGAAAAGATTGCCAGTTTAGCTAAGCCTTGGGAAGTGGCCTTCCCGCAACTTAAGCGCAGTTAAGCTAACAGCTCTGTCGTTTCTTAAGCATAAAAAAAGAGCCGCATAAAGCGGCTCAAATGTTAGGGGCTGTTGATCTTTGCTGATGGTTTTTACAGCAATTTATTAGCCATTTAGGCAAGGCAGTGAGTGTGCAGTTAAGTGAGCTTAATAATCACTCGCTAACGCTGAATAAATGGCTAAGAAATGCTGCCCGAAGGGTTCGTATAAGCGAACTTTACTCTTTGTTAAGCACTTCTTGCTTAGCCCACTAGGCTTTTAAGTGCTCGCCGCGATTAAAGCCCGCTTATCTCGAACAAAATTTCAACACCAAAGATCAACAGACCCTAAGGATGTTATTAGGCTTCTTTGGCCGAATTTAGTTTAGTTATTTCGTCTAACTCTTCATCCAAATCGTCTTCACCAATGCCTTTTAGTTTGGCTATTAGCAAACCGGTAATCACTAAGGTAGTCACTACCCCTGCCACCGTAGAAATAGTCATTGGTAGCCCAAAGCCCAAGGTGCTTGAGTTTAGGATGAAGGTCACCACTACTGTTGTCATAAACATGGCTGGAACAGTGGTTATCCAGTGGAATTTGTCATTACGCAATAGGTAAGCGGTTGCCGTCCATAACATCATTACAGCGGTTGTTTGGTTAGCAAAGCCGAAGTAGCGCCAAATTACTCCAAAATCTACTTGAGTAAGAATGCCACCAATAATGAAAATTGGCAGGGCAATCATTAAGCGGTTTTTAACGGGTTTTTGAGACAGGTTAAAGTACTCTGCCAAAATTAAGCGGCTTGAACGAAACGCCGTATCGCCTGAGGTGATAGGTAAAATAACCACTCCTAAGAACGCTAAGATACCGCCAAATACACCTAGTAGACCAAAGGAAGCATCGTAAACCACTTTACCTGGACCACCGTTCGCTACTGCAGCTTGCAAACCTTCCATCGAGTTGAAGAACGATAAAGCGATAGCACACCAAATTAAGGCAATAACACCTTCACCAATCATTGCGCCGTAAAATACAAAACGGCCATTTTTTTCATTCTCTACACAACGAGCCATTAACGGTGATTGCGTGGCATGAAAGCCTGAAATTGCTCCACAAGCAATGGTAATGAATAAGGCTGGCCACAATGGTAAGTCGTTCGGGTTCATGTTAGTGAACATTTGGCTAACTTCAAAGTTGCCCATTACTTGGTGTTCACTGGAGAAAGCTACAGCGGTAATAAGCCCTACCGACATAAAAATAAGTAGCGCGCCAAATAGTGGGTAGAAACGACCGATAATTTTGTCGATGGGGACGATGGTAGCGATGATGTAGTAAACAAAAATTAGGCTAACCATAGTGCCTAAACCAAGGCTTAAGCCGGCTTGGTCGTTAATTAGGTTGGTCAACATGCCTGCAGGAGCGGAAACAAACACCACACCAACTAACAGCAGCAAAACAATCGCAAAAATGTTCATAAAGTGACGGGCGCTTTTTCCTAAATAGCGACCAGATAGAGCGGGGACTGAAGCGCCGCCATTACGAACTGACAACATGCCAGAGAAGTAGTCGTGGGTTGCGCCAGCAAAAATACAGCCAACCACAATCCATAACATCGCCGCTGGGCCATATAAAGCGCCCATGATAGGACCAAAAATAGGGCCCACGCCGGCAATGTTAAGCAGTTGGATTAAATAAACTTTTTTCTTCGACATCGGCACGTAATCTACGCCATCTTGCTTGGCGTAAGCGGGGGTTTGTCGTTGTTCTTTAATGCCAAATACCTTTTCTACAAAGGCACCGTAAATGAAGTATCCGCCGAGCAACGCTGCGACGCAAAATAGAAACCAAAGCATGTCATCCTCTCAGTACTTAGTTGTAATCGAGGCCAGTCTATTAATTCGCAAGTCTCTATTCAGTAGTCGCTTTGGTGAGTGGTGCTATTTCTTGGTAAGTGGTCGAAATAGCACTTAAGTGGTGTTGATTAATTTAACAATGTTATAAGCCAAAATAGTCTTTAATTGCTTTGAAGTAGCGACGGCTAACGACTAACTGTTAACTGTGCGCCACTTTTAGTAAACAGCACCGTTTCTTGGCTAGTCGTTGAAATAGCACTTAAGTGGTGTTGGCTAATTGAACAATGTTATAAGCCAAAATGCTCTTTAATTGCTTTGAAGTAGCGGCGGCTTACTGGCAGCTGTTCGCCACTTTTGGTGAACAATACTGCGCCACCATTGTCTTCTAGGGATATTTCAGAGATCGCTTCCACATTCACCAAGTGTTGGCGATGGCAGCGTAATAAAGGCGATTTATCTTCTAATACTTTTAAGGTGAGCTGAGTATGATAGCTGCCATTTTCGGTGGCAACGTGCACCCCGCTTAGATCGCTAGAAGCATGCTCTATATCTTCCAAACGTATTAGTTTTACCCGTTGTTGGTAGTAGCAGGGAATTAAGCGAAGTTGCTGCTCTTTGAGCATGGTTTGGTAGGAGTGATTAGCGGGCGCATCGGCTTCGGTTTGCTTGATGGAAGGCAAGCGCTCTTTTAAGCGTTTAATCGACTTACACAAACGTTCCGAGTCAATCGGCTTGAGTAAGTAATCCACGGCATTTTGTTCGAAGGCATCCAGAGCAAATTGATCGTAAGCAGTCACAAATACAATCGCTGGCGCATTGTCGCTGTCAATCATATTCGCCAGTTCTAAACCGCTAATTTGTGGCATTTCTATGTCTAAAAACAATACCTCGGCTTGCAGTTGCTTAAGGTGCTTTAAACACTCTATGGCGTTGCCAAATTGCGCGACGACTTCAATTTCAGGGTGGCTTTGCAGCATCTCCTGAAGCTCTTCTCTGGCTAAGGGTTCATCGTCGACAATGATTGCTCTCATTGGTTAGGCTCCTTGGGCAGTGAAATAATCACCCGAGTATATTGGTTTAGCTGACATTCAACTTGTAACGCGAAAGATGCACCAAAAGCATTTCGTAAACGGGTATCCACAATATGCATGCCTAATCCTTCGCTGGTGGCTTGCTCTGGTTTTTGATAGAGGCCGGCGTTGTCTTCAACTACCAATTGTTTAACTCCATTGTTTAGCCGGCTATAAATGGTGATTTTGCCGGTTTCAAGCAAATGAGCGGTGCCGTGTTTAATGGCGTTTTCAACTAAGGGCTGCAAGGTAAAGGTGGGCAACTCCAAGTGCATAAACGATTCATCAATATCTTGTTTAATCACCAGCCTGTCGGCAAAGCGCACTTGTTCAATATGTAAGTAAGCGTTCACATGTTCCAGTTCCACACTGACTAAGCTGCTTTGCTGATTACGCTTTAAATTAATTCGCAAGAATAAGGCTAAATCAGCAATAAGCTGACGGGCAGAGCTGGCGTCGCGTTTTACCACCGCGCTAATGGTATTTAAGGCGTTAAACAAAAAGTGTGGGTTAATTTGGGCGCGCGCCAGTTTTAGCTCAGCTTCGGTGAGTAGTTGCTGCTGTTGCTGAACATGGCTATCACGTAATTGTTCGGCAATTACTTTAGCAATACCTTCGCCTAAGGCGCGGTTAATGTGTAAAAACAAGCGACGTTTCGATTCGTACAATTTCACAGTGCCAATCACATCGTTCTCGCTACCGCGAATAGGCACCACCAAGGACGAACCCAGTGGGCATTTATCACTTGAGCTACATTGGTAGGGCTCTTCTACGCCATCGGCAAATACCACCCTGTTTTCATTAATCGCTTGGTAGGTTTGTTTTGAAGAAATAGGCCGACCGGCATGATGGTGGTCGCTGCCCATGCCTTTAAAAGCCAATACCTGTTGGGTATCGGTAATAGCGACCGCAGAAACACCGGTTTCTTCATGAATGATATTAGCGATACGCACCGCATCTTGTTGTTTGAAACCTTGATGAAAGACACCTACCATGCGTTGCGCAAGGTTAAGCGCTTTAGCTGAAGAATGACTACTAAATTTGTCATAAAGCCGGCGGCGGTCGCGAATCATCATCATGAATAAAGCGGCGCCAACAGAATTGGCTAAAACCATAGGAAGGGCGATAACTTCTACTAAGGCTAGTGCCTGCTCAAAGGGTTTAGCAATCAGCAAAATTAATAACATTTGCAGGGTTTCGGCGATTAAGGTTGCAACAAAGGCAATAGTGGGCGAAAACAAATGTTCGTTGTGCAAGCTGCGCCTGCGGATCCACAAATGAAATAAGCCGCCAACTAAACCTTCAAGCGTGGTTGAAACTGCGCAGGCTACGTCGGTAAATCCGCCCATAAAGTAGCGATGCATGCCTCCGGTAAAACCTACCAGCAAACCCAGCACTGGACCGCCAAATAAACCACCAAGCACGGCGCCAACTGCGCGAGTATTGGCAATGGCGTCGTCAATCGCCAAACCAAAATAGGAGCCTAGAATACAGAAGCCCGAAAACAAGCAATAAATGGTGAGCGTATTAGGTAAACGTGGCGACAGATTAGTAAGCGGAAGAAAGGCTGGCGTTTTACTCAGCAGGTAGGCAATGACCAGAAAAACGCTCATTTGTTGGGCTAAAGACAATAGCAGGGAAAAATCACTCAATATCATCAGCTATTAAAGCCTCGCTAGTTGGCGAAAGGATATCTGGCATTCACAGTAGATAGCAGCATATTAGCATACTGTTTACAGCAACTAATAGGACTTACCAAAATCGCTGGTAAAGCTCTTAACAAGCTGGTAACGCTTGACCGCTTGCAAATGGTGCAAGCACTGGTATTGTGATGGGTTTCTATAATAATTAATCCCAAAATGGGAAAGGAAATGTGTGGCTAAATCCGCCACCGGAGTAAAAGAGCAAATGCAAAAAGATCCAATTAACGATATTCATATCTCGTCAGAACAAGTCCTTATCACACCAGAACAGTTACGCGAGAAGCTTCCAGCTTCTGATGAAGCATTACAATTTGTACTGCAGTCACGCAAAACTATCGCCGATATTTGCCACAAACGTGACTCACGTTTATTGGTTATTACTGGCCCTTGTTCTATTCACGATTTAGAACAGGCGAAAGAATATGCTTCGCGCCTGAAGAAACTTCACGATCAATATAGCGATCGCCTATTTATCGTTATGCGGGTGTATTTTGAAAAACCTCGTACTACCGTAGGTTGGAAAGGTTTCATCAACGATCCGCACATGGATAACTCTTTTGATGTGGAAACTGGTCTTCACAACGCCCGTGAACTGCTAACTTGGACCGCCGAGTTAGGTTTACCAGTGGCCACCGAAGCGCTAGATCCAATTAGCCCGCAGTACCTATCAGAATTGTTCTCTTGGGCTGCTATTGGTGCACGTACTACTGAGTCACAAACTCACCGTGAAATGGCCAGTGGTTTGTCTATGCCTGTTGGCTTTAAAAATGGTACTGATGGCAACTTAGGTACAGCAATCAATGCAATGCAATCGGCTGCTCACTCGCACCGCTTCATGGGTATTAACCAACAAGGTCAAGTGTCTTTGTTGCAAACTCAAGGCAACCCAGATGGCCACGTAATTTTACGTGGTGGTAAACAGCCTAACTATGATTCAGTAAACGTGGCACTGGCTGAGCAAGCAATGGAAAAAGCCGGCTTAGCACCTACCCTAGTAGTGGACTGCAGCCACGCTAACTCTAGCAAGAACCACGAACTTCAGCCTTTGGTTGCGGCTAACGTGATTAATCAAATTGAAGAAGGCAATAAATCAATTATTGGCTTAATGTTAGAAAGTAACTTGGAAGCGGGTAACCAGCCAAGTGAAGCACCCAAGTCAGCACTTAAATACGGTGTATCGGTAACCGATGCGTGTATTGATTGGGATGCAACTGCAACGTTGATCGACAAGATGTTCAACGAACTTGGCGACAGCCTAGCTAAACGCCTAGAAAAATAATAACGGAAACAACATGGTTCAAGCTCTAAATCTTTTACGTGACCAAATCGATGAAGTGGATCAACAGCTTCTAGATTTGCTACAGCAACGTATTCAGCTGGTTCATAAAGTAGGTGAAGTTAAAACTCAGCACGGTTTACCTATTTATGCACCGGATCGCGAAGCAGCCATGTTGGCTAAGCGTCGCGCCGAGGCTGAAAACAAAGGTGTACCGCCAGCGTTAATCGAAGACGTATTGCGTCGAGTGATGCGTGAGTCGTATACCAGTGAAAAAGACAGTGGTTTTAAAACGATAAATCCTGAGCTTGGCAATATTGTTGTGATTGGTGGTCGTGGGCAACTAGGCCGTTTGTTTGTACAAATGTTTACTTTGTCTGGCTACCAAGTTGATGTCATTGGCAAAGAAGATTGGGATAAAGCCCCCGAACTATTTGCTACCGCCGGTTTAGTGTTGGTTTCTGTGCCAATCAACCTTACAGAGACGGTGATTGCCCAATTAGGTAATCTGCCTGAAAACTGTATCTTGGCCGACATCACTAGTATTAAGTCTGCACCGCTAAACAAAATGTTGGCTGTGCACAAAGGCCCAGTTGTGGGTTTGCATCCAATGTTTGGCCCAGATGTGCCTAGTCTTGCTAAGCAGGTTATTGTTTACGCCGATGGTCGTGGCGGTGAGCAGTACCAGTGGCTATTGCAGCAAATGGGCATTTGGGGCGCACGTTTACATGCCGTAGAAGCAGAAAGCCATGATAAAGCGATGACTTTGATTCAGTCTTTGCGTCACTTTACGTCTTTTGCTTATGGCATGCATTTAGCGCAGGAAGATGCAGACTTAAAACTGTTACTAGACTTAAGCTCTCCGATTTATCGCTTAGAGCTGGCCATGGTTGGACGTTTATTTGCCCAGTCTCCTGATTTGTACGCCGATATTATTATGGCATCAGAGCAGAGCGCTGCGATGATTAAGCGTTACCACCAACACTTTGGTGAATTGGTTGAGCTGGTAGAGAATAAAGATCGCGAAGGCTTTATTGCGTCTTTTGAGCGAGTGAGTGACTGGTTTGGTGATTACTCGCAAGAGTTCTTAAAAGAAAGCCGCAGCTTATTACAGCAAGCTAACGACAGCCGACGCTCTTAGGTTTTGTAGTTAGTGATTAGCCAGCCCTTAGGGCTGGCTTTTTTATGCGCTTTATTAGCTTATTATTTATAAATGATCTTCGAAAGCCGCTTGCTGTTCATATTCAGCAATTTTTTGTTTTAACCAGCTCAGCGCCTCACCCTTATCAGTAAATATTTGTACCGTTTCCCCTGCTTGAATATATATTTGGCTTAAATGCCATTTAGCGAGCTCTGGTACGCTGGCGTGGGTAAGGATTAAGGCGGTGGCAACTCGACCACGTTGTTTTTCAACTTTTAACCACTCAATTAATTGCTTTGCTGCATCTTCGGTATAAAAGGTTTCTCCATGAAATGTGGCTAAAACTGCCCATGGCGAATCTAATAATTGGTCTAGTATAGGAGCCGCAGCGCTGCCACTATCCTCCATTTGTTCAAGATTCCAAGGACCTGTGCCCTCAATCTCCATTATCTGTCCATTAAGTGAAAACTCAATAGAACCATGTGCTTCTCGCAATGCCGTCTCCCACAAACACTAAACCGACGAAATTGTATTGGCTTGTTAGTTTAAGTTAATGCTAGATCTCCAGTTCAGCAAGTTTCAGTTAACGAATTCGACTAATTTATAATCCCAACAAAACTAAGAAAAAGCTGAAGCAGTTAACGAAAAGCCGCTTTGGCATTAGCTATAAAGCTCCTTAGTTTATGGAAATGCTGGCAAATTTTGGGTTGGCTAAAGCTGCGATTCACCGAGATAACAAAAAAACTGGTTTATTTAGCCTATTCATTGCGCCTAACTATGTTTATTCCCCGCTATATTGGTTAAAATTGCGCGTTTTTGGTACTTCGACGTAGGTCATTGCAGGATGTTTGAAATTAATTCGGTGAACAACTCACTAGCAGATATTAAAGAGCGCACAGAAGTGCTCCGGGGGTATCTTTGACTACGATGCAAAAGCAGAGCAGTTAGAAGAAGTCAGTCGCGAATTAGAACAACCAGAAATTTGGAATGACCCGGCGCGCGCGCAAGCCTTAGGCAAAGAACGCTCAGCGCTAGAGTTGGTGGTAAAAACCATCGACAACCTTACTCAAGGCATCGAAGATGTTGCTGGTTTGGTTGAGCTGGCGGTAGAAGCTGAAGATGAAGAAACCTTCGAAGAAGCTCAAGCCGAAGCCGAAGACTTAGTTAAACAATTAGAGAAGCTTGAATTTCGCCGGATGTTTGCTGGCGATATGGACGAAAGCGATTGTTATATCGATATTCAATCAGGCTCTGGCGGCACCGAGGCTCAAGACTGGGCCAATATGATGCTACGTATGTATTTGCGTTGGTGTGAAGCGCATAAATTTAAAGCTGAATTAGTTGAAGTGTCGGATGGTGATGTTGCTGGTATTAAAGGTGCAACGATTAAAGTAAGTGGCGAATATGCTTACGGCTGGCTAAGAACAGAAACTGGCGTGCATCGTTTGGTACGTAAGTCTCCTTTTGATTCTAGTGGGCGTCGTCATACCTCGTTTGCATCGGCGTTTATCTACCCAGAAATTGATGACAGCATTGAAGTAGACATTGACCCAGGTGATTTGCGCATTGACGTATACCGAGCTTCAGGCGCGGGTGGTCAGCACGTAAACAAAACCGAATCGGCGGTGCGAATTACCCACTTACCTACCAATACAGTGGTGCAGTGTCAAAGCGGTCGTTCGCAGCACAAGAACAAAGACGAAGCAATGAAGCAGCTTAAAGCTAAGTTGTTTGAGCTAGAGTTGCAAAAACAGAATGCCGAGAAAAAAGCGGCGGAAGACAATAAATCGGATATTGGCTGGGGCAGTCAAATTCGATCTTATGTATTAGATGATTCAAGAATTAAAGATCTTCGAACCGGTATTGAGAACCGTAATACTCAAGCCGTGTTAGATGGTGATTTAGATAAATTTATAGAAGCTAGCCTTAAGTCAGGGCTGTAACGAGCAAGGTTTTCACATGTCGGAACAAACAGAACAAAGTCTGGAACAAGCAGCACAAGAAGAAAATAAACTGATCGCAGAGCGTCGCGCTAAGTTAGACAAAATTCGCGAAACTTGCTCGGCTAACGGCCACCCAAATGACTTTAAACGTGAGCACCTAGCTGACGATTTACAGCAGCAGTTTGGCGAACAATCTAAAGAAGATTTAGAAGCAGCCGGTAACATAGCCGCTATTGCTGGTCGTATTATGGCTAAGCGTGGACCATTTTTAGTGATTCAAGATGTATCGGGTCGCATTCAAGCTTACGCGCCTAAGCCGGTGCAAAAAGAGCTAAAAGAAATTGGTGGCTTAGACATTGGCGACATCATTGGTGTTAAAGGTGCGCTGCACAAATCAGGTAAAGGTGATCTTTACGTGAACATGGACGAGTATGCTTTGCTAACTAAAGCCTTGCGTCCATTGCCAGAGAAATTCCACGGTTTAACCGATCAAGAACAGCGTTACCGTCAGCGTTATGTTGATTTGATCGTAAACGACGATTCACGCCAAGCCTTCATTGTGCGTTCTAAGTTGGTAGCCGGTATTCGCCGCTTTATGGAGTCTAAGAACTTCATGGAAGTGGAAACACCAATGATGCAAGTGATCCCTGGCGGCGCTACCGCACGTCCATTTATTACTCATCACAACGCGCTAGATCAGCAGATGTTCCTGCGTATCGCACCAGAGCTTTACTTGAAGCGTTTAGTGGTAGGTGGCTTTGAGCGCGTATTCGAAATTAACCGTAACTTCCGTAACGAAGGTCTGTCGCCGCGCCATAACCCAGAATTCACCATGATGGAATTCTACATGGCCTACGCCGACTACAACGATCTAATGGATCTAACCGAAGAAATGCTACGCACTGTAGCGGTTGAGGTTCTAGGCTCTTCTTCTATGCCTTATGGCGACGAGACGGTTGAGTTTGCTGGTAGCTACCCACGCTTGAGCATGTTGCAAGCGATTAAGCAGTACAACCCTGAGCACGCCGATATTCAAGCTTTGGATTACGACAAAGTGCAAGACCGCGAGCACATGGTTAGCATTGCTAAATCAGTTGGCGTTGAAGTAGAGAAGTTCTGGACTTGTGGCCAGCTACTTGAAGAAATCTTCGGTGAGACTGCTGAGCCTAAGCTAATTCAGCCAACCTTTATTACAGAATACCCAGCAGAAATTAGCCCGCTAGCGCGTCGCAATGACGACAACGCCTTTATCACTGACCGTTTTGAATTCTTCATCGGTGGTCGTGAAGTAGCTAATGGCTTCTCTGAGCTTAATGATGCAGAAGACCAAGACGCGCGCTTTAAGGCGCAGGTTGAGGCTAAAGATGCTGGCGATGATGAAGCGATGTTTTACGACGCTGACTACATCACCGCCCTAGAGCACGGCCTACCACCAACGGCTGGCCAAGGTATTGGTATTGACCGCCTAGCGATGCTCTTCACCAACACGCACACTATTCGCGACGTGATTTTATTCCCAGCGATGCGTCCTCAAGCTTAAGTTCACAAATAAGCTATTAAAGGCCATACACTTTTTACAGTGTGTGGCTTTTTTTTTGTGCTTTTTCGTTATAGTAGCGATAACGAAGACTAAGCTCATTGAGAGTAAGCTTGGTTTAGTCAAAAGCAATTAGCGTAATTAAGGGAGAAAGGTAGTGAAAATGCTGTTGTCAGGAATAGTAGTGATTGTACTGGTTGTAGTTGGGTTTATGGTTTACAAAAACCTTAGCACTCCAAGTGGCCTAGGTTTGCAATCGGGTCGATTGGCGCCATTAGCCAGTTCTCCAAATGGGGTGTCTAGTTATGCCGAAGGTGATAAAAAAGTCGCTGCCTTGCCATTTAAAGCCGATTTGAAAAGCACTCAGCTAGCCGCCTTACGCGCTTTTGCCCATATGCCAAACAACAAAGTGATTAGCCGTGATGAGCAATATGTTCACGCCGTCTTTTTCAGCCCAACGGTAGGCTATCGCGATGATGTAGAGCTGCATTTTGACCAAACTGAGCACTTAGTCCATTTTCGTTCTCAGTCTCGCGTAGGTTACTCTGATATGGGTATAAATAATCAGCGATATCAAGAGTTTGCCAAATTATATCTAGAAGCTGAGTAATTACCTACAAAAGCGTGAGCCAAGTTGCAGATAGCGCAGCTTGGCTTTACCTAATGGCTTTTATTGGCTTAGCTTAAAGTATTCTCCTAGGTAGTTGGTGATGCCGTGAAAGCATGTCTGTTTAGTCTGTTGATTCTTGTAAGCTGTCAAACTCTTGCAACTGATTCCTCTGCAAAACCACGTTTCTTAGTGGTACCTAAAACCGTTACCAATCCTTTTTTTGATGATGTAGAAAAGGGCTGTTTACAAGCTGCCGCTGAGTTAGATGTAGAGTGTGTCTACCTTGGCCCTGAAGAAGCCGATGCCCGTTACCAAGATCAAATAATTTCTCAGCAAATTGAGCAAGGCTTAGACGGCATTTCGGTGTCGGTGATTAACTCTCGGGTGCTTACTCACCGCAGCATGCAATTGGCCAAGCAAAGTCAAATTCCCGTAGTGACATTTGATTCTGATTTTTCTGAAAAAGCCTTGGCTGCCGATCCCAAACTACGCCATAGCTATATTGGTACCGATAACTTTCAATTTGGCTTTCAGTTGGGGCGTTTAACCCAAGCCTTAAAGCCGCAAGGGGGCTCGTTCTGCATTATCACTGGGCATAAGGGCGCGGCCAACTTGATGGAGCGTATTAGTGGGGTGTATGCCGGCTTAGGATTTAATAATAACAGTGGTAAGAGTGACTTATGGGAAGAACTAAGTCGCTGCCCAATTTACTCCGATGATGATGCTCAGCGCTCGCTTAATAATCTCGATAGAATGCTGCGCCTACATCAATACGAACCGAAATTGCTTGATGTGATTATTACCGTTGGCGCGTGGCCACAAACGCTTGAGTTTAAATACTCAGACGTTGTGTCGCCGCATAGTGATAGTTTGGCCTCAAGCCGTTTATTGCTTATTTTTGGCGATACCCTCGAAGTACAAAAACGCTTATTAGCGCAGGGTTTAGCCCATGGTAATGTTGGCCAATCACCCTACGATATGGGCTATCAGTCTATTTATACCCTGTATAGCATTCATCAAGGTAAAGCGGTGGAACCACTGATACACACCAAGCTGGAACGCTGTGTATTTGGTCAAATTCCGATGTGCCAATAGCTTGCTTGCAGTGGTTGTTTAAACAAGTAGCTACGTGGGTGAATACCGATATTAGCGTTCAGCTGTAGCTGCCTTGGAACGGCCACTATGATAGCTGGTAAACGCTTCTTTAGCTTAAGTTAACACCATGGGGGCGGCGACTTGGTTGGCGCTCTGTTGATCCTTGAGCTGAGCAATTAAGGCTAAACTAAATTCAATAGCTGTGCCGGGGCCTTGGCTGGTGATTAGCTTATGTTCTTGATCAACCACTACTCTGTCGACACTTAATTGGTTTTGCGGTAGCTGCTGTTGAAAGCCAGGGTGGCAAGTTACTACAGCATCACCCAGTAAATTATGCTCTGCTAGTACTACAGCAGGAGCTGCGCAAATTGCGGCTAACCATTGCTTCGTATTACGTTTCTTAAGCATGGCAATGAGTGATTCGCAGTCACGGAAAGCCTCACTACCGGGAACACCACCGGGCAATACCAGCATCTGGTAGTTTGCTGGGTCTATATCGCTAATATGCAGATCGGCCACTAGTTTTACGCCGCGAGAGGCAACTATCTCCAAGCGCTTGTCGGCTTCAATACTTACTACGTCTACGATAATCTCGGCTCGGCGTAATACATCGATGATGCTTACGGCTTCAATCTCTTCACTGCCAGAGGCTATAGCTACCATCACTTTAGTCATTGTGTTTCTCCAATCGCTGGATCTGTTGCAGCATGTATTGATTATGTGGGCAAGCCAATTGATGTTTCGCAGCTTGCTTAACTATATAACCATTAATGTAGCCTATTTCACTAAGGCGTTTGTGGTGTATGTCTTGCTGCATAGAGGAAAAGTTATTGGCAGTTGCTTTCGCTACCTGCAACACCGTTTTGTGTAGGTCTTCGGCACTTAAATCAAGCTGTTCGGCAGCGGCTACTTGGCTAACTTCGTCGCAAAGTGCGGCAATATCTTTGGCAAAACGTGTATCTAGCAGTTCGCCGTTTCGGCATTGGTGCAAGGCAGTGAGAGGGTTAATGCAGCAATTGATTGTCAGTTTTCGCCACAGAGCGGGGTAAATATTGTCTTGCCAACTTGCGCTTGGCAATGCTTGTTCAAGTGCCATCAAATCTTGCGGCTTTGCGGCGTTTTTTAGGTAAGGCCCAACAACCAGCTGACCCAAGCCTGTGTGTTTTAGCTGTAGTTGGGTATTCGTCTTTTCTTGAATAAGCGCGCCATGAGTATTACTGGCTAAATACAACAGCTGGGGAGCTAGTTTATCTACGATCTCATGGTATGCGCCCATCCCGTTAACCACTAACATTAGTTTGCAATTGTCGGCTAGCTTAAACGCAGACAAGGCTTGTTTTACTTGGTGGGCTTTTACGCATAGCAATAACCAACGGCAATTAGGTAAGCTGGGAAATACCTTCAAGTTGTTTGTAATGACGCCATATTCAAGGCTATCAAGTTGCAATGTTAGGTCTTGAGTATGGCTTAAGCGTGAGTCAACAAAACACACTTTTTGTTGTTGATGGCTCAACAAGCCGGCCAGTAAGCCACCTACGGCGCCCGCGCCAATGATGGCAAAGTCGTAATAGGGTTCTGCAGAAACAGTCATAAATAGACTCACTAATCTAACAAAATTGGCACTAGCGTTACCGCAAGCGATACTCTTTTAGTGGTAACGGGATATAATGCAGCAATTTTCGCATAAGGCCAGATTTTAGGGGAGAGAAAACATGCCTTCATTTGACATTGTTTCTGAGATAGATGCTAACGAAGTTCGCCATGCGTGTGATAATGCGATACGTGAACTAGAAACGCGTTTTGATTTTCGTGGTGTAGAAGCCAGCTTCGAATACAAAGATGAGTCAATTAAGATGACTGCTGAGGCTGAGTTTCAGTTACAGCAAATGCTGCATATTTTGCGTGGCACTTTAGTCAAGCGCTCGGTTGATGCTAAGTCGATTGATTTAGCCTCGGTAACCCGTAGCGGCAAAACACACTCTCAAGTGGTTAACTTCAAAAACGGGATTGATCAAGCCACCGCTAAAAAAGTGGTTAAGCAAATCAAAGATGCCAAGCTAAAAGTTCAGGCCTCTATTCAAGGTGAACAAGTACGTGTTACTGGCAAGAAGCGTGATGACCTGCAAGCTGCGATGGCATTGGTACGCAGTGGTGAATACGACCAACCGTTCCAGTTTAATAACTTTCGCGACTAAGGCTTTATAGCCAAGGTTTGTTAAACCGCCATCCGGCGGTTTTTTTGTGTCTGGTGCTTATCTCAAAAACTTTTTGGTAAAAAATCCCGCAAGGTGTCCAAGTTTATATTTGTTAAACCTCATTACTATGTCGGTGAAGTATGCTTCACTGATTAATATGAATTTGAATGGAGTGAAATAATGAGCAATAAACAATATATGTGTTTACTTCGCAGTGACTCGGGCGGCTGCGAACAATTATCTGCCAGTGATATGGAAGTGATGTACGCCAAATTTAATGCTTGGCAAACTAAGTTTGCCGACAACATTGTGGATATGGGCGGTAAGTTGGGCAGTGAAGGGGCGGTGGTTAATCGTGATGAAGTAAAAGATGGCCCCTTCATCGAAGTTAAAGAAATTGTTGGTGGTTATATGTTGCTTACTGCCAGTGATTTAGCAGAAGCCGTCGAGGTGATTAAAGCGAGCCCTATGGTTGAAAACATGGGAACCAATATTGAGCTTCGAGAAATAAGCAAACCTTGAGTTCTCACGGAAAAATAGAGCATCTATTTCGCCACGAGTATGGCCAACTCGTGGCCTTATTAGTTCGCCGTTTTGGCTTTGAGCATTTTGAGCAAGTAGAAGATGCGGTGCAGTGGGCGATGGCCCAAGCGCTTGATAATTGGTTGAAACAGGCGGTGCCAGACAAACCCTCTGCTTGGCTCTATCAAGTGGCACTGCGTTACCTTTTGTCGCAGTTTCGCCAACAGCAAAGCCATTCTAATTTGCTAGCCCAAACTGAAGAGCCACAAACTGAGGTACTGGTAGAGCCGCCACTTAGTGGAGAATTAAGTGACGCATTATTGCGAATGTTGTTTGTTGCTAGCGATGAGGCTTTAGCGGTGGAGTCGCAACTGGTTTTCACCCTAAAAAGCTTGGTGGGGTTTAGCATTAAAGAAACTGCATTGCGGCTATTTATTAGTGAAGCCAATGCTTATAAGCGCTTTAGTCGTGCTAGAAAACACCTACAACAGCAACCCTTGCAACTAGATAGCTTAAACGAGCAAGACATGCAACGGCGTTTGCCAGCAGTGTACCGGGTATTGTATTTGCTTTTTACCGAAGGCTATTTGTCTTCTCACGAAGATTTATCTATTCGCCAAGATTTATGTGAAGAGGCAATTCGTTTAACTGGGTTGCTAAGCCAACATGCCTTGGGCAATCGGCCCGAAAGTTATGCTTTGTTAGCCCTTATGTATCTAAATACAGCTAGGTTGCCCGCGCGACAACAAGCGGGGGAGCTACTGCTGTTGCAAGAACAAGATCGTAGTAGCTGGAATCAGGCACAAATTGCTATGGGCTTGCGTTGTTTGCAGCGCTCGGCGCAAGGTGAGCAATTGTCTCGCTATCATATTGAGGCGGGCATAGCGGCGGAACACTGCTTGGCTTCTTCTTTTGAGCAGACTCGTTGGCATAAAATAGTGGAGGCCTATCTACTGCTAGAAAAGCTGGCGCCTTCACCCTTTCATATTCTCAATCGGGCGGTGGCCTTGGCGCAATGGCAAGGGGCAAAGGCTGGCTTGGCAGTGCTTGAAAACTCTCAAGCTCCTAGTTGGCTGAGTCGCTCTTATCATTGGTATGCGGTATTGGCAGACTTACAGTTTCGCAGTGGAGAGCAGAAACTGGCAGAGCAAAATGCCCAGCTAGCACTAGAGGAGGCTCCTAGCGCTGCGATTAGGCGTTTATTAAGCAAGCGCTGGAGTTTGTCGCCTCTTAAAGACTAGGCTTAGCTCTGTTTGCTGGAGGCGTTGTGCGCCAGTATCTTGGTAAAATAGCCCTTTAAGCTAAGTAACATTATTAGGCTCGGGATTACCATTACTGCAGTTAAGATGAAAAATAGCGGCCAAGATTCTAAGTAATCTGCCAAGTTACCGCTGAAGGAGGCGAGAGTGGTGCGTCCCAAGTTCCCCAAGCTAGCTAACAAGGCATATTGAGTTGCAGAAAAAGCTTGGCCAGTAAGCACTGTTAAAAACGAAACAAAGGCGACTGTGGCAAAGGCACTGGTAAAGTTATCGACGATAATGGTGGCTAAGAACAATTGTTCATTTGGACCAGCTGAGGCAATCCAAGCGAACATTAAGTTGCTGCTAGCCATGGCGATGCCACCCAATATTAGCCCTTTAATAATGCCAAAGCGCACATTAAAAGCACTGCCAATAATGGTGAATACTACGGTGGCTCCCCAGCCAATAAGCTTAGAGTAATGGCCAATTTGCTCATTACTAAAACCCACTTCGCGGTAAAAGGTTATCGACATTCGGCCTAAAAAGGCTTCGCCAATTTTGAACAGAAATACAAACAATAACAAGGTGATTGCTACTCGCACGCCATTGCGGCGGAAAAAATCTAAAAAGGGTTCGGCCACAGTTACGGTTAGCCATGCTAGCAAGGGCGATCTTGTGCCAAGGTATTCGGCATGGCGCAGCTCTGCTTGTTGTTGCAAGGCTTCGCGGTTACTTAACGGTTCCTTCACTAACACGGTAAATAGCATCAGCAAGGCCACAATAAAACACATACCTAAATAGACGCCGTTCCAACCAATGCTGTCAGCATTAATAAAGGCTAAATACCCCGGTAAGGAATAACCGGTCCACCAACCAATCACAGCCATGGCCGAAGCTTGTGGTAAGCGGTGCGATTCAGCATTAGCGAAGCTGTCGATACGGTAGGCATCAATGGCAATGTCTTGAGTAGAAGATGCGGTGGCAATGCACAAAGCGAGCAGTGAGGTAAATACCAGGCTGTTGGCGGGGTCAAACTGGGCAATGCCAAAGGTACACAGCAACACGATACTTTGGCACAAAAATATCCAACTTCTACGCTGGCCGAGCCAAGCATGTAAAACGGGAAGTTTTACCCTATCAACTAAGGGAGCCCATAAAAAATTGATGGCATACACGGTAAATACCGAGCCAAAAAAGCCAATGGCTGAGCGTGACAAACCGGCGTCGGTAAGCCAGCCCGACATATTAGAACCAATTAGTACCCACGGAAAACCGCTGGCACAACCGAGCATAAATACCCAAAGCAATCGTTTATCTAAATAAGAACGTAGGGTCTGAGACCAATTTAGCGATGAGTTCATTTATAGCTCGGTTAAGTTGTGGCGAGTTTACGGTTGGTTTTCGTCAACAATTAATACATCTTCGATAATGACTTTTTCCATCGGAACATTGCGCATTCCAGGGATAGGTCCGGTTTTGGTTGGCTTGTTTACGATTCTATCGACCACATCCATGCCAGAAGTGATTTCAGCAAATACGGTATAGCCAAATTTGTTAGCGCTGCCGTCTAAGTAGCTATTGTCGTTAACGTTAATAAAGAACTGGCGAGTAGCGCTGTGTGGGTCGTTAGTGCGAGCCATTGCTACTGTGCCGCGCTTATTGCTTAAGCCGGTTTTCGACTCATTTTCTACAGGGCGATAGGCATCTACCTTCTCGTAGTTAATTGAGTAGCCGCCGCCTTGCACCATAAAGTTAGAAATAGTGCGATGAAACAAGGTGCCTTTGAAGCTGCCGTCTTCTACATAGCGCAAAAAGTTGGCAACGGTTTTAGGCGCTGCTTCAGCCTTTAGTTCCATTTCAAATTCACCTTGATTGGTGATGAATTTTAAGGTTTGTGCGCTAGCGCTAAGGCTTAAGCCGGATAAAACAAACGCAACTAAAGTGCTGCGAATAAGGCCCAGGTTCATAATTGATACTCCAATACTTCAATAAGTTGCGGGTCGTTGGCGATTTGCGTCAGTAATTCAGACAGCTGTGAGCTCATGGCTTCACTTTGCTTAGTTACATTGACGGAAAACGCGCCTTCGTTAGTGTGGGTAGAGCGAAACTGTTTGGTTAAGGTTTTGTGAGGGGTATCGATGGTTACTTTTAAGCGCATGGTTGAGCTGGCGGCATGTTTAACGCTGCTTTCTTCTACCTTATTAGCAAGCTCTAGTATATCGATAGTAATAAGATTAGGTGAGTCTGGTACAAAACCAATACCTTGTTGTTGCCAGGCCGCAGATAACTGTTGCTCGATGTTTTGGCGCAAGTTGCTGCTGCTTGAGATGAGCTGGGCTTGTTCTTCACCCTCTTGGTGAATGCTAATTAAAAAGCGGTTGCTGCGTAAATCTTGAGATTTTATTGCTGCAATTATTGAGTGTTGAGCCGGATCATTCACTTCAATGCTTGGGTTTAATGCTACCTGTTCTGGTTGGCTGCTACAGGCGCTAAGCCCTAATACGCCGCCTATGAGCAAAGCGGGCAATAAAAACTGAGTTTTCAAGTTGTTCACCTTAATGAGTGGATTAACGCTTAGTGCAGCTCAGAATAACAAATTTGCTATTACTCGCCAGTAACTTATAACCGCCAAAGTAAGATTTTAACAGTGGGTGGTAGCCCAAGTGTCGATTGGCAACAACGATCAAGCGACCGTTACTGCGCAAACAACGCTTAGCATCACCAAACATTTGCTGCGCAATATGGCTAGAAATGGTGTTTTGTTGATGAAAGGGTGGATTACACAATACTAAGTCGGCACTGTCATCGGCTTGGTGCTGTAAGGCATTGTCATGATTGAAGCTGCAGTCGTTGATACGCTCGGGAAAGTTAAGCGCCACATTGTTTTTAGCCGACGCCAGCGCCATTGCTGACTCGTCACAAAAAGAGACCTGAGCGTTGGGGTAGTGTTTGAGCGCTTGCAAGCCTAGCAAACCATTACCACAACCTAAATCGATAACCTGATTAAAATCACCTTGCGGGAAGTTGTCTAACAAAAAGCGACTGCCAATATCTAACTTGCCAAAACAAAACACATTGGCGTGGTCGTTCAAGCTAAATTGGTGCTCAGCCACCTTCCATTGCTTAGGATAAGGATTAGCCGAGTGAATACCTTGATAGTGACCAAACAGCAGCCGCGCTTTTTTCTTTGCTAATGAGGTTGTGACTTTGCCAAGGTGTTTTTCAAACAAGGAGAATACCGACTTAGGCAAGTTCTTTAGCATGACTCCGCAAGCAAACAGGCTGTCTGCCAATAGTATCTGCTGCAATGCTATCAGTTGATATTCCAAATAGTTGAGGCTTTTGGGCTGGCGCATTAACACCAACTCACAGGCGGGAAGGCTAACGGTGCTGCTTAGTTGCTGGAGCCGCTCATTAGCATGAAGATTATTCGCTTGTAGGTTCTCTGCTAAGGCTTGCTGTGCAATAAAGGAATCGCTGAGCCAATGTATTTGGCTATTGGCAAATTGGGGATGAGCTAATAGTGCACATGCCAAGGCGCCAAATTCATCATTCATGATGAGTATTTGCTGAGGCACGCTAGTTTGCTCAAAGGCAAAGTTGAGCATTAATTCGTCAGCTGCATTCCATGCTTGTAGTTCGCTAGCCGCTTGTTTTGGGTAGCGCGATAAGCTCAATTGGAGCGAGTTAATTTGCAATTCATGACTCATATTGGATTTGTACGCTGCAGGCCTTGATTAGTGGCTGCAGTGTATCTAAGTTGGGGGCTAAACTAAAGCAACACCCATATGGAAATAGGCTGTCGTACGTGGTGCTAGCAGAAGATATTAAACTAGAAGACATTGTTCATCATCAGCGTTGGTTAAAAGCCGAATCTGCAGAGGCGCTCTATCAGCAATCGCTTAGTGGTTTACCGTGGCAACAACATACCATCAAACTATTTGGCAAAACTTGCCTTGAGCCACGACTATCCTTGTGGATTGGCGATGCCAATACCGCCTATCGCTATTCCGGTGAGTGGCGTAAACCAATGGCGTGGCCAAGTTTCTTGATACCCTTAAAGCTGGCAGTGCAGCAGAAAAGTGGTCATCAGTTTAATAGTGTATTGCTCAACTACTATCGAGATGGACACGATTACATGGGCTGGCACAGCGATAACGAAAAACAATTGGGTAAACACCCGATTATTGCTTCGTTAAGTTTGGGGCATGCTCGACGTTTTTTATTTCGTAATAAATCCAAAGACCAACAACATGAGTATTTATTAGGGCATGGTGATTTACTGGTTATGAATGGCTTATGCCAAGATCAGTGGCAGCATAGATTGCCGAAAGCATTACGGGTAAAACAGCCGAGGATCAATTTTACTTTTCGTTATACAATGCCAAATGACTAATCTCTACAGGAAGCAAAGATGCGGGTTGAAACACTAATCACTAATAAATTGCAGCAACATTTTGCGCCAGTGCATTTAGAAGTGGTGAATGAGAGTAATATGCATAACGTGCCTGCAGGCTCTGAAAGCCACTTTAAAGTGACCATTGTAAGCGAAGCATTTGAAGGAAAGCGTCTGCTCCAACGCCATCGTGCGGTAAATCAGTTGTTGGCAGAAGAGCTGCAAAATGAGATTCACGCCTTGGCGATGCATACTCTCACTCCTGCGCAATGGGCAGAGCAACAACAAGTACCTGATTCTCCGCAGTGTCGTGGCGGACAATAGTTAAAACACTGCATCAAATAAGGATTGTTTAATGCGGGCATATATAAAAGTAGCGCTATTCGCGCTGCTGTTAAATGGTTGCTTTGACCGCACTGCTAAGCAAGGTGAGTCTCAGCCTGTAGAGCATACATGGACTTTAGTGACCTCGTGGCCAAAGCATCTACCAGGTTTGGGTTCTACACCTGAGCGCTTTGCTGAAGAAGTTGCCGCTATGAGTAATGGCCGTATGCAAGTAAATGTATATGGTGCTGGAGAACTTTATCAGGCTTTAGAAGTATTTGAGGTAGTCTCTGAAGGTAAGGCTGAGATGGGCCATAGTGCGGCTTATTATTGGCAAGACCAGCTTCCAGCTGCTGCTTTTTTCAGTTCAGTCCCCTTTGGTATGCGAGCTAAAGAGCTTAACGCATGGCTCTACCTTGGTGGTGGTTTAGAGCTTTGGCGTGAACTATATGCGCCGTATAACTTAATTCCATTTCCTGGTGGCAATACCGACGCGCAAATGGGTGGCTGGTACAACAAAAAAATCACTAAAATTGCGGATTTTAAAGACTTAAAAATGCGCTTGCCTGGCTTAGGCGGGCGAGTACTTGAACTGGCCGGCGGACAGCCGACAAATTTACCCGCTGGGCAGCTTTATACTGCTTTGCAGTCTGGTGAGTTAGATGCGGTTGAGTGGGTGGGACCATACAATGACCTTGCGTTTGGCTTTCATAAGGTAGCACCTTACTACTATTACCCCGGCTGGCACGAGCCCAGTACCACCTTAGAATTTGTGATAAACCAAGAGGCTTTTTCCGCCTTGCCTGCTGATTTACAACGAATTGTTGAAAATGCCACCAAAGTCGTTAATCAAGAAACCCTTAACGAATATGTGGTCTACAATATAGAAGCGCTCAATGTGCTGGCTAATGAGCATGGTGTAGAGGTAATAGCTTACCCCGATGATGTGCTTGCTTCGCTTAAAGGTTACAGTGTAGAAGTTATTCAAGAGTTAGCCCAGCAGGATCGGTTCTTTGAAAAGGTTCTCAATAGTTATCAACGATTCCAATTTGGAGTGCTGAAGTACAATCAAGTGGAGCTGGTTCCAACAACCTTAGAATAGGCTAAAAATTACCATAAAAAAATTATGGTGATATGCCAGCAATTTGAGCTTTGTTTGGTGGAAGCATGACTTGTTTTACAAGTCTGTTAACAATCCTCTAACACTTAAGTCGAATAGCTTAGGTTTTTGGCCTTTTTCTTTGGAGAAATAGGATTAATTGGTGCTAGAATACACGCGATTTCTGTGTCTTGTTAGTTAATTGTCTAAGACTTGTTAGCTGAACTACCCATTTTTGAGTACAAAAGTTACACAGGGATCATCGCTCGTCTTCCGACCCAACACATGTGTAAGAGAGTATGATTACAATAAATAAAGGACTGGATCTGCCGATTAAAGGCGGTCCCAAACAGCAAATAGTAGACGCGTCTATTATTACCAAAGTTGCTGTACTCGGAGAAGATTATGTAGGCATGCGTCCTACAATGAAAGTTCGAGTGGGTGATGTGGTAAGCCAAGGTCAGACGCTGTTCGAAGATAAGAAGAACCCCGGCGTTATATTTACCGCACCTTGTGCTGGCGTTGTTCAAGAAATTAACCGTGGTGCCCAACGAGTATTGCAGTCTGTTGTTATTGAAAAACAAGACGGCGATAGTGTTGATTTTGGTGCCCTAAGCGATGCAGAAATCGACAGCGCAGATCGCGCCGTGATTGTAGACAAGTTAGTTAAGTCAGGCCAATGGGTTGGCTTAAGAACTCGTCCATACAGCAAAGTGCCAGCAGTAGACTCAGAACCTTCTGCCATTTTTGTTACTGCCATCGACACTAACCCTCTCGCTGCCGATCCAAAAGTGGTGATCGACCAAAACGAAAGTGCTTATTTAACAGGCTTACGTGTTTTGTCTCGTTTAACTGCTGGGGAAGTATTTGTTTGTAAGGCAAATGATAGCTTACCTAAGTCGGATGCAGCCCGTGTTGAAGAACACGTATTTGCTGGCCCGCATCCAGCAGGTTTAGCTGGAACGCATATTCATACCTTAAAGCCTGCTAGTGCTCAGCGCACAGTTTGGACGCTTTCTTACCAAGAGGTGATTGCATTTGGTCACCTGTTTGCTAGCGGCAAAATTTACAACCAACGTGTTGTTTCTTTGGCTGGTCCGGTGGTTAAAGAGCCTCGTTTAGTGCGTACCGAGTTAGGCGCTAACGTTGTTGAGTTGACCGATGGAGAGCTGGTTGACGGCGAGCACCGCGTTATCTCTGGCTCAGTGCTTATGGGGAACCATGCTACTGGTCCTAACGCTTATATTGGTCGTTATCACCAACAAGTTGTTGCGCTGGAAGAAGGCTATGAGAAAGAGTTCATGGGGTGGGCTGTGCCTGGTACCAGTAAGTTCTCTTTAGCGCGAATATTTATCTCTGGCCTTAATAAGAGCAAATTGTTCCCATTCACAACAACTACCGGTGGTAGTGCGCGTGCAATGGTGCCAATTGGTCAGTATGAGCGCATTATGCCGCTAGATATTTTGCCTACTCTATTGCTTCGAGATTTGTTGGCTAATGATACCGACAGTGCTCAACAACTAGGTTGTTTAGAGCTAGATGAAGAAGATTTGGCACTGTGTACCTTTGTGTGTCCTGGCAAATACGAGTACGGCAGCGTGCTACGTGATTGTTTGACCAAGATTGAGAAGGAAGGTTAAGCATGAGCAGTATGAAAGATTATATTGAAAAGATTGAACCACAATTCTTACCTGGCGGTAAGCATGAAAAGTGGTTCGCTTTATACGAAGCAGTAGCGACGTTTTTATACTCGCCAGGCTTGGTAACTAAGAAAAACACTCACGTACGTGATGCGATTGACTTAAAACGTATCATGATTTTTGTTTGGGTTGCGTTAATGCCAGCTATGTTCTTTGGCATGTACAACGCGGGTATCCAGGCTAATGAAGCAATTATCGCAGGTGCTGGTACCGTACCAGACGATTGGCATGGCGCGCTAATTAGCATGCTAGGGGTTCCAACGGGGGCCGAAGCTGGCTGGATAGCGTCGATGATATACGGGGCAATTTTCTTTTTGCCTATTTATCTAACCGCTTTCGCCGTAGGTGGCTTTTGGGAAGTATTGTTTGCTTCTGTACGTGGCCACGAAGTTAACGAAGGTTTCTTTGTTACCTCTATCTTATTTGCACTTACGCTGCCTGCAACCATGCCGCTATGGCAAGTTGCCTTAGGTATCACCTTTGGTGTTGTAGTGGCGAAAGAAGTATTTGGCGGTACCGGTAAAAACTTCTTAAACCCTGCTTTAGCTGGTCGTGCTTTCCTATTCTTTGCTTACCCAACTGCCATTTCTGGTGATGCGGTATGGACCGCGGTAGACGGTTACTCTGGCGCAACAGCACTAAGTGTTGTTGCAGCAGAAGGCATGCAAGGTTTGGTTGACCAAGGTATCTCTTGGAGCGACGCATTCTTTGGCTTTATTCAAGGTTCAAGTGGCGAAACCTCAACCTTCTTGTTAGCGCTAGGTGGTTTGTTCCTCATCTTCACGCGTATTGCATCTTGGCGCATTGTTGCTGGTGTATTGGTTGGTATGGTGATTAGCAGCTTGCTATTGAACATGGTTGGCTCCGACAGCAACATGATGTTCCAATTGCCTCCTCATTGGCACTTGGTACTTGGTGGCTTTGCTTTAGGTATGTTCTTTATGGCAACCGACCCTGTATCAGCTTCATTTACTAACAAAGGTAAATGGTGGTATGGCGGCTTAATTGGTGTGATGGTGGTGTTAATTCGTGTAGTTAACCCTGCATTTCCAGAAGGCATGATGTTGGCAATTCTATTCGCTAATTTGTTTGCTCCAATTTTTGACTACTTTGTAGTTCAAGCCAATATCAAACGGAGGCTTGCTCGCGATGGCCAGTAATGATTCCTTAGCCAAAACCATTAAGGTTGTTGTTGGCGTAAGTTTAGTATGTTCAATTGTGGTATCTCTTGCGGCAGTTGGCCTACGTGGCATGCAACAACAGAATGCGGTTGAAGATAAACAGAAAAACATTTTAGCGGTATCTGGTGTAGCGCTAGATGGTCGCAATGTAGCAGAGGTTTATTCGCAGGTTATTGAACCGCGGGTAATTGATATCGAAACCGGTGAGTTTGTTGCTCAAGACCAAATTGACCCAGCGACTTTCGAACAACGTAAATCAGCTAAAGATCCTGCTACTAGCATTCGTTTATCTAGCGAAGAAGATATTGCTGGTATCGTTCGTCGTTCTAACCTTGCTAGCGTGTATCTTGTTAAAGACGAGCAAGGCGAAATTGAACGGGTTATTTTGCCAGTACATGGTCGTGGTCTTTGGTCAACTATGTACGCGTTCTTGGCTATTCAGCCAGACGGCAATACCGTTGATGCGATTGTTTACTATGACCAAGGGGAAACTCCTGGTTTAGGTGGTGAAGTAGCCAATCCATTGTGGCAAGACAAGTTCATCGGCAAAAAGCTGTTTGATGAAAACGGCGATACTGCGATCTCTGTGATTAAAGGTAGTGCTCCAGCCGACTCACTTTACGAAGTGGACGGATTATCTGGTGCAACGCTAACCAGTAACGGTGTCGATGCCACCTTCAAATTTTGGTTAAGTGATAAAGGCTTTGGTAAGTTCCTTGCCAAGTTGCAACAGGGAGGCCTAAACAATGGCTGATGCTAAGGAAACCAAAAAGGTTCTATTTGGGCCTGTTTTTGCAAACAACCCTATCGCGCTGCAAGTGCTTGGTGTTTGTTCTGCATTAGCGGTAACCAGTAAGTTAGAAACTGCGTTTGTAATGACCCTAGCCGTAATTGTTGTTACTGCGTTCTCTAACTTGTTCATCTCTATGATTCGTAATCACATTCCTAGCAGTGTACGAATCATCGTTCAAATGGCGATTATTGCTTCATTGGTAATTGTGGTAGACCAAGTGCTGAAGGCGGTGGTTTACGACATTTCTAAGCAGCTCTCGGTATTTGTTGGTTTGATTATTACCAACTGTATTGTAATGGGCCGTGCAGAAGCCTTCGCAATGAAGGAACCACCGTTTAAATCATTCCTTGATGGTATCGGTAATGGCTTAGGCTATGGTGCTATTTTGATGTCGGTAGGTGCTGTTCGTGAACTATTTGGTTCGGGCTCGCTATTTGGCATCGAAATTATGCCATTGATCAACAATGGCGGTTGGTACCAACCAAACGGCTTATTGTTATTACCTGCTTCGGCATTCTTCATTATTGGTTTGTTGATTTGGGCCTTGCGTACTGCATACCCAGAGCAAGTAGAGCCGAAGGAGTAATCGAGTGGAACATTATATTAGTTTGTTAGTTCGCTCTATTTTCATTGAAAATATGGCTTTAGCTTTCTTGCTAGGTATGTGTACCTTCCTAGCGGTTTCTAAGAAAGTTAAAACTGCATTTGGCTTGGGTGTAGCGGTTATTGTGGTATTGGGTATCTCAGTACCAGTAAACCAGCTTATCTACTTCAACTTATTGGCTCCTGGCGCGCTAAGCTGGGCTGGCTTGCCAAATGCCGATTTAAGCTTTTTGGGCTTCATTACCTTTATTGGTGTTATTGCTGCCTTAGTACAAATACTAGAAATGGTATTAGATAAGTACTTCCCGGCCTTGTACCAAGCTCTAGGTATCTTCTTACCGTTGATTACCGTTAACTGTGCCATCTTTGGTGGTGTGTCGTTCATGGTTCAGCGTGAGTACAACCTTGGCGAATCTTTGGTATACGGTATAGGTAGTGGTATCGGTTGGATGTTAGCCATTGTGGCGCTAGCCGGTATTCGAGAAAAAATGAAGTATTCAGACGTGCCAGATGGTTTACGTGGTTTAGGTATTACCTTTATCACCGTAGGTTTAATGGCAATGGCGTTTATGTCGTTCTCAGGCGTTCAGCTTTAAGACGGCCAATAACTACAAGGAAAATTAGTCGATGGAAATTATTCTCGGCGTAACCATGTTTACCTTGCTCGTCTTGGCTTTAGTAACAATCATTTTGTTTGCTAAGTCTAAGCTGGTAAGTTCTGGTGACATTCAAATTTTAATTAATGATGATCCTGCCAAGGCGATTACTACTCAAGCGGGTAGTAAGTTGCTGGGTGTATTAGGTAATTCAGGTATCTTCGTATCTTCTGCCTGTGGTGGCGGTGGCTCTTGTGGTCAATGTCATGTTCACATTCATGAAGGTGGCGGTGATATTCTTCCTACTGAATTAGATCATATTAGCAAGCGTGATGCTGCTACTGGTTTACGTTTAGCCTGTCAGGTTAATGTTAAGCAAGACATGAAAATTTCGTTACCAGAAGAAATTTTTGGTGTGAAAAAATGGGATTGTGAAGTTATTTCTAACGATAACAAAGCAACCTTTATTAAAGAGCTTAAATTACAAATTCCTGATGGTGAATCAGTACCATTCCGTGCTGGTGGTTACATTCAAATTGAAGCTCCGGCTCACCACGTTAAGTACTCTGACTTTGATGTTGAAGAGCAATACCGTGGCGACTGGGAACACTTTGGTTTCTTCAACTTAGAATCTAAAGTTGACGAAGAAACCATTCGTGCTTACTCAATGGCTAACTACCCAGAGGAAGAAGGCATCATCATGTTGAACGTGCGTATTGCTACGCCGCCGCCAAATAACATGAGCCTACCTTGCGGTAAGATGTCCTCGTACATCTTTAACCTAAAAGCAGGTGATAAAGTTACTATCTCTGGTCCATTTGGTGAGTTCTTCGCGAAAGAAACCGATGCTGAAATGGTATTTATTGGTGGTGGTGCAGGTATGGCACCTATGCGTTCGCACATTTTCGACCAGCTTAAGCGATTGAGCTCGAAGCGTAAAATTAGCTTCTGGTATGGTGCACGTTCACGTCGTGAGATCTTCTATGAAGAAGACTTCGATATGTTGGCCCGTGAAAACGAAAACTTTGAATGGCATGTTGCTCTATCTGATCCGCAACCTGGAGACGATTGGGAAGGTAAAACAGGCTTCATTCACAACGTATTGTTTGAAAACTACTTACGTGACCACGATGCCCCAGAAGATTGTGAGTACTACATGTGTGGTCCACCGGTAATGAATGCTGCTGTTATTAACATGCTTAAAGATTTAGGCGTGGAAGACGAAAACATTCTACTTGATGACTTTGGTGGCTAAACCGTGAGTTTAGTGAAGCATTATTGGCTAGCCCTGCTTGGGCTAGCCTTTTTTATTAGTGGCTGTAGTGAGCAAAACAATTTGTATACCTTACAAATTGAAGGGCGCACTATGGGAACCTATTACCAAATAAAGTTAGTTGAGCCTGAGGCCAAACTGCCAGATGGCGACAAGCTGCAAGCTAAAATTGACCAAGTGTTACAACAAGTCAATCAAGAGATGTCTACCTACATAGCCGATTCTGAATTGTCACGTTTTAACCAGCACTCTAGTAATCAGGCGATTAGCATTTCAGATAATCTAGCTTTGGTGATTGAAGCCTCTTTACAGCTCTCAGAAGAGTCTAATGGTGCTTTTGACGTAACCGTAGGTCCGCTGGTCAACTTGTGGGGCTTTGGACCTGAGGGGCGTCCTGAGAAGCGACCTAATGACCAGCTACTTGACGAAACTCGTGCTAAAATTGGCTACCATCACTTAAGTTTGAATGCTGGTAAGTTGTCAAAGGATCTACCTGAGCTTTATGTGGATTTATCAGCTATTGCAAAAGGCCACGGAGTAGATCGTGTTGCCGATTTGCTGGAAGCTGAAGGTTACTTGAACTACATGGTCGATATTGGTGGTGAGTTACGCCTAAAAGGTCACAATGACAAAGCCCTTGGCTGGCGCATTGCTGTAGAGAAACCCTTGGCTGAACAGCGGGCGGTTCAAAAAGTGATTGCACCGGGTGATAATGGTTTAGCGACATCGGGTGATTATCGAAATTATTTTGAGCAAGATGGGGTCAGATATTCACACACCATCAATCCAAATACCGGTAAACCGATTGCCAACCATATTGTGTCGGTAACCGTTATCGATGAAACCAGCATGATGGCCGACGCTTACGCCACCGCATTTACGGTAATGGGAGTGGAGCAAGCGATGGAATTTGCTGAAGCTAAGCAGCTAGCGGTGTATATTATCGAGAAGCAAGAGAACGAATTTGTTGAGCATATCAGTGCCAAATTTGTGCCTTTTGTAGTCCAATAACAGAATAAGGAGTCGTAATGGCTTATTTTTTGGTGACATTCATTTTCTTCATGGTGGTTATTGCCGCCATGGCTGTGGGCTACATTTTCCAAAAGAAAACCATTAGCGGAAGCTGTGGCGGAATTGCTTCTTTAGGCATCGAAAAGGTGTGTGACTGTCCCGAGCCTTGCGATAAACGCAAAGCCAAAATGGCCTTGGTAGAGCAAAAGAAAAAGGCTCGCCAAGCGATGTTAGATGAACATCGAATCATCTAAATAAAAAGCGCCTCACGGCGCTTTTTTATATCTTGTGATTTACAATCCGCCTCTTACTAAGCGCACTGCATAATCATCGTCTTTTTTATCTAAGTCTATTTCGCCACTAATAAATTTGATAAACCAAGCTTTGGTTGTAGTAAGGCTATCAGGGGTTGCTGTCCAATAAGGTATCGAAACCCCTAAAGCAGAGGGAAAGATGTTCTCGTTAATCGCTGGGTCATAACAGCTGTATTCTATTAGGTGGCTAAGCTCTTTTACATTAGGTAGGCGCCAATCGTTGTATCCAGCGAGCGTTGAGTTGGGGCCCTCTTCAACGGCTTGTTTCCAGGTCAGGCTTAGCGCTGCACCAGTGCAGGTGCTGCCATCCCAAGTTCTTCCTACACTACAGCGGGCCCACATCAAATTGGTTTCTTGGTCTGAAATAGTTTGGTCGTTGTTATCAACAAATCGGCTATCTGGAGCAGTTAATGGTGATGATGCCAAGCAAATGCTAGCACTGAGAGCGGGTAGAGGTGTTAACAAACAAGCGGTAACAATGACTAAGCATCCAAGAGAGTAATTTATTGATAATTGCGTATCGGAATTCGCGGTGTTCAATTTTAGTTTAAGGAAGGTCATGAACTAGCCTCACAGGTAAAGTTTCAGACTTAAGCGCAAATGGAAGTCTATCAATAGTTAAATTGAAATTCACTCTCCATGCTGCACTGTTGAATTGGGATAGCGTGCTTGATGTCCAGTACCCATCGTTATCTGTGTTTGGAAAGTAATCGTTTTCGATGGCGAAATTAGTTTGGCTATAGTCAACTAAGGATTGTAGCTCTGGATATGCCGGCACTCGCCAGTTAGTTAAACCACACAAACTTAGGGCATTTACGCTATTCACATAACTTTCGGTATCACATGTACCTACGCAACTACCTGCATCAGCGGCACCACTGTTGCCGCCATTTTGGCTATTGTTATTGTCTAACCAGCTATAGTTATGGTGAATGTCTTGTAAGCCACTGTCGGTGGTTTTGACCTCCCATATTAGCTCAGTCACAGTATCTAATACACAGGACCAAGAGGTGGCATCTGCATTTAGAGCTTGCCCTTGGCTATCTAATTTAATAAAGCTAAAGCCGAGTTTTCCATCATCGTTATTTGAGGCGTTAATGTCTCTACCAACGTGACCGTCTTGATCTTGAGGGACCGAGTCACCATCGGCATCGGTGGTCAGATTACAATCAATTGAATTTTGATGAGACTCACTGGCGCCGAAGGCATAATCTGCACAGGTACTAATCCCAGTATCGTTAATTGGCGCTAAGTTGGTATTACTTGGCGTTAGCGCAATGCTTACTTGGTTAGTCGCGGTTTTGCCACCTTCATCGCTGACTGTTAAGGAAATAGCTACTACTATCGAAGTGGTAACATTTGGAGCGGTAAATTGAAGTTGTTCAAGGCTACTATCTGCAAAAGCAATGCTAATACCGCTATTGTCGGTTTGTTGCCATTGGTACTGCAAACTTGCTGTTTCAGTGTCACTCGAACCGCTGCCGTCTAAAACGACTAATTCTGTTTCCCTTACCAGAACGGGAGCGATTATGTCAGCCGTGGGGGAGAAGTTATTAGCAATGGTAATACTTACGTTGTCACTTGCACTAATCCCTTCGTTGTCTGTTACGGTTACTTCAAGTTGTACAACGCTATCGCCGCTCACTTCAGGGGCTATAAAGCTGGCATTTGCTGTATTGGCATCTTGTAGGCTAACTGTCACTCCAGCGGTTTGCTGCCACTGATAAGTGGCAATGCTGCCATCGGTATCGTTGGCTGTTGCATTCAGCGATACATTGTTTTGTTCATCAATAGTTTGGTCGTTACCTGCTGAAACAGTTGGGGCGGTATTCACCGGGTTTACGGTGACTTGTGTTAGTCCAATTTGGCTCACACCTTCGTTATCGGTAACGAGTACTTGAAAGACCAAATTTTCTGAGGTCACTATAGTGGGGGAGGTAAAACTAGCGATTGCGGTGTTTGCGTCGCTCAGGATTACATTGGTGCCACTAAGCTGTGTCCACGTATAGCTAGCAATATTGCCATCGGCATCGCTAGCGTTCACGGTTAACATCACGCTAGTTTGCTCATTAACACTTTGAGCTGCACCAGTAGTCACTATTGGCCCAGTGTTTATTGGGTTTACGCTAACTGAGAGTGTATCGGTAGCGCTATCGCCTTTATTATCGGTAACCGTTATTTGAAACACTAAGGTCTCAGGTAACAAGAGAGTAGGGGAGGTGAAACTGGCTATCGCGCTATTAGCGTTGTTCAGGGTCACCTCGGTGCCACTAAGTTGCCTCCAGACGTAGCTAGCAATGGGGCCATTGCTATCGCTGGCGCTAGCGCTAACGACTACCGTGCTTTGTTCATTAACAGTTTGGTCACTTCCTGCTTCCACGCTTGGAGGGAAATTAAGGTTGTTAAACCCCTGCTCAATTTGTTCTTTGAGCTGCGTATTATTGGGCTCATTGAGGTAATCTACTACTAGTGAAAGCCATGTTTGAAGGTTTTCGCCTTGGTTTCCTATTGCTGCGCGAAGACTCTCTACATCAACATTAGTGCTGTCGGTATTTAAGAATGGGTCAGGGCTTATATTACCCATTAAGGCTTCTATATCACTGACCCATTGTCCCTGTTGACTAAGGTCTTGTAAGTCGTTTCTAGCAGCGTAGCTAAGTATTAAGCTAGATATGGGGGTGACGTTACATTGGCGGCGATCATTGAACTCGCATGCGCTGTTCATACGGCCAACAAAGGCTTCGCCGTTTATCTGACCGCCATCAATTTCAACCAAAAAATCACGACTGTCAGTATCTAGCAAAAACTCAAAGTATCCCAACTCGTCAGTTTGAGTTTGTGCTATTAGCGCACCGCTATGCCAATCTTTTAAACTAACAGTAGATTGGCTAATTGGGTCATCTACAGCCCTACCTTGTAATGCAGGGTAAGCATTAACCGTGATTTCTTTGCTACTAGTGGCTTGTTGCTCATCCGTAGCACTCAGTTCAAACTGATAACTCTGTACTGAACTAAGTGCGGGAATATCTACACTTAAATCTGCTTTATCGGTCTCTGTGGTGTTTAGTGGAGTTTGATTGTCGCTCAGTATTTGCCGCCACTGATAGCTAATTAGTTGGCTGTCGGCATCACTCACTTGGGCTTGTAGCGCTATCGTTTGCAACTCAGCAACTTGGCGTGATGCAGCCAAAATAATTTGTGGCGCTTGGTTGAAGTTAAGTACCGTAACGTCAAGGGTGTCGGAATATACCTTGCCCGCTTCAGTGCTAGCGCTGAATTCAAAACGTAGTATTTCAGTTTGGTTAACAGAGGGGGCAATAAAGCTTAACAGCAAACCATTTGAGTTAGTTAAATCAACCGCTATACCTGAACGCTGCTCCCAGATAGCCTCTGAGAGCTGCATATCTGGATCTTTTAAGGTTCCGCTAATTTCTACCGCTTGGTTTTCGTTAACCATTAGGTTTTGGCCTGCATCTACCGCAATTTTTGCGTTCGAATTGTCGCTACCACAGGCGCTTAATAACAGTGATGAAAAAAGTAAAACAAGCATGCCTAAGAGTTTCTTTTTTAACATCAACCTTCCTTATCAGCTAATACCATATTGGCTAACAACTTTAGCCCTTCTAGTATAGAAGATAATGAGTGTAGCGAGATTGTTGGGCTTTTAACATATTTTTATCAATCCCCTTTGGCAATACCTTCTCTGCGCGGATCAGCCGCACCTTCTAACCTATCGGGGTAGATCCTTATGCCTTGTAAACCCGAAGTCATATCTTTGATTTTGGTTTTGTAGCCTAAGGCTTCTAAAGCCGATTGCTGATCTGCAGCGGCTGTATTGGCTTCCAACTCAAAGGTGCCAAAACGATTGTTTAAATGAGGCTGTTCAACCGCTTGTTGTAGGCTCATTCCCCAGCTTAAGTGGTTAACTAAACTCTGTGCTACATAGCCGATAATGCTACTACCGCCCGGTGAGCCAATGGCAATAATTGGCTGTTTGTTTTCCATAACAATGGTTGGCGCCATAGAAGAGCGAGGGCGTTTATTGGCTGCGACTCCGTTCGCCACTTTCTTACCGTTTTTCTCAGCGACAAATGAGAAGTCAGTCAGCTGATTGTTTAGTAAGAATCCTTTTACAAATACTCTCGAACCAAAGGCATTCTCAATGCTACTGGTCATCGACAATACGTTGCCTTGGGCATCCACAATACTGATGTGAGTGGTAGAAGGAAGTTCTAGGCTTTGGTCTATGCTGCGATAGGCGTTTAAAGGCAACTCGCCAGGGCTTACTGAGGTTAAGGCTTTATCACCACTTAACAGCTTAGCGCGCTTGGCGAGGTACTCAGGGCTTAGTAAGTTGCTAAGTGGCACGTCGACAAAATCACTGTCGGCAAGGTAGGCGCCTCGGTCCGCAAAGGCTAGGCGAGAAGCATCGCCGAGAATACGCCAGCTTTGTGGATTATTAGGTCCCCAATCTGCCAAGGGGTAATGTGCAGCAATACCGAGGATCTGTCCAAGGGTACTTGCGCCTGAACTCGGTGGCCCCATGCCACATATTGAGTATTGAAAGTAAGCAGAGCAAAGGGCAGGGCGCTGTTTTACTTGGTAATTAGCTAGATCTTTTTTACTAAGCAAACCCGGATTGTCATTGAATTGCCCAACCGCGGCAACAATTGCTTTGGCGGTATCACCTTGATAAAAACCTGAAGCGCCTTGCTCTGCGACCAACTGTAAGGTGCTAGCGTAATCAGGGTTTTGTAGTAAGTGCCCTTCGTGTAAAGGCTCGGCTGAGTCATCAAAAAAGTAGTTACGAGCCTCTGGGTAGCGGCCCAGCCGTTCAGCGTCGCCAGCAATTAGCTTAGCCAATCGCGGGCTCACTCTAAAGCCTTCTTTGGCTAAGCCGATTGCCGGTTTAAACAAATCTTGCCATTTGCTGCTACCGTAACGCTGATGCATTTCTTCAAACAGCGCGATAACTCCAGGTGTGCCTACTGAACGTCCACCTACCACCGCATCATAAAACTTTAGTGGTTTACCTTGTTGGTCCAAAAACAAGCCAGCATCAACTTGTGAAGGGGCGGTTTCTCGGGCGTCAAAGGTGGTGAGTTGTTGCTTGGCTGCATCGTAATACACTACAAAAGCGCCGCCACCAATACCTGAGGATTGCGGTTCAACCAAGCCTAGTACGCTTTGTACGGCAATCATTGCATCTACGGCGTTGCCGCCTGCTTTTAGCACCTCATAACCGGCTTCAACCGCTAAGGGGTTAGCAGCCGACACCATGAATTTTTTGGCAGTGACCTCGGTCTTAGCCTGCACTCCGCTGGCTAACTCTGGGGCATAAGCATCGGCGCTTTGGCTATTTGAGTAGCAAAAGCCGCTAATTATTAGTGTTGATGCAATGAGGCTGCGAGTAAACATGCTAAATCCTTTTTTAATGCGTATTCAGCCAGTGTAGCAGTCCATATATTAATCGCCATCGCTTGTTTATATGACTGAATTTATGCAGGTTTTTCTATTTGTGTGAGAATTGAGCACAGCGGTGACGTAGATAAGAGACAGCTTGAAGCCGCATAACTCGTCGGTTTTGGCTTTTATCACTATTTAGGTGTCGCTTGTAGGCGACGCTGGCATTTAAATTGCGACCGTGATTTGTGGTTATAGGTTTGATTTTAAAGGTTTTTTAAAAGTTGGTTTGACCTTTGCTATATGTAGTTCGTCAACCGCTAAACCTAGTTAGCGGCCATTTAGTGAAGTAGATGTTAAACAAGGAGTTTCTTATGAACTTGAAGTATAGCTTTCCAGTGTTAGCGCTATTTGTAGCCAGCCTAGCCTCGGCAAATAGTGAAGTGTTCAAAGACCTAGATACCAACCAAGATTTGGTGGTAAGCATGGAAGAAGCTGCCGAACTACCAATCCTTACTGAAGTTTGGAGTGAGCTTGATACAGACCAGGATGGTGTATTAAGCCAAGCAGAATTCATAAACCTTGAAATTTCCGTTCAACCTGAAGACCCTGAAAACAGCGAAGTAGCTGAATAGTTAGTTCCTTTATGTTTTCGTGAACCGATCCAATTTTAGGACGCTGTCGGGGGCCAATTTTTCTGCGATTTGGTCTAGTTTGTAGCAGTTTTAATCCTCGATAATTTTCCAGCGCTTAAGTCTGTGCTAGCTTAAGCGCCTTTTTCTTTATAGCGAGCTACGTTGCGGTACCGCTACGTTAGCAAATAAAATTCCCGCCACAATCGACATGAATATCAAAAATGTTTGCGAACCAATATTGGGGATGCTCACCATTGACTCACCTAGTACCAATGAATTTAAGCTGATATAAGCCTTACTACCCGGTACCAATAATACTATGCCTTGCAGCAATACCACCGATGCAGGAGACTTGGTTAACTTGGCAAATAGGTTTGCATATACACCCACAATAAAGGCACCTACAAAAGGACCTAATGCTTCGCCTAGGTAAGCGCTGCCAGCAAAGGCGGCAGCATAGGCAATCACTCCCGAAAGAATGCCCCAAGGTAAATCTTTAGCGCGTACTTTAAATACCACGCTAAGGCCTAAGGACAACAACACCACACCTAGCCACTTAATCCACCAGGTGCTAACAAAGCTAGATTGAAGATCAACCTGCCCCCAAATTAGCGCACCAAAGGCCATGCCTAACACCGCGCCAAAATAGAGTTTAAACAACACCATAATGCCGTCCATTACCCTTGCCGTACCCGATATAAGTTCGCGCGCGGCTAACTCACTTAAACCAAGGGTGAGTGATAAACCTGGTATGAAAATAATGATCGCTGAAAGCACCACAATGGGAATGTTTACATCGGGCACAAACTGAGAAATAGCAACGGCCACAAAGGAGCAGAGCAGTGCAGCCACTGGCTCCAAGGCTTCATGTACCCCTTTAGAGTGCTCGGCGCGATAAGCCAAATAAAATGAAATACAACTAAGCAAACTCGACCAAATAATGGTGCTCCAATTGGCCGACATTAACATGGCAAATGCGCCGCCAGTAATGGCAAAGGCCAAGCAAATTACCCAAGGAGAGTGTAAAGCTGGCTGATTGGCCATTTGGTTTAGCCGCTCTATGGCCTCGGCCAAACTGATTTCTTCTTCGGTTACTTTTTTAACCAGCTGATTGGTACGGGCCAATAAACCTAAATCGATTTCACCGGGCTTTACTCGCATCACATAGTTATATTCTTGAGTATCGTCTGGTGCCCAAAGTACAAAAGTGAGTGAGGTAGGAGTAACTAAAAAATAGCCATTTAGGCCTAAGGTTTCAGCGACATTACTTAGGTGTGACTCTAAGCGAAACGCCGGCGTACCATATTTATGTAAGGCCTTGCCTAGTCTGATAATGAAATTACGTTTTACTTCAAAGCTTGATTGTTTCAATGCGGGGGCTAATTCTAAAAAGCGGATGCTTAATTGTATCTCACAGATTGGCATTTGGTGTAGTTGTCTTGAGATAAAAAACTCCTGCCGGCGTTTTAAACAGAGAAATTTTCCTATTTTTTAATGAAATAGCGTACAGAATCGGCCTGATCATTTATCATTTACAGTTAGCTAATTATTCTCACGTGCTGTCTCGGAGGACACCATGGCCGCTGGTAAATATTTACGTTGGAAAGACGAAAACGGTAACGAGTTTCGCCCTGTTTCAATATCTGGTAACGCATTACTTAACGATCGTACTTTAAATAAAAGCTCAGCTTTTAGTTTTGAAGAGCGCGAAGCCTTTAATTTGGCGGGCTTGTTGCCTCCCAAGCCGCAAACCTTTGAAGATCAATTAAAGCGTGTTTACCAAGGCTTTTTAAGTGCTTGTAGCGACATTGAGCAATACCAATACCTACGCGCACTGCAAGACAGAAACGAAACCTTGTTTTATGCATTGGTATCACGCCATATCGAAGAAATGGCGCCGATTATTTATACCCCAACAGTGGGTAAGGCCTGTCAGGAATTTAGCCATCGCTATCAAAAAGACCGCGGGTTATACATTACCGCAGAGAATGTCGACCAAATGGGCGAGATGGCGCGCCACTTCGCCGGTAAAGATATTAAGATTATTGTGGTTACCGACAGCCAAGGTATTCTCGGTCTCGGTGATTTAGGCATTGGTGGTATGGGTATTCCTATTGGTAAGTTGTCACTGTATACCTTAGGCGCGGGTATTCACCCTGCTCGTTGTTTGCCGATTGCGCTTGATGTAGGTACCGATAATCAAGACTTACTCAACGATCCTATGTATTTAGGCCTTCCGCAAAAACGGATGCGTGGTCAAGAGTACCAAGACTTCATCGAGAAGTTTGTGGCGCAAACTAAGCTGCACTTCCCAGAAGCCGTATTGCAATGGGAAGACTTTAGTAAGTCTAATGCCTTCGATAACTTATCTAAGTATGAAGACGAATTGCCATCATTTAACGATGATATTCAAGGTACCGGTTCTGTAGTTTTGGCTGGCGTGATTGGCGCTACTAAGATTAAAAACGAAACCCTTGGTGAGCAAGTTTACGCTGTGTACGGTGCAGGCGCTGGCGGCGTAGGTGTTGCCGACCAAATATTTGCTGGCTTGCTTAAAGAAGGCATTAGCCACCAAGAGGCGCGTGACCGCATTTTCATTCTAGACTCACGCGGGGTGGTTTTTGATAACCGTGAAGATCTTGATGAATACAAAAAACGTTACGCCAAGCCATTTGAACTAGCCCAAAACTGGACGCTAGCCGAAGAAGGCAAGGCGAGTTTGGGCGAGCTTATTGATAATACGCCGGTTACCGTATTATTGGGTTGTAGTGGTGTAGGCGGTGCATTTAAAGAAAGCCATGTGAAAAAGATGCTGGAATATACCGACCGCCCGATGGTATTCCCGCTATCTAATCCAACCGATAACTGTGAAGCCTTACCAGAAGATGTATACAAGTGGACTAATGGCCAAGCCATTGTGGCCACCGGCAGCCCCTTTGACGACGTAGATTACAACGGCAAAAACTACCGTATTGGTCAGGGTAACAATGTGTTTATTTTCCCTGCGGTTGGCCTTGCTACCATTGTTTCTGGCGTGAGCAAAATCACCATGGAAATGTTTACCACAGCGTCGTTTGCTTTGGCTGAGTATGTATCTCAAGAAGACTTAGACAGCGGCTGTGTATTCCCAAGAATGCGTGAGCTAAAAGAAGTTTCTGGCTTTGTGGCTAAGGCGATTTTAAAACAAATTCAAGAAACTGATCCGCAAGGCTGCTTGAGCGGTAAAGACATCGACCAAGAAATTGCCGAGCATATGTGGGAGCCTATTTACCTGCCATATCGCAGAGTATAAGGCCTTAACAATAAATTAGCTGTTAAGCATAAAAAGGAGCCAATGGGCTCCTTTTTTGTATGAAGAGTGGATGTAGGGTTTAGCCTTAGTTAGCAGTAATTTCCCATACTGTTAACGACCCGCTTACTTCGTTACCAACCAACAATAATGGTTGGCTGGTTGGGCTGTTATCGGCGGCAACAAATACCAAGCTTTCTGGAGCTAAGTCACCAATACCGTCATCAACGCTTAAACCTTCTGTTAGGTCACGGTTAATTACGTAGGTTTCGAACTTGCTGTTGTAAGGGTTAGTTACATCGTAAACCATAATGCCGCCCATACGCTCTAAACCAATAAAGGCGTAGATTTTGTCGCCAACAGTACCAACTGTTAACGCTTCAGGTTCAGCGCCTTTGTTTTCTGAGCGAGAATCGCCTTCGTTCTCATCATCACCATTGTTAAAGGCATTGCCGTGAAGTGCTGCAGTGATGCGACCAATTTCATCACCAGAATCGAATACTACTAAACCATTTTGGTCCCATACGGTGAATGAGCGAGCGCCGTAGGCTACGGCAGTTTCATACTCGCCATTGCCGTCGGCATCGCCCAGTACATTTGTTACGCGTAGGTCATCAATCTCGCCGCCAGCTTGCAGTGCTTCTAGCTTAGAGCCTGCTTGGGCGGTAAGGTTTTTAAGTTTTACTTCTTCGGTAAAGGCTAAGCAACCATCGTCTTCATCGTAGTCTTGACCACCCGCTGCAACACAGGCAGCTTCGTCGGCTACATCAAAGAAATACTCACGTGCATCACCTTCGTTGGCAGTGATGAGGAACGGCGCACCATTCCACGAGAAAGAAGCAATGGTGTCTGGCATGTAAGCGCCGTATAAGCCGTCGTATTGGCCAAAGCTTACTGTGCCATCTTCGTTCCCGTCAAAGTTTAACCCTGACCAATCTTTATAACCCAAGCCGATAATTTTCACGCTGTTATCGCTTAAATCTACAAGTGCTAAGCCGTTGTTTTCTTGAAGCGTTACATAAGCCATGCTGTTGCTGGCGGTAATGTATTCAGGCTCTAAATCTTGTGCAACAGTGGTGGCAATTACTTGGCCGTTTAAACTACGGCCACTTGGGTTAGGGAAATGTAGCCCTTTAGCTTCAAGCTCACTTTGCATGCCGTTAAAGCCAGTAAAGTCGATGATAGTGGCGCTAGTTGCTGGTATTCCATCAGTTACGCTAATGACTGCAATTGAGCCTTCAGGGTCGTTGCTGTAATCGCCGCTTGGTTCACCTTCGTTAGCCACAATTACTTTGCTGCCATCAGGCGTGAAAGTAACCATATCTGGCAAGTTTCCTACTTCAACAGCGCTTAGGAATACTGGAGTGCCAGCGTTTAAACCATTGTAGAAAACAATGAAACCATTGTTGGCTTGCGCATCGGCTTCAATGGCTACTGCCATTAAATCATTATGCACGGCAATGCTGTTGGCTCCGCCCAGAGCAACGCCATTGGCTTCGGTTGGTAAAGTAAGTGGGGTAGCGCTTAGGTTAGTATCGCTAGTTGGAGCACTTAGTTGCTCAGAGCTAAGGCCAGAGGCATCAATCATCTCAACCGTTGCGTCAGAGCTATTAATGGCATAAATAGTTTGAGTAGCAGCGTGGTATTGCAGGATCTCTGCAGCACCGTCTGGGTTTAATACTGCGCGACCAACCGGATTAAGCATGATGCTGCTAACAGCATCTGCGCCAGGCTCACCGTTTAAACCATTTTGACCATCGTCACTACTACACGCTGTTAATGTTAGGCTAGAAATTACTGCCAATGAAACCAAGCTCTTCTTGAGCATCATGTTATATCCCTATAAATAGTTACAATTCGAAGGGCATTTTGTGTACTCAATGTGACTTTACGATGACGAAAACATGACAATCAATGAAATGTTCCAATAAGGTAACAAGTGAACTTAAGCCTGAAAAATATAGCGGTTTATACCTATATAAGTAATTGAATCTAATAACTATTAAACCTGTTTAATTTAACACTTTAGTTTGATAAAAGTGGAACGATTGTGCTTTTCGTTTGATCTAAGCAAATTTGCCAGCCGTAACCATTCTCGAAACCGACGCAACTTAAGCTTGAAGGAAAGAGACAATGATTAAACGAATTGCAAGTGTATTTACTTTGATTATCACAACAATGACATTCTCGATGTTGGCTCACGCTGACCATCACGGCATGAAAAAGGACGTTGTTGATGTAGCCGTCGAAAATGGCTCTTTTACTACTTTAGTTACCGCTGTGAAAGCCGCTGGATTGGTTGATACCTTAAAGGGAGAAGGGCCTTTTACTGTGTTTGCTCCTACCGATGAAGCCTTCGCAAAATTGCCTGAAGGAACCGTGGAAATGTTACTCATGCCTGAGAACAAAGATAAGTTAATCGCCGTGCTTACTTACCATGTTGTAGCCGGAAAAGTCATGGCAGCTGATGTCGTTAACATTGATAGCGCTACAACCGTTCAAGGAGGAATGTTAGCCGTTAGCACTAGCGGTGAGTCGGTAATGATCAATAACGCAAAGGTAGTGGCTGCAGACGTTAAAGCTAGCAACGGTGTGATTCATGTTGTCGACACCGTATTGTTACCAAAATAGGCGTATCGGCAGGGCATAAATTAAACCCTGCCTAGTTTCTGGAATAAAGCCGTTCTTAAAGGTTTGCTAAACGCTGCTTAGCTTTTTGACCACTTGATTCATGGTGTAGTGAACAAACTGAGCACCTAATTCGGTGAGTTGATAGGGTTTAGTTTCTTCAAAAGCAGATTCTAAGAGCGGGCTTGCAGGTTTTCTAACTTTACCTTTGCTTGACTGTTTTACAAAGTCACCTTCATAAGTGGTTTCTCTAGTTTGTCTAATCACTCCACCTGCACTTAAATCTCTAATAAGCAACTTAAACAGATCGGCTTCAGCACTATCTTCACGGGGCATTTCTTCGCTTACCGACTGCCAAATGGCTAATCGGGTTATTCCCTTGCTTTGGTAAATAGCGCGGATAACCTTAAAGTGGATTTCATGGTATTTATCTAACCAGTCATTAAACAAGCGAATTTGGTCATCAGGGCAAAGAGGAGAAGCCGCAGCGTTAGATATTAGGTTCACCACGTAATCACGCTTTTCTTGTGTTTCTGCAGCATCCCAAGACTTAAAGGCTCTGCGTATTAATGCTAAATAGGCGTCTGATTGAATCCGAGATTTGTGGCTGGCATGCACCGACTCTAATCGATACGCCATTTCATCGAGGGTTAACATCAGTTGGTTAACTTTTTGCTGGTGGATTTTGAGCCATTCTTCATGCAGTTCGTTAACTCTACCTTGCTCGCTTTCTCCATGAATGGAGGCGCTGCTAGCTAGTACTTGGCCAACCCAAGGTATCGCCGACATGGCATTAGCAACAATGCGACAATACTTAGTCCATTGTCCTCGGTCTTTTAAAATGGCCAATTCGTAAGCAATAAACTCTTCGTTTCTTTCTTCTAGAGGCTTGTTTGTGTCTTCCATGACGAAACCTTGTAAGCGCTAAGTATTAATGTGGAATAACAATGGCTTGCTAAACCAAGTGCTACTTTGATTTCTTCTTTGTGTTTTATCAATAGCTAAACGTGATTTTGTTAACTCAGTTCAAGATTGAGTTTCTAGCAGAAGCAGGGCAACATAAGCGGGTTGTTTCGTAATCGGAGCAGCAATAATTCTCAGGGCGGGGTGTAACTCCCCACCGGCGGTAGTTAGTGTGTCGTTAGCAAACGAGACAGTAAAAGCCCGCGAGCGCCCAACAATAGTTGGGGTCAGCAGATCTGGTGACTTAACTTAATGAGTTAATAGTCCAGAGCCGACGGTAATTTGCAGCGTAGCTGTAATAAGTCCGGATGGAAGAGAATCAAGCATTATCATTTTGTTTTAACCTGGTTAGAACAGAACACTTAGCCTGTGGCTGAGTGTGGTTTAATGCCGATAAAAAACTTCACTTTACGGTGAGGTGCTATTCCTGCACGCCCTGATTCTGGAAAACTTAATGTAGTAATTTAAGGATTTAAACCATGAATCAGTCTCCACTTGCCGAATATGGCAATCCTATCCAACGAGTTGACGCCGCGCTTGCAGCCTTACGCCAAGGCCAAGGGGTATTGGTTGTTGACGACGAAGACCGCGAAAACGAAGGCGATTTAATTTTTGCCGCCGAAACTCTCACCAATGCTCAAATGGCCATGCTGATTCGCGAATGTAGCGGCATTGTTTGCTTGTGCTTAAACGATGACAAAATCAAACAGCTTGATTTACCGCCAATGGTCAGTGATAACTCTAGCCAATTTGGTACGGCCTTTACCGTAAGCATTGAAGCCAAACAAGGCGTAACCACTGGAGTGTCGGCTGCTGATCGCGTAACTACCATTAAAACCGCGATTGCTGATGGCGCTAAACCCAGCGATTTAGCCAGACCTGGTCATGTTTATCCGCTGCGTGCCCAGCCCGGTGGAGTGTTAACACGCCGCGGCCATACCGAAGGTACTGTGGATTTAGTGACCTTGGCAGGATTAACGCCTGCTGGCGTGTTGTGCGAAGTGACTATGCCAGATGGCACCATGGCGCGTTTGCCCGAGATTGTCGCCTTTGCTAAGCAGCATGCCATGCCAGTATTAAGCATTGAAGATATCGTGGAATATCGAAAAGCGCTGATCAGTAAAGCGAGCTAGTTAAGCGTTTGTTTAGGCAAAATAAAAGGGGCCATTAAGGCCCCTGATCAGATTATGCGTTTAGTACTATTGTTGTTTTGTAGGTGTAATCACCTTTTCATCAGTATAGCCCTAGCGTCACAAAAAGTTCTTATATTTTTTCAATGTTTCAGCTGTTTTTTCACAAGGCTGTGATCACGGTAATATTCATGAGCAACACGCTTGTGATAGAGCTTTTGCTCTAATGTGATAAAAGGTAAATCCCCTTATCGATAGATTAAAAGCGCTCTGGCGCTGCGGGTTTATTAGCTAAAATGTTATCAACCTGCTGCCATACGTCGTTGTTTAACTGCTGTTTCAGCTCTAGCGCTTTAAGGTTATCTTTTAACTGCTCTAACTTAGACACTCCTAGTATTACGCTGCTCACATGTGGCGTACGCAAACACCAATTTAAGGCTAGGTGATGTAACGGCATGTTAAGGCTTTCTGCCAATTGGTTAAGTTGCGCTATCTGCTCTAGCTTGTTGTTCTCGCCCATTAACATATCGCGCAGCCATTCATAGCCAGGCAAGCTTAAGCGGCTGTTATCAGGCACACCATTTAGGTATTTACCGGTGAGCAACCCACTGGCCAGTGGCGAGAAAATAGTGGTGCCTAAACCGGTCAGTTGATACAGCGGTAAGTACTCGGCTTCTACTTTGTCGCGTACCATCATGTTGTATTGCGGTTGCTCCATCACTGGGGCATGTAAGTTTTCTGCTTTGGCTACTGCCCATGCTTCGGTAATTTGCTGGGCGCTCCATTCAGAGGTGCCCCAGTACATTACTTTGCCTTGGCTAACCAAGTCGTGCATGGCACGAACCGTTTCGTAAATCGGCGTATCAATGTCTGGACGGTGGCAGTAAAACAAGTCCAGGTAATCTACTCGCAGGCGTTTAAGTGCTGCATGACAGGCATCAAATACATGCTTGCGGCTTAGTCCACGTTGGGTAGGTTTATCGCCGCCCCAAAATACTTTGCTTGAAACCACAAAGCTATCGCGTGTCCAACCCAGTTGCTCTATGGCTTGTCCCATTAAGCGTTCGCTTTCGCCGCTTTCATAACCTTCGGCGTTATCGTAAAAGTTTATTCCAGCATCATAGGCGCGTGTCATAATTTGCTTGGCAGCCGATAAGTCCACTTGTTTGCCAAAAGTAACCCAAGAGCCTAAGCCAAATTCACTTACCTGCAGGCCACTTTGGCCTAATCGACGATATTCCATTTTATACCCACTTAATCAAAGTTGTTGGCTCAAGTATAGAGTTAATAAAGCCACTGAAAAAAGAGGGTGAAAGCAAAAATACTGTTTGTTATATCAAACAAAAAATCTTACTTTGCGTATTATTATGGACAAGTTGATGCAGCGAAGTAGGTAAGCAGATGTCGAAGAATCATAAAAAGTTAGAACGCTTGTTGTTGTTTTATGAAGTGGCTCAGTACTTGAGCTTTTCTAAGGCCGCTGAACACCTTGATATTTCTCGTAGCTACTTATCGCAGCAAATTCGCAGCTTAGAACAAGATTTACATACTCAACTGTTGATTAGAACCACTCGCAGTGTGCGATTGACCACCGAAGGTCACAAGGTGTTTCTGCAGGCGCAAGCCATGCATCATAACTTGTTAGATCTAGAGCGAGAGCTAGAACACAGCGGCGAAGATGTCGCGGGTATTTTGCGCATTACCGCGCCAGCCGCTTTTGCAGAGTCGTTTTTGGTTGAGGTATGTAATGGATTTAATCAACGCTACCCCGAAGTAAGTTTTGAAATTGATGTTGGCCATCATCTAGAAGACTTACATGAGCGTAATTTCGATTTAGCCATTCGTGTTACCGAGCAACCGCCACAAAATATGGTGGCGCGAACGCTAATGCCTTATTGTCATTGGGTGTGTGCATCGCCAGATTATCTAGCAGAGCAGTTTGTGCCAACACAGCCTAGCGATTTAAACCAGTTGCAGTGCTTAGCCTTTCCTACTTGGCGAACCTGGACATTTAAACAAGCCAATAAAGTGCAAGAGTTTGAAGCCCAAGGGCGGTTTGCAGTGAACGACAATAACATCCTCATTAAAGCGGCTTTAAATGCGCAGGGCGTGATTCGAGTACCTGAGCATTTAGTTTGGGAGCATGTGCAGGCAGGCCGATTGCAGAGGTTACTGGCTGATTTTCAAGTTGAACCCCGACAAGTGTGGATGTTATACCCGCCCAAAATTGAACACTCTTCACGCTTGCAGCGTTTCATGGCTTACTTGCAAGATCATATAAGTAGTTTGTTGCCTAAGCCTTGATGAGATCAAAAGTGATGACTCAATCACCCGTTAATGTTTATTTATCGGCCCTTTTAGCAGTTTGTGCCTATTATCACTGCACTTGTCGCAATTACTTTTATTATCAATAGTGCTGTGTTTGTATGTGATTAAATTTACAGCGTTTATTAGTGATCACGGATGAGTGGAACTTAAGGATTGAGATGAAACGACATAGCTTATTGGCATTAGCCCTACCTCTTTTAAGTGTGTTATTGGTGGGGGCTTGCAGCAGTTCTTCCAACAGCAATGCTTCTGAACAGAGTGAATTAGCTTGCGCTAATAACGCTGGCACTTGGGAGCTTTTTTTGGAGGTTGATGACAGTGATTGCAATGGCTTTGGCAAACAGCTAAAGCAAGTATTTGTAGTGGAACAACAGCAATGCGAACTGAGTATTGATAGTGGCGTAACAGGTGATATTAATGGCCAGCAGATCACTTGGTCTGTACCTAGTGTTCGGATTGATGGTGGGGAATTAAGTTACGCTTCGGCTACAGCTGAAGTACTCGATGGGAAGATTACTGGCTCCTACCTGTGGGAGTGGAGCAACAGCGCTTATTATTGTTCGGGCTCAACCACTGTAAAAGGGCGAATATTGCCGGAGCAAGAAGCCGCCAGTGCCGAGCTTGGCGAGTTTGATTTAACGCCTCCTCATCCGCTACTTTCTCCTGCAGAAAACTCCACCGCACATACCTTTACGGTAATGGCTAAACAGGCTGAGCAGGTGTATTTAGCCGGCGAAATGAGCGACTGGCGTCCCGATGTATTTCAAATGAACGCGAATGGCGATGGTAGCTGGTCAATTACCTTATATTTAGCGCCAGGTGCTTGGCAGTACAAGTTTGTGATTGACGGCAATTGGATAGCCGACGAAAACAATGAGCGCGCGGTAGATGACAGCAGAGGCGGATTTAACTCAGTATTGGTGATTGGCGAAGAGTCGCCGCTGCTTAGTGCTAACCCAGAGATTGCTCATGGTGAGGTAGTTGATGCAAGGTTCGCCAGCAGCGCGCTTAATAAAGCCAGCCCTTATGCGGTTTACCTGCCGCCCAATTACCATGCTAGCGAGCAACGCTATCCCTTAGTGGTGCTGTTGCATGGCTATGGCAGTAATTACCTGCAGTGGCTGGTGGACGGCAAAGTCCAGCACCTTATGGATAACTTAATCGCCAAACAAGCGATTAAACCTTTCATATTGTTAATGCCGTCTGGCGAGCAGAGCTATTACACTGGCGAATACGAGCAGCTTATTATGCAAGAGCTGCTACCGAGTATTCGTGAGCAATACAGAATTAAACCAGGCGCGCAAAATAGTGCGATTAGCGGTGTGTCTATGGGTGGGGCAGGGGCATTTTATTTAGCACATAAATACCCAGAGCAGTTTGGTTTATCGGTGCCTTTGAGCGGCTACTTTGATATGAGCATTTACCGCGATTTTACTTGGCAGAACTTTACTATGCAGCCAACCTTGTACTTATATTGCGGTGAAGATGACCACACCAGTTTTCAAACCAATCAGCGCTTAGTGGAGCAACTAGAAAACCATAAGGTTGAATTTACTTACACCACAGCAGAAGGCGGCCACACTTGGCGTTATTGGAATGGCATATCAGCCCATTTCCTCAGCCAAATATCAGCCTTCTTCCATCCATAAACAATCTGCTGCAGAGTGTTATCAATAAGCTAATGCGGAGCGCTAACTCTAGTTAAGCGCTTCGTATACCCGTACATAATCTACTTCCATTTGGGCGGGAAATATCTGGTTAGATTGTGGATTGCCATCGTAATTGCCGCCTACCGCCAAATTCATAATGATATAAAAATCCTGGTCGAAAGGAGCAGGGAAGTCTTGGTTTTGGGTATACCAAGCACTTTGGCTAGCGTATAACTGGTCGTCTACGTACCAATATATGCCCTGTGGCGTCCAATCGATTCGGTAAACATGAAACTCGTTAATATCACTGTCGGTAAATAGGTAGTGGCGTTCCGAGTAGGTATTATTTGGCCATTGTGCGCCATAGTGAAGCGTGCCATTTACCTGCGAAGGGTTGCTACCTCGCGCTTCCATAATGTCTATTTCGCCAGAGGCCGCCCAGGTGCCATATACATTGTCTTGCGGCATTAACCAAAAGGCAGGCCATAACCCTTGGCCAACCGGCAGTTTTATACGCGCTTCAAATCGGCCATAGGCTTGGGCAAATAAACCTTGGGTTTTTAAACGGGCAGAGCTGTAATTGTAATTGCCGTATTGGTCGCTACTGCCTTCGACTAAGGCTTGAATAATCAGTTGACCTTTGCCGTTGAGTCGCACATTAGCGGCATTGTTAGTATAGGCTTGCAGCTCGTTGTTTCCCCAACCTGAAATATACTGGTCGTTGAGCATAAAGCCGTTGCCCATGTCAAAGGTCCACTTGTTCAGATCTAGCTGGCTGTCGTTAAATTCATCACTCCACGAGAGTTGCCAAGTAATGGGGTCTGGCTGGCTAGGCAGCTCCGATTGAGGGCTAACACCGCCTCCGCCGCCACAAGCCAATAAGCCGCTGCTGAGTAAAGCTAGTAATCCAATCTGATGGTTGCGGTTTAGCATTAAGTGCTCCAAGCCTTGCTAATCATCTTCAGCGTCAGTTTGCCAAGGGCTTGGCCTGTAAGGTAGTAAAAAACCTGCAGACTAAGAGCCAGATCAATGATGAAAAAACACTTCAAGTTACGTAATTTATTGCACTTGCCAAAGTAAACTCACTATTACATTTCACCATAAACCTGAGCATAGTGGTGCTTGGTTTTAGCGGTAAACATACGCTGTATCAATACCGCTTTTCACGATGCCTTCTTCATCCAAACTCTCGTATTATTTGGTGCTGATATTTTTGTTACTTTTTGATCTGGATGGCTGGTGAGGCATAGGAAAGGTGATAATCTAGTTTTCATTCTCTGAGTGACAAAAGGAAACTTTCCTTTTAGTAAGCTGTTAGGTGCAAATGAATATTGAAGAAATATACGAGTTTCTCGTCGAGGAAAAAGCCGTTAAAAGATCAAAATTGCACCAAGAATCGGATCTTGTAGATGATCTCGGTATAGAGGGTGACGATTTTTCTGAAACAATCGAACTCTTTGCCTAAAGGTACAAAGTGGATATGACAGAGTACCGTTGGTATTTTCATCACGGTGAGGAGGGGGGGAATCTAGGCGCATTTTTTTTAAGCCACCTTATGATCAGGTGCAGAGAATAAGTGTTACTCCAAGCTTATTGCTGGAAGCCGCGAGAACAAAAGTGTGGCCAATAATTTATCCGGAGCATCAAATTCGCGAAGGTCGTCCAGATATAACATTTAACCAAATACTGTTCAGTGGTATTGGCATTTTCGGTCTGTTGTTGTGGGCATCTCGCAAGCTCGGCACCTAACAAGCCATCAAGCAAAAGGACGCAAAAAGCTTGGCTTGCGTTCCTTCGTCGCTAATTTTAGCCAAGTCTCTATACGCTGCTCATGGCGAGCGTTATATTTCTTAGGAGCTTTTGTGTACAAAGTAGATATTGAGAATAAAGAACTGATAGCGCTTTCTCCAACTGGTTTTGCATCTCTTGGTTTAATGGAACGCTTTGATATCCAAGAATGGATCGAAAAAATGCCAAGTATTCTTGGAGAAGAATTGTTAGTTATTGGCAAAGAAGTAATTCTTTCTTCAGGGAAACGCTTGGATTTACTCTGTATTGATAAGCAATCAAGCATAGTGATTATTGAACTTAAAAGGGACGATTCTGGCAGTGCAGTCGAGTGGCAAGCAATAAAGTATGCTTCTTATTGCTCTAATTTTTTGTCAGGTGAAATTTATCAGAAGTATTCCGCCCATAAAAATATTACAGAATATGAAGCTCAGCAAGAAATCGAAGAATTTATTGAGGTTGATATTGAAAACCTCAATAAGTCTCAACGAATCATATTGGTATCAAAAGAGTTTAACTCGGAAGTTATCTCAGCGGTTTTATGGCTCAGGGAATATGGTTTAAATATGCAATGCACTAGGCTTTCGCCGTATCTTGATTCTGATGAAGAGTTATTTATAAACCCAGAAACAATTATTCCATTACCTGAAGCTAGAGACTATATAGAGAAAAAAGAAGTAAAACAAAGAGTCTCAATGAGTCAGCGCCCTGATTGGACAGGTTATTGGTTTGTAAATGTAGGAGAAGGGCCACACCGAACATGGGAGGACAACAAAAAATATGGATTTATAGGTGCAGGTCAGGGCAAACGATACTCATCAGCATTAAAGAGGCTTAAGGTTGGCGATAAAATATTTGCGTATATGAAAGGTCTAGGTTATGTCGGTTTTGGGGAAGTAACACAAACAGCTAGAATGATTAAAGAATTTCAAGTCGGTGATAACTTATTATTAAATCTTGAGTTAAAAGCGGAAATGCCTGAAGAAAATTTGGAAAATGAAGAGCTATCAGAGTGGGTCGTTGGCATCAACTGGAGGAAAGTGGTTAATAGTAATAATGCAAAAACTTTTACTGGTGTTTTTGCTAATCAAAATGTTGTTTGTAAATTAAGGCAAGAACAAACTTTGCGGTTTGTTCATAAAGAGTTTGGCGAATAGAAACATAACAAATTGCTGCATCGTACTTTGTAAAGCTATCTTCTTTTGTGCAAAAGAAGGCCGTATAAAAGCCGTCAGCTCCGCCACTGAGCAAGGTGTTAGCATCCCAAATAGGAAGTTCAGGAATTTAAATGAGAAAACCAAGACTATTTATTGCTTCTTCTGCGGAAAGCTTAGAAATTGCGGAAGCAGTGAATGTAAATCTTGATCATGAGTTTGAGGTTACTATTTGGAAGAATGGAACCTTCAAACTCTCATCAAGCACTATCGATGATTTGATTGAAAAATCATCTACTGTAGATTTTGCACTATTTATTTTTGCTCCAGATGATATCGCTACGATAAGGAGTCGGAAAGAACATATAGTTCGCGATAATGTTTTATTCGAAATGGGGTTGTTCATTGGAGCGATTGGCAAGGAAAGATCTTTTATCTTAAAGCCTCGAGATGCTGAAATGCACCTTCCTACTGATCTACTTGGGACAAATCCAGCTGACTATGATTCAAACAGGTCTGACGGTGATTTGGTTTCAGCAACAAATAGGGCTTGCTCATTGATAAAGTCAGAAGTCGAACGGATTGGACTAATAAACTACGCAAGTCTTTCTGAAACAAAACGCATTCAGGCCAATCCATCTGAATACGAATTATCAGAAGTCGACTTTGGTTTTCTGGCTTCATGTTTACAGAGTCATACAAGTGATCCAGGAGGTTTAGCCTTTCATCAAATCACTAGCAATCTTCGCCACTATAACGATGCTTTGTTACAAATATCAGCAATAAAACTCGTCAGAATGGGATTGTTAGAAAAAACAGTTCTCACTGATGAACAATATGATCACGATTATTATTCGTACATTATCACTGAGCTTGGCATTGATACATTGCTGAAAAATGAGGAACAATTACACCCCAAACCATTGCAACAAGCATCGCAGGCATCCATAACTCAGGCTTTTGATAAAGACATTCCGTTTTAGTGCTGACAAGACAAAGCAAACTAATTCTTCAACCTATCATGCAGTTGTTTGCGGCGTTATGGCTTTATAGAGTAAGAAAACACTCACTAAGGCCACTACTAGCCTTAGTGAGCTAAAGCCTTTAAGCGACTTTTTTTGCTTTGCTTTTCGCTTTGGCTTTTTTCTTGGGTTTGCTGAAGTTGCTCGCGCTGGCGATATCACTTGGCACTAACTCAATTTTGCGTTGTTCCATATCTACGCGAGCGACTTTCACCTCAATCACATGGCCAATGCCAAAACTCTTGCGGCTGTTTTCGCCAATTAAGCGTTGTTTGTTTGCGTCGAAGTTATAAAAGTCGCCAGCCAGTGACGAGATATGCACCACGCCTTCTACTGCCATATCTTTTAACTCTACATACAAACCAAAGTTGTTTACGCCACTTACAATGCCTTGGAAGCTTTCGCCTACTTGGTCTTGCATGTATTCACATTTAAGCCAAGCGTCTACGTCCCAACTGGCGGTGTCGGCGCGGCGAGCCACTAAAGAACAGTGGTCGGCCAGCATTAACATTTGCTCTGGGCCGTATGGGTAGCTGTTTGCTAGCTTAAGAGGCTCTGCTCCGCTGATTCGGCGAACCGGGTCTAGGCCTTTGCCGCTTAATGATTTAAAGGTGCGTTTAAAAATGCTGCCGCTTTCTTTACTACGAATTATTGAGCGAATTGCGCGGTGTACCAGTAAATCGGGGTAGCGGCGAATTGGCGAGGTAAAGTGTGCGTAAGCATCAAAAGACAAACCAAAGTGGCCGTCGTTTTCTGGGGTGTAAATGGCTTGGCTCATAGAGCGCAGCATCACCGTTTGAATAATGCTGGCGTCTTCTCGCTCACCAATACTGCTAAGTAGCTTGTTGTAGTCGGCTGGCGTAGGTTTGTCGCCTCCGCCTAAGTTCAAGCCTAGTTCGGCTAAGAAGCTTCGCAAGCCTTTGAGTTTTTTCTCTTTAGGGCCTTGGTGTACGCGGTATAACGCCGGAATTTTTAGCTGTTCTAAGAAACGCGCCGTGGCAACGTTGGCGCACAACATACATTCTTCAATCAGTTTGTGGGCGTCGTTACGTACTAGTGGAACAATCTGCTCAATCTTACGTTCGCTATTAAATTCAAAGCGAGTTTCTTGGGTCTCAAAATCAATGGCACCGCGCAGTTCACGCGCCTGTTTCAATACGCCATACAAACGGTGTAAGTCTTGTAGGAGTGGCAGTACCTTGGCAAACTCTTTACACAGCTGTTGGCCTTGCGCCGAGTTGGCTTGCTCTAACATTGCGCCCACTTGGGTGTAAGTGAGGCGGGCATGTGAGTGAATCACCGCTTCGCAAAACTGGTAACTCGCCAGCTGACCTTGGGCATCAATGTTCATTTCGCAAACCATTACTAAACGGTCAACCAGAGGGTTAAGCGAACATAAACCGTTTGAAATCGCTTCGGGCAGCATTGGCACTACGTGGCCAGGAAAGTACACCGAGGTGCCGCGTTTCTGCGCTTCAATATCTAAGGCGGTTTCTGGCTGAATGTAATGAGAGACATCGGCAATGGCTACCGATAAACGCCAGCCACCGTTTGTGTTTGCTTCGCAGTAAACCGCATCATCAAAGTCTTTTGCGTCTTCGCCATCAATGGTAACAAACGGCGTATCGCGTAAATCTACACGGTGCAGTTTGTCTTGTTCGGCCACTTCTGGGGCTAATTGTTTGGCTTGGGCTAGTGCTTCTTCAGGCCATTCAAAGGGAATTTGATGGGTGCGAATCGCAACATTGATTTCCATACCCGGTGCATTGGGATCACCAATGACTTCACTAATGTGGGCAATGGCGTTATCACGCTTGTGCGGGTAGCTGATGAGCTCGGCACTTACGTATTGGCCATTGCTGGCACCTAGGGTTTGCGCCGCGGGTACATCAATGGTTTGGGTAATGCGTTGGTTGTCGGGTTGAACACTGTAGCGGCCATCTTGCTCTACAAAACGGCCAATAATGTGTTGAGTATTCTTCTCAATAATTTTAACCACGCGGGCTTCTTCACGGCCACGGTTGTTAAAACCATTTGGCAAAGCTTGAATGATGTCGCCATCAAATACTTTACTCATTTGCGAGCTATGCAATACAAAGTCGGTGTCGTAGCCTTCGCATTTTAAAAAGCCAAACCCTTCGCGGTGACCAATCACGCGGCCTACTAAATATTCGCTGTCGTCTACTGGCCAGTAGTTGCGTTTACGGTCGCTATGCAATTGGCCGTCGCGGCTCATGGCAATTAAGCGGCGGCGCAATGCTTCTAAGTCTTCTTCTGAGCTTAGGTTTAGGGCTGCGGCAAGTTGTTCGCGATTAAGCGGTTTTCCTTGTTGATCGAGCAGCGCAATGATGGCGTCGCGATCAGGAATGGGGTTGGCATATTGTTGCTCATTAGAGCGTGAGTGTTTACTCATAGTTATTGTTCTCTGTTAATCGGGCCAATAACCTTGCTCTAGGGAAATCATGAAATGTTCTTTTAATGCAGTTCAGATATAACTCTCAAGGTTTTTAGGCCAATGCGCTCGTTTATCGAGTCGCTAAAATAAGGTGTGATGATGAACGCTACAATCTGGGGTTCATTCATCACGATGTTTGCCTGACTTATAAGCTGGTTTTATGACAGCACTATGACAAGCAAAGTAATAATTGCCTGAGGGCAAGATTGGAAAAACAAGCTTGAATTTAAAACGACGAAACGAAGGTTAGAAGAAGGCAACCTTAAAGCGGAGTTCAAAAAATAGACTGTATTTCTAATGGCCGCCACTTTATAGACTTGTGGCGGAAAGTCAACTTTTGTTGCTTTAAGGCCCTATCGCTTATTGCTGAAACAGGTTTGGGTGAGCAAATTGCACCAGTGCCAGTAGCATGGCATGTACGTAGTTATCTTCGCGGGTGGCTAAGCCATTGGTGAGCAAACCAATCGCGCCGCCTTTTTGCTTAATATTTTGAGTATTAAACAGTTTGTCCATTAGTGGGCCAAGTTCCTCACCTTGCTCTAGCGCTTGATAAACGCTTGGCGGAAGAGGCATGTTAGCGCCGCGCCCAACTGATAGTTGCTGCTGATTGGCAATAGCCACGTAAGCAAAAGTGGCAGGACCATCTTCAAACATATCTACGCCACCCTCGATTGCGGCATAAAAATCGGCAGTTTGGTGCTGCTGGCAGTAACGCAGGCGATTTACTGCACCATCGCGAGTTTGCTGAGCGCTAATGGGTTGCTCGGGCACTTGAGAGGGGGCATCAATGCCTTGGCAGTCAATCTCAGCATCTGGGTAATACATTGCGAGGGCTTTAGCTACTGCTCGCACTTTTACTGGGTTGCGCGACCCAACCACTACTTTAATTCTTTGCTCTGACATGTTTACTGTTCTTCAATTGGTTTGGAAAAGGTTAAGCCCTGATTAAGCGGGTGGCCAAGCTATACAGCCAGCTGCTCGGAGATGCTGCCACATGCTACTCGTGGGTCTACAATTCGGCCATCTCGCTGAGGGGCGTTTCCGGGGCGAATGTCCCAGTTTAACTGGTACTTTTGATTGATCATTTGCACCAATTGGTAGAAAGACAAGCCTTGCTCATTACCGCCTACATGATATATCCCCGGTTTGGCTTGTTGCGCCAAAGTGACTAAGCACTGCATGCTATGTTCAACAAAGGCCACGGCTGGTAACCACTCGGTGCTAGCAGCCAAGTAACCTTTTTCAGCATGCATATCTCTAACATGTGTGAGTAAGTTGTCTTGCTCAAAGTTATCGAACATTTGCCAGCCTAGGCGAGCAATAATGGTATTGGGGTTAGCGGCAAGGGCTGCTTGTTCACAGCTTATTTTGTATAGCCCATAATCATTTACCGCATCTGTGGGATGCTCTGGGGTGAAAGGGCCGGTGCTCTCTGGGTTAAATACACTTTCGGTGCTGGTAAATAGCATTGGAATATTTTGTTCACCAGCAATGCCAGCTAGACAAGCCAGCCACTCTTCGGGCCCTGTGGCTAAGTGAAATATTGCATCGATGTGGTTGCCGCGAACATAGCCTAGCTGTTGTGCGCGGTTGGTAATGTCTAGTTCTTGGCGATTAAAGCCATGTACTGCAATGCCTTGCTTTTCTAGCGCTTGTTTAAGGTAAGGTGCAAGTCGACCATTTAGACCGGTTACTAGTACGTTTTGCATTGCATAATCTCATCACTTTCTAAGAAGTGGCTATTATGCGGTTAGACGGCTTTAAGCGCTAGAGTAGGGCAAATTTAGTTAGCCAGTATTTGTTCTACTTTGTCTTCTTGTAGCCAGCTAATGCAGTAGCGAATAGAGCCGGAAGGTGGGACATTTTTAGCGCCAGCTTCAGCTTCGGCGTATACCGCTTCAAAGTGTTCGGTAGGTAATACGCTGTACTGGTAGAACACTTCCATTTCTTCGCGTAAGCCATTTAGCGTGGCAGCAGGAGTGGGATCGATTTTGGCTTGAATGTGGTACATGCAAGCGGCAAATGCATAGTTTTTAAGCGCAGGAAGCTCAGAGCTATCAATGCTTTCATTGGCCACACTGGCTTGAGAACTAAGTAAAATAACAGCAGCACTAACTATGTGTTTTAATTTCATTGTTACCTTATATATCTAATAGCAATTGCCGTTAAATATGATTTAAATCCATTTACTGTGGCCCAAAAATTATCCCAAGCAATGATACTTGTCAAACTAACAAATTGAGATTTTAGGCTTGAAATTATTATTTAATTCGTCATATAAATTTTAATATTTGTGGTTTGTTAATAAACATGATTGCTTAAAGTATGCTCATTAACATTAATGCTAAATTATGAAATCGTTTACTTGGCGCTAGTTTTAATTGCCTGAAATTTAAAGATTTATGTGTAAAGTATGATGTTTGGCTGCTTTTCACAGAATTTGCGTAAATAATAGCCACTTAAACTAACAATTAAATAAAAATAACCCTCTGTTGAAATCGATGTCATTTTTATTATTTACTGATTACATAATTAATTTCCTGATACTCAAGAAGTGAAAATGCTGTCATTTTTACGTCAGCTTTATATTGTGAGTTTTTTCACAAAACTGTCGCAGATTGCACTGCAAAAAATAGCTGGTATAAAACGCAGAAATTACTTTTATCAATAATTGTGAGAAGAAAAAATGCGTAATGTTTTAATCAGCTCAGTTGCAGTAGTGTTCGGTTTAGGTCTTAGCGTAACTACGGTTGCTGCTGAACAACCAAGCAGCAAGCCAGCGCTTAGCGAATTCGATAAAAATGCAGAGTATTACAATAAAAGCCTAGTAAAAGATGGCTACCGCTTTGGTTGCCGTGTGCACGACGACAACGGCAAATGCACTAAGTTACAGTGGAAGAAACTGTAATAATAAGCGGGCGAGCTTAACGCTATTAAGCTCGCGCTAAGGCTTGCTGTAAGAGAATCTTTGCCTGTTCGCCAACAATTTTGATGGCTTGCTCTATGCGCTCACTCGGTTTATTGGCGTAACTTAAGCGCAAACAGTTTTGATACTTGCCAGCAGCTGAAAACAAGCTCCCTGCAGCAATGCCGATGTTAAAGGGTTTTAGGTTTTCGTTTAGCTCCAGGCTGTCGATTGACTCTGGTAACTCTACCCACAAAAAGAATCCTCCTTTAGGAAAACTCATCTTACTGCCCTTGGGAAAGTAGCGCTGTACCCAATGTAGCATCAAATCTCGCCTGGCTTGGTACTGTTGCTTAGATAGTCTTAGGTGTTTTTCGTAGTGCCCTTGCTCGATAAAATCGGCCACTGCCAACAAGGGTAAGCTGTTAGCACCCAGTGAGGTGACAAATTTTAAGTGAGTGAGCATTTGTCCATAACGGCCAGGCGCTACCCAACCCACACGTAGGCCCGGTGCAATGGTTTTAGAAAACGACGAGCAAAACAACACTCTGTCTTGGCTATCGTAGGACTTTAAACTTCGCGGGCGCGGTGTTTGGTAGTAGCCGTCGCCCAAGATATCGTCTTCAATAATGGCGAAGTCGTATTTCTCAGCCATCTTCAGCAGCTTTAATTTGTTCTTTTCAGGCATCACATAACCCAAGGGGTTGTTTGATGTTGGGATTAGTTGCAGCACTTTTATTGGCCACTGTTCCAGCGCAAGCTCTAGCGCGGGCAAACTTATGCCGGTCTCTGGGTGGGTTGGGATCTCGATAACTTTGAGTTGGTTAGATTGGATCGCCTGCATAGACCCGTAGAAATTGGGTGAGTCTATCGCAACAATGTCTCCGGGCTGGGTGAGCGCTTTTAAACTTAGCGATAAGGCTTCTTGGCAACCGGCAGTAATTTGGATGTTATCGGGATGAATATGGCAACCAGAGTGCTGCATTAGGCGAGCAATTTGCACCCGTAACTTAAACAGGCCATTGCCTTTTGAGCAGCTAAAAACCTGTTTGCTTTGATACTTGATGTTGTCGCTAAGTAAGCGCTGCAATGGTTTTAAACTGCTTAACTCGGTATCAGGAGAGCCTCTGCCTAAGGCAAGAAAGCGGCTATTGCTTTCTGTCATGGTGAGCTCTAACACCGCTTGCCAATTGTCGATCGGCACCGGGCGTTGCTCTGGTTGGCTAGTTTCTGGCAGTAGTGCGGTGCTGGGCGGCTGCTGCACATAATACCCCGACTTAAGCTTGCTGCGAACAAAGCCTGCATCTTCTAACAGTCGATAGCTCTCTTGCACCGTAGAAATACTTACACCTCTAGCCTTACTCATTTCGCGGATAGAAGGCAGCTTCTGGCCAACCGGGTAATAGGCTTGAGTGATTTGCTCTTTAAGCTCTTGGGCAAACTGTTCGTAGAGGGTCATTGGCAACTCCTTAGCCAAAACATCGCTCATTAATACCACAGAGAAATACAGTTAAGCAAAGTTGCTTAGCTAAGCAGTACAGATTGAGCATTCATAAGCATTACAGATAGCCACTTTGGGCATCTGTAATGGCAAAATTCTTGTATTCTGAATCTGTAAGCTTGCTTGTTCAAAATTTAAGCTAGAGGGGTAGCTGATTAAAACAAGGAGCGGAATATGCAGATACAAGTTTCTTTCCATATGGGTTTTCACGCACTGATTAAGCGCCTTGCCCTGTATCGAGCGCGTCGCCGCAGTCGCAGCGCCTTGCTAGCCTTGAATGACGACTTGCTCAAGGATATTGGTTTAAGCCGAGCGCAAGCCTTAGCCGAAGGCCGTAAACCTTTTTGGCAAGCAGGTAAATGTGGGCGTAGCCATAGTGACAAAAATATTCTGCAAAGCCGCGGGCATAAGTTTACTCAAAAACTAAAGGCTTAAGCGATGACAGGCAGCTTAACCATCGTAGCTGCCTTATTTCTAGGTCTTGCTCACATGCGTAAAGTTAACGGTACTGACACCACAGTTAATAGGTTTACATTAAAGCCACTTTTCCTCTATGGTTTAGCCTTAGCAGAGAGATTTTTTCAAGGATGTTAGGCGCTTGCTCAGCGCAGTAATAGTGAATCATCATCTGCTTGTTACCCTTCATGGAAGAAAGGAATAAATGTATGAGTAAGGTGTTATCTAGCAAACTGGCTCGTTTAGGCATCATATTGTTGATGCTGCTAGTGGTGTATTTATTGATGCTACTAAGCAGTGACAAGGTGAAGAGCATTACCGATGCCTTAACGCCGCCTAATTTGCCCGAGCTGCAAGTTGTTCACCAAGATGGCTCTTGGCTAAAACTGTATTGGCCAGAGCAAAATTGGGGCAGCAAAGGTGATTACGTTAGTGATGAGGCTAAAAAGTACCATCACATCTCCCAAGGTACTCGCACCATTCCCATTCCTTACCAATGGTTTGTGAGTTTGGAGCAACCCAGCGGCTCGCTTTGGTCTTTACTGCTACTTAATGGATTTTCTGATAACGGTTTGCTTTCCGCTAACGAGTTTTTGCTGCGTTTTGGCTTTATCCGCTCGCAGGTGAGTGAGCAAAATCCTGATGGTTTACCTATTGGTTTTGCTCGCACCGATTCCGTTAACTTACCTGGTTATCCAACCCGCACTGCGGGCATTGGTTTTACTTGTGCGGCTTGTCATACCGGCCACTTTATTCATGGGGAAGGGGAAAACAAAACCGAGTATGTGATTGACGGTGCTCCCGCCACCACCGACTTAAGTTTGCTTACCGAAACCTTAGCTGCTGCGCTAGGGCAAACTTTGCTTTCGAGTAAGTTACCCATTTTAGATGGGCGTTTCGACCGCTTTGCTCGCCGAGTGCTTGGTGCTAGTTATAGCCCTGCCAACAAGCTGTCTTTGGCAGAAGAGTTAGCCAGCATTGTTGCCGCCAGTGAAGGGCAGCAAGATGTTATTCAAGTAAACGAAGGCTTTATGCGCTTAGACGCGCTAAACCGCATTGGTAACCAGGTATTTGCCGAGAACATCAATCGCCGTGAAAATTACCACGCGATAAATGCGCCAGTTAATTATCCGCATTTATGGAGCGCTTCTTGGTTTAACTGGGTGCAATACGATGCCTCTATTATGAGCCCGCTCATTCGCAATGCTGGCGAAGCGATGGGGGTAAATGCTTATGTGGATATGCAAAGCGCTATGGATGACAATCGCTTTAGTTCGTCAATCCCAATGCAAAACTTGGTGTGGCTAGAACACTTTCTTGGTGGGGAACAGCCTAGCCAAACTAAGGGTTTTTCCGGTTTACAGCCACCCAAGTGGCAATTTGGCCCAATAGATCAACAAAAAGCCGAGCTTGGGGCATCACTTTATCAAGCTAAGTGTCAGGGCTGCCATTTACCACCCTTAGACAGCCAAGAGATTTGGCAAGAGCAATACTTTTCGCCGATTGTTTATCAGCAAAATGGCGAGCAAAAACAAACCGCAGAGAAAGTGCTACAACTTAAGCTGATTGATTTGTCGCAAGTTGGGACCGATCCTGCTCAGGCAAATGTATTGGCTACTCGCACCTTAAGCACGGCTGGAGTAAGCAATGTAGCTGCTGCGAACGTGACTCCTGGCTTAGGCATTGATGAAACAATTTGTGGCGAAAACCCTAACCAGCTTTATGGCAGCCAAATGGCTGGCGCTAACTATTCGAAGAAAGATACAGCCCAGCTGGTGGACTTGCCGGTAAACGATAGCGGCGAAGTATTATTTGGCTTAGCGCTGGGCGCCATAGTGCAGGAAACCGTGAACGCTTGGTTTAAACAACAGGGCGTGAGTGATAAAGCCTTACAAGCTGAATTTGAAGGAGGACGCCCCAACTGTATTCGAGTCACTTCTGGCTATAAAGCTCGCCCGCTAAATGGTGTTTGGGCCACTGCGCCATTTTTGCATAACGGTTCTGTAGCAACATTGCGTGATTTGCTTTGCCCTGAGGGAGGCGAGCGTCCTAAGTATTTGCAGTTGGGCAACATTGGCTATGATGCGGTTAACCTAGGATTACAGCAGCCCGAAGGTTTTGAAAAAGTAGCTAACAAAGCGCTGAGAAAAGGTCAGCAATATACAGCGGAAGGCTACTTTATCTTAGATACTTCAATACCGGGTAATCACAACAGTGGCCATAACTTTTCAGATTTATACGACCCTAGTAAACATTATTTAGATCAGCCTAAAGGGGTGATTGGTACTGCCTTTGATTCACAGCAATGTGACGCGATACTTGAGTACCTAAAAACGATCTAATCTATGCGGTGCTTATATTGCACCTAGAACTCTGTGTTGTTCTCAATAAAAAAGGGCCTTCAGGCCCTTTTTTATAAGCATTGGCTTTATAGCGCGGCGTTTAGGATTTCGCGGCTAACATCTAAAGTGATAGCTTTATCTTCGCCTAAAGCCACCATTTGGTGTTGCTCTAACTTAGTCAACAAAACCTCTACATCGCTAGCGCCTAGTTCGATGTCACTTAAGCGCACTGGAACTTGCATGCTACGGAAGAAGGCTTCGGTAGCGGCAATCGCTTGATCGATGCGTTGCTGCTTGTCGCCCTCGCTTATGCCCCAAATACGTTCTGCGTATTGCAGCAATTTGTCGGCTTTTGCTTCACTGCGAATTTTCATTACCGCTGGCAAAGTGATAGACAAGCTGCGTGCGTGGTCAACGCCATAAGCGGCGGTTAACTCGTGGCCCAACATGTGGCTTGCCCAATCTTGCGGCACGCCAGCACCAATTAACCCGTTTAAGGCCATGGTGGCTGCCCACATAATGTTAGCGCGAACCTCTAAGTCTTTGCTGCTCTCTTCGGCAAGTGCTTTAGGGCCTTCTTCAATTAAGGTGAGCAAAATGCCTTCGGCAAAGCGATCTTGGATTTTGGCGTTTACTGGGTAAGTGAGGTATTGCTCCATTACGTGAACAAAAGCATCTACCGCACCGTTGCTTACTTGGCGGGGCGATAAACTTAAAGTTACGCTTGGGTCTAAAACTGCAAACTTAGGGCGCACTGCTAGGGCATAAAAAGGTAATTTAGTGCCGTCACGGGTGACCACTGCTGCTGGGTTGGTTTCAGATCCAGTGGCTGGCAAGGTGAGCACTGCTCCTAATGGCAAGGCTGTATCAACCGGGTGTTGCTTGGCAATAATGTCCCAAGGATCATCGCCTTGGTAACAAGCTGCAGCAGCGATAAACTTGCTGCCATCAATTACCGAGCCACCGCCTACAGCAAGAATGTAGTCAAGCCCTTCCGCTTTAATTTGTTCAACAGCACGCATAAGCGTGTGATAGCTAGGGTTAGGCTCGATGCCCGAAAACTCAGACCACTGGTGATTTTCTAAGGCCTTTGCAACTTGGTCATAAACGCCATTGCTTTTGATTGAGCCTCCACCATAGGTGACCAATACTTTGGCATCCGCCGGGATTTCGTTAGCGATGGTAGCTATTTGCCCCTCGCCAAAATGGATTTGGGTACTGTTTTGGAACGAAAAATTTAACATCATATTTCCTTCAATTAACTAGCTTGGCGATTAGGCCAAGTGTTGTAGTACTTTTTCTGCAGCCATTTCTGAAGATGCCGGATTTTGACCGGTAATCATTAAACCATCTTGAATCGCAAAAGGGTTCCAGTCGGCTACTGCTTGGTAATCTGCACCGCGGGCTTTTAACTCATCTTCTAACAAAAATGGCACCACCTCGGTAAGTTGTACTGCGGCTTCTTCACTGTTGGTAAAGCCGGTTGCTGCTTTGCCTTTTACCAGTAATTGGCCATCGGCTTGTTTTACATTTAGCAAGGCTGCGCTGGCATGGCAAACTGCTGCAACTGGTTTGTTTTGCGCAACAAAGTTCTCTAGTAGTGAGATAGATTGTGGGTTGTCGGTGAGATCCCACAATGGACCATGACCACCGGGGTAAAACACCGCATCGTAATCACTAGCATCAAGGTCGGCGAGCTTAAGTGTAGTGGCTAACTGTTGTTTTGCCGCGTCGTCTTGGTCAAAGCGGCGAGTGGCATCGGTTTGAAAATCAGGGAGCTCACTATTTGGGTCAATGGGTGGTTGGCCGCCATTAGGTGAGGCTAAGGTGATGTTTGCTCCAGCATCTAAAAACACATAATAAGGGGCGGCAAATTCTTCTACCCAAAAACCAGTTTTATGTTCGGTATTGCCCAGTTGGTCGTGGGAAGTTAGAACCATTAGGATTTTCTTAGCTGTGCTCATTGGTGCATTCCTTAAAATTGATGAGTAACTATGCGATCTCGCAATAGCAATGCACCTAGTGTAGGTGGGTAAGCTCATTCCAACAATGCAGATTAAATAGACATGATTGGTAGAATAATTGATACAATTAGGAGGTGTTTTAAAAAAGAGATAGAACAATGAGCGTTAGCTTTGAACAGCTAAAAAGTATGGTGGTATTTGCTCAGGTAGTTGAGCAGGGCAGTTTTAGCGCCGCCGCAAAGCATATTGGCATTACCCGCGCGGTGGTTAGTTACCACATCAAAAAGCTGGAACAGCAACTAGGGCTTAGCTTACTAAATCGCTCAACCCGAAGTTTGCATTTAACCGAGGCTGGCGAGCAATACTATCAGCGCTGTCATAACATTGCTGAGCAAGCTAAAGCCGCAAATTTACAGATAGAAAACCTTAAGCAAGAGCCGGAAGGTTCGATCAAAATTTCTTGTCCGGTAAACGCTGGCCTACAAACCATTGTGCCAGTGATTAATGAGTTTCGCCGTTTGTACCCTAAGGTGAATATCGAGCTGGTATTAAGTGATGAGGTGGTAAATATTATTCAAGATGGTTTTGATTTAGCCATCCGCGGAGCCGAGCTTAACGACTCTGGTTTGCAAGCCGCCAAGCTAACCACCTTAAGTACCTGCTTATGCGCTGCCCCAGAATACTTAAATAAGCATGGCCGGCCGACTAAACCTGCAGATTTAGATGCCCACCAATGGGTTATTTATACCGCAGGCTCAAGTACCTTACAGCTAAGCAAAGGTTCTCGTTCTTATAGCATAAAAACCAAAGGTGGCATGAGCACTAATAATGCAGCAGTGCGCACTGCCTTTGTTGAAGGTGGCCATGGCTTAGGGCGTGTTCCCTTGTACGACGCCTTGCCAAAAATACAGGCTGGAAAGCTAGAAGTGCTTATGGTCGATTATCAATTACAAGATATTGATGTGTATTGTGTTTTCCCTAAAGGCTCGGCGAGTTCTAAGAAGTTGCGTTTGCTCATCGATTACTTAAAACAGAGCCTAGTAAAACAAGAATCGCTGCGAGCGCGCTAGTGATTGAGGTTACATCGAGCGTTTAAATAGGGGGGCTAAACTTAAGCAGGGCTAATGTTTTTTGCTTACGCCATTTCGATGCTTAGTTAAGCCCTTGTTGCTATTTAGTTTGTTGCGTAGGCTGGGGTAAATTTTTAGTGAGTACGCAGCCTTGTTCTTTTTTATCGCCTTAACTGCTACCTTTGCCTATGCCCTACAAGGGGTGCTAATGGCCAAGGTTTATCGCCAATCAGATCTGCTTAGTGCGGTGGCTCACCGCGGTTTAAGTTTGTTTATTAGCATGTCTCCCTTACTGCTATTGGTGCCGCTGTCTGCGTATTCTGGTTTTATTCATCATGCTGGTTGGTTGGTACTAGCGGCGGGTTTAGCCGCCTTGGCTAACTGGGCAAATGCAATAGCCTTTGTAAGGTTACCCGTTGGCATTGCTAGCGCTTTATCGATGGCATTTACGGCGCTGTTTGTCGGCTTGTTGGGCGAATTACTGTTAGATGAGCGTTTGAGTCCATTGCAATGGTTAATGGCCGGACTAACCTTACTTGCTGTGCTGCTGTTGGGAGCAAGTCAAACTCGTATTAACAGTGAAACAACGGAGAGTGCCGCTCAATACAAGCCGCTTATTGGCATTGTAGCCAGTGCTTGTTATGGCGCTTTAATGTCTTGTGCGTTGATACTGGTGGCCAAAATGTCTCGCGACAGCCACCCATTTCTAGTGGGTTTTAGCTGGGAAGTGATGATTGGCGTGGTGGCTATGTTCATGGCGTTCGCGCGAGGCAAGCTTAGCGGCCACGGCGGAATGCAAAAGGTGACAGCCGCACAGTTTAAACAGATCCTCATTTTCGCCTCACCTACGGTTATTGGCACAGGCTGCTATGCCTTAGCGATGACCTTAGGCCCCCTAGCCATTGCGGCAGCTGTGTTAAGCACTATGATGGTATTTAGTATGCTACTGGGCTGGTGGCTATTAGCGGAAAAGCCTACTCTCAAACAGTGGGCAATGATTAGCCTAGTTTGCATTAGTGTTATAGGACTAAAGCTAGTGGTTTAGGGGGAAATACATGTTTGAACAAAGCTTAATAATCGCCGCGGCTTTTGGATGCGGTTTAGTGGCTGGGATTTTTGTAGCATTTTCTAATTTTGTAATGCCTGCTTTGGCTAGGCTGAATACTCAGCAAGGTTTGGCGGCCATGCAAAGCATTAATATCACGGTGCTTAACCCAGGGTTTTTAGGCTTGTTTATGGGCACGGCAATTCTGTGTTTAGTGGTGCTTGTTTGGCAGGTGTTTTTTGTCGCAACAATTAACCTATGGCTGGTGGCTGCAAGCCTTTGTTATTTACTGGGCTGCTTTGCGGTGACTGCGTTTGCCAACGTACCAAGAAATAAAGCGCTGGCGCTAATTTCTGTGAATGATGGGCTAAGCGAAGCACAAAGCTTGCAGTGGCAGCAATATTTAGCGGAGTGGACCTATTGGAATCACTGGCGCAGCCTTGCTTCTGCGCTAGCGATGTTACTGTTTATGTTGGGTTTATAGTAAACCTGCTGTTTGCAAAGCTGCAATTCTATTTGCTGTTCGTGGCAACCATCTGTGTGCTTATCCCATCTAATCTAGCGCTTGTATTCGCTGCTACAAGCATGCTGTTCTCTTTATTTTAAGTTATTTTCGGCGGGCGATAGGCTTTGTTTGCTGTGCGCCTTGCTTGAAAAATCTGCTGCTGCATAATGTTATCTTTCTTGGCTACTTCAATAAGGTTTCATTATGATTAATATCGACTGGTTACAAACCTATTGCACCTTAATTGAAACCGGACATTTTACTCGCACCGCAGAAAAGCTGGCGATGACTCAGCCTGGCGTAAGCCAGCAAATTCGTAAGCTAGAACACTACTACCAGCAAACTCTGTTACAACGAGAAGGCAAAAGCTTCACGCTTACAGAAGCGGGCAATCAAGTGTATTTGCAAGCACAGCAAACCTTGGCTCAACTTAACCAGCTTGAACTGTCACTTAAACAAGATGATCCTCATACTGGTTTGTGTCGGGTTGCCAGCCCCGGCAGCGTGGGTTTGAAGCTCTATCCAAACCTGTTGGATTTACAAGCAAAATACCCTGACTTGGTGTTTGATTATAAATTTGCACCCAATGCTAGCATCGAACAAATGCTGGCTGATCGTCAGCTTGATTTAGGTTTTATTACTCGCCCCAGCACCCTAAGTGAGTTGGCTACCCAAGCCTTCGCAGAAGAGGCTTTGGTATTGGTAACACCGGCACGATATAACAATGCTAGTTGGCAAGATTTGTTAGGTTTAGGTTATGTGGACCATCCCGACGGCGCCCATCATTCACAATTGTTATTGTCAGCCAACTACCCAGAGTTTGAGCAAACCAGCCAATTTAAACTTCGCGGATTCTCTAACCAAATTAGTTTGATTTTAGAGCCGGTTGCAATGGGCTTGGGCTTTACGGTATTGCCTGCACACGCAGTGGCCGCTTTTGCCAAACCTGAGCTTATTGCTGCTAGCCGTTTAGCAAATCCAGTGAGTGAAACCATATATTTGGTGCAGCGCCGTTATCATCGTTTGGCCTCCCGCTTTAAGTTGGTCACCGACAATATGCAGCAGTGTTTGGTGCAGAAATAGCCTGATTAAGGCTGGTTAAATTGTGATTAATGTCACATTTAGGTGTCCGTTCACCTAAAGCTTATCAAACTAATTATGTGAGCTTGTAAGGTGTTGAAATAAATAATTTAAATTTTTCGTTTGTTTAAATTATTGTCGGTTATTTTTACAACTATCAATTAAAGGGTGTTCGTTTTTTCGCTAAGTGCTTGTAAGTAAAGCTATTGATATAAAGGTATATTTTTTGCATTTACGGGCTCGCTAACAAACTAAAGCAAGGAAAGCGGAAAAATGAAACAAATAAAAAAAATAACGATGTTTGCCATGTTCATCTCAAGCATGGTGTTTTCACAACAATCGGCCGCTACGGTCATCACTCTAGATCCTCTAGAGGACGTGATTGTAAGTAGTGATATTTTTGATTGGGTTTGGGCCTCGCCTTGTTCAGGTGGCTGTAGTCAGCTAGTGGATAATTGGGAATATGCTAGTGGTTTATACGATGATGCTTTAAATGCGGCATTAGGTGTAAGTACTTGGCGTTTTGCTAGCTTGGCCGAGCTTGCCAATATTCCTGCTAGAGATTTATTTATAGATGGGAATAAATGTGCTGCTCAGTATTTTGACAACACCTACAGCCATTGTGATTTTAATGATCCTGTGGTGAGTTCTATTAATGGTGGTAACCAAGATACCTTGTTAGTGCGGGTTAATAACCTTTCTCTACCAGCGCAGGTTAGTGAGCCAACAACCGTAGCCATTATGTTGCTAGGTTTGGGCGGATTGCTTATGAGGCGCCGTACGTCGGCATAATCGCTAGCGCTAATTGTCTATTTTTTGATTTAAGCCCGCTCTATTGCGGGCTTTTTGTTTTTATCATATAAAGCAAATTGGGGGCTGTTGATCTTTGTTGATGGTTTTTTTCAACAATACTGCCCAGCGGGTTCGGATAAGCGAACTTTACTCTTTGTTGAACACTTGTTACTTAGCCCACTAGGTTTCAAAGTGTTTGCCGCGATTAAAGTCCGCTTATCTCGAAGAAAATTTCAATACCAAAGGTCAACAGACCCTTAGGACTATCGAGAGAGTTAGCAGGATGCTAAAGCCCGACCCACTAGCCAAAAAACTAAAAACTGGCGATTTGGTGTTCTTTTCTGGCAAAGGTTTAAGTAGCGACATTATTCGTTACGGAACGTTTAGCAAATGGTCACATGTTGGCATGGTGCTAGAACTAGAAGCCTATGATTTTGTGACCCTTTGGGAAGCAATTCCTAATTCAAAAGATACCTGTTTGTATTCTCAACAAGCCAGCAATGGGGTGCAGGTAGTGCCGCTACACCAACGTGTTAAACAACACTTAGGCAGTATTTCAATTCGCCAGTTGTTAGGTGGAACCTTGTCGGATGAGCATTTAGGCAAATTAATGCAATTGCTTGAACAGCTAAAGCTACGCCATTATGAACAAGACTTTTGGGAGCTGGCTCGGGCTGGATGGGAAGGGCCATTTGGTGAGAATCAAGAAAACCTCGATTCATTATTTTGCAGTGAATTAGTGGCAGCAGCCTATCAACATATTGGCTTGTTGGATAAGCAAAAGCCCTCCAATGAATACACTCCTGCGAATCTTTCTGAAAAACAGCTTACTCACTTAAATGATGGTTTCTATTTGTCACCTGAAATTGATTTGTTCTCAAATGTATAGGCAACTATTTGTCTAAAAAAGACGCTTTGGCTAACTAGTTAAGAGAGAACAATCTAACTAATTAGGCTTACCTGCCAAAGCGTCAACATGACCAAACTTATTGCATCGTCCAGTCACCCCCTAAACTTTTATGTAAACCAACTATGCTGTTAGCGGTTTGCAGCTGAGCAAGCACTTGTGCGTCTTCAAGCAAGTTTTGCTGGCGTTGCGCATCTAAAACAGCCAAGTGGTCCAGTAGGCCTGCTCGGTATAGTGAGTTGGCTTTACTTAAAGCAAGATCGGCTTGTTCGCTTGCTTGCTCTATGTTGCTGGCAAACACTTGGCTATTGCCATAGGCCATTAACATAGTCTCTACTTCAACAAAGGCTGCATTCACGGTTTGTTGGTATTGCAAAGCACTGTCGTTAAATCTTTGCTGCTGTATTTCTACCAAGGCGTCGTTTCGTCCGCCATCAAACAGGTTCCATTGCACCCCTATGCTAGCTAGCCAAGCGGCAGAGTCTGCTTTGAATAAATCATCAAAGTTCTCAGCACTTAAGCCCGGCCCACCGGTTAAGAAAAAGCGTGGGTAACCCGCCACCATACTGGCTGCTAGTTCTTGATTCACCGCCGCCATTTCGCGCTCGGCAATATTGATGTCGGGGCGCTGGTTAAGTAAATCAGACGGCAAACCTAAGGGGATCATGCCTTCAAAGTTTGGCAAGGCTTCTGGCTCCCCAAGTTGTTCAGCCAAGCTAGACGGGGTTTGCGCAAGTACTAAAGCCATGCGATTTAAATGCACACTTTCGGCACTGTTAAGCTGGGGCAGCGCGGCGCGGCTTAAAGCCAGTGCACTTTCTGCCTTAGCTACATCCATGTCTGAACCATAGCCGCTGGCGCTAAGCGATTTAACCAGTTTAAGCACGGTTTCTTGCTCACTAATATTTCGTTTAGCAATGGCAATACGTTGTTGAGCACCGCGATATTGTAAGTAGTTGTTAATGATCTCTGCGCTCACCAAGGTGTGCATGCCTTGATGGAAAATCTCGGCCTGCTCACCCCTAATTTCTGCAGCGCTTACTTGCTTGTCTATTCGGCCAAACAAGTCCATTTCCCAACTTACATTTATGCCAGCAAAAAAGCCGCCGTTTTGCTGCTCAATTAAGTCGAACTCCCCGCCCGATATGGGATTTTCAATACCAAAAGCGGGGCCCGCTAAAGGATCGTTTTTACTGAGTTGGTAGCTGGTGTAACCACCCCCTAAGCTCACGGTTGGTACTTTAAAAGACGCCACCGCACTGCGATAAGCTTGAGCTGCTTGAACGCGGTTAGCCGCCATTTTAATGTTTAAGTTTTGCTGCTGAGCTTGCAGCACCAAATCATTTAAAATGGGGTCGTTAAATTGCTGCCACCACGCCGCCTCAACCGTTTGTTGGTTTACAAACTGATTAGACTGTTGCTCAGAGTACACGGTGTCTACCGACGTCTCTGGCATTTGATATTCGGGAGCACTAGCACAAGCGGTTGCCAATACTGAGAACACCATTACCGACAGGGCTTTGCTTGTAGTTAAAGGCTTAGTTTTGTTCATGGTTTAGCTCCGAACTTACGCTTAGATCTTCAGCTTTGTTTTCGGTTTGTGGGTCACGGTAAAAAATCCGATACCACGCCGGCATAATGATTAACGACAAGAAGGTCGCAACCACCAAGCCGCCAATAATAATCGCCGCCATTTGGTCAAATAAACGGTCACTAAGTAGCGGTACCATGCCTAGTACGGTGGTTAGTGCACCCATCGAAATGGCCATGGTGCGGTTAATTGTGGCTTCTACAACGGCTTCGCTAATGCTTTTACCTTGTTTGCGTTCTAGTTCGATTTGATCAATGAGCACAATGCCGTTTTTGATGATCATTCCCGATAGCGCAACTGCGCCAGTTAGGGCCATAAAGCCAAAGGGTTTACCAAAGAAAAACAGCGTCCAAGCGCAACCTATCGCGGCTAGCGGCAAGGTAATTAAAATAATCGCCGGCTGTTTTAAGCCATTAAATAGCGCCACCATTACAATCACCATCATCAACGTTGCTTTTGGAATTTGCTTTAAGGTGTCGTCAATTGCGCGTTTTTCATCGTAGTACTCACCGCCCCATTCAAAGCTGTAACCATAAGGCAATTCAATAGCTTGAATTTGCTCGGCTAACTCTTTACGCACATCGGAAGGTGTTTGACCAAATACTTCTGCTTGCGCAGTGATAATTGGTACCCGATTACGACGCCAAATAATGCTTTGCTCTTCGCGAGTTTCAAAGCCGTCGACAACTTGGCTAAGTGGCACAGTGTGTAAACCCAATAGTGAGCGAACAGGAATGTTCTCTAATTGCGCAATATCGGTGTTACTGCTTTGCATTTTAATTGGCAAGGTCTCATCGCCTTGGCGCAGCGCACCCACAACTACACCGCTAGACGCTCGTTGGATAGCCAGTGCTACGTCGCTGCGATTAATACCTGCGCGGCGCATTTTGTCTTGGTTCATAATTGGCACCAGCTGTTTACTGGTTTGTCGCCAATCGTCACGCACATACTTGGTATTAGGGTGAGCATTAAAAATGGCTTGAGCTTGCGCTGACAAGTCTTGCAGAACTTGCGGATCGGGGCCTTTAAAGCGCGCTTCAATGGCAAACTTATCCTTGGTGGCTAGCTTTAAGTTTCTAAAGCGAGGTTCAGCATTAGGAAACTGCCTCATTAGCCAGTTATCACCACGTTCAATAAGCGGCGCAATAGATTCAAAATCTTTTGCATTAATCAGAATTTGCCCGTAACTGCTGTCAAAGGGTTCTGGCTCAACGGTTACCGAGAAGCGCGGAGCACTGGCGCCTATGTAGCTTGAAATGCTGCTTACTTCCGGTTGCTCCAATAACCAGTCCTCAATCACTTTCATATCACGTGACACCACTTCGGTTTGTCCGCCGTTGGGTAGCCAGTAATCTAGAAATAAGATGGGCCTATCGGAGCCAGGCATAAAGTTAATCGCAATTTTTGGCACAATTAAGGCAGTAACAAGTAATGCCGGAACGATGCAAGCAATAGCGCTAAAAGGTTTTGCCACTACCCAGGTAAGAACCTTGCGCGCAATTTGGGCAAACTTTGGCTCTGACTGGTCTACTTGTTTCGCTTTAGGTTTAATGAAGGCCCAACACATGAGAGGGGTAAGTGTCATCGCCACTAACCAAGACAATAGCAGTGAGCTACAAAGTATTTGGAATACCGAAATAGAAAACTCGGCAGCATCGGTTTGTGATAACAGCACTGGGGTAGCACCCATAATGGCAATCACAGTAGCAGCGAGTAAGGGCACAGCGGTTTCTTTCACACTGTTAGTGGCGGCTTGATAGCGCTCTATGCCTTGGTTGAGTTTAGCCTTAAACATGTCGGTAATAACAATGGCGTTATCAACCAGCATACCTAGCGCCAAAATAAACGAGCCAACCGATACCCGTTGTAAATCAATGCCAGCAACTAGCATGTAAATAAGGGTAATAAGCAAGGTAATAAGCAAGCTACTGCCAACAATGGCAGCACTACGCAGCCCCATAAATACCCAAAGCACTGCCACCACAATAAGAATACTTTCTACTAAGTTGCTTACAAAGTTATTGATAGACTTTTGCACTTCGTCGGGCTGAAAGGCAATGGTGCCAACCTCGGTGCCAAGCGGGAGTTCGCTAGTAAACTGCTGAATCACCTGCTTTAGGGTGTCGCCCAAGGCCACTACGTTTATGCCATCAACTGGGCTTACCGCAACAGTAATCGCAGTACTACCGTTATAACGGCTTTCTGATAGAGCTGGAGTTTGGTAATCCAAGTAAACATCGGCGATGTCACCTAGGCGAATTAAGCCAGAGCCGAGTTCGGCAATACCAGATTTAAGCAATAGATTCTGAATATCACTTAGGTTTTCAAAGGTGCCGCTTTGGCTAACTCTTATGCGCTCTTCACCAAGTTTAAAGCTGCCAGAATCTAGCACCATGTTTTGGGTGGTTAATTGGCTAAATACTTGAGCAGCCGAGAGCTGATGCTCTGCTAAGCGCTCGCTTGGCAAATCAATATTAACGATTTGCTGGGGAACACCATGTAGCTCTACTTTTTTAATGCCATCAACGGCTTTTAAGCGGCGTTGTAACTCTTTGGCATGGGCTTTTAACTCAGCTGGCGCAGCGTCGTCGCTGTGTACTGCAAACAACATCCCGTATACTTCCGAGAACTCATCTTGCACGATGCTAATTTGCGCACTGGCCGGAAGCTCTAGTTTTACGTCGTTAACTTTGCGACGTAATAAATCCCATTGCTGAGGAAGCTCTTCTGAGGTAGTGCTCTCTTTTAGGTCAACAAAAATCATTGAACTGCCAGGGCGAGAAAGGCTGCGTAACTTCCACACCGAACCCATCTCTTGCAAGCGGGTTTCAATTTTGTCGGTAACTTGCAGCTCTACTTCCTGGGCAGATGCCCCAGGGTACAAGGTAACCACTACCGCACTTTTTACGGTAAACGAAGGGTCTTCTAATTTACCTAATCCAATGTAAGAGCCAATGCCTGCAATAATGCATAACACGGTAAAAAAGCATACAAAGGTGCGTTGGCGAATCGCGAATTCTGCGAGGTTCATCTTAACCCTCCTTCGCATCTAATAAATCACCTACTTGCTGTCCTTCGCTTAGGTAACGGCTACCAGCAACAATGATTTTATCGGCTTCTTTAAAGTCGCCGCTTACACATACTTGTTGCTGAGTTTGGTTTACGATTTCACTGGCTACGGCTTCAACCTTGTGATTGTGAACACGGTAAACTTTGGCCTTTGCTCCCTCAAGAATTAAGGCTGAATGCGGCAAGCAGTAGCGAGCTTGTTCAGATTGCGAAAGCGCTAAGCTTAGTTTAACCGATTTGCCCGGATACACCTCATCGAGAGTCTGCTCAAGCTTAAGTTTTACCGTATAGGTTTGCTTGATGAGATCTGGCACGGTGGCAATCTCACTCACCTTGGCGTTTATGCTATCGGTTTTATCATGCCAACTAACTTGCGCAGCTTGGCCAATGCTAAAGGCATTAATTTGATTCTCTGGCACTTCTATCACGGCTTCTAAGTGCTCGGGCTGGTGTAAGGTAAACACGCGTAGCGCAGGTACTGCTTGTTCGTGTTCTTCGGCAAAGCGTTGAGCAATTACCCCATCAAAAGGTGCGCGCAATTCGGTATAACGCAGTGCATCTTTAGCGCGTTGAATATTCTGGTTCACTACTTCAACGCTGGCGTCGGCGCGTTGTTTGCCGCTAAGTGCGCGGTTTAGGTTAACCGGTGCTATGGCGTTGTCTTGGCTGGCTTGCTCAACCCGCTGGTATTCGTTGTGGGCGAGAGCTTGGGCCGACTCTGCTTCAAGTAGCTTGGCTTCTAGCTCAAGCAGGCTCACTTGGTAGTCGTGTGGGTCTAGGCGCGCAAGCACTTGCCCCTTGGTCACGCTTTGGCCATTGCTTACCAGTATTTCTTGAATGGTGCCCGGAACACGAAAGGCCAGCTTAGAGCTGGTACTCGATTGCAACACACCGTTGTAATAGCTGTTATTAGCTTGGGTGGCGGCACTTAGGCTGACTACTTTAACAGGGCGCAGCTTTACATTGCTAATGTCTGCGGTTTGTTCGGTACTGCATGCGCTAAGCAAAGTAGCGCTTAGTGCTAAAGCGAGATAGGAGTATTTCATTGCGTGCTCCGGTGGAAGGATTAATTGCACGCATGGTAAACAGTTTTATTAAGGCTATCTGCTAGCTAATCTGTTCTTATGTGTCACAAAAAACGTGACAATTACAGATGCTCCGGTACACGAGAAGCAATATAATCCAACAGTAGCCGCGCCGTATGGGTTAAACCGTTACGGCTTGGGTAGACCATCCATGCGTCTTCAGAAGAAGAGACATGGTCTTTCATTAAATGGCATACCGTGCCTTTTTCTATCATCGGATAAGCCAAAATATAGGGCACTAAGGCTATGCCCAAACCCGCCTCAACAGCTTGGGCAATATGGGCATAGTTATTACTAATATGGTGATGGCTTACTTCGATTTCTTGGTTGGTAAATTGCCAACGGTTCTCTAATTTTTGGCTATAGCTGCGATAAATAATGCAGCTATGTTGCAGTAAATCTTGCGGGGTAACAGGCACAGGGTTTTGTTCTAAATACTCGGGGCTGGCAATAATTACTTTACTAAAGCCGCCTAGCTTTCTTGCGATAAAACTAGAGTCGTCTAACGAGCCTACATACATAGCCATATCAAGGCCATGCTCAAATAAACCTTGGTAGCTTTCGTTAGAATAACGTGCCTCAACATTAATATCGGGATAGCGTTGTTTAAAGTTTTTTAGGATGTCGATTACATAGTGATCACTACCTACATTAACCCCCATTTTAACCAAACCACTCGGGCTAGCTGTGTGGCTATGCAAAGCGCTGTTTGCGTCGTTAAGGCGGCGAATAATGTCTTGCATGCTTTCGTAGTATTGCTGGCCCTGAGTGGTAAGGTTTAGCTTACGTGTGGTGCGAACAAACAAACGGGTACTTAGGCTTTGTTCTAATTCGTTGATGCGTCGGCTTACATTCGCGCGAGGTAAATCGAGGGAGTGGGCCGCAGCACTAAAACTGCCCGATTCCACCACTTTTATGAATAAAGAAAGATCTTCTACTCGCATAAGATATTGTCACCAAATTAGATACAAACTGAGCGAAGATTAACAGTATTGATGAGCAATTCAAGTTAAGTGCTTAGCGTTACACCCTTAACAACGGCACTAGCAGCTGTATTGGTATTTTCTCACCTGTAAGACGAGCTAACAGGTACTCATTTAGCAGCCTCCTTAGGCAAGGTTAAACTTGCGGCCATTATTTGCGGCTATGGAATGCCGCTCTTTTCTAAAGGGCATTTCATTATTAGCAGGTAAAAAAATGAAGAAGACAATATTAGCAATAAGCTTGGCGGCTATCTCATCTGGCGTAATGGCAGAGCAAACTGTCGAGGCAAAAGCCGACATGAACTATGGCGATCCAACCGCCACCTTCAGCTCTTTAGGTATTTCTCGCAGTAGCGAGCGCACTCAGCTAAACGGCACCTATGGCTGGGGAGCGGGCAATATGATCTTTGCCGACCTAGGCGCTGCCGATAAAAAAGATCAACAAGGCAAAATCGATTTTGATTATCGCGTTCGTTACTTCAAAGTAAACGATGGCTTGGGTTACTCCGTTGATGTAGTCGGGGATAGAAATACCACTACTGCATTGGTAGGTGGTATGTACAAATTTGATATCACCAAAAATATCTCACTGTTCCCCATGCTCTATGGCGGCTACATGAAAAGTAAGCTAGATATGCCAATTAAAGACAGTAACGAAACCTTTAAAGACTCATCACTAGTACAAGGCGGCTTATACGCCATGTACGCCTTCGACGACGGCCACTGGCTTTACGCCAACCCTAAAGCCACTTACGTAAGCCGAGCCAAAGATTTTGTGCCGCAAATTGAAGTGGGTGGTGGATACATGATTAATAGCAATATGTCGGTAGGCTTTAAAGTTGACCACACCGCAGAAAGCAAAATCTCGAAAAAAGACACCGTTGGCTGGCTGCAAGCCAGTGTCTACTTTTAATGTAACTTCAGCGTAAACTCAGTAGGGCTTAGCTCTGCAGAGTTTAGGCCAAACACCTACATTTGATCGAGAATACTACCGCAGAAAAAGCGCTTGGCTAAAGATATCAAAGCAGCTATTTTCTGTGTTCATATACAGTGTTATTGGTTTTTCTGCTTTTTATCGAATAAAAGAGAGGAACTTTTGTGCATTAATCCTTGAGGCTAAGAATTTTCAGGCGTAGTATCAATTACTTAGCTTAGTGTTAAATTAGATAATAGGTTTGCTAACTGGGCATGCGCGTTTTGCCCAAAAATGTATTGAACCTTATTCTTGTTTCTTCCCTAAATTCAAAGGATTAAGTATGCGCGTTTTCACTGGTCTAATGAGGTAAACGCGCATGCGCAATATACAAATGTTATATCCCCCCTAACTATATCGTGAGCTAAATATGGCGATAAAAGAAGTATCAATAAGCAGCCTGTCGAGTTACTTGACGCAAATAGAAAAAATACAAAGTAGATGGCACATATTTCATTCAGATGTTTGGTATCGTGGGGTAGCGTCTAGCAAGTATGAGCTCGTTCCGGGGATTATTTGGCGAGATGTTAAAATAGGTCAAACTATTACTAATGACTTTCTAATGCATTATAAGGCCTATGAATCGGGGGGGTATAATGACTCTTGGGAGCTGTATTCATTAATGCAACACTATGGATTGCCAACAAGGCTTTTAGATTGGAGCAAGAAACCATTAATTGCTTTGTATTTCGCATTGGAGGAGGATACCAAAACTCGTCCCAAGAGTTCTAATAAGAGGGTGGTTTGGATGATGATTCCAGGGTCTCTAAATAAGATTCTGACAAATCACGTTGATGTAGACTGCACGATAACTCGGCCAGATTTAGATCACTACTTGCCTGACTCCCTTGCTAGCAAGTCAATTAAGGAGAAAAACCTCCCGAAAACCCCTTTAGCGATAACGGTTCCTTTAGCAAACCAGCGTGTAGTCTCACAAGAAGGTGTTTTTACTATCCATGGTGAAGAAGGCAACTCAATTGATTCTTACTTTTCAAATGATTCAAGTGAATTTAAGGATCACATTGTTAAGTTTGTTATTAAGGAGGAGCATAGAGAGCGCATAAGAAAACAGCTATATTCTGTAGGCTATAAGGAAGATGACGTATATCAAGATTTGAATTCACTTTCAGTAAGAATAATCCGTGAATGGGGTATATAACAAACCAATCAAGTACGCTCCCGATGGTCACCGGACTCGCTCCGCTCACCGCTTATTGGTAGCGTTATGTGCTCGAATACTTAAAGACTTGTATGGTCAAATTAGGGAATAAGATGGGAATCGAATCGGAAGAATATAAACCAATAAAAATGAGAAAACCCACTGTTAGAAAAACACAAGTTAACATACGACCACAAATTTCCGCGATGCAACGTCAACTTCTTGTACATACTAGTGGTTCTAGGTGTTCTTTAGCTAATTGCAGGCGAGAATTAGCAGTAGGTGACAATGCATTTATCGGTGAAGTTGCCCAAATCGAATCATTTGCGGAACGAGGGGCAAGATATAATCCTGAAACTCCAGTTGAGAGTTTGGTTTCACAAGATAATTTAATATTGTTATGCCCTACATGCCATCGCTTAGTAGATAAACAACCTGAGATTTATACAGCTAATTGGCTGAGAGAAGCCAAGCTAAAGCATCTAAAAACGCTAGAGGCAGCTATTGTCCCAGAGCAGTTGTTTGACTTCAAGTTAGATGAGCATACCGAGGTTTCTTTAAAAGAAGCTGTTAGCATCTGGGAGAAAAATAGACACAACGCATCAGAAGAGTTTTGGCAGCATCTGCTCACTAAATCTCCAGCAGTGTTAAGCCAAGTGTTTCCTAATAGCTCATTTCAATTTGGCTCTAAAAGTTACGTGGGCGGTAAGACCCTTGGTAATAAGAAGGGCAACATCGTCGATTTCATATATGCAAGCAAACATACCGACAATGTTGTTATGGTTGAGATCAAAACTCCAGTTAAGAATTTGCTTGGGAAGAAATATCGCGGCAACGCTTATTCTATAAGTGATGAGTTGAGCGGTGGTATTGTTCAAGTACTAAATTATAAAGAGCAGCTTCTTAAAGAGTATTACAAGCTAAAAGATGATGATAGTTCATTTAATGCTTTTAGTCCCAAATGCGTAGTTTTGGTTGGTGACTTAGAAAGAGAGATGAACGACCCCATAAAAATAAAGTCATTAGAGCTGTTCAGAGGTAGTTTATCAGGTGTTCAAGTCATCACATATGATGAGTTGTTTGAGAAAGCTAAAGATGTACTTGCACTTGTTTCTTAAATTAAACGCACATAACAAACGCTTCAAGTGGGATTCGTAAACGCGTGCCATTTTCGCTTCGCTACAATTTTGGCACACATTTACTCACCCCTTAAGCGGGCGTTAAGTTTCAAAGGGAATCATGAACAAAACGAAGATTAAAATATCTCACTTCTCAATAATAATTGGGGCTTTGTTCCTATGGTTCTATGCAATGATGGGGCTGCTTGATGCACTTGGCGTAGATAGTGGCCAGCGAGCTAAGGATGTATCAACTATTACAAACATCATTGTGTTTGGCTCAATGGTTGCCACTTTTATCATAGCTCTTTTTGGGGCAAGTCTTTTGAGCTATGTCATTATTGCTCGGTTGCTAAAAATACCTAGATACGACCTTGAGCAAGTCATTGTAGATCGAGCGGAAACTGATCCCCACGAAAATATTAAAATCGCTCAATTATTTTATAAGTGGTGCTTAGATTTTGCATACAAAGATAAAACTTAACAAGTTTAGCCTGCCTCGCCCCGGAAAAAGCCCCGGGGCTGGACTCGCTGACGCTCGCCGCAGCTAAAGGCGTTAGCCGTTTCATCATCTTGAGTATCAAATTATATGCCATTAACAATAGATGAAATAAAAGAAGTAGTTGAAGTAGCAGTATCGACTTCTTCAACTATGAGTATCAATCAAGTTTTGTTGTTGGTTAGTATTACTGCAATTGCATCATTTCTAGGTGCATACTTAACTGTCAAAGCTAAGAATATTGCAACAAAAGAAGATATAAGCCACATAACAACTGAAATCGAGAAAGTTAAGTCTAGTTATGCTGAAAGCCTTGAAAAAACAAAAGCTGATTTACAAATAAAAAGTGTTTTACAGTCTGCTTTTCAAACGAAATGTTTAGAGGCTGTAATTGCAGTTAATGACCTTCTAATTGAAATTAATTTATATTGCTGGAAAAACATGGCGAAAAGAGATGCTGGTGAACATTACGTTTGGAGTCACGTCGATGACACTACTCCAGATAAACACTTAACATACTTTCTTGTAGCTATAGATAAAATGAAACTAGAGCATGGATTGTATTTAACAGATAAAGCTAAAAGAGCTTTGCTAGATTTATCTGGACAAATTTCAACTTTAGTAAGTATGGAAGTAGCACTTAGCTCCACTGAGAAAGATCCGGTAATTGAAGTATCGGCAAGCAGTGGATATAGAATTGGAATTGAGGCTGTTGAAAAATGCCAAAGTGCTTTAGTTAATGAACTCGGCATAAACAACGGCTAACAAGGCATTTAAACGGAACAAAAATAGTGGGTTATGTTTCGCTTCGCTACACATTTTAACCCACTATTTTTGTCCGCTTAATGCGGCGTTAAGCGCAAATGGAGTTCAACATGCAATCACTCCAAGACATTGCAAATAAAATAAATAGTGAAGCGCACAACTACAAAGTAGGCAAGCTTCAAGACATAAGAAAAAACATCCAAAAGTTAAAGAGGCTACCCTCGAAGCAACTTTTTGACTACAGAACAGTCTTTGAAGAGTGGGGCTGGCACTACGGAGGTAGAAAAGAACTACAGTTCAACATTGGCATTGAAGGCACCGAACTTAGATATGGTGTAGCCTTTTCATTGGAATGTAGCCAATCACTCCCTGACATTGATGTACTGATACCGAAAATATCGTTATTCAATGAATACATGTCGGAGTTCGGTGATCATTTTTCAGAACTTAGAATGTGGCACTTTGAAGGAGCGAGAAGCTCTGACTACATGCCCTCTCCGATACCTCAAGAAAATGTACGTGAGGGACTTTTCATCTTTTTAGGTGGAAAGCAGGACATCACAAAAATCAATTACCAGCTTGTTTTAGAAACGCTTGATCGCTTGTTGCCACTATATTTATATACTGAAAAACAACCGATTGCTGAAGCTAAATTTCATGAGCCAACTTGTTTTAAGTTTACTTCAGGTTGTACGGCGAAATTATCTAGTACTAGTGGAACCATCGTAGAAAAAGAACTGAATATTAGATTAAGGCATAATGATCTACAACTGAAGCTCTATGAAGAATTGTCACTGGAGCATGGTGCTGACAATGTCGGGACAGAGATAAAGTGTATTAGTGGTAGTATTGACCTTGTTGTGAAAAATGAGAGCAGCTTCTGGTTTTATGAAATAAAAACAGCATCAACAGCTAGAGCATGTATTCGACAAGCGTTAGGTCAAATCCTAGAGTACTCATATTGGCCAGAGAGTGAACGAGCCGAAAAGATGATCATTGTTGGTCCGAATTCAGCAACTATATTAGAGCGTCAGTACATAAACACATTGCGTACTGAATTTGGTTTACCAATAGAGTATTTGGCAAGCAGCGCTTAACAAAGCAATTAAGGTGACCCGTTACACTCAGCGGTTTTGGTATGGAGTTTGGTGTGCTTTGCTGGTTTTGCGTAGTGCACCTTTTTGCAGGCGTTAGCTCTACACAACTATGAACATTGAAGCAATAATATTAAACCTCAAAAATTTGGACTTGCCAAAGTCTCTAGGGGCGCTGAACTTTAAGGCAATTGATTTAACAGATGGTGAGACTGAGTATCTTTTTGCTTGTTCAGCACTTATAGGCGATGTAGCTTCAATAGAAGCTTTTACCAGTATGGCACTATATAAGATAGATGCATATTTTGGTGGCAAGCCTATTGAATTGACAAGTTTTCTCGAATGTGAATTTGAAAAGGTTAACACAGGCAAGTTGCGTGAGCTGAGAGCTTGGGCAAATGACTTGCCAGCCCAACAAACAATAAATGATAACTGTATGTATCAAGGTGTATGGTATCTAGAGAATCTAGAAGTGACTGGTTTTGGCGTAATTCTAAAAAATTGTACGCACTATTATTTGTTGTATTGGTTTACAACAGGATGAATAAGAAGAGCAAACGACTCTAGGCAGCGACGCTACTGCGTGACTGGACGCGCTAACACAAGCCGCCGTATTAGGCGCAACTTTTCAACCCACTCATTTACTCACCCCCAACAAAAATCCCTCAACAACGAGGGCTTTTTTGCAACTCTTTCCTGTGTGGCTTTTAGAAAAAGTAGGCCATGTTTACTTGTACAAAGCTGTCTTTGCTAAAGGCGTAGGTTGGGTCGGCAAGGTCATCGGCGTCGATGTACCAAAGATCTAGCTCGCCTTTCCAGTTTTCGCCAAAGCGGCGGCTGGCTTCTAGGGTGACTACGTTGGTGTTGTAGTCGAGGTCTATAGCGCCACCTAACAAAAACTCGGTACTTTGCGCGTCGTTTAATACTAAGCGAGCGCCTAGGTAGAGATCGTTTTGAAAGGTAGACGTGGCCTCTTTGCCGTCACTATTCCAGTTGTATTCGGTGAGTAGCCCTAAATCGGCAATGCTGTCGAATAAACCCACTAGGGTATATTCGTAACCACCTACAGCAGCGGTGTAACTGTTGCTGCTGGTATTGCGATATAAGCCTTCAAACTTCCATAACCAATCACCAATGGTGGCTTGTAGGTCTACGCCAAGTTGGTCCATTTGCTCATAGTAAGGGGTAAGTTTAGTGCCGTCGGCGCTAGCAATTAGCAGTGGATCGCGGTTGGTGCCACGAAAATAGGCGGTGCCTACGTCCCAGTCGCCAAAAGTTTGCGCCCAGCGCAGGGCTAGATCAACGTGTTTGTTTTTAGCGCCCGATTCATACTGGGCATTATCTTGGTCTACCGGCAATGGTGGGCGAAAGCGGCCATCTACGCCGGCAAAGGTTCTCTCTCTAAAGCCCGGTAAAATGAATACATCCCAAATGCCTGAGTCTTGATAGGTATTAAAGTGCAACATGGGTTGGCCAAGCTTTTCGTCGCCATCGGGCGATTCGATAAAGTCGGTTTGGTTTATCACATCCACCAAGTGTTGGGTTTCGGTTACGCCCCAAAACACTTTGGCTATACCTATTTCCAGCTCGTATTCGTCGGCTAGGTGCAGCCATTTAAGCTCGCGAATGTCGGCGTGAGTGCGCTCAGAGTCCATGGAGTCGGCTCGTGCAAAAGGCGTGAAGGTGATGCTGTCGATGCCATCGTTCCACTCCCAGTAAAGCTCGGGCTCGGCACTTATTGAGCCTTGGTGTTGCTGGTCTTGACCGGCGAAAGCACCTTGCTCGAAAAAGCCGCGATATTGCCCCGCCACATTGCCGCGCAGCTCCATGGCGGTACTGCTTAAACTAAGCGCCGTTAGGCTACACGCTAGGGCTAGCTTCGTGTATTGTGCGTTCATTAGCGGGCTCGCTTAAGCTTGTTTTTATTGAAGTCTGATTCTTTTACGCCGGTTTTAAACTGATAATTATTCCAGAACATTTCGGTTTTTTTATCGGTTTGGTGGTTCACCATCAACATTTTAGACGGACGCCAATGTTTGTCGGCATACACTTGGTAATCACTCATGGTGAGGGTTTTTAGTAGCTGCCCTTTGCGGTCGTAAAACTCTACTTTGTGCACGCGGTAGGCTTCTTTGTCCATCCAGGTGATTTGCTTGGTATAACCTGAGTACTTATCTACTGGTACGTTTTGCACCACATAGCTGTCGAAGCCGGCAATGGTTTCGTCGCGTAAGTAGGTGTAGGTGTATTTTTCTACTTCAAATGAGCTTAGATCTTCAAAGGCAAACTCACTGCCCATGTAAGGGCCCGATTTGTTGCGTGAGCCAATGCGTTTTACCCGTTTTAAGGCAGGTAGGTATAACCATTGCTCGTCGGGCTCTAGGGCGTGAGAAAAGCTTAAAAAGGCAGTGCCTTTAACATCGGCTGGGTGGTCAAACACACTTAAGGCTTTGTCGCCGTCGCCTTCTACTTCTAAAGATTGAATGCGAATAGAGCGGGTGCTTTTATCGCCTTGCGCGTTGTACAGCACCATTTCTGTGTCGGCTTTCGAATCAACCCAACCTAAATCAAAGGCTTTGCGCTCTTGAGCGATGCGTAAGCCTTTTTCTTCTGCGGTTTCTGCTAATGCTTGTTGGCTAAACAACAGGCTAATACAGATAACTGCGGCACGATTAAGCCACATACTAAGCGGTTTTTTGTTGAAGTGCTGCTGCATTTTCTGCTCCCTTTGCACGGTCAAAACTAATCAAGAGTAATGGTAGTAGTAAGAAATCGATGATTAAGGCTACGGCAATAATAATAGAAGTAAGTAGCCCCATATTGGAGTTAATAGTAAAGGTTGAACCAATTAATACTGAGAAGCCAACCACCAATACCGCGGTAGTAATAGCCAGTGCTTTGCCTACGGTTACAAAGGCGTAGCGCACTGCGTCTTCGGCTGATTTACCTTGCTTGCGGGCATATTGATACTTGGTAAGGAAGTGCACAGTGTCGTCGACCACAATGCCTAAGGTAACGCTAATAACAATCGACAAACCAAGGTTTATGTTGCCATCAATTAGCGCCCAAATACCAAAGCCAATGCCTGCTGGTACTAGGTTAGGTAGCAAGCTAATAAAGGTGAGCCGCAGTGAACGCAGCGAAATACCAATTAACACCGAGATAAGCACCAGTGCCCAAAACGCACCTTTGAGGGCTTGCGGCATATTGCGCTCGCCAATGTGCGCAAACATTAAGTTAGGGCTGGCGGCGATTACTCGGTACTCGGGCGCATTTTGTTGCCACCAATCTAAGGAACGTTGCTCTAGCGCTATCATGCCAATAGAGCCCATGTTTTTGGTGGTAATGGTTAAGCGCGTTGCCGATTTATCTACGTTGATTTGGTTATTTAAATCTAAGCCGTAGGGCAAGCTCATTTCGTACATTAATAAATACTGGGCAGAGAGTTCGCGCTCTTCGGGCACTAGGTAATAGCTTGGGTCGTCACCATGCATGTTTTTGTTTAAACGACGCATAATGTCGGAGATGCTATTTACGTTGTCGATCTCTGGTTGTTGGCGTAACCAAGCGCTAAAGTCAGCCACTTTTTGCATGTAGTGGGGCTGGTTAATGCCGCTGCTTTCGCCGCTTCTTATTTCATAAGAAATGGTGGTAATCCCGGATATATTTTCCTCCATAAAGTCTGTGGATTGACGAAAGTCCACCTGCTTGCTGAAGTACTCCGTAGCCACGTCGTTAAGTTGGTTGCGTGGGATCATGGCTAAGAAGCCAACAATCACAACTAGGGTAACCGGCATTAGCCACTTGCGAGAATCAATCACAAAGTTTGCTAAGCGGTCGTAGTTTGAACGGCTGCTAATGCTTGGCGTTTGTTTAATGGGCAGAATGTTAAGCAGGGCAGGCAAAATGGTAAGTGCATACACATAGGCCAACATTACACCCACTGCCACAATGGTGCCTAAGGCTTGAAACGGCGGTGAATCTGAGAAGTTTAAGGTTAAGAAACCAATCGCAGTGGTGGCACTAGTAAGGAAAATAGCGCGGTTGTTTATTTTTAAACTAAAGGCGAGAGCTTCTTTTTTAGATTTACCTTGGCGCATCTCGTAGAGCATAGAGGCGATAACGTGCACACAATCGGCCACGGCTAAGGTCATCACCATGGTGGGCACATTTACCGTAACGGTATTTAGTGCAAAACCCATCCAACCGGCCATGCCCATGGTGCTGGCAATAGTCACTACAATGACCACTAAGGTAGCTAGCATGCCTAATACCGAGCGCAGTAAAATGGCTAGCATCACCAAAATGAGTAAGAACATTAGCGGCACTAAAGTGGACATGTCTTTCTGGCTTTGTTCGATGAAGCTGTTGTTCATCATAATCATGCCAGAGAGCAAAATTTTATGTTCTGGGTAGGCTTGCTGATACTTGGCTTGTAGCTCACGTACAAATTGCGAGGTTTTAGGTACCTCGGCCTGCATATCGTCTTCGGAGATGGTGATGGTGGCAGCCACTACTGCTACGCGCCCATCTAGGCTAATTAAGCGGTTTTCTAGCAGTTGTTCACTTAAGCTAACTTGCTCAATTTTAGATACTTTTTCTGCATCTAGCATATCTAGCTCTAGCAATAAGTCTTCTACCCAAAGGTCATCTTCTACGGCTTCGGTATGTTGAAAGTTGGTGATGGAGTCGACCCGAGTAGAGTTGGGAATAAGCCAAGAGTCGTCGGTAAGCTCTTTAATGAGAGTGAGAGATTGCGGGTTGAATACATCGCCTTCGTTAGGGGAGATAACAAAGGTGACCGAATCGGTTTTATTAAACACCTTTTGCATGCTTTCGAATTCTTGCAGCTGAGGGTTGTCCTCACCAAAGAAAATGCGGTAATCGCCTACAAAGGTAAGAAAGCGTCCGCCAGAGCTCATTGCTACAACGGCTAACATTAATAACATGAGTGTTAGCCAAGGTCTGGCAATCACTTGATTAAAAAATTTCTTTTCCATAGCCCTGTCCTTTACCAATTGCACCATTCAATTGGTTTAGAGTGAATTATGACGATTTGTCTAAAATTGACGAATCGTCACTTCCTTTGCTTAAAAAACCGCAGTAATCGGCGGCTTATTTGAATCTAAATGCGTGCGTTTATTATTCCACTTAACAACAGTAGAACAACTTGGCACTTTTTCTTGTTTCGCTGACAAAAACTTTGTGAGCTAATTGCCTGCTTGCGTAAAGCGCTTAGTACAGTGTTTCGTTTTTCTCTAGTATTGCCAGTTCGTCAGCGTAAAGCTCTTGGCCTATTCGCTGCCATGTTGCTAGGTAGTCTTGCTGTTGTGACAGCGGTTGCCAATTTAGCCCGTCGCACAATAAGTTAATGTTATAAAGCAGGGCGAATTGGCTGTCGAAACCAGCAGAGCAAAACTTGCTGGATTTATTTACCACCGCGCTGCTCAAAGCATTAGTACCAAAGGCCATCGACCAAGCGGCAAATGTAGCAGCATTGGCATCTACATTTTGGCTGGCTGGTATTTCACCTAAAGCTACTGCTTCTTCAATTAACTTAACCGCAATACCGACAATTTTGTTTTCGTGTTCACTTACGCTGGTACTGCGAATACTCGAGGTTTTCTCCATGATGTTAGGTGTTTTCATGCTTAACACTACCATCGACAGAGTGGGGTAAAGACGATTAAACAAACGGTAGCCATAGGCCATTGCAATCATCTTCTCTCGAGTGCTACCAGCAAAATCATTAATCCGTTGGTATAGCTCTATTTGTAATCGCATAGAGCGACAGCACAAGGCACACAATACATCTTCTTTACAGGCAAAGTGGTTATACACAGTGCCTTTTGAATACTGCGAACGCTGGGTAATCTTATCCATCGTAAGGCCAGCAAAGCCGGTTTCAGCCATCAGCTCCAGTGCTATATCTAGCAGCAGCTCTTCGCGGTTGGCAATTTCTTGGGCTTTTCTGGTTTTGGTATTCATTTTTTCTCGTTATTGACACTTCGTCACAATGTGACGATTCGTCAAGTTATACGCTTTGATGATTAATTGTTCAAGTTTTATTTATGTTTGATGTTTTGCTTTTGGTGCTTAATTTAGTTTAAGCGCCTGTTTATTTAGCCAATGACGACTTGCAAAATTGCCACAAAAACCTGAACAGCTGATCAAAGTGTAAGTAAATACTGAGCTTAAGGGCAAGTTGCAACACTAAGTTAGTTGAGCGATAGCTAAAAATGTTGGGCTTTTAGGTGTAAACCTTACTTGTATATTGCTTATACAACTTAGGTGAGTGAAAAGTTTTTGCGATGTGTCAATTTAATGTGGTTATTGTCTGTGATTATGGTGTTTCATCCTATAAGGTTACGCCTTCGCCAATTATATAGCTTCACGAAAGGACCATAAGAAGCATGAAACAACAATCAAACAACAGCATATTACGATTTATTACCCAGGGCAGTTTAGTGCTGCAGATCCTTATCGGTATTATCGCCGGTAGCATTTTAGCCGTTTTAGCACCTAGTGCGGCTACGTCTATTGGCATGTTAGGTAGCCTTTTTGTTGGCGCTTTAAAAGCCGTAGCGCCGGTATTGGTTTTTGTGTTGGTAGCGGCCTCAGTAGCTAGCCATAAACGAGGCCAAAATACTCAGCTTCGTCCGATTATCTATTTATATTTATTTGGTACTTTTGCCGCGTCGTTAACGGCGGTAGCCATGAGCTTTATGTTCCCTACCGAGTTAGTGCTAGTGAGCACCGAAACCTCGGCTAATCCTCCGCAAGGCATTGGCGAGGTATTACACACCTTACTATTTAAAATTGTCGATAACCCAATTAGCGCCATTATGAATGGCAACTACATTGGCATTTTAGCGTGGGCAATTGGTTTAGGTATTGCCATGCATAGCGCATCGGACACTACCAAAACCTTGTTTAATGACGTGGCTGCGGGTGTATCAAGCATTGTGCGTTTTGTTATTCGCTTAGCGCCAATTGGTATTTTTGGCTTGGTGGCAAACACTATTGCGCAAACCGGCTTCTCGGTATTGCTAGGCTATAGCCAACTATTGTTGGTATTAATTGGCTCTATGTTGCTGATTGCCCTAGTGATGAATCCGCTATTGGTATTTTATAAGATCCGCAAAAACCCATACCCATTAGTATTTAAGTGTTTACGTGAAAGTGGCGTAACTGCCTTCTTCACCCGTAGCTCTGCTGCGAACATTCCAGTAAACATGGATTTAGCTCAGCGCTTAAAGCTAGATGAGGATACTTACTCGGTGTCTATCCCACTAGGTGCCACTATTAACATGGCCGGTGCTGCAATTACCATTACCGTGTTATCGCTAGCGGCAGTGCATACCTTGGGTATTCAAGTAGATTTTGCTACTGCCTTGTTACTGAGCGTAGTGGCAGCGGTGTCTGCTTGTGGTGCCTCGGGTGTTGCTGGTGGATCGTTATTGCTTATTCCATTAGCGTGTAGCTTATTTGGTGTGTCTAACGATGTGGCCATGCAAGTGGTTGCAGTAGGCTTTATTATCGGCGTATTGCAAGACTCTGCCGAAACCGCGCTAAACAGCTCTACCGATGTATTGTTTACGGCTGCTTGTTGTAAGGCTGCTGAAGAAAAAGCTTAACAAGCTCTCTAAACTGACGTGAAAAAGGATGGCTTAGGCCATCCTTTTTATTGTTACTCGTAATCTGCATTGATGGCACTAGTTAAGGTTTGTTGCATTGAATTGATATGTCCTCTAATTGACCTGCTAGATTTGGTTTTGAAGAACTTCTGTCTTTCTCTTTTGTTTTGGTTGCAGATGCGATGATGCCGTCATTTTTGGGGATTTGCCTAATAAAATACGCTATCAATCATTAGCGAACTGTTCTTTTTAGCATCGAGTCATTATTATGTCTTACTTATCAATATGCATAAGGAAGCGCAGTGATTGATTTGCTTAGATCCTCTCGTTTAATTCTCACACTATTTGTTTTTTGGTTGCCGCACTCATTGGCTTTGGCTAATCAAGCTAACTATTGGCAAATTGGCGCGGTTCCAGATTGGGTTCAAAGTGCGGTTAATTCGCCAAAAGTGGGTAATGGCGTGGAGTCCATAGAGTATTTGTTGTCTGATACTCAAGTAAACTTAAATTTATCTGAAGCTCAGCGCTATAACCATTATCGTTATCAAGTTAATGATGCCGCAGGTGTTGAAGATAATTCGGACATAAATATTACCTTTAGCCCTGATTATCAAACAGTGGTAATACATAATGTTGAGGTTATTCGGCAGGGAGAGCCTAGATCGCGATTATTTGAAGAAGATGTGCGGCTAGTTGATATTGAACCGGAGAAAAGTAACAAGATTTATTCTGGGCATAAACAGCTACAACTTTGGTTAAAAGATGTGAGAGCCGGTGATGTGGTTGATTATAGTTATAGTGTTGTCGGTACAAATCCAGTGTTCGATGATTACTATAGCGCTTTCTTTAAACTGGGCTGGGGCATTGAGGTAAAACAAGTCAATGTTAGTGTTATTGCTTCGAATAAGCGCCGGTTAAAGCATCAGTTGATAAAAACTGATACACAGGTAAAGGTTGATAAACGAGCAACTGACACTCGATATTCTTTAACATTAGTTGATATTCCCGCTTATTATTCTGATGGCGATGAGCCGTCTTGGGAGTTTTCTCAGCCATATTGGTTGGTGAGTAATTTTGAAGATTGGGCGGAGGTAAACAATTGGGCTTTGGGCTTATTCGAATACTCTGCAAAAAATTCAACAGCACTAAATCATTGGTTAGACGATTTAAAAAGCTTACCCACTAAAGCTGCAATTGAGCAAGCCATTGGCTTTGTACAACAAGACATTCGCTATTTAGGTGTAGAGATTGGAGAAAACTCTCACCGACCACATACCCCTGCAGAAGTATTTGATAACCGCTACGGTGATTGCAAAGACAAATCGCTATTACTAGTCACTGCGCTTAAGTCTTTGGGGATAAACGCAGATCCTGTTTTAGTTTCCACCTATAACCGCCAGACAATTCGAGATTTTATTCCTGCTTACAATTTATTTAATCATGCTATCGTTCGTTTTGATTTTGAAGGGAAAGAGTACTGGGTTGATCCGACGAAAAACTATCAAGCTAGGGGCTTAAACTATATTGTGCAGTCTTCTTTAGGCGACGCTTTAGTCGTGGCTAAAGGAAACACCAATTTGTCAGAAGTGCCTGACTACTTGGCTATAGATAATCGGATTATATTTGAACAAACTTATAAAGCAGCCGACTACCAATCACCGGTAGAGCTATTGATTAAAGCTACTTATACCGGGACTCAAGCCGATAGAATGCGCTACCGAGTTGCCAGCAAAAGTGCTAAACGTATGTCGAAAGAGTACTTGGAGTACTATCAACGGTTGTATCCAAAGCTTAGCCGTTTACAAGCGATCCAAGTAGAGGATGATGTTAACACTAATCAGCTTACCATTTATGAATCTTACTTAGTGCCTGAGTTTTGGACGATCGAGGATGGAGAAGCCGTCTTTGAGCTCTATTCTGATTTTGTTGATGATTATCTTTACATCCCAGAAAAAGTTAATCGTCTGCAGTCTCTTGCTTTGGGCTCGCCTATTTCCGTTTATCAGGTCTCTAAGCTGGTTCTACCTCAAGATGTTGATTTTTCTAGTTTAAAAAGCCATAGATCAGAGGAGAATGAATATATAAAGCTGAGCTCAAGCTTTGATTATAAGAATAGGACTATTTCATTTGACCATGCTTACACTAATAAAGCTCGTTCTGTACCGCCGCAAGATACAGAGCAGTACATTGAATTTATACGAGAAGCGCGCAAACGCTTAAGTATTAGGTATAGCGTAACCAACGTAACAGAAGAAGACACTTATGATTCTGTGGCTAAGCTAGTCAACTACTTATTATCTTTGAAGCAGGCTAATGCTAAGGAACTGAATTAGTGAAAATTTTTGTTACTTTAATTGTTTGCTTGCTGCTAAATGCTTGTGCAGTCACCGAGGTAGATAGTCAGCAGAACGCTTTGTCGGCTCATAATAAGTCGGCCAATGTGCATAATTACGATAGCGAACGGTTTTACATCCAATTTGTAGATGCTCTCAATCAAAATACTGAGCAGGCTCTTCGCTCAAAAATCAATCTTGACGTCAGTGCCGATTATCTTGACGCAGAGCTTGGTTTAGACTCGGTATCTAAAAGTGATATGAACAAATCTCTTGAAAGACTAAATGATCGCTTTATCTACGTGTTAAGCGAGCAAGCTAATTTGCAATGGAGTTACGTTGGCGGTGAACTTAACCAGCATGATAAAAAAATCAGTTATTATCGAGCGACAGAAGGGGATTACTTTGCTTATTACACGTTAACCTGGCGTCACAATAAGCTCGTTGATATCGAAAGTACTCTGCTTACCATGGGGGTTAGCTCGATGTTTTCTATGGCAGCTCAATTAGTCGCCGCCAACACCTCTACAGAAGTAGAGAAACGTTTAAATAGTTTTGTTAAGTTGGCTATAAATGGGGATACAGAGCGAGTCCCTTTAGCTTACCAACGCCTTTCTAAGGAATTCCAACAAAGTAATTTGGTATTAGGTGTTTTAACGACTTATTTAGCCGAGCAAGAATTCGCCGAGTTACCATTGGCGTTTTCGGAATTCATGCAATCAGAAAAACCAATTCACCCTCGATTTTATGGTTACTATACTGACACCGGTAATTATCAAGCAGCCATAGATTGTCTCAAGCAGCTTCCTACCGCGGTTTTCGAAGACCCAAGAATTCAGGCTGAAATTGCTTCTATTCACTTTTTAGATGGTCAAGCGGATATAGCGAAAACAGTGCTACGCAATGGCATTTTAAACCACCCTTACGATGTGTATAGTTACTTTTGGTTATTGGATTTCGCGTTGAAAACAAAAGATTTTGAAGAAAGTGAGTTATTGCTAAACGTGCTTAGAGACCGCTTCTTTGTTGAGTACTCTCGTCAGGACTTGGTTGAAGTTGAGGGCGGGGATGACTTTGTTAATTCTCGCTTTTACACTCGCTATCAAACTTACCTAAAGAACGCCGCTTGATATAGATAATATAAAAGACCCACAGCAAACTAAGGGTCTTTTATTTCCTTACTTAGCTGCCGCCTTTTGCTTGGCTTTCTCATACTCGGCTTTAGCTTTACTACGCTCCCACAGCGGCCTTAGTAATGGGCTAAACAACACCATTGCTGCAATACTAATAAAGGTGAGGGTTAAGGGGCGTTCCCACAAAAAGCTTAACTCGCCATCGCCAATTAGTAGTGCTCTGCGTAGGTTGTCTTCGAGCATACCGCCCAGAATAAAGCCCAGTAGCATTGGTGCCATAGGGAAGTTGAGCAAGCGTAAGCCCAAGGCTGCCATACATATCGCCACCATGATCATGATGTCCATGCTGTTAAACGACACCAGATACACCCCAGTAATTGAGAACAGCAAAATCATCGGTACCAAATAAGGGCGAGGAATGCTTAGTAGCTTGGCGAGGTAGGGGATTAGCGGCAAGTTTAAAATTAGCAAAATCACATTACCAAAATACATAGAGATGATGATCGACCAAAATAGGTCGGGGTGCTCGATGTACATTCTTGGGCCAGGTTGAATACCATAAGCGATAAGTGCACCCAGCAATACCGCGGTGGTGCCAGAGCCAGGAATACCCAAGGTGAGCAGAGGTACAAAAGAACCGGTAGACGCCGCGTTATTGGCCGATTCGGGCGCTGCCAAGCCTCTTAAAGAGCCTTCACCAAATTCTTTCTTTGCGTCGCCTTTGGCGAGATTTCTCTCTACGCCATACGCCAGAAAAGAGGCGATAGTCGCGCCTGCGCCGGGTAATACCCCAACAAAAAAACCAAGAAATGATGAACGAAGAGTAGGGGCTGCTACCGACTTTACCTCTTCCTTAGTGAGCTTAAGGCTACCCAGCTCCGACATCATTTTTTGTTCGGTAGCGCTGTTATTGGGGTTCTCGGGTTTTAATACCGACATTAAGGTTTCGGCTAGGGCAAAGGTTGCCATGGCTAACAGTAAGAAGCTAAAGCCGTCGATTAAGTCCATCTGGCCAAAGGTAAAGCGCTCTACGCCTTCACTTCTGTCGGTGCCTACGGTGGCTAACATTAAACCCACAATGGTCATCATTACCGCTTTTAATACTTGACCTTTGCCTGAGAAAGCAGCCACGGCAGAAAGACCAAGCACCATTAAGGCGAAGTAGTCGGCGCTTTGAAAACTCAAAGAGACAGAGGCCAAAGCAGGCGCGGCAATTAACAGCATAATTGCGCCCAAAGTGCCGCCAGTGAATGAGGCATAAGCAGCAACGGCTAAGGCTTTACCCGCTTGGCCTTTTTTAGCTAAGGGGTTGCCATCAAAAGCGGTCACTACGGTGGCACTGCAACCTGGCGCATTAATTAATATCGACGAGGATGATGCGCCAAATATAGCGCCGTAATAGACACCCGCCATTAAAATTAAACCTGATGAAGGCTCTAAACTATAAGTCAGTGGGATCATTAAAGCGATGGCGGTAATTGGCCCAAGGCCGGGTAACATGCCAATAAAGGTGCCCACTAAGCAGCCTACAATTACCATCATTAAATTCATTGGCATAACGGCGGTGCTAAGCCCAGCTAAAATTCCATCTAACATCATCGTGTCCTTATTTTGCTAGCCATTAAACCAGTGCCACAGTTGCCCAGGTTCTAAATAAATATCTAATACTTGGGTTAATAGCGCCCAAAAAGCCACAGTGAACAAAATGGCTACTACCAGTGCTTTTTTATGGTGGGTTTCACCCATGATGCGAAAGCTCACTACCAGGAAAATAATGGTGGCTAATACAAACCCCATCCAATTGACGAGTAGGCCATAGGCGAACATAGCTACTAGCAATTTGGCGGCGGGGCGCCATACCAAATGTTTTACGCTGGTTCTAAAATCACTACCGCCGGTGAGCATCAAAATGATTGAGCAAGCAATACCGCACAGGGCTAAAAACTGCGGCAGAGTGCGCGGGGTGAACGGTTCATATTCTGCGCCGGGAAATAGCGGAATGTCGTAGCTAAAATAGCCGTAGAACAAAGAGAGCAGCAAAAAAATTAGGCCGCCAATTCGTTGATTGCTAATTTGCATTGTTAGCTCCAAATGTAAAAAAAGTCCGGTGCCTAGGCACCGGTGCTTAACTGAGTACTACCGATAAGCAAATAAAGCAGCAAGGGAGTTGCTGGCTAATAGGATTACTTTAGAAAGCCTAGCTCTTTCATTAGGCTGCCTACTGTTTTCTCTTGTTGTTCTAGAAAGCCGAAGAACTGACCATAAGGTACAAAGTTATTTACCCAGCCATTACGTGAACGCACGGTTTCCCATTCTGGGGTGGTGTACATTTCTTTAAGCATGTCTGAGAACTTCTCAGCTTGCGCTTTGCTGGTGCCCGGTGCCGCAAAAAAGCCACGCCAGTTAGCAAACACAGTGTCGTTACCCATTTCTTTTAAGGTTGGTACTTCGGGGGCGTCTTTAACTCGTTTTTCTGCGGTAATGGCTAAGATACGAATTTGGTCGTTTTTCGCCATTTCTAGCGCTTCGCCTAAGCCGGTTGAAAGTAGCGCTGTTTCTCCAGAAAGCAAACCAGCCATGGCTTTACCGCCGGCATCGTAAGCTACGTAGCGTAATCTTAGTGGGTCTAAGCCTTCGTTTTTAATAGCAGCGGCTGCTACTAGGTGATCTAAACTGCCGCGCGCACTACCGCCAGCAACTTTTACTTTATTGGGGTTGTCTTTGAAGTCGGCAATTACTTGGTCCCAATGAGTATATTTGGAATCGGCTCTAACAATTAACGCGCCGTAGTCAGCAATTGTGGCAGCGATGGGAGTAAGATCGCGGAAAGACTGCGGGAATACGCCGGTTAATGAGCGAACCACAATCGGCGTTGAGTTCACCATTAAGGTATGTTCTTGGGTTTTAGCGGTTTCTATTAAGTGAGCAATGGCTTTACCGCCGCCTCCGCCACTCATGTTTTGGTAAGACACCTTATCGATAATGCCCGATTTCATTAAGGCTTCGCCGGTGCCACGGGCGGTTCCATCCCAGCCTCCGCCTGCGCCGCCGGGGATTAGAAAGTGCACTTCTTCTGCGTGAACTGTGCCGCTTAGGCCTGCGGCCAATACTGCGGCCCCTATTAATGTTTTGACCAATTTAATCTTGGCTAACATGTTTGCTCTCCTTGTTGCATAGGGCTTTCAGCGTGGCTGAAAGTGGTTGCTGCCATGCTTAAATACCGCTAGCTGGCGAATAAAGTTAAATTAATGTTAATGGAAGCCTGAGATTTTGAAATGTAAGCCAAGTAATGGCTTTAAAGTCCATATTGGTAATTAAGTGCATATTGTTCACGGGAGCTGCTCGCTAAGCTCGTGCTAAGCTAAATTGAAACAAACAGGGAAAAGTTTAGATGTATCAACAAGCTCGCTTACCAAGCTACCGTGCTCGCTTATTGTTAATAATGCTGATTTACAGCCTTATTCAATTAAGCATTGTGGTAGTGACCAGCTATTGGTACGTAAGTGATTCTGAATACCAAGACAAAGGGGAGCGGGCCTTAGATGTAGCGCGAGTGGTGGCTAAGCTGCCCGATGTAGTGAGTGCGGTAGAGCGCCGAGATAGTGCAAACTTACAGCCTTTAGCAGAAGAATTACGCCGCACTATGGGCGCAAGTTTTATTGTGGTGGGGGATGTTGATGGGATCCGCTTGGCTCACCCCAAAAGCGAACGTATTGGCAAACCGATGGTGGGAGGCGATAACCATGCGGCTCTGGTACTAGGGCAAGAGTATGTGTCGCAAGCCAAGGGATCTTTGGGGGTATCGGTACGCGGTAAAGTGCCAGTTAAAGATCAACAAGGGCAGATCATAGGTATTGTCTCGGTTGGATATTTGCTAGAGAAAATCGACGTACAACTGCAACCCTATTTGCACTTTATGGTGCTGTTGGTGATGGCGGTGTTGTCTCTCAATATGCTGATTGGTTGGTGGCTGGCACAACGGATTAAAGACACATTGTTGGGTTTTGAACCAGAGCAGATGACCCGTTTATATGCGGAACTGCAAGCCACGCTTAATACCATTCGTGAAGGGGTGATAGCGATTAACCGAGAAGGCATTATTACTAATGTGAATGCTAATGCGATTCGCTTATTAGGCAAAGACCTGCAAGGAAAATCGATTAGTCCGGTTGGTTTACCGCTGCGAGATTGGCTACCCGATAGTGATATGGCCGAATTACTCGATCAGCCGCAAGCGCAAAGCGATGTGGAGTTACTGCTTAACGGGCACTTAGTGATTGCTAACCGAGTGCCAATGAGAGACCAGCAACAAAACTTTATTGGTATGGTTTCCAGCTTTAGGCGGAAAGATGAGATCACCTTGCTCACTAAGCAGTTATCGCAAATTAAGGCGCATTCAGAAGCCTTGCGGGTACAAAACCATGAGCATTCTAATCAGCTAAATACCATTGCTGGTTTAATTCAGTTAGGCGAAAGTGATAAAGCCTTATCTTTTATTGGCCAAGCTAATGATCAATTCCAAGAACTGATTCGCTTTTTGATAGAAGCAGTGGAAGATTCGGTAATAGCAGGCTGTATTTTGGGTAAGTTTCACCGGGCGAGGGAGCTTGGTTTAACCCTAAATATTGATCCCGACAGCAGCTTGCGCGACTTACCAGCACACTGTGGCTCGGAGCAAATCGTTACCATAGTGGCTAACCTGTTAGATAACGCTTTTGAGGCAACTCGCGCTAGCAATGGCCGCGAGCCGATTAATCTCTCTATGACCGATTTGGGTAACGACATAATCATAGAAGTGGAAGATTTTGCTGGTGGTATTCAAGATAACTTACAAGCCAATATCTACGAGCAGGGAGTGACCACCAAAACCCAAGGCGACCACGGCATTGGCCTGTACCTAGTAAAAGAAACCGTGCAAATTTTGCGTGGAAATGTTGAGTTTAGTAGTGACAATTTGGGCACCCGTTTTACGGTGTATATTCCCAAGCAGTTAAAGCAGGAGTAGCCATTTGATTCAGGTATTAATTGTTGAAGATGATGCGGGGATTGCCGAGATCCATCGCCAGTACTTGCAGCGCGTGAGTGATTTTGAAGTATCCGGCATTGCCTTGAGCATTGCCGATGCGATGATTCACATTAAGGCTAAACCTCCACAACTTTTGCTGTTAGATGTGTACCTACCCGACGGCACCGGCCTAGAATTGCTAAAACACATTCGCAGCCAAGATCTTGCCATTGATGTTATGTTGCTCACCGCCGCTAAGGAAGCCTCTACCTTGCAAGAAGCGCTGCGTAATGGCGTGTTTGACTACATTCTAAAACCGGTGGTATTTCCGCGTTTACAAGAATCCTTGAATAACTATAAAAATTATTTACGCAGGCTTGATCAAAATAGCTCTTTTGAGCAGCAAGATGTAGATAAGTTAATGCCAATGAGTGAAGGCGCAGTAGCCGAAAGCAAAAAGCGCTTACCCAAAGGCGTGGACGCGGTAACGCTAGATAAAGTGCGCGCACTGTTTAGTGAACATGCTTCATTAACTGCCGAGTTAGCCGGCAAACAAATTGGCAGTAGTCGCACTACAGCAAGGCGTTATTTGGAGTATTTAGTGAGCTGTAATGAGCTTACGCCTGAGGTGGCTTATGGTGCAGTAGGCCGGCCAGAGCGGGTCTATCATCGGGTTAATTAAAAGTTATTCACCAGAATTTAAAATCAAAAAGGCTCGCTATTGCGAGCCTTTTAGTTACGGAGCGTTGCTTATTGGTTGCAAAGACTTGCTTAGTTTACAGCGTTGTCTGCTTGGCTGGTCATGCTTGAGCCAAAAGAAATACCTTGGTCGTTCACGGCCATATTCATTTGCGCTTTAATTCGGTAGTCTTTTAAGTCCATCAATTCTTGTGGCACTTCTTCTCCGCTTAATTCAATACCACTAATAATCGGTTCAAACATTTGCTGGTAGTCGATGAACATGCTTAAAAGCCCATTGTTGGCCACTGGCTCTGAAGCTAGTTGCTGACTCACTTCTGCAGCACGCTGGCCGTTAAACAATACAAGGTGGTTACCTTTAAGTGCTAGCTGAGGCTGTATGTTGGTGGTAGGTGGTAGCGGTAATAAATGGCTAACATCAATCGGTGTGCCATCGGCTGGCAAGCTTACACTGGCTAGCTCTGGTGAGAACTGTTTGGCAATGTCGAACAAGGCACCTGGGTTGTCGGCAGACACACTAATAATGGCATCTAGGCTTTCAAGCTCTTCTGGGCGGCTGATGTCAGCGAGTTTGTAATCAAACACGGCCATGCCAATGCCCTTAAGGCCGTTAGCCATGCCGGTCATCATGCCAACCATGCCTGGGTTTTGTTGCTGCATAGCCATTTGCACGTTTTGTAGCGGCTCACACTGGTAATCAGGGGTAAGCATTTCTTCCCAAACGGATAGCAATGAAGGCACTAATTGGTTTACATCAATGCCATAAGCCATGCTAAATACCGCATTTTCGGTGTTTGAAGCATAAGAAGGAATAAAGCCGCTCATCGCTTGGTAGGCGCTAAGTAATACGCTGTTGTTGCTCTCTACCACCATGCGCACGCCAAAGCTGCTTTCTTTGTCGTTAATGCTTAAGCTATCAAAACCCATTACCGTTTTTGGCCAGTTAGCGGTAATACTGGCAAACTCTTGTTCACAAACTGGAGTACGTAAGCTTGTAAGCTCGTTGCTATTATCCATTTGGGCTAACTGAGTAAGGTGTTTTGCCAGTAGGTTTCCATCTTTTGTGGTTATTGCTTTAGCAATCTCTTGGTGGTTAATAAAGCCAATGCCTTCTTCCATGAAACCGTGCTTGGTTAGGCTGTCTTGGATTAATGTGGTGGCGTTGATCGGCTGCTCTGCTGGTTTAAGGCCTAACGCTGTTTCTAACAAGCTGTTTTGATTAAGTGAGGTATTTAAAGTAATGGTAAGTAGACCATTATTTACGGCTACGATTAAATCTGCGGTTTCTGAGTCGCTGTCATCGCTCAAACGATAAGCGCGATACTCTACGCCGCTAAGTGTTTGCTTAGTATGGCTAAAACCACTTTGCTGTTCGGCTTTATCTAACCAAGCCCAAATAGCATCGGCTTTGCTTATCTCTACTTTCATCACCGGGATGATGCCTAAGGTGTAAAAGTAGCTGTGAATATCGTTGGCTAAACCAAAGGTATCTACAAAGGTTTGCCCGTCTTTTAGTGCTTCGTTGTAGCTTTCGAACAAGGCAATGAAAAACTTACCGCGCGGGTCACTTACATCTGTTTCGGCAAAGGCGTCACTTGGTAAATTGTTGTATGAACCTGCCATTGAATCAACATAGGCTTTGATTGGGAAAGGTTTTAGTTGAGCAGAAAATACCGCAGTATCGGCAGGAATATACGCGAGTGCACCCGCTTCGCTATTAAGGTTTGTAGCCTGCTGAGAATACCAGTAGCCACCCGCTCCGGCCCCAATGGCTAACAAACCGCCTGCGATAAGAACATTCTTCATCTAAAACTCCGTGTATATTTGATTAACTACCTTTAGATGAAACGCTTTTAGCTTCAACTTTACAGGTGCAAAGGGGCTATTAAATCATTGATAAAAATGCACTTCAATTAATAAGTGATTAAACAATTAATTGGCGGTTTTGTATTAGCCGTAGGGTTAAGTTGCAGGGTGTTTTGTAGGGCACTTTAAAGGCGATATAACGCTCAACAATGAGCTTTAATTTGGCTGCCAATTATCCGGTTAAGGCATCGCCTAAGTGTGTTATTAGGGGGGAGAGTAATAATCTTGCCTAGTTTTCCCAATAAGGGGGAGCGCCATAGTATTCTGCGAAGTAATCAAGAAAGGCTCTCACTTTAGGTGCCAATAGCCGAGAGCTGGGATACACCGCCCAAATAGCAGCCGCATCATTAAGGCTATAATCTTGTAGCACTTCGACCAAGCTGCCATTTTCTAGCTGCTTGTAGACTAACCACTCTGCACACATTGCAACACCCAAACCTTGCAAGGCTGCGTCGCGTACCGCTTCTCCGTGGTCTACTCTAACTCTGCTTTTTAGCTTTATGTTTTGCAGGCCATTAGGGGTATTGAAGCTCCAAGTATCAAAACCCATCTGCTTAATACAGCTATGGTGCTTTAAATCTTCGAGGGATGTTGGGTTTCCGTATGCTGCAAGGTAATCCGGTGAGGCGCAGATAATCCGTTTATCGGTAGCCAGCTTTTTGGCAATAAGGGTTGAGTCTTTAAGATCTGCATCTCGGATGGCGACATCAAAGCCACCTTCAATCATATCTATCATGGAGTCGGTCAAACGAATATCGACAGATAGCTCTGAATGCTTATCTAAAAAACCTTTTAGAGCAGGTATAACATGCATTCGGCCAAAGGAGGCGGGAGCGGTAATTCTTAATGTACCCGTTGCTTGGGCTTTGCCTGTTCCCACTGTTGAGCGGGCCGCATCAACACTAGCTAGTATCTCATCGGCATAGGGCAAAAGTGCTTCGCCTTCCTCGGTGAGTGAAACCTTACGGGTGGTGCGATGAATAAGTCGAGCGCCAATGCTTTCTTCAAGTTTATTGATATGCATGCTGGCTACTGGTGCAGACAAGCCAAGTTCTTTTCCCGCAAGGCTAATATTATGGGTGGCTGCGACCCTTACAAACAAGCGGAGGTGCTCAATATTCATCGTGTTATTTAGACCTTTTTGTTAGGCAAGTTGTGAACGGGTAAACTGAAGCGCAGTGCACTGTTTTAGCTTAAACCATGCGTAAGCGCCTGCAAGTGTATTGGCAATACAAGCCGCGACAACTGTTTGAATAATGCTTTGTGTTGCTGTGCCAAGCCAAATGGCTGGAACATATAAAACCAATAAACGAACCATAGATACAAACAAGGCTCGGCGAGCTTCCCCTAAGGCATTAAATGCTGAAACCACCAGCATGCAAAGGCCAAGAGGTGCATAGCTAAAAGGAATAACCCACAGAGCGATACTAAACCAGTTTTGCATCATCATATCAGCACTTATCAGCGGAATAATATAAGGAGAGCTACTCGCTGCGATAAGAGCAATTACTAGATGAAACACCAGTAAAAATTTAGCGGTAACCGTTAACACCTCAACAATTTCGTTTAGCTTACCTTCGCCAAGGTAGCGGCCAATAATAGGCGGAATGGCCATGGTTAAGGCTAGGGTAAAAACCAGAAGAAAGCTTTCTAGTCGAGATAATAGGCTCCAGAAGGCGATTTCTTCGGTGCCAATCTGAGCAATTAGCAGCATACAAATAAAAGCACTTAATGAAGGCAGCAACTGATTCAATATGGTTGGCACAGTAGTGCGAATTAACTCTTTGCCATAGTAAAAATAGGGAGAGTTTTGTATGGCTTGCTGTTTAGTACTGCTGCTGGGAGAGCTAAAGCTTATAGCAGCAAACCACTGTTTGCCGCGTGCTTTATTCAGCATATACAGAGTACAAATGCCGTAACTTAAGGCAGAGGCAAGGGCTGCTCCTACAATGCCCATGTTAAAACCAAAGATAAGCCAAGGGTCTAGTATCAGGTTGATAATACTGGCCAACAGGAACATTTGTCCGGTGGTTTTTGTATCTTCATTTGCTCGATAGACACAAGATACCAAGTATAGCGCGGCCACAGAGATAGCACTTAACAGCCAAACTGGCCAATAGCGATTAAAGATCGCTGCCAACGCTAGTTGTTTTGCCGAGCTTACATCGGAGGCAATGAAGGTCGCTAATATTGGCTCTTGTAACAGCCACAACACCACGCCCAGTAGAGTGATAAGCAAGGTGCCGCCAGCCGCTGCTAATGTGGCAACGGTTTGAGATTTTAGCTTATCGCGGCCGCCACAGGCCTTAGAGATAACAGACGTTGCCGCAACCCCAATACCTACTTGAATACCTATAAACGCCGCTTGAAAGGGTAAGGTAATGCCATGAACCGCAAGCTGGTTAACGCCAAGCATGCCGATAAATACCGAATCAACCAGTTGCACCAACATAATGGAAAACAAACCCACGGTGAGTGGCAGCGTGCGCTTGATGATGAGTGTTAAGGTTGGCGATACGGCAAACATCTAGATAACCTTGGTTTAGGTGAGGGCAGAAACAACAGTGGCTTGCTTTACGGCAAGCTACTAAGCGTTATGGGTAGCGACTAGGGTCTGTTGGCCATTGCTGATGGTTTTTGCAGCAATTTATTAGCCATTTAGGCAAGGCAGTGAGTGTGCATTTAAGTGGGCTTAATAATCACTCGCTAACGCTGAATAAATGGCTAAGAAATGCTGCCCGAAGGGTTCGGATAAGCGAACTTTACTCTTAGTTAAGCACTTCTTGCTTAGCCCACTAGGCTTCTAAGTGCTCGCCGCGATTAAAGCCCGCTTATCTCGAACAGAATTTCAACACCAAAGATCATCAGACCCTAGTTAATATCAATGACAACCTTGCCAATTGCTTGACCACTGGCTAGGCGATCGTGCGCTGCCGCGGCATCGGCTAAGGCAAATTGTTGGCTATCAAGTACTGGTTTTAGTTCGCCAGCCTCAACAATTTTTGCCAGTGCTTCAAGGATCTTACCGTGTGCAGCTCGACCTTGGTTGTATATCATCGGTAAAAGCATAAACACAACATGTAAAGACAGGCCCTTCATGTGCACCACGGTTAAGTCTTGTTCGTGCATAGACAGCGTGGTAGTAATTTGACCGTTTAGCTTGGCCGCTTCAATTGAGTTATTGATATTGGCACCGCCCACTGAATCAAAAATCACGTCAAATCCAGCACCCTTGGTGTACTTTTCAACATAGTCTGCAACGCCTTCGGTTTTAAAGTCGATAGCTGTAGCGCCAAGCGCTGCGATGAGATCAGTTTGCTCGCCAGCAGCACCAGTTGCAAAAACCTCAGTACCAAAATGTTTAGCAAGTTGTAGTGCAACATGTCCCACGCCACCGGCGCCGCCATGAACAAGTACTTTTTGACCTGTTGTAATGCCTGCTCTAACCAAACCTTCGTAGGCGGTAATACCCACTAACGGCAGCGCAGCGGCTTCTCGCATTGAGATGTTGCTTGGCTTGTGAGCCACTAAATTCGCGTCTGCCAGCATGTATTCTGCCAACGAGCCTTGCAGTTCACCAAGACCACCAGCACAGCCGTATACTTCATCTCCAACCCTAAAGTTGTTTACGCCTTCACCAACCGCTTCAACTGTACCTGCGAAATCCATTCCCAAAACACCTGGGAGCTTAGGGTGAAATGGTAAGGCTTCACCCATGTCACGAATCATCATGTCGATGGTGTTAACACTAGACGCCGCAACCTTTATTAACAGGTGACCTGATTTAAGTTCTGGTTTGGCTATTTCTGCTGTTTCAAGTACCTTGCTGTCACCGAATGCGCGAATCACAGTTGCTTTCATGATGATGAACCTCTATCCGTTATTGTTTGTCATTGATTGGGGTTCAGTATAGGCAGCATGTTTAGTTTGATAAGAAGGACAATTACAAAATCAGTTTTAAGTTTTTGTTAATAATGAAGTGTCTCTTGGAATAGTGAGACCTATCAGGCCCTAATAACATTTTGGAAGTAGGTTTTTCAGCGACCTTACCTTAGCTGCATTATTAAATTTTTATTAACACTGATTCTGCGTTTCAGTTTCTTATCCCTGCTCAGACATAGCAGTAGACTTCTCGGCAATAAACGCCCTAGGTTGAGGAGCCTAATATGCATTATGAAGGTAAAATCTATCGTCCTTGGATGGAAGCCAAGAGTGTACTTATTCAAACCACGCTAGGTTGCAGCAATAACCAGTGTACCTTCTGTACTATGTTCGACGACAAGCGTTTTAAAGTGCGTGAGCTTGAGGCGATCTTTAAAGACATTGATGAAGCGAGATTGTTACATCGCCAGGTCGAGTCAATATTTCTTATCGACGGCAATGTAATGGCGATGCGCACCGACAAGCTGTTAAAGATCCTTGATAAAATTAAAGTGACCTTTCCTGAGCTAAAGCACTTGGCGCTGTATTCAGGCTTTAACGATTTTCGTCGTAAGAGTATGTCGGAACTAAAAGAATTGCGTTCGGCGGGGCTTACTACAGCTTATTCTGGATTAGAGTCTGGCGACCCTATCGTGTTGGAGCGGATTAAAAAGGGCATGACACGTGAGCATGCCATTAAAGGTATGGAGATGGCGCGTGAAGCTAACATTCAAGTGCTTGCCTCGTTTATTTTTGGTCTTGGTGGCAAAGAGCGTTCTGTTGAGCATGCGAAAAATACCACTAGTTTGCTTAATATTATGCGTCCAGATGCGATTGCGCCAATGGCGCTTGCTATTCAACCGGGTAGCGAGTTGGAGCGGGAGCTACACCGGGGAGAGTTTGCACTACCCACACCGCTACAGATTTTAGAAGAGGAAAAGTATTTGCTGGAAAACATGGATGATTTCCCGTGTTATTACTGGGGTGACCATGGTAACAACATAGCGTCTATGCGTGGGGTTTGGCCCGAGGTTCGCCAATCTTTCTTGCAGAATATTAATCAGCATATCGCGCATAATCCAATGGCGAAGAAAAATGCGATTGAGACCTATGCATGGTAGAAAATTGCCCATAGATTTAATCTAAAAACAATCAATATCAAGTTAATAAGCGGCTGCACTAGAGCCGCTTTTTTATTGGTTTAAATAAAGCTTAAAGTGACTTTTTAATGCTAGTTTGGCATTCACCACCACCGGTTATTTCTCAAGATATTTCTTATTAAGTGAGTTTCGGTTTGTAGTGATGAACTGCATTTTTTGTGTTCAGATTAGAAACACTTTTCGACCTTGCTGTAGCCATTCATTAATTAGGTTTCCCTTATGTTTAATCTTGAAAATAATGTTTATATTCAATCTCTTATATTATTAATCTTTTGTTTATTTAGTTTCGTTTTTTCTTTGATTGTTTAAACAATGAGCTAGGAATACTTTGTAATTAGTTATCCACGGGCTGATAACGAAACAATCATAAAATGGAAGGAACTGAATATGGCTTACCAAGGCTACACAACATTTAGCGCAAAACAAGATGACGCGATTTTATATGTCACTTTTGATTTTGGAACGGTTAACGTACAAGGTCAGGAGATGCTAGCTGACCTAAACGGTTTGGCGCTGCGTTTAGAACGCGATCGCAGTGTAAAAGTGGTGGTATTTCAATCGGCAAATCCAGAAATTTGGGTATGTCATTATGATACGGACTTGCTTAAAGACATGTCGACTGAGGCGGTATCTCGAGAAGACGCAAAACTACTCGACTTACAAGCAGTACTTGAGCGCATTAGCAAGCTGCCTCAAGCGACCATTGCGAAACTTGAAGGCTTTGCCCGTGGCGGCGGTCATGAGTTTGCCTTAGCTTGTGATATGCGCTTTGCGGCACGCGGCAAATACAAATTTATGCAAATGGAAGTGGGCATGGGCATCTTGCCATGTGGTGGCGGTGCTTCGCGTATGGCTCGCCAAGTGGGTTTGGGGCGCGCTTTAGAAATTGTATTAAGCGCGCGTGATTTTAGTGCTGACGAAGCAGAAGCTTACGGCACCATTAACAAGGCCTTAGAACCTGATGAAATTGGCCCCTATGTTGATGCGCTCGCGCAACGTATATCTAAATTCCCTGCAGAATCAATTAACGCTTGTAAGCAGATGGTGTACGAGTCAATCGATAAACCGATAGATGAAGCGCTTAGAGCAGAAGCATATTGGCTATACCAAGCTACCAGCAAAACGCCTGCTGTTAAGCGTTTCCAAATTGCCGACGAGCAGGGCTTAGAGCACGATATCGAGAACCAGCGTAACTGGGAACAGTTAGTTATGAATGTTCAAGATATTAACTAGAACAAGCTAACAAGAAAGCTCCTACGGTTTTAACTCGAAAGAGAAACGCGGAGCTTTCTTATTTCTATAGCTCATCAAGCCAAGCGCTAAAGCGAATAGTTTATTCACCCCAATCAACAAAATAAGAGGTTCACTATGCTAGGTGAAAGCCATTCATTACTGCACGAATTCCCCAAGTCTAAAGCAAGTATTTTAAGCTTAGTTAACAGCGACGAAAACTTTGCTAAAGATGCTCAGCACTACGAAAACTTAGACAATAAAATTAGAGATTTAGAACTCAGTAATTCGCCAATTGACGATCAAGCCATGCACCAGTTGAAGCACGATCGCTCCTTGCTAAAAGACTCGCTTTATCAGCGGATTTTGCAAGCGGAAACGGAACAGTAAGAGCAAATAGTTCATGGGCTCAAGCCTTAGCGCTTGAGCCTACAGGTGTGGTTAGTCTTTAAGGCGCCGGATATTCTTTGATAGCAAACGCTGGTGTTGTTACACCTTTAATATCATCAAGTTCTATGGCAAAAACGCCGCCACTTAGCGGATAATCGCGCAGCTGTTGTTCACTCATGCCTTCACGAGCGCTCACTACATATAAGGTGCTTAAGTTTGGTCCGCCAAAGGCACATTTAGTGACATTAAGCGCTGGAATGGCAATTTGCCGTTCTAGTTTTCCCTCCGGCGTATAGCGACTTACTTGAGCGCCGTTATAGTGGGCAACCCAAATGTGTTGCTCTGCGTCGATAGTGATTCCGTCGGGGTTACCAAAGCTGCGGTCAATCTTCAGCCAAGGCTCTAATGTTGATGCATCACCATCATCAGTTAACTTGCTACGAAGAATGGCAAAGTTTTCGGTATCTACAAAATAGCCGTAGCCTTGTTTATCACAGAAGGTTGGGCCATTGGTGACCCAGTATTTTTCACTCAATGAGCTAAGGCTAAGCGCTGGCGTTAAGCGGTAAAATTTTCCTGAGTCTTGTTTAATTTGGCAATCCATTGAACCTAACCAAAGATCACCATTTGGGGCAACCCAGGCATCATTAAGGCGGTTGTCTGGTAACTGAGGTTCTGGGTCGAGTAAAGGATAAACCGTTCCGTCGCGTAACAGTTTAACGCCGTCGGCATAGGTGGCGACAAAGGTGGTGCTTTCTCCGGGTATTTGGGTCGGTAAAACTGCGCTAATCATTGGCTTTTGCGACCAGCTTTGTTGTTCTCCTGAACTTGGCTGATAGCGGTGTAAAGTTTCTTTAAGAATGTCTACCCAATAGAGCGCTTGCTCTTGCTCTATCCATACAACGCCTTCGCCTAAACGCGCTTCGGCTTGCCAAATACATTCCACAGTATATTGCTTCGACATTCTTGTTCCTTTGCTACACATGCCCACTGAATGGGATTATCTCATCTCATTAAACCCTTATCGATGGTAACACTTCGTAGCTTGGGGATGTTTTGTTTCATCGGGTTTCAGCATGTTTGTGAGTTAAGGACAGGTGGAGTTACGAGGTGCTTGTAGAAGAGGGCGTTATTATTAAGAGCGCTTTAAACACTTGGCCGAACAGTTTTAGTCGGCCAAGTTGTTTTACAGGCTATTTTGCTCGCTTAATGCCAATATCTTGGTAGTTAACTTGGCTAATGGCTAAACCTTGCCAGTTACCAAAGGCTTTTGCTTGGCTTGTTTTTGCTTGATAAAAATAAGGTTGGCGCAAAGCGGCTTGCTCTGCGGGCATGGCAAAGTATAAACGGGCACTTTCGCCATTTAGTTGAGCACTAGTGAGATAGGCGACGAGTGCATGCTCGAGCGCGTGGTAATCACTTTTCCAAAGATGAATTTTGAGCCCCTGATTGGCAACCGGATAGGTGCCGCCATCTTCGGCGATAAAGCGCTCAAACCATTGTGGATAGGTATTGGCTAGGTAACGTTTAGCCTCAGGTTCAACTAAAGCTAGGCTTGCTGCCGCTTGGTTTAGCTCTGCATATTCCCACCAAATAGCTGGAGCGCCATTGGGCAAGCGACGCCATCCGCCTTCGCCTTGTTCAATAAAGGCGGCTTGCAAGGTGGCCTGAAGGCCTTGCTTACTTTGGCTAACTAGTTGCTGTTGGCCTAAATACTCGGCGGCTAACCAACTCATCCACCAAGATTTAGCCGTGTGACCAAAATCATTATGGCGGGCAGAGTCTGGTTGGTAATTATCGCCGTGCTTGGTTCCCCAAAAACGAAAATCATCGGGGCGCAGAAACTGCTGCGTGATGGTGTTAAGCAGTTTAGAAAGATCATTATCCCACTGGCTTTTGTGAGGTTCTGGTAACAATGGCGATATTAGCAACATATAGGCGTTTATTTGGTCGAGTTGCGCCACAAGCTCAACTTCTTCTCCAGTGCCGTTGGTGGATGCCGCATTTACCCAGCGCAAGCGTTGTTGTTGCTCGTCCCAATATTTATCAAATATATAATCTTTAACTTTTAGTAAGTCGTTGAGTACTGCTTTATCGCCAGTTAAGTAGTAGTAAAAGGCCATGCCTAATTGAGCGTAGGCAAGGTCTTGAGTGGTACGTTGTTTAGCTGAAAATTTTGATTGTCCGTTTTCGGTCACGCTCACTACTGAACCTTGCTCTTCTAGTAAATGCGTGCGTAAGTAGTCAACGCCAGCCTTGGCGAGTTGCAAGGCCTGCTTATCACCAGTGAGGTGAAAGATCACGCCATAAACAAAGGTGTGCCTAGCCTGCATGCGGGTGTAGCTTTCTCCCAAATGGGGCTTCATCCAGCTGGGAGCTGCGTTGAGCTCAGAACAGGGGGTAGCTTGAGTAAAAGCCGAGCCATCGTTACAACGAAAAGTTGGGAAGTTACCTATCGGTGAACCATGGGCATCTTGGTGCAGCCAAAAAGGAGCCAGCTCGTTCTCTACGCTATCAAGCCAGCGTTGGGCAGAAGGGATTTGCAAATCGCCCGCTTGGGCATTGCCGTTAGCAATTAAACACACACTGAGTAATACTCGTTTCACAGTCTATTTCCTCAAGCTAAAACGCCATCGCTTAAGAGTTTATCTGAGCATGAATAGAAAAAATCAGTGTTAGTACACAGTTTTAGGTGACTTATTGATAGATAAGATGGTTGGAAGATAGGCGATAGCAATGCGCTATCGCCTATAAGGTTTACCCGCGTTGTTTCAACTGCTTAACACTGTTTTGAACACGTCGATAAAACTTGCCTAAGTCTCTATCGGTGGCTCGTCGCTCAGCTAGGCTGGCGGCGTTAAACTGTTGCTCGCGCATTAGTTTGTGGTAGTTCACTAAGCGCCTTTCATCGAGTAAGCCCTGGCTTATGGCTTGTTGCACTTGGCAGCCGGGCTCACTGTTGTGTTGGCAATCGGCGAACTTACATTGCTCGGCGAGCTCAGTAATATCGTTGAAGGTGGCATTTACCCCTTCTTCACAATCGCTGAGTTGTAGCTCACGCATACCGGGAGTGTCTAGCAGTAAGCCGCCGTTCTCCATTAGATGCATTGAGCGCGCCGTGGTTGTGTGCCTACCTTTACTATCGGCTTCTCTAATTTCCCCTGTTTGGCTAGTTTGTTCACCTAACAGCGTATTAATAAGGGTAGATTTACCCACCCCAGAAGAGCCCATAAAGGCAACCGTTTGGCCCTGCTTACACCAAGGGTTAAGTTTGGCCACCTCGTTGGCATCCAGCGAGTTGACTGCTTCAACCATTAACATGGGATCAAGCTTTTGTGCTTGCTGGATAAAGCTGGGTACGTCGTCACAAGTATCGGCTTTAGTTAGCACCACTACTGGGTCTACTTTTGCTTCATTAGCTAAGGCCAAATAACGTTCAATACGGCTTAGATTAAAGTTATTGTTCAATGAACATACGATAAATACCGTGTCTACATTGGCGGCAATTAGCTGTAATTCTGCACGGGTACCTACTGCCTTACGGCTAAATAAGGTAGCGGGTTCGAGTTGCTTTACAAATTTAGCCTCGAGTGTATTGGCTTGCTCTAACAATAACCAGTCACCTACGGCCATTTTAGGCATATTTGGGTGAATGGTGATGCGTTGTAAGCCAAGTTCACTGGCGACCAAATATTCACTGCGGTGCTGTTCAAATACGCGCGCAGCAGTGTACGAACTTAGTTCGTCTAAATTAAGTTGTTGTTGAAAAAAGGGTTTCCATCCAAGTTGAGATAGAGAAAAAGAAATACCCATTTGAGATTACCCCAAGCACAGTTGTGCTATAAAAAGAATATAGGGGTCGTTGTTACGCCCCGGTAATAACCGGGCTGAGCAGGAGTAACAGAGTTACGCTTGTTCCTGAGCCCGAAAAGGTGTGATTACAATCATTTTGTATCCTCGCTATTGACTAAAAATCGGCTAAATAATAGCAAATGATGTGGGCGAACCCCACAATTACTTGAATAACTATTGAGACAAATCAGGTCTTGGATCTTTAAGGCTTAACAGCCACACTGTTTAAAACGATCTTATGAATAACTGCGTATAGCTTATTAAAGCTTAATTACTAACACGAGCAAGAGAAGTGGAGTAGGGTATGCATTATTTTCGACCCGCACGTGAACGCGGATCTGTTGATTTAGGTTGGCTTAAAAGCCAGCACAGTTTTTCCTTTGCCAATTATTACGACCCCAAACACATGGGGTATTCAGTATTGCGAGTTATTAATCAAGATAGTGTTGCGCCCAGTAAGGGTTTTGACACCCATCAACACAAAGATATGGAAATCATTTCCTACGTAACCCATGGCGCCGTTGAGCATAAAGATAGCATGGGTAATCGTTATCAAGTTCCTGCCGGTGATATTCAAGTCATGAGTGCAGGCACTGGGCTTAGTCATTCCGAGTTTAATTGCTCTGATGTTGATGACTTAGAGTTTTTGCAAATTTGGATTAAACCGCAGCAAACTGGTTTGGCTCCTGCCTACCAGCAAGCGCGGATTAGCCAAGGGGAATTGCTAACCCCACTTGTCACTCCTGATGGCCGTGATGGTTCGCTAATTATGAATCAAGACGCTGCTCTCTATCGCCTTGCACTTAAGCCGAATAGCCAATTTGAATTAGAAGTGATGAAAGCGTGTGGTTATTTGCATGTGGTAAGCGGTGCAGCAAACTTGCAGCAAGCTTCTGGCAGTGCTTATACGGTTAGGCCCGGCGATGGGGTAGGTGTATCAGGTGAAGAAGCCTTAAGCATAAAAACGGAAAGCTATGCCCTAGAAGCGCTTTGGTTTGATTTGCCCAGTGCCTGAACCTACAGGGGAACTTTTAATCTAAATTGGATTAAAAGTTCTCCGGCAAATTAAACGATATTGACTGATTTGGCAGCGTCAGCTGCCATATTTCTATACTTATCATTAATGTGAATTGTATCGCCGCAAATCTCACTTTCTATTCGGCAGCTTCCAAGTAATAGACTACTCTTTTAGTGAGTATTTAAGCCAAGTAGCTCTCTACTTCATGCAGTAAATCATCAGCTTAAATGCCCGTTGAAATTACACATCAGACTTGGATAAAGGAATATGCTGAGCCGAATCACCGCTGCAATTGTAGCGATATTAAGTTTACTGCTAGCTGCCAACGCTTGGTCTCAATCTCAAGTTGAAGAGTTTACTCAACAAGAAAAACAATGGATTGCTGAGAATACGGTGGTATCAGTAGCCCCCGATGCAAACTTTTACCCCTATGCATTTATTAACCTTCAAGGTGATTTTGATGGAGTGACTCGTTCGTACCTTGATGTTATTGAAGAAATTTCTGGGCTTCGTTTCGATTACACACTGGGTATGCAATGGAAAGACATGTTGCAGGGCCTAAAAAACGGCGAGTTCTCTTTGATTCCAATGATGTACTTAGATTCAGCCAAACAAGACTTTGTTAATTACTCGCATCCATTTTTGCTACATACCGAATATGTCTTTACCCAAAGCGATGTTCCTACCATTGCCAGTGTTGATGATTTAGCCGGAAAAGTGGTTGCCATTGTTGAAGGGTTTGAGCAAGTAAATTGGTTAAAAACAAACTTTCCCCAGCTAAAGTTTAAAACCTATCCAGAGCTGTCGCATACGCTACAAGCTGTGGCCGACGGCGAAGCCTACGCGGCTATTGCTGAGCTGAGTTCCGCGCTGTATATCAAAAACAAGTTGCGTTTAAGCAACATTAAAAATAACTCTGTGGTGTTGGGGCGGAAAAACATTCCTATTCATATGGGCTTGGCTAAACACTCTCCTGTATTGCTATCCATCATCGACAAATCAATCAAAAAAATAGACATCGCTACCCGCAACAAAATTCGTGGGCGTTGGTTAACAGATAGTTCGTCTCAGCAGTTGCTGCCGGGAGCATTTGGTTTTGGCCGACCACCCTACATGTATGATCAAAGTTCTGAAGTGGGCCTAGAGCTGGAAATCGTTCGCGAAGTCTTATCCTCTATTGGTTATCAACTAGGGGACATAGAACAAATTCCTACTGTGCGGGCTCATGAAATATTAAGTGAGGATCAAAGCTTAGATTTTTCTGCCGGCTTAGTGGCAAAAGAAGATGATGAGTTATTTTATTCCGATAACATTGTGCAGTTTCACAATGTGGCATTAACCCGTAAAACCGACCAGCTCAATATTACTAAGGTCTCTCAGCTTGCTGAGTTTAGCGTAACGGCTTTTGAGGGCGCATCAGAGGTGCTAGGTAAGTCCTTAGCCGGCGTTGCTAAGGTATCCTCGAACTATCAAGAATATGGTGTTCAAGAGCAATCCTTGGAGCAGTTCTTTTCTGGTAATGCTCAAGTGATTATCGCAGACCAAAACTTGCTGGAGTGGACGATAAAACATTCGGGATTAACGGCCTTACTGCAAAGTGATTTTGTGGTTCACGACATCTTTGAGCAAGCCGACGTGGGTTACGCCGTTGCATTTAGAAATGAATATTATCGCGACATTTTTAATCAAGCATTACAGGAGTTTAAGCAAAGTGCTGATTACTCCAAACTGAATGACTTATACGCCAAATCAGACTTTAGTAATCAAATAAAGCGCGCCAGTTTATTGAGTGATCTGCTTGCGCCACATATTTTCAATGATGACCTTAAAATCATTAAACATATCGTGGGTGTTTTTCAGAAAAACTCGAATATAAAAGCCATTGTTGTTAGTTCAGACTCCCCACCTAAGGTGATATTTAAAGCTCAGGAAATAGACGGTCAACTCAAAGAGGTTGACGTGCTGCAGATTAGCCACCTGAGCAAGCTGTCTAAAGAGAGCTATTTTGTGCATAACAACAACCCCGATAAAGTGGGAGAGGTTATTCTGTATTTTGAGGCTACAAGCTCCTCGCAAATTGGTAGCCCCAGCATTCCAAATATCAGTCGATTTACTTTATTAAACGAAGAGCAAACGGCCGTTCTAAGAGACAGTTACGAGCGCCACCAATTGTCTGGCCAACAAATCAACTTCACCAAAGAAGAATTAGCCTGGATGGCTGATAATCCTGAAGTTGCGGTAGCTGTTGATCCTTCTGCTTTACCCTATGAAGCCTTCGATGAAGATGGCAACTACATTGGGATAGTGGCTGATTACTTGCAGCTATTAAGTGTGAGCACGGGGTTAACGTTTAAACCCGTGCCCGTCGAGAGTTGGCAAGATTCTCTTAAGTTGATTCAAAATCGCGAGGTAAAGCTGGTATCTGCGGCACTTAATAATAAATGGTTAGAGTTGGATTATCATCCTGCGCTGCCTTTGGTGGAAAGCGAGTTGGCCTACATGGGCTTAGAGCGAGATGGCTTTTTTGGTTCAGCTGAGCAGTTGGCGGGTAAGAAAATAGGCATTATAAAAGGAGCTTCGCAAACCCGCAGTATTGTTAATCGTTATCCCGATATTGACTGGCAATACCCAGAAAACACCGAGCAAGGTTTTATCGCTGTGGCCGATGGTGAATATCACGGCATGGTTGATAGCTTGTTGGTGCTTAACTACCTGATTCAAACGCGTGGTTACAGCCAGATGGCGATCGCGGCTGACTTTGACCGAGAGATTGTATCTACTTTGTTTGTGATTAAGTCAGAGCCTTTGTTACATAGCATCATTAATAAAGCGATTGATGCCGTAAGCCAACAGCAAAGTGATGATATTACTTTAAGCTGGGTACCTAACAAACTGGTTGAAAAAGTAGACTACGGTTTGGTTACTCAAATTTCTATGGGTGCCTTGGTATTAATATTTTTAACGCTGTTTTGGAACCGAAAGCTGGCCTCACATATCAAAGCGAGAGAGTTAGCAGAGCAAAAAATTCAACAACGTGAGCAACTGCTGTTCGATATGCTCAATGCTGCGCCGATTGGGGTGGCTATTGTACAAAATAACAAAACTGTTTTTTCCAATAAAACCTGCCGTGACATGTTTGGGGTGGAAGCAAACGAGCTGGATGATTTTCAAGTTACCAATATTTATTGTGATATTAGCCAGCGCGATGAATGCTATCGAAAATTGGCGCAAGGAGAAGCTGTTGCCAATGTTGAAATGAATTTTAAACGCACCGATGGCAGTCAATTTATCGGCTCGGCTAACTACTTAAATACCCAGTTTAAAGACCAGCCAGCGGTATTGTTTTGGTGTTACGACATTAGTGAACTTAAAGATCTGAATAATCAGCTGAGCTTGGCCATTGATGAAGCCGACAATGCCAACAAAGCTAAGTCTGATTTCTTGGCCAATATGAGCCATGAAATTCGTACCCCAATGAATGCCATTATTGGCATGACTCACTTGGCGCTAAATGCGGAGCTGGACCGCAAAACTCGCGGTTACCTAAATAAAGTCTCCCATGCTGCGGCTTCTTTGCTTGGGATCATTAACGATATTCTCGATTTCTCGAAAATAGAAGCTGGCAAACTAGACATGGAATGCTTAGATATTAGCATTCAAGATATCTTGCAAAATCAGCTCAATTTAATCGAGTTAAAGGCTCAGGATAAAGGGGTTGAGGTGCTCACAGTAGTCGAGCCTTCGGTGCCGCATAACCTAATGGGTGATCCGCTTCGCTTAGGGCAAATATTCACTAACTTAGCCAGCAATGCGATTAAGTTTACAGAGCAGGGCGAAATTGCTTTCTCAGTTAAGTTATTGGAACAGCAAACCAACCGTGCCAAATTGCAGTTTTCGGTGCGCGACACGGGTATTGGTATTTCGCCCGAGCAACAACAAAAACTGTTTCAATCGTTCACTCAAGCGGATGCCTCTACCACTCGTCAATACGGCGGAACCGGCTTAGGTTTAACTATTTGTAAGCGATTAGTTGAGCTAATGGAAGGTGACATTTGGCTAGAGAGCGCCTTGGGTGAAGGCACCGAGTTCTTGTTTACTGCGTGGTTTAAGTTAAACCATGAACGGCCCGTCATGCGCAGTGCAATTAGCCCAACCAGCTTAGAAAATATGAGCATTTTAGTGGTGGATGATAATGAAAGTGCGGCTGAAATTATGGCCTCTATCGTGTCGTCTTTTGGCCCAGAAGTTAGCGTGGTGCATGCTGGTTCCGAGGCGCAGGCATTAGTGGCTGAAAACCCAGATAAGTACGATGTGGCAATTGTTGATTGGAATATGCCAGATATGGATGGGGTGGCTACCTGTGAAGCTATTCGCCAAGAGGCTGGCAGTCATCCGGTTAAATTTATTATGGTGTCGGCTTATGACCATGCCCGCTTTAAAGCGCAAAGTGAAGATGCTGGCGTTAGTGCATATTTAGCTAAACCGATTACTGCCTCAGAGGTATTTAATTCGATAGCGCAGGTAAGTGGCCGCGATGTCGCTTTATATACCCCGCTTGCCAAGTTGAGCGACAAACTCACTTTAGCCAAGCAAAAGCTGCAAGGAGCACACGTGCTGCTGGTGGAGGATAACGAACTTAATCAAGACTTAGCCATAGAGCTGCTTAATAGCATTGGAGTAAGTTGCGAGCTGGCAGAAAACGGCAAATTGGCTCTCGAGAAACTTCGTCATAGCTCTTTTGATGGGGTATTAATGGATATTCAAATGCCGGTTATGGATGGCTACACTGCCACCCAAAAAATCCGCGAGTTTGATTTGGAAATCGCCATTGTCGCCATGACAGCTAACGCTATGAGTGGCGACCGAGAGCGAGTGATAAGCGCGGGCATGAATGATTACATCAGCAAACCTATTGATGTAGAAGCTATGATAAACACCATGGCCGAGTGGATTAGCGCTTCTGGTTTGCAACAAACAGCACCTGTTAGTGCGCAAGAAGAGCCAGTGCCTTCGGGGATTACCGAAGGGTTAAATCCCGAGATTATTGATCAGGCTGCTGGTTTGGCAACCTGTAATGGCAACGCCAACTTGTACTTCAAACTGCTGAATAAATTTAGCATCAACCAGCGCAGTTTTGCGGAACAGTTTGAGCAAGCCTGCGGTGAGTCAGACTGGGTATTAGCTACACGTTTAATTCATACTCTAAAAGGTAACTCTGGGAATATTGGAGCGCTTTCATTGCAAGCCGCAGCTGCCGAACTTGAAGCGGTTGCTGCCAGTATCTTGTCGGCAGAGGGCAGCAACAGTTATAAAAATAGTCACGAGCGGATCCAGTCTTTATTGTCAGATGTAAGCACTTTGTTAGAGTTGGTCTTTCAAGAAATAGACTTGATACTGCCTAAAGGCACTGCTCATGAGATAGCTGAAGACGACAGTCAGGAACAAAACAACCTGCAGCAACTTAAGGCTGAAGTGAGTACCCTAGAAGCACAGTTGGAAGAGTGCGACGTTGATGCAGTAGAGCGAATTGATGAACTAGCAGAGCTTGCTTTTCCGCCCGAGGTGAAAAAGCAATTGTTAGGCATTAACAAGGCCGCAGCTGAGTATGACTTTGAAGCTGCGAGTGAGCAGTTGCAAAGCTTAAAATCACTCCTCAGTTGATGCATGTCATGAGAACCAGTGTTTCTACTGCAAGCGCTCGATTATTCACTTAGGCTAGGGGCTGTTTATCTTTCGCGATTAAATTTTGTTCGTGAAAAAATCGTTTTAGGCGCGGCAAGGAGTGTGTAGCCTAGCATTCTAAGTAAACAGGCCTTAACAAAGCATAAAACAATTTTAGCCGAACCCTTCGGGCAGCGTTTGTGGCTTATTTCTACTGCGTTATCAGCTTCTCATGTAGGCTCACTACACATCAAAGCTTCTGCCTTGTATAAATAGTCCACAAACAGCTGCAAAAATCAGCTCGAAAGATAAACAGCCCCTAGTAAATCGCATTTGGAAAAGGATAAACCAATGATTAAGCCATTTTGCCTCAGTGTTGTTGCAACGCTTAGTGTGCTAGTGAGTTTGCCCGCAGCAGCATTTCCACAAGCTTCGGAGTCTTCAAATCAGCAATTATTTGCTCAGTCGATTATTTATCATTCACTAAGTGGCCTTTGCGCAGCAAAACCGGGAAACAAAAGTTTAACAGGTGACTTTCAAGCCTGGAGATTGGGTAATCAAGAAGCGATTAAACTAGGGCGAGAAGAAGTTGCCGCTATGGCTAAACAGCAGGATAAACCGATGGATTCGGTGGTGTCTAACCTAGTTCACGTTGCGGAGCAGGAGTGGGGCCAGCTTGATAGCCAACAGCGTCAGCAAAAATGCCAAACCTTGCAGGCTTTTCTTACTCAAGCAGAGGCTACTGTTCACTAAGTTGAGAGTAAGGCCCGTTTAGCCAATCCGCTCTCACGGGCTGTAAGACTTAGATAGAGGCTAGCTGATAGTGCGGGGTAATTTGGCTTTTAGCTATATGCTCTGCAACATCTAAACCACGCAAAAAGCCGTGCTGTGTGACCAGTACGGTTTTAAAACCCATCGCATTGCCACCCAGTATATCGGTATGCAGAGTATCGCCAATCATTGCTATGCGCTGCGGATTTACTTCACCATAGCTTTGTTTTATTCGGCTGAGTGCTTCTTCAAATATTGGCGCATAAGGTTTACCAAAACAGCGAACGTTAGGGTACAGCTCTTTAGGTAGGGTAAGGGTAAAACTACCGGGCTCTTGTGATACACCATCTTCTAGGGGCGCAACTAGGTCAGAGTTGCCCACCCACACTCTGCGAGGGTTGTGATTAAGCTCGGTAATAAAACGCTGTTGTAAGCTTTCATTCCAAGCCTGCCCACTTAAAAACAAGAACTCTTCGGCTTGCCAAAACTCTTGGTCCTCTGGGTATAAACAAGGGCGTTGAATATCTAAGCGAAACTCAGGGAGGGTGATTACCCCTAAGCGCGAGTCGCTGTGTAAATCCATGTATTGCAGCAATACTTCTCGGCTGTTTACGATCTCTTGGTCACTAAAATCAAAACCAAGCTGAACAAACTTGTTAAACAGTTGCTGCTTGTTTTGGGTGGCGGCATTGGTGACCACCATTACTACTTTGCCAGCTTGTCGTAACTTATCGATTTGCTGTTTAGCTCCATCTATCGCTGTTCCACCAACATTTAATACGCCGTAGGCATCAAATAAAAAAACATCAACTTCGTCTACGATATCAGTAATGCTATCAATGGTTTGACACTTCTCTACCGGAATATTTTTAGGCATACGTTCAGGAATGCTTAAATAGGCGTTAAATGCCTCAGATGGGCTGTAAAACATGGTAAAACCTCAGCAAAAAATAGAGCGCTACTTTGGCAGGTTTTTAACTAAATTAAAACTCGAATTTGAGCTTAATCAGCATCAATTATTCACCATCAAATTTAGTCTTTGTTAGCCAGCAATTGTTCTTCGAGAACCTTTTTAATGAGTTGGCTTAACCATAGTTGTACGGGGTTGTTGCGGTTCTTGATGTGATACAAGCTTTGTATGCTTTCATTATAAATCAACTGGCTTTGTTCTATTTTTAAGACTCTTAAATTGGGATAAAACTCCTGAGGAAATAAGTTTGAATGAGGTAAAAACATGTTCGTGTGTAGTACAACATCAATCAGTGCCATCATTATTTCAGACCGAAAGCCGACCCTACTAGTTAAGCCTTTTTCTTCCATAACCTTTTGTAACCAAACAAAATTATCGTTCCAACCTGGGATGATCATTGACGCAATGTCGTACTTTGCTAATTCAGCTAGGGTGACAGTTTGAGCTGCTAAGGGGTGACCTTGTCTAACAATTGCTCGTCCTTCGAGTTGAACAAGGCGCTTACTATATAGCTCTTTGGGGTGTTTTAAATCGTAGTTCACACCAAGTAGCGTTTTTCCTTTTCTTATATCTTCAAGTGTTGAGTTAGACCACGCAGTTAATACTAACTTGGCGTTTGGGGCTTGTTTGGTTATGGCTTTATACAGAGAGCCAGAAAGGCAAGCCATTACTACTGGCGAAAGAGCTATTTCGAGAGTTTGATTTAGTGATTGAAGATCAAGTTCGATGTTTTTGTTTATAACACTTTCTAAGCCCGACAGGTGTGGATAAATATCGGCTTTTAGTTCATCTGCAAATGCAGTGGCTTCAAGGCCAGCAGATACTTTTACAAATAATTCATTATTGAAGTGGTAGCGTAATTTTTTTAAGGCTTGGCTTACGGCCGGTTGCGATATAAATAAGCGTTCAGCTGCTCTACGCATGTTTAGTTCTTCATATAAGATCAAAAAGGTTCTCAGTAGGTTTAAGTCTAATTGCTGGTAAAGGTTGTTATTCATTTTCATTTCATCCGGAACTTAGGTTCTCTTATGAGTTTTAGCTTTGTGATAAGTATAGCTTATGATCTTGATTTGATTTACTAATTAGAACTGCAAAATGTATCAAATAATAATGTCGCCAATTTACTGAGTTAATTAGGAAACATTATGAAAAATACGTTATTGGCATTAGTAATTGGCGGCTTGACCAGCCATTCTGTATTGGCCAATGAATTTTTTATTGGTGGTGGTGCTGGCTATCAAAATGTGAAAGTTGATGCTTCAGACACACTGTTAAGTAATTATTCGACTGATGCTGGGCGAGCTGCTATCCACGTTCGTGGTGGTGTGTATTTAAGTGAGAACCACCGTGTTACTGCAACGATAAACTACATGAGCGACGCTACTGTCTATCGCAATGCTTTAGGAGAGTATCCAAGCCATTTTGATTCTAAAGCCCAATTGGCGCAGAACGAATACTTACTTTCGTATGACTATCTTCATCCATTGAGTGAAAATTTCTCTTTGTTTGGTGGGGCTACAGTGGGGCTAGTGAATAACAAGGCTAAGCTATCGATAGAACACAAGCCGCAAGATGGTAATCCAAGCTCGCGTTATTCTCATCAATCAAGTAAAACCGATTTTACCTACGGCTTACAGCTTGGCATGCAATACAAGTTAACTGAAAGCCTATCTGTAGATGTTCAGTATCGTCATATGTTTGAGAGTTATTCCGAAGGCTTCACTAGAGAAAGTGGAGAATCTACATCGCTATCTTTTCCTTATAGCAATACTTACACTGTTTCTTTAGATTATCGCTTCTAGGTAATGATCTAATTGCTATTTGCTAGCTAATGCTGGTTCTAGGCATTTAGCTTGAGTCGATACGCTCTTTCACGGCAAGGGATGGTTTCTTTGCCTTGCTGTTGAGAGAGGGGGAAATGGATTTAGTCATTCTTCAATTAAAACGCCTAATGTAGAGCCTCCGCTATAGATGAGCAGCTAAGATACTCCATCACAGAGTCTCATCGCATTGTTTCTCTTGGCCTAACCAAAAAAATACAGAAAGAACTAGGTTTAAATCAACGTTGAATTGTTTGAACTTTTACTTGGTTTACAGCCAATAGCCATTACACTCTAGCCTTTGTTTATTATCAAAGACTTGTATGCAGTACTTACTATCTATCACTTTATTGTGGGCTTTTTCTTTTAGTTTAATTGGCGTGTATTTAGCTGGCCAAGTAGACGCGTGGTTCTCGGTGTTAATGAGAGTTGCTTTAGCCACCTTGGTGTTTCTGCCTTTTCTAAAACCTAAGCAGGTTAGCCGAGCACTAGCGCTTAAACTTATGCTGGTGGGGGCTATTCAACTAGGCTGCATGTATGGCTTTTATTATCAGTCATTCTTGTTCTTGTCGGTTCCCGAAGTATTGCTGTTTACAGTGATGACTCCCATTTACGTCACCTTGGTGAATGATGCTTTTGAGCGACGTTTTAATTGGCAGTTTTTGTTAAGTGCTTTTATCGCTACTTTAGGTGCGGTGGCGATCCGTTATGAAGGGATAGACCAAGGTTTTGTGACTGGCTTTTTATTGGTGCAAGGGGCTAATCTTTGCTTTGCCACTGGGCAGGTGGCTTATAAACGCATAATGGCCAAGGAGCCTAAGCTCTTGGCTCAGCAAACAGTATTTGCTTGGTTCTTTGTAGGTGCTTTGGTAGTGGCTGTGATTGCCTATTTGGCGATGGGCAATCCAGAACGTTTGCCTACTACCGCAACCCAGTGGGGAGTATTGGTGTATTTGGGCACAATAGCCTCTGGTTTGGGATACTTTGCTTGGAATAAGGGGGCTACCTTAGTCAATATTGGTGCGTTGGCCGTGGCTAATAATTTGCTTATTCCGGCCGGCATTGCAGTAAACTTGCTTATTTGGAACCATGATGCCGACATTATGCGCTTAAGCATTGGTGCCGCTATTATATTAGCTGCTCTGGCGATTAATGAGCGTTGGGCAAAGCGAAGAATGACTAAAGGCATGCGCAAGGTCTAAAAGCTAGGGCATGGCTCTGCTACAATTACCGTTTAATTCAAGCGCTAAATATTGGAAAACTTGATGAACGATTTGCAACAAAACAACCCCTTGCACGGCTTAAAGCTGGAAGTGCTGCTCGATGAAATTGTTGAGCATTACGGCTGGGAAACCTTAGCGTTTGCCTTGAATATGAATTGCTTTCGCAATAACCCAAATACTAAGTCTTGCCTTAAGTTTCTGCGCAAAACCGACTGGGCTCGCGAAAAAGTAGAGAGCTTTTATCTTTATCGTTTTAAGCATTTGCCGCGTCCCGATGATGTTCAATATGCACTGCCGCCGCGCGATCGCCTAGTGCCCTTAGATCAAAAGCCCCGCTCGCCAGTGGTGATAGATATTACCGCCAAACCTCAAGTGCAAAACAAACCTAAGCCGAAAGCTAGACCTAGCCGACCTGCTAAAGCTCGCAGCGCAAAACCTAAGACTGAGAAATCTAACCAGAGTAATAGTGCAGATCCATGGGCTGATTCGCCTAAATAACCTGATCTCAGGTTAAATAGTTTGCTCTAGTGAGTGGGGCGAGGCAGTAAACTCAGGTACAATTTCGCCTCGTTAATTTTGCAGTAATCAGTAAAGCGTTCCCTATAGGTTTTTATGTCTCAAAAGTTAGTTCAAATTGGATTAGTTAACCCTAAAAGTCCCAGCAATGTGGGTTCGGTAATGCGCGCCGCTGGGTGTTTTGGCGCTACTGCGGTTTATTACACCGGCCAGCGTTATGCTCGCGCAGCCCGCTTTAATACCGATACTAAAAACCAAAGTTTGAATATTCCACTAACTGGGGTTGATCAACTCGCAGAACAAGTTGGCGATGAGCTAAAACTGGTGTGTATCGAGCTGGCCGAAGGGGCTACGCCTTTACCGGAGTTTGTTCACCCAGAGCAGGCCTTATATGTTTTTGGCCCCGAAGATGGCTCCATTAGCCAAGCTTTAGTCGATAAGGCTGATGAAGTGGTTTATGTTCCCACCAAGGGGTGTTTGAACTTGGCCGCCACAGTGAATGTGGTGCTCTACGATCGCCTAGCTAAATCAGATAAAGCCAGTGGTGGCGAAGCACTTATTCGCAGTAGTCGCGACGTAAATAACCGCTTAAAGGCTAAGTAATCGAGTAAGGCTTGTTAGTCGATAGCTAACAAGCCCCAATTACTCGCTATTTTTTATCGGCTCGTTGCGCTTGGCGAAGTTGCAGCTTTTGTTCTCGGCGCTGTTGGCTATGCTCTGCCGCTTCCATCCCCACATGTTGCTCACCGCGCTGCTTAGCTAAGCGAACTTGTTTTTCACGCTCTCTAAAACGCATTTTTTGCTCGTCGCTTAGGCTGTCGTGGCAATGTGGACAGCTAACACCTTGCTCAAATTTGTCGCTTTGCTTATCACTGGGCGAGATTGGCATTCTGCAGCCGCTACAGAGTTCGTAGTCACCGGGCTGTAACTGGTGATCTACGGTTACCCGCTCATCAAATACAAAGCAGTCACCTTGCCATAAGGAGTTCTCTTCAGGGACGTCTTCTAAGTATTTAAGAATACCGCCTTCTAAATGATAAACTTCTTCAAAACCTTGCTCTTTTAAGTAAGCGGTGGATTTTTCACAGCGAATGCCGCCAGTGCAAAACATTGCTACTTTTTTGTGTTTTTCTGGGTCGAGTTCTTCAGCGACATAGTCTGGGAATTCGCGAAAGGTATCGGTATGCGGATTTACCGCATGCTTAAAACTACCGAGTTGAATTTCGTAGTCGTTGCGGGTATCAACCACCATCACTTCTGGATCAGCAATTAAGGCGTTCCAGTCTTCAGGTTTAACGTAAGATCCAACCACATGGTTCGGGTCTATGCCCTCCACCCCCATGGTTACAATCTCTTTTTTGAGCTTAACTCGAGAGCGGTTAAAGGGCTGCTGCTCACTGTATGAGCGTTTGTCGGTAAGTTGGCTTAATCGACTATCGCTTTTAAGCCAAGCCAACACCGTGCTTATGCCAGTGTCTGGACCGGCAATGGTGCCATTTATGCCTTCTTCGGCCAGTAATAATGTGCCGCGTACCTGTTGTTGTTTCATTAAGGCTAATAGCGGTTCTTGCAGTTCTTTATAATTATCTAGGCGAACAAATTTATAAAGGGCACAAATAGTTATTTCTTTCATAGACTTAGCTTCCTGCCTTGTGGGGCGTAATCCCAGAGCATGATTTTTAAAGAAGGCTATTGTAATGAAAATGCTAAAAGATGCAGCAATCTTGTGGTGCTTTGTTGAGTCTTTGTTGTGAATTTTTTCCAAGAAAACAGCTAAAATTGTGTTCTAGCCCGCTAAATCAAGTCTCTACAGCTACTTGCGTTTTTGCTCAGTGGGGTGTGGTGACTATAATGAAGTAATTATCTAACATGGAATAGGTTGAGTAGTATGTCTAGTGTTTTAGCCACAGTGGATCAACGCACCAAACTTGTCGGCGAGAACCGTTTAGAACTGTTGATTTTTAAACTCAACTCTATGCAGTTGTTTGCGATAAACGTATTTAAAGTTAAAGAGGTGGTTAAGTTACCTCGCATGAACAAACTACCGGGTTCTCACTCACACATTAGTGGGGTAGTAACCATTCGTGGTCATTCCATTCCGGTTATTGATTTACGTGCTGCGGTAAAAATGCCACCGGCCAAAGAAGAAGCCAAAGTCGACTGTAACCTGATCATCACTGAGTATAATCGCAGCGTTCAAGGTTTCATGGTGGGCGAAGTAATGCACATTGTGAATACATCTTGGAAAGATATTTTACCTCCACCAAGCTCGGTAGGGCGCAGTAACTACCTCACCGCAATCACCCGTATCGAACATGAAGAAGCCAGCCGAATTGTAGAAATTATTGACGTAGAGAAAGTGCTGGCAGAAATCGTCAGTTACAACATCGCAATTTCAGACGAAGCCTTAGACGAAGAAGTCTCACATCTGCTTAATGGTAAGCGAGTATTGGTAGTTGACGATTCTTCAACCGCCCGCGGTCAAGTAAAAGCCACTCTAGGCCAGCTCGGCATGGAGATTATAGAAGCTGAAAATGGGCTACAGGCCTTGAACATGCTAAAAGCTTGGGCCGATGAAGGTAAATCAGTTTACGATGAAATCTTACTAATGATTACCGATGCCGAAATGCCTGAGATGGATGGTTATCGCTTAACCGCAGAAGTACGTGGTGATGAACGCATGAGCGAACTGTTTATAGCCTTAAACACCTCGCTTAGTGGCAGCTTTAACGACGCCATGGTGGAAAAGGTGGGCTGTAATCGCTTTATCTCTAAGTTCCAGCCAGACTTGTTAGTAGACGTAGTACAGCAGCGAATGCGCGAATCGTTAAAATAACAGCCAATAAAAAACCAGCCATTAGGCTGGTTTTTTGCTTTTTAGCATTCTTTATTTGAAGAACAGTTGGCTAAATGGATTGAGTAGCGATGCTAAGCCCGAGGTGAAATGCAAAGGTGCATCCAACAAGGTTAAGCATAAGCAATCTTGGTTAGCGGCTGTTCGCGGGGTATGTTTGTTTTGCGCATCTTGAATGATGAAGTCCCCCGGTACGTAGGTTCCTGCGTCATCAATAAAGGTGCCTGCCAGTACTAAGGTTATTTCTTGCCCCTGATGAGTATGCTCTGGCAGTGCGCTGTCTTGATCCATGTAAATGAAGTTCATTTTACTGTCACTTACCGCATCCACTCGAGCACGTTGAATTTTACCCGGTAAACGACCCCAAGGGCCTATATGCTGCGGGTGAGCTTGCAAGGCTCGGGGCATTGGGAAACGCTTATTGCCAAGGGTGATTTCTTGCTGCAAGGCGGGCTGTGGGCTTTCAATCACGCTGTCAGGACTTTGCTGCATAATCATCGCTAACATCGAATCGAGTTCGCTGTTCATGGCTTCGGGCTGGGCTTGCTCAAGTTGAGTGGCCATCTTTTGCTCAGCAGCCTCTACGCGGCGGCGGCATTCTGGGCAGTATTCTAAGTGAGCACTAATCATAATGCTCATGGCTGGGTCCAGTTGACCGGCGGCGTAAAGTTCAAGGCTTTCATCAGCCGGATGAAATTGAATGTTAGTCATCCAATGCCTCCTTCATTTTTTTCAGCGCTAATCTTAGGCGACTTTTTACAGTGCCAAGCGGTAGGTTTAATATTTCAGACACTTGCTGTTGTGATTCACCGTGTAAGTAAACCCGCCTTACGATATCTGCTTGTTCTTCTGGCAACTTAGCAATTAAGTGTTTTAGCTCGTTGGTTACCAACTCTTGGTCTTCGGTCGACACTTTATCAGCGTCTTCTTCTTCACTAAGAATCGGCCATAAGTCATCGCCTTGTACCCAGCTTTGTTGGTGCTTGCCTTTTCGCATCAAATCAAACTTTACGTTTCTTGATACCGAAAATATCCAAGTCATTGCATTACCCTTGGACGAATCGTAAAGACCCGCTTTAAGCCAAAGTTTAAGCATGGTTTCTTGAACCATTTCTAGGGCAAGAGATTCATCAACAAATTGCTTCCTGGCCAAATTCAATAAACGTGGTGCTACTTGGCGGAACAATAAGTCATAACTTTTACGACATTGCTCACTGGCAATGTTCGCCAATAACAAAGCGATATCATCGTCGTTATTGGGCTGAGCTACTTGACTAGCCATAGGTGATTTTGGTCCACCGATTTTTGATACTGAACTGTGTATTTCCATATTGCCAAAATCGTTTGCGGATTGATAACAAGTTAACGAGCAAGGTGTGTAAAACGATCACTTTGTCGCAAAATAAATCCTAAATAACGAATACACAAAGAAGCAGAGGGTGATTTAAGCAAGCGCTGTTTGGTGCAAATGGGCAAAGGTAGTAGTTCTAACCAACGCCAGCAAAGGTTTTTTACTTGTTCGCTTTGCACGCTTTGTTCTAAGTTGGCGGTTTGTAATTCTGGGTACTGTAAATTGATGTTAGCCAAAGCGCTTTGCAGTGCTGCAGTGTTCTTTTGTGGGGAGGTGTTGGGCCAAAGCTCAATTTTATCGGCGCAAAGGGTAGGCGATACCCAAGTAGAAGAAAACCCCGGTTTGCCCGACGTTACTTTGCCCCAGTGCAGAACTTTAAATTCCACTTCAATTTGTGCTTTGCTTAGCCAATCAATATGGCTGACTTGGGCAAAACTCACTAAGTCGTTAGCTTGTACCGCACTGTTTCCATCACTGTCTTGAAAAGCCAGCCAAACCCCACCGGCTTTTTCAGCAGCACGCAAACTGGCGATGAAAACCATGCCTTGCCCCTTCATCCGTGCAAAGCGCTGCGGCATAAAGTGCTCACGAGAAATCATTAATGGAAAACAACAACTACTGCTCAAGTAAATATTCCTAGAAATGGATGGTTTGTCTTATATAACGCTAAAAGTTGCCAAAAGGATGAATGATCTTTCTTAATTTATCTGACGTACTATGATTAACGACAATAGAAACAAATGCTTAGATTTGTTTGGGAAAGGAAAATTAAATGAGTATCACGGCATCTGCACCGCATATTGTTAAGCAACTAGAGCAGTTTTACAGTGAGCTAGGTATGGCGCAGGTTGAGCGCTTATCTGATATTTATGCCGACGATATTGAGTTTATCGACCCTCTGCATCATCTTCACGGCTTACAAGACTTACGTAGCTATTTTGAACATCTTTTACAAAATACCAGCCAATGCCATTTTGAGTTTCACTCTCGGCTAATTGCAGAAGGTGAGTTTAGCCTTACTTGGCAAATGCAGTTTGCTCATCCCAAGTTAGGCAACGGGCGGATCTTGTCGCTAGATGGCATAAGCCACCTTAAGTTTAACGAAAAAATTTATTACCACCGTGATTACTATGACGTAAGCGCGATGTTGCATGACCATATTCCAGTAATTGGTTGGCTATCCAAAAAGCTTAAAAATGGGCTAGCACAATGAATATTCTCATCACTGGTGCAAGCTCCGGCATTGGCAAGCAGTTAGCGCTTGATTACCAAAAGCTAGGCCATACGGTGTGGGGGCAGGGGCGTAACCAACAGCGTTTGCAAGACCTAGCCGAACAAGGCATCACGCCGCTGCAAGTAGAACTTGGCGAGCTAGAACAGGTGCGCAGTAGCTTTGCCGATTTGCCATCAATGGATCTCATTGTGTTGTGTGCCGGCAATTGTGAATACTTAGACCCTCAGCATTTCGACGCCAAACTGTTTGAGCGAGTGTGGCAAAGCAATGTGCTTACCATAGCTAACTGCTTAGATGCCTTATGGGCTAACTTAAAGCCCGGCTCTCAACTGGCGTTAGTTGGTAGCCTTGCTCATTTATTGCCCTTTAGCCAAGCAGGCGCTTATGGCAGTAGCAAAGCCGCGGTGCATTATTTAACCCAAGCTCTAGGCACCGATTTGGGTGACAAGCAGGTGAGCGTTCATTGTATTCAACCAGGATTTGTTAAAACCCCACTCACCGACAAAAACAACTTTGCTATGCCCAGTATTATTAGCCCCGAGCAAGCTAGTCAAGCAATCATCAAAGGCCTCAATAAAGGTAAAACTGTGATTAAATTCCCTAGCTTATTCAGCGGCTTTCTGCACATACTCAATTGCTTGCCATATCGCTGGCAGCAAAATATCTGTCGCCGTTTAGCTCACAAGGAAGGAGCATAGATAGAATGAAAATCGCCATTATAGGTGCCGGCATATCCGGCATGACCTGTGCGCACTTATTAAAAGAGCAGCATGAGGTAACGCTATTAGAACAAAATGACTACTTAGGTGGCCATACCGCCACTAACCATGTGACTATAGAGGGCAAAGAGCATGCAGTAGACACCGGCTTTATTGTGTTTAATGACCGCACCTATCCTTTGTTTAACAAGTTGTTAGCCAAGTTGGGCATTCAAGCTCAAGAAACTGAAATGAGTTTTAGTGTGGTAAACCCAGAGCTCAACTTGCAGTATAACGGCCACGATTTAAATACACTGTTTGCCCAACGCAGCAACTTACTTAAACCCAGCTTTTATAAATTTATCAATGAAATACTGCGGTTTAATAAGCTAGCTAAAGCAGCGGTAGACATCGATACCGCGGTAAGCCTTGGCCAGTTTTTAGAGCAGCATCGCTTCTCGCGCATGTTTCAAGAGAACTACTTATTGCCAATGGGCGCGGCTATTTGGTCCTCTTCGTTAAACGGCATTATGCAGTTTCCGATGCAGTTTTTTGCTCGCTTTTTTGTGAATCACGGTTTGTTAGACGTAGCCAACCGGCCGCAATGGTATGTCATTCCCGGTGGCTCAAAACAATACATTAAGCCGCTGCTAGCGGGCTTAGATGAGCAGATCCGTTTGAATAGCCAAGTGAGTAGTATTCACCGAGATGATTCAGGCGTTAAGATTACAACCAGCGATGGCTGGCAATGGCAGGGCGACGCGGTAATTTTTGCTTGTCATAGTGACCAAGCGTTGTCGGCATTAGGCGCTCAGGCCAGTGATGATGAGCGTTCGGTACTAGGCAAACTCAAGTATCAAAATAACGAAGTAATTCTGCATACCGACGAGCGCTTGTTACCAAGCATTCATCGTGCGCGAGCTAGTTGGAATTACCTATTACCACCTAGTGGTGATAGAGGCGACCGCCTAGCCAGTGTTACCTACGACATGAACCGTTTGCAGGGCTTAAGCGATGCGCCGCAGTTTTGCGTTACCCTAAATCCCCTAGAGCCGATAGCCGAAGATAAAGTAATTAAGCGCTTTAATTACATGCATCCGGTGTTTTCAATAGATGGCCATCAAGCTCAACAACAACGCGACAATATTTGCGGGCACAACAACAGCTATTTTTGTGGCGCTTATTGGCACAACGGTTTTCACGAAGATGGCGTGCGCTCGGCTGTGGAGGTGTGTCGTAAGTTTGGAGTGGACCTATGAGCATAGAGCACTCGGCTATCGCCTTCGGCGATACCTTTCATCAACGCTTTGTGCCGCGCAAACACGGCTTCAATTATCGGCTGTATTACGCCTGGATTGATTTGGCGGAAGAACAAGCCGTGCAGCAAACGCTGCGCGGCTTTGGCCGTTTTCTGCCGTGGTTTCGTTTAAAAGCGGGCGACTATTTAGGCAGCGAACAAGGCACTATCCGTGACAAAGCCTTGCGCGCTCAGCAGCGTTTTCAGCCCGACTACCAAGCCAAGCAAGTGGTCTTGCTTGGTCAGCTACGCTGCTTAGGTTGGTACTTTAGCCCGGTTAACTTTGTGCTCTATGGCGACGGCGATAAGTTTGATTACATGCTGGCCGAAGTCACCAATACTCCTTGGAAAGAAAAACACCAATATTGGCTGGATTTAAACGAGTTAAAAGATCACGACAAAACCTTTCATGTTTCCCCTTTTAATCCCATGGACATGCGTTATCACTGGCAAGTAAAGCTAGTGCAACAACAGGTGAATATTGTGATTAATTGCTGGCGCGAACAGAAAGAATTTAGCGCCGGAATAAATTTAATTAAGCAGCCGTTAAACTCTTCTAGCCTTCGCCGCGTAATAAGTTCATACCCCTTAATGACTCTCAAGGTTGTTACAGGAATTTACTGGCAAGCATTGAAGCTATGGATGAAAAAAGTGCCTTTTTATGGTCATCCAGCCAGTGCTAAAAAATAATTAAAATTGCCCTAAGGAAAAACTATGGCTACTGCAAAATCGCTTTCTTCTGCTTCAGTTTCCAGTGGTTTAGATTGGACCCGCCACCTTGTATTAAAAACCTTTGACGGTTTAAAGGGCGGCGCCATTTTAATGAGTCAAGCAGGTTACGAGTCGGTTCATTTAGGTGAAGCAGACCACCCCGAAACCGTTGAAGTTCATATCCTCGATTCTCAAGTTTTTTCTCGTATTTTAAAAGGCGGTAGCATTGCCGCGGGCGAAACCTACATGGAAGGGTTGTGGCGCTGTTCTAATCTGCACCGCTTACTGCAGCTTTTGGCCGACAACCAAGATCACCTCGATAGCTTAGACAGAAAACTGCACTGGTTTACCGATGCGTGGTTTAAAGTGCAGCACTTCTTTCGCCGCAACAACAAACGCCAAGCGAAAAAGAACATTCTGGCTCACTACGATCTCGGCAACGATTTCTATCAATCGTTTCTTGACCCGCAAATGCAGTATTCTTCAGCCATTTTTGGCGGTCAAGACATTACCTTAGCCGAGGCGCAAGACAACAAACTTAAGCGCATATGCGAGCAGCTAAAGCTTGAGTCGGGTGATCACCTTTTAGAGATTGGCACCGGTTGGGGTGGGTTGGCGATGTATGCAGCCAGCCACTACGGTTGCAAGGTAACCACGACCACCATTTCCGACAAACAGCACGCCTACGTGGTGGAGAAGGTAGCAGAACGTAAGCTCAGTCACTTAGTGACTGTGCTAAATAAAGACTACCGCGATTTAGAAGGCCAGTACGACAAACTGGTCTCTATCGAAATGATCGAAGCAGTGGGCGAGAAATTTTTACCGGGTTTTGCCGAGCTATGTGCCAACAGGTTAAAGGCCGGTGGTTTAATGCTTATTCAAGCCATTACCATTGATGACCGCCGCTTTTCGGCCTATCGTAAAAGTGTCGACTTTATCCAGCAGTATGTATTTCCTGGTGGCTTCTTACCTTCGCCATCGCTGCTCAAACAACTCTTTTCTAAGCAAGGCTTACAATCTCTACAGCGATTAGAGATAGGTATCGACTACGCCGATACCCTGCAGCATTGGCATCAGCGGGTGCAACAACAGCACAATAACAATCAACGCTTCGGCTTCGACGAGCAGTTCTACCGCTTATGGCATTTCTACTTTGCTTACTGCGAAGCAGGTTTTAGAAGCCATAACATTGGTACCGAGCAACTTACTTTGGTTAAGGCCTAAGCTCATGCAATGGCCGGTATTGCTGCTATTTAAACTTAACTGGTTAGCGGCCTTCTTTTGGGGGCCGCAAGCGGTGATGTTTATGGCGCTGGGGTTAATCGGCTTAGTGGCTTTGCAAGTTCGCCGTTACCAATGGGCTGTGCTTATTCCCTGTGCCATGCTCAGCGTGGTTGGGGTTATTTTAGATTTCAGTTTGGTAAAAATGGGAGTGCTTAGTTTTAGCTCGCCCAATTTACCGCTGTTTATGATGTTGCTTTGGGCAAGCTTTGCCTTGTTGTTGCCAAGCCTCGCCAGTTTCCCCAAACCCTTCATGCCCTTATTTGTGGCGGTAATGGGCCCGGTGTCTTACTACCTAGCCAGTTTAGCGCAGGTATTTTCGATACAGCCCGATGCAATATTAGGTCTGCTTATTCTGTTCCCCTTGTGGGCGGGCTTTGCTTACTTAGCTAATTCGCTATTGGAGAAACGCTATGTTTAAAGCCATGGCACTAGCCAGTATTTTATTGGCGTTTTCTAGCCAAGCAGAAACACAAATGCAGCTGGTGGGTAACGCTAAGTTGCAAGTATTGTTTTGGCCTATTTATAAAGTGAGCTTGCACAGCCCAGATGGACGTTACCAGCAAAACCGTTACCCAATGGAACTCACTATTGATTACCTACGCAAAATAAAACGCGATAAATTGCTAGAAGCAACCGAGGACGAGTGGCAGCGCCTAGGAGTATGCGAGCAAGCACCTTGTGATCAATGGTTAGCAGAGCTTTCACAACTTTGGCCAGACTTAAAAAAAGGCGACCAACTAAAGCTGGTGGCTGAGTCAGCTAATCAAGGTCAGTTTTACTTAAATGGTAAGCTGCTGGGCTCTTTGGAAGATAAGCTATTTAGCCAACACTTCTTGGGTATTTGGCTATCCGAAGACAGCCGATTCCCTAAACAGCAACGTAAACTGATTGGCGCTAACTAAGTCTAACTAGCTTTTTCTAGGCATTTGCTTATCTGAAGACAGCCGCTTCCTTAAGCTGCAAAGAAAGTTGGTGGGCGCTAACTAGCGTTGTTGGTACATTCGTTAATTACTTGTAGTAAGGTTTCCACAGGCTGCGCGCCAGACAATAAGTAACGATTATTAAAGATAAAGGCTGGCACTGCTCTAATGTTCTGATTTTGCCACTGCTGCTGGCTGTCTCTTACCGCTTCCACATACATTTCATCTACCAACACTCGCTCGGCTAAATCTCGGCCTAGGCCAATGCTTTCAACCACATCTAACAAGGTATTGCGGTTTGAAGGATCTTTAGCTTGGCTAAAGTAAGCATCAAACAATGCCAGTTTTAATTCGGTTTGCTTGCCGTAAGGCTGTGCCCAATGCAGCAGTTGATGGGCCTCAAAAGTATTGTAGATACGAGAGTCAGGGCTAAAGTTAAAACTAAAACCAAGTTCATCACCCAAGCTTTTTAGTTGATCTCTAACCGCTTCACTTTGTTCAAGGGTGCTACCGTATTTCTCTTGAATATGCTCACGTAAGTTTTGCCCCTCGCTTGGCATGTTCGGGTTTAGCTCAAAGGGGTGCCATTCAATATGTGGGCGAATGTCATCGCTTAATTGGCTAAGTGCTTGTTGCAAGCGTAAGTAACCCACTATGCACCAAGGGCATACCACATCCGACACAATATCGATGCGCAAAGAAATACCAGCAGACATAAGCAACCCCTTCATTAAACCAGCTTAGAGTATGCGGAGTTGCCGAGAAATTGGCAACCATCGCGCTAAATTGACCGCCCAGCTTCTTTGCCGCCAGTGCAACATTAATTTGTTGTTTTTGATCTAAATAGATAACTGAGCTCTTGCTATTATGCTGTTAGCAAATGACTAGGAAGCTCACTCATGACCACATCATTGTTTGACACAATAAAGCTTGGTACTCAAACCCTAAATAATCGCATCGTTATGCCACCTATGACTCGCTCTCGTGCTACTCAGCCGGGCGATGTAGCAAATCAAATGATGGCCAACTACTACGCACAACGTGCCAGTGCTGGTTTAATCGTATCCGAAGGCACTCAAATCTCGCCAATGGGTAAAGGCTACGCTTGGACACCGGGCATTTATAGCGAACAACAAATTGCTGGCTGGAAAAAAGTCACCGATGCTGTTCACGCGAAAGGCGGCACTATGTTCGCCCAGCTTTGGCACGTAGGGCGAGTGACCCACCCAGACAATATTAATGGCGAACAGCCAATCTCATCTTCTGCCATTAAAGCCGAAAATGTAAAAGTGTTTATTGATAACGGTAGCGACGAACCAGGTTTTGTAGACGTAGTCACCCCGCGTGAAATGACTCAGCAAGACATTGATGAAGTTATTCAGCAGTTCCGCCAAGCAGCGCTTAATGCCATTGCCGCAGGCTTTGATGGCATCGAGCTTCACGCCGCCAACGGTTACTTGATTAACCAGTTTATCGATTCAGAGTCTAACCAACGCAGCGACAAATACGGCGGTAGCTTAACCAACCGTCTGCGCTTTTTAGATGAAGTAGTTGCAGCCATGGTAGACGCCATTGGCGCCGAGCGAGTAGGTGTGCGCTTAGCTCCGCTCACGACTTTAAATGGCACTGTAGACGCCAAGCCAGAAGAAACTTACACCGCTGCTGCTGCGCTGCTAAATAAACACAATATCGTGTACTTGCACATTGCCGAAGTAGACTGGGACGACGCGCCAGAAACGCCAAAAGCCTTTAAACAAGCGCTGCGTGATGCCTTTAAAGGTGTACTTATTTACGCTGGCCGTTACAAAGCCGACAGCGCCCAACAAGCTATTGAAGAAGGCCTCGCCGACATGATTGGTTTTGGCCGCCCCTTTGTAGCAAACCCCGATTTACCCGCACGATTACAACACGGCTACCCGCTGGCCGAACACGATCCAAACAGCCTGTTTGGCGGCGGCGAAAAAGGCCTAACGGATTACCCAAGTTATAAGGCCTAGTTGCTAGGTTGCATTTTAGCTATTGGAGCCAGTGAGTGAATAGACCCGCTCGCTGGCTTTTGGGGGTTGAAATAGCTATTACATCCCTTTGGCTTTTAGGGGATTTCGCCTATCGGCGACGTCATTAAGCTTTGGCGACCAAAGCTTAACGAAGCAAAAAGAAAGGTCGCCCCTCATTATCTTATTTCCTCGTTCCTCAGTACCAAGCGCGCCTGCGCAACTCGCTACGCTCAAACAATGCTCGGCTTAATCGCTTAGCACTTGCGTGACTTGTCGATAATAAAGGGGGAGGCTTGCTCCTTTATACACACCTGCTATCCGAAGCTTTATTAACTTTTGATTACTGAGCGTTAGTGAGCTAACTCAAGTAAAGGGTAGCTTGTTGAGTTAATAGTTATTTATTGGTGTGTTGTTACTGTATGATTAAACGACGTTTTTCTAGTGCTTGTTTGTGCTTACATTTTATGAGGGGCAACCTTGTAAGGTAGGCCACGTTTGCAAGGTCGCTGCAATTAAATGTTTTAACGCAAGGAAGGTATGGAAGCGTTAAGTAAACCCAGAGTATTAGCATACATAGTTGGTGTATTCATTTTACCAGTTGTCATTTCAGCGAGCTTTAAGTTAGCGAACACTGGATCAATTGGGCCAATTGTATTTTGGTATTCGTTGCTCTCATTTCCGGTACTGGCTTTTCTGTTATTTTTCATATTTGGGGAGCGAGTTGACGGTCGTGTAGCCGTTTTACTGAGCGTTGTAACAGGTCTAGTGTTCTCAACATTGTTGCTGAACTTCTTCATGTGGGTAACTTGGTTGTTTGGGGTCAATGATTATCAGGCTATGTAACTTGGGTTATAACAAGTTGCTCAAAGAAAACGTCGGCGAAAGGCGCTGGCTCGGACGCACGAACTGCGCACGCCCGTTAGCAAAGCGTTAAATGTTCATAGGAGGTGAACAATGAAATCATGGTTTATTATTTTGGCTGGTTTGTGGTCAACATGGCACTTCATGGAAATCGAGTCTGATAACGGGTTTTTCAGTGTGTTTCTTCCAATCCTATTTGGCTTTTTTGTTCTTGCCTTAGTGATAAAGCTTGCAGGTGTTTCAGGTAACGGCGGTGGCTTTGGTAGTGGAGATTCAGGCGGTGATTCGGGTGGTTGTGGCGGTGGTGACTGAAGCTACACATTTGACAGTCGCACCTAGCGGAGCAATTAAAGCTGTCTCGCCGCTAAATGTAATTGTTTGCTAAAGGCCTGCATTATGTTTGTCTCGAAGGATTGAGTACTTAAGTGTCAATTAAGAATGTGTTAACTATTTCTTTATGCATCTTTTTTAGTATTCCTACCTTAATCGGAATAGGTTCATCAATTGAAGTTGAATATGTCCAAGCAGGCAATTCACATCCATTTCGTGCTCTTGTTGGGGAAGAGTGCAATCTTAGAAAATCTTGGTATGTATATGGCTGGGCGTCTTTTGACAACATTAAAGAAATAGGAAGCTATCAACTTCGAGAAATAGATAGCACCTCAAGTCGTTATATCCTTTCTAGAGAAAAACTCGCTACAAATACTCAGATAACGGTAACGGACGTGTATCTAGCTGATAGCCTATTTATGAACGAGGTAAGGTTACACCTTGCTGTTGAAAATTATCCTCATACGGTGCACTTTAAAATAGCTGATGTTAATCAGTTTTGTCGTACACAGAGATAGTTAAAATTACAGGTGAGGGGGTAATTTAAATCAATTGAATGAATACGATAGCGAGTTTAGCTGATGTGTTGTGGTCTAACGCCAGATAGCCAGCTACCTCGTTTACTTTGATTTATCTGACCATTGCTCGTGATGAACCAGTTGGCTTAAGTTTTCTCGCTCTAGCCAACCAAATTGCTATAGTTCTGGTTTGTCTTCAAAGCCTGAGACATAGCCAATGCACAGGTAACTAATAGTTTCTAAAGTAATACAAGGACGTGTTATGCAAAGCCTTAATAAAATGAAAGGTAAGGGAGAAGAGTTGATAGCTGTGCTCGCCGCCGCAATAATCGCGGGATTTGCCGCAGGATTGATAGCTTTTCTCTACATGAAGTTTGGAAAAAGGGATTACAAAGGCCTCTCTGCTCTGCAGATCGCACAGAAAACACTTGTTATCGCGCTATCCGTAACATTCTTTATGATTATAGGTTGTTATGCAGGCAACATTATCAGTGCTGTTCTCTATCCTGATGTTGTCAGTATCCTAGATAACCCCAATAGGGAAATATTTTCCAAGAGCATGGCTTTCGGGTTTTTGATAAAGTCGTTCCTGTCACTATTTTTTGTTGGCTTGCTTACTAGAGGCTATGAATTCGGCTCGACAAAGAGAAAACTGGTTATGTGGTTTGGTCTCTACTTTTGCTTTGTTATGATGGCAACTCTTTCATACATCAATTTTGGCGCAGCGATAGATTACTCTATCAACACCATGACCAATGTGCCTATCGGGGACACTTTAAAGTTGATAGTAGATAACTTCCCCATCGCGCTGCCTTATTCGGTTATCCATAATTCGATATTTGTCTGGGAATTTATATTGTTAGATCCTATGCGCTATCTTGAGTACTTGATGCATGACCTAGAAGGTAATCAATTTTACATTGTTCGCGAGTTTCCCACTTGGTCGGTGCTATTGATTTCGGTTTATTTGGTGTGGAAGCCAACTTTTGGTGGTGGCTTTTCGAAAGAGCAAATTACAGACAACACATATTAGTTTTGATGCTGGTGGATGTTTGTCCCCAGAATGAAAGGTGTCAGAGTTAAACTAACTGTCCCTGTTAGTCGTTGAGCTTATGTGCTTTGGTTTACATAAGCTCAAGTCTCTTATACCAAACAGCCCCATGGCCATTGCTATGGGGCTGTTTGTATTAGTGACTATTGCTTAAAGTCGTCTTGGTAGTTTTTAGGCGGTGGTGTCCAGCCGCGTTCGGTAAGCGAGTGACCGTCGCTGCGATCTTTGCTCATGGCTTTGCCTAGTAACTCTTCTAACTGCAAAAACAGTTCGCGGTAGTCGTTGCTAAAGCGGTTGTCTTCGTTACCCGCTAACCAAGTTTGGTAGAGCTTTTCTTTATTGTCTTTTTCTATTTGGTCAAAAGCGGCTTTAAGCTGTTCAGACTTAAAGGGATGAAAGCCCAATTCGTTAAGTGCTCGGCCACCCATTTCTAATGCTGAATAGTAGGCTTCGGTAATAATGTGATCGGCACCTAAGCTGCGTAGTTCGTAAGCATGGCCGCGGTCAAACGCCCGCACCATTAAACGTACATGCGGATGAGCGTGTTTTACGTATTTAACGATGTCGCGCACCTTCTCTTTATCATCAATGGTGACCACCATTAGCTTGGCTTCTTCAATGCCAGCGGTATGCAATAAGTCTGGCTGAGTGGCATCGCCATAGTAGCTTTTAATGTTAATTTTACGCATTAATTCTACTTGGCCAGCTTGGTGATCAAGCACCACGGTTTTAACCCCGTTGGCTACCAAAAAGCGGTTTACGATTTGGCCAAAACGACCAATGCCCGCCACTATCACGGTGCCTTTTTCATCAATTTCATCGGGTTCTTGATGATTCTCGGTGCGTTCGTAACGCGGCAAAATGACTTTGTCGTAAAGAATGAAAAGGCTAGGTGTTAAGAACATTGAGAAGGCCACGACTAAAGACAATATTTGCGATAGGTCTTGTGGTATTACATGGTTTTGTACGGTGTAGTTAAGCAATACAAAACCAAATTCACCAGCTTGAGCCAGGCTTAAGGCAAATAGCCAACGATCGCTATTTCTAATCTTAAAGATTATGGCTAGCACAAATAGGATGGTGGCTTTAATTAGCATGATGCCTAAGGCCATGGCGATAACTTTACCCCAATGCAGCTGCAATACGCCAAAGTCGACACCCGCACCAACGGTGATAAAGAACAGGCCTAGTAGTAAACCTTTAAAGGGCTCGATAGTGGATTCTAACTCGTGCCTAAATTCACTGTTGGCTAGTACCACTCCCGCAAGGAATGCACCTAGAGCCGGAGATAAACCTACCAAGCCCATTAAGGCGGCAATGCCAATAACCAGCATTAAGGTGGCGGCGGTAAATATCTCACGTAGCCCAGAGCTTGCTACATAGCGGAACAGTGGTCGACTAAGGAAATGGCCGCCAACCACTAAGGCCACAATAGCTACAACCACCACAATGCCATACGCCCAGCCGGGTAGGTGAGCTACAAGGTTTAGGCTGTCGCCGTGTTCGGCTGCCGCTTCACCCAGTTTTTCGGATAAGGCCACTAACTCTGGCAATGCTAATAAAGGAATTAGCGCCAGCATCGGGATTACCGCAATATCTTGGAACAGCAATACCGAGAAGGAAGAGCGTCCTCCATCGGTTTTGGCTAGGCCCTTTTCGTTAAAGGTTTGCAATACAATCGCAGTGGAAGATAGCGAAAAGATTAAACCAACGGCTAAAGCGACCGACCACTGTAGGCCAAAGGCCAAGCAAAGCAGCATCACTACCACAGTGGTAATGCTTACCTGTAAGCCACCTAAGCCAATTAGCTTATGGCGCATATTCCACAGCATGCGCGGCTCTAACTCTAGACCAACTACAAACAGCATCATCACCACGCCAAACTCGGCAAAGTGTTGAATAGTGGCGGTTTCGCTGCCCACTAAACCGATGACTGGGCCAATAATTACCCCTGCAATTAAGTAGCCTAATACCGAACCTAAACCTAAGCGTTTAGCCAGCGGCACAGCCAGTACAGCGGCAATTAAATATACAAAGGCTTGTAAGAAGTAACCTGTCATAGCAAGCCCCTTATAAGGTCAATATTTTGTACATCTAACTTGGCTAAGCCAGAAGCAAGCTCTAGATCTAGCTTGTTGTTTATTAGTGAGTTAAGTAGTTGGTTCCAATCTTCTAGATGTTTTTTGTCGCGCTGTTCTTCGGCGGCAGTTCGCGAGCTAAACAGGGTGAAAGGCGCAAGGTAGCGCATGCCAATCAGTGAGGCGGTTTGTTCTATTGGGTGCAGTAATTCGCGAATGGTGAAATGGTTATAACCTTCTTTGCGATAAGCCGCCTCTGCGCCGCCTGCCGTAATGGCGCATAGCAAGGTTTTACCATGCAGCATGGTGCCTTCGTGCCCATAAGCAAAGCCGTATTCCAGCACTAAATCTTGCCATTCTTTTAAGATAGCCGGAGTGGAATACCAGTACAGTGGAAATTGCATAATTACAATGTCGTGCGCCAGCAAGCGCTGCTGCTCTTTATCTACGTCTATTCGAAAAGTGGGGTACTCGCGGTATAAATCAACGGCGGTTACGCCATCGGTTTTACTGGCGAGCTTGAACATTGGGCTGTTGATTTCGGAGCGATCTTGCGACGGGTGCGCAAATAGCAGTAAAACTTTATTTTTCTGCTTCGGCATTAGCAATTCCTTTTAGCCTTGCATAACAAGCGACGATAAAAACTAGTTTCAATATAGGTAGTTTTGGCAACTAGGTTCAAGTAAAAAGCGAATAAAATTAGCTTATTAGGCTTATCTGGAGGCTTAACTATTCTACCGTTGCTGAAGCGGGCTGCGACAAAATACCAAATATTTGTTGTTTGAGTTGAACACGCTGTAGTTTCATTTGCATGAAGTATTGATCTTCTGTAGGAACTTGAGTGGCTTCTAAGCCGCGTATTTTATGGTCTAGTTGATGATAGCGCTTGGCGAGGGCATTAAAATCACTGTCTGCTACTTTAAGCTGATGAATTTTATCCCGATGTTCTGGAAACTCAAAAATAAGCGCGTGGTTCTCACCTAACATATTTGCCTCGTTAGCTTGCTGGCCTAGCTTTTAGCTTAGTCGAAACTGGCTAAACTAGGCCACTTAGCTCTTGGTTTAAGGCAAAAACCTACGCGCAGATCTTAGTGTTTAAGGCTTTAAGCAAGGGCAATCACCGGCCACGATTAGCGCTAAGGCATTGGGCAAAACTTCAAAGCGGGCGTGGTTAAACTTATGCGGTTCGCCGTCTAAGTTGGTTGGAATGAACTGCTCGGATTTGGTTTCTAACCAAGGGGTTTGCCAAGAGATTACGTACTCGGCATTTATTTGTTCGCCATTGCCAAAGGCTGCAGCTTCTTGCAGTACTTGGCTTAGGGCGGTTGCGGGAAAGTCACGTACTAAACAAATGTCCATTAGGCCGTCGTTAAGGTAGGCATTTGGCCCCAATATTTGTCCGCCACCGGCTTGTTTTCCGTTGCACAATGCACCAATGATAATGCCGCCAGAAAACTGTTTGTTGGGGCTGCGAAGCTCGCCAATATAAGGCTTAAAGTTGAGTGCCTGCACAATGCCCGAAAGGGTATAAGCACCGCCGCCTAAAAAGTTTTTAAGCTCTACTGGGGTTTCTGCGGTGATCTGCACACCAAAACCGGCAGTGAGCACATTCATAAAGTAGTAGTGTTGCTTAGTCTCTAAATCGCTCGCTTGCATTACATCAACCGGTTTGGCGCTGTTGGCTAAGGCAAACTCTAAGGCTGCTAGAGGCGTGTTGGGGATTTGGCAGGCAGTGGCAAAATCGTTGGCTGTGCCTAGTGGCAATACTCCTAAACTAGGACGTTGTTCGGCTGGGTAGTGCATAAGGGCTGACACCACTTCTTGCACCGAGCCGTCTCCACCGCCAATCACCAATTTTTTCTCTGGCTTGTTCCAACCTTGTTGGTGGGCCTCGGCGACTAAACGTTCAACATCACCGCCTTCCCAGGTAACTCTTACCTGAATGTCGTGACCTTGCTTGCGCAACTGCTGCACGGCTTCACGTATTTCCGGCAGGTGGGCTTTCTTTCCATTTAGTATTAATCGAAGTTCCACAATTAGCCTCTATTTAATTATCAGTAACTTAGCTGCCTTATTACTATATGCACGATTGAATTAGCTGGCTAGCAAGTAGCTATATAATAGCTAGTTTTGCTTAGGCTAAGCCTTTCATCCTTAGGTATAAAGCCTCTACTTTATCGCGCGCCCATTGGGTTTTACGTAAAAACTTAAGGCTAGATTTAACGCTAGGGTCATGGGTAAAACAGCGAATATTGATACGAGCGCCTAGCTCTTCCCAGCCATAAAATTCAACGAGTTCTTCAAGGATACTTTGAAGGGTTTTGCCATGTAGGGGGTTGTTTGCTTGGGTCATTATTAAACCTATTGTTCTTGCTCCGCATAAGTGTATCAGCTTCAAATAGAGGCAGCTAAAGCAAATCTGGATTAATTGGCTTATTGTTTCATATCTCTTATTGTTTGCGCAGACTCAGTAGCGCAGATAGGTTATGGTTAAACGGAATGTAATTAACGGGAAAATGGCTTAAATGGAAGGTTTTTTACGCATGGTTCGAGTGCTTACCGCCTTGGGTTTGTTTGCATTAACGGCTGCGATTTTATTTTTTACCCTAGAGCTTCGCCAAGTGCGACTGCAGCTGCCCAGCATGTTAGAGCAAGTGGATAGCACAGCGCAGCGTGTTGACCCCATAGTGGCGCAAGTTGCTGAGCTGCAAACCTTTATCCCGCAAATTATTGAGCAAAGCGAGGGGTATCAAGAACTGATCCCCGAGGTACTAAGCCGAGTTGATGACATTAACGCTCAACTGCCTTTGATCATGGATGAAGTTGCCGCAATTAGCCAAGCCATTGAACCGGTATTAGAGCAAACCGAGGCGTGGCGTGAAGAACTACCAGCGATCCTCAAGCGAGTAGATGAAACCAATACTACCGTGCGTGGAACCAATAAAGAGATTGCTAAAGTAGTGCCACAAGTGCCGCTTATTTTGGCAGAGAGCGAGGCCTTAAGGATTGAAATCCCTGAAATGATTGCCAGTGCCGATGACTTAGTGAGCAAAGCCGAAGATGCGGGCAAAGAGGCCAGTAAGGGCTTGGTGACTGGTTTTGTAGGAGGAATCTTAAGTTCGCCGTTTAACCTCATTGGTAAAATTGGCGACAATACTACAGAACGTTTAGGCCTCAAGAGCACTGACAGTATTACTGATGAAGACCGAGATGAGTACGAAAAGGCCATGAAGAAGCTGATGAAACGACCTAAGCAAGGCGCTAAGGAGCAATGGAGTAATCGCAAGTCGGGCAACAGTGGAGTGATTACCATCAAGACCGTGGCGATGCAGGGCGAGGTGCAATGCTACCAATTTGTCAGTGATTTTGTGATTGCCAAGGGTGAGGATAAGGGCGAGCACCAACTCATTACTGAAGCTTGTGAGAATTAATGACAAAATATTTCTAAAGGAAATCTCAGTATTGCCGCTATAAGCTTGATATCCAGGAATAGGAGGTAGAATGGAAATCAGTGGAGCAAGCACTTCGCAGTCTATGGAAGTGATTTCAGCCAAACTGGCGAAAAGCCAGCAGGAGCAAGACGGTAAAGCGGTGCAAGAATTAGTGGCCGCTGCTGATGTACCAGAAGCCGCTCCTGCGACTAGAGCTGGACTTGGCGAAAATATAAATATAAAAGTGTAAATAGACTAAGCCGCATCCGCGGCTTATTTTTTGTCTGACTATTCAATACTTAAACTGTTAGAGCTAAGCCACTTAGTCAGCTTAAACCAACTAATATCTCACATCAGAAATACGATCACTTTCTGCTTCAAATTGTATCAGCACATTGAGATAACACGCCATTGCAAAAGCCATCACAGTGCTTCTTATAGTGAAATAGAGCGCCCATGTTTGACGAAACCAAGGCGTATAAATAGCTTAAGGTCGCTCAGTTGCTAGCGAGGGCTAAGTGCGAGTTTTTAGCTAAACTGTAAATTTGAACACTTTGGGTCAAGGCTTAATCTGTGTTCCGATTTTTGTGAACATAGATCACTTTTCGAACTGCAGTATTAGATCTTAATCTCATTTATCAACATTCTTTCACATTTGTATTATTAAATTATATATCTTTGTGGTTCATTAGATTTGAAAACGCTCTCGTATAGAGTTTCAGACAATGTGGAAACGGAGATAGCTGTTATTTCCACGTCAACACACAGCACTGAGTCGACTATGTACAAAAACTATATGGTTGATTTATACAACATTAGGTGAATGGATAAATGAAACATATCTATCTAAAAAGCTTGCTAGCAACTTCTGTTTTTCTAGCCGTAGGCTGTACATCAACTTCTGCTCCTGATTCTGTTGAAAAATTTACCAACAACAAAGAAACCGGTGAAGCTCTATTAGCGCCAGTAGCAGTTACAGCAAGCAGCCACGATGGTAACGGCCCTGACCGTTTAATCGATCAAGACATTACAACGCGTTGGTCAGCAGCCGGTGACGGCGAGTGGGCGACGCTGGACTACGGTTCTGTTCAAGAGTTTGATGCTGTGCAAGCTGCTTTTAGTAAAGGTAACCAGCGTCAGTCTAAGTTTGATATCCAAATGAGTGTTGACGGTGAAAATTGGACAACAGTACTAGAGGGTCAAGAGAGCTCGGGTAAAGCCCTAGGTTTAGAACGTTTTCAGTTTGAGCCTGCGGTAAACGCTCGCTACGTAAGATACGTTGGCCACGGCAATACCAAAAACGGTTGGAACAGTGTTACTGAATTAGCTGCAGTAAACTGTGGCATTAACGCTTGTCCATCAAGCCACATCATTACCAGTGCAGTTGTTGCTGCTGAAGCGTCAATGATTGCAGAAATGAAAGCAGCCGAGAAAGCACGTAAAGAAGCGCGTAAAGACCTTCGCTCAGGTGATTTTGGTGCACCAGCAGTATACCCTTGTGAAACCACAGTAAACTGTTTGCGTTCTGAGCTTCCTCCAACGCCGGCTTTACCAGAAACTCCGCTAGCTGGTAACGCGCCAAGTGAAAACTTTGATCTGTCTTACTGGTACCTATCTCAACCTTTTGACCATGATAAAAATGAACGTCCAGATGACGTAAATGAGTGGAACTTGGCAAATGGTTATTCACACCCAGAAATATTCTATACAGCTGATGATGGCGGTTTAGTATTTAAATCTTACGTGAAAGGTGTTCGTACCTCTAAAAACACTAAGTATGCGCGTACCGAGCTTCGTGAAATGCTACGTCGCGGTAACATGTCGCACAAAACTAAAGGTGTGAACAAAAACAACTGGGTATTCTCAAGCGCTCCAGAAGCAGACTTAAAAGCTGCCGGCGGTATTGATGGCGTTTTAGAAGCTACCCTTAAAATTGACCACGCCACCACTACTGGTGCGGCTAACGAAGTAGGTCGCTTTATTATTGGTCAAATCCACGACCAAAACGATGAGCCAATTCGTTTGTACTACCGTAAGCTGCCAAACCAAGCAACTGGTGCAGTTTACTTTGCTCACGAAAGCCAAGACGCTACCAAAGAGGATTTCTATCCGCTAGTAGGTGATTTAACTGCTGAGGTTGGTGAAGATGGTATCGCGCTAGGCGAAGTATTTAGCTATCGTATCGAAGTGGTTGGCAACACCATGACAGTTACCGTTTCTCGAGAAGGCAAAGAAGACGCTGTTCAGGTAGTTGACATGAGCGACAGTGGCTACGATGTTGGTGGTAAGTACATGTACTTTAAAGCCGGTGTTTACAACCAAAACATCTCTGGCGACTTAGATGATTACTCTCAAGCTACCTTCTATAAGCTAAAAGCAACTCACGATAGTTACACTGAGAAATAAGCTTTAGTTGTCACCTTGTTTAAACATACCCCGCTCTAAAGCGGGGTATTTTTTTGGCTTACTAAAGCTTACGGCTTATTTTTGTTGGTAATCTAAACCTAGGTAATCGAATACAAAACCCATCAACCACAGTGGACCTATCAACAGGTACTGAATATCTTCAAAGAAAGACGGTTTAGCCCCTTCTATTTTGTGGCCGATAAATTGGCCTATCCAAGCTACTACAAAGATAAACACGCTTACCTTCCATAGGGCTAGCGGACTGAACTGAGTAATCAAGTCACAGACTAAAAAGCAGCTTAAGGTAAACAGAGCCATGGCTAAGGTAAGTGGTTTAGACAAGCGTAAGTAAAAGCCATGAACCGGTATTGCTAGCAAGCTGGCAAGATTGAGCCAACATAGCGTATTGCTGTTGGCCGAATTAGTTCCCGGCAAGGGAACTGACCACAACAGGCCAACAATACTAAAATAAATGGCAGGTACCATAAACCAGTGGATGGCTTTGTTAGTAGGATGTTGATGGCTACGCGCATATTCCTTAAACCATTGCTGGACTGGCTTGGACACAATAAGCTTCCTGCTGACTTGTTAAAAAACTGTTACTGTAGCAGTTGGAGCTCTGACCAGTAGCCTTTGAGCGTTAGTTTGCGAGCTAGATCTCGCAGCATTCACTGTTCATCAATAAATTTGAGCTGTTTGATAAAGCCTTCAATCGCTTTGTCGTCATGACTAGAGAACTGATACTTGTTATGAAAAAACACGCTTAGCTCAAGCTGAGAGTTAGCAACAACAATGGTATAACCGTCCCAGTCTGAACTGGCATTTAGGCCTTCATACAAGTAGTGGTCTTGCTGCTTTTTTCCCAAGCGACAAATCTTTTCGTAGACCCGAAGTACTAAGTTGACATCGACTAGTCGTTGCATCTTAAGGCTGCCCTTGTTGGTCAATCAAACTGTTTGCCCACGCCGCAGCTTTGTTCATCGCAGCGCTCTTTACCGGTTAACAGTTTAGATATTTTGAAGCGGTTTTTGGCAAAAACCAAATAGGCTTTGTCGGATACTTTGCGCAATAAGGGCGTGCGTAACAGTTGTATCCAAGGTTTCTGATTGACCAAGCCCCACGCTTGCGCGGTAACATCCAAGCCTAGTAGCAAGGTGCCTTCTTCTGTTTCCGCGTGCAGTATGTCGCTGGCTTCGGAGCGGTCAATATGTGGATACTTGCTGGTGAAATCTGCTTGATTAATATCTTGCAGCTCAATGAGTTGGCGATGATCAAAAAACTTAAGTTGACGCATTTCCTCTGCGCAAAGCGGACATTGGGCGTCGTAAAATATTCGTAATTGCATAGTGATTTCCTATTACTGGTAGCCAAGAACCACTAGGTGGCTTAGTACTGCTACTGTGGTTAATTTAAAGCGCATGGCTTGGTAGCTTTTGCCTAAGTGGCTTGGGTTGCTGCTGTGCCATTCGCTGTAGTAAAGGTAGGTGAAGGCACAGGCTAGTATCACTAATGCACTGCTACTTGAATTAAGCAATAAACAAGCGACGCCTAGTAAAGTGAAAGCATTGCTTAGATACAATTGCGCTGGGCTAGAGGCTTCACTATTTAAGGTTTGTGCCCACAAGCTGCCCGACAAAAAACACAAAATGGCTACGCTGTAGTATAAAAATACTTGAGTAGCGGAAAAGCCGAGTAGCGGAACTTGAGTCGCAACCGCCAGCGCTAGCGCGATAAAAGCGCTTAAGCCGGCGTAACCCAGTAGCTTGTAGCTTCGCTGTAATTTATTCAATTTATCACCTCATCAATCGCTTGTTACTAAAACGCATCAAGGTGGCAAATAGATCGCCAAGCTAGTTGTTACTGGCAGACTTATCTAATGGCAATACGTTGCAGAACAAGTCCTTTTCGTATTGTTTTTCTAGGTGTTCGCGCCAGTTTCGTTGGCTTATTGGTACTAGGTAGAATGTTTCTCGATTGGTATCGGTCACAAAAGCCATACCGTGGGGCATTAGTTCGTAGTGAATATCGTGTACAAAACTTAACGAAAAGCTTTGCCGACCAGTAAGGTGATTGATGTCTTCTCGTGATAAACACACCCCTTTTTTGTCTTCAGCAAAACGGTCTCGTAACCATGATGAAAACTGTTTAGCGCTAATCATTGTCATAGGAAGCGCCTCCTTAGGTTTGGGTTAATTTTGAACAATTAAACATTAAAGTTATAGCAGAACAATGGGCAGGTGAGATGAGTAAGCCTAAGAAGGTGTGCTGATTTTGCTGTAAATGGATATAAGAAACAAAAACTTAAGAATTTTGAGGGTAAGGCTTAATAACCTTACCCTCAATGACGCTAGAAATTAGCTAGGAAGAATGGGATCAGCAGTGCGTTCACTAAGTCGATAAAGAAGGCACATACTAGCGGCACAATGATGAAGGCTAGATGAGAGTTACCATAGCGCTGCGAAACTGCCGACATGTTAGCCATGGCCGTAGGTGTTGAGCCTAAGGAAATCCCGCCAAAGCCCGAACAAATTACCGCTGCATCATAGGATTTACCCATAGCTGGGAATACCACAAAAATATTCACTAATATGGCAATCATAAATTGTGCTGCAAGAATCGCTAAAATAGGACCGGCTAAATCAATTAAGGTCCAAAGCTGCATGCTCATCAGTGACATTGCTAAAAAGGTGCCCAAAGAAATGTCGGCAATTAAAGCAATGGCTGGTTTGCGAGATGGCCACTGAGTACCGGTTAAACGCGGTAGCGATTTAGGTACCAAGTTGGTCATTACAATACCGGCAAACAAACAGGTCACAAACAAGGGCAGCTGTAGGCCAGCTTGTGAAATGGCTTCATTTAACAAGAAGCCAAGAATAATACATACATGAATGGCTAAAATGGCATCTAAGAAGTCAAAACCAGTAATGCTGTTGTCTTTATTTTTTTCGGCTATACCAATATCTAAAGGCTCTTCTTTTTTAGGTTTTAAGTTGTGTCGATTAACCAAGAACTGGGCAATAGGACCACCCATTAAGCTGGCCAAGATAAGACCAAAAGTCGCACTGGCAATACCAATTTCCATGGCGTTACTGATGCCAAAGTCTTCAGCAATTCTAGGTGCCCAAGCAATGGCAGTACCATGACCACCAATTAACGATACACTGCCGCCCAACATGCCTACGGCAGATTCCAAACCGAATATTTTGGCAACAGTAATACCAGTTAAGTTTTGCAGGATCATGTAACCAATGGTGATACCCAATAGAATCACTAGCGGCATACCGCCTTTAAGCAAGTCTCTAAGGCTTGAATTAATACCAATGGTGGTGAAGAAATACACCAGCAAAATATCTCGAGCGACCAGGGTAAATTCAATTTCAACTGAGGTGAGCGCGTAAATCAAACCAATCATTACTGAGAATAAAATCCCTCCGGTAACCGGTTCTGGAATACTAAACTCGCGCAGAAAACCCACCGCTGCATTTATTCGTCTACCGATAAATAGCACCAAAATACCAATGGTGGCGGTGAAAAAGGAGTCAAATAGTAGAACTCCATTGTCAAACTCAATACCCATAAAACGTCCTATAACATTAATGATTTAAACATGCCGATGGCATGTCGAGCAGGATCCATCCTACTTAGGTGTATAAGTGGCGGAATAGTTGCAATTTTTCGCAAATATTTCCAAGTTAGTGTAGAGAGTGATTGCTATTGAGTAAACGTAATTTAGCGAATTACTTCAGACGAGGCCTTACTCTGAGGCTGTAGCTTGCTTGTTGAAAAAATAACAAGCACACACTAAATAATTTGCTTTTATTTGACGGTTCTTTGTTATTATTCGTTTTTTATAGGCATTTTCAGTGCATGATGCTGCTGGCTTCGCATTTATGCCCTTTGTCATGAACTAAAGATAGACCGGCAACCTTGGCTTGCGCTAGAGTCTGCTCTCAGTTTGAAAAGGTAAAGAGTAATGCGACGCATCATTTTAGCTGTGGTGGCGCTTCTTACTGTTGTTACATGGATGTTTTACAGTGACGACGTGGCTGAAACAGAGCTTAGTCCAAGCAAACCGGTTACCGTAGAAGTGGTAACGGTAGAAAAGGGCAAACTACGCGAACAGGTTCATTTATTAGGTAATGTGTTTTCTGCCCACTCGGTAAATGTGAAAGCTGAGGTTGATGGCCGGATAGACACCATTGCAGTGCGCTCCAGCCAAGCCGTTCGCCAAGGCCAATTACTGGTGCAACTCGATGACCGCCATCAACGTGCAGTATTACAGCGTGAGCAGGCTCGCCTTGACGATATTCTTCGCCAACATCAAAACCTATTACAGTTACTGCCTAAAGGTGCGACTACTCAAGCAGAAGTAGATCGCTACGAATCACAAGTGGCTATGCAACAAGCTGAACTAGCTCTAGCAGAAGCGGCCCTGCAAGACCGCGCCATTCGCGCGCCATTTAGTGGCAAACTCGGCCTTGTAGATTTAAGCCCAGGCCAGTTAGTTGACTCTGATACTGTGCTCACCACTTTAGATGATGCCAATACTTTACGCCTTAACGTTCCCGTTGCCGCGCGCCATTTAGGCCGAATTAAGGTTGGGCAGCAGGCTAAGCTGCACCAAGCGGGTTTAAGCTCACGTATATTTAATGCCTCAGTGACTAGCATTGACAGCCGAGTGCGCGGCGAAAGCTTAAATGTGTACATTCAATTGTCTATCGACAACCAACAAGCTGGGCTAGCACCGGGCACTTTGGTAACCGGTGAGCTGGACTTAAATGCCAATCCACGAGTATTGATTCCGCTGCAAGCCATTGCCTATAACGGCGATCGCCGTTTTGCTTATCGGGTTAATCAACAAGTTGCAGAAAAAGTTGAGTTGGAGTTAGGCCAGCGCGGCGACAACTTAGTAGAAGTGCTTAGTGGCTTAAATGCTGGTGAACAGGTCGTGAATAAAGGCTTGGTGAAGCTGCATGATGGCATCGAGGTTGAAGTACTCAACTAATGAAAATATCTGATCTGTCGATGTATCGTCCGGTAGCGGCGATAGTATTAAGTTTGCTACTGATGCTGTTTGGGGTTGTAGGCTATAGCCAGCTGGCAGTGCGAGAAATGCCCGACATTGAAAGCCCTGTGGTATCTATCGGTACCCCTTATCGTGGCAGTGCTTCTTCTATTGTTGAGTCGCAAATCACCAAGCCGATTGAAGACGAGCTTAGCGGAATTGATGGCATTGATTATATTTGGTCATCGTCGTGGGATGGCTGGTCTGGCATTACCATTACCTTTAAGCAAGGCTCGGATATGTTGGCCGCGGTGAGCGATGTGCGCGATGCGGTAAGCCGAGCGCGTAATCGCTTGCCCGATGATGTTGATGAGCCCGTGGTGCGTAAAAACGACAGCGAAGAAGCGCCCTTTATGTGGCTTAACCTCACCGCTACCTTGCAAGATAGGGTAGAGCTTAGTGACTTTGCACAACGGATCTTAATCGAACGCCTTAGCTTATTGCCGGGGGTAAGTGCAGTTAATACCTCGGGCTTGGTTGAACGGGTGATGTATGTGGAGCTAGACCCCACCGCCATGGCTGGGCGCGGCTTAACCACTAACGATGTGATTGACGCGCTAAATCGCGAGAACCTGCAGCTCCCCGCCGGCTATGTTCGAAATGACAGCCTAAATATTGTGGTGCGCATGGAGCGTATGTATCAGCAGGCTGACGATTTTGCCAAGCTACAAATTGCCAACTTTGACGGTGACCACGTTACTTTGTCAGACATCGCGCATATTTACGTTGGCGCTAAAAAAGATACCACTACTTTTAAAAGTAACGGCGTGGACAGCATGGGCCTAGGCATTGTGGCGATGTCTCAGGCTAACCCACTAGAAGTAGCCGATATGGTTAAAGCTGAGCTAGCAGAGCTACAGCGCTTTTTGCCTGCTGGCGCGGAGCTTACTGTTGATTACGACAGCACCGTATTTATTCGCCAGGCGATTAGCGAGGTGTATTCTACCTTGCTGATTTGTGCGCTGTTGGTAGTGGCGGTGTTATACCTATTTTTAGGCCGCTTAAGTGCCACCATTATCCCGGCGGTAACCGTTCCTGTATCTTTGGTTGCGGCATTTTCGGTGGCTTATTTATTTGGCTATAGCATCAATTTAGTGACGCTAATGGCATTAATCTTGGCCATTGGTTTAGTGGTGGATGACGCGATTGTGGTGGTAGAGAATATTATTCGCCATCGCGCCGCTGGCGAGCCGCCATTAGTTGCCGCATTTCGAGGAGCGAAAGAGCTCAACTTTGCAGTAATTGCTACCACCGTTGTACTGGTGATGGTGTTTTTGCCTTTGGTATTTATGCAAGGAAAAATCGGTGACCTGTTTACCGAATTTGCTGTATTGCTGTCTGCAGCAGTGATTTTTTCTTCTTTAATTGCTCTTACCTTAGCGCCAGTGATGGCCGGTAAGTTGTTTGAAAAAAATCCTAATCAAGCCACCTGGATGAGCCGCTCGGTAGGGCGTGCTATGACAGCCCTGCAGCAAGCTTATGCCAAGCTACTAACTCGCATAATTAACTACAAGTTTTCTGCTATTGCCGTTGTGGCACTATGTATGGGGCTACTGGTTTGGGCTTATCAACAGCAGCAGCCAGCATTTGCGCCTAAAGAAGACCGCGGTGTGGTTAACGTCTATGTTGGCGGTGTAGAAGCAACGAGCTACCAGCGCATGGTTAAAAGCATGGCTGAGATTGAGCAACGGCTATTGCCGATGATGAGTGACGAAGGGCCAATCGAAACCCTTAACTATTCGGCGCCAGCTTTTGGCAGTTGGGCAGATCACCAAGGCTTTTTCATTGTTCGCTTAAAAGATTGGAGTGAGCGCCGCCAAGATGCTGCCGAAGTGGTAGAGATGATCCGCGATGCAGCTCACGATGTCGCCGATGTTAAAGTGTATCCTTACCAACCTAGTTTTGGCGGGCGAATGGGCGAGCCGGTGCAGTTTGTATTGCAAGGTGACGACTACACCCAGCTCTATCAATACGCCTTAGAGTTAGAGCAGCAAGCCAAAGACAGTGGCCTAATGCATGGTGTGCAGCTGGACTACAACCCTACAACGCCAGAGATATTACTGCATGTTAATCGACTAGCAGCCAGAGAGCTGGGCATTAGCGTTAATGACATTGCCAGTACTTTGGAGGTGCTGCTGGGAGGACGTGCTCAAACCCGTTTTGAAGAGTTTGGTGAAGAGTACGATGTTTACTTAAAAGCCGACGAGAGCCAATTCCAATCGCCCAGTGATCTAAGCAAAGTGTACTTACGCAGCGATACCGGCGCTTTGGTGTCTTTAGATACCTTGGTGGAGGCTAAAGATGTTGCTTCGGCTCGCGGCTTGTTCCATTACCAGCGTAAAAAGTCGATCAACCTAAAAGCCAACTTGAGCGATAACATCAGCTTGGGCGAAGCCCTAACATTTTTAAATCAAGCGTCTAGCGAGATTTTGCCAAGTGGTTACACCGTTGATTATGCCGGTGAATCAAAAGAGTTTTACGATAACCAGCGTGAGATATGGCTGTTATTCGCCTTGGCCTTGCTGGTGTGTTACTTGGTATTAGCTGCCCAGTTTGAAAGCTTTATTAGCCCCGCCATTGTAATGCTTACGGTGCCCTTAGGTTTACTAGGAGGCTTGTTGGGCTTACTGATTACTGGAGAGAGTTTTAACATCTACAGCCAGCTTGGCTTGTTGATGTTAATTGGCATGGCCACCAAAAACGGCATTTTAATTGTCGAGTTTGCCAACCAATTGCGTGACCAAGGTTTAGCGGTTAAAGAAGCCATTATTAAAGCTGCCACCAATCGCCTACGCCCGATAATTATGACTGCCATGACCACCTTGTTGGGTGCGGTGCCAATGTTACTGGCAACGGGAGCAGGTTCTGAAACACGCTTTGCTATTGGTATAGTGATATTTAGTGGCATGTTACTGGCCACTTTAGTCACACTATTTGTGGTACCGTGTTTGTATCATTTATTAGGGGCATTAAGCGGCTCGCCTGAAGCGCGTGCCGAGCAGCTAAAGCAGCAATTACAAGCCCCTAGCGTACTGAGTAATAGTGACAATTAATGCGAAAAATGGATAAGAAACGTGATAAGGATATCGTAGCGGCGCTGACCGAGGTGTGTGAAGCAGCCAAACTAGAGAGTGAGGGTTTTGCATGGATAAGTCATCGGGTTAACTTTCAGCGTTTTCCCGAGAGCCTGCAAATTAGTTGTGCTTATAGCAGCGCTTCACACCTTAATCTGGCTAAGCAAAATGGTGAGCAACAAGGGCTGGTTAAACAAATAGTAGATGGCTTGGCGAACAAAGGCATAGCGCTGGCTAAACCGCAGCGACAAATTGAATTTATTAGCGAGTAAGTCCTTTACTCGCTAATGGCTGTAACTATTCCGATTCTGGCCAAATGGCTTGATCGTCTGATTCGGCTTTCTCTTCAGCAAATTTTACGCGTATTTTATTACCGGCTTGCTTAGTGCTGTTTAGCGCGGCAATGGCTGCTTGCGCTTGGGTTTCATCAAGCATGCTTATAAAGCCAAATCCTTTGGATTTACCGGTTTCATTATCCAGTACCAAATCGCAGCTTTCGACAGCACCATGGCTTTCGAACAAGGCGAGTAAATCGGCTTCTGTAATGCTGCGAGCGAGGTTACGGACAAGTATTTTCATGGAACACCTTTAATTGCGGGTGAAGTTATTTGAGTGGGCAAGGCTCTTAGCGAAAGTTAAGCGTTTATGCTTTGGCTAGCTAGATGCTCAAGCTTTGTTTTATCTCACATATTGTTACGCAATTTTGTGCAAAAAGCTCGCGACATTTGCCTTGCTCTTACGACTAATTTGCTGCATTAGCGCAAAGCTTGGACTTATTACCGAATAGTGTTGCTCTAATTGCTTGAGTAAACAAAGCCAAAGTTTGGCGGTCATTTCTGAATCGGCTAAGGCTCTGTGAAATACACCATCATTGTCGATGTTGTTGTAAGACACTAAACTGCTCAATTTGTGGTTAGGCGCGTCTTGAAACAAGCGTCTAGATAACAACATTGAACAGGCAAAGTCGCCGTTAAGTCGTCGGCCTATTTGGGCAAACTCTGCTTCCAAAAAACGCTGATCAAAGGAGGCGTTATGCGCCACCATATTATGCTGGCCGACAAACTGATAAAAGCGCCCCATTACCTCATCGCAAGGCGCGGCCTCTTGCAGCATGGCATTGCTGATACCCGTGTAGTCTTCGATAAAAGAAGAGATGCGAAAGCCTGGGTTCATCAACTCTTGAAAGCGCGCTGTAGCTTGGCCGTTTTCTAGCAATACGGCACCAATTTCTATGGCTCTATCACCTTGAGTGGGTGATAGACCCGTGGTTTCAAAATCGAGAACAACAACGGTATTAGCAGGGGCTTGAGCGGTCAATGGTGCGAGCTTCTTGTCAGTAGTTTGAGTCAACAATGGTAACGCCGCGTCGCTAAAAGGCAATGGCTATGGTTGCGAATCCTTATTAATCTTTGCTGTCTTCGCTATTTTGGAATAATGGTAGCTCTAGGATAAATAAAGCGCCGCCTAGATGGCTATCGCTAACACTGGCTTTGCCGCAGTGGTTGGTGACAATTCGCTCTACAATTGACAAGCCTAAGCCGTGCCCACCGCTTTGGCGACTGCGGCTATCATCCACCCGTGCAAAGGGCAGAAAAATCGATTCACGGTATTTTTCTGGAACGCCGCTACCGTCGTCATGTACTTCAAAAATCACCGATTTATTCACCACATACGCACGGATGAGAATCAGTTTTTCAGCATACTTTTGCGCGTTAACAATCAAGTTATTTAAGGCGCGGCGCACTAACTTTTCATCGGCCATTAAGCTTAACCCTACTGGGCACTCAATTTGAATCTTGAGCTTGGGGCTTAGCTTAGAAAGCCGCTCACACATGTTATAAAGCAGGGGGTAGGGGTTAATTGACTGTGGGTTTATTTCTCGCGCTTTGGTTAGTTGAGAAAAGCTAATCAATTCGTGAGTGAGATCTTCCAAGCTATCTAAGTCTTCATCCATCTCTTGAATATGCTCGTGCATGGTTTTCATGTCGGTGATTGAGCGAGTCATATCTAAGGCAAAACGCAGGTTATTAATCGGGGTTTTTAGCTCGTGCGAGGCCGCCATGGTCATTGAGTCTTGTTCTTGAATCAGCGACTTAAGTTTAGCCGCCATGCTATTTAAACTGCGCGCCATGTGGTTAATCGGCGAGGGCGCTTTTTCGTTGGCGCTAACATCAAAGTCACCTTCACCTAAGGCCTTGGTGACTTTAGCTAAGCGGTAGGTATGGCGAGTAATAGAGAAGGAGAACCACATTACGGTAGCAGCTAAACAGCCGCCCATAAGCGCCACCATGTACCAAAATAGCCAATCACCGTAATCCACAAACTCTTCGTCTAAATCTAGTTCTAGAACCTGTTGGTCTGGCCATTGGTAATAAAGAACGATGTCATCATCATCTAAAAAATTACTTTTAACCGATACATATTCGCCGTTACGCATTAGTTTTAAACGCGCTTCAGCTTCTAGTTCTGTAATCGGAAAAATGCGGATAAAGAATGGAAATTCTTCTTGGTAGCGAGTGAGAACTTTGTCTACGTCTGGGTTTTCTGCTTGCAGCAGATCTCGGTCTAGCAGGTAATAAATAGGCAGCACAATTTTACGTATTTGTTCACGCTCAATGTGCTGCACTTTCTCTTCAATAATCACGCCGTAAATAAAGGTAGCGGCGATAATCGATAATACCGAAGACAGAAACAGCTTTAGGAATAAAGTAATCAAGCTAGCTTAGCTCGCTATGCCGCTTTTACAAATAAATAGCCTTTACCGCGCACCGACTTAATGTAGCGATAAGGTGGTGTATTGTCGTTTAGCTTTTTACGTATAGTGGATACTCGCATGTCTAGCGAGCGGTCGAGGCCATCGTAATCAATGCCACGCATTTCTCTAAATAGTACATCGCGCGGCAATACGTGGCCTGCGTTGTCCATCAGAAAATAGAGTAGGTCAAACTCGGCGTCGGTAAGCTCTAACAGTTGCTCATTTAACCAAATGCGGCGTTGAGTTTTGTCGGCAGTGAGCTCTTGGCAGATAATTCGATTAGGGTGGCGAACCGATTCGCTATTGCTCATTTTCAAGGCATCAATGGTGCTGGCGCGTTCACTGCGGCGCAGCGCAGAGCGAAGCCTGGCGAGCAATACATGTGGGCGTAGTGGTTTACTTAAAAAGTCATCTACCCCTAAATTGAGCGCAGACACTTCGGTGACATCATCGCCCTGGGCGGTAACCATTAAGATCGGGCCAGAATAAAAGTCACGAACAACTTGGCATACTTGAATACCGTCCATGCCCGGCAGCATTAAATCAAGCAGCACTGCATCTGGAGAATGTTTGGCAATTAGCTCTGGCGCTTGATCGCCACGCTCGGCAGAAATAACCTCAAAGCCTTCGCTGCGCAAGAACGTAGCCACCAACTGTTGTTGGCGTGAATCATCTTCAATTAATACGATTTTTTTTTGTTCTTGGCTCAACTTATTTCCCTGCATAGACAACTCCCTCAGCTGGCTCATTTTAGAGAGCCCTTAGGTCGATGCAATTACCACTTACAAAACTACGACAAATATCATTTAAATGTAAACTAATTCTCAATATCCAGTTTGGAATATCGGGAAACTGTGACTATCCCTGACATAAGACTGACTGAGTGAGAATTTGTCGCATTTTACAATGTGCTCAACAAGTGCTTAAACGGCGTGCATAAAGCAGCGTTGAACATGTTTAAAAGGATAGGGAACAGGATGATAAAATTTCACACTAAGCGTCTATTAACAAGCAGCGTACTTGCTACGTTTGCATCTATAGGGGCAGCCAATGCTACCGGGTATGTAGACGATGAGGCTGGGTTTGGTTTTGAGTTATTGTTGGGTGGCATGGTAGGCCAGCAACAATCTCAGTTTGATACTGATGACGATAACGCTGTGACTCAGGATCTTAATAACTCAGGCAACAAAAGTAGCGGTGTTAGCCCCGCCATTTTAGCTGAACTAAACTACACCTTCGCTAACAAGAAAACTCAGATTTTTCTTGGTCAACAAGAAGAAAACATTGTGCGTGGCCAAGACCAAGTTGAACTGGGTATTACCCAAATGGTGGGTGAGTATTCACAGTTAGAACTGGCGTATTTTCCTAAACTTCCGGGTTTTAGTGAGACCTGGCAAGACCCATATTTAACTGGCAGTGCGCGGCAAAAAACCGATGCTGACAGCAGTGGTTTTAGGGTAGCTTGGCGCTATTTATTTGATACGCCGCTAACCTTGCGTTACGGCTTTGCGGCGGCAGATATAGAAAACGAGCGTAGTGGTCAAGCCTTTGGCTTAGATGCTAACGAACAAAAGCTAATGCAACGTGACGGCAAATATCACCGAATCTCTGCCGAGATCTTGGCTTACGATGAAGATGGATTTACCGTAACCCCTCAGCTTACTTATACCAAGGCTGATACCGATGGTGATGCAATGGCGTTTGATGCTTATGCCTTTGGTTTAGAAACCACCTACAGTTTTGCCGAGCGCCACTTCACCAGCCTTTACATTAATTATGCTAAGCGTGATTACAAAGGCCGTAATCCAATATTCAATGAAACTCAGGGCGATGACGATTTTGGTATAAACGCCATTTATGGATATGCCCAACCTTTTGATTTTGAGAATACCTCGGTATACCTGATGGCATCTTACGATAAAGGCGATAGCAACATTGAGTTCTATCAAAGCAAATCTTTAGGTTTGTTAATGGGTGTCGCTTACGAGTTTTAACAACTAGCAGGCTAAGGAGTCATCGTAATGTGGATAGCGCAACTTTCTAGGCTTAGTTTGATATTTGTGTTGCTTGCTATGTTTGGTGCTAGCATCGCAAACGCCGCCCACGAGTCTAGAACCATTATTTATCAAATTGCTGTGGAAGGCGATGTGGTGGGCGTTTACCAACGGAACCGAATCATCGATAACCAATTTCCTAATAGCTTAGTTATTGAAGAAGAGGTGGAATTAGATTTTAGTTTTCTGTGGTTTAAGGAGGCCTACCAGCGCAGCGGAAAAGTGATGTTGGATAAGGGAGCCTTGAAGCAATTTGCTTTTAAGGTAGATGAAAATCAAGAAAGCTATTTAATTTTTGGCAATGATAAATTAGAGCAAGGTATCCATATTAATGCGCTAGAGAATCAAGCGAGCAGCAACTCTACATGGACTAATAAGCTGTTGCATCTCATTGAAAATGAGCATAGTACCAATGGCATGGCTTTATTGCTAAATCGTTTTGAGCAAGACCCTGATGCTATTTTACAACGCGGTGATTTTGATTCTGATTCCTTGAGTTTTCCTGATTACTTGATGGCATCCATTGATCATCAAAACACCCAGGTGTTCAAAGTGCTAGACCTTGATGAGTTTGACATTATTCAGTATCAAGTTAAGTACTTAGGAGAGAAACCATTAAGTGCTGCAAACCGGGTGTATGTTAGCCATGGATTTGCTTTGAATACCGAAGGAGAAAGCAGCGAACTGTGGTTAAGCAAAGATAAACTCGGGGCATTTATTGTGCAGCAAAGTGGCGTAGACGATGGAGACCATTACTCGGTGAATATGCAACAATATCTATTCTGAGTTTGCATCAGGTGAACAAATATAAATGAAGCACCCACTTTGTGTGCTTCATCTTTCTATATAGAGTGTGATTGAAAACGCTTTAGTCACACTATTTAATCTTAAATTTCCCCATCTTTGATTTTTAATAACAAAAAACTGTTTTATTTAGATACTATTGTCATTAAAGTCTTTTGACTTATTAATTTTCAATTAGTTAAACATCAGGATTTATTGGCATGGAAAGTCAGCACTTAAGTGAAAACCGTTTTAAATTTCATGGAAAAACCGACGAGTATTTTGGAATTTGGATCGTTAATGTATTGCTCAGCATTGTTACCTTGGGTATCTATTCAGCCTGGGCAAAAGTGCGAAATAAACAGTATTTTTACGGCAATAGCGAGTTAGCGGGTGAGCGCTTCGAGTATTTAGCAAAACCCTTACAAATCTTATTGGGGCGAATAATTGCTGTGGTAATGGTAGTTATTTGGGCGGTTTCTCCGATGGTAAGCGAAATACTGCAAGCCGTTTTGATGCTGATGTTTGTGGCGATAATGCCGGTTTTAGTAGTAAAGAATCTGCGTTTTGACTCGCGGGTAACACGCTACAGAAACGTTCGATTTGATTTTGTTGGTAGCTATGGCGGAGCCTACATGGCGTTAATGGTAATGCCTTTTTTAGCGATGGTTATTTTTGGTTTAGTGGCAACTTTACTGGTTGGCATTGGTAGCGTAATTTCGCCTGTTGTGTCAGGTATATTAGGTGTACTGGTTTTTGCTATTGGTGGTACTTACTTTTACGCTTTTATGGCCACTTACATGAGCCGCTATGTACTGAATAACTACCAATGGGGCAGTATGAAATTTACTGCAGATATAGAGTCTGCGGCCATGTTTAAAATTTTCCTGAAAGCCGCAGCGGTAGGTTTAGGCGGTGTAATCGCCTTAAGTTTGCTGGGAGCTTTGGTGGCATTTGCACTGTTTAGCGCAGACTTTAGCCAACTAGGCGCTATGTTTGCCTCACTAGAGCAAGGCGGTGCAGAAGACTTAGCCGCTGGTGGCGCGCTGGTTGGGATCTTTGCTTTAATTTATATCAGCTTCTTTTTGCTGGGCTGGTTTGTTACTGCTTACTTAAAAGCTTGTTTGCGAAACTACCAGTTTGGACAAACAGACATCGAAGGCCAGTTGTTCATGGTTTCATCGGTTAAGCCTTTGGCATTTATGGGCGTAATGCTTAGCAATATGTTGATTATCGTATTCTCATTTGGATTGGCTACCCCAGTTGCCAAAGTACGCATGGCGAAGTTTATGGCGCAGGCCACGGCAGTGCAGGGTGATATTGAAAGTATTGCGATTAATAACCAAGTAAGTGATAGCAAAACAGCGATTGCTGATGAAGTCGCTGATGCCTTTGGCGTAGAAATTGGTGTGATCTAAGCACCATGATCATCACGGGAAAGGTTTTTGTAGAAAATAGCTCTGTTTCTAGAGTCGCTAAGTTACATTGCTCTGATGAGGGCTGGCTTGAGCTAAGTGATGAATGTGGCGCTATTCGGGCGCCAGTTGCCGAGCTAGACATTGCGATGTCGATTGGCTCGCAAGCGCGCGCCATTGGTTTTAGCAATGGCAGTCGCTTTGTTGCCGATGAACCAAGCCGTTTGAATAGCTGGTTAGATAAACAAGGCCAAGGCTCTTGGTTAAAAACCTTAGAGCGCAACTTCTTGATGATTACCTTAGGCTTTGTGGTCAGCACAGCCGTGATTTACGCAGCTGCTAGCCAAGGACTTCCTTGGGTAAGCCATTACTTGGCTGGCAAAGTACCGATTTCTATTAGCCAAGAGTTAGGTGAAAGAACGCTGCAACAGTTTGAAACTTTAGGTTTTAGCGAAACTAAAATCAGCCCAGAGCTACAACAGACTATAGAGCAAAACTTTAATAGTTTGGTAGAGCAAATCGATGGCCTACCCATGCAGCCTAAGTTGTACTTCTACCGTATGGGCGACGAAGCAAATGCCTTTGCTTTAGCCGATGGCAGTATTGTAGTGACCGACCAATTAGTAAGGCTGCTCGATAACCCAAAACAACTTAACGGCATTTTATTACACGAGTTAGCCCATGTGGCTCATAACGATGTAATGGCAAGCCTAGTGCGTTCGGCCTTGATCAGTACCACTGTGGTGTTGGTGGTAGGTGATAGCAGCTTACTGGTAGATGGCCTCGTAAGCGCCGCGGTATTAGGGGTAAGCCTTGGCTACTCTAGAGAAGCTGAGCAACAAGCCGACTTGTTCGCTTGTCATTGGAGCAAGCAGCTAGATTTACCTCAAGATCAATTACTCGCCGGCTATCAGCAACTATTCGAAGACCACGAGTCACACATTCCCACCTGGATAAGCAGCCACCCAGGAGATGAAGAGCGTTTAAGGCGTCTAATGGAGTGCGTTAATAGCTAAATAATTCCAACCTTAGTGATTACCAAATTTACATGGATTGTAATAAGGCGTTGTACAAAGGCCTATTTGTAGAAAGGAGATTAGATGTGAGTTCTTATAATCCAAAGAAGAACGTATTAGGGATATCCCACATTAATGTGGTTGTTGATGACATTGAAAAAGCTACAGAGTTTTATGCTCGAACTTTAGGCTTCGAGCCAGCGTTTAACGATGATGGGGAAATGTATTATTGCGATGTAAATATGCCTTCGTTTGCTAATAACGCCGGCTTTGTGGGGCAAGAAGTCATTGTTGATGTGTGTTTTCTGCAGCACAAAGATTCTGGTTTGTATCTAGAGCTAATGCATTATCAAAGTCCGCAAGGAAACCAGGAAATAGAAGTAAAAGCTACAAATGATCTAGGTGGACCGAGGCACATCGCTTTAGAAGTCGCCAATATCGATGAAGCATACTGGTTTTTAAAAGCTCAAGCTGACGTTAGCTTGATTAACTCCTCCAAAGATTACGGACCACCTGAAGAGCTTACTCCTTTCCCAATTAAATTTTTCTATTGGATTGATCCATGGGGAGTGCAATGGGAAATGGAACAAGGCAGACCGATGGGAACTGCTGTAGGTATTTGTGGCTAACATTGAGCATGAGAAATGAGCGTTATTCCATAATTATAGATACTGATATCGGCTCTGATTGTGATGATACTTGGGCTATTAATTTGGCCTTAAAGTCGCCGGAGATTGACCTACTAGCCCTAACAACCGTCGGTTATAAGCCGATGGTAAGAGCCCGTATCGCTAAGAAGTTATCTTTGTTAGCAAAGCGCCCAGAGGTACCCGTTTTTGCCGGTTTGGCGAAGCCGATTGGCAAAAGCCCCAGGTTGTGGAGTCGGTTGTGTGGAGGTTTTCCTAGTTTTTTTGTTGAGAGGCTAAATTTACGTATTCAGCGCGCTAGCCTTCGAAAAGAGCTTGGACAAAAGAAGCTACCTACGAACCTATTGCATGTAGGGAATGATTGCGCGGTTGAGAAAATAATACAGCTAGCCAAGCAGCATCAGGCTATTGAGTTTGTAGCTATCGGGCCTTTGAGCAATTTGGCCACAGCCATTCAACGTGCTCCGGAAATAATAGAGAATATCAAGCGGGTCACGATAATGGGAGGGTACCTTGGCCAGCTTCCCACCTATCCGAATGTTGTTTGTGGAAGACGTGAGATGAGCGTAAAGCATGATTATAACATTCAAGCTGATCCCGAGGCTGCGGAAATCGTCTTTCTTTCTGGTTTGAATATTAGGCTGGTTACCGCCGATGTAACACTTAAGACGTGGCTGAACCCAAAAGATATTCAGATGTTGAGAGAGATAAAAAGCAATGCAATGAGTGCAGCATTAAAGCAATGTAAATGGTGGTCTTTTCTACAATCTTTGCTCCTTAAGACATGCTGTACTAACAACTTAGGTTTTATGCATGATCCCTTAACGGTTTCGGCTTTGATTAATGAGAAACTGTGTGAATTTAAGCGGATTAACGTAAGGCTTTATCAGGAACAGGGATTACTAAAATTTGGCTTAGTCCCTGAGAAAGGCACCTCAAGTAAAGAAGTTAGTTTTGAGTGTGCTACTTCTGTAGATTGTAAAACCTTTAAGCGGTTTTTTATTTCGCGAATCTCAATGTTGGGAGAGCGCTCAAACTAACGAGTAATCCGTTTAGCGGCGGCATTTAGGGCCTTATCTACGGCCTGTCTACCGGTGGTGATGTTGGTGAGGCTAGTGGCCATAGCGGCCCAAAATTTACCCATTGCTGCAGTATTTGGCATAGGTTCGCCTTGCGCTGCACTGGCATAAACGGCCTGTACTTTGGGGGCGTTAATTAGCTCTTGTTGTAACTGCAAGTTTGCCATGGCACCAATGTCTCCGCTGCTAAACAGTAAACGTTGGTTGTCTACATTCATCAAGTAGTAGTTTAGAAACTCGTCTACCAATGCGGGGTGGTTAGTTGCGCTATTCACCATGGCGCTCCAAATACCTACAAAGGCTTTGGCGGGCTTACCATTAATTTTAGGTAACGGCGCAACGCCAAAATCCATACCTACACTTTCCAGCTCATCCCAGTACCAAGGTCCATTAATTACCATGGCCACCTTGCCTTTAACAAACTGCATATCCATGATTGAATAGTCCGCGTTACGCGGCATTATTTGTTGGTCGAGCATGTCTTTTAGTAGTTTGCCGGCATACATAGCGCTGGGGTGGTTAACCCCGGTGTCTTTTACATCGTATTGCCCACCTTGCTTGCCGAATACATAAGCGCCATTTGCAGCAAATAGTGGCCATGTATAGTAGGTATTGTTGTAGTCCCACAAAATGGCTTTGGTTTGTTGCTGCTCTTGAAGCTGCTTATCTAGAGCGAAAATTTCCTCAAAACTAGTTGGAACTTCCTTAATTAGCGCTTTGTTATAAATAAGGCTTATCGCTTCTACGCCTATCGGGTAGCCAAATATTTTGCCTTCAACTTTCACTGCGTCCCAGGCGTAGTCTACCGCGGAATCTTGTAGCGCCTGGCTGGGTTTTAACTGTTTAATAAGGCCAGCATTTGCCCAATCACCCATTCTGTCGTGGGGCCAAAATACGATGTCTGGTCCCTCACCGTTACGAGCTTGAATCTCAAAGTTTCCAGTGATGTCGACGGGTTGTTTCACCTCAACAATAATGCCGGTATCTGCGCTAAATTGCTGCGCAATAAGCTGCATTTGTTGGTGACTTTTGCCTGTCCATATAGTGAGCTCTGGCTGCTGAGTGTCGGCCAGAGCTAGGCTTGAAAACGCCGCTAAAGCACAGCTTAGCGTTATGCTGGTAATCCCTATTTTCATTATATTTTTCCCGATAGCTTGCCGACTCAGCATTGAAAAAACATGAGTGATTTGCAAGAAAAAGCAAAGTGGCTATAGAGAAAGCTCACATTCAAGATTAACTTGTTGATAGATTTGCGATCTTAAGCTGCTTATTTATAACTGTTAACAATTGTGTCACTTTTCTTTACAAAAGCTGCGTTATGGGTTTTTGGTCAAAAATCAAACACATTGATTTGTTTAACAATGTCGCTCTAGGTACCAAATATGCATTAAGTTATTAATTGTCATTATCAGTAAGCTTATCGTTCATGTTTAGCAAATTAAAATGGTGCTTACTTGCCGTTTGGAACTGGGTATCCTCGCATCATGGAGTGCTGAGCTCGGCAGCAACGATTATTGCAGTTGTTTTGGCTTATGTGTCGCTTAAAAGCTCGGCAGATAACTTCGCCAAACAATTGGAAGAGCAAAAACGTGCGGCTCAAGTTGCCAACGTAGCGTACTTTGTGTCTGCGGTAAGTGATGCAATTGTAATGGCGAATACCGAGCAAGCGAGGTTGGAGCGGTTCATCGTTTCACGCTCGCAGTTGTTGTTTGAAAGTTTAAATTATCCACCTTTAATTGCCCAAGTGATCCAGTTTTTGGCCAGCAATGACTTGGCCTATTTATTCAATACCACTCGAAGTTTTGAAAATAAAAAATCACTTTCTTTGGCTGGAAAAGATTTAAGTAATGTTGAGCTCAAAAATATTACCTTTCAAACCACAACCTTATATTGCGTAAATCTTGAAAATAGTTATTTAGCTGACATCGCCTTTGATATGCCTGAATCAAGTTACGTGAATTTTCATAACGTTAACTTTAACAAGAGTAAGTTGCATGGTGCGCGGGTGTTCTGGGGCAATTTTGCTGGCGTATCGATTGAGCGCTCGGGTACGGAGCTTGATCGAGCAGCTACTTTTATTGGCTCTAGTTTTATCTTTAGCAATTTACGTGGTTTGCGAATAAACAAGTCTAGCTCACAAGAAGAGTCTTTGAGCTTAAGTCAGCAGCACGAGCAGCGTCAACGAGAGCTGGCGCAATTGGCAGGTATGTTATTGCAAACCCACTCCTTATATGGGTCGTTGATTGATGATGATTTAGCTGCTTTCATGCTGAATCAAAACCCTGCTAAGTACAAACAGTTAACAGATTTAGAGCACTTATTGGTCTTAGACTCGGTGGCAAAAAAGGATTTGGAGAGCCGCCGTAAAGACTACTTGGAGCAAGCTAAAACTGTAGCGAAAGAGCGAAACTGGAATAAGGCTTGGGCCACTAAATTAGAGCGATGGTGCGAAAAATGAATAGAATGGTCATTTATTTGGTCCCCTTGAGCTTCGCAGTGAATGCTGAATGTACCTTACAAGGTGACGTATACCCGGAAGGGGCCAAACTAGGTAATTTAGTTTGTAAAAATGGAGAATTCACATCGATAAGACAAACGGATCCAGTTGAAGAACCAGAGGAGCCTTTGATTAGTCGTAACGGCATACATGTTAGTGCTTCTCAAGAAACGGTTAAACAGCCCGAGAAATCAGGAGTAGAAGAATGAAACTCTTACTTAAAGTTATGATTATATTAAGCTTTGTGCTTAGCTTTTCCAGTCGCGCTGATTGCGTACACGGCGGTAATGTGTATCCAGAAGGGGCTACCATAGGTAGCTATAAATGTGTAAATGGCTCGTGGGTGGGCAATTAATTTTACCTGTGTTTACCTACGTTCACAGGAAGTACAGCCGCGACAAGCCGAGCGGGTATGTTTGTCTAAACGCTCACGCTGAGTTTTGCAGTAAGCATTCTTTAAGGCTCGGCGTGCCGAAAACCAGTCATCTGCTTTACTTAAGATGAGGTTGCCGCCAAAACGTTTAACTAACAAGTCTCGGCATTCATCAATAAAACCCTTATCAAAGTCGATTTCGAAGTAGCGCAATGCTTCTTCAATGCAAGTGAAGTTTTCAATTGTCTTGTTGATTTTGGTATTAGTCATTGATCAGTCCTAAGGCTTGGCGAATAGGCTAGCAAAATCATTGAGATCTTTTTTTGATGTGACTTAATTAAGCATCGATTCAGCGTCTTTCGAAAAAACAGGATGACTTTGAACTAAACTCAGACTAAGTTGTTAAGCAAATGTGGCATTGGGCCCAAGTGATGAAATCTGCAATTCCGGTAATAATCTGCGTACTTATTTCAGCCTGTTCTAGCCAAGCTACCACGAGCAGCGGCGACAATAGGGCAGAAGATAATCAAAACCATAATCAGAATTTGTTGGCATCTATCAAGCAATCTAATACCAACAAGCAAGGCGCTTTTCTTACCGAAGAGCAAATTGATATGTGGCAGAACTCAGGCTGCGGAGGCGGTCATAAATAGTGTTAACTAAAGAAACTCGTCTTATCCTCACCCCATTTATTTTTCCTATAGTAAATATTTCTTGCCAGTTGATCAGGCTTCAAGTCTTAGTTAACGATTATTGATAGCGGGCACTATAAGTACTTCTTTCATAAACTTTATTTATCAGCTTAGCTAAGGCCTTACTTAGCTAACTCGGTGAGCTTGGTTATTTTGGAGGTGTAGATGCCCTTAAAGCCCGCGATTGACCCAGAACAATGGATTTTGTCCAACCCAAATGACTTAATATCGCTTACCAAGTGGCAGCGTACTGTTAACTTGCTAGCTAAATTATTTGATGCGCCTGCTGGCTTTTTAGTACAACACACACCAAATGGTTACCAAATCACTATTGCTAGCGAGCAGAACACTAATCCCTACAGCGCGGGCATGGTGGTAGAGCCCCAGGCTAACATCTTCTGTCGCAAAATTGTTGAAACGCGTAAAAGCTTGTATGTGGCAAATGCAATGATCGATCCTTGCTGGGATAGCAATCCAGAGGTGCATGGCGATGGGTTTCGCTCATATTTAGGCGTACCGGTATTTTGGCCAAATGGAAAAGCCTTTGGCACTTTTTGTGTGATGGATTATCGAGAAACCAATTACGATGATACTTACTTTGAACTTATCGAGCAGTTAAAAGATATTTTAGAAGCCGACTTGTCTTTGCTTGAGTTATACACTCATATGCAAAAGTTGGCGGTTACCGATCCTTTAACCGAGTTAAACAACCGCCGCGGATTTTGCTCTTTAGCTCAGCAGCGGATCCGCTTAGCAAAACGCATGGGCTCTCGCTTGGGCGTATTCTACCTCGATGTAGACAAGTTTAAGCAAATTAACGATAACTACGGGCATGCCGTAGGGGATGAAGTATTAATTGATGTGGCCAAGGCGATGCGTAAGTGTGTGCGTAGTTCTGATGTGATTGGTCGCATGGGCGGGGACGAGTTTGTCGCTTTAGTATTAATTGAACATGACTCTGATTTTGATGCCATTGCCCAGCGCTTTACCGACCAGTTCGCTCAATACTCCGAGCAAGACTTACCCTTGTACACAGTGGCCATCGGTTATATTGATGTCGACTTAAGCATGGAGGTGGATGGGATATTGGCCTTAGCAGATCAAGATATGTATCAGCATAAAGTTGAGTAATAAATTGAGCAATAAGTTGATTGTATTTTGACCACTTGGCTTTGCTGGTGTATCATCGCGCAGCTTTAGAATTACTCACTATTTTTTGCCTGCACTAATGGTATGACTGTTCGCCTCGGATGGCGCGTTTTGGCTATCGGAGATTTACTTGGAACAGTTTATTCAATTTTTGTATCCCTTCAGTTGGATCATTTCTATTTTGTCCTTCAGCCCGCAAATCATTCGCTTAATGCGGATAAAAGGCCCCGCTAAAGATATCTCGTTTTTAAGTTGGATTATGTTCCAATGTAATGCGGTATTAGCCTGGTCTTATACGGTGTTTGTTGTAGGCGACCCACTGCTTTCGGTAACCACTACATTAGTATTAGCTGCCAACATAACAATGGTTATGGTATTGGTTTATAAGCGGATTAAGTACCGTGAAGTAGTAGTGGAGGAGGCTTTAAGTGCCTAACTTAAATAGCTTATTATTGATTGTTTAAAGCTAAGATTGAATGTGGTTTTTTAGCAATTAAAATGTAATCTGATATGTGCTGCTAATAACTGGTGCAAACTTAGAGTGCTGGGTATTACTGTACGTATGCATTAATGGGTAATTTACAGACGAAGCTCAGCCTTGCAAACAAAGTGAAGCGCTAGGCGCAATCATGGCATAATCCTCAAACTCACTCTCAAGTTTGGAATTCACAGTTTTATGCTACAACTGCGCGACTACCAACAAGCCTCGGTAGATGCTGTTCTTGGCCACTTTCGAAAAAGTGACGATTCCGCTGTGTTGGTATTGCCAACTGGTGCCGGGAAAAGCATTGTGATTGCCGAACTTGCGCGTTTAGCGCGTCACCCTATTCTAGTGCTGGCTCATGTAAAAGAGTTGGTCGAGCAAAACCAAAGTAAGTTTACCGCCTATGGCTTTGAGTCTGGGGTATTTGCCGCTGGCCTAGGCCTAAAACAAACACAGTACCCTGTTACCTTTGCCAGTGTGCAATCACTTAGTCGCAATTTAGAGGCATTTTCCGGCTACTACTCTTTATTGGTCATCGATGAATGCCATCGGGTGAGTGATGACACTGATAGCCAATATCAGCAAATCATTCAGCACCTAAAGCAGCAAAACCCGCAACTCAAAGTATTAGGTTTAACTGCTACGCCTTATCGACTTGATAAAGGTTGGATTTATCAGCAGCACTACCATGGTTATGTGCGTGGTAATGCCGAGGCATGGTTTAAAAAGTGTATTTATGAACTGCCAATGCGCCACCTTATTAGTAAGGGCTATTTAACTAAGCCGTTGGTGGTTGATGCTCCCGCAGCGCGTTATCAATTTGATGATTTACCGCAGCAATACAGTGAAGCACAGCTCGACCAGTTTTTAGCTGGCTGCCCCAGAGTGACTCAAGCCATTTGTAAGCAGTTAGTAAAACTTGCAGAACATCGCAAGGGCGTAATGGTATTTGCTGCTTCGGTAAATCATGCCAAAGAAGTTGCGCACTATTTGCCCGAAGGGCAAACCGCGGTGATAACTGCTGAAACGCCGCACACAGAGCGAGACAGCTTAATTGAACACTTTAAGCACCAGCAGCTTAAGTTTTTAGTGAATGTATCGGTGTTAACTACGGGTTTTGATGCACCTCATGTGGACTTAATTGCTATTTTGCGGCGCACCGCTTCGGTAAGCTTGTATCAACAAATCGCCGGCCGAGGTTTGCGTTTATTCAAAGACAAAACCGATTGCCTAATTGTTGATTATGCAGGTAATAACTACGATTTATATCAGCCAGAAATTGGCGAAGTGAAACCCAACCCTAACAGCACATTGGTGCAAGTAAGTTGCCCGCAATGCGAATTTGCCAATATGTTTTGGGGCATTATCGATAAAGATGGCGATGTTATTGAGCATTATGGTCGACGTTGCCAAGGGTTAGTGGCAGACCCAGACGAGCCAGCAAAACAAACCCAATGTAGTTACCGCTATAAATACAAACAATGCTCACAATGTAATGCCGAGAACGATATTGCAGCACGGCAATGTCAAAGCTGTGGCTTTCAATTAATTGACCCAGATAAGCAGCTTAAAGATGCGCTTCAGCTAAAAGACCGTAAAGTGCTAAGGTGCAGCGGCATCTCGGCCAGCAGCGATGGAAATAAACTTAAATTGGTTTATCACGATGAAGATGGCGCAGAGCTCAGCGAATCCTTTAACTTTGATTATGCCAAAGCTAAGCAACAATTTAACGCCGTGTTTAGTCGCAGAGTCTCTGAGCAAGCAGTTCTTATTAACGATGCAAAAGAAGCAGAAGCATTAGTAACAAAACTTGTAGCCCCCGACTTTGTTATCGCTAAAAAGCAAAAGCACTACTGGGTTATTGAGCACCGGATTTTTGATTACCAAGGCAACTGTCGAAGAGCTAATCAGCAGTATTAGATTTCAAAATGCAAAGGGGAGAATATCCGATTTTAGCTTAGCCCCAGTGCGCAGAAAAAAGTGGCCTAATAGCCGCTTTATTTTTGTCTGAATAACTTTACCCCAATAATTCTGGTTTAATCAGTGGGGCTACAAAGCCCTTGTGTTGCACTATTTCTTCTAAGCTCAAGCCGGTTAATTCATAAGGGAAGACCAGCCATTGATCGGTTTGGTACAGGCAAAAATCCGGTTTTAGCGATGTTTGATTAAACTTAGGTCGCTCCCATAAGGTGGCTATTTTTACTTGGCGCGGCATATTGAGTTTTAACTTGGATTTTAAACGCTTAATCACTGCTTCCACATTGTGGCCACTGCTAAATACGTCATCCACTATCAACAAGCTATCGTCAACGTTTAGGTTTTCCAGTAAGTACTGAATACCATGAACTCTTATTGACTCGGGATCTTGGAGTATTTGATGATAATTGGCTTGCCCTTGGTAGGAGGTGCGTACCGAAATATGGTCGGTTTTAACTCCTAAGGTTTGCAAACACTCTTGCACGTAAATGCCTACAGCACTGCCTCCGCGCCACAGGCCAACGATAAAAGTAGGGCGAAAACCACTCTCGAAAATATGCACAGCTAAACGAAAGGAATCTTGAATTAAGCTGTCTTCATCTAAGTAGTGCTTTTGTAATTGGGCTGTCGACTGGCTCATTGGCATGAAAAGTGTCCTTGAGTTTACGAGTTCTATAATGATAGTTTTATACTACACCTTTGACCAAAAGGTCAGTTTTAATCGTAGGTAATTATGAGCGACAAACTTTACATCACCGGGCAAGAGCTACTCGAAGACTCATTTCGCTTGGCCGAAAAAGTATTGGCAAGTGGTTTTAAACCTAGCTTTATTATTGCTGTGTGGCGCGGCGGTGCACCGATTGGTATCGCGGTTCAAGAATTTTTGGCTTATCACGGCATTGCTAGCGATAACATTGCCATTCGCACATCTTCGTACGCTGCAGCGATAGATAATCAAGCAAAGCAGGTTAAGGTATTTGGGCTTAACTATTTAGTGAAGCATGTGCAGCAGCACGACCGTTTATTGATTGTTGATGATGTATTCGATACCGGTCGCTCTATTGAAGCGATTATTAATGAGCTGAGCCGCTTAGCGAGGTTGAATACCCCCAGTGATATTCGAGTTGCAGTTCCCTACTTTAAGCCAGAGCGCAATAAAACCGACCGAGTGCCAGATTACTATTTGCATGAAACCAAGCAATGGTTAAAGTATCCGCACTCTCTTGAAGGCTTAAGCCCAACAGAGATCGCCGAGCATAGACCGGAGTTGTATCAAATAATAAAAGCGCATTTACCTAAGTAATGGCTAATTCATAAGTGCTAGACCTTGTGAGTAAAGCATTTGATTCTTAAGGCCTTATACCGCTTAAAGTTTGCTATAACTTTTGCCTAATACCAAAATCATAAATCCGCAATAATAAAACTGCTAAATTGCACCATACTTGCTTAATGAGAGACTAATAATTAAGCGGAGCAAACCATGGCGGTGAAATTTTCTGTAGCGACAGCGAATACTTTAAACCTCAATAGACCCAATTTACCTATGTATAGGGATCGACAAGGTTGGTTGCCAAACGAGTACGACAATAAGGTGCGTTGGTTAGTAAATCAGTTGCAAACTATTGGTGCGGATTTATGGGGTTTTCAAGAATTGTGGCATGCCGGTGCTTTATTGGATTTGTTCCAAAATGCTGGGTTAGATTCTCAATATCAGTTACTGGTGCCCGATGGACATCAAGGTAAAATTGCTTGTGCAGCAGCAGTGCGTAATGAATTGCTGGCAGGGCAAGCGGAGTGGATTAGTCAGTTTCCGGCAAGCTTTAAGTTAGCCAGCCAAGGGGATGATGCGCAAACCGGCGCCTTAGACTTAGATATCAATAGCTTCTCTCGCCCGGTACTGCATTTTCAAATAAAGCCTCATGCCGATGAGGAGAATGTACATGTATATGTTTGCCATTTTAAGTCGAAACGGCCTACACGAATAGATAATGAAGATTGGTATGACGATGCGCAGCATAAACCGCATCGTAATGCCTTGGGTTATGCCATCTCTACTTTGCGCCGCACCGCCGAGGCTGTAGCGTTAAGAATGATCTTAACTGAGCAAATGAAACACACCGATACGCCAGTGATTGTGTTAGGCGACTTGAATGATGGTCAAGCCAGCAACACCTTGAATATTCTTACCGAGCAACCGCGCTTTTTATTAGACGGCGATGCGCGAGGAGGGGCCGATAACGCCTTGTACTCAGCGGGTACTATGCAGCAATATCGTAGTCAGCGTGATGTTTACTACACCCATGTGCATAACAATCAGCTTGAATCCTTAGACCATATATTACTCAGTGAGCAGTTTTACGATAAAAGTCGCGATAGAATTTGGGCCTTTAAAGGTTTAGAGGTATTTAACGATCATTTAAACGATGAGCATTACGAGCAACTAGGTGCGACGGACCACGGTATTATTAAAGCAAACTTTGTTTATAAGCCTTTAGATTAAACCAATTTTAGGGGGCTTAAGTGCAACGCTAAGCCCCCTAAAGCTCTATTCGGGAGCGTCGTGTTGGTAGCCAAACTGTTCAATAAACTCGGCCACCTTGGGAATGTGCGGTTGCAAGAATTGTTGGTAGTTAAGCCACTTGTAGCGTGACTCTGTATAAATCGGTTTAACTACTTGGTTACTTGAGGCTGACATAACAATTTTTTGTTGGGCGTGTTTCTCAAACTCTAAATAGTTACTGTTTGCAGACATCCCGAGGAACTCAAACACTTTGCTGGCTTCTTTCTCTAAATCTTCAACTAAGTCTTCATAACGTACAAGATGAATATTTAAGGCTAACTCAGCTTGGTAGCGATTAAACAGCTTGAATACTTGCTGGTAGCGCTTAAAACAATCTCCTAGTTGGTTAAGCCAGGCTTGCTCTTGGTTATTGGCTGAGTTTTGCTGAAAGTTACTCAAGCATGTGTCGATTGGATGGCGCAAACAAAAGATAATCTTCGCCTTAGGGAAGAGCTGCAAGATGAATGGCAGATCTACGGTATAAAGCGGAAACTTGTCCACAATAAGACTATTGGCCTGCGGAGCCAAACCTAAGCTTTGGATGTAGCTAAAGTATTCCTCCCGCAATTGTTTTAACTCATCTTCTGTTAGTGTGGCTAGATCTAGCGGATAACGTTTATTAAATTGGCTAGTGATGCTTTGAGTTAAATTATAAATAGAACGTGTTTCACTTAAGGCAACGATGTTCGGCTGAGTATCTAATATGTTCTCCAGCAGGGTAGTGCCAGAGCGATTAAAGCCCATCATAAATACCGGTTGTGGTTCATTGGCCTCAGCTTGTTGTTTGATGAAAGACAAGTCTAGCTTTTGAAAATCTGCCACCTTGTCTGTGCGCGTTTGCCCTTGAACGCGTTGGTGATTCAAACTCGCCATGGCAGAAAAATCGCTAAAGGCTGCTGAGTAGTCTTTCTGTTTATCGAAAGCTTCTGCCCGCAGTTTAAAAGCCGCCTTTTGGCGCATATAGTCTAGGCGCTCAATTAGCTCGTCACTCAGCAATTCAATGACTTGCTCATTTTGGCTATTTCGCGCTTTTAACTCTGCTTGGTAAAAGCCAATCCAAGCTCTATTTACAAAATTAATTTGAGCTTGCTGCAACAATTGCTCAGCTTGTTGGTGCTCGCGAATAAACATTAAGGTGTCTATGGCAAATTCTAGCTGCCACTCTTCAACAAACTTGCTGTGGCTCAATAGCTCTTCAATTAGGCTCAAAGTGAGCGTTTTTTGATTTTGCCGCTTAGCACTGGAGATCAGTAATGCTTGAGCGGGTGCAAACTGTCCTGGCCAAGTTTTCATCTTTTCAGCCAAAGTGTTTAAGTCTTGGTAACGACCTTCTTCCAAATAGCATTCACCAAGAGCTGGTGCTATGTCTGCATTTTCCGCTTCGCCTGTTAAGCTAAAACACTGCTCAAAGTGCTCAATGGCCGATGAAAATAAACCTAGTAGCTTTTCAGCCCTAGCCATGTTTTTGTAGCTTGTGCTGCGCTGTTGTTGGTTTTCACATAGTGCCAGTAAGCCTTGGTAACAGCTTAAGGCGCGTTCCAGCTTCTGTTGTTGGAAAAGCGCAAAAGCTTCTAACTCTAGGCTTTTATAGTCTTGCTGAGACTTAAGTTTGTTGATTTTGCCAATGGTAGATAAGGCTTGGCTATATTTACCCGCTTGTAAGGCCTTTACGGCTTTTTCCATAATGGCGTGGCGCATCTCAGGCTTCATTAGTGCTTCCTATCATGTCGAGCGTTTACTTGTTTGGCATTACTTTAAAGCAAAATAACAACTTTTGATGCGTAGTCTATCGCAGCGCTAAAAGCTCATGCAGTTTCATGAAAAAGTGTTAGTGAGAGGTTAATTTAGCCATGGTATTGCCCAAGCTTGGGGAGTTTTGGGAATGGGTTATTGCACCAAGATATTAGTTGGCCCTTATTGGTGCAATTATCAACATTGCGGTGCAATTTCATTTAAATAAGTACTTTTAGTTTTTCCAATTTGTATTTGTAAAACAGGCTGTAGTTGCCGTGTTGTTAGGGTTTTGTGTGTTTTTTGTGGTGCTTGGCTTAACAATTGCAATTTCCCTGTTGTAGGTCAGGGACAGACCTAAGCGCAAGTTAGCAATAGTATTGTTTTGCTTGTAAAGGTGAAGCCACCACGGGCAACCATAGTGGGCCGAACCAGCCAAAAGTTTTAATCTACAACTTAAGCAATATAGGGAAATATTATGTCTTATTTAGCTCCTGCGGAGTTTGTAACCAAAATGGTTGACGCTGGTGAATCTAAAGTGTTCATGTCAACGCGAGATACACTCATTCGAGCCTTTATGGCTGGTGCCATCTTGGCATTGGCTGCAATCTTTGCCATTACCATTGCAGTGAATACAGGCAACTTCCTGATTGGGGCCATCTTGTTCCCCGTTGGTTTCTGTATGCTCTATTTGATGGGTTTTGACCTACTAACCGGTGTATTCGTATTGGTGCCTTTGGCCTTGTTGGATAAGCGGCCTGGGGTTGATGTTAAGGGTATGCTAAGAAACTGGGGCTTTGTATTTTTAGGTAACTTTGCAGGTGCACTTACTGTTGCCGTTATGATGGCCTTTATTTTCACTTACGGCTTTAACATTGAAGCGGGTGCGGTAGGTGCTAAAGCGGCTGCCATTGGCGAAGCGCGTACCGTAGGTTATGCCGAGCACGGCGTAGCGGGTTGGTTTACCATTTTTGTTCGTGGCATGTTATGTAACTGGATGGTATCAATGGGCGTAGTAGGCGCAATGATTTCTACTAACGTTAGCGGTAAAGTCATCGCCATGTGGATGCCTATCTTCTTGTTCTTCTACATGGGCTTTGAGCACTCTGTAGTTAACATGTTCCTATTCCCATTTGGTTTGATTATGGGCGGTGATTTCTCAATTATGGATTACTTCCTATGGAACGAAATCCCAACTGCATTGGGTAACCTAGTAGGTGGTTTAGCCTTCACTGGTTTAACACTTTACACCACCCACGTAAGAACCGCGCCTAAGCGCAAAGTAGCTAAAGCAGCGGTTGAAGCGCCAAGTAAAGCGGCTACTAGCAACGCTTAATTAAAGGACAGTAGATGACGAGCCAGCTGAGTATCTCCATCGGTCAGTGTTCTGATAAAGGTCGCAAAGACATTAATCAAGACAGTTATGGAAGCTATACTCCGCGTGGCTCTCTACTTAATCATAAAGGCTTTGCTGCTGTGATGGCCGACGGCATAAGCAGCAGCGAAGTGAGTCAAATAGCCAGTGAAACCGCAGTAAAAAGCTTTTTAGATGATTATTACTGCACCTCCGAGACTTGGTCAGTTCAGCATGCTGCTGAAAAGGTTTTAGACGCCACCAACTCTTGGTTATATAGCCAGTCGCAACAAAGCCCTTACCATTACGACAAAGACAAAGGTTATGTTTGTACGCTTAGTGCTTTAGTGATTAAAGGCAATAAGGCGCATATTTTTCATGTTGGTGATACCCGAGTGTATCGCCTCAATCAGCAGGGCTTAGAGTTACTCACTAAAGATCACAGACTATGGGTGAATGACAATAAAAGCTACCTAAGCCGTGCACTGGGTATTGAAGAATATTGTGAGTTTGATTACCACACTCTGCCCGTGAGCCCTGGCGATATTTTTTTGTTAGCTACCGATGGTGTGTACGAGTTTGTTGATGCAGAGCTTATCAACAATACTATTGCCCAATGTGCCAACGATTTAGAAGCAGCGGCAGCGCAAATTGTTGATAAAGCCTATCAGGCAGGCAGCGATGACAACTTAAGCTTACAAATTATAAAGGTAGAGCAACTAGCAGAACAAAGCTCTCAGCAGCTTAAAGAGCAAATAGAGACTTTACCTTTTCCCCCAGAGTTAAGTGCTCGAATGAGCATAGACAACTACACCATTGTTCGACAAATTCACGCCAGTAGCCGAAGCCACGTGTTTTTAGCATTGGATGAACAAAGCGGCGAGCAAGTGATACTAAAAACACCTTCGGTAGATTTGCGCGACGACCCCGATTATTTAGAGCGCTTTTATACTGAAGAATGGATAGCGCGGCGTATTAACAGTGCCTATGTCTTAAAAGCGAGCCGCAACCCGCGCCAACGTAACTACCTTTATACGGTATTTGAATACATAGAAGGGCAAACCTTAGCCCAATGGATTACCGATAATCCCAAGCCAGAACTCGCTAAGGTGAGGGAAATTGTAGAGCAAATTGCTAAAGGCCTACGTGCCTTTCATCGCATGGATATGCTTCATCAAGATCTTAAGCCAGACAACATTATGATTGATAGCTCTGGCACCATTAAAATTATCGACTTTGGCTCGGTATGGGCCGCAGGTCTTGCAGAGCAAACTCAAGACATTACCCAGCAACATTTGTTAGGCACTGCGTTATATTCGGCGCCGGAGTTATTTTTGGGTATTGGCGGAAGTACCCGCGCAGAGCAGTTTTCGTTGGCAGTAATTACTTACTACATGCTAAGCGGCCGCTATCCATATGGTACTAAAGTGGCGGGTGCAAAAAGCCATGCAGCGCAAAAGCGCTTACGCTATCAATCGGTAATTGACAGTGACAGCGAAATCCCAGCTTGGATTGATGATGCCCTAGAAAAAGCGCTGCACATAAACCCCTTAAAACGTTATGAACAAATCACCGAATTTCTCTGTGATTTACGCCAACCCAACAAGGCTTTTTTAAATAAGGCCCGCGCTCCATTGGTAGAGCGCAATCCAGTAGCGGTATGGCAAGGGATCTCTGCAATTTTAGCAGCTATGGTGGTGTACCTATTACTTAGGTGAACACCGAGTTGCTTCGTTTTTCAATCAAAGGAAGGAAGCAAAAAATGATATCAAGTAGAGAAGAAGTAACTCAACAAATTGTATCAACCAAGGTGAGAAAAGGCATTAAGTGGAGCGAGGTAGCCAGTGCCATTGGTTTATCTAAAGAGTGGACAACTGCAGCGTGTTTAGGGCAAATGACCTTTGATAAAAGCCAAGCTGAAACCGTGGGAGATATTTTTGAGCTAAGTGACGAAGCCATCGCGTGGTTACAAATTGTGCCTTATAAAGGCTCACTGCCTACCGCTGTACCAACCGATCCGCTTATCTACCGTTGGTATGAAGTCGTAAATGTATACGGCAGCACCATTAAAGAGCTCATTCACGAAGAGTTTGGCGATGGCATTATGAGCGCTATTGATTTCTCGATGGACATTAAGCGTGAAGCCGATCCTAAAGGTGATAGAGTAAACGTAGTGTTGTCGGGTAAGTTTTTACCTTACAAAACCTACTAAACACTAGCTTCATGAAGCATTAGAGCCAGCACCACGCTGGCTTTTTTATGAACGACATGGCGAGATACTCGACCCGTAATCTAAAAAGTTGTTGTTATGAGTACTGGTCAATTCCATACCTACAAAGCTAAACTGTCGCCTAATTTTATTTAGTATAAAAGGTAATGTGATGAACCCAATTCTTGCCATGTTGAGAGAGAACAATATTAGTGACCAGCAAACCAGTGAGCTTTTTGAAGTGCTTACTCAAAACCCCCTTGCTGCTATGGCAACTATTAGCCAATTAGGTTTGCCTCAAGAACAATTGCAATTGCTGATGGGACAGGTGATGCAGAACCCAGCTTTGATTAAAGAAGCAGTAGAAGAACTAGGTTTAGACTTTGCCAAAGTAGAGGCAGCTAAAGAACTGCTTAATAAATAAGAAAAAAGCGCTAAAACCGTCGATTTTAGCGCTTGAAGATTGGCTGTTTGCTTAAAGTTTTGTTTACTTAAAGTTACGTTTGCTTCTAGGCTCGTTAGAACTTATCGACTATAGCGTTGGTTTTTGCTGCGTAAACGGCGTAACCACTGGAAGCGAGCTAAACGTTGCATGTCTTCAATAGCATCAGTTTCGTCGGTAATCTCTTGGCCTAACAGGGTTTCAATAATGTCTTCCATGGTAAGTAAGCCTTGCACTTCACCGTATTCGTTCACTACCGCTGCAATAAGCTCTCGAGCCTGTAACAAGCTTTGATAAGCATGCCTAACACTTACGCTAGCTGGCAGCATTAGCAACTTACGCGAGTAATCACTTATTTGTGTGTCGCCTTTGCCGCTTGCAGCAGCGCCTAAAACATCTTGTTTATGCACGTAAGAGACAAAGTTGTCGCGCTCACCTTGGTATACCGGAAAACGAGAAAACGGCTGGCTTAAGTGCTCTTCAACAAAGCTTGCCACGGTGCTGTTTAGTTCAACACGCTGCACTACCGCGCGCGGGGTCATCACTTCAGTTATCTTTAACTTTTCTAGTTGAAGTAGATTACGTAATACTTGCGACTCGCCTTGCTCAATCACACCTTGCTGGTGGCCCAATTCAGCTAAAGCACTAATTTCGTCACGCAAGCTTGAAAAATCTTCTTGCTGTTTACCAATACGTGCAGTGATGCGATCACTTAACCACACAAAAGGGTAAAACGTTTTAATCATCAAAGGCAGCAACCAAGAGGCAAACGGCGCAAGCTGGCGCCAGTAAGTTACTCCTAAGGTTTTAGGCACAATTTCAGACAATACCAATACCAGTACCGTCATAATTGCCGATGAAATGGCTAAGTATTGTGAGCCATAAAGTTCGGCTACTTGTGCACCCACGCCAGCGGCACCGGCAGTGTGAGCAACAGTATTTAGAGTAAGAATCGCCGCCAGCGGCTTATCGATACTCGCCTTTAACTTGGCGAGCCGCTCTGCAACTTTAGGATATTGCTGCTGTTGCAGCTGAATATAGCTAGGAGAAACGCTAAGTAGCACCGCCTCTAGCACAGAACACAAAAATGAAACAATAATAGCAAGACACAAAAAACTTACTAAAAGAAACACTTAATCCACCATTTTATAAACCCAAATACACTGTTGGGCGTGCAGTAACGCTGCCACAAATAATTTTGCCGCTGTCGTTAGCCGCAGTTTATCAAGTTATATCAACAAAAGGGCAGAAGAATATTTAGATTTACATAACTTGGATGGTAAATATGAGGCACAAAAAAAGACACCCTTAGGTGTCTTCGTTTGTAGAATTGGTGGAGCTGGCGGGTTTCGAACCCGCGTCCAAAACCATTCTAACCAATGGCGCTACATGCTTAGTTTGTCTTTATTCTCGTTAGCAAGCTGCGAACAAACACGCCACTTACTAACATACCAGAATTCTATTTCGCGGTTCAGCTCTCTAGTCAAAGCATCCCTCGCTATCTTGTTTGGGTTTGAACTTCTATGATTCCCCGTCTTACAAGCGGAAGCTAGGGTAGAAGTGCTCTAGCAGGTTATTAAGCTGCTAGTGCGTAGTTTTCGTCGTTTGCGACTATTTTTTTGCGGCTTTTTACGTGGCAAACCGCCCCACGACATGCTCCACAAGCCTTCCTGATCCTGTCGAATCCAATTCAGCCCCGGAATTTCTCAAACATTGTAACACAAGCCAACGGCGTGCGGATATACAGTGCTGTTCAAACGCTGCTTATTTACCCAATAGGGTAAAACTATCTGAAGCTGTGCTTCATTACGCGGTCTTTAGTGCGTTGCCATTCGCGATCTTTTTCATCTTCTCGCTTGTCTTGGTCTTTCTTACCTTTGGCTAAGCCTACTTCTAGTTTGGCCCAAGAGCCTTTCCAGTATAAAGCCGTTGCAACAATGGTATAGCCTTGGCGCTCAACCGCACCAATAAGCTTATCTAGCTCTCGGCGATTAAGAAGCAGTTTGCGAATGCGTGTTGGGTCTGCCACAACATGGGTTGAGGCTGAAATTAGTGGTTGAATGTTTAAACCAGAAACAAAGGCTTCACCGTCGCGCACGTATACGTAGCTCTCGGCGATATTTACCTTTCCGGTTCGCATGGATTTTACTTCCCAGCCTTGTAGTTCCATACCCGCTTCAAATTTGTCTTCGATACGGTATTCATGACGCGCTTTTTTGTTTAGCGCAATGGTATTGGAACCAGCTTTTGATTTTGATTTTTTCTTACTCATGGCGGCTATTATACCGATGCGGCGGGGCTTTAAAACTGATAATGTGCGGATTAGCTCAGCTAATGATAAAATGTGTGCAGATTTGATGAAAGAGTGGGTTCATGCCGCAAGTAAACCGTAGTGCCTTAGTGATGTTTAGCGCTAAGCAAATGTACCAATTAGTTAATGATATAAACGCTTATCCCGAGTTTTTACCTGGGTGTGTGAATAGTGAAATATTAGAAGAAAGTACTTCTAGCATGGTAGCTGAAGTTGGGGTTGCCAAAGCAGGCATAAAAAATAAGTTTGTGACTAAAAACACCCTTACTGAAGATCAGTCCATTCAAATGAAATTGGTGGACGGTCCGTTTAAATCGTTAACTGGGGTATGGAACTTTGTGGCCTTGGACGAGCAAGCTTGTAAAGTGATGTTGGATTTAGATTTTGAGTTTAGCAACAAACTAATAGCGGCGGCGTTTGGCCGTGTATTTAATGAATTAGCCGGCAATATGGTGCAAGCCTTTGTTGAGCGGGCCAAGCAGGTATATTAACGGTGTCGGATCTAATAAATGTAGAAGTGGTTTATGGCTTGCCAGAGCATCAAGTATTGTTGGCGCTAAAGGTTGAGCAGGGTTGCAGTATTTTGGAGGCCATTCATCAATCTGGCATTGTGCAGCATTTTCCTGAAATAGAGCCTGAGAAGGCCTCGGTTGGCATTTTTAGCCGAGCAGCAAAACTCGCTCAGGAATTAAGAGATGGTGATAGAGTTGAAATATATCGCCCATTGATAGCAGACCCTAAAGAGTTGCGAAAAATTCGTGCCGAGCGGGCCAAAGCAGAGGGGCGAGCCAGTAAGGTAACTGGCGGCAGGCCAAAAGCCAAAACTAAAGATAGCTGACCCGTCCTAAGATAGGTTGACGATTTTTAGGCCAGCTCCAGTAGCTTGCCTTTTCTATTGTGCACCTGATTGGGCGTTTCCATATTTAAACTCAGATGCGGCCTCATAGCGTTGTATATCGCTATCGATTCTTTTACAAGTATCTTCATTTCTTTAAGCGTTTTACATCGGTACAGTAAAAACTCCTGCTTCAGTATTCCGTTTATCCTTTCCGCCAACGCATTTTGGTAGCAATCATTACCGTCTGTCATCGATGGTCGAATTTGGTTTATCAACAGTTCATCCTGATAAGCTGCCGAGCAGTATTGTGAGCCTCGGTCTGAGTGGTGTACCGCGTTAGCGATATAGCGCTTATCTTTAACCGCCATTTTCAGGGCCTTCACTACGCTGTCAGCTTTCATGTCATCACTCAAGTGATGACCGACTATTTTACGAGAAGCGGCATCGGTCACCAACGACAGATAGTGCACACCTTGGTCTGATTCAAGATAGGTCATGTCGCTAACCAGTACATGCTCTGCATCATGTAATCCTTCCTCTTTCAGCAGGTTAGGATGTTTCTTCATCCAGTGCTTGCTGAATGTCGTTTTGGTGAAGCTTCTCTTTGGTTTAACCAGCAAACCCTCACGTCTCAAATAGGTAAAGAGCCCATCTCGTCCAAGTTTAATGTCGTGCTCAAGGAGTTTAGGCTTTATCAACACGTAGAGCTTGCGTACACCCAATCGCGGCATATATTTACGCCAGTACTGTACCCAGTCTTTGATGACCGATAACGTCGCTCTACGGTTTTCCATTCGGGCGACCGCCTGATAAATAGATTGCCGTGAAATACCCGCCGCGCGACATGCAGCAGCTAGATTTATTTCGCTGTCGGTTTTCGCTTGCCAGATGTACCGGATAAGTACTTTTTTCTAAGGCCCGCTCCGTATTCATTGTCCATGATATCGACCATACCATTGAGGATTTGGTTACGTAGCTTCTCTTCGGCTAACTCACGCTCAAGGCGCTTGATTGTTTCGGCTGGCGTTTCTTTTGAATTAGGCATAAGGGGATGCTGAAATGGTTTTGACCAATCAAGCCTACCATGTTTTCTGAGCCAAACCAGTACTGTTGAACGACCCTGAATGCCAAATCGGGCTTGAGCTTGTTTGTAAGTCATTTCGCCTTTTTCGACGCGCTCTACGACACCTAATTTAAAGGCCAAGGTGTAATCTCGTTGTGTGCGCTTACGGCTTGAGTTAATGGGTGTTGTCATAAAGAAGTCCTCTTTATGTCAACCTATTTCCGGACGGGACAGCTAAAATAAAAAAGCCAGATGATTAATCTGGCTTTTTTATTGATGTTTTGTGTTTAACCGGCGTCGAGCGGTTGCATAAAGTCTTCGCTGACTTCGTAGTCACCTTCGATGAAGGCTAAGTGGTCATTCACAAATTGGATCACTAAGTCGCGCTTTTCAAAATCACCGTTGCCACTTTGATAGCTGTATAAGTAATACCAACGTTCTTTATCGAAGGCGTCAATTAACATTGGAGTACCTAGTACAAAACGCACTTGCTCCTTAGTCATGTTAATGCGGAGCTGCTCTACTTTGGCATCATCAATGTAGTTGCCTTGTGGAATATCAATTTTATATACCATCCAGTCGAAGGCAGAACAGCCACTTAGGCCAATGCTGGCTAGTAGAACAAAAATTTTGGCAGTAAAACGCATGTGAATCGAAGCTCCTTGTTAAGGCAAGCATCATAACTAAGCCTTGCCATAAAAAGAAGCTTGGAATGCTAAGAATTCAATCCTTAATCAATAATTCTTGCGCGTTTGCTAGCGCCGAAGCGGTAATTTCATCACCTGCAAGCAAGCGGGCTAGTTCTCCAATGCGCTGTTCTGTATCCAAGGCTTGCATGTTTGTTATCGTTTCGTTTTTCTTTTGCTGTTTGCTTACCAGCATTTGTTGATGACCGTGGCCTGCAACTTGCGGTAAGTGGGTGACACACAATACTTGGCATTGTTTACCTAGCTGGCGCAACATGCCGCCAACTACTGCAGCAGTTGGGCCGCTAATGCCTACATCCACTTCATCAAAAATTAGCGTTGGGGTTAAGATACTGGCAGAACAAATTACCTGAATCGCTAAGCCTATGCGTGAGAGCTCGCCGCCGGATGCGACCTTTTCGATGGCCTGCATAGGTTGGCCTGGGTTAGTGCGCACCAGCAGTTCAATTCGGTCAATACCGTTGGCGTTGGTAAATTGCTCATCACTTTGTAAAGAAAACTCACACTGGGCTTTTGCCATGCTTAATTTATGAATTTCTTTGGTGATTTGTTTGCTTAAGCTATTAGCAGCGCGCTCACGACTTTTAGACAGCTTGTTGGCTTTAGCTAAATATAGTTGCCATGCCTTATCAATATCTTCGGCAAGGTGTTCAAAGCGTTCTGTTTGTTGGCTTAGTTGTTCTAGTTGATGTTGTAACTGTTGATGCAGCTCTGGCAGTTGTTCTGGGTTTGTTTGGTGTTTCCTTGCAAGCTCTAAGGCTTGGCTTAAACGCTCTTCTAATTCTGCAAATAACTCTGGGTCGTAATCCAATTGCTCACTGTAACTACTTAACTGCTGAGTGGCTTCTTCTACTTGGATTTGAGCTTCGTGCAATAGGTTATTGATTGCATCTAGTTTAGGGTCTAATTCGAGCAGTTGGCTGGTTGTTTTGCAGGCTTGGCCTAGCATATCTAATACGTTTACTTGCTCATCGTGGCCAAGTAGCTGAGTAAGTTGATAGCTTGATTGTTGTAGCTCGGTGCTATGAGACAAACATTGATGCTGCTGCTCAATCGTTTGGTATTCACCGGGCTGTAGGGCGAACTCATCTAACTCTTTGACTTGGTATTCAAGTAACTGACGTTGTGCAGCCAATTCATTTTGCTGTTGTTCTGCTAGCTCTTTCTCGTTACATAAGCTTTTCCAAGCTTGGTAGGCTTGTTTAACGTCTTGAATAAGTTGAGGGTGAGCTGCATATTGGTCAACAATGCTTAACTGCTGACTTGGCTTTAATAATAGTTGATGGGCGTGCTGGCCATGAATACTGACAAGGTATTGGCCCAAGCTTTTTAACTGCGCAGCGGGTACCGCTGTTCCATTAATATAGGCTTTCGAGCGTCCCTCTTTGGTGATAACTCGGCGCAGAATACACTCATCATCACTTAGCAGTTCATTTTGTTGCAGCCAAAGCTGGGCACCTTGGTTATTGCTTAAATCAAATTGAGCACTAATTTCGGCTTTATCTGCGCCTTGCCTAACTACTGAGGCTTCGGCGCGATTGCCTAAACATAGGCCTAACGCATCAATGGCAATAGATTTACCAGCACCAGTTTCACCAGTGATGGTGGTCATACCTTGGTGTAGGTCGAGTTCAAGAAACCGAACAATCGCAAAATTTTGTACGCTTAATTGAGTGAGCATATCTTTACCTGACTATTTATACAGTAACTGTATAAATATATAGTTCTATTTTTAAACATGCAAGTACCAAAGCTTAAATGTTGTTCGGTATAACCTTGAAGAGATACAGCGTATCATTTTTCTTTGAACAGATTTGACCACTTACTCTTGCTGTTTAAAAACCTCTAAAGAGGGTAAGGCATTGCCTTCAAAATCAAACAGGGCTTGGTTTTCCCATGAGTTCCCTAGGCCCCATTGATCGCCGCTGTATTCCATGCCTGCGTTTGTCGACCAAGTGGCCCCTTGAATAGGTAGCCACGCGGGCTCCCAGTAGTAGATGCCTAAGCCCATATTATTTGGAAGCTCGTTAACTAACGACATTATGTCTACTAGAAATTGTGCTTGCCCACTTACGTTTATTTGATAGCCTTCTATTGGATCTGCACTTGAGTAACTGTTGGCTAGTGAGTCGCCATTTTCATGTGTGAAAGGGAAGGCTGTTTCAACAAGTAACACTGGCTTGTTATAACGAGCAATTAGATCTTCCATGTTGGTTCTTACGTGTTCTACCGGGCCATGCCACCACGGGTAGTAAGACATGCCTATAATGTCGAAGTCGACACCTTGCTCACTTATTTCATCAAACCACCAACGAAACGTTTGGTTGTTACCTGCTTCTGCGAGGTGCAGTATGATTTGAATATCTTTGCCACTGTTGTTGTCATGTACAGCTTGAATTCCTGCATTGAGTAGTTGCGATAAGCGCTCAAACTCATTGCCATCTTGTCCCCAGCTTTTTCCATCTGGCCAAAGCATTCCCCCATTTAATTCGTTACCAATTTGCACCATGTCTGGCACAACACCTGCGGCTTGGTGGGCTTGCATTATCTCGGCAGTATAGTCGTATACTTTCTGTTTTAGGTTATCAAAGGTAAGGGTTTCCCAGCCTTGGGGTTTACTTTGTTTTTTAGGATCTGCCCAAAAATCGCTGTAGTGGATATCTAGCAGGAATGACATATCGTTTTGATGAGCACGTATGCCAAGCTCAATGGAGCGCGCAAGGTCATTGTTGCCACCCCCAAATGGTTCACCGTTACTAGAGCTAGGGGCAACCCATAATCTTGCGCGAATAGAATTTACGCCATGGTTTTTTAGGATAGTCACTAGATCTTGCTCGATACTGTTTTGGTAGTACTTTCCTCCCAGCGCTTCAATCTCAGGCAGCATCGAGATATCCATTCCACGAATGAAGTTATGTCTAAGATCAGGAGCGGTGATGCTGGCATTGTTATCGCTGCTAGTAGGTTGGTTCGCAGACTGGCAGCCGGCAACAATAAACACCATAAACAATAGCGCTGTCTTTATTCTCGAGTTCATTGTTTGCCTCGTTTTATAGCCAATTGTTTGGCGATTACCGTGGGTATTTGTGCTCTGTTTTGTAGTTAAATAAGTAAAACACAGAGTTTTGTTTGTGAAAGGTGTATTGGAGCGGTTTAACATCAATATAGCTACTGTTTTTAAGTGAGATTGCGAGCTGGAAAAGGCTTTTCACAAAAACTGTTTGTTACCTCCAGGGCGCTATTTAATTTACCTTAATTTGCTATGGTTAATTTTTTCTTTCAAGTTCTTTGCTGTTTAAAAATTTAGCGACTACGCTTTTGCTTGTCACATTAGTGTCATTAAATTGGTGCATGTTTATCAAATACTTGTTGTAAATAAGCCGCTTTTGTCGGTAAACCATTTAACCGTAGAACTACATGGAAGAGATTATGTTGAATAAACGTTTATCATTAAGTGCGCTGGCACTTAGCGTGGGCGCAATGGTAAGTGCGCAGGCCAATGCTGAAACTTTACGTTTGCTTACTTGGGGCGGCTATGCACCACAAGAAGTTATCGAAATGTTTGAGAAAGAAACCGGCATTGAAGTAAAAGTAACTAAATCAAACAACGAAGACATGATCTCTAAACTTCGCGCTACTGGCGGCTCGGGTTTTGATTTAGCCCAACCTAGCCAAGATCGAATCACTGGTGTGCAACAGCAGTTTGGCATTTATCAGCCTATTGATTTAGCCCGTATTGAGCAGGCCCAAATAATTACCTCAATGTTAGATGCTACTAAAAAGAATACTGCTGTAGGTGAGCAAGTGTTTGGTGTTCCTCATGTGTGGGGAACCAGCGGCTTGGTAGTAAATGGTGAAATGGCAAAAGATGTGGCCGATTACACCGACCTATGTCAGCAGCGGTACCAGGGTAAAATTTCTTATCGCTTAAAGCGCCCAACCTTAATCGGTTTTGCTTTTGCATTGGGTGAAGATCCGTTTGCTGCTTACGCTGATCCCGTTAAGTACCAAGAAATATTGAACAAAGTTGAAAAGACTCTGGTTGAATGTAAGCCTTTGGTTAAGACTTACTGGTCTGGCGGCGACGAGTTAATGAACTTAATGCGCTCTAATGAAGTAGTTGCCGCTATGGCTTGGGATGCTGGCGGTTGGAAGCTAAATCGCGATCAACAGAATATCCAGTTTGTAGCACCTAAATCTGGAGCTTTGGGTTGGATTGATACTTTTGCCATTCCTAAAAAATCTAAAGCAGTAGATGCTGCGTACAAGTGGATTAACTTTGTTATGCGCCCTGAAGTAGCAGCTAAAATTACCGAAGCTGCAGGTAACTTCACCGCCTCTAAAGGTTCAGATGCTTACGTAAACGAACTGGCGAAGTCGCAGTTTAATGCCAGCTTTAGTAGCGACGACATCGACAACATTAAGTGGTACCCCGCTGTTCCTGCTGGTTTAGAAGCAATGGAAGGCAAAGTACTGGATCGCGTACAAGCGGCCAACTAGTTTTATTGGGGCGCTCGCGCCCCTCTGCTTTATTTGGAAGTACTATGGCGGCAAACGCTAAATATGATCTTGAATGTAAACACCTTTCCAAGCATTTCTCAGAATTTACAGCAGTAGATAAGCTTAATTTCTCGGTTGAGGCTGGCTCATTTTTCTCTATTTTAGGCCCTTCTGGCTGCGGTAAAACCACCTTATTAAGAATGTTGGCTGGCTTTGAATCACCCAGTGAAGGTGAGATTCAGATCCATCAAAAGCGGGTTAACGAGCTAGCGCCAAATAAGCGTCCAGTGAATATGGTTTTTCAGCACTTGGCTCTTTTTCCGAACATGAATGTGTCGGAGAACATTGCTTACGGATTAAAGCGCCGTGGTGTTAAAGCCAACGAGCGACAGCATAAGATTAAAGATGTGTTAGAGCGAGTGGGCTTAGATGGCAGTCAAAACAAGCAAATTACTCAGTTATCGGGCGGGCAAAAACAACGCATTGCGATTGCCCGCAGCTTAGTACTGGAGCCTCGATTACTGCTGCTTGATGAGCCCTTAGGCGCACTAGATTTAAAATTGCGTGAAAAGATGAAAGTTGAGCTAAAGCACTTGCAGCGCGAATTTGGCACAACCTTTATCTACATTACTCACGATCAATCTGAAGCCTTGGTGATGTCAGATAAGGTGGCGGTAATGAACAATGGCCGCTTTGAACAGGTAGCCAGTCCGCAGCAGCTGTATTATCAACCGAATACGGCGTTTGTGGCCAAATTCGTTGGCCAAACCAATGCGCATTCAGCAGTGGTGTGTGAACAACGACAAGGTGTTGCTTTACTTAAAACCGCTCGGGGTCGCCACCTGATCGTAGCGACTACTATTGATCAAGCAGAAAAGTCGGTGGTGGATGTATTTGTGCGGCCAGAAGCCATTGGAATTTGTGAAGCGGGAAGGGAAGTTCAAGCCGATAACCAGTTTGATGTAGAAGTTGAAGAATGCTTGTTTGATGGCGCAAGTTCCACCTTGGTAGTTAAAGATACTCACCATCAAGACAGTTATCGAGTGGCTCCAGGTGCTAGTTTTTCTTTGCAGCACATAGTTCCGGGCAGTAAGTTACGAATATTTTGGGATGCTAAGCAAGCAATCTGTATTAGCCAAGAGGTGAAGGGTGAAAGCTAAAGGGCTTGGGTTTTACTTATTACTGCTTCCTTTTGTGCTGTGGTTTGTTCTGCTTATTGTATTGCCACATTTGCAGATGCTAGAGCTGTCTTTCATCAAACGGGATTATGTGGCAGGGGACAGCGTAGGTTGGTACCAATACCAACAGTTTTTGGGCGAGCCGCTTTATTGGCGAACCTTATTACGTACAGTGTGGATGTCGTTGTTAGCCACTTTTATAACCTTGTTAGTGAGCTTTCCAGTGGCATTTTTCATTGCAAAAGTGGCTCAAGGTAAAATTAAACGTTTGCTGTTGTTAAGTTGCTTACTGCCTTTCTGGGTAAGTGAGTTAGTGCGCACTTACGGTTGGATGATATTGCTACGTGAGTCTGGTGTGATTAGCCAAGGTTTAATGGCTCTGGGTTTAACCGAGCAACCGATTGAATTTTTGTACAACGATGTGAGCATGTTAGTTGGGTTGGTGTATACATCAATGTTGTTCATGGTGGTGCCATTGGTAAGTACTTTAGAAGGCTTAGATCAAAGCTTAATAGAAGCCGGTTACGATTTGGGCGGCAATGGTTGGAACGTTACTACCTCAATAATTGTCCCTTATGCTATGCCCGGCATTGTATCGGGTTGCATCATGGTGTTTATGCTTTGCCTAGGAAACTATTTAACTCCGCGTTTATTAGGTGGAAAAGATAGCCTTTGGTTTACCGAACAGATTTTTACTCAGTTTATTACGCGTTTTAATTGGGAATTAGGCGCTGCCTTTGGGGTGATTTTATTGCTGGTTTCGTCTTTAGTTGTGGCGCTGGGTTTAAAGCTAAGTGGCCAATCATTCAGTCGTACTTTGGGACGCTAGGGGAGCCTTATGTTGCATCAATTACGTGGCCCTGCTAAATCCCTTTATCAGTTCTATATGGTGGGGTTCTTAGTCTTTTTGGCACTGCCATTAAGCATTGTGGCGGTGTTTTCATTTAATGATAGTTTGTTTGCAGCACTACCTTGGCAAGGCTTCACCTTGGATTGGTTTATTGGTCAAACCGAACCTAAACTAGGCATTCTTTACGATGATGGTTTGTTGTCTAGCATTGCGGTGAGTGCTTCGATAGCGTGTTTTGTTACCTTGTTTTCTTTACTGCTTGCCACGGCTAATGCTTGGCTGTTCATTCGTTTTGATTTCCCAGGCAAGAACTGGTTATACATTGGTTTATTGTTGCCTTTAGTGATACCTGGAGTGATTTTAGGGGTGGCAATTTTAGTCGCCAGTAGCAACTTGGCGAACAGCATTGAGAACAGTTTTGCTTGGGAGTTAGAGTGGTTAAGGCCAGGATTTGTTTTGGTGGTGATTGGCCAAGTAGCGTTTATTACTACTATTGCTACCTTGGTGGTGTTAGCGCGCTTACGTAAGTTCGATTTTAGCTTGGAAGAGGCGGCGCTAAATCTAGGGGCTAATTCTTGGGTCGCTTTTGTTACCGTGGTATTGCCGTTTCTTAGCCCTGCATTAATTGGAGCTGCGATGGTTAGCTTTTTAATGTCTTTTGAAAATTTTAATACTACCTTAATGCTGGTGGGCTCCGACGCGCCGCTGACTATTGCTATGTATGACCGTTTACGCGAAGGGTCAACACCAGTGCTCAATGCTGTGTCATTATTATTGATGCTTGGCTCTGCTTTTATTGCTTTGGTATCGATGTTATTTGATGGCAAAAATAAACAGGATTAAGTTCTTAGTGTTTAAAAAATAACAACGTTTTGTTGTGGCTTTTGCACTTAAGTTGACGATAAAAGTTAAAAATTAGCTGCGCTGTTATTGTTTATCGCTATTGCGATTTGAGCGTGATATAACCAACAGCTCACTGTTGTATTAGGGAGTAGTTGGTGAAACACAGCAGTACCCACTCTAAAGCCTTTATTATCTTACTTGCAGGCATGATGTCGTTGGTGGCCTTGTCGGTGGATGCGATGCTACCGGCGCTGGTAGCTATTGCCGAAGATTTCGAACTGGCTAATCCCGCGCATTCCCAATGGACCATCACATCACTGTTTATAGGCCTTTCGATTGGCCAACTTGTTTATGGGCCATGGTCAGATGCGGTTGGCCGAAAACCTCCTATCTATGTTGGTTACCTACTATTTATTGTAGGTAGCATTATCTGTGTATTGTCTAGCTCGTTTGCTTGGCTTATCGCCGGGCGAGTACTGCAAGGTATGGGCGCAGCTGCGCCAAGAATTATTACCATGGCCTTAGTGCGTGACAAGTTAAAAGGCGCTGAAATGGCGCGCATTATGTCTGTGGTGTTTTCGGTATTTATTGTCGTGCCGATTTTGGCCCCCGCGGTGGGCCAAGTTATTTTAGGCTTGGCCCACTGGCGTTGGATCTTCGGCATGTTATTGCTAATGGCTATTGCTACTGGTCTTGGGTTTTGGCGGGGACAAGAAGAAACTTTAACCTTGGATAAACGCCGCCCTCTAACATTACAAAGCTTTGTAGAAGGGCTTAAGTATTTACTGCAAAAGCGCAGTGCGCTGGTTTACACCATTGTATCTGGTTTTATTTTTGGCGCTTTTATGGGTTACTTAAATAGCGCGCCATTATTGTTTATTCAACTCTACAATCAAGCCGACAACTTTGCGCTGCTGTTTGCTTTAGCGGCGATTGCAGTAGGTGTTGCATCGTTAGTGAATGGTCGCTTTGTACTTAAGTTAGGCATGCGCTTAATGATTAAGGCTGCGTTGTGGGGCTTACTTGCCCTTACGAGCGTATTTTGTTTATTACTAATAGCTAGCAGCGGAGTGCCTCCTCTTTGGTGGTTAATGGCTTACTTGATCCCAGCATTTTTCTGCATTGGTATTTTGTTTGGTAATTTAAATTCTTTAGCCATGGAGCCTTTAGGAGCAATTGCTGGAATGGGCTCGGCGTTTGTCGCGAGTATTTCTACACTGGTGGCGATTCCCATTGGTAGCCTTATCGGCCTTAGCTTTAAGCAAACCTGTTATCCAGTGGTTATTGGATTTGGGTTAGTGGCAGCGAGTAGCTTGCTGCTAATCAAGTGCTTCGATAATCCAGATGTTGAAGACAAGCAATTATCGACTTCTTAAAGCATAAAATATCGTTTTTAATCTACATTAAATCAGTGGCTTAAGGAAAAATTGGAGAGTTTTTCTTTAATTCGCTGATTAGTTGTTACGGTTTAGTATTTTAACCAAGCGTTTGAATAACGAATTGGTTTTAAATGTTGAAGTTATGGTTATTTGTGATTCTTAATGCTGCTTGGTGTGGCGCTGGCAGCTGTTTATTATTAGTCTTGATGTTATCACTTTGTTAACCAGAGATTGAACCATGAACACTCACGCAGATTGTTTACTACAGCTAAACCATTTAAGCGGTGCCGCAGTGCACGATTTATCCTCTTCATTTGATAATCTTCCTCATACTAAGCATGCCGATGGGCAATACCGTTTACGTCGCTATTCTGTTGTTCGTATTAATGAAGGAAAAGTGCAAGCTCTGCCAGGACGGAGCTTTGTGCAAAGTGAACAGGTGAATCACTTTCAAGGCGATGTTATTCGTCAGTTTGAGGATATTGAGCAGAGCATTATTGCTTCCAAAGGCATGTATGAAATGTGTGCCCTTTTCTTGGAAGCAAATAGCTTAAGTGAACAGCAAGAGATTGAAATTCATCAAATTAGAATTGCCGCACAGGCTTCCGATACACCAGTTGCCCCTGAAGGAGTGCATCAAGATGGATTTAGTCATATCGCCGTAGTGGGCATTCGCCGTCATAATATTGATGGTGGAGATTTCATGGTGTTTAAAGATAAACATCAAGCACCGATTATGACCTTGGCACTAGACAGTGGCGAGGTGGCCTTACTTGATGACAGTAAACTTTGGCACTATGCAAGGCCCATTCGTGCTCATCGCCCAAGTGAACCGGGCTTTATGGATGTATTTGTATTAACAGCAAAGGATGAAGCATGAGTTTTTCTGTAGAGGCTGCACGCAAGCTGTTTCCTGCCTTAAATGCAAGGGGGGATGAAGAGCCCTTAATTTATCTAGATGGGCCAGGGGGGGCGCAACTGCCCGCTTCGGTGCTGCAAGCCATGAACGATTATTTTATAAAAGGTAATTCTAATCTAGGCGGCGCTTTTGCTAGTAGTAAGCATACCGAACAGGTTGTAGAAAAAGGGAGGCAGCAGGCTAAAACCTTATTGAATGCCGCTAGCGCTAATAACATTGTGTTTGATGCCAATATGACATCCTTAACCTTTAAGTTAAGTAGGGCAATAAGCCGAGACTGGCAAGCTAATGATGAAATACTGGTGACCGCACTTGATCATTATTCCAATGTGTCGAGCTGGCAACACGCAGCTGCCGACAAAGGGGCCTTGGTTCATCAAGTGAGAATTGATCCGACTAACTGTAATTTGGATTATGCGCACCTAGAGTCATTGATAAATACAAATACCCGCCTTATTGCGCTTACTTATGCCTCTAATACCAGCGGTAGCATTGTTGATTTGCAAAGAGTTATCCATAAAGCGAGAAGCGTAGGTGCAATGGTTTATGTGGATGCGGTGCATTATGTGCCGCACCGTTTAGTGGATGTGCAACAACTGGGCTGCGACTTCTTGCTCTGTTCGGCTTACAAGTTTTTTGGCCCTCACCTTGGTATTGCCTATGTGGCCGATCCTTGGTTGGAGCTGCTCAAACCTTATAAAGTTGAGCCAGCAACCAATATCGGTCCAGGTCGTTTTGAAACTGGCACCCAAAGCTTTGCGGCGATTGCAGGCATGAGTGCAGCAGTTGATTACTTGGCTGATTGGAACCCACAGCAAAATAAGCGAGCAGCGTTAACCGCCAGTTTTGAGCAGTTTGCCGCGCATGAACAAGCTTTAAGCGAGCATTTTTTGGAGCGCTTGGCTGCCCATCCGCAAGCCACGCTTTATGGTGAGAGTAGCTTGCAGAGTACCCATATGCGCACTGCAACGTTCTCGTTGCGCTGGCCAAATATTCAGCCGCAGCAAATTGCCGCTATGTTGGGCGAGCATAATATTGCTACGTGGCATGGACATTTTTATGCGCAAGGCATGATGGAGCAATTGGGAATAATGGATAAAGGCGGGGTGCTACGCGTAGGTTGTATGCATTACAACACTCACCAAGAAGTCGACCGCTTGTGGGACCTTTTAGATAGTTACTGTGCCTAGTAACCTTTTTATACGTCTAAGGCTAGGTGAGCAAATAGCTCATCTAGGTCGGTAGCACCTTCAAACTTGATACCCACTGCAATATGGTTATGACCATCTCGGCTTTGGCTTTTAATATTGCCTTCGATTACTGTGTCGTTCTCTGGTTTGCCAGGAATTCGAATGTACACAAACACGCTATCAAGTAACAGTTTGCCATTGCTTTCTGGCCACGCCATCTTGAAGCGGCAACCACCTGCTGATAAATCGAGAATAATGCCGTCAAAGCTTAAATCGTTTTCGATTTGCTGGTCACTTACAGAGGAGCGGTGGGTAACGGTTGCTGGAATGCGCGTACTCGCGCGTTGCTGTTTGCGTAAGCTGAAACGCTCTACTTCAGAAGGGTATTTAACAAACAATAAGTGCTTAGGGGATTTGATGATGTCGGTAATGATGCTGCGAAACGCAATACATTGACCGGCTTCTCCTTCAATGATTGAACGGATCACGCAAGCCATGCCTTCCACTAATACATCACCATGGCCTTGTTGAGCATATTTAGGCACAGCAAAGATAAGAAAGTTAGCGTCATCTAAGCCAATAAGCTTACACTTAACCCGTACATTACCTACTTTTACAAACTGCACGTCTAAAACGTCGCCAAAGCGCAGTTGTCGCATTATATCTACCACTTCTTGGCGCTGGTTAACGCGAGGGCTTGGAGCAGGTGCCAAAATAAACGTCCTTTTTACCGTGTTGGCTTAAAACAAGCGGCTTCCCCAGCCGAGCTTAGTTCTTAAGATCTTAAAGTAATCATAGCTTTTAGGGTGAACCAGACGCAACGGGTGATTCTGTTTGCGAATAATCACTTCATCGCCCGGCATAACGGGCAGCGATACATGGCTATCACAGCTTATGTTCATATGCTCACTATTATCGTGAGATAATTTAAGCTTAATTTCGCTATCGCTGTCTACTACTATGGGGCGTGAGCTTAGGGTATGCGGGAACATTGGCACCAAAGCGATTGCATCTAAATTAGGGGTGAGAATGGGCCCGCCAGCAGATAAAGAATAGGCAGTAGAGCCAGTAGGCGTGGTAACAATTAGGCCGTCGGCGCGCTGGCTAAGCATGAAATGGTCATCAATATACACTTCAAACTCTAGCATTGTGGCCACTTTGTCGAGGTGAAGTACCACTTCGTTCACAGCACTATTGCGGCTTTTTACTGCGTTATGGCGCAGCACTTTGGCTTCTAATAAGCAGCGTTTCTCGGTCATAAACTCACCTTGCAACACTTCCTTTAAAGGATGTTCAAAGTTGAAAGGGTCTAGATCGGTCAAAAAACCAAGGTTGCCGCGATTAACACCTAGCACTGCTATGTCGTAGCGCGACAATACTCGTGCTGCTCCCAACATATTGCCGTCACCACCAACCACAATCGCTAAATCAGCTTGTTCGCCTACTTGGTTAATGCTAACCAGATTAAGCCCATCAATGCTGAGTTGTTGGCCAGTCTGCTCTTCTACCAATACGCTATATGATTGTTCAATCAACCAATGGTAGAGCGCTGTTAAGGTATTATTGGCTCCCTCGTGGTGGGGTTTGCCAATTAAACCAATAGTGTTGAAGGTTTGAGTCATAACTTGTTGATTTAACATTGTGTTGCTAGTGATTATAACGTGTGGTTTTACTACTCATCCAGTTTTATCGTGACTATCACTTGAAAGCGGCGGTTTGATCCCCATAATATGCAACAGATTTAAGTTATTTGTGAAGAATTACGGAGACCCTGCATGAGCAGTGAGCAAAACAAACCACAAGCTGAAGAAGTGGTAGCGGAAAACGAAGTAGAGCAACAGGTTGAAGCGATAGACGCTGAGCTTGAAAGTGAAGTGGAAGAAGAAGCTGCAGAGTCTGCTGGTGAAGAAATTAGCGTAGCCGAGTTACTTGAGCGTTTAGCAAGTGCTGAACAAACGGTGGCTGACCAAAAAGACGGTGTTATTCGCGCGAAAGCAGAAGTAGACAACATTCGCCGCCGCTCTGCTCAAGAAGTAGAGAAAGCACGTAAGTTTGCTTTAGAAAAGTTTGCGAATGAACTGCTACCGGTTATCGACAACATGGAAATGGCTTTGCAACACGCTAACCGCGAAGACGAAGCCTTAACGTCGATGATTGAAGGTGTTGAGTTAACCCTTAAAACCTTGATTGATGCCGTGAAGAAATTTGGTATCGAAGTTGTTTCACCGCAGGATGAAACCTTTGACCCTGAGAAGCACCAAGCGATGGGTATGCAAGAAGTTGAAGGTGTAGCGCCAAACACTGTAGTTGCAGTACTGCAGAAAGGCTACGAATTAAATGGCCGCTTATTGCGTCCAGCAATGGTTATGATTTCTAAAGCTGCCTCGGTAGACACTAGCGCATAGTCATTATTGCTTAGAGAAAAAGGGCCTTATGGCCCTTTTTTTGTGGCTGAATTTTAGCGTGTTTTTGGATCGCGATTTGGCGAATTCTTTGACCTAAGTTGCTTGGCTATGCCATTGTAGAGGTATGAATAAAAATTATTCGTATTGCTCAAAAGGTAAGCATTGCAGCAAATGGAACAGTTAGAGATTTTCGACATCCCCAATCCTTGTCGTGGCATTTGTCAAACAAATAGCCGCGGTTTGTGTATGGGCTGTTTCCGAAATCGCGATGAACGTTTTGCTTGGCAAACCTTAGAGCCTGCTCAGCAGCAGAACATATTACGGCTAACCAAGCAGCGCAGGATGCGTTTTATTCGTATGCAGCGTAAGAAGTTAGCCGAACAACAGCAGCAAAACTCGGTGCAAGATGAACTGCCATTTGGTGAGTAAATGCTGCGCTAAATAGTGGTAGTTATCTATCACATCGGGCAATATATGCCTCTAGTAGTAGGGAAGTGTTGTTAACTAGAGGTCGTATGAGTGATTTAAATCAGCTGATAAGTAATAATCGTAGCTGGGCTAAAAATATAAAAGAACAGAATCCAACCTTCTTCTGTGATTTGTCTGAACAGCAAAACCCTGAATTCTTGTGGATTGGTTGCAGTGACAGCCGAGTACCCGCCAACCAGATTGCTGGATTACCCCCTGGTGAAGTATTTGTTCACCGCAATATTGCTAATGTGGTGGTGCATACCGATCTAAATTGTTTGTCGGTTATTCAATATGCAGTAGATGTACTTAAAGTTAAGCACATTATTGTTACCGGTCACTATGGTTGTGGCGGGGTATTGGCGTCGATGGAAAACGAACAGTTTGGTTTGATTGATAACTGGCTACGCCATCTTAAAGATGTTTACCGTTATCATGAAGCCGAGCTAGATGCTATTGAAGACAAGAAGCAGCGTGCCGACCGTTTATGTGAGTTAAATGTGGTGGAGCAGGTTAAAAACGTATCGCAAACTTCTATCGTGCAAAATGCTTGGAGTAAAGGCCAAGAACTGTCGGTACACGGCTGTATTTATTCTATCCAAAACGGCATCCTAAATAATCTAGATATCTCAATTTCTGGCAACAGTTAAAAACGGCATTTCTAGATACAAAAAAACGCGGCTAAAGCCGCGTTTTTTATTGCCCATATATACCTAGGCTTTTTCGGCCGAGGCCAAGCTAGTATCTGATTCACCGTGAGGAAGATGTACTTCTTCTTCAGATAAACCTGCTTGAGGATTATTGTAAGTCTCTACGTTTAAATCGCCTTCCGATTTAGCTACAGCAACCGTCACCATGCTGTCACCAGTAATGTTTACTGCTGTGCGCACCATATCTAACAAGCGGTCTACGCCAATAATTAGCGCAATGCCTTCTACCGGCAAACCAACTTGTTGCAATACCATTGCTAAGGTAATTAAACCAACACCAGGAACACCTGCGGTACCCACTGACGCAAGCGTTGCAGTAACAATAACCATTAAGAAATTGCCTGCGGTTAGGTCAATGCCATATACCGTTGCAATAAAGATAGTGGCTACACCCTGCATAATTGAGGTGCCGTCCATGTTGATGGTAGCGCCTAAAGGTACGGTGAACGAAGCTGTTGAGTTACGTACGCCTAGCTTATGAGTAGCTGTTTCCATAGTGACTGGAATAGTCGCATTTGAAGAGGCAGTACTAAACGCAAATACGATAGCTTCACGCATTTTCTTAATGAAAATAAGCGGGTTTAAGCCAGTAAGTACTTTTAATAGTGAAGGGTAAATCAACAAGGCATGTAGCAGTAATACAACCAATACCACCATGAAGTAGCTGAGTAGGCTAGCAATCGCGTCAAACCCAATTTCAAAGAACAATTTCGCCAGTAGCGCAAATACGCCGTAAGGGGCTAGGTTCATTAAAATAGTCACTAACTTCATGATCACTACATTGAAGTCTTCAAAGTGCTTACCAATGCGTTTACCGGACTCACCTGAAATCGCGATGGCAATACCAAACAACAATGCAAACACAATGATTTGCAGCATGTTGCCTTGAGCCATAGAAGCAATTGGGTTATCTGGGAACATATCAATGATAACTTGGCTAATGCTTGGCGCTTCTTTAGCAACAAAGGCGGCTTCGGTAGTTAGCTCTATGCCAGTGCCCGGGCGTATTAGTAAGGCAACGGCCATAGCTAAAGAGATAGCAATCGCAGTAGTGGCTAAATAAAGCAGTACTGTTTTACCGCCAAGGCGGCCTAAGCGCGCAGTGTCTTTCATTGAAGAAACACCACACACTAAAGAAACAAATACCAATGGAACCACTAACATCTTCAAGCTTGATACGAAAATCGAGCCAGTGATATTGAGGATGCCGTCAACGATGTAATCTTTGACTAAGATAGACTCAGCAAAAAAGGTTTGTAAGAAAACCCCTAAGCCAATACCGGTAACCATACCGATAAGTATTTTGTGAGTAAGACTCAGTTTTGAATCGTTTTTCATTTCCCTTCTCTCTGTATTTTATGCAGAACTTAACACTGCATATAACCTAAAGTTGCGCGCATAGTATCATAGGTTATAAAAATAGCCATTCATGACACTATAACCTGTGTTTTTGTTGGTTTTATAATCTAAATCGGTGATCGCTTGCTCAATACCTAAGCAATCGTCAAGATTTTGCGAGAATGGGTTTTTAGTGAGTTTTTTTTATTTTTTCCCTTGAAAAGCAATTTGCTGCCCCCACTTAGTTCTCAACAACGAAATATTAGTTACAACTAGAATTTGGAGAACACCATCATGGGTAGAATTATTGGTATCGATTTAGGAACCACTAACTCTTGTGTTGCAGTACTAGACGGCGACACCCCTAAAGTAATTGAAAATGCAGAAGGCGATCGTACTACTCCTTCAATTATTGCATTTACCGAAGACGGCGAGACATTAGTAGGTCAACCTGCTAAACGCCAAGCGGTAACTAACCCTAAGAACACAGTATTCGCTATTAAGCGTTTAATCGGCCGTCGTTTTACCGACGACGAAGTACAACGCGATATCGAAATCATGCCTTTCAACATTGTTAATGCTGACAACGGTGATGCTTGGGTTGAAGCCAAAGGCGAGAAAAAAGCGCCGCCACAAATCTCTGCAGAAGTTTTGAAAAAAATGAAGAAAACTGCAGAAGATTACCTAGGTGAAGCTGTAACAGAAGCGGTAATTACCGTTCCTGCTTACTTTAACGATTCGCAACGTCAAGCAACTAAAGATGCTGGTCGTATTGCTGGCCTAGACGTTAAACGTATCATTAACGAGCCAACTGCTGCAGCATTTGCTTACGGCGTAAACAACGCTAAAGGCGACAACGTAGTAGCCGTTTACGACTTAGGTGGTGGTACTTTCGATATTTCAATCATTGAAATTGACGAAGTAGACGGCGAGAAAACCTTCGAAGTACTAGCAACCAATGGTGATACTCACCTAGGTGGTGAAGACTTTGATAGCCGCTTAATCAACTACTTAGTAGAAGAGTTCAAGAAAGACCAAGGTTTCGACCTTAAGCAAGATCCACTGGCTATGCAGCGCTTGAAAGAAGCAGCAGAAAAAGCCAAGTGTGAGCTATCTTCAGCACAACAAACTGATGTAAATCTACCTTACATTACTGCTGATGCTTCAGGTCCTAAGCACTTAAACATCAAAGTAACTCGCGCTAAGCTTGAGTCTTTGGTTGAGGAGTTAGTTCAACGTTCACTAGAGCCATTACGTATTGCACTGCAAGACGCTGACCTTTCAGTTAGCGACATCAACGATGTAATTCTTGTTGGTGGTCAAACTCGTATGCCGCTAGTACAAAGCGCTGTAACCGAGTTCTTTGGTAAAGAGCCACGTAAAGACGTTAACCCTGATGAAGCAGTTGCTATGGGTGCTGCTATTCAAGGTGCGGTATTGTCTGGCGACAAAACTGACGTACTACTACTAGACGTTACTCCACTATCTCTAGGTATTGAGACAATGGGCGGCGTAATGACTCGCGTTGTAGAAAAGAACACCACCATCCCAACTAAGGGTTCACAGGTATTCTCAACTGCCGACGATAACCAAAGTGCGGTAACCGTTCACGTAATTCAAGGTGAGCGTAAGCGTGCTGCAGATAACAAATCTCTAGGTCAATTCAACCTAGAAGGTATTCGTCCTGCACAGCGTGGCGTACCACAAATTGAAGTAACCTTCGATTTGGATGCTGACGGTATTTTACACGTGTCTGCTAAAGACAAAGATACCGGTAAAGAGCAGAAAATTACCATTCAAGCATCATCTGGTTTGTCAGATGACGAAATCAACAAGATGGTAAACGAAGCTGAAGCAAACGCTGAAGAAGACAAAAAGTTTGAAGAATTAGTTCAGGCTAAAAACCAAGCTGATGCACTTGTACACGGTACCCGTAAGCAAGTTGAAGAAGCTGGTGAAGCACTTCCTGCTGAAGATAAAGAGAAAATCGAAGCTGCAGTTAGCGAGTTAGAAACCGCTAGCAAAGGCGAAGATAAAGCAGAGATTGAAGCGAAAACTCAAGCGCTAATCGAAGCTTCTCAAAAACTAATGGAAGTGGCTCAACAACAAGCCCAAGCAAATGCTGGCGAAGCTGATGCAGAGCAAGCTGCTCCTGCACAAGACGACGTTGTTGACGCTGAGTTTGAAGAAGTGAAAGACGACAAAAAATAATTTGTCTTAAACACTTTTAGTAAGTAAATAACGGGCGTTGTGTGAACAACGCCCGTGTGTCTATCAAAAGCCATTACTTTCAACTGGTTTAGTTGCGAGAAAGTAGAACACCCATTATGTCAAAACGCGATTATTACGAAGTTCTTGGTCTAGGCAAAGATGCCGGTGAGCGAGAAATTAAAAAAGCCTACAAACGTTTGGCGATGAAATTTCACCCAGACCGTACCAAGGGCGATAAAGCTTCTGAAGAGAAATTTAAAGAAGTGAAAGAAGCCTACGAAGTGCTCAACAATCCTCAGAAGAAAGAGGCTTACGATCATTATGGCCATGCTGGGGTTGATCCAAACCGTGGCGCTGGTGGTTTTGGTGGCGGACACGGCGACTTTGGCGATGCGTTTGGCGATATCTTTGGTGATATTTTTGGTGGTGGACGCGGTGGCGGCGGTGGTCGTCGTCAGCCTCAACGTGGCTCCGATCTTCGCTACAACTTAGAGTTGAGCTTAGAGCAAGCTGTTAAAGGCGTTAAAAAAGAAATTCGGGTACCTACTTTAGTACATTGTGAGCAGTGTAATGGTAGCGGCGCCAAGAAAGGCTCTACGCCTAAAACCTGTGGCACCTGTCATGGCCAAGGCCAAGTACAAATGCGCCAAGGCTTTTTTGCTGTGCAACAAGCCTGTCCTACCTGTAAAGGGAAGGGAACAATTATTTCAGACCCTTGCCATAAGTGTCATGGCGAAGGTCGCTACGAGCGCTCTAAAACTTTATCAGTTAGTATTCCTGCTGGCGTTGATACTGGTGACCGCGTTCGTTTATCGGGTGAAGGTGAAGCTGGCGAGAGCGGCGCTCCAGCCGGTGACTTATATGTACAAGTACATGTTAAAGAACACCCAATCTTCCAACGTGAAGAAAATAATCTTTACTGCGAAGTGCCAATTAGCTTCACTTTAGCTGCTTTAGGTGGCGAGATTGAAGTACCTACTTTAGATGGCAGAGTTAATCTCAAGGTGCCAAACGAAACGCAAACCGGCCGTATGTTCAGAATGCGTGGCAAAGGGGTTAAGTCGGTACGTGGTGGCCCAATTGGCGATTTGATTTGCAAAGTTATCGTTGAAACTCCGGTTAAACTTAATGAAACGCAAAAGCAGCTGCTTAAAGACTTTGAAGAAAGTTGTGGTGGCTCTGCTAGCAGTACACATAAGCCTAAAGCCGAAGGTTTCTTCGACGGGGTTAAAAAGTTTTTTGATGACTTAACCAGTTAAGCAAAAACACTTGAGAAAAGGCGGCTATTAAGCCGCTTTTTTTATATCCGTTTAGCGCTACTTATGACATCAGTAAGGGCGTTCCAAGGGAGGCCTCGACTATGATATTATTTGTTAAAAATCATTAGGTAGCATGATGATAAGTCTTGTTTTAGGTGGAATTAGAAGCGGTAAAAGTCGCTGGGCTGAGCAGCAGTTTCAAAACAAGGCTAGCTTAAAGCCTATGTATATCGCAACCGCCATGGCTAGCGATGAGGAGATGGAGCAACGGATCGCTCATCATCAAACCTTGCGGAACGATTCTTTTGATACTCACGAATTTGATTTTTCTAAAGAGCAGCTCAGCGAAGTTTTGCTGTCGTACACTGCCCAAAAGCGGCCGATATTGCTGGAGTGTATGTCTACTTGGCTGGGATGGTGGTTATGTACCAATAAACCCTTCGATCAGCAGCTACTCGATATTCAACAGCAGTCTAGCGCTCTATTGGCGAGCCTAAATGCGCTTAATGGTGACTTAGTTATCGTTAGTAACGAGGTTGGTTTAGGTTTGGTCTCTGACAACGCCATGGGCCGCAGGTTTGCCGACGAACTTGGGCGATTAAACCAAGCCTTAGCGGCAAAAGCCGACAAAGTTGTATTTATTAGTGCTGGCTTACCGCTAGTATTAAAGGAGTCGTAGTCTTTAAGGCTGCAAAGATATGGAAGTGCATTAATGAATAAAGTATTGAAAACCGCAGTTATAGCCAGCTCAATCATTGCATTGCTTAGTTGCTCTGCTTCTCCTACTGGGCGCAAGCGGGTATTGCTTTATGATGATTCAAAAATGAGTGCCTTAGGCGCTCAGTCTTTTGAAGAAATCAAAAAACAAGAAAAGATATATACCGACAAAGCCACTAATGATTATGTTGCTTGTGTTTCAAACGCGGTTACTGCAGAAATCCCTGGTCACTACGGTGATGAAGAGTGGGAAGTGGTGGTATTTGATTCAGAACAAGTGAATGCCTTTGCCTTGCCTGGCGCCCATGTTGGCGTATATACCGGTTTAATTAAAGTGGCCGAGACCCCTGATCAATTAGCCACGGTAATTGGTCATGAGATAGCCCACGTATTAGCCGAACACAGTAATGAACGTTTATCGCAAAACCAAATAGCGGGAATTGGCACCGCTGTAGCGGCTGTTGCCATTGGCGTAAGTGATGATGTTAAGCATAAAGGTGCTGCCATGGCTGCCCTTGGTTTAGGCGTGCAATATGGCGTGTTATTGCCCTATGGTCGAGCCCAAGAAAGTGAAGCAGATTTGATGGGCTTAGATTTAATGGCTAGCGCGGGCTTTGACCCTCGTGCCAGTGTTTTCCTTTGGCAAAACATGGCAAAAGCAGGTGGTGGTTCAGTACCTGAGTTTTTATCAACTCACCCATCTAGCCAAACCCGTATTGCTGATTTAGAAGATCGGATGTCTCGTGCTATTCAGTTAGAAAAACAGGCGATTGCTCAAGGTAAAATGCCTAAATGCGTTCGCCCAGCAAGTTTTGATGCTAAAGAGACCTCTAAAGAGTCCGATGTCGATAAAACTAGCTAGCCTTAGCGATGCCAAAGACATCTGCCGGGTTCAGCGTCGAAGCTGGCAGCATGTCTATCCCCCGCAACTCATTTCCAATATGTTCCAAGCCTTGCCATTTGAATTGCATCAGCAACTGTGGACGCAGCGTCTTAGTTGTGAAGAAAACCAAATCTGGGTATTAAAGCATAATGGCATACAGGGTTTTTTAATGCTGGAAAAGCAAGCGTCTGAGGTTGAATTAGCCGCCCTATATTTACTACCGGAGGCGATTGGCAAAGGTTGGGGCAGAGCCTTGTTGAAACAAGCTTGCCAGAGCGTTGCGCTGAAGGACGTATATTGTTGGGTGATGCAAGATAACCAGCACGCAGAGGGCTTTTATCGCCACATGGGATTTAAATTTACCGCTGAGCAACGCCAGGTGGAATTTTCCGGTAGTTACTTTGTTCAAAAAAAGGCGTATTTAGCCGCAGACCAACGGTTTTTCTAGTGACTTTGTGATAACATTTTGGCTCTTTTTAACGATCAGAATTAAGAGTTCAAATGAGCGATAAATATCAAGGCGCAGCAGCGCAAGCAAGTTACGGCTACGGCCTTCAAATTGGTGAGCAAATTGAGCGTGCAGCATTCGACGGCTTAGAAGTGAATGCAATGCTTGACGGTATTCGTGACGTAATGCAAGGTGCGCAACCACAGCTTGACGAAGCAGTTATTGGTGCGGCTTTCCAAGAAATTACTAAAGACATTGAAGCTAAAAAAGCTGAGCAACACAAAGAAGCAATGGCTGAAGGCGAAAACTTCTTAGCTGATAACGGCCAGCGCCCAGAAATCAATAAAACTGAATCTGGTCTTCAATACGAAGTATTGGTTGAAGGTGAAGGCGAATCGCCAAGTGCTAGCAGCAAAGTACAAGTTCACTATGAAGGTACTTTAATTTCTGGTGAAGTATTCGATAGCTCTGTACAACGTGGTCAACCTGCAGAATTCCCAGTAAATGGTGTAATTAAAGGTTGGACTGAAGCGCTACAGCGCATGAAAGTAGGTGACAAGTGGAAGCTATACATTCCTCAAGAGCTTGCTTATGGTTCTCAAGGTGCGGGTGCGGCAATCCCTCCTTTTGCAGCCCTAGTATTTGAAGTTGAATTGCTAGCTATCCTTGGCTAATCGCAATCTCAATTATATAAAGCCGGCTTTATGCCGGTTTTTTTATGCGCCAAAGTTGTGCGCGCCTGTTCTAAGTTAGTGAATTTTATGAAAAAATGTGAATACTCCTTTAGAGGTAATAGTGTTTGTAAGTTAATGATTTCTAGTGTTAAAAAAATGTGATCTAGATCTTGGCACATCCTTAGCTACTCCCTAAGTGTTATCACAAATTAGTTACTTCCAAATGGGTATTAGGAGCAGGGAATGCAGAAATCAGCACCATTAAGCTTACAAAAAATCATTAAGACGACCATCGCCGCTGCAGTGGTTTCAGCCAGTTTTGTTGGCTTCAGTCACGCAGAAGTGGGAGAGCCAGAAAAGGAAGACCTTAAGTTTGGTTTTATTAAACTTACCGACATGGCACCACTTGCAGTGGCGTATGAAAAAGGCTATTTCGAAGACGAAGGGTTGTATGTTCAGTTAGAAGCACAAGCTAACTGGAAAGTATTACTAGACCGCGTAATTACCGGTGAGCTAGATGGCGCCCACATGTTGGCTGGCCAACCTTTAGGTGCCACTATTGGCTTTGGTACTAAAGCTGACATTATCACCGCCTTTAGCATGGACTTAAACGGTAACGCGATTACCGTATCTAACGACATTTGGGCGCAAATGAAGCCGCATGTTCCGCATAAAGATGGCAAGCCAGTTCACCCAATTAAAGCCGATGCGCTTAAACCTGTAGTTGATAGTTACATCGACCAAGGTAAGCCATTTAACATGGGCATGGTATTCCCAGTATCTACTCACAACTATGAGTTACGTTACTGGTTAGCCGCTGGCGGTATTCACCCTGGTTACTACGCGCCGCACAAAGGTGATACCTCAGGAAAAATTGATGCCGATGCATTGTTATCGGTAACCCCACCACCGCAAATGCCATCAACCATGGAAGCGGGCACTATCTACGGTTACTGTGTGGGTGAACCATGGAACCAACAGGCTGTATTTAAAGGCATTGGTGTACCGGTTGTTACCGATTACGAGATTTGGAAAAATAACCCAGAGAAAGTATTTGGGGTGAGCCAAGGTTGGGCTGACGAATACCCTAATACTCACATTCGCGTAGTGAAAGCGATGATTCGCGCTGCTAAATGGCTAGATGAAGAGAACAACAAAAACCGCCCAGAAGCAGTGAAAATCTTGTCTAAAAGCCAATATGTGGGTGCCGATTACGACGTTATTGCTAACAGCATGACCGGTACTTTTGAGTACGAAAAAGGTGACAAGCGCGAAGTGCCAGACTTTAACGTATTCTTCCGTTATAACGCGACTTACCCTTACTACAGCGATGCAATTTGGTACCTAACGCAGATGCGACGTTGGGGACAGATTTCAGATAACAAACCAGATTCTTGGTACATGGATATTGCCAAAAAGGTTTATCGCCCAGACATCTACGCAACAGCAGCAAAAGAGCTGATTGCTGATGGTGTAATTGATGCCTCTGAGTTTCCTAACTTTGAAACAGAGAGTGGCTTTAAACCGCCGCAAACTCACTTTATCGACAACATTGTATATGACGGCTCTAAACCAAATGCTTACTTAGACAAGTTCGACATTGGTTTGAAAAAAGACGACAAGATCTAAGCCAAGTAAATATTGAGAGCGGCCGGGCCTAGTGCCCGGCATCGAGATTCGCAAAAGGAGTTGTAGTGATGAAAGATAAATTAATTCACTCTCTAGAAACAGTGGGTTTGGGCCCTGTAGTACCTATGGTTCGTTTAGCCAGCGGTGAAAACCCAAAGCAGCAATTAAGTGAAATTTTTGAGCGTATTGGCTTGCCTATACTGGCGATTGCCTTGTTCTTGCTGCTTTGGAGTGTATCGGCGGCAAAAGTGCAAACTAGCCTAGGAACCTTGCCTGGCCCAGCACAAGTTTGGCAGCAGTACCAAGGCTTAGTGGTGGAGCATAAAGAGGAGCGTGCAAAAGAAGTCGCCTTTTATGAACGTCAAGAAGTACGTAATGCGAAAAAACTAGCCAAGAACCCTGATGCTAAAATAAAAGTTCGTCCCTATACCGGCAAAGAGACCTTTTTTGACCAAATTCTTACCAGCTTATACACGGTATTTACTGGCTTTATACTCGCCAGCTTAATTGCAATCCCTATTGGTGTTGCTTGTGGCTTAAATAAGAAGCTGTATGGCGCGGTCAGCCCAATAATTCAGATTCTCAAACCGGTCTCACCATTAGCATGGTTACCTATTGTTACCATGGTGGTGAGTGCGGTTTATGTAAGCAGCGACCCAATGTTTTCTAAGTCATTCGTGACTTCGGCCATTACAGTAACCTTATGTTCGCTATGGCCAACACTAATTAACACCGCGACTGGCGTTGCATCTATTGATAAAGACTGGTTAAACGTTGGGCGAGTGATTCAGTTACATTGGTCTAAGCAAGTGACCAAAATCGCCATTCCAGCTTCTCTGCCGATGATATTCACTGGCTTGCGTATTTCACTCGGCATCGGCTGGATGGTACTTATTGCTGCAGAAATGCTGGCGCAAAACCCTGGTCTAGGTAAATTTGTGTGGGATGAATTCCAAAACGGTAGCTCTAACTCACTAGGCCGTATTATGGTGGCCGTTGTGGTAATTGGTTTAATTGGTTATGTACTTGATTGGTTAATGGTAAGTCTGCAAAAAATCATCTCTCACTCAAGCCCAGAAAACGCCCGATAGGATAAGGAAAACATTATGTCTCAGTATTTAGAAATTGATCACGTTAGCATTGATTTTCCCACTAAAAATGGTCCTTTTCGAGCGTTAAACGGGGTGGATTTAAAAATTGCTAAGGGTGAGTTTGTATCATTAATTGGTCACTCAGGCTGCGGTAAATCCACAGTGCTAAACATCGTGGCTGGTTTGTACAACGCTACAGAGGGTGGTGTGGTATTAGAAGGAAAAGAGGTATTTCAGCCTGGTCCAGACCGCGCAGTTGTGTTTCAAAACCACTCTTTATTGCCATGGCTTACTGCTTATCAAAATGTTGAATTGGCGGTAAAAGAAGTATTTAAAGGGCAAAAATCTAAAGCTGAAATGAAAGAGTGGATAGAGCACAACTTAGAGCTTGTGCATATGACTCATGCGAAAGACAAAAGGCCTGATGAGATCTCTGGTGGTATGAAGCAGCGTGTCGGCATTGCCCGTGCATTAGCGATGCAACCAAAAGTACTGCTAATGGACGAACCTTTTGGTGCCTTAGATGCGCTAACTCGTGCTCACTTGCAGGACTCGTTAATGGAAATCCAGCAAGAGTTAAACAATACGGTAATTATGATTACTCACGATGTTGATGAAGCAGTATTGTTGTCCGATAAGATTGTGATGATGACTAACGGTCCAGCGGCAACTATTGGTGAAGTGCTCGATGTTAAACTGGAGCGACCAAGAGACCGAGTTGCTCTAGCCGATGACCAAGAGTACAACCATTATCGCTCGCAAGTGCTTAAGTTTCTTTATGAGCGTCAGCGCAACCCGGCGCAAGCAACAGAGAAAGCAAAGCCTAAGTTGGTTAAATCAGGTGAAGCAGCTTAATTCAAACCATTTAAGCTGCTGTTAGCCGGCATCCTCTTAACAACAGAGGCCATTACTAAACGGTAATGGCCTTTTTTAATGAGCTCGTTTTCCCAATGGAATAATTAGGTTTTTAAGCACTCTAGGCTGATATTTAGGCTAAACCTCGTTTTATATAGTTTGCTTTGTTATAGTCGAGCCACGAATTAAGACGGGTGTGGCCAGTTTCAAAGGAGAATAAACATGTCGCAAGTTAGAGTGGCAATTGTTGGTTGTAACGGAAGAATGGGAAAGAATTTACTCGAAGCAGTAAATCAAAGTTCGGCCACAACCTTAGGCGCGGCAACAGAGCGCCCTGGTTCAAGTTTAATCGGTGTAGATGCTGGTGAGCTTGCCGGTTTAGGCAAATTAGATATCGCCATTGTTGATAACATTGAACAAGCCAAAGACGATATTGATGTAATCATTGATTTTACTGCGCCTGTTGTCACCTTGGCTCATGTTGAGTGGGCACGAGCCAATAATAAGAAGATGGTGATTGGTACAACCGGATTCAGCGATGAGCAAAAGCAGCAATTAAAAGATGCAGCAGAAGACATTGCAATTATGTTTGCTCCTAATATGAGTGTTGGCGTTAATTTAGTCTTTAAGCTACTAGAAGTTGCTGCCAAAGTAATGGGCGATTACACCGACATCGAGATTATTGAAGGCCACCATCGCCATAAAGTCGATGCACCTTCTGGCACTGCACTTGGCATGGGCGAAGCCATTGCCGATACGCTGGGTCGCGATCTTAAAAAGGTGGCAGTATATGGCCGCGAAGGTATTACTGGTGAGCGTGATAGAGACACCATTGGCTTTGCTACCATTCGAGCGGGTGACTTAGTTGGTGAACATACAGCGATGTTTGCTGATATTGGCGAACGAGTAGAGATTACACATAAAGCCTCTAGTCGCATGACCTTTGCTAATGGCGCGGTACGTGCGGCATCTTGGTTACAAGACAAGCCAAAAGGCTTATTCAATATGAGAGATGTACTCGATTTGAATGATTAATAAATAAGCTATATTTCTCGTTGGTAATGAACGTCGCTATGCGGCGTTTTTTTATTCCCTAAATTTAATGACAGTACTTTATACTGAAAAAGATCTTGAAAACGTTATCAAGCTTTTTCTTGAAATCGTTTTCAAGAATTATGTTCTTTGAGCGGTCTCACAAAGCCTATAAAAAACACACTAATGTAATATTGTGTTACTCAAAGTTACGTTGTCGTCACAGTCCTTTTTGTCGCGAAATCCTACCTTATGTGCATCTCGTCCAACGGAAGGCGAGAGTAATTAAAACCCAAACATAAAAACATTGATTTGCTGAATATCGGTTCAGTAGAAGGAAAGGAAAGGCTGACATGGATATAAAATTTAATAAGCTAGCCAAGCTTACCATGCCTATTGTAGCGACAGCTTTGCTGGCTGCTTGTGGTAGCGACGATGATGGTAACGGTGGCGGCGGTGGTGGCGTCATTGATGGATTGCACACTGCGGGCGAAAATGAAGTTGTAATTTATTATAAGCGAGATGAAGCGCACGAGCGTGTCGATGAGTCTGCTTATGAAGGCTGGGGTTTACACCTTTGGAACGGTGAGGGTTGTACTAGTACTGACCTAGAAGCTATGGGCATTGCTGATGGCGGTACTGACTGGGGTTCTCCTCATCCTGCAACTGGTATCAGTGAAACCTACGGCGCTTATTATGTTTTAACCGTTGACCCTGATGCATCTGATCCACATAGGTGTATGAACTTTATTCTACACAATGGCGATGACAAAGCCTTTGGCAGTGCAAATTCAAAACTTGAACTGGCCAATTTGGACGACGCTGATTATCCAGGTTTGTTTGGTTTTCACGGTAGTAGCGAGCTATTTTACGAACCTATTGCAGAACGTCCTGTAGCCATTGATGGTGCAAAAGCGCATTGGGTTGATGCCAACACCATTGCTTGGGAAGCTGCAGGAAATGCTACTCAGCTAGAACTTCGTTACGATCCTGCAAACGGTATTGCCATGGACCCAGAAACTAAAGAAGTTACTGGTGGTACCGCTGTTGCTCTTGCCGCTGGCACATTAACCGACGAAGCTAAAGCGCGTTTCCCTCATTTATCTGGTTTAAGCGCAGCAGAAATTGATGTTGATGATGCGACTTTAAAAGCAATTCTTAAGAGCCAAATTGTTGTAGTTGCCATGGATGCTGAAGGTGTTGCAACAGCAGCTACTCAAGTTCAAAAGCCTGGCGTAATAGATAAAGTATTCGTAGAAGGTGATGCTGGCGCGCTAGCAGAAGAGCTAGGCGCAATAGTTAGCGGTGATGATGTTAGCTTTAAGGTATGGGCTCCTACGGCGCAAAGCGTTAAGTTGTATCTATACAATGAAGATATGACCTCAGCTGGTGAAGCTGTAACAATGACTGAAGCTGCTAACGGTGTTTGGTCTGCTGACCAAGCTGGCGCAGTAGGTAAATACTACCGCTACGAAGTAACGGTTTATCATCCAACTACTAAAACTGTTGAAACCCGTATGGTGACAGACCCATACTCTTTAGCACTTTCAACAAATTCTCTTTACTCTTTAGTTGTTGACTTAGCTGCTACAGAACTTAAGCCTACCGATTGGGATAGCTATGCTCGTCCTGAAATGGCTGAAGATGTAGACCACGTGTTGTACGAATCTCACTTACGTGATTTCAGTGTTAGTGATACTAAAGGTACTGCTGCAAACAGTGGTAAATACCTTGCTTTAACTGAATCTGAGCGTGAGTCGGTTACTCATCTGCAAGAGTTAAAAGATGCTGGTTTAACCACATTACACATTCTTCCTGCTTTTGATATAGCAACAGTAGATGAAGAAGGTGCTATTGATATTGACGCACCGTTATCTGACCTTTGTGAAAAAATTCAGAAAACTGATGATTACTGTGCAGATGCTTCAGGCACTATTGAAGCTAAATTGGCAAGCTTCGACCCAACCACTGGTGATGCCCAGTCACTCATGAATGATCTTCGTGGTTTGGATAGCTTCAACTGGGGTTACGACCCATACCACTATACAGTGCCAGAAGGTAGTTATGCATCTGATGCTGAAGGTACTACTCGTATTCTAGAATTCCGTGAAATGGTTAAAGCAACACATGACATGGGACTTAAAATTGTTATGGATGTTGTATACAACCATACCAATGCTTCAGGAGTTAACGATAAGTCTGTTTTAGATAAAATTGTCCCAGGATACTACCACCGCCGTGACGCAAACACGGGTGGAGTAGAAACCTCGACTTGTTGTGATAACACGGCAACAGAAAACCTTATGATGGGTAAGCTAATGACTGATTCATTGGTGACCTGGGCGAAGGAATACAATGTTGACGGTTTCCGTTTCGACTTAATGGGTCACCAACCAAAAGATCTAATGGTTGATTCATTAGCAGCTGTTCGTGCAATTGACGAAGATACCTTGTTCTACGGTGAAGGTTGGGATTTTGGTGAAGTAGCCAATAACGCTCGCTTTGAACAAGCCACTCAGTGGAATATGGCTGGCACAGAAATCGGTACTTTCTCTGACCGTTTACGTGACGCTGTTCGTGGTGGTAGCCCATTTGATAGCGGAGAAGGCATTCGTAAAACTCAAGGTTTTGGTAATGCTGATACGCTAAATGAGCTAAACACTGATGCAGAAAACTACCGCACTGAAGCCCTTCATAACCAAGATTTAATTCGTGTTGGTATGGCAGGTAACTTACAGAAGTTTGTATTACTTGATTCTCAAGGCAATACCAAGCGAGGCCAAGATGTTAACTATAATGGAGCGAAAGCTGGTTATACATTAAACCCATCAGAGAATATCTCTTATGTGTCTAAGCACGATAACCAAACTTTATGGGATAACAACGCTTATAAAGCAGCAACAGGTACAAGTGCTGCAGACCGTTCGCGTATGCAAGTAGTGAGTTTATCTACTGTTATGTTAGGTCAAGGTATCCCGTTCATTCACATGGGTTCTGAGCTACTTCGTTCTAAATCTATGCAACGTGATAGCTATGACTCTGGTGATTGGTTTAACCGTGTAAGATTTGACGGTTCAGACAATAACTGGAACGTAGGCCTACCTCGTGAAGATAAAGATGGTGATAACTGGGATTTAATTAAAACTATTATTGCTGATGAGACTGCTGAGCCCGCTGTAGCTGATATTGAGCTTGCAAAAGATCAGTTCTTAGAGTTGCTAACTATGCGCTCAAGCAGCGACTTGTTCCGTTTGACAACTGCTGAAGAAGTACAAGCGCGTGTTGACTTCCGCAACGTTGGTGCAGACCAAGTTCAAGGTTTAATTGTAATGTCTATCGATAACGGTACTGGTGCCGGCGACGATTTAGACGAAAACAATGATGCCATTGTAGTTGTGTTAAATGCTACTGATGAAGAGCAAGATTTCACAATTGCCGGAACAACTGGTTTTGAGTTACATGAAGTACAACAAGCTTCAGCTGACTCAGTCGTAATGGGCGCAAGCTTTGCTGATGCAACCTTCACTGTTCCTGCTCGCACTACGGCTGTATTTGTTCAGCCAAGAGATGGTGCTCGTGGCACGGGTCTACCAGTAGATACCTCTAACAAAGACTTAAGTGCTATCCCTCCTCTAGGTGATACCCAAGTGTTTGTGCGTGGTCTAGGCGGCGAATGGGGTGCTGTTTATGAGTTGGAATTCACTAAAGATGGCATGTATGAGTATATCACTACGCTAGAAGCAGGTAGTTACGGCTTTAAGGTTGCGGATGCTGACTGGGGTGATGTTAACTACGGTGCTACTGAAGGTGAACTTGTATTAGGTACGGCGAAAGCACTTGAGTACAATGCTGGTGATTTAAGCTTCGCGATTGACACCAAATCAGTTGTGAAATTTGTTACTGACTTCTCTACTGTGGATGCACCTACTGTTGTAGTTACTGCTGAAGAAGTAGCAGGCTGTGGTCTGCTAGAAGACAGTGCAGATGCAGGGCCTTTGTCTACTCAATTAGCTGTTCGCGGCAGTCACTCCGCTTGGGGTTGGGATGAAATGTATGCATTATCATACAAAGGTGAAAATACCTATCAGGTATCACTTGCCGCTGGTGCATACGAGTTCAAGCTGGCTTCTGATGCAGATAACTGGGATCCTCAAATGATTGCCTATTCAGATGGCGCTCGCGTAGAGAACCTTGTTATGAATGTTGACTACCAAGCGTGGGCACGTGTTGGCGATAGCGCCATTGGCGACCCAGGTAACAACAAGATTACCTTAGCTAGTGATAGCATTCTTACTCTTACTGTAAACGGTGAATTAACTGACAACGCAGACAACGGTACTATTAGTATCTGTGAAGTTGAATAATTAACGGCTAAACCTTAATCTGAAAGCCAAGGCGTATTGCCTTGGCTTTTTTATTTGGTCAAACTGTTTGATAGTGACTAGAGTTAATACTTAAAAATGCTAGCTTATGTGACTTAAGCAAAACATTCTATTTTGAGCCTTTCACTTCTTAAAACCTCTATAAAGCTTGTTTTTATAAGTTTGTATAAAAATTGATAGACCTTTCGCAATATCTCTTCTATAATCCGCGGAATTTGCCAAATTTTTATCGTATTGGGCTAAAGTTTACCCTTTAGTTCAACTTTGTCGTGTCGACAGTTCTTTGTTAGGAGGTTGCCTTGAGCAAATCAGCGCTGCTGGTATTAGAAGACGGTACCGTGTTCCGTGGAACCGCAATCGGAGCCAATGGTTCTGCCGTTGGAGAAGTTGTTTTTAATACTTCGATGACTGGATACCAAGAAATTTTAACTGACCCCTCATATGCTCGCCAAATTGTCACCCTCACTTACCCCCATATCGGAAACTACGGAACCACCCCTGAAGATGAAGAATCGAATGCTATCCACGCTTGTGGTCTAGTTATTCGTGATTTGCCTTTAGTGGCGAGTAACTTCCGTAGCCAACAAAGCTTAAGTGAATATTTGGAAGCAAGAAACGTAGTAGGTATTGCGGATATAGACACTCGTAAGCTAACTCGTATTCTTCGTGAAAAAGGTGCACAAGCGGGTTGTATTGTAGCGGGTGAAGATTTAGATGAAGCACAAGCTTTAGCTGAAGCGAAAGCCTTCCCTGGATTAAAAGGGATGGATCTCGCCAAAGAAGTTACCACGGTTGATACTTACGCTTGGGCACAGGGCTCTTGGGATCTTAAAGCTGGGCTTCCCGCCGATAGCGAAGACAGTAAGTTTCACGTAGTTGCTTATGATTTTGGTGTAAAACGCAATATTTTGCGTATGTTAGTGGACCGTGGCTGTAAATTAACCGTGGTTCCTGCCAAAACATCTGCTGAAGACGTGCTTGCCTTAAACCCCGATGGCATCTTCTTGTCTAATGGCCCTGGCGACCCAGAGCCATGTGATTATGCAATCGCAGCTACCAAGACCTTCCTTGAAACAGATATCCCAGTATTTGGTATTTGTTTAGGTCACCAAATTCTCGCTTTAGCCAGTGGTGCTAAAACAGTGAAGATGAAATTTGGCCATCACGGCGGTAACCATCCGGTTAAAGATATCAAACATGACCGAGTAATGATTACCGCGCAAAACCATGGTTTTGCGGTAGATGAAAAAACCTTACCAGACAATCTAACAATGACGCACTTCTCGTTGTTCGATCAAAGTTTACAAGGTATTCATCGCACCGATAAACCGGCGTTTAGCTTCCAAGGTCACCCTGAAGCAAGCCCTGGTCCGCATGATGCGGCGCCATTGTTTGACCATTTCATTGAATTAATTGAGCAGCGCCTTAACGGCCAAGCGTAGGTAGAGAGCAGCAGAACTTATGCCAAAACGTAGTGATATAAAAAGTATTCTAATATTGGGCGCAGGCCCAATTGTTATCGGCCAAGCTTGTGAGTTTGACTATTCTGGCGCTCAGGCTTGTAAAGCCTTACGTGAAGAAGGTTACCGAGTGATCTTGGTGAACTCTAACCCTGCCACCATTATGACTGACCCTGAAATGGCTGATGCGACTTACATCGAGCCCATTCACTGGGAAGTGGTTGAGCGCATTATTGAAAAAGAGCGCCCAGACGCAGTATTGCCAACCATGGGCGGTCAAACAGCATTGAACTGTGCACTAGAGCTAGAAAGCAAAGGTGTACTAGCGAAATACAATGTTGAAATGATTGGCGCTACCGCAGACGCCATCGACAAAGCTGAAGACCGTAACCGTTTCGACCAAGCGATGAAAAGCATCGGCCTAGCTTGTCCTAATGCCGGTATTGCTCACACTATGGAAGAAGCGTACGGCGTATTAGAAGAAGTTGGTTTCCCATGTATTATTCGACCTTCTTTCACTATGGGCGGCACAGGTGGTGGTATTGCCTATAACAAAGAAGAGTTTGATGAGATTTGTGCCCGCGGCCTAGATCTTTCGCCAACCAGCGAGCTTTTAATTGACGAAAGCTTAATCGGTTGGAAAGAGTACGAGATGGAAGTGGTACGAGATAAAAACGATAACTGTATTATCGTGTGTGCCATCGAAAACTTTGACCCTATGGGTGTTCACACTGGTGATTCAATTACTGTAGCGCCTGCGCAAACCTTGTCTGATAAAGAATACCAATTGATGCGTAACGCATCGCTAGCGGTATTGCGTGAAATTGGTGTTGAAACGGGGGGCTCTAACGTACAGTTTGGCATTTGTCCAAATACTGGCCGTATGGTTATTATCGAGATGAACCCTCGAGTATCTCGTTCATCAGCCCTAGCGTCTAAAGCAACCGGTTTCCCAATTGCTAAAATCGCCGCTAAATTAGCAGTAGGTTTTACCCTTGATGAGCTACAAAACGACATCACTGGCGGTCGCACACCTGCTTCGTTTGAGCCTTCAATCGATTACGTAGTGACTAAGATTCCTCGCTTTAACTTTGAAAAGTTTGCCGGTGCTAACGACCGTCTAACCACTCAAATGAAGTCAGTTGGTGAGGTTATGGCGATTGGCCGTAACCAACAAGAATCATTACAAAAAGCCTTACGCGGTCTAGAGGTTGGCGTTGATGGCTTTGACCCAATTGTTGACCTTAATGCACCAGACGCAATGGAAACCATTCGTCACGAACTACAAAACGTAGGGTGTGACCGCATTTGGTATATTGCCGATGCTTTCCGTGCAGGCATGAGCGTAGAAGACGTATTTTCTCTTACTAACATCGACCGTTGGTTCTTGGTACAAATCGAAGACATCGTATTGCTTGAACTGCAAGTCGCTAAAGACGGAGTAGCGAGCTTAGATGAAGCCACAATGCGTAAGCTTAAGCGTAAAGGTTTTGCTGATGCGCGTTTAGCCAAGTTAACCGGAGTGTCTGAGAAAGAACTTCGCAAGCTACGTCATCGCTTAGAAGTGCTACCGGTTTACAAGCGTGTAGATACTTGTGCTGCGGAATTTGCTACCGATACTGCCTACATGTATTCAACTTACGATGAAGAGTGTGAAGCTAAACCGTCGGACAAGAAGAAAATCATGGTACTAGGCGGCGGCCCAAACCGTATCGGCCAAGGTATTGAGTTTGATTACTGTTGTGTGCACGCAGCTTTAGCCATGCGCGAAGACGGTTACGAAACCATTATGGTGAACTGTAACCCTGAGACTGTTTCTACCGACTACGATACTTCTGACCGTTTATACTTTGAGCCGGTAACGCTAGAAGACGTATTAGAAATTGTACGTGTAGAGCAGCCTACTGGTGTAATTGTTCAATACGGTGGCCAAACGCCACTTAAGTTGGCGCGTGAACTAGAAGCCGCTGGTGTACCCATTATTGGCACTTCACCAGATGCAATTGACCGTGCAGAAGACCGCGAACGTTTCCAAGTCGCAGTAGACCGATTGAAGCTTAAACAGCCAGAAAATGACACTGTTTCTACCACTGAAGAAGCGGTTATTTCAGCTGAGCGTATCGGTTACCCATTGGTGGTTCGTCCATCTTATGTATTGGGTGGCCGCGCAATGGAAATTGTTTATGACGAGCAAGATTTACGCCGCTACTTCAAAGAAGCAGTAAGTGTATCTAACGACTCTCCAGTTCTGTTGGATAGCTTCTTAAACGATGCTGTTGAAATCGACATTGATGCTATCTGTGATGGCAAAGACGTAGTGATTGGCGGCATTATGGAGCACATTGAGCAAGCGGGTGTTCACTCTGGTGACTCAGCTTGTTCATTGCCTGCCTATACCTTGAGCCCACAAATTCAAGACCGCATGCGCGAACAAGTGCGCGCTTTAGCTCTTGAACTTGGCGTAATTGGTTTAATGAACACCCAGTTTGCGGTTAAAGACGATGAGATTTACTTAATCGAAGTTAACCCTCGTGCCGCACGTACCGTACCGTTTGTGTCAAAAGCAACTGGTGTGCCTATTGCTAAGGTCGCAGCTCGTGTAATGGCGGGTATTTCTCTAGCCGAGCAGGGCATCACTAAAGAAGTGATTCCTCCATTCTACTCAGTGAAAGAAGTGGTATTGCCATTTAACAAATTCCACGGCGTTGACCCAATCTTAGGCCCAGAAATGCGCTCTACCGGTGAAGTTATGGGTGTAGGTGCAACCTTTGCCGAAGCATATGCTAAAGCAGAGTTGGGCATTGGTAACGATGGCCCTAAAGGTGGTCGAGTACTATTGTCGGTGCGTAATTCAGACAAGAAACGTGTTGCAGAGCTTGCCGCTAAGTTACTTGAACTAGGTTACGAGCTAGACGCTACCCACGGTACGGCAGTAGCATTGGGTGAAGCTGGTATTAACCCGCGCTTAGTGAACAAGGTTCACGAAGGCCGCCCACATATTCTTGACCGTTTGAAAAATGGTGAGTACAGCTACGTAATTAACACCACTGAAGGTCGTCAATCTATCGAAGATTCTCGTCAGTTACGTAGAGCAGCCTTGGCGCAAAAAGTTAACTACACCACCACGCTCAATGGTGCGTTTGCGACTTGTCAGGCGCACAACGCAGACGATCGTGGCACTGTGACCTCTGTTCAAGAATTACATAAACGTATTAGTTAATCGGTGACTACCGTTATAAGCAAAGCGGTGAAGATCTTCACCGCAGCGTAAAATAGCGTTACACTGTTAACATTATTACAAGTAAATTTGGCTGTCATCGACAGCCAAATTTTTTTCTGTTTTTCTAGTTTTGTTGAGTTAAAAAGTATGAAACCAGTTCCTATGACGGTGCGTGGAGAAACGCAATTACGTGAAGAGTTAGAGCATCTAAAAACAGTGGTTCGTCCAAAAATTATCGACGATATTGCGGTAGCTCGTGAGCATGGCGATCTTAAAGAAAACGCTGAATATCACGCTGCACGTGAACAACAAGGTTTTTGTGAAGGGCGTATTCAAGATATCGAAGGCAAGTTAAGTAACGTTCAGGTTATCGACGTAACTAAAATGACCAATAACGGCAAGGTGATTTTTGGTTCTACGGTTACTTTACTAAACCTTGATACAGACAAAGAAGTAACTTACGGCATTGTTGGTGACGATGAAGCCGACATTAAGCAAAATCGCATTTCCGTTAACTCGCCAATTGCGCGCGGGCTTATTGGTAAGAACGTAGAAGACGAAGTCACCGTAGTAACGCCTGGCGGTGAAGTTGAATACGAAATTGTAGCGGTTGAATATATTTAGTTTCAATCACTTTTAAAAACGCAGCTATAGGCTGCGTTTTTTATTGGAGAAGCGTTTTGTTATCTATAGATTACTCAAAGTATGATGCCTTTATTTTTGATATGGATGGCACCTTAGTTGACTCGATGCCAGCACATTTAGCTGCTTGGGGAGAAGCCTTAAACAAGCAGGGCTTACCGGTTTATATCAATTTTGTGGCGGAGCGTGGCGGTATGCCTACGCTGAAAATTGCTGAGCAATACCAGCAACATTATCAAGTGAACATTGATGCAATGCAGTTACTTAATGACAAGCGAACTGGGTTTGATGCCTTATGGCATAAAGTTGAGCGGATCCCGGCTAGCTGCAAGTTACTCGCAGAATATTCGGCCACTAAAAAGCTAGGTTTGGGCACGGGTGCTGAGCGAGTCAATATGGACCGTATCACCAATAACCTTCAACTTACCGAGTATTTTCAAGCGATGGTGTGTGCCGAAGATGTAGTCGCACATAAACCTGAGCCAGATACATTTCTTCAAGTAGCGAAACGCCTAGCTGTTGAACCAAAGCGTTGTTTGGTGTTTGAAGATACGCCATTTGGTATTCAGGCTGCGCATAATGCTGGAATGGATTGTGTGGTCGTGAGAGATTTCCAACTGGCAGAGTTTTTACCTCTGTCTTAGTTAATAGCGTATAAAACTGCCTTGTTTGCATTGCTCTTAGTTATTCTGTTGGCTTATTTTAGATATCCAGATGATTAATTGTAGGTGGGGTTTATGTTTGTTATAGTATAAAAGTTCACCATGGATTGGTTGTTTATTAACTGATTTAGAGGTGGCTTAATGTCTATGCAAGTAAACTCCAACTCGATGTATGCTTATTCTCCTAGAGCTACATCCGCTTCAACTGCTATTTCTAGTACCTCAAATACGCCAAGTTATGGCGATATTGTTGATGAAATTTCAAATGAATATGACCAACTGACGCCAGAAGAGCAACGCAACGCTCGCTTATATGTTGGCGGAGAAATTGAAAACTATCAGCAAAAGCAGCAAGCTGAGGTAGATTCTAAGCGCAACACCGTGGTTGGTGTGTCTGCTGTCAATCATCAGCAAAACCTATTAGATATTTACTATACCAGCTCGACAGGAAACGAAAGTAAAGGCAGTGAGAGTAACCCTGTTAGTTACAAAGCCCTTGAAAGTATTAATAGTAATCTTGAACAACAAAAACAAGTTAACCAGCAGTTGGCGATTGCAGAATTCTATGCCAAGTATGGAGGCGGTTCAGATGCGCAACCAGAACCCTATCAGCCAGTTTCTCTTGCGGTATAGACATAAAAAAAGCGGCTAATGCCGCTTTTTTTATTTTCGTGGTAACTCGATTTTCTTATCTTCGCTAGGACGATAGATAATTAATATATGGCCAATTACTTGAACCTTTACCGCTGAAACCTTATCAACAATGGTATCGGCAATCAGCTGCTTCATTTCACGATCATCGGTAGCAATTTTCACCTTAATCAGTTCATGGTGAGCAATCGCCACTTCTATCTCTGCCAAAATTCCTTCGGTCAATCCATTTGAGCCAAGCATTACCACTGGCTTTAGGTTATGAGCCAAGGATTTCAGGTGCTGTTTTTGTTTGTTGGTTAGTTGCATGAAACTTTCTGCTTACTCGGGGTTGAAAAAAGCACATTCTAGCGCCATCTAATCACTAATACTATTTTATAATCATGATACCGTGCGGTTTTGTAACTATAGTGGAAACTATTTGTGACCAATAAAAAACATACTGCCAGCTCTAAACGCTGGTTAACTGAACATTTTGATGACCACTATGTGCAAAAAGCCCAAAAGCTTGGCTTGCGTTCAAGAGCGGTATTTAAAATTGAAGAAATTCAAAATAAAGATAAGTTACTCAAACCAGGCATGACTGTCGTAGACCTTGGTGCTGCTCCTGGTGGATGGTCGCAATACTGCGTCGAGCAAGTTGGTTTAGATGGGCACGTCATCGCTTGTGACATTCTACCAATGGACCCTATTGCCGGAGTTGACTTTCTTTGTGGTGATTTTCGCGAAGAAGAAGTGCTAAATGCTTTACTTGAGCGAGTGGGTGAAAAGAAAGTTGATGTTGTACTGTCTGATATGGCACCAAACATGAGTGGTAACAATAATGTTGACCAATCACGTGCAATGTATTTAGTTGAACTAGCATTAGATATGTGTCGTGAAGTATTAGCACCAAAAGGCAGTTTTGCGGTTAAGGTATTTCAAGGCGAAGGCTTTGATCAATATCTGCAGCAAGTACGTTCTATGTTTACCAGTGTGAAAACTCGTAAGCCAGATTCTTCTAGGGCTCGCTCTCGAGAAGTCTATATAGTGGCTAGTGGCTTTAAACTATAGTACGCTAGATAATAATTCTTATTTAAAAATAACCGGTGAGGTTTTCGTCTTGAGTGACATGGCAAAAAATCTGATTCTGTGGCTGGTAATAGCTGTGGTTTTGATGTCTGTATTCCAAAGCTTTAGCCCTGATTCAAGCAGTGGTCGGCAAATGGACTATTCCACCTTTGTAAAGGAAGTGAATCAAGAACAGATCCGCGAAGTGCGTATTAGTGGGCAAGATGTTAAAGGCATCAAGCGTACTGGTGAGCAATTTAGCACTATTATTCCCTTGCACGATAAAGACCTACTTAATGATCTTATCAACCACAATGTAAAGGTATTGGGTGAGCAACCAGAAGAGCAGGGGCTATTAACCTCTATCTTCATTTCTTGGTTCCCGATGCTATTGCTAATCGGTGTATGGATATTCTTCATGCGTCAAATGCAAGGCGGTGGTGGTAAAGGCGCGATGTCTTTTGGTAAGAGTAAAGCACGCTTAATGAGCGAAGACCAAATTAAAACCACTTTTGCTGACGTAGCAGGTTGTGATGAAGCTAAAGAAGAAGTAGGTGAATTAGTAGATTACTTACGTGACCCTACCCGATTCCAAAAGCTTGGCGGCAAAATTCCAACTGGCGTATTAATGGTTGGTCCTCCAGGTACTGGTAAAACGCTGTTGGCTAAAGCCATTGCTGGAGAAGCAAAAGTACCATTCTTTACTATTTCTGGTTCAGACTTCGTAGAAATGTTCGTGGGTGTTGGTGCATCGCGTGTACGTGACATGTTCGAACAAGCTAAGAAATCAGCACCATGTATTATCTTTATTGATGAAATTGATGCCGTAGGTCGCCAACGTGGCGCGGGTTTAGGTGGTGGACACGATGAGCGTGAACAAACCTTAAATCAAATGCTGGTTGAAATGGACGGGTTTGAAGGTAACGAAGGTATTATTGTTATTGCTGCCACTAACCGCCCTGATGTATTAGACCCTGCATTGCTGCGTCCTGGACGTTTTGACCGCCAAGTTACGGTTGGCCTTCCAGACATTCGTGGCCGAGAGCAAATCCTTAAAGTACACATGCGTAAAGTTCCTTTAGGTGATGGTGTAGATGCGGGCGTAATCGCACGTGGTACGCCAGGCTTCTCTGGAGCTGACTTAGCTAACTTGGTGAACGAAGCTGCCTTGTTTGCTGCTCGCGGTAGCAAGCGCACCGTTTCGATGGAAGAATTTGAAAAAGCTAAAGACAAGATCATGATGGGCGCTGAGCGTAAATCGATGGTTATGACCGAAGCTGAAAAAGAGATGACTGCTTACCACGAAGCAGGTCATGCAATTGTAGGTCGTTTAGTACCAGAGCATGATCCTGTATATAAAGTGAGTATTATTCCGCGTGGTCGCGCTTTAGGTGTAACAATGTACTTGCCTGAGCAAGACAGAGTGAGCCATAGCAAACAGCATTTAGAAAGCATGATCTCTAGCTTGTACGGTGGGCGCTTAGCTGAGCGTATTATCTACGGTGATGAGAAAGTATCGACCGGTGCTAGCAATGATATTGAGCGAGCAACTGAAATTGCCCGTAAGATGGTTACACAATGGGGTCTTTCAGAGTCTATGGGGCCGCTGCTTTATGCTGATGAAGAAGGTGAAGTATTCTTAGGACGAAGTGCTGCTAAAACCAAGCATATGTCTGATGATACCGCTAAGGCCATTGACTTAGAGATTCGCTCAGTCATCGATCGCAACTATCAGCGCGCTGAATCGTTGTTGACCGAAAACATGGATATTCTTCATACCATGAAAGATGCGTTAATGAAGTACGAAACCATTGATGCTCGACAGATAGATGATTTAATGGAGCGTAAAACTCCTCGTCCACCGGCTGATTGGGATGATTCAGACAAGCCAACACCACCTGAATCTAATGACAAAGGTGATGAAGCTAAAGCTGACGCCGCAAAAACTGATGCACCTGAGCCACCTAAAACCATAGGTGAAGATCCTGCTCAGTAAGGCTTAAATTAAGTTGTTAGCCCTGTAAGTCGCTTACAGGGCTTTTTTGTAAGTAAAGAAAAATGACTATTGCACTCAATATTGGTCCTCATCAATTCAAACGCCCGGTGATTATGGGCATTCTTAACGTTACTCCAGACTCCTTCTCAGACGGGGGGGCTTATGTTTCTCATGAGCAAGCGCTAACGCGAGTAGAACAAATGTTAAAAGAAGGCGCAGACATTATTGACGTGGGTGGGGAGTCAACTCGTCCAGGTGCTGCTGATGTAGCGTTAGCAGAGGAGTTGCAGCGAACAATTGGTATTATTAAAGCCATCAAACAGCGCTTTGGTTGTTTGGTTTCAATCGATACCAATAAAGCCGAAGTTATGCAGCAGGCGGTTGAAGCCGGTGCAGACATCATAAATGATGTCTGTGCCTTAACTAATCCTGGAACCATAGAGGTAGTAGCCAAATCTGGGCTTCCAGTATGTATAATGCACATGCAGGGCAAACCAAGAAGTATGCAGGCTAACCCTCAATACCAAGATGTAGTGAGAGAAGTAATTACTTACTTAAAGCAACGAGTTGAGAGCTGTGTGGCGGCAGGTATTGCTGAATCGAATATAATAGTTGACCCTGGTTTCGGTTTTGGTAAAACTCTTGACCACAATTTTCAGTTGTTAGCTCAGTTAAGTGAGTTTAAGCAACTTGGCTTGCCTATTTTGGCAGGTGTTTCCCGTAAGAGTATGTTTGGTAAGTTACTAGGCAAGTCGACAGATTACCTAGTGGCAGCAAGTATTACTGGGGCGGTGTTAGCCGCACAGCAGGGAGCGCACATATTTCGCGTGCATGACGTTCAAGAAACGGCAGACGCGCTAAAGGTTTATTCAAAAGTACAGATGAGTAAGTAATGACAAGACGATATTTTGGCACAGATGGTGTTCGCGGTAAGGTGGGTGAGTACCCAATTACCCCTGAATTCGCTTTAAAACTAGGATGGGCAGCCGGTAAGGTCTTGTCGAGCAAGGGAACACGTAAAGTACTAATTGGTAAAGATACCCGAATCTCTGGCTATATGCTGGAATCTGCTCTAGAAGCTGGCCTTTCTGCCGCGGGTGTTCAAGCAAGCTTTGTAGGTCCTATGCCTACACCAGCAGTTGCTTACTTAACTCGTACTTTTAGGGCTGAAGCGGGCATTGTGATTAGTGCTTCTCATAACCCTTACTACGACAATGGTATTAAGTTTTTCTCTGCTAATGGCACTAAGTTACCCGATGAAGTGGAGTTAGCGATTGAAGCTGAGTTGGATAACCCAATGACCTGTGTCGATTCGGCTGCGTTAGGTAAAGCTCGCCGTATCGAAGATGCAGCGGGCCGCTATATTGAGTTCTGTAAAAGTACTTTTCCGAATAAATACAACTTATCAGGCCTTAAGATTGTAGTGGATTGCGCACACGGTGCTACTTACCACATTGCACCAAAGGTGTTTAGCGAGTTGGGCGCCGAAGTTATTGCTATTGGTAATAAGCCAGACGGTCTAAATATTAACGAGAAGTGCGGTGCTACCGATACTGGCTTATTGGCCGAACAGGTATTAGAGTATCAGGCTGATCTTGGTATCGCCCTTGATGGCGACGGCGACCGGGTGATGATGATTGACCAGCACGGCGTGCAAGTTGATGGCGACGAAATTCTTTACATCCTAGCTAAAGACGCCAAGTTAAGTCACCACTTAAGTGGCGGGGTAGTGGGTACTCTCATGAGCAACTTGGCTCTAGAGCAAGCCTTTGCCGAAATGGATATTCCATTTAGTCGCGCTAATGTGGGTGACCGTTACGTTATGGAGCAATTATCTGAGCGTGGCTGGACTTATGGCGGCGAGAACTCCGGTCATATTATTTGCTTGGGTCATACCACGACAGGTGATGGTATCGTTGCAGCACTGCAGGTTCTAGCTGCTATGTTGGCACAAAAACAGAGTTTGCGAGGTCTACTAAGTGATTTAACGCTTTATCCTCAATTACTGGTCAATGTGCGCTTTAAAGGTGATAGCGATCCATTAAGCAGTGACTTAGTGAAAAAAGCTCAAGCTAAAGCCGAGAATCAACTAGGTGACTCTGGCCGAGTATTGCTACGCAAATCAGGTACAGAGCCTTTGTTACGGGTAATGGTTGAAGGGGCAGATTCTGCTCTAGTAGAACAATGCGCTAACGATATCGCTGATGCTGTAAGAGCTGCTTGCAACTAAAGCGAACAATAATTAAACGGTTGAACACAGAGTAGAAGTTTTTTGAGCTTGGCGCTTGTATTAGTAGCGGAGGTTCGCTAATATTCGCCCGCTTTGGTGACTTGTGTTTCACTAAATGACGGTCGGAATGAAGACCGACCCACACTTAGGTGAAAGAGAATGTACGAAATTTTATTAGTAGTTTATTTAGTTATTGCACTGGCTTTGATTGGTCTAGTGTTAATTCAGCAAGGCAAGGGTGCTGATATGGGCGCATCTTTTGGCTCTGGCGCATCTAACACAGTATTTGGTTCTTCTGGTTCAAGTAACTTCTTAACTAGAGCAACCGCTATTTGTGCAACGTTGTTTATTGTAATCAGCTTGGTGTTAGGCAACCTTTCAGCCAAACAAACCCAACAAGTTGATGAATGGAGCGATTTGTCACAGCCTGCTGCTGAACAAGTGCTTCAAGATGCTGATGTTCCAGCATCACCAGCAAACCCTGGTAGCGACGTACCAAACTAATTTTAGCCGAGGTGGTGGAATTGGTAGACACGCTATCTTGAGGGGGTAGTGTCCTATGGACGTGCGGGTTCAAGTCCCGCTCTCGGCACCAATAGTTATTTTTGCATCCTGTCAGAGTGATTGATATAATCCTCGGCAATCGGACGCGGGATGGAGCAGTCTGGTAGCTCGTCGGGCTCATAACCCGAAGGTCGTCGGTTCAAATCCGGCTCCCGCAACCAACTATCAAATACTTAGGTAGACGATAGTGTTAAAGGCTCAGAAATTTTAAAGCCCCGCTTCATCGGGGCTTTTTGTTATTTTCTCGCCGCACCTTAGGTGCTAGAACTGGGCTTTACGCCCTTTTTTTGTTTCTGGAGGGGAACCTTGGCAACTGTAGAACAACGACTAACTGATATGCTTACACCAGCGGTTGAAGCGCTGGGCTTTGAGCTCTTAGGTATCGAATATGTTAGTGCTGGCAAGCACTCTATCGTGCGTCTGTTTATTGACCACGAAAACGGCATTAATGTCGACAATTGCGCCGACGTAAGTCGACAAGCTAGCGCTATTTTGGATGTTGAAGATCCAATTAGTACTGAGTACAACCTTGAGGTGTCATCTCCTGGTTTAGAACGCCCTCTTTTTAAAGCGGAACATTATCAACGTTTTATTGGTGAGATTGCTTTTTTACAGGTACGTATGCCTGTAAACAATCGCCGTAAATGGCAGGGTGAAATTATTGCTGTTGAAGACGACACTGTCGTATTAGCAGTAGACAATGAACAACATCGGATCGCGCTAGGTAACGTTCAGAAAGCGCATCTGGTTCCCCAGTTTGACTAAAGAGGGTCAGGAATGAACAAAGAAGTCTTGTTGGTTGTTGATGCGGTATCGAATGAGAAAGCTCTACCGCGTGAAAAAATCTTTGAAGCTATGGAAATTGCTTTAGCAACGGCAACCAAGAAAAAATATGAAGGTGATATTGAAGTTCGCGTTGATATCGACCGTAAAGACGGTAGTTTCGACACCTTCCGTCGCTGGATGGTAGTGGAAAATCAAGAAGCAATTGAAAACCCATACCGCGAAATTACTCTAGAAGCAGCCCAATACGAAGAGCCAGAAACTGAGCTTGGTGATTACGTTGAAGAGCAAATTGAGTCAGTAGTGTTTGACCGCATTACTACGCAAACCGCTAAGCAAGTTATTGTACAAAAAGTACGTGAAGCAGAGCGTGCACAAGTTGTTGAACAATACTTCGACCAAGTGAATGAATTGGTAACCGGCGTTGTTAAAAAGGTAAGTCGTGAGAATATTATTGTTGATCTAGGTAACAATGCAGAAGCGGTTATTCACCGAGAAGAATCTCTTCCGCGTGAAGCCTTCCGCCCTGGCGATCGTGTTCGTGGTTTGTTATATGAAGTAAAACCTGAAGCGCGTGGCGCTCAGTTATTCATGAGCCGCACACGCCCTGAAATGCTGATCGAACTGTTCCGCATCGAAGTGCCAGAAATTGCTGAAGAGATGATTGATCTTAAAGCAGCTGCTCGCGACCCAGGTTCTCGCGCTAAAATTGCCGTTAAAAGCAACGACCGCCGAATCGACCCTGTAGGTGCTTGTGTTGGCATGCGAGGTGCGCGTGTTCAAGCCGTTTCAGGTGAGCTTGATAACGAACGTGTAGACATTGTGTTGTGGGACGATAACCCAGCGCAGTTTGCGATTAACGCAATGGCGCCAGCTGAAGTGGCTTCAATCATCGTTGATGAAGATAGCCACTCTATGGATATTGCTGTAGAAGCCGACAACCTTGCTCAAGCAATTGGTCGTAACGGTCAAAACGTACGTCTTGCTTCTCAACTTACCGGTTGGGAACTAAACGTAATGACCGTTGAAGATGCTAACAACAAGCATCAGGCTGAAGCTCAAAAAGCTATCGATACCTTTGTTAAGTACTTAGATATCGATGAAGAGTTTTCAACCGTTCTTGCTGAAGAAGGTTTCACTTCATTAGAGGAAATCGCCTACGTACCAGTAAGCGAACTACTAAGCATTGATGGCCTAGACGAAGACACCGTTAATGAGCTGCGTGAGCGTGCTAAAGCGGCACTAGTAACAGAAGCGCTAGCTAAAGAGGAGTCTTTAGATAATGCTGAGCCTAGTGAAGAGCTACTTGCCCTAGAAGGTATGGAGCGCCACTTAGCGTTTGTACTGGCAAGCAAAGGCGTGATTAGCTTAGAGGATCTTGCTGAGCAAGGCATCGACGAGCTAGAAGATATTGAAGAATTGTCGGAAGAAAAAGCCGGCGAACTGATTATGGCCGCCAGACAGATTTGCTGGTTTGGCGACGAAGAATAAGGTCGACGGAGGACAATAGCCCGATGACAGAAGTTTCAATTAAACAACTCGCGACCGACGTGGGAACAAACGAAGATAAACTGATTCAGCAATTTGCAGATGCTGGTATTAAAAAGTCTTTAACTGACAGTGTGACTCAAGAAGAGAAAACGAAACTTCTTGAGCATTTAAAATTACAGCATGGTGAAGAGAGCTCACCAAGTCGTATGACTTTACAACGCACCACCAAAAGCACCTTAAGTGTTTCTGGTACTGGCGGTAAGTCTCGCGCCGTTCAAGTAGAAGTGCGCAAGAAGAAAACTTACGTTAAGCGCAGCGCTGTAGAAGAACAAGCGAAACAAGAAGCCGAAGAAAAAGCACGTTTGGAAGCAGAAGAATCCGCACGTGTTGAAGCAGAAGCGAATTCGAAAAAAGCTGCCGAAGAAAAAGCTAAGCGCGATGCAGAAGAAAAAGCTAAGCGTGAAGAAAAAGCGGCAGCAGCGGCAGCAGCCGCGGCTAAAGCTAAAGAAGCTGAGAAGCAATCGGATGCTGAAAAATCTCCAGAGCAATTAGCTGCAGAAAAAGAAGCTGCAGACATCTTGCGTAAGCAAGAAGAAGCTGCCATTGCTAAAGCAGAAGCTGAAGCAGAGAAAAAAGCAGAAGAAGCGAAAAAGCTAGCTGAAGAAAACGCTGCGCGCTGGGCTGAAGAAGAGAAAGCGCGTAAAAAGCGTGAAGAATCTGCTGATTACCATACAACAACGTCTACTTATGCCCGTGCTGCTGAAGATGAGCAAGAGCAAAAAGCAGAAGCGCCTCGCCGTAAGAAGCGTAAAGCTAAGCAAAATGACGATAACAACAATCGTCGCGGTGGCCGTAAAGGTAACAAGCGTCAAGTTGCTACTCCGTCGGCTATGCAGCATGGTTTCAACAAACCAGCGCAACCGGTTGAGCGTGAAGTTCGCATTGGTGAGACCATTTCAGTTGGCGAATTAGCTAATAAAATGGCTATCAAAGCCACAGAAGTCATTAAAGCAATGATGAAAATGGGCGCTATGGCGACCATTAACCAAGTGATTGACCAAGAAACGGCAACCTTAGTTGCTGAAGAACTTGGCCACAAAGTTGTATTGGTTAAAGAAAACGCACTTGAAGAGCAAGTAATGCAAGAAGCTGAGTCAACCGGTGAGAAAACTAACCGTGCGCCAGTGGTTACTATTATGGGTCACGTTGACCATGGTAAAACCTCATTGCTTGATTACATTCGTCGTGCCAAAGTTGCCGATGGTGAAGCTGGCGGTATTACCCAGCATATCGGTGCTTACCATGTTGAAACCAACGGTAACATGATTACCTTCTTGGATACTCCTGGACACGCAGCGTTTACCTCAATGCGTGCTCGTGGTGCCAAAGCTACTGATATCGTTGTATTAGTAGTAGCTGCCGATGATGGTGTAATGCCACAAACCGTTGAAGCCATTCAGCATGCTCGTGCAGCGGGCGTTCCATTGGTTGTTGCTGTTAACAAAATGGATAAAGAAGGCGCTGATCCAGATCGCGTTAAGAATGAGTTATCACAACACGAAGTTATCCCAGAAGATTGGGGCGGCGACATTCAGTTTGTACACGTGTCGGCGAAAAGCGGTGACGGTATTGATGACCTGCTAGAAGCTATTGTGCTGCAATCAGATGTACTAGAGCTTACTGCTAGCCACGTTGGTGCCGCATCGGGTGTTGTGATTGAGTCTCGCCTTGATAAAGGTCGTGGTCCAATTGCATCTATCTTGGTACAACACGGTCAGTTGCAAAAAGGCGACATCATTCTTTGTGGTCTTGAATACGGTCGTATTCGTGCCATGAAAGATGAAAACGGTAAAGACATCGACACCGCTGGTCCTTCAATCCCGGTAGAGATTTTAGGTCTTTCTGGTGTGCCACAAGCTGGTGACGAAGCAACCGTTGTTCGCGATGAGAAGAAAGCTCGTGAAGTAGCGCTATACCGTCAGGGTAAATTCCGTGATGTTAAATTAGCGCGTCAGCAGAAATCTAAACTTGAAAACATGTTCGCCAACATGGAAGAAGGTGAAGTTCAAGAGCTAAACATTGTACTTAAGTCTGACGTACAAGGTTCACTTGAAGCGATTGCTGATTCACTATCTAAGCTTTCTACTGATGAAGTAAAGGTGAACATTATTGGTCGCGGTGTTGGTGGTATTACCGAAACAGACGCTACCTTAGCTGCTGCTTCTAACGCCATTGTGCTTGGCTTTAACGTACGTGCTGACGCAACTGCGCGCCGTATTATCGAAACTGAAAGCGTAGATCTACACTACTACAGCGTAATCTACGACTTAATCGATGAAGTTAAGAGTGCAATGACTGGCTTGCTTGCTCCAGAATTTAAACAACAAATTATGGGCTTAGCTGAGGTTCGTGACGTATTTAAGTCACCTAAACTTGGCGCTATTGCTGGTTGTATGGTTCTAGAAGGTCAGGTTAAGCGCTCTAATCCAATCCGTGTATTACGTGAAAACGTGGTTATCTATGAAGGTGAGCTTGAGTCACTTCGCCGCTTCAAAGATGACGTAAATGAAGTACGTAACGGCATGGAATGTGGTATCGGCGTTAAGAACTATAATGATGTTCGTGCTGGTGACCAAATCGAAGTATTTGAGATTGTTGAAGTTAAGCGTAGCTTGTAAGCGCGTAACTTAATTAATCTCTAAAGATGGGGGCTTGCGCCCCCATTTGTGTTTTCAATACTCCCTTGGGAGTGGTATCAGGAGAAATGTGATGCCTAGAGAATTTAGCCGCCCAGACCGGGTAGCCCAACAAATTCAAAAAGAAGTTGCGATGATATTGCAACGCGAAGTACGTGACTCGCGTTTGAGTCTTGTCACTGTATCAGCAGTAGAAGTAACCCGAGATCTTGCTTACGCCAAAGTGTTTGTCACCTTTTTAGATGATAGCGAAGAAGCGGTTAAAGCAAGCTTAGAAGCGCTAGAAGAGCACGTGGGTTATGTTCGCCATTTGTTAGCTAAAGCAATGCGCCTGCGCGCCGTGCCCGAGTTGCGCTTTCAATATGATGGCTCATTGCGTGAAGGTTTACGCATGACCGAATTAGCGACTAAAGCCGTTAAAGACGATCAGCAAAAAGCTGAGGCTTCAGGCCGTAGTTTGAACGACGGTGAAGAGCAAGAGGGCGAGTAATGGGACAAGGACGCAGAAAAAAGGGGCGCCCGATAGACGGCATTCTTCTGCTGAATAAGCCTACCGGCGTTTCTTCTAATGGTATTTTGCAACGTATTAAACGCATTTACTTTGCTCAAAAAGCAGGGCATACCGGCGCTTTAGACCCTTTAGCTACGGGTATGTTGCCCATTTGCTTAGGTGAAGCAACCAAGTTTTCGCAATTCCTATTAGATTCTGACAAGCGTTATCAAGTGACTGCCCAGTTAGGAGTAAGAACTAATACTTCTGATTCTGACGGGGAAGTGGTTGAAGAACGTGAAGTAACTGTCAATCAAGCTGATATAGAAGCGGCGTTGGACTCATTTCGAGGGCCGATTAATCAAGTGCCTTCAATGTTTTCTGCACTGAAGCATAATGGTAAGCCTTTGTACTCCTATGCGCGTGAAGGCATTACCATTGAACGTGAAGCTCGCCCCATTACAGTGTATGAGAATAACTTCATATCGCTTGATGGTGACATGCTGACCTTAGATGTGCATTGCAGCAAAGGCACTTATATTCGCACCATTATTGATGACTTAGGAGAAATGCTGGGTTGTGGCGCACATGTAGTTAAGCTGCATCGCTCGCAAGTAGCAACTTACCCTAGTGAAAGAATGGTTACGCCTGAGCAGTTAGAAGCGCTACTAGAGCAAGCTAATGAACAAGAGATTGCCCCTAAGGAATTGCTTGATCCTCTACTGTTACCGATGGACTCAGCAGTAGCGCACTTGGCTGAGGTAAATATTCCTGAAGCCTTAGGTGGGTATTTAATGCAAGGCCAAGCTTTGCAAGTAGCAGGTGCTCCGCTAAATGATGTATTTAGGCTAACCATTGGTGAGCAACGTCGTTTTGTGGGTATTGGTCAATTAAATGATGATGGCTTAGTTGCGCCAAAGCGTTTGATACAAAGTAGCGATAGTTAAGCGAGCAGCTTGCAACTCATTAGGGCGCACTATATAATGCGCGTCCTTCTTCGCTGAGTTAGTGATTGGCGGAGAGTAAATTTACATTTTTAGGAGTTAGTATGTCACTAAGTAGCACTGAAAAAGCAGCAATCGTAGCTGAGTACGCACGTGAAGCAGGAGACACTGGTTCTTCTGAAGTTCAAGTTGCTTTGTTAACTGCACAAATCAACCACTTGCAAGGTCACTTCAAGAAGCACATCCATGATCACCACAGCCGTCGTGGTCTACTACGCATGGTTAGCCAGCGTCGTAAATTGCTTGATTACTTGAAGCGTAAAAACCAAGCGAGCTACGCTGAATTGATCGCTAAATTGGGCCTACGTCGTTAATTTTAACGTCGCCAAGAAAGAATACCGAAAGGGAGCCTTATGGCTCCCTTTTTTGTTGCTTAAATAAAAGTCACAAAGTGGTGTGATAACAGTGGTTTTAGTAAGGATAAAGTTATCTTTTGATTAGCCATTGCTTTATACTTTAGCGCGAATTGAAAAGAGAACATAAATTAAAGGAAATTCACGTGAATCCTATCGTAAAAACGTTTAAATACGGTGAGAATACAGTCACCATTGAAACTGGCGCTATCGCTCGTCAAGCAACAGCTGCCGTAATGGTTACTATGGACGATACAACGGTATTTGTATCAGTAGTGGGTAAAAAAACTGCTACACCTGGCCAAGATTTCTTCCCGTTGACTGTGAACTACCAAGAACGTACTTACGCAGCAGGTAAAATTCCTGGTGGTTTCTTCAAACGCGAAGGTCGCCCTTCGGAAGAAGAAACGTTAATCGCACGTTTGATTGACCGTCCTATTCGTCCGCTATTCCCAGATGGCTTCGTGAACGAAGTTCAAGTTGTGGCAACAGTGGTTTCTGTTAATCCACAAGTTCAGCCAGACATCGTTGCGTTAATTGGTACTTCTGCGGCATTAAGCCTTTCAGGTATTCCTTTTAACGGTCCAATTGGTGCAGCACGTGTTGGTTACATTGATGGTAACTACATTCTTAACCCAACCACCGAAGAGCTTCCTGAAAGCAAGCTAGACCTAGTAGTAGCCGGTACTGAAAGTGCGGTACTTATGGTTGAGTCTGAAGCTGAATTGCTTTCTGAAGAAGTAATGTTAGGCGCGGTTGTTTATGGTCACGAGCAATCAAATGCTGTAATCACTGCTATTAACGAGTTGTGTGAAGAAGCCGCTAAACCAGCTTGGGAATGGGAAGCACCTGCAGTTAACGTTGCACTTAAAGATAAAGTAGCAGCACTAGCTGAAGCTAAGTTAACTGAAGCTTACCAAATTACTGATAAAGCTGAGCGTTATGCTGAAGTTGGCGAAATCAAAAAAGCGGTTGTTGAAGCAATAAGCGCAGAAGACGAAACTCTAGACCGCCAAGATATTGGTGACGAACTAGGTAAGTTAGAGAAAAACGTAGTGCGTTCACGCATTATCTCTGGTGAGCCACGTATCGATGGTCGTGAACCAGATATGATTCGTGCTCTAGACGTAATGACTGGCGTATTGCCACGTACTCACGGTAGCTCTGTATTCACTCGTGGTGAAACTCAAGCCTTAGTAACCTGTACTCTTGGTACAGAACGTGATGCTCAGATGATTGACTCGCTAGCTGGCTTACAAACATCTCGCTTCATGCTTCACTACAACTTCCCTCCATACTGTGTTGGCGAAACTGGCTTCATTGGTTCACCTAAACGTCGTGAAATTGGCCATGGTCGTTTGGCTAAGCGTGGTGTTGCAGCGGTAATGCCGAGCTCAGAAGAGTTCCCATACACTGTACGTGTAGTTTCTGAAATCACCGAGTCTAACGGTTCAAGCTCAATGGCTTCTGTTTGTGGTAGCTCATTGGCTCTTATGGATGCTGGTGTTCCAATTAAAGCCTCTGTTGCGGGTATCGCAATGGGTCTAGTGAAAGAGGGCGACAAATTTGTTGTTCTTTCAGACATCTTAGGTGATGAAGATCACTTAGGTGACATGGACTTTAAAGTAGCCGGTTCTTCTGAAGGTATCTCTGCATTGCAGATGGATATTAAGATTGAAGGTATCACTAAAGAAATCATGGAAATTGCCCTACGCCAAGCGCAAGGTGCACGTTTACATATTCTAGGTGTTATGGATCAAGCAATCGGTACTTCTCGTGAAGAGATTTCTGAGTTTGCTCCACGTATTCATACGCTTAAAATCAACCCTGAGAAGATTAAAGACGTAATTGGTAAAGGTGGTGCAACTATTCGTGCACTTACTGATGAAACTGGCACTACTATCGAAATCGAAGATGACGGTACAGTGAAAGTAGCAGCAACTGATAACGCTCAAGCTCAAGAAGCTATTAAGCGTATTGAGCAGCTAACTGCAGAAGTTGAAGCGGGTCAATTCTACGAAGGAAAAGTTGTTCGTCTTGCAGACTTTGGTGCATTTGTTGAAATCTTGCCAGGTAAAGATGGCCTAGTACACATTTCACAAATCTCTCAAGAGCGTGTTGCTAATGTTTCTGACCACCTAACTGTTGGTGACATTGTTAAAGTTAAAGTACTTGAAGTAGACCGCCAAGGCCGTGTACGTCTAAGTATTAAAGAAGCGGCTTCGCCTAGCGAAGTTCCAGCAGAAAAACCTGCTGAATAAACGTTTCTTAAAATAGCTAAGCCGGCCTCGTGCCGGCTTTTTTGTTTTTGCTAGTCACTCAGTGCTAATTCTGTTGGGGCTTTAGTCAGCTGTCTTTCAGGTTTACAATGTGCCGCAAAACAACAGGCAGGGGTAAGTTTTTGGATAATACTGATATTGACTGGATGAAGCACGCTCTGCGCTTAGCAGACAAAGCTGAGGCGCAAGGTGAAGTGCCAGTGGGGGCTGTGGTGGTTTATCAAGGTGAAGTGGTGGGCGAGGGCTGGAATCAAACCATTAGTCTTAATGATGCGACAGCACATGCCGAGATCTTAGCACTGCGCGAAGCAGGCAAGAAAATCGGTAATTACCGCCTGTTAGACACTACTCTTTACGTTACCTTAGAGCCCTGCTCAATGTGCGCTGGAGCGATGGTTCACGCGCGTGTGAAGCGTTTGGTATTTGGTGCAAGCGATCTAAAAACTGGCGCTGCAGGCAGTGTATTTAATATTGTAGATTGTGAGCAGCTTAATCACCGAGCTGAGGTGGAAGCAGGGGTGTTAGCAGATGAGTGCAGTGAGAACATTAGTCGTTTTTTTCGCAAGCGTCGTGAACAACACAAGCTGCGAAAAAAACAACAGAGCAGTGATTTACTCAGCGACGCTGACTAAACCCATTTCAGTTAAAACATAAGAACGTTGTCTTAATAAAACCTTACGGTGCTGACGAGCCAATTGAATTCGGCGGCGTGGCGAGTGAAGGGTAACGCGTTTCTTTCTAATCATTCTATCCTCTCCATTGCGTAGGCAGGACGCTTTACTGTATTTAATCTCCATAATAGATTAAGCATAAAACATGACAGTATTGTGACAAATCGTCAAGATTATTCTTTAGTTAATGGAATCAACTTCTGTTTTATTTGGTTCGCTTACCTCGGTGCTGGGATTATTCACTGGATAAGGGGCGCGATTCTTCATTAACTCCTGACGACGCTTCGACTCTTTCTTCTGCGCGTCTAGCCACAACAGGCTTTGATAATACTGACGGATATTGTTTACATAGTTATAAGCTTCTTGACCGCGAGCGTAGCCATAACGGGTTTGTTGGTACCATTTTTTACGCATTAGTAGCGGTAAGTTTTCCTTCACATCTACCCAAGCATCGGGATCGCCACCACGCATTCTAGTAATTCGTCTGGCATCTAACATGTGGCCGAAACCAATGTTGTAGGACACCAAAGCAAACCAGATCTTGTCATCTTCGCGCACGCTGTCGGGTACGCGATTAATCAGCTTTTGTAAGTACTCGGCACCACCACGAATGCTTTGCTCAGGATCAAGTCGGTTAGTCACTCCCACAGACTTAGCCGTAGGTAGGGTTAACATCATCATGCCACGTACACCAGTAAAGGATTTAGCGTGTGGGCGCCAATGTGACTCTTGATAGGACACGGCAGCAATGAGGCGCCAGTCTAGTTTACCCGCATATTGTTTAAACCAATCTTCGTATTTAGGCAGTCGGGTGCTGGTAGAGCGCAAAAAGGCCCGAGTATCGACATAATCAAAGCGTTGTATGTGGCCAAAGTAGCGCTCGTACAAGCTGGTTATGTCACCACTACTGTGTTTGTCACCAATAAATTCGATCAGCGCGCTGTATAAGCTGTCATCACGTAAGCGGTTCACCATCCACACTACGGACGTGGCTTGGTCTAAGGTAAAGGCTTCGGCTAAATCGGGATAAAAGCGTTGATGCAGGGCTAGGGTGGTGTCATCCACTAAGGCGAAGCGAATGTCTTCATCAACGATGCTTTTTAATAATTCACTGCTGTCTAAGCGGTCTGTGGCTTCGATAGTTAATTCTGGGTTTTCTTTACGGTAACTCTTAAGCAAAGGCTGATGATAGCTACCTGTAGTAATCCATAGCGGTGAATCTACTTGGCTAATATCGCGTGGGCGGCGGGTATTTTTTTTGTAAACCACCTTGGCATCTACTCTATAAATTTCTGGCGAAAAGCGGAAGTTTTCGCGTAGCGCTTTAGTTGGAGATAGCGCTGCTGCTAGAAGATCGACCTGATTATTATGTAAACCTCGATAAAGCTCTGTTTGGTTGTACAAAGGCACCATTTGCAACTCAACACCTAAGTAGTTAGCAAAATCCTCCAATAACTCATATTCCATACCCGTTGGCTGTTCATGTTGGTCATAGTAGAAAACTTGCTGGCTATACAAGGTGCCCACACGCAGTTTTCCGCGTTGGCGAATCTGGTCTAGCTCAGAGACAAAGGGATTGGGTTCGCAGCCTTGTAACAAAAACAAAGCAAGCAACGCTAGAAGCAGGGTGAAGCGTTGCTGTTTAATCATCAAATCTGGTTTCCACGCTATTATTTTTATTCGATTTTAGGGATATACGCTTGGCTGTCTAGCTTTAAGCGCTGTTTTCCTCGTCAAGCTAACGTTTTGTTTACCATTGTCTCAGTTTTTATCTATAATACGCGCAATTTTCCCCCTCCCACCTCCATCTGGAAAAGCGAGCACATAAATATGTTGGTACTACGTGGTGCACCTGCACTGTCTGAGTTTCGAATTGCGCAATTGTTAAAACGCTGCGCAGAGCAAGACCTTCCTGTTACAGCTATCTATGCTGAGTTTATGCATTTTGCTGATATCTCAAGTGATTTGAGTGATGCTGAACAACAAGTATTAGATAAGTTGTTGACCTACGGCCCTACTATTGCCGAGCATCAGCCTTCTGGCCAGTTGCTATTAGTCGCTCCCCGTCCAGGTACAATTTCTCCTTGGTCTTCTAAGGCAAGTGATATTGCACATAACTGTGGTTTAACTAATGTACAACGCTTAGAGCGTGGTATTGCTTATTATGTAGATACCAGCAGTGAATTAAATGAGCAGCAAAGCAAGCAGCTTAAAGGTTTAATTCATGACCGCATGATGGAAGTGGTTTTTGCTGATACCGAACAAGCTAGTGCATTGTTTGAACACGCAAGCCCAGCACCTTTTGAGTCGGTAGATATTTTATCTGGCGGCAAGCAAGCCCTAGAGCAAGCCAACCAAGAGTTAGGTTTAGCCTTGGCTGATGACGAAATTGACTACTTAGTAGAAAATTTCGAGAAGATGAAACGCAATCCTAACGATGTTGAGCTAATGATGTTTGCTCAAGCAAACTCAGAGCACTGTCGTCATAAAATCTTTAATGCAGATTGGACAATTGATGGGGTTAAGCAGCCTAAGTCATTGTTTAAAATGATTAAGAATACCTATGAGCTAAATAGCGATTACGTATTGTCGGCATATAAAGATAACGCAGCGGTAATGACTGGCTCGGTAGCTGGCCGCTTCTTCCCAAATGCTGAAACCAAGCAATACAACTACCATCAAGAAGACATCCATATCTTGATGAAGGTGGAAACCCATAACCACCCAACGGCCATTTCGCCTTACCCTGGCGCTGCTACTGGCTCTGGTGGTGAAATTCGTGATGAAGGTGCTACTGGTCGTGGTTCTAAACCCAAATCTGGCATGGTTGGCTTTACTGTAAGTAACCTGCGCATTCCTGGTTTCGAACAAACTTGGGAAAGCGACTTTGGTAAGCCTAGTCGAATCGTTAATGCACTAGAGATTATGCTTGAAGCGCCATTAGGCGGCGCAGCCTTTAACAACGAATTTGGCCGTCCTAATATTTTAGGTTACTTCCGTACCTATGAAGAACAAGTAGAAAGCTTTAACGGCAGTGAAGTGCGTGGTTACCACAAACCGATTATGTTGGCCGGTGGTTTAGGCAACATTCGTGAAGATCATGTTGAGAAAGGTGAGATTCCGGTTGGCGCTAAAATTATTGTACTTGGCGGCCCTGCCATGAACATTGGCTTAGGCGGCGGTGCTGCATCTTCTATGGCTTCTGGTCAATCTAGCGAAGACTTAGATTTTGCTTCTGTTCAGCGTGAAAACCCAGAAATGGAACGTCGTTGTCAGGAAGTTATCGACCGTTGTTGGCAGCTAGGCGATGCTAACCCGATTGCCTTTATTCACGATATTGGCGCCGGTGGTTTATCTAACGCTTGTCCAGAGTTGGTTAACGATGGCGGCCGTGGCGGAATATTTGACCTACGCGCAGTACCAAATGATGAGCCGGGTATGTCTCCGCTAGAAATTTGGTGTAACGAGTCTCAAGAACGCTACATGCTAGCGGTTGCTCCTGAGCACTTAGATGTATTTGATGCAATTTGTGAGCGCGAGAGAGCCTTGTACGCCGTAATTGGTGTTGCTACCGAAGAAATGGATTTAATCCTGCACGATTCGCACTTTGATAACGATCCTATCCGCATGCCATTGGAAGTATTGTTAGGTAAAGCGCCTAAAATGCATCGCGATGTTAAAACTGCCAGCTTTAATGGCCCAGCGTTTAATTCTAATCAAGTTGATTTTGCTGAAGCAGCCGAGCGCTTATTGCGCTTACCTGCTATTGCAGAAAAGACCTTCTTAATCACCATTGGTGATCGCAGCGTAACCGGTTTGGTAGCGCGTGACCAAATGGTAGGCCCTTGGCAGGTTCCTGTAGCTAACTGTGCGGTAACGGCAGCAAGTTACGATACTTACCATGGTGAAGCCATGTCGGTAGGTGAACGTACGCCTGCGGCCTTGATTGACCATGCCGCTTCTGCACGTTTAGCAGTAGCCGAAGCCTTAACTAACATTGCCGCCACTAACATTGGTTCGTTAAACAACATTAAGTTGTCGGCTAACTGGATGTCAGCAGCTGGTCACCCAGGCGAAGACGCAGGTTTATACGCTGCAGTTAAAGCGGTAGGTGAAGAGCTTTGTCCTGCATTGGGTCTTACTATTCCGGTAGGTAAAGATTCAATGTCGATGAAGACTGCTTGGCAAGATGAAGGCCAAGACAAAGCGGTTACCTCGCCACTTTCTTTAATCATTAGTGCCTTTGCAAAAGTGGAAGATATTCGATTAACGGTTACTCCGCAATTACGTAATGATGCTGGTGATACCGACCTAATTCTTATCGATTTAGGTCAAGGTAAAAACCGCATGGGCGCTTCTTGTTTAGCGCAGGTTTATAAGCAGCTCGGTAATAAAGTGCCAGATGTAGACTCACCAGAGCTACTAAAAGGCTTCTTCAATGCCATTCAAGTGCTTACTGCTGAGCAAAAACTACTTGCTTACCATGACCGTAGTGATGGCGGTTTGTTTACTACCGTTGCTGAGATGGCCTTCGCCGGACATTGCGGTGTAGACGTAGCCTTAGACCTATTAGCCGGCGATAGCTTAGATGTGTTGTTTAGTGAAGAGCTTGGTGCGGTGATTCAGGTTAAAACTGAAGAAAAAGAAGCCGTACTAAACGTTCTAGCTGGACACGGTTTAGCCTCTTGCAGCCATGTTATTGGCTCGCTAAACAACGATGATGCAATTCGCTTTACTCGCAATGGTGAAGTGGTATTGGCCAATACTCGTACTCACTACCGCGGTATTTGGGCAGAAACAACTTACCAAATGCAGGCGCTTCGCGATAACCCTGAATGTGCTAAGCAAGAGTTTGAGGCTAAGTTCGACGCCGCTGATCCTGGCTTGAACATTGGCTTAAGCTTTGACATTAACGAAGATGTAGCAGCCCCATTCATCGTTAAAGGCTTAAAACCTGAAATGGCGATTTTACGTGAGCAGGGCGTTAACTCGCATCACGAAATGGCAGCTGCTTTTGACCGTGCAGGCTTTGCCGCAGTAGACGTTCACATGAGCGACATTCTTGCTGGCCGAGTAAGCTTAGACAAGTTTGCTGGTTTAGTGGCTTGTGGTGGCTTCTCATACGGTGACGTATTAGGCGCTGGTGAAGGTTGGGCAAAATCTATTTTGTTCAACAGCCGAGCTCGTGAACAGTTCAGTGCATTCTTCGAACGTAACGATTCTTTTGCTCTTGGTGTATGTAACGGCTGTCAGATGCTATCTAACCTGAGTGAGCTAATCCCGGGGGCCGATTTGTGGCCACGTTTTGTGCGCAACGAATCTGAGCGTTTTGAAGCTCGCTTTAGCTTGGTAGAAGTGCAGCAATCACCATCTATCTTCCTAAACGGTATGGCTGGTTCGCAAATGCCAATTGCGGTGTCGCATGGTGAAGGGCGTGTTGAAGTGCGCGATCAAGCTCATCTTGATGCCTTAGCTAGCAGTGGCACTGTGGCGCTGCGTTATGTAGATAACTACGGCGAAGCAACTACCCACTATCCAGCTAACCCTAACGGCTCGCCGCTAGGTATTACTGGCCTTTCTTCAAAAGATGGCCGAGTAACCATTATGATGCCTCACCCAGAGCGTGTATTCCGTACGGTAGCGCACTCTTGGCACCCTGATGACTGGCGTGAAGATAGCCCTTGGATGCGTATGTTCCGTAATGCACGGGTTAATGTTGGTTAAACAACACTAAATAAAAAAGCCACCTTAGGGTGGCTTTTTTGTTATTAGAAAGGTTGTTTGAACTTACAATGTAAAACGTTTTACCAGCTCTTCTAGTTGCTCGGCACGTTCGTTAAGGTTCAGGCTGCCTGCGCGGTTTTCTTGAGCGAGACTGGCTGATTGACTCGATTGATCGGCAATTTGCACAATACGCTGAGATATTTCTTGGCCAACGTGGCTTTGCTCTTCGGTAGCGGTGGCAATAAGCGCATTCATATCCATGATGTGTTGAATCGACTCTTTAATCAGCTGCAGCGCATCACTGGCGGCATTTGCGCCACTAACGGCTTCGCTACTGCGTTCTTGGCTCGTATCCATTGCCGTTACCGCTGCGTCAGAGCCACTTTTTAATCTTTCAATCATTTCATGTATTTCACCGGTGCTTTGTTGGGTGCGGCTGGCTAATTGGCGTACCTCGTCGGCAACAACCGCAAACCCTCGGCCCTGCTCACCAGCGCGTGCTGCTTCAATGGCTGCGTTTAGGGCTAAGAGGTTGGTCTGTTCGGCTATGCCTTGAATTACCCCTAAAGCCGAGGAAATATTCTGTACATCGCCTTCTAACTTGCTAATCACTTCACTGGCTTGACCAATCTCATCGGCTAGATGTTGCACAGTGGTAACTGCACTGCCTACCGTAGTCATAGCTTGACCTGCATTGTTATCAACTTCTTGTGCCGAGTTGGCTGCTTGATTAGCGTTGTCGGATACGTCATGAGCCGAAGCGGTCATTTCAGTCATCGCCGTAGCCACTTGTTCAGTTTCTTCTCGTTGCTCCACAAGCAGTTGGTCAACGCTGTTGGCGCGATCAGACATCGATGAGGTTTCTTTGGCTACATCAGAAGACACTTTACCTACCATGCTAATAATGTCGTGAAGAAGCGAGATGAAGGCATTAAAGTTGTTGACTAATTGGCCAAACTCATGAACATAGTCGGTTCGCAGACGAGCGCTTAAGTCTGCATCGCCACTGGCTAGCTTTTCGAAGGACTGATTTAAGTCTTGTAGCGGGGCCATAATGCTGCGGTTAATAAAGTAACTGATCACCACGGCTAAGCCGAGCAGGACAATGCCGGTAATAAAGATAAATAGCATTGACGACTCAAGGCTAGCTTGGGCTTCGGCTTCCAGTTTTGCAATTACAGCGTCAACATCATCGGTATAAAAACCAGTACCAATGAATAAGTCCCATTTATCGAGGTAGATGGCGTAACCTAGTTTTGGTAATGCTTCACTACCACCTGGTTTAGGGAAGTAGTAAGTATAGAATTCACCGTTTTTTGATGCTTTTAGTAAATCACGGATGATGTATTGGTTGTGTTTGTCTTGCAGTGACCAAAAGTTATCGCCAATGCCTTTATCACTAGCGCCAAGTAGCTTTCGCACCCCGGTCTTGTCATAGCCAAATATGTAACCACTCTCGCCATACTTTAACCGTTTAAGCGTTGGCATCGCTTGCTCTAGGCTACCCCCACCTTCATAGATATCGGCTATCGATGAATAGGCCATATCTAAATAGGCCTTTAGCTCTGCTTTTTTCATCTCCATCATGTTTTCTTGAGTTTCTGATGATTGAGCCTGACTCAGGGCTTTAGTTTCGGAGTAGCTTAAAAAAAGCATACTAGCTGCCAAAATAAGAACCGGCCCTAAGGCCAAAATAAGTAAACGTTGGCGTATAGTTAGAGACATAGTTCGCTCCCTGCGGTTGATATATTTTAGAGGTATTGTTGAGTTATTATCGGCAGACTAGCACAAGGAATTAAGCTTTTTTGTGAATTGATTCTGCTACTTAGAATTAGGTATAAAAAAGCCCCTTTAATTTAAGGGGCTTTGCTAAAAACTCTTTATAAAGTAAAGCGTTTCACTAACTCTTCTAGCTGTTCTGCGCGTTCATTAAGGTTAACACTGCCACTACGATTTTCTTGCGCTAAACCGGCAGATTGACTGGATTGGTCAGCAATATGCACAATGCGCTGGGAGATCTCTTGGCCCACATGGCTTTGTTCCTCAGTTGCCGTTGCGATGAGGGCATTCATGTCCATGATGTGTTGAATGGATTCTTTAATAAGTTGCAGCGCATCACTGGCCGCGTTAGCACCACTTACGGCTTCACCACTGCGCTCTTGGCTACTATTCATGGCTGACACAGCTGCATCGGAGCCGCTCTTGAGGCGCTCAATCATTCCATGAATTTCACCGGTGCTTTGTTGGGTGCGACTGGCTAATTGACGAACTTCATCGGCTACCACCGCGAAGCCTCGGCCTTGTTCACCAGCTCGGGCCGCTTCAATGGCGGCGTTTAAGGCCAGTAAGTTTGTTTGTTCGGCAATGCCTTGAATCACTCCTAAAGCAGAAGAAATATTTTGCACATCCCCTTCAAGCTTACCTATCACCTCACTGGCTTGGCCTATTTCATCGGCGAGTTGCTGCACCGTTGTTACTGCGGTACCCACGGTACTCATCGCTTGACCAGCGTTAGTATCAACTTGTTGGGCAGAGTTTGCCGCTTGATTAGCATTGTCAGAAACATCGTGAGCAGATGCCGTCATTTCTGTCATTGCAGTGGCCACTTGCTCGGTTTCTTGACGTTGTTCTACCAGCAATTGGTCAACACTATTGGCGCGGTCTGACATTGAAGAGGTTTCTTTGGCAACGTCGTGGGCAACATTACCTACCATGCTGATGATTTCGTGGAGTAATTCGATGAAGGAATTAAAGTTAGTCGCTAGTTGACCAAACTCGTGCACGTAGTTGGTATCGAGTCGGGCACTTAGATCTGCATCGCCACTGGCGAGCTTTTCAAAGGAATGATTGAGGTCCTGTAGGGGAGCCATAATGCTTCGATTAATGAAGTAGCCAATGACTAGCGCAAAGCCTAATAGAACGGCAGCGGTAAGGCCTAAAAACATTAGAGATGATTGCAGGCTATCTTTTGCATGTTCTTCTAAGCTTGTAATTACCGCTTCTACATCATCGGTATAAAAACCGGTGCCCATCATTAAATCCCAGCGGTCTAAGTAAATGGCGTAGCTGAGTTTTGGCAAGGCTTCGCTGCCGCCAGGTTTAGGGAAATAGTAGGTGTAAAATTCGCCTTTTTTCGAGGCTTTAATCAGATCTTGAATTAAGTACTGGCCTTGTTTGTCTTGCAGTGACCAAAAATTATCGCCAATACCTTTATCCAATGTGCCCATAAATACCCGAACGCCTTTATTGGTGTAACCGAACATATATCCGGTTTCGCCATATTCTAGGCGTTGTAATATGGGTAAGGCTTGCTCTAAGGTTCCACCATTTTCATAGATCTCGGCCACCGCAGAGTAGGCTAAACCCATATAGGCTTTTAGCTCATCCTTTTTCATATTAACCATGTTTTCTCGGGTTTCTTTAGATTGCCCTTGGGTGAGTTTTTGGGTCTCGGAGATGGTCAGGAGCAAAATACTTACGGCCAAAATAAGCACGGGCGCTAGTGATAAAAAAAGTAAGCGTTGGCGAATAGTTAGTGACATAGTCTACGTTCCGAATAGTTTATTCTTTTTGGTTTTTTTAAGTGTAGACGGCTATGCGCTTTACAGGCTGTGAAGCGGTTTTAGTAGCTTGAAAACGTGATCAAGCCATTGTTTTAAATATGTTTGTTGTCAGCTTGCGGAGCCGGGTGCTGTTGGTGCCATATTTTAGCAGGCACGATGTTAATGGCAGTTTGATAACCTGTGTCGAATAAACGTAACTTTGCTTCATCATTGAGGTGAAAATCGACCGGAGAGGTATTGCCAGTGTTTACTACGATGGTTCTATGCCAAAACTTCTCGTTAACATACTCTCTTGAAATGGTGGTCATGAAAGTTCTAATTAATAATGAGATGTATGCGGCAAGGGGGAAAATCCCATTAGTTTGCAATGGCTTTATGTCATTGTCGCCTCGTAGCCTAAAGCAGATGACAGGGGTGCCATCTTCGGCCCAATCTTGATGAAGAGCATCTTCCGACAATATGCTGCCATCTACCATTAAGTGGTCTTGGTAGGGCTTAAAAGAAAAAATTAGTGGAATAGACATAGAAAAACGCACCGCTCGCGATACTTTTTCGTGAGGGGTACGAATAGCATCAAAAACCACCGGTGAGCCAGAGCGTACATCGGTGGCTACTACATGTAACTGCATTGGCAGCTGGCTAAAGGTAACGCCATTAAGTAAGTCATCGATCCACTCTTCAAACTTGTCGCCAGAACAAAGCCCGCCATTTCGTAGCAAGCTGATCAGCGAAAAACCTTTGAACTGCTCGAAGTCGGTATCTAAGGCAATGGCTTTTATTTGCTCTACATCCATACCGCTAGCAAATAAGGAGCTAATAATACTGCCCCCAGAAACGCCAACAATATGTGAAAAATGAACATTTAGCTCTTTTAAGCCCGCTAGAATCCCAATGTGGGCCGGCAGGCGAGTGCCACCGCCAGCAAATATGGGAACTAGTGTCTTTGGCTCTTGAGATTGCATTTGTTTATCCATTATTTGATGATAGCTCAAGTATGTCGCAAATTTGCCAAGCCGCTAGGCTTTGCCAAAATATCTTTCTGTTTACGGGCTGTTTTGTCTGTTTTGTTTTTTGTATCTAAGTTTTGCATGAGGGCTTAATGTGCGAGTGATGCGTTGGTTTTTCCAAGCTATGTTAATAAGCACTTTGTTTGTTTTATTAAGCTCTGCTGCTTATGCGCAGCTGCCCGTTTGTGAGAATCAAACGCTAGATTACCACCCTGCGAATATACAGAATATTCAATCCCTGCCAGATACTGCAGACTTTTCTGTTTTAGTTTGGAATAGCTATAAAGGCCAAAATCAAGGCTGGACAGAACAGCTAGAACAGTTCTCGCAACAAGCCGATTTTATGCTGCTTCAAGAAGCCAGCAGAGAGCGCATGTTGGCTTGGTCTGATGGACCTCAATGGCACCAATATCAAGCTATCGCCTTTGAGTGGCTTGGTGACGGCCTTGGAGTAATGAACTTGGCCAAGTTTGCTAGTGAGGAAAACTGTTTGGCCTTAAGTACCGAGCCGTGGATAAGAGTACCGAAATCAGCGTTATTGCAGTTATACCAATGGCAACAGCAGCAATTATTGCTGATTAACATGCATAGTATTAATTTCACTCTCAGTGAAGAAGATTATTTACGGCAACTCCAGCAGCTTGGTCCGTGGCTAGCGGGGTACCATGGCGCTGTGATATTAGCTGGTGATTTTAATACTTGGAGCAGTGCGCGTTTAGCAGTGCTAGAGCAGTTTATTACTGCGCACCAATTAAAAACGGTGAGGTTTAAGCCAGATAGGCGAACTCGCTTTTTTGGAAAAGCTTTAGATCACGTGTTTTATCGGGGATTACGGGTGAATCAGAGCGAGAGCATTGTGACCGAGAGTTCCGATCACAATGCTTTGTTGGTGCACTTTCGTTTTGCTAAGCGCTAACTTCAGCCACGTTGATATACAGCTTTAACTTCTGACCTGGCTGTAAATAGTGATTTTTGTTTAGGTCATTCCACTTCAATAAATCGGTCACTGACACTTTAAACTTTTGGGCAATGCGAGACAGTGAATCTCCGTTGCGTACTTTATAAGTAACGGTTTGAATGTGGTTTTTATTGGCTTGAGATTTTTGCCAAATCACCAGTTTTTTACCCGGTTTTAAAGTGTCGGTTGGCGCCATGCTATTCCATTTTGCAATGTTGCGGTGCGACACCTTATATTTCTGCGCAATGCTCCAGAAGCTATCCCCTGACTTCACCGTGTAATTTAGCTTAATGTCGCCACGAGGTTTGTTTTGTTGGCTAGCTAAACGTTGGCTTTGGCTAAGGGTGTAAGCATTCTGATTACGTGAAGACACTGGTACCAACAAATGTTGGCCAATGCGAATAGTATTGCTGCTTAGCTGGTTAAGCTCTCTGATCTGTTTGCTGGTTGTGTTATAGCGTTTGGCGATTACGCTAAGGCTGTCACCAGATTTCACTTTATAACGCGCCCATTGCATGCGCTCTTGTTTAGATAGAGAGGCGAGTGCGATTTCAAAATTAGGCACATTTTTCTTTGGCACTAATAGGTAATGTGGGCCATTTGGCGCAGTCGCCCAGCGGTTAAAACCGGGGTTGAGCTTATGCAATTCATCTAGCTTGATGTTGGCTAATTCTGCCGCCAGCGCTAAATCAATTTGGCTATAAGTTGCTACTTTTTCGAAGTGGGCTTGGTTGGCGATTTCTGGGATGTTCAGTTGGTACTCATCGCGGTGTTGCAACATTTGGCTTAATGCCAATAGTTTTGGCACATAAGCGCGGGTTTCTCTTGGCAGGTTTAGCGACCAAAAATCAGTGGGCTTACCGGCTTTGGCGTTAGCGCGAATAGCGCGTCGAACTCGACCTTCGCCAGAGTTATAGGCAGCAAGAGCATGTAGCCAATCACCATCAAAGTACTTATGTAGGTACTCTAGGTAATCTAGTGCAGCATTGGTAGAGGCATAAATATCACGACGTCCGTCGTACCACCAGTTTTGCTCTAGGCCGAATCGCTCTCCGGTGCTTGGAATTATTTGCCAGATACCTGCAGCACGGCCATGGGAGTAGGCAAAGGGTTGGAAGGCGCTTTCTACAATGGGCAGAAGAGCTAATTCAAGCGGCATTTTGCGCCTTTCAATCTCTTCTACAATAAAAAATAAATACGGGTCAGCCCTAAGCGATACGCGGCGCATGTAGTCAGGGTGTTTTAAAAACCAGTTAAGCTGGGCTTGTAGGCGTTTATTGTTTTCTGGTAATGGAATTGCCAGTTGATCTTCAATACGTACCCACAGGTCGTTATATACAGGAGCTAGAGGTTCTGGCTCCGCTTCGGGCTGGGCTTGAACCTTGGCTTTCTCAACTACCTTTGCTCGTTCTGCTTTAGCTGGCTGCTCGCTAGCGTCTTCAGCATTAGCATCAACTAATTGTTCAGTAACTTGAGGATTAGTGAGTTGGCAAGCGCCCAATAATAAAGAAAAAAGGCCAACAATGAGCGCTTTCATGATTCATCCATTTACGTAAAATTCAGTGCCCAATGGTATTGAGCTAAACCTTGTTTGGCAAGTCAGAAGCGGTCTTTCCATGATCTTAGGCCAGCGAATACTGCTATCTCATTGTTTAATGGCTGTAATTCTTCCAATTCAACGGCGGCCTTAATATTGGCATTATCGCAGCGTAAAAAAGGATTTATCGCCAGCTGTTGATTTAAGCTAGTAGGAAGGCTGGGTAAGCCCATTTGTCGCAGCTTACTCACTTGCTGCTGGTAACTATGTAAGTCTGCATTGTCTGGCTCTGCTGCGAGCGCAAATTGCAGGTTAGCCTGAGTATATTCGTGTGCCGCGTAAACTAGAGTCTCGGGGGAGAGGCTTTTAATTTTTGATAGCGATCGATACATCTGTTCTGCACTGCCTTCGAACAACCTTCCGCAGCCTGCCGAGAATAGGGTATCGCCAATAAACAGATGTTCTTCGCTTAAGTAGGCTATGTGGTCGAGCGTATGGCCGGGAACCTCAATCACCGAGAAAGGGTGGTTTAAGCCTTCTGGGGTGAAAGTACTTGTTTCAACAACAACTTGATGCTTAAAGCGGTATTTGGCGTTTTGTGGGGCGTAAACTCGCGCTTGCGGATAGCTAGCTAATAGGCGTTCTACGCCGCCAATATGATCAGCATGATGATGGGTGATAAGTATTGCGCTTAACTGGCCGCCAATATCTTTAAGTCGCTGTTCTACTGGCGCAGCGTCACCAGGGTCAACCACAACACAATCGTTTGAATTTGCCTCTTTTATTAACCAGATATAGTTATCATTAAAGGCGGGTATATGGATGATTTGCATTATGATATCTCTGTCGTTAAAGTCGATGACACATTATTGCCTTAACTGCAGTAGATTGGTACGGGGAATTGATGAAGCCGGCGAAAATTCGTGAAGTAATTGCAAGCCCTGACTTCTGGCAAGATTTGCCATTAGGCGATTGGTTAATGGAGCAACAACAAAGTTTGCTTGACCAGCACCTGCCTGTGGCCTTTGGCTATCACATGCTAAAACTGGGCAATTTGAGCGCTCAACTAAACTGTCATGCCTCGATGATTCGTCATCAATTAAATGTGGGTAAACAAGGACACTTAATTGGTTTGCGAGCTCACCCCGAGCAATTACCTTTTCAAGAAAGCAGCATCGATTTATGCTTGCTAGCCCACAGTTTAGATTTTTCTAAAGATCCCCATCAAATGTTGCGAGAGGTAGAGCGAGTACTCACTGCCGATGGTTACGTGATTATTAGCGGTTTTAATCCATTTAGCTTGTTGGGCATGCGTCGTTATTTTCCCTTCAGAAAACGTGGAATGCCTTGGTCGTGTCGCATGTTTACCCCTGCACGGGTGAAGGATTGGTTAAACTTATTAGGTTTTGAAGTGCTTAATGATGAGCGTTTTGCTTACTCTTCGTTCGTAAATAGCAGGCCAGCACCACAATGGTTTGAGCGCTGGGGCAAGCGTTACTTTCGTGCCACGGCTTCAGCGTATTTTATAGTGGCACGCAAGCGCCGCGCACCACTAACCCCGGTTAAAAAAGCCTGGAGAGTGAAACAACGCATTCCGGTGCCTTCGTCAATTAGTGGCTAAGTAAGTTGCTCGTAGGCTTCATCAATTAAGTTTGCTTTGTTGCTGGCGGCTTCTCGGGCCAAGTCATCTACGCGTTCATTCTCAGGATGGCCAGCGTGGCCTTTTACCCAATGCCATTCTACTTGATGGTGCTGGCAGGCTGCATCTAAGCGCTTCCATAGGTCGGCATTTTTCACCTCGGCCTTTGCTGCGGTTTTCCAGCCTCGCTTTTTCCAGTTGTGGATCCACTGGGTAATGCCTTGGCGAACATATTGGCTGTCGGTGGTTAGTATCACTTTACAGTTTTGAGTTAGGCTTTCTAGGCCAATGATGGCGGCGAGCATCTCCATGCGGTTATTAGTAGTAAGTCGGTATCCTTGGCTAAGCTCTTTGCGATGCTCTTGGTATACCAATAAAGCGCCATAACCTCCTGGTCCCGGATTACCTAAACATGAGCCGTCGGTAAACAAGTGGACTTCTTTTGCCATATTTTTGTTAAACTTGCAGGATTATCTGCTTAGTGTCGCATAGGAGCTGTTGTGAACCAATCCAAGAACCATCGCTTAATTGTATTTGATACTGAAACCACCGGTATGAATGACAGCGGTGGACCTATTTATCAAGGCCATAGAGTCATTGAAATTGGTTGTGTGGAAGTGATAGACCGCAAACTAACAGGCAATACTTTTCACGTTTATATCAACCCTGAGCAGTTGATTGATGAAGAGGCAATTCAAGTTCACGGCATTACCGATGACTTTGTGGCAGACAAGCCTTTGTTTAGAGACGTTGCTCATGACTTTGTCGAGTTCATCCGTGGCGGTGAGCTGGTGGCACATAACGCAAACTTCGATATTAGCTTCCTTGATCACGAGTTTGAGATGATGTCGCGCACCTTAGCTAAAGCGATGCCCAAATGTGCCGATATCTGTACTATCACCGATTCATTATTGGTGGCTCGACGTGGTGAGTATAATAAGCGTGAAGTTCAAATGGCTGGCAATAAGCCGCTGCCTTCACGTAAAAACTTAGACTCCTTAAGTGACTACTATGGCGTAGACCGTACATCAAGGACTTACCACGGCGCATTATTGGATGCCGAATTGCTAGCCGACGTTTTCTTAAAAATGACCGGTGGCCAAAATAAACTGAACTTAAAGCAAAAAGGCAGTGGTGATGGCGTGGGAGTGCGCTTAGTGGATAGTAATAGAGCACCGTTGAAAGTGGTATTTGCCACCGAACAAGAACTAAGTGCTCACCAAGAACGCTTAGACCTTGTTGAAAAGAAGGGAGGCCAGTGTCGCTGGCGCAATTAAACTTGATGATAAAAAAAATATTGTGGTTATTGTTGTGTGTAGTGATACCTGTTCAAGCGTCAACCATTTTCGAAAATCGAGATATTCCTTTAATCGATAATCGTTTTCGCCTCGATCAAACTATTGATAAGGCGACCTTCCTTTTATATCGCTCTCCTGGTTCACCCGCCGCGATTTTGGTACGCCCCGATGGTAGCAAAATTTATGCTTGGGACGTGCCCAAAAATGTCAGTTGGTTAGAAACTGACGAACTTGACATTGTGACCATTGAAAAACCGATGCGTGGCCCATGGCAGGCGGTGGCCGAAAACAAAGGCCGAAACCGAGTTCGTATCCTTAGTGACATTGAGTTAACGGTAGACCCGATCCCTCACCAACTCTATCAAGGAGAGCGCCTGCGAGTGACCGCACGCCTCAGTAGCAAAGGGGAGCGGATTGACTTAGAGGTTATGCTACAAGAAGCCCTAATGAACGTTGCTTTGATGCGTCAACAGCTACTTGAAGATCAAACTGTAGAAGTACGCCGTGATGAACTGGGCAAGTTTTTTGATGATGGCAAAAACTATGATGAATATGCCGATGACAGCGTGTTTACCACCTATATCAAGCTAGAAGCTCGCCCTGGCAAGTACGAAATGATCATTAGCACCTTAAACCAGATTTTTACTCGTGCTCAAATCTCTCCGGTGCTGGTATACCCCAATCCAGTAGAAATAAAGGTTATGTCGCCAAAAGACGAAGAGCGTCAAGCAAGAATGGCCTTGGTAATAGATACTGATGAAATTCGGCCTGAGACGGTAGTGATCAGCGGTAAGGTTTATAACAATGTGGGTTGGGAGCAAGATTTTCAAACCTATGCTGAAAGCGATGAGTTTACCGTAGACCTCCCCACACCCACCGAACAAGGGCGCTATCGTGTTATGGGTACTTTGTTGGCGACCACTATTCAAAATAGAGAGATTGTGATCGATTTGCCCGAGGAGGATTTTGTGATCCTTCCTCCGCCACCGCCGCCGGAGCCTGTTGAAATTAAAGAGGTAGTGGTTCCTGAACCTGAGATGTCTTTGTGGTTAGTGATTCTGCTTTATGTATTTGGTTTCTTATTGGTAGCAGGCTTAGCTTTTGGCTTTATTTGGTGGCGAAAACGTAAGGCTTTTGAGGCGGCATTAAAAGGGGCTAGAGAAGCCCCTGCAGCAGAGCCAAGCGAGGAACCTAAAATGGACGAAGCCAACAGCTTAAAAATGCCGTCAGAGTGATTTATAGGCGGCTTTGGCTAAAAGCTCGACGCTTTGGCTAAAACATCAGCGCTTGAACGGATTTTTAAAGAAATAAGACAATTCTTTGTTGACTCGTAATAGGCATAACCGTATTATCTGCGCCGCACCAGACGAGATGGTTCTGCGGAGTGGTAGTTCAGTTGGTTAGAATACCGGCCTGTCACGCCGGGGGTCGCGGGTTCGAGTCCCGTCCACTCCGCCAAGTCTGTTTAGTCTGTGTGTAATGTTTCGATGTAGCGGAGTGGTAGTTCAGTTGGTTAGAATACCGGCCTGTCACGCCGGGGGTCGCGGGTTCGAGTCCCGTCCACTCCGCCAACGACGAAACAATTTAATGCGTAGGAGTGGTAGTTCAGTTGGTTAGAATACCGGCCTGTCACGCCGGGGGTCGCGGGTTCGAGTCCCGTCCACTCCGCCAGCATTAAAGTAGTAATACAATCGTGACGTTAGTATATGCGGAGTGGTAGTTCAGTTGGTTAGAATACCGGCCTGTCACGCCGGGGGTCGCGGGTTCGAGTCCCGTCCACTCCGCCACTACTAAACATTAGGCCTCGTTAAGCGAGGTTTTTTTGTATCTGCGATTTGAGTTTTCGGCTTTAAGTCTCGCTCAAAGCCTTGAGCAACTAACTAGTCTTGGTACTTATCTCTGATTTGCGCGAATTGTGCGAAGTTGTTAAGCAGGGCATCTACCAGCTGTGGATCAAACTGTTTACCACGTTGCTCTTCTAAGTACTTAATAATCTGTTGGTCATCCCAAGCATTTTTGTAACAACGAATACTGCCTAGGGCGTCAAATACGTCAGCTATAGCGGTTAAACGGCCGCTAATCGGAATATCTTCGCCTTTTAAGCCTCTTGGGTAACCATTGCCATCCCATTTCTCGTGGTGAGAGCCAGCAATTTCTGAAGCCAGTTGCATGACTTCAATATTTGAGTCTTTAAGCATGTTTTCGCCAATTGCTGCATGGGTTTGCATTACTTCCCACTCTTCGGCAGTTAACTTACCCGGTTTATGTAATATTGCATCAGGAATGGCCACCTTGCCTACATCGTGTAACGGTGAAGCTAACTTTAGCTGTTCTACCTTCATTGCAGGTAAGCCAAGTAACTCGGCGAGTAAGGCAGTAAACAGAGCTACTCGACGTACGTGCATGCCAGATTCTTTAGAGCGGGTTTCTACAATTTCACCCAAGCGATACAGCACTTCTTTTTGGTTGGTGCTAATCACTTCGTTAAGGCGAATGTTTTCCAAGGCAACCACTATGTTTTCGCTAAGCAGGTTGATGAAGTGTTGATCCGCTTGGTTAAAAGGGGTATTTCTGGTGATATAAAACAATAAGTTGTAAGCGCTGTTTTCACAGTAAATCGCTAAAGCGTTGTCTTTAAATACATTGGTTTTTTGATCTATTGCTTGGCTGAATATCTGTTGCTGCGCGTTAGGGAATTCTGATAACTGCTGGTGTGCTTTACTGGGGCGCTGTTGTCCTTGGTAAGCCAATAGTTGTAGTTGGGTTGAATTAACCTGGTAGGCGTATTGTTCAACTTGATAAATACAGCTATCTTCCAAATTTAGAATGACAGCCAGCTGTTCTAGGGCGCCTTCCACAAAGGTGAAAAGGGCGTTTTTTTCAAAAATACCTCTAGAGGCTTTAACTACCTTTTCTAAGCCAAGTTTGTGCTTTTCTAGCGAACAAATATCGCGGTAAGAGCGTAAGCTTGCTCTAATAAGGGTGCGTAGCTTTTGCGAGGTAAGCTCGGTTTTGTCCTTATAGTCGTTAATGTCGTAGTTTTCTACCACTTCATCTTCGGGGGCCTGTCCTGGCTGACCTGTTCGCAGCACAATGCGAACGCTTTGATTGTTAAGTTCTTGGCGAATATGACGAACTAGGCATAAGCCTGCATCGTCGGTCTCCATGACAACATCCAGCAGCACTAAGGCAATGTCGGAATGTTCTGCCAATATCCGTTTGGCTTCTTGAGCAGAGTTGGCATGCAAAAACAGTATCGATTTATTATCAAAAACAAACTGAGACAGGGTCATACTGGTGATGTGGTGAACTTCCGGCTCATCGTCAACCACTAACAACTTCCATTGTTCGCCCTGCTCTTGAGTCTCGTTGGCTGAGTCATCTAGTAAAAAGATGTCGTCGCTCATGCGCTATCCATTGCTTATGCTTTTCTTAAGTTAAGTGTATTTTAGACTCAAATTCAATGCCTTGCTTGGGATACTGATAAAAAAAGCGAGCTAAATCAGCTCGCTTTTGTGGTTTTACTGAACTTAAGCCTTAGGCTACTGAATCTAGATCTGCAGCACCTGTCTTTGGTAAGCTCGGGCGATTCTCTAACTGCTGATGATCAAAGTCGTCAACGTTAATTGCCGCTAACCTGCCTTGCTCTGTTCTGTGCATTAAGGCTGCTTCGTCGGCGTTTATAGCACCAAGCTTTATCCCTTCATCGGCTAATTTATCAAGCTGGGTAAAGGGGCGTTTTTCGCCCAGAGCTTTACACACTTTGTCGTAAAGTGCTTCGCAAGCTAATACATCTTCTAAGGTTTGCTCTAGTTCACCATACACATTACCTTCTACGCGGCTATCAAATCGCCCTTGTCCTACGCGATTACGGGTTTCGCTTGGCTCTTGTAGGATTCGAGCAAGTTTGTGGTCAAGTACATCACTTGGCGCATGGAAAGGCTTACCTAGTGGGAACATTACTAAACGCATTGCTTTACCTACCCATTTATTAGGGAAGTTAAGCAGCAATTCATCTAAGGCGTTTTGTAATTGAAACAATGAGTCTTGCATGCTCCAGTGAAGTAGCGGTAAATCTTCTTGCTTGCGGCCGTCATCGTCAAAGCGTTTTAATGTGGCCGAGCTTAAGTAAAGCTGGCTGAGCATATCGCCTAAACGAGCCGATACACGTTCTTTACGTTTTAAGTTGCCGCCTAGGGTACCCATAGCAACGTCAGATAGCAGTGCCAAGTTACTACTAAAGCGGGTTAGTTGTTTGTAGTAGGGGGCTGTTTGGTCGGAGTAAGGCGTGCTAATTAAGCTATTGCTGGTTAGGCCAAACCAAAAGCTGCGTACAAAATTGCTGGTGGCAAAACCAAGATGACTAAACAGTGCTTTATCAAATTGTTTCAAGCCTTGGCTAAAGTCTGGATGTTGAGCCGCTTCCATCTCACTAAGCACATAAGGGTGGCAGCGAATAGCCCCTTGTCCGTAAATAATCATGCTACGGGTTAAAATGTTTGCCCCTTCCACCGTAATCGCGATAGGCGCACCTTGATAAGAACGCGCGAGGAAGTTCTTAGGCCCCAAGCAAATGCCTTTACCGCCAACTACATCCATTGCGTCTATGCTGGCGCGCTGGCCACGGTGAGTGAGGTGGTATTTTACTATCGCCGAGATAACCGATGGTTTTTCGCCTAAGTCGATGGCGGTTACGGTTAAATCAGAAGCCGCCCCCATCATGTAAGCATTACCGGCCAAACGGGCTAATGGTTCTTCCACTCCCTCCATTTTACCAATGGGCAGTTTGAACTGACGACGAATGCGCGCGTAAGCACCGGTTGCTAATGCCGCGTTTTTAATTCCGCCAGTGGCGCTAGATGGCAAAGTAATACCACGGCCAACTGATAAACATTCCACCAACATGCGCCAGCCTTGGCCTGCCATAGCTTTACCACCAATGATGAATTCGATAGGAACAAACAACTCATTGGCACGGGTTGGACCGTTCATAAAAGGAACATTGAGTGGGAAGTGACGACGACCTACTTCAACACCTTCGATATCGGTTGGAATAAGTGCACAAGTAATACCCAACTCTTCTTGCTCACCAATCAATTTATCGGGATCTGACAGTTTGAAAGCAAGACCTAAAATAGTGGCTACGGGCGCTAGGGTAATGTAGCGCTTGTTCCAGGTGATTTTCATCCCCAGCACTTGTTCGCCTTGCCATTCGCCCATGCACACTACGCCAGCATCGGGAATTGATCCAGCGTCTGAGCCCGCTTCTGGACTGGTTAAGGCAAAACAAGGGATTTCTTTACCTTCTGCTAAACGAGGTAGGTAATGGTCTTGTTGCTCTTTTGTGCCGTAGTGTTGCAGTAGTTCACCAGGCCCCAGTGAGTTGGGTACGCCAACGGTACTAGAAAGCACCGCTGAGATACTGGCTAGTTTTTGGAGTACACAGGATTGAGCGTAAGCTGAAAATTCTAAGCCACCATATTTCTTCTTAATGATCATGGCGAAGAACTTGTGTTCTTTCAAAAAGTCCCAAATCTCTTCTGGTAAGTCTGCTAATTCATGGGTGATTTCCCAGTCTTTAGTCATTGCACATACTTGCTCAACCGGACCATCTAGAAAAGCTTGTTCTTCCGCACTAAGGCGTGGAGCAGGGTAGCTATGTAGTTTTTTCCAATCGGGAGCGCCGCGAAATAGCTCGCCTTCCCACCAAGTGGTACCGGCATCGATGGCTTCTTTCTCGGTACGTGACATCTCCGGCATTATTTTTTTGAAGATTTTGAACAGTGGTTTAGAGATTAGCTGTTGACGCAAAGGCTTAAAGTTCAAGCCTCCTACAATTAACAAATAGGCTAGCCAAAATAGCTCGCTAAATGGTGATACAAAACTGTAAGCAACCAGTGAGGCGGTTAGCACTAAGCTAAATGCTAGTAATGAAGCTCTAAAATAAGCGAGGCCGCCCATCAGTAATAGGCCACCAATGGCAGCAAAAAGGGGTAAGTAACTTTGCATCAATCTCTCCTTTGACTTGTAAGAGGTCTGACCTCTTTGGTGTATTTGTAACGCAGTGGTTAACAAACTTCAAGTCTTTTACAAAATATCAACATAAGTTTAGCTGTATTTTTTAGTTATCAAATTGAGATATGAGCCAAATAGAACGCTGATCCAGACTAAAAAAAACGTTATAGTGTCCAGCTAATAAGCCTTGCCCAGATAAGGGAACCTAGATGAAAAATTTGATAGTTGAAGAGTTACAGGAAGCGGTAACTGTTCTAAATGCTTTTATTGCCGATGAGAAAAACATTGACGCGATTGAACAAGCGGCTCGTTTGTTAGCCGACAGTTTTAAGCAACAAGGCAAAGTATTATCTTGTGGTAACGGGGGCTCTCATTGTGATGCCATGCATTTTGCCGAGGAATTAACCGGCCGCTATCGTGAAAACCGTCCTGCCTATCCGGCTATTGCTATTTCAGACCCTAGCCACTTGTCTTGTGTAAGTAATGATTATGGCTATGAGTATGTGTTCTCTCGTTATATTGAAGGTTTAGGTCAAGCTGGTGATGTTCTCTTTGGTATTAGTACCAGTGGTAACTCGGGTAATATCATTAAGGCGATAGAAGCGGCTAAAGCCAAAGGCATGAAAGTGATTATTTTGTCTGGCAAAGATGGTGGCAAAATGGCTGGTCAAGCCGACGTAGAGATCCGCGTGCCACACTTTGGTTTTGCTGACCGTATTCAAGAAATTCATATTAAAGTGATTCATATCTTGATTCAGTTAATCGAAAAATACATGGCTGAATAAGCCTGTTCATCAGTATTGTAAGTAGCGAGTAGTTGTATGTGTGAGTTATTAGGAATGAGTGCCAATGTTCCTACTGATATTTGCTTTTCTTTTACCGGTTTGGTGCAGCGCGGCGGAGTGACTGGCCCGCATGTGGATGGCTGGGGCATTACCTTTTATGAGGGTAAGGGCTGTCGTAGTTTTAAAGATCCTGCGCCTAGCTGTAAATCAAAAATTGCCGAATTAGTGCAGGCATTTCCGATTAAAAGCCAAGCTGTGGTGGGGCATATTCGCCAAGCCAACCGTGGGTGTGTGTCCTTAGAGAATACTCACCCTTTTACTCGCGAGCTGTGGGGACAAAACTGGACCTATGCTCACAATGGGCAATTAAAAGGATACAAGCAGCTTGATACTGGCTTCTTTAGGCCAATTGGCGCAACCGATAGCGAGCGTGCTTTTTGTTGGATCCTCGAACAGCTACGTATTAAGTACCCACGTAAACCTGCTAACATGAAAGCCATGTTTAAATTTGTGGCGAGCCTAGCCGATCAGCTACGTGCAAAAGGGGTATTTAATATGCTGCTGAGCAATGGCGAGTTTGTGATGGCTTATTGTTCAACTAACCTGCATTGGATTACTCGCCGTGCTCCTTTCGGAGAGGCTCAGCTGGCCGATGCCGATGTTACTATCGACTTTTATAAAGAAACTACGCCAAATGATGTAGTGACAATGATTGCAACTCAGCCTTTAACCAATAACGAACAATGGCAAAAAATTGCTAGCGGCGCTTATGTATTGTTTAAAGACGGTGAAGTGCAATAAAGCTTTATAAGCTAATTAAGCTTTAAGCTAAAACAAATAGAAAAAAGCGCCTTTAGGCGCTTTTTTTATGAGTTAGCGTAACCGCTACTTGGGAGTATCTTGTCATCGAGTAGGGCGCTGTCATTTTCCATGTTCAAGCGTCCTTCAATAAACCAGTTTACTACCAAGGGGTAAATGGCGTGCTCTTGTACTTGCACTCTGGCGGCCAAAGCGTCGGCATCATCTTCACTAAACACTGGAACTTTGGCCTGTAAAATAACCGGGCCTCCATCAAGCTCTGGTGTTACAAAGTGAATACTGCAACCGTGTTCTTGGTCTTTTGCTTCAATGGCGCGTTGGTGAGTATTTAAACCCTGATACTTAGGCAGCAATGAGGGATGAATGTTTAGCATCTTGCCGCTAAAACGTTCCACAAATGCTTGGCTAAGAATACGCATGAAGCCAGCCATAACAATTAAGTCAGCATTATGCTGTTCAATTACCTCGGCTAAAGCCAGATCATAGCTTTCGCGATCGCTATATTCTTTAGGGTTTACAACTACCGTGTTAATAGCTGCCTGCTTAGCGCGCTCAAGGCCATAAGCATCGGCCTTGTTACTCACTACTGCAGAAATAGAGGCGTTAATACGCCCCTCTTCGCAGGCATCAATAATGGCTTGCAGGTTAGTCCCTGAACCTGAAATCAGTACAACAATGTTGCGTGCCATTACTTACCCTATTTAAATTCTACTTGGCCTTCGCCTTCAGCTACATCTTCAATGTGGCCAATTTTCCAAGCTGTTTCGCCGTGTTCTGCTAATAAAGCAAGAGCGGCTTCTACTTCAGCTTCTGGTAGCGCGATAACCATGCCAACACCACAGTTGAAAGTGCGGTACATTTCTTCGCGAGCAACGTTACCGTTTTCTTGTAACCAGTTGAATACTTCTGGCCACTGCCAGCTGTTTTCATCAACCACTGCTTTAGCGCCAGCAGGTAATACGCGAGGGATGTTTTCCCAGAAACCACCACCAGTGATATGTGATAAAGCATGTACTTCACATTGCTTAAGCAGCGCTAATACAGATTTAACGTAAATCTTGGTAGGCGTTAATAGGGTTTCACCTAAAGTACTTTCACCTAGTACTTGTTTAGGATCGGCGTTAGATACTTCTAGAATCTTGCGAATTAGCGAGTAACCGTTTGAGTGAGGACCGCTAGAAGCTAGTGCGATTAGTGCGTCACCGCTAGCCACTTTAGTGCCATCAATAATTTCTGACTTTTCAACAACACCCACACAGAAGCCTGCGATGTCATAGTCGTCGCCATGGTACATGCCTGGCATTTCTGCAGTTTCACCACCAATTAAGGCACAGCCAGATTGCTCACAACCTTGACCAATACCCTTTACAACGTCTGCTGCGGTATCAACTTCAAGTTTGCCGGTTGCGTAGTAGTCTAAGAAAAATAGAGGCTCAGCACCTTGAACAATAAGGTCATTTACACACATTGCGACTAAGTCGATACCAACGGTGTCGTGCTTTTCCAAATCTAGCGCTAAACGTAATTTAGTACCCACACCGTCGGTGCCAGCAACTAATACAGGCTCTTTATAACCAGTTGGCAATTGACACAATGCACCAAAGCCTCCTAGTCCACCCATTACTTCTGGGCGCTGGGTACGTTTACTAACACTTTTAATACGTTCTACTAATGCATTACCAGCTTCGATATCAACGCCAGCATCTTTATAACTCAGAGGGGTGTTTTGTTTGGTCACGGGATTACCTTGCAACGAACATGGAAAAAAAATTCGCGACATTTTAGCAGTGTTAGCGGTTCGGTAACAGTAATAAACGATAACTAAGACATTTTGTTGATATTTGCTAACATATCTCCATTGAGCCTGATTTAAACTAGCGGCTCACAATTCGGTAAATCAAAGGAATAGAGATGAAAGTTGTTGAAGTAAAGCATCCTTTAGTTCGTCATAAAATTGGCCTAATGCGCGAAGCAGACATTAGCACAAAGCGTTTTCGTGAATTAGCACGCGAAGTATCCGCATTACTTACCTACGAAGCGACAGCCAACTTAGAAATTGAAGAAGTGACTATTGCCGGTTGGAATGGCCCAGTGAAGGTTGAACAAATTAAAGGTAAAAAGGCTACGGTTGTGCCTATTTTGCGCGCGGGCCTTGGCATGATGGACGGTGTGTTAGAACATATGCCTTCAGCAAAAACCAGTGTAGTGGGCATTTACCGGGATGAAGAGACTTTAGAGCCGGTTCCGTATTTCCATAAATTGGTTGGTCAAATTGATGAGCGTTTAGCCCTTGTGGTTGACCCAATGCTGGCCACTGGCGGTTCTATGATTGCCACTATCGACTTACTTAAAGAGCAAGGCTGTAAAGACATCGTGGTACTCGTATTGGTCGCTGCGCCAGAAGGTTTAAAAGCCTTGGAAGCTGCACACCCTGATTTGGTCTTGTATACTGCGTCAATTGATGAAAAGCTAAATGAGCAAGGTTATATCCTTCCTGGTTTAGGTGATGCCGGCGATAAGATTTTTGGTACTAAGTAGTACATCAAAAATATTGAATTGAATCTCTAGGAGAGCGTAGTGATTAAAAAGTGGTTGTTGGTACTTAGTTTGGCAGTTGTGATTTGGCCGGTTCAAGCATCCTCGCAAGAGGAACTTTACCGAATTGAAGCACAAGCCACAGGCGATACCCAACAAGATCAACAACAGGCTTTTGAGTTATTAGTGCTGCGCTTAACCGGTGAGCAAGCCAGCAATACTAATCCCCTGGTAGCTAAAGCAAGAGCCAATATAAACCCTTATATTCAGCAATTTGCTTATCGCGATGATGCTATCTCAGTATTGTTTAACGAAGCTAAAGTTAATCAGCTACTGATGCAGGCCCAGCTACGTTTATGGGGCAAGCAGCGTCCAGACATCATATTGTGGTACGCCAACGAGCAGAATTTTAACCGTGAATTGTTGGCCGATAGTGCTCAGCAGGACTGGTTAGTTAAAGGGCGTGAGCAAGCTCAGCTTTTGGGTTTGCCAGTGCGTCTGCCAGTTATGGATTTAGAAGATAGCATGGCTGTAAGTGTTAATGATGTGTGGGGCGGCTTTGATGGGCCTTTGTACGCCGCTAGCGAGCGTTATTCGGTGCCACTGGTGCTTAGCTTTCGTCAGTATCCACAAGGGCAAAATTGGCAGATCCAATGGCGATTGCTAGACAGCGCTAGCCAAACTCAACTAGATAGCGGCCAAGTTCAAGCTTCCTTAGAGGAAATTAGTGCAGAGGCGATGAGCGCCGTAAGCGCTAGCTTGGCTGAGCGCTATGGTGTTGTGCTTGGCGAAAATGCCGACGAGGCAATGTTAGTGAGTTTTGCCAATATTACCAGCATGAACAAATATGTTGAGTTAGAACGCTTTCTAAACCAGCAACCTAGCGTGGCAAGAGTGACTTTACATAATGTAAAACAAGATACGTTCACCTTTGAGGTGCAATTGCTTAGCCCGTGGGAAGACCTTAAATCTTCACTTGATATCGCTCCGCGGTTGCAAGCGGATGAAACACGTACAAAGTACTACTATTACCAGTAGCAAATATTTTTCATCTTAATAGCGAGCTGGTACAATGCCCCTAGTTTTGTATCAGCTTTGATTTGTCACTTTGAGTTTTTCCCCGCAATTATCACTTCCTGTACTGCTACCTGACGATGAAACCTTGGTAAGTTTTTACCCGGGCGATAATCAACAGTTATTAAGTGCACTGCGTAATCTTGCTTTAGATAAAGGCGAGAGGATGCTTTATTTGTGGGGCAGTGAGGGATCGGGTAGAACCCATTTGTTGCATGCCAGCTGTACCGAAATGGCCGATGTTGGCGCGGCTAGCGCTTACTTACCCTTAGAGATGCACGCCGCAATGTCTCCTAAAATGCTCGAAGGCCTCGAGAGCATGGCCTTAGTTTGCCTAGACAACATTGATGCGATAGTGGGAATTTCGGCTTGGGAAGAAGCTATTTTTGATTTTTATAATCGTCGAAAAGAGTTAGCCTCTACCACCCGATTAATAGTGACAGCTAATGCGCCAGCACCTCAATTATCTTTTGCCTTGGCTGACTTACAGTCTCGTTTAAATTGGGGTGTTACCTACAAGCTGCATGAGCTAGATGATGAGCAAAAGCTTAGCGCCTTGCAATTGCGGGCAGAATTACGCGGCTTGAAAATGCCATTAGAGGTTGCCCGATTTTTATTGAAGCGTTTATCTCGTGATATGCCTACCTTGTTGAACAAGCTTGATCTACTCGACCAAGCTTCAATTACTGCTCAACGTAAGCTAACCGTTCCCTTTGTTAAAGAGATCTTAGAACTTTAGTCTTTAGCTTTTGTCTTTTAGTTTCTTTAAGCCTATTCCCAGCTCTTTACCGCGAAACTTGGCGTATTGTAATCCAAACCAAAAAGCACTGAGTACTAATACTAACTCTACTGCTGCCAGCCAGCGCTCAGTGTCTGATACCACTAATAGCGTAGTGCTGTGCAGTACATATAGTAGCAGTACAAAGCAACTCCAAGCGTAGGTATAAGGTTTCCCCGCTAGTATTCCTTTTAGTGGGAACAGTAGGGGAACAACCCAAAAGACCAGCATAATACTAAGGCTAATATCCACAGGCGGTGATAGCCATAAATGCCATAACAATACCCAAGCTAGCAGCAGTAAGTAACTGCTTTTTGCTAGCAGTAATAGCTGGGAAGTAGTGAGTTTAGACAATCTCTAACACCTGCTCAGGTGGGCGACCAATGCGTGCTTGCCCTTGATTGATCACTATTGGCCGCTCAATCAATTTTGGATTAGCGTGCATAGCGGTAATTAACTGAGCCGGAGTGAGTGAAGCATCGGCCAAATTCAATTCTTTGTAGAGTGCTTCTTTGGTACGCATTAGCTGGCGAGGCTCAAGCTGCATCATGTCCAGCATATTAGCGATATCGGCTTCACTTGGAGGTGTTTCAAGATAAAGCACGATTTCTGGATCGATGCCTTTTTCTTGAAGAAGCTGCAGAGTTTGACGGCTTTTTGAGCAGCGAGGATTATGCAGGATTTGAATACTAGACATGTTGGTTCCTTGTATAAATCTTAGTTGAGCGACTCGAGTTCTTGTTCAGCAGCTTTAAATTGTTCAATTCTAGCTTGAATGCGAGCTTGCTCGAGATTGTTTTCTGTTAGGTTATAGGCGCTATGCAGTTCGTCAATGGCGCGGCGATAATCTGAGTGCAATGAAAGATATTCGGCACGTGCAGTATGGCTAGCGGCCATATTCTTGAGGCGTCGCTGGCTGCGGCTGAGCTCGCCCCAAGCCAGAGCGTCGTTAGGACGCTCGCGTAGGTAACGATCCAGCAGTTTTGCGCCTTCTTCAAATTGGCCATTCTCACTAAATGCATGGGCTAAGTTGAGCACAATAACTTGGTTATTGGGGTAGCGAGTCTGCGCTACTTGCAAACGTTTAATCGCTGGTTGGTAGCTTTTCATCGCCAAATCGATGTCTGTTTGGGTATCAATGACAAACAGGTTGTCGGAATGGCGTTTGGCTAGACCATCAACGATTGCTTTTGATTCTTTATATTTGCCCATGCCAAACAGTGCCAGGGCTTTGCCATAGAGAGCGGCATCTTCAATTCGATATTCTTTGCGCTTTATAACTCGGTTGTAGTGCTCTAAGGCTTCTGAAGGAGACAAGGTGCCATGACGGACAATAATCCGTGATTTGGCAAACTGGAACGAAAGGGAAGGCGCAACGTAACGATTAGGGTATTGATTTGCCCGAGCGCGCGCTTCACTAACCCGCGTTTCTGGCAATGGGTGAGTGATTAACATTTGTGGAGGTTTGCTCGCGTAACGGTATTTTTCGGACAGTTTACCAAAAAAGTTACCCATTCCTATTGGGTCATAACCGGCATTGGCCAAGGTGCGAAGGCCAATTCGGTCTGCTTCAAATTCGTTGGCACGGGTGTAGTTAATTGAGTTTTGCACACCTGCCGCCATGGTAGCTTGTAGTGCCGCGATACCTGCAACCGGGTTAGCAAGACCCAACAATAAAGAACCTAACATGCCAGCCATTGATAGATTTTGTGCGGCGGCTTGGTTTTCTATACTACGCGCAATATGGCGTTGAGTAACGTGGGCGATTTCGTGGGCAATGACCGAGGCAAATTCGCTTTCGGTATCGGCATACAAAAACAAACCGGTATGAATTTTTACGTAGCCACCTAAAAAGGCCGCTGCGTTAATCTCGTTATCGGTCACTAAAAAGAAGTTAAATGGGGTGCGTACTAAATCTGCTTTGGCAACCAGCTGGTTGCCTAACTCGGTAACATATTCAGACAACACTGGATCATTGGTCATGCGGCTGCTAGCGCGAATAATTCGCATGTAGGCATTGCCGTAGATAATTTCTTTGTCGATGGATAAAGCCGACGCACCGGCTGTCCCTATTTCAGGCAATTGATTATTAGCAGACATTAGAGGGGCGTAGCCAAAAAGCAGGCCTGCTAGAATAAAATGTGCGAAACGCGTCATTGAAATCCGATAACTTTCCATTTGTATCGCGAGAATACCCCGATTTTGTTTGTTATTCAAAAGCTATAAATTGAGTCCTGATCAATAGCCTGTAATAATGTCATGGTTATTTTATGGTAATTATTACAAATGCTTTGCCTCGATTTACAAAAACACAACTGTCCTTACCCATTATTAGAAAGTAAGCTTTGGCTGAAGCAAGCCAAAGTGGGTGATCAAATTCAGTTGCTGTTAGGGGACAGCGGATCACGTAGTGATATCCCCAAATACTTTCGTCGACTAGGGCATGGCGTAAGTATAGAGCAAAGTGCTCGTGGCTTTTGTGTCACCATAACTGTCCAACCGCTAAAGGATTAAAGCTGTAACTATGTTTAAAGTCTTATCAAATTGGTACCGCCGCATGTTTTCTGACCCAGAGGCGGTTGCCATGGCGCTGGTGTTGGTTATTGGTTTTGTGCTGCTGTATTTCTTTGGCAATTTACTCGCACCATTACTTATTGCTTTAGTACTTGCTTACTTGTTGGATTGGCCGGTGAGTTTTTTAGCCAATCACGGATTTCGCCGGGGCTTAGCTAGTGCCTTAGTACTACTCATATTTTTCCTGATTGCCACATTTACGGTATTACGCATTTTACCCACCGTGTGGGGGCAGGGGATGAACTTACTCAGTGAATACCCGGTGATGCTTAATAGCACTCAGCAATGGCTTGAGTCTTTGCCACAACAATATCCAGAGTTTATCGACGGCGCCTTAGTAGAAAGTGTGGTAGACAATGTTAGAACCCGCTTAATGGGCGTGGGAGAGCAATTGTTGCAGTCTTCACTTTCCTCAATCATTAACTTAGCCACGGTATTGGTATATAGCGTATTAGTGCCGTTAATGGTGTTTTTCATGTTAAGCGACAAGAAAGTATTACTTAGCAGCGTGTCGCGTTTCCTGCCTAATGACCGTCGTTTGCTGACCCAGGTTTGGTCGGAAATGAATGGCCAAGTGATTAACTATATTCGCGGTAAAGCCATTGAGATATTGGTGGTGGGTGGCGCTAGTTACATCGTGTTTGCGATTATGGATTTACGTTACTCGGCGTTACTTGGCGTGTTAGTGGGTTTGTCGGTACTTATTCCCTTTATCGGTGCCTTTGCAGTAACCTTACCGGTTGCTATGGTTGGTTTATTCCAGTGGGGCTTAAGCCCTCAATTTGGTTACCTTATGTTGGCTTACGGCATAATACAAGTGATTGATGGCAATGTATTAGTGCCTATTTTGTTCTCAGAAGCGGTTAACTTACACCCCTTGGCGATTATTGTCGCGGTGCTGGTATTTGGCGGTTTGTGGGGCTTTTGGGGCGTGTTCTTTGCGATTCCGCTCGCCACCTTAGTGAAAGCGGTAATGAATGCGTGGCCGCATCATATAGAAAAGGTTGAGGACAACGAGCCCTCAACCTCTGCGGAATAATTATTGGTTTAAGTAATCGAGCACTACTTGGTGGTGCTCTTTAGTTTTAAACTTATTAAACACATGCTCAATTTGGCCTTGCTCATCAATTAAAAAGCTAATGCGATGAATGCCGTCATATTCTTTGCCCATAAACTTTTTCAAGCCCCATACGCCAAACTGATCAGCGACCGCATGATCTTCATCTGACAGTAAGTCAAAGTTAAGCTGATGTTTTTCGATAAACTTAGGCAGACGTTTTACTGGATCGGGGCTTACACCAAATACTACCGTGTTTGCGTCTTTGAGTTGTTCAATGCTGTCACGTAAGCCGCAAGCTTGAGTAGTACAACCCGGCGTTAAAGCCTTAGGGTAAAAATACACCAATACTTTTTTACCTGCGTAGTCGCTAAGCTTGATACGTTTTTCATCTTGGTTTGGCAAGTCAAATTGCGGAGCAGCTGCTCCGGCCGTCAATGTGTTCATTAAGGGTGTCCTTTATAGTGGTACTTAATTTGACAAAATTTGAAGATCAAACTGTTCGCTGCCTAATTCTTGGCATAGGCGGGCAAACGCTTGCTCTATTTGTTCTGGTTGATGCGTTTGGTTGAGCTTTACGTCGAACTCCGCGTGCAACATCTCAATATTGTTTTTAGTAAATAGATTAGATTTTAAGCTCACCATATTCATTTGGTTGTCGCTAATAAACTGAGTGACTTTGCTAATCACCCCAGTGGCATCGGGCAAGGTCAGTTGCAAAACCGCTGCGTGTGAATAATCGATCAACTCGTGGCGCGAGGTTTTTTTCATTACAGTGAGTAGCTGTAGTTCTTGGGCGGTAGCGGGTAGGCGGGTTTCTATTTGAATCACCGCATTGTGCGAACCCGAAATCAGCATAATTAAGGTGAACTCTGAACCAAATAGCGCCATGCGACTATCTACAATGTTACAGCCACAACTAGATACCAGCTGAGTGAGTTGATTTACGATGCCTGGCCGATTACTGCCAACAGCGGTGACCACAAGATGTTGACTCATATTCCGTTTTACATATTTAGCAAGATTTAGTGTGTCAGGATACTTGCTTAAAGCAGGGAATTCTAGCGCATAGTAATTTAGCAGAAAGCAAAAGGTGAGTTTGTATCAAGCCCTGAATGTTTTCGCCTTGTGTTTATGAAAGTGGCTAAGTAGTATAGCGCCCTTACTCTGGATTGTTTTCGCTGGACGAAACCACTTACCAGTAAATGTTTTTGTTTGTAGATGTAGTGGGATATGCAACTAGTTTCTTTTCCAACGATGAAAATCGTGTTTTTTGGCAGCCTAGTAGCCACTCTAGCAGCGTGCTCTAATAGTGGCGATAAACACCGCCAAGCTGAGCGTGGTTTTGAGTATTTAGATGCTACCCAAGTAGAACCCTTAGTGATCCCAGATGGGATAACACCACCTGAGCAAAGTAGTGAATTTGTTATTCCAACACCGCAAGCTAAAGAAGAAATTTTAGTTGGCTCGGCGGTGGATGTTCGCGCACCTGTGCAAATTATTCCGCTGATTGCCGGTAGCCGTATTGAAGATACCGATGATGGTTTGATTTTTTGGTTTGATATTTTACAAGCACAAACGGCTACCGAAACCACTGCAACAATGATGCAAACCATTAGCGATTACATAAGCTATCGTAATTCGTCGGTTGCTCGCCGCGATGATCAGCAAGCTTTAATCGAATCTAATTGGTTGGTTGATGCTGAAACGGTAGAAGGTAGCTGGTGGATTTTCTCCAGTGATACCGTTATGGAGCAACGCCAAAAGTTTATCTATCAGCTAGAAGTTAAACCTCACGGTCGAACTGCTGGTCTAAAAGTAAGCTTTGTCGATGGTGAAATTTATCGCGATGGTGGAGACTTAGCGATTGATTTAGATGAGTTCGACAAGCAGCGCCTAGCAGTGGTAGAGCTTAATCGCTTAATTGGTTACGTAAGTGACCGACGTGAAGAGCTAGAAGAACAGCTGGCAGCTCAACGTGAAGAAGCGCGCTTAGCTGCCATGAGTGAAGCTGAGAAAGAACAGCTTTATGATGAAACAGTGAACCTAGTATTGGTGAACGACAGTGGCGCTGCTTACTATAAAGCGCGTGCCAACATGGAAAAAACCATGAAGCGTTTGCGTTTAGTATTACCTTTGGCGGGCTTCACCATTACAGACTACATTGCTAACTCTGGCAGTTTGTACCTAACCTACGAGCGCCCACCAGAGCAGGTACTTGAAAACTACGGTTTAAGTACCATGGAGTTCGAAGAGAAAGACTATATCTTTACTGTTGGCTCAAATGGCAATGTTACTCAAATCACCCTAAGTGATAACGAAGGTGTAGTGCTTAAGCCGAGTGAAGTGAAGAGCTTGTATCCTTACCTCGCTATCTTGATGAAGATGGGCTTAGATACTCGCGATAGCTTGTCTCGCTAACAAAAACTGCCGCTTGAGCTAAACTTAAAGGGCCTCTAAATAGAGGTCTTTTTTTTGCCTGTGATTAATAGTGCTAGATGATTCGGCTTGGATACATACCAAGATAAAAACCACCTGCTTAGTTGTTTATTAGCGTGTGTTAAGCGCTTTAGTCATCAACGAAATAGGCCTGTTATTGACGTATTGGCACTTAATTTTGGTTAATCAAAAAGCGTTTTTCACCAAATAAGGTATCTATTATGAAGGTATTGTTGGTAGTTAGTGTGGCCCTTACTCTTGGTGCATGCAGTAATAGCCCGAACAGTAATTCAAATGGCGTTGATACGGTGGCTGAGCCTAGCCATTCTAGCGTGGATAGCGTAGGTGCTAACTCTGCAGAAAGTACTACCACTATCGTTGCCGGAGAAGCGAGCAACTCTAGTGTAGATACTATTGGCGCAAATGAGGCGACTAGCAACACGACAAGGCCGATTATAGACCCAGAAGTAGACGCCATGTTTGGACAGCTCATTCGACAATCTATTGCCAACGGTAATGAAAAGCAGGCTTTAAAGCTTGTAAAAGATGCCGAGCAAGCGGGTTCACTTACAGCCAGAGATGTTTACTTACAGGCTTTAGAAAAACAAAAGGAGCAGCAATAAGGCTTAGGGAGAGTTAACTATTACTAGGTGGCTTAGCGTGGTTTTGAGTCCTGCGACTTTTTTGATTTGGGCAATTTTGTCTTGCTGTTAAATCGATCCATGTGCTTGAGCAACATCAAATTGCCGAGGATAAAACCCAAAACCAGAACAATGATCAGAATAACGTAGCCGATTGCCAAAGTAAGTCTCCAAATCGTGTTATCGCAGATTATTTAAACTAGCTCAGCGAGAGCTAGTTTGGCCAGTTAAACGCTGAGTGCTTGAAGGTTAAGGCTAGAAATAAAGCTTATAAGCGCCACAGCAAGTAACAAGGGGGCTGGCGGGGCGGTTTTCTTTAGTTGGGGGAATAACCACAACAAGGTCGCTAGCAATAACAAGCTGCTCATAACTACAAAATGCTTAACTGTATCGCCTTGTTCCAATAGTGTTTGGTTTAAAATCAGGTAAATACAAACTGCTACAAGGCTACACATTGCCGCCGCGAGCCCGGCAAAAGGCAGTAGCTTATCAAAGCTCGTTAAGCGGTGTTTAGCCTTAACCATTAGCCAATGAGCAATAGCCGACGCGCAAGCAATAAAGCTAAAAATCGCGATGCTATGTTGCAATAACACAACCACACCGGCTAATACCAGTGGCGTCCCCATTAACCACCAATAGTTAAGGTTTAAACTACGTTTGTGTTTAAGCTTGTTGATTTTGTAAGTTAATACCCAACCGATTAAGGCACTAGCGAAGACTAATCCTAGCAACCAAGTAGCTTGTTGGCTTTCAAATCCACTTAATCCCGCCAAGGTAATAAAGCTAACAAGCGTGCTTAATTGGCGTTGAATTCTGCCTGTTTGCCCGGGGCATAGTTCGCCTTTGTGCAGAACCAGCATCAATACCAAAAAGGCCAGTGCAGAGCAGCTAACAAGGCTAACAAACAAGGTGGTGTAAAAGCTGGGCATTAGGTCTCCGGTAAACAGATATTGGTAACGTATTGGCTAAAAATTTGTTCGATGTGTTGTTCAATACAAGCAAAGCCTTCCACTTGTGCGTTACTTAAGTGTTCCAGTACTTGGCTAGCATTGAGCTTACTCATCATGGTTTGGCTGGTGGCTAGGTGGCTTAAGTGCCACGGCTCAAATTCTACGCCGCCCTTAAAACGCAAGTAGGGGTAGAAAAAGCCGAAATCTTTAGCGTATTTACTTAACCATAACGATAAGTTGTGCTGGCAACCTTGCTCCGCATATTCTAGGGGAATAAGCTCTAAACAGCTGCCTTTAGGCAATAACTTGGGGTCGTAAAAGTCGAAATCGGTGCCCCAATGATGGCGACTAGTGCCTGGTAAAGCCGACCAACGCAAAATAGCATGCAGCTTTTGCTCATCACTCAGGGTAGAGATATCCAGCGGCTGGCTATTGGCATCTAGAATCGGTCGCAGGCCATTCCACTTGTTATTCCAGATCGCCAGCTGGCGGTGAAAATCTCGATAACCGCTAAAAATGCTTAAGTTAAATCCAGCCTGTGTAGCTGCTTTGATAAGCTTTTTGAGATCAGATAAAACTAAGCGATGAACCCAAGCAAGCTCGGGGTCATCAATTAGTTCGCTCTTGTCTAGCCCATAAAGGGCTAGAGGCTTGGCAAGTTTACTCATTGCCGCCAAGAACGTTTACTAACAGCTCGTAGTACATATCTGCTAACTGTTCTAAATCGGCCACTTTAACGCACTCATTTACCTTATGAATGGTGGCATTTACTGGACCAAGCTCAACAACTTGAGTTCCCATTTTGGCGATAAAGCGGCCATCAGAAGTTCCTCCAGTAGTAAGTAATTCAGGCGCTTTCTTGGTTACTTTGCTTACCGCATTGCTCACCGCCGATAAGAAGTCGCCTTCTTCGGTTAAGAATGGTTGGCCGTTGTAGGTCCAATCTAATTGGTAGTCTAAGCCGTGGCTATCAAAGATATTGTGCACTCGTTTTACAATGTCACTATCTGTTAGCTCGGTGGAGTAGCGGAAGTTAAATTGAACATCTAATTCACCAGGAATCACATTGGAGGCGCCTGTACCTGAGTGAATATTGGCAATTTGAAAGCTAGTAGGTGGGAAGAATTGATTTCCGTTGTCCCAGTGCATAGCGGCCAATTCGGCGAGCGCCGGTGCTGCATCATGAATTGGGTTTTTAGCTAGGTGAGGGTAGGCTACGTGGCCTTGTACACCTTTTACCCTTATATCTCCGGTTAGTGAGCCGCGGCGACCATTTTTAACCACATCTCCCACAAGGTGAGTAGACGATGGTTCACCCACCAAACACATATCAATTATTTCATTACGTTCCATTAAGGTATCTACCACGCGGGTAGTGCCGTTGATAAATGGGCCTTCTTCATCAGAGGTGATCAAGTAAGAAATAGAGCCAATGTGATTAGGGTAATCAGCCACAAATCGCTCGGTAGCAACGATCATAGCTGCTAATGATCCTTTCATGTCGGCCGCTCCGCGGCCATGTAAAACACCATCAATCACGGTTGGCTCAAAGGGAGGAGTATGCCATTTTTCGGCAGGCCCTGGAGGTACTACATCGGTATGGCCAGCAAAACAAAACAATGGGCCGGTATTACCTTTACGTGCCCACATATTGGTGGTGTCTTCAAATACCATTTCTTCAATATTAAAACCAACAGCGGCTAATCTATGGGCCATTAATTTTTGGCAATCGCAATCTTCCGGAGTAACCGAAGGTCGGCTAATAAGATCTTTTGCTAAGTGTAAAACGGGACTATCTGACATGAATTTATGCTTCCGGAGAAAAGAGTTGTTGATATTGGTCGGCTTTAAAGCCAAGCGTGAATGATTGCTCAACTTGAAGCAATGGGCGCTTAATCATTGCTGGATGCTCGGCTAGCAATTGAATGGCAGAGTCTTTATTCAGTTCAGCTTTTTGCTGGTCGCTTAGCTGGCGATAGGTAGTACCGCGCTTATTCAAAACCGCTTCCCAGCCTAGCTGTTCACACCAATGGCTAATTTGCTCAAGGCTTACCCCATCTTTACGATAGTCGTGGAAGCTAAACTCGATGTTGTGTTCGTTTAACCAACGGCGGGCTTTTTTAATAGTGTCGCAGTTGGGGATCCCGAACATTACTATGTTAGTTGCAGACATGTATGTTCCCTTTTTTATTTTGGCTAAGAATACCAGAGCTGAAGGCAAAGCTCATCGACCAATTAAGCTGGTAGGGGAATTAGTAAGACTTAGGTGTATTTAAGGCAAAAAAAACCACGCTAATTAGCGTGGTTTAATCACTTAGGCAAAGCCCAGTTTATTTAATAATGGTTAGCACCGGCGTTTCGCTAATGGTTACAGAACCTGATTTTTTCACTAACTCTTTAATCTCGTCCATATTAGAGATAACCACTGGCGTTAGTGTTGATTTTGCTTTTTCTTCTAGCACCGCTAGATCAAACTCAATAATCACATCACCTTGTTTCACTTCTTGGCCTTCAGCCGCGATACGAGTGAAACCTTCACCTTTTAGCTCAACGGTATCAATACCGAAGTGAACAAACAGTTCAACGCCGTCGGTTGATTCTAATGAAAACGCGTGGTTAGTTTCAAAAATCTTACCAATGGTACCGTCACATGGCGCTACCATTTTGTTACCGCTTGGCTTAATCGCGATACCATCACCCACGATTTTTTCAGCAAATACTACATCAGGCACTTCTTCAATAGGAACGATTTCACCAGATAGTGGGGCGATAATATCGATCCCGCCTTTGCTTGAACTATCATCTGAAACCATTTTCTTGAATTTGTCGAATAGACCCATTGTGGCGCTCCTAAATTCTTATGTATTGTGCAGTTGTAACTATCTTAACAGACGGAATTTTGTTTAACAAAAGTGTCAACTAACGTTTCAATTTCAGCGGCTGTTGGTAACGCTAAAGCTTGATCGGCTAATTTCTTCACATCAGCATAGTTTGAATTACGGATCAGTTTTTTGATCCTTGGTATAGAAATGGCACTCATTGAAAATTCATCTAAGCCCATTCCCATCAATAACAAGGTGGCAGTTTCATCACCAGCCAACTCACCACACATACCAGTCCACTTACCTTCAGCATGTGAAGCATCAATAACTTGCTTGATCAAAGTAAGAACTGCCGGTGACATTGGGTTATAGAGTGACGAAATAAGCTCATTACCACGATCTACTGCTAGAGTGTACTGAGTTAAGTCGTTGGTTCCAATACTAAAGAAGTCTACTTCTTTAATTAAATGGTGGGCAATAGCCGCTGCTGCCGGTGTTTCAACCATTACGCCAACTTCAACTTCTTCATCAAAGGCGATGTCTTCAGCGCGCAACTCCGCTTTTAGCGTATCTAATACACCGTTTAACTTGCGAATTTCTTCAACCGAAATAATCATCGGGAACATGATGCGCACTTTACCAAAAGCTGAAGCGCGTAATAGAGCGCGAAGTTGAGCATTCATGATTTCTTCACGGTCGAAGAAAATACGAATCGCACGCCAACCCAAGAATGGGTTCATCTCTTTTGGCAAATCTAAATAAGGTAAGTCTTTATCGCCACCAATATCCATAGTACGGATAATCACAGGGTGGCCTTGCATCGCTTCTACTACAGCTTTGTAAGCTTCGAACTGCTCGTCTTCGCTTGGCAGTGAATCGCGATCCATGAACAAAAACTCAGTGCGGTATAAACCCACACCTTCTGAGCCGTTGCGGTGAGCACCGTCGACATCTTTAATGGTGCCGATGTTGGCGCATACTTCAATTTGATGGCCATCTAAAGAAACCGCTGGCAAGTCTTTTAACTTAGCTAACTCAGCTTTTTCGTCTATGTAGCTTTGTTGACGCTGCTTGTAAGTAGCTAGTTGCTCGTCGCTAGGGTTAATAATCACTTCGTTGTTAAGGGCGTCTAGCGCAATGATGTCACCGTTCTTTACTTGTTGGGTAACATCGTTGGTGCCTACTACGGCGGGTAGCTCTAATGAGCGAGCCATAATAGAGGTATGTGAAGTGCGACCGCCGATATCGGTAACAAAACCTAGCACTTTGTCTAAGTTAATTTGCGCCGTTTCTGATGGTGTTAAATCGTTGGCTACTAAAATCACTTCTTCGGTAATGGTACTTAAAGAAACAATTTCTATACCTAGAATGTTTTTAACTAAACGAGAACCTATGTCGCGAAAGTCCGTAGCGCGTTCTTTTAGGTAAGGGTCGTCTAACTCGGCTAGCATCTGCGCGTTTTGCTCAATAATGGTATGAGCTGCGTTGTCTGCGCTAACTAAGTTATCTTTAATGCAGGCTAGAATTTCCTCTTCAAGCTCTTCATCTTCTAACAACATGATATGTCCTTCGAAGATAGCTTCTTTCTCTTCGCCGAAGGTTTTACCTGCCATTATTTTAATTTCTTCCAGCTGTGCAGACGTTTTATTTCGTCCTTCGAAAAAGCGTTGTACTTCGCTTTCTACCTGCGCTGCGTCGATATTAGTTTGGTTAATCACTACTTCTTGTTCTGCAAGTAGCAGTGCTTTACCAATTGAAATTCCTGGAGATGCCAGAATACCTGAAATCATAACCTACACCTATTTAGTTGAACTGATTAACGGACTTATAAAAATGCTGACTTATTCAAGTTCATCCATTAACGCAACTAGCTTTTCTACTGCGGCAGTTTCATCTTCGCCTTCGGCGCGAATTACCACACTAGTACCTTTAGTTAGGCCAAGAGTTTGTAGTTTAAAAAGGCTTTTTGCACTGGCAGATTTGCCATTGCTCTCAACAGTGATATCGCTAGAAAATGCTTTTGCTTCTTTTACAAATTGTGCCGCAGGGCGAGTATGAAGACCATTTTCAGCGGTGATAACAACACTTTTCTCAAACATACAATCATTCCTCAAGTTAAATTATGTCGCCTATAGCTTGATATAAGCTTAGACGCTTATTAGTAAAACGTTTTCGAGAAAAAAATAACGTAAAAACCTCGAGTAAAGTTTAATCTACGTCAAATTTTCCTATTTAGTTGTACAATGTTACTTAATATTACATAGGGGGTTTTAGTATAACTCTATGTAATTTAATAAATAATACTAATTTATCGAAGTGAACAATGTATCTATTTTGATACCTTTCGTTACAAACTGATACATTGTAAAGCGCATTGTTTAGCGATTTGGAGTATAGATTTTGCAGTTTTGTTGCACAAGTCTTAATGGTTAATTTTCTTTGGAAATAAAGTCTTGGTCGCAAAAAAAAGCAACCTATTGCAGGTTGCTTAGTTATTGCTTGGTTTTATTTGCTTATTGAACGTTTTCTTGTTCAGTAAAGATGTTGGCAAATAAAGCACTTGATAGGTAACGCTCACCTGAACTTGGCAATATTACAACAATCGTTTTATCAGCAAATTCTGGTTTTTCAGCGATGCGGTTAGCAGCTACAACAGCGGCACCTGAAGAGATACCCGCTAAAATGCCTTCTTCTTCCATTAAGCGTTGTGCCATAGCAATGGCGTCTTCGTTGCTTACTTGCTCTACAGCGTCAACCATTTCTAAGTCAAGGTTGCCAGGAATGAAACCTGCACCAATACCTTGGATTTTGTGTGGGCCAGGAGTAAGTTCTTCACCTGCTTTAGCTTGAGCAATAATTGGTGAATCTACCGGCTCTACAGCAACAGAAGTGATGTTTTTGCCCTGTTCCAGTTTAATGTAACGGCTAACACCTGTAATAGTACCACCGGTACCTACACCAGCCACAAACACATCAACTTCGCCATCGGTGTCTTCCCAGATCTCTGGGCCAGTGGTTTTTTCGTGGATCTCTGGGTTAGCTGGGTTATCAAATTGACCAAGCAATACGTATCTTTCAGCGTTGCTATCGCGAATTTCTTCCGCTTTAGCGATAGCGCCTTTCATGCCTTTAGCACCTTCAGTTAGTACTAAGTTTGCACCCAATGCTTTAAGCAGTTTACGGCGCTCTAAGCTCATGGTATTTGGCATTGTGAGCGTGATTGGGTAACCACGTGATGAAGCAACAAATGCTAGTGCAATACCGGTATTACCACTGGTAGGTTCAATGATTTCTTTACCTGGGCCAAGCAAACCTTTCTTTTCTGCGTCCCATACTAAGTTTGCGCCGATACGACATTTAACACTGAAGCTAGGGTTACGGCTTTCTACTTTAGCAAGTACGTTACCTTTGCTTACGCGGTTAAGGCGAACTAGTGGTGTACGACCAATAGTCAGGGAATTGTCTTCGTAAATCTTACTCATTGAAACGTCCTTTTTAAGGTTTATAGGCTTGCTACAATCAGTGATTATCAGCACTTAGCAGCATTACTGTGTTACTAGCATAACGCGCTATTTGGGAAGGGGAAGTAACGTTTATTTATAACGTTATGTAATTAAGAGATAAATTGATATGCCATAAAGCTAGGATTTGTAGAAGACTTGTGAATAAACGCAGTCATAGCTGGCTCTAGGTCTATTATTGAAGCTATAAGCATTGTTAGTTTTAAGCTGCAATTGGACTAGATGATGAGGCAACCACAAACTTGCAGTGCCAAAACTGCGAGCTGATTAACTATTATCTTTATCCCATTATTTTGTTTAATAGTTAACATACGGTTGTCTGGTATAACTTTACATTGAAGCACAATAGCGTTTAACAGCTAAAAGGATGAGAGATACAAATGGAAAAGGTTGCGCGTTTAGCAAGTAAGCACTGGCTAATTGCCATGGTGTTGTTTTCTATTTATGGCGTTCAAGTTTGCCCGTTTTTGGAAGCTCAAACGCCTCTTCAATTATTACTCCCTATCATTATTAGCTTTCTTGTCACCTTGTTGGCGAGGCGCTTTGCCTGTTTGGCAATAGAAAAGAAGTCAAAGGAACAGCAAGTAAGCGCCCAGTTCACTCTCGATTTTTCACTGTTTTTAATCATGGCCTTAAGCATCGTTAGTTATAACTTAATGATGTTTGAGCCGCCTTGGGAGTCAAACTTAAAGGTTATTTTAGGTTTGGCTGCTTTGGGCTTTTATGTAGCGGCAGATTTAGCCTTGTTTAAGAAATGGCAAATTGCTCAGGACTTAGAGAGTGCTGGCCAACACTTACAGATTAAGCCGCAGCCTTATTCTGTTAGTCAAAAGTTTTCAGCCTTCGCGGCGGCCAGTGCTTTCGTGTTAGCTGGTATTATCTTTCTGGTGATTAATAAGGATTTAGATTGGTTAGTAAATGTTGGTTCAGAACTCTACCCGATTGAAGTGGCTCAGCGTTATATTGTTATCGAGCTAAGCTTTGTATTGCTGGTGGTATTGGCTTACGTGCTACGGGTAATAAGCAGTTACTCACGCAACCTAAAGCGTTTGCTAGAAAACGAAAATCATAGCTTGGCTAAGGTACAAGCCGGCCAATTAGATACTCAGGTCACCATTAGTAGTAGTGATGAATTTGGCTTGATAGCACAGCGCACTAATTCAATGATAGCTAGTTTGCAACGCAGTACTTTGTCACTTCAGCAAACGCGGGATATCGCCATTCACAGTTTGGCGACACTAGCTGAAACCCGTGACAATGAAACCGGCGCGCATATTCTACGTACGCAGTACTACGTTAAAGCCTTGGCTGAGACACTGCAAAATGAGCAAGGTTTTAGCAATTTATTAAGCCCTCAGATTATTGATTTAATCTATAAGTCAGCCCCCTTACATGACATAGGGAAAGTGGGGATCCCTGACGCCATTTTACTTAAGCCCGGTCAACTTGATGATGAGCAGTGGCAGATCATGCGCCAGCATCCTGAAATAGGTGCCGATGCTTTAGCCGAAGCTGAACGCCAGTTTGGCAGTGAGGATGCGGCCTTCCTGCAATACGCTAAAGAAATCGCTTTATCTCATCACGAGAAATGGGATGGAAGTGGTTACCCCGAAGGGTTAGCTGGAAGTGACATTCCCTTAAGTGCGCGCTTAATGGCCTTGGCAGATGTTTATGATGCGCTCATTTCTAAGAGGGTATACAAACCTGCTTTTTCTCACGACAAAGCTAAGCAGATTATTTTAGAAGGGAAGGGCTCGCATTTTGACCCTGCCGTGGTTGAGGCATTTTGCCGATGTGAGCAGCAATTTGTCGAGATTGCTGCTCAATACAGTGATAAACCAGAGTGTGCAGTTTAGTTGCTGTAAACCACAATGGATACGCGGTAGCGATCTCTTTTCGGGCTGCGCTCTACGGTGTAAACCGAGTAGTGGCTGGCGTTTTGGGTACTGGCCCATTCCACGGCTTCTTTTTCGGCTATGTCTAAATCTAAGTTGCTCAAAAAGGTTTTTTGGGCCACTTTGGTTAAATTCATTTCCTGGGCTTCGCCGTAGTTTATCTTTTGTAGTGAACTGGCTGCTGCCATCACTGAACCCGCACTCAGTAAGCTGACGCTTAGTACTAAGCCCGATAATAGATGTTTGGTTTTCATTACTGCTTCTCCTCGACCAGCTTGTCTCGATAACTATCGACCCAAATTGCTGTGGCACCACATACCGCTACCGGCATGATAATTAAGTTTAATAGGGGTACGGTACTAAAAAATAAAACGATCGCTCCAAATCCACTGTTACGAATGCGATCTTGCTTAAGTTGATCGCGCATAGTAGCAAATGGAATGCGATGATTGTCAAAAGGGTAATCAATGTACTGAATGCACATCATCCAAGCACAGAATAAAAACCACAGTATAGGCGCAATAGTTTGGCCAATGGCAGGGATTAAAAACAGCAGTAATAAGCCCAGCGCTTTGGGTAACCAATACCACAGTTTTTGCAGCTCGCGAGAGAAAATACGTGGTAAATCTTTGATAAGTTCAACTATCGACATGTCGTCGACTTTTTTGCCACTAAGGTGCATTTCTACTTTTTCGGCTAATAAGCCATTAAATGGCGCTGCAATCCAGTTTCCAATAATGCTAAAGGTAAAACCAAACACCATCAAAATAGCGATTATCGCCGTTGGCCAAATTAACCAGCTTAGCCAATCTAGCCAGCTTGGTAAGTAATCAATAATTTGTTGAACCCAAGTGCCTAACTGTTGGTATAAAAAGAAGAATGCCGCACCAAATAACAAGATGTTAGCGATTAGAGGAATCATCACAAAAAGCCGAAGACCAGGTTGAGTAATTAAGCTGAAACCCTGGGCGATGTAAGAAATTCCGCTGCGAGAAGCAAGCGAATGCTGCGTCATTGTTGTGATCCCTCGTTTGTTTATGGACTCATATATTACAAAGCGTTGATAGCTCTGGTAAAGTCTTGCTTAACAATAGCAACAAATTAAGCAAAATCATTTATGCGCTTGAAACAAATCCGCCTCGCCGGGTTTAAATCTTTCGTTGACCGAACCACCATCCCTTTTCCCACCGATATGACAGCCATAGTAGGGCCAAACGGCTGTGGCAAGTCAAACGTGATCGACGCTGTTCGCTGGGTATTAGGCGAGAGCAATGCCCGCCATTTGCGCGGTGGCTCTATGACCGATGTTATTTTTAATGGTTCAACCAAGCGCGCCGCTGTATCTAAAGCTATGGTGGAATTGATTTTCGATAACCAGCAAGGGCGAATTGGCGGTGAGTTTGCTAGTTACGCTGAGATTGCCGTTCGCCGAGAAGTTAGTCGAGATGGTCAAAACAACTATCTGCTAAATGGCGCTAAATGCCGTAAACGCGATATTACCGATTTGTTTTTAGGAACTGGCCTTGGTCCGCGCAGTTACGCGATTATTGAACAAGGCATGATTAGCCGTTTAATCGAGTCGAAACCACAAGAGCTGCGGGTGTTTATCGAAGAAGCAGCTGGCGTGTCTAAGTATAAGGAACGTCGACGCGAGACTGAGCTGCGGATTAAACACACCGATGAAAATATTCTGCGTCTGCGAGATATCGAATCAGAGCTTGCGCAACAAGTCAGTAAGCTTAAAACCCAAGCGCAAGCGGCGAAACGTTATCGCCAGTATCGAGAACGTCATCGTGAACTAAAAGCGCTTATTTGCCTTCAAGAGTTGCGCCAGTTAGACGCGAGCATTGATAAAGGCAATCAGGGGAATGATCAGGCCGAACAGCAACAAAGGCACGAAGAACACCTGATAACTCAAACGGAAAACCAGCTTAGCTTGCTTAACCATCAAATTGCAGAGCAGCAAGAACAGATTCAAAATCTGCAGCAGCAAAGTTACCAACTTAAAACTGAGTTGGCGAAACTTGAGCAGCAACAATTACATACCAAGCAACAACAAAGTCAGTCGCAACAAAGTCGCGACCGCAACTTAACTCAGCAAGCTGAAATTAAGACAAGCTTAGAGGTGCTCAGTGAGCAGTTAGCGTTGGAACAAGAAGCCATCGCAGAACTAGAGTTGCAACAAGAAATGCAGCAGCAAGTGTTGTTAGAGTTAGAACCACAGCTGGAAGATGCCGAGCAACAGCATGCCGATGCTCTAGCTGAGAGTAATGCCTTTTTAGCTGCGAGCCAACAGGCGCGTCATGCTGTGCAGCAGTGCGAAGCCCAATTGCGCCATTGTGAGCAAATGCAGCAGCGCCATAAGCAGCAGATTGCTCAATTAGAGCAAAGCTTAAGTCACTCCGCCGATGGTGATGAATCGGCCTTGCAGCGTTTAACTCAGCAGCTCGACGAAAGCAAACCTAAACAACAAGAGCTTGAGGTGCAGTTGGCACAGGCTGAGTTCTCTAAGCAGCACTTAGCCAACAAACTAGCGGTCTGCCAACAACAATTGCAACAAACTCAACTGCAGCAAACAGCCGAAGAAACCCGCCTGCAAGGTGTAGACAAATTACTTGGGCAGGTTGAGCAAACCGCTCAGCAGCCACTGCTAGATGTTTTGGGCGTGAAGGCTGGATGGGAACAGGCAGCAGATGTGGTTTTAGGTACATGGCTACAAGCGGAGTGGTGTGAGCAACTAGACGCCCAGTTTCCCTTAGCATTAAGCGCCGTTGCGCCTGCGCTAAGTCATCAGCTCGCCCCTCAGTTAGCAACGTTGAGCAGCTTAGCCGAGCAATTAGAGAATGTTGAGCTTGGATACTTATGCGGCCAAGTGCTAGTGGTAGATAATCTTGAGCAAGCGCTGGGCTTGCGAGAGCATCTAAGTCATGAACAATCATTGATTACCGCCAAGGGCGAGTGGGTAGGAAAATACTGGCAGCAGTTGAGCCCACCGAATTACCAACATTCTTTGTTAAGTCTGCAACAAGAGCGCCAACAGCTACACGAGTTATTGGCTCAGTTGGAGGAAAGCTCAGCACAGCTAACGCTTCAACAGCAAGACCTGCAGCAGCAATTTCAGCAACAGGCTGAACAGATAAAAGGGCTAAGCCAAAATTTAGTGACAGTGAAGGCTGAGATTGCCGACTGGCGCAGCCGCTTAGCTTTATTAGAGCAACAGCAAGCCTTTGCCAAGCAACAAGCCGAGCAAATACAGCAGCAAATCGCCGAACTGCAGATTACGCTGGAGCAAGATCAAGAATCGCAGTTATTGCTTGAAGAGCAACTTGAACAGCATCAGGCTGAATTAAACCAGCAAAGCGAAAAGCAACAATATTTGCAACAACAAACTGCACTGGCGACAGATGCTCTAAAGCAGCAACGCTTGAGCTTGCAGCAACAGCAACAAGCTAGTCATCAGCAGCAATTACTATTGCAGCAACAGCAAGCAAAATATCAAGCCCAACTGCAGCAGCAAAGCTATCAGCAGCAAAAGTTGGTAGAGCTTGAACAGCAGTTACAGGCGCAGCCCGAAGAGCACGATGAGCAACTAGCCCTGCTTGGTGAGCAAATTGAACAGCTGCTCGAGCAACACTTAGAATTGGAAGAGCAGCAAGCTGGCGCTAGCGAAGCGCACCACCAAAGTGTTGAACAACAGCAAGCTTTGGCTCAGCAGTTAAAAGATGCGCAGCTACGTTTAAAAGAGTTGATTGAGCAAGGCACGCAACAACGAATTGAGCAGCAAAGTTTGTTAGCGCGTCGAACCGTATTGTTAGAGCAACTAGCGGAGCAAGGTGAAAACTTGAAACACCTTGAGTTATCTCTTCCTGAAGCCAGTTTGGAAGATGACTATGCCGCTGAGCTAAGCCAGGTAGATGCGCGCTTGAAGCGACTAGGCGCGGTGAACTTAGCTGCGGAAGAAGAATTTGAACAGCAGAATGCACGTTATCAAGAGTTAAGCACTCAGCTTGCTGATTTAGAAGCGGCTATTGAAGTGCTACAAACGGCAATCGCCAAAATCGACCGTCAAACCCGTTCTAAATTTAGTGAAACTTTTGCTAAAGTAGACGCAGACTTACAGCAGCTTTTCCCCAAAGTATTTGGTGGCGGAAAAGCATGGCTTGAATTGTCGTCTGATGATTTGCTAGAAACCGGCGTAACCATAATGGCGCGACCTCCGGGTAAAAAGAATGCTAGCATTAGTTTATTGTCGGGCGGAGAAAAAGCGCTTACAGCTTTGGCCTTGGTTTTTGCGATATTTCGCTTAAATCCTGCGCCATTTTGTATGCTTGATGAGGTAGATGCGCCGCTAGATGAAGTAAATGTGGGACGTTTTGCCGATTTAGTGCATAGTATGTCTGATACGGTTCAATTTATATTTATCAGTCACAATAAAGTGACAATGGAAAAGGCCTCGCAACTTGCCGGGGTAACAATGCAGGAGCCAGGTGTATCACGCTTGGTAGCAGTGGATATCGCAGAAGCGATAGCCATGGTGGAATAATAGCTTTAGAGAACAGTTAAATGCAGGAATTACGCATCGTACTTATCGTTGTTGGAATCATTTTAATTATTGCTTTGCTCGCACATGGTTTTTGGAGTAGTCGCAAACAACGACCTGAAAAACTGGTGAGTCCCAAACAATCTTTAGGGGCTCAAGAATCTTCTGCAACACGTGACGACCAAGGTTTTGATGACCTAGGAGTAGGGCAAGCACGAGTGATTGGTGACCCTATTGAAGATGCCATTGCTCAGCAAGGAGCGGCACCTGCTGCGGCTCCAACAGCTAAGCCGCTTGAGACAAAAAACAACCCCGAGTTTGCAGTAGAGCCTAGTGCACCAGCCCAACGAAAAGAGCCAGAATTTAGCTTTTCTGCGGTAGACGAAGCGCCAAGCATTAGCGATAGCCAAGGTTTAGAGGGTTTAGAACCCAAGTCTAACCCAGAGTCTGTGAGTGTTGAACCAGAGCCAAGAGCTTTGTCTAGCGAACCAGAGTTTGCCTTTGATATGGATGAAGCCAAAGAAGAGTTGATAGAGCCTGTGGTTGAGGAACCACAAGAGCCGGTTAAAGATCCTAGTGCACCTGATGACGTGTTTATCTTAAATGTAATGGCGCAAAGTGGCCGTTACTTAAAAGGTGCAGCCCTGTTAGCAAGCTTAAATAAAATTGGTTTGCGCCATGGTGACATGGATATTTTTCATCGCCACTTAGATAACAGCGGCACTGGTCCGGTGATTTTTAGTTTGGCTAACATGGTTAACCCTGGCACTTTTGATATTGATGCCATGGACCAGCTGGAAACCCGTGGCGTGAGCATATTTATGACTGTGCCATGTAAGGGCGAACCAACCAAAAACTTTGCCTTAATGTATAACGCAGCAATGACCTTGGCTAAAGACTTAGACGCGATTATGCTAGATGACCAGCGTAATCCTTTAACCAAGCAGACCGTTAATCACTATGAGCAACGGGTGCGTGAATACGAGCGTAAGCAACTGCTCGTAAACTAATAAATTGTGTGTACTTTTAAGCCTTTCCAATACATGTATTTGGGAAGGCTTTTTTATTTGAAAGGTCTCTCATGGACAAGCCAGAACAACAAATTGAGCAGCTAAGAACTCAACTCGAGCAATATAACTATCAATATTACGTATTGGATGAGCCTTCGGTTCCTGATGCTGAATATGACCGCTTATTTCGAGAATTGCAGAGCTTAGAAAAGCTACATCCAGAACTGCTACGTAGCGACTCGCCTACCCAGCGTGTTAGCGGAACGCCGCTCTCTGCCTTTGACCAAATTCAGCATGAAATGCCAATGTTGTCTTTGGACAATGTATTTAGTGAAGAAGAGCTCAGTGCTTTTAATAAACGCCTGCAAGAGCGCTTAGTAACAACGGATGAGATTAGCTATTGTGTTGAGCCTAAATTAGATGGTTTGGCAGTCAGCATTCTTTATGTGGACGGTGTATTGCAGCAAGCCGCCACACGAGGAGATGGCAGCACTGGTGAAAACGTCACCGAAAACGTGAAAACCATTCGCTCAATTCCACTGCGTTTACGAGGCGACAAGTGGCCAGAAAGGCTAGAAGTGCGCGGCGAAATTTTCATGCCTAAGGCGGGTTTTGAAAAACTTAACCAGCTGGCAATCGAAAAGGGTGAAAAAGGCTTTGCCAACCCACGCAATGCAGCAGCAGGAAGTTTGCGACAGTTAGACTCGCAAATCACTGCTACGCGTCCTTTGGCATTTTATGCCTACTCCTTGGGCGTGGTGAGCGAAAGCTTAAGTCAAAGTCATTATCAGAACTTACAAAGTTTAAAAGACTATGGTTTACCGGTGTGTCCTGAAGTACGCACTGTTAACGGCAGTGAGGCGTGTTTTGCCTATTACCAAGAAATTGGTGAGCGCCGCAATAGCCTCGCCTATGAAATTGACGGCGTTGTTTACAAAGTAGATAGTTTGGAACTGCAGCAACAATTGGGTTTTGTCGCGCGAGCACCTCGCTGGGCAACCGCCCATAAATATCCGGCCCAAGAAGAAATCACCATATTGCGAGATGTTGAATTTCAGGTTGGGCGAACCGGAGCGATAACTCCCGTAGCCCGTTTAGAGCCGGTTTTTGTTGGTGGTGTTACGGTGAGTAATGCCACCTTGCACAACGCTGATGAAATTGAGCGTTTAGCGGTGCGTATTGGCGATTGCGTGATTGTACGCAGAGCTGGTGATGTGATTCCGCAGGTAGCCGGAGTCATCCTTGAGCGTCGCCCAGAAGATGCTAAAAAGATAGTTTTTCCCGAAAGCTGCCCGGTGTGTGATAGCGCCATCGAGCGCATCGAAGGTGAGGCTGTTGCGCGTTGTGTAGCAGGCCTGCGTTGTGGTGCGCAGCGTAAAGAGGCACTAAAACATTTTGTTGCCCGTAAAGCTCTAGATATAGACGGTATTGGTGACAAGTTGGTAGAGCAGTTAGTCGAAGCGGAGTTACTGCAAACCCCCTTAGATTTGTTTCACCTTGCGCAGCAACGAGACGCCTTGTTGAGCTTAGAGCGCATGGGCGAGAAGTCTGTCGATAAGTTGCTTGCCGGTATCGAAGCAGCACGAGAAACCACTTTGGCGCGCTTCATTTATTCCTTAGGGATCCGTGAAGTTGGCGAGGCGACAGCTGGCAACCTTGCTCAACATTTTAAAAGCTTATCCGCAATAGCCGGTGCCAGCCTTGAACAACTGCAAGATGTGCCGGATGTAGGTGAAATTGTTGCTAAGCACCTGCGTTTCTTCTTCACACAAGAGCAAAATGCAGAACTAGCGAATGCGCTGGCCGAACAACTCTCTTGGCCTGCGATAGAAGATAAGGCGGAAGAAGACTTGGCCATGAACGGTAAGGTAATTGTACTTACCGGCACCTTAAGCCAACTTGGTAGAAGCGAAGCGAAACAAGCCCTACAAGCCTTAGGGGCTAAAGTAACCGGTAGCGTTTCTAAGAAAACTGACATTGTGATTGCCGGTGACGCAGCAGGTTCTAAACTGACTAAAGCCCAAGACTTAGGCATAGAAGTGTGGAACGAACAACAATTAGTTGATTTGCTGCAAAGCTAAGTCAATTTCTCCCACTACTATAGAGGCCCGCTAATTTGCTAGCGGGCCTTTTTTGTTGAATAACCACTAGCAAAGCCTTTGATTGTGTTAAATGACTTGCTATGCATGGATTCAGCTACGCTTAATCAACCACCACCTATAAAGTGATCCCTATGAGCCAATTTGATTCTTTGCTCCCACCTCAAATGGCAGAACGCGCCGCCGACGTTGGAGTAAGTAAAGCCACCAAAGATCCGCTTAAAGCCTTTATGCTAGCGCTTACCGCAGGCGCGCATATCGGCATAGCCTTTGTTTTTTATACCACCGTAACCACTGGTGCGGGAGATTTTCCTTGGGGTTTTACCCGTTTAATCGGCGGTATGGCATTTAGCTTAGGCCTGATTTTTGTGATTATTACCGGTGGTGAATTGTTTACCAGCTCTGTATTGACGCTGGTGGCAAGAGCCAGCGGTAAAATCTCATGGAAAAGCTTATGTGTTAACTGGTCATTGGTTTATTTAGGCAATATGGCTGGTGCTTTTGTCTTAGTCTCGCTAATGCTAATGACCAAGCAATATACCTTTGCCGAAGGAGAGGTAGGTATCAATACCATGCGTATTGCCCAGCACAAGCTGCACCATGACTTCTTCCAAGCAGTCGCCTTGGGCATTATGTGTAATGTGTTGGTATGTATCGCAGTGTGGATGACCTTTAGCGCCCGTAGTTTAACTGACAAGGTAATGGTAATGATTCTGCCGGTAGCAATGTTTGTCTCGGCGGGCTTTGAGCACTGTATTGCCAATATGTTCCAAGTACCTATGGCCATTGGCATTAAAAATCTCGCAGGCCCCGAGTTTTGGCAAGCTACTGGCTTAAGCCCAGCTGACTTTGCTGATCTCACTTTTGGTAACTTCTTCATCAACAATTTAATTCCGGTCACTCTCGGTAACATCATTGGCGGAGGGGTATTTGTGGGACTAGGCTATTGGCTTATTTATTTACGAAAGCCCGATTAACCGCGTTTGTTGCATCGTTTGGGTGCGATTGTTGAACACTTAACTAAGCCTGCGACTAGCCAGTATTTACTGCGCTTAACTTAGCCGTAGCTTAGTTTTACTGAGCATTGTGGTAAGGACATAGCGTAAATAGTGATTCCTCTGAATTATTACCTCTTTTGGTGTATATTTTGCTTCGTTAATTCTTGAGTTTAGTTGTTGTACTTGGTGATTTAGGTAGTTTATGTCGGTTCTTTCTCCAAATAGTGTTTTTACTTCGCTTCAGCAAGATGGCCCATTTGCGGTAAGCCGTGATGCCTTTGTGGCGCACCCATTTTCTACTGGCGTTCGCAGCTGGGTAAAACGCTTGCAGCAAGATAGTAATAATGTGTCTAAATACCGGGCACTGCGAAGCCAGATATTTGAGTTTTTGGGCATTGACAGCTTCTCTCAAATCCAGAACTTGATTGATGATGTAAGCTTGCGTAAACAGCGCAGCGAACGAGCATTATCTCTATTGGGCAATATGTTTGGTATTGATGGCAACTTAAACGAAATTGAGAGCCGAGTTGATGAATATGCGCGTACTGCAGATGCGGTCATTCACTCAATTAAGGGAAAAATTCTTTCTCCTTATGCTTCGCATATTGAAAATACCAACGAAATTGAAGTGACCAATAATCCGGTAGAGTTATTGCTGATTATGTTCAATGATGACTACCACAAAAAAGCGCGCTTTGAAGCGCGACGTAAACTGATTTTGATGACCCTGGCTGGCAGCATCGAGCAGCGTGAGCGAGAAACTGAAATCGAAAACAAGTTTTCAGCATTTCTTGAGTTTTTAAACGGCTACGTGTGGAGCAAAGAGCTCAAGATTGGGGAGCTAGACCCGGTTTATTTGCACTCGAAACACCTTAACGACGATTACGCCTGTAGCGAGGTGAAAGTATTAAACCCTCAGCAAGCCAAGCTTATTCAACGTGGCGAGCGTGAAAAACTCACCTTGTTAAAGCGCCGAAGTTTTACTGTGGGCGAGCGTAAAATTCCAATTTACGTTTCTATTCGCAAAAAGCCGCCAGAAGCAAAAGTATTAAAGTTATTACGCAAAAACCAGAAGAATCCCGCGGTGGCGGTAGATGACGAGCTTGGCTTAATGGCGGTTCTAGATTCGGTTAGCGATATTAAAGCCTTTCAAAAGCACCTCACGCGCAGTGCTTCTAGCGCAAATTCCTTAATGGTGCTAGAAGACATTTCCGATACCTTAACCGATAGATCTGAATATCGCGGCAGGGCAGTGGGCTCTAGTGAAAAAACGCCAATGATGAAGTTTTTTGCGCGTTTAGGCGGAATGCGGGTGGAGTTTATTATTCATACCAACCGTACTTGGCTCAATTATATGTATCAACAAGATGTTGCTCACAATGAGTATGAAGTAAAACGAATGTTCGATACCGGGGTCATTGAGCTACTATTCCCTATGGATATTTTCCATTTGAATCACCGAAAGACCCGCGATGAAATGATTCAATTTTTTAGGAAACAAATAGAAGCCTGACAATTTCTAAGTTTCTCTCTACAATAGTCCCTAACCTGAGTAATGAGCTTAACGTTTTAAGTTATATTTATCGATTGTTAGGGAGTTGGTTTGTTATTTAACTCGGAAGCCTTTTTATTTGCATTTTTACCCTTTACATTAGTCGCTTTTTTTTTAGTGTCTAAGTATTTAGGTTATTCTTTTGCTAAATGTTGGTTGATTGTCGCTTCTCTTTTTTTCTATGGTTTTTGGAATCCTAGCTACCTTGCTCTAATTGTTTCCTCTGTTGTGATTAATTTTTACTTATCTCGATGCATCTTGGTATCTAGCGGGTGGATTAGAAAGCTTTGGGCGAGTATAGGTGTTGTCTCCAATTTACTCGTTTTGTCCTATTTTAAATATATGGATTTCATCATTATAAATATTAATGATGTTTTTGGGCTGAATTTCAATCTTATGAATGTTGTCCTGCCATTGGCTATCAGTTTTTTTACTTTTCAGCAAATAAGTTTTTTATTGGATAGTTTTTCGGAAAAGGTTAGTGAGCAATCTTTTCTTAATTATGTGCTCTATGTTACGTTTTTCCCTCAGCTTATCGCTGGTCCAATTGTTCATCACAGTGAAATGATGCCGCAGTTTTCTCAGCATTTTCGAAGAAAAGTAAACTGGAAAAACATCAATATAGGATTGTTACTTTTTTCTATAGGGCTGTTTAAAAAAGTCGTCTTGGCTGATACATTTTCAGTGTGGGCTGATACTGGTTTTGCTCAACCAGAAGCACTGAAAATGATCAGTGCGTGGCAATCTAGCTTAAGCTATACACTGCAGCTCTATTTTGATTTTTCAGGTTATGCAGATATGGCTATAGGCATCGCCTTAATGTTTAATATACAACTACCATTAAACTTTAATTCTCCATATAAGTCATTGACCATAAAGGACTTTTGGAGGAGGTGGCATATGACACTGTCTCGCTGGTTAAGAGATTACCTCTATATTCCCCTTGGGGGGAACCGTAATGGAAGAGCGCTAGCGATTCGAAATGTTATTATTACATTTCTCTTGGGCGGGTTGTGGCATGGAGCTGCTTGGACGTTTGTGGTTTGGGGGGGGCTGCATGGTGTAGCTTTAGCCATTCATAGGATGTGGGAAAGTACAGCGATTAAGATGCCAAAGCTATTCGCCTGGGTATTAACATTTATTTTTATTAACGTTACTTGGGTTTTCTTTAGAGCCAGTGATTTAACAGATGCGTGGTTAGTATTAAAAGCAATGTTTAATATTAATCAACTAGGGAGTGATGTTGAGTTTATTCGATCTGGCCTTTCTCTATCAGGGTCTTTATTGATACTTCCAGCTGGTATTCAATCAATATGGGTTTCATTTTGTATTTTTTTGGGAATGCTTATTGTTGTCAAGTCACCAAATGCTATTGAGGTTTCCAAGAGTTATGAAATAAATGGTGAAAATAAAAAACGGTATTTGGGTTTTTTAACTACTTTTTTGTTAATTGTGTCTGTGTTGACTATATTTTCTGGCCAACAAAGTAGTTTCCTCTATTTTGATTTTTAATGATATGAATGAATTAAAAAGATTTAAATTGACTTTAAGTTTTTTTCTATTTTTGTTGTTAATTCCTCCTTTGATGGGTATAGTTTGGTTTTATTATGTGGAAGGGTTTACATCTTACGAATCACTTAAAAAAGCGACGCGAAATCGAGTTAATGCATTTGGGTTTGCTTGGCTAAAACCTAGTATAAACCGTTTTTTTTACAGGTATCATATTAGTGCTGATCCAGACTCTGTGATCATGGGAACAGAGTCCCCTTGGATGTATTTAGGCGATAATACCAATCAAGTTTATAGCGCAACAGTAAATGGATCTTTTCTTCCGGAGAATGATGTTGCAAGTTGGTCTGCAAGCGTAAAATCAATACAAACACTGGTAGAGAGCTACAACAGCCAGTTTCTCCTTATTCTAGTACCTAATAAACATACTATCTATTCTGAGTACCTAGGGAATTACGTTAAAGGTAATTATGCGACGCAACAGCTCATCGAAGCAGCGATAGATTCTGATGTCCATCTTTTAGATTTACGCCAGTTGATGAAGGATGAAAAAAGTACTGAGTATTGGCTTTATCAAAAAACTGATAGTCACTGGACAAATTATGGTGCTTGGATCGCTTTTAAACACTCCATGGATGAAATGAAGGAAAATGTAAGTAGCTCAGGCGATTGGGTAAACCAGTCAGTTAACGGAGGGGATCTTAGTAAACTATTAGGCCTTGAGCCTTCGTTAATTAAAGATGAAAACTATAACAACGTGGAGATGGACGACCTAGATGCCGTGTGCATAGAGTTGAACTGGGAGTCTTTATCAGAAAGCCGCTGTGAGGAGGGAGAAAAGGTTTTGAGCATTCATCACCATAATTATAAATACACTACCGAAATCGCTCATGCCAAAAGTGCAATCGTATTAGCTGATTCGTTCTTTGAAAGGCAGCAAAATTTATGGGCTCATCATTTTAGTCCATTATATGTTGGCCATTACCATAATAGTGACTTATCTAGATTAGAGAATGAGCTTGAGAGGCTGTCCCCAGACTGGGTGGTTCTTCAAGTTATTGAAAGACAGCTGTTCGATTTAACTAAGTTTTGAGTAGCTTATTTGACGTTGAATTATGTATATTTATAGTTTTTTTAGAAAGCATTTTACTGAAATTGATGTCTAAAAACTACCGTGAGTCTAATTGCACAAAGATAACAACATGCTGGCTTGCAATGGTGTAATGGTGACGCTAGAGTAGCTTTAGAATTTGTTGAGTGGTTAAGTACCATTGAGTTATGTTCGTTTTGGAGTAGTTGTTTGCGCGGTGTTCGCGTTTGTTCTTAGTAGCGTTAGTGCTAGCGCTAGCGCTAGCTTGCTTGTTAGCCCACAAGTAATCGACTCAACTGATCACCAAGTTATGCAAGACTGCCATGTTTATGCTGGCTATTCCCCTGCAAACAAGAGTACTGAGTACAAGCCTATTCAAGCCGCTTCTGGTGGAGCGAGTTGCTGTACAGCTAGTTGTATGGCGCCGCCATTGACGAATACTCTCAATTTGGAACTCGCAGAACTATCTGGCATTGTTTTACCTTTCTCTTCTATGCGCAGCAATGCGCCATATAACACTTCAGACCTTCTTTACCGCCCTCCTATTTTTTAGACCCTCATGTTTAACAACTGGTCAAGAATAATAGTATTGAATAAACCAGCTTGTATTTCAGGTGTGTTTTTACATGGCTACTATCTTGAACCCTAGTTATTAAGGCACTACCTCTTTTCTGTTTGGTAGCGAGAAAAATTAGGTCTTAGTGTGCTAAGGCAAAAGTGGAACAATAATGAACATGTCGTTTTATAAATTAGTGGCAGCGATGCTGCTTACTGCTTATGCAAATGTGGTTTATGCGGAGCCGAATGAAAATGCACTTGGTGAAAATCTGTATTTAACTATTGGCGGTTATGGATGCGCAGCTTGCCATGGAAAATACGCGAATGGGGCGGGGAATGTGGGAGGTGACATTCGTGGTGCCAGCTTAGAGCAGCTTAATCACGCCTTAGAAAATGAACCAACTATGCTGTTGCTAAGCGACGCATTAGCGCCAGAGCAACGAGGGTTGATTGTGCAATACCTAGCCAGCTTAGGTGAAATGCCGCTGGTGGAGTGGAGCATCGGTGAAGATACCGACATTGAAGCTCAGCAGCTTATACCCAACCAGTTGAGCCAGTTGGTTGTTAAAAATGACACCTTAGTTTCTATAGCGGTGGATCTTAGTCCCTTGGCAATAAATCAAACATTACATATAGAGCCTTTAGATACCCAAGCGGTGCAGTTTGTTGCGCCAGCTTTTTCGGTAAGCCTACAAGTTAATGGGCAGGCTCTACAATTACTAGTGAATGAATAAGAGAATAATGATGAAAATACTAAACAAAATACTACTAAGCCTGTTGGTTTGCTTCAGCAGTTCGGTATTGGCTAAAACTAGCATTGAGCTATATAAGTCACCCACTTGTGGTTGTTGTACCGAATGGGCCAAAATTATGGAGCAAAAAGGGTATCAGGTGAATGTGCATCACAAACAACAGTGGAATGTACTAAAACAAAGTTATGACATGCCCCCTCAGCTGCAGTCTTGCCATAGTGCAGTGATTGATGGCTACTTAATCGAAGGGCATGTACCGGAAAGTGACATTGCTCGCTTGTTAAAAGAACGCCCCAAAAACATTAAAGGCTTGGCTGCGCCTGGAATGCCACAGCACTCGCCGGGGATGGCTAAAGAAGGAGCTGCTTATAAAGACTTTAAAGTTATCGCTTTTTCAGAGGACGGCTTAAGTATTTATAAGCAATATTAAGGTTTTGTAGGTGATCTAAACTTAGGCCAGCTCTTTGCTGGCCTTTTCATTGTTAGTTGTCCCGTCCGGAAATAGGTTGACATAAAGAGGAGGGCGTTGCTCTCCTGTTCTTTGTGACTAAGCGATACGTTCGAATTTTTTATTTGGAAGAAAGCAAAAAAGCCTGCAAATAATGCAGGCCTTTCTAATATGGTGGTCGCTACTGGGCTTGAACCAGTGACCCTCGCCTAGCAAAGAGGAGGGCGTTGTTCTCCTGCTCTTTATGGCTAAGCGATAGGTTTGAGCTTTCTGATTGGCGGAAAGCAAAAAGGCCAGCAAATGATGCAGGCCTTTTAAATATGGTGGTCGCTACTGGGCTTGAACCAGTGACCCTCGCCTAGCAAAGAGGAGGGCGTTGTTCTCCCGCTCTTTATGGCTAAGCGATAGGTTTGAGCTTTCTGATTGGCGGAAAGCAAAAAGGCCTGCAAATGATGCAGGCCTTTTTAATATGGTGGTCGCTACTGGGCTTGAACCAGTGACCCTCGCCTTGTAAGGGCGATGCTCTCCCAACTGAGCTAAGCGACCGAATTTTGTCTTACTAGTAAACCGTTCAAAGAACCATTTACTTTAAATATGGTGGTCGCTACTGGCTTAAACCTGCGATTCTCACCATGTAGAGAGTAGGGCGATGCCCTTACCAACCGCTAACACTAATTGTTTAGTGTTTAAATATGGTGGTCGCTACTGGGCTTGAACCAGTGACCCTCGCCTTGTAAGGGCGATGCTCTCCCAACTGAGCTAAGCGACCGAATTTTGTCTTACCAGTAAACCGTTCAAAGAACCATTTACTTTAAATATGGTGGTCGCTACTGGGCTTGAACCAGTGACCCTCGCCTTGTAAGGGCGATGCTCTCCCAACTGAGCTAAGCGACCGAATTTTGTCTTACCAGTAAACCGTTCAAAGAACCATTTACTTTAAATATGGTGGTCGCTACTGGGCTTGAACCAGTGACCCTCGCCTTGTAAGGGCGATGCTCTCCCAACTGAGCTAAGCGACCGAATTTTGTGTTACTAGTAAACCGTTCAAAGAACCATTTACTCTAAATATGGTGGTCGCTACTGGGCTTGAACCAGTGACCCTCGCCTTGTAAGGGCGATGCTCTCCCAACTGAGCTAAGCGACCGTCTTGTGGGGGCGTATTATAGGGTGGTCTGCGTGTGTGTCAACGCAAATTTTAAGGAAACTGACTGCTTGCACAAATTCTCGTCAAAATGCTTATTTAGGCTGCTGTGTTGGCCAAAATGTTAGCGAATTAAGCGTGCTTTGAGTGTGGCTCTTAGCTAGCGAATTTTGTTGGGTGTGGTAAAATCCGCGCCATTCAACTCGGTCAACTATTTAACTAGAGAATAAACATGACAGTTCGTACTCGCGTAGCACCTTCACCAACGGGTGACCCACATGTAGGTACCGCCTATATCGCATTATTTAACTACTGTTTTGCCAAGCAACATGGTGGCGAATTTATTCTACGTATTGAAGATACCGACCAAGCACGTAGTTCGCGTGAATCTGAACAAGCCATCTACGACAGCCTAAGCTGGATAGGTTTGAACTGGGATGAAGGCCCAGATTGTGGCGGAGCCGCTGGCCCATACCGCCAGAGCGAGCGTAGTGACATATACAAGAAATACGCTCAACAGCTTATTGATGAAGGTAAAGCGTTCTACTGTTTTGCTACGTCAGAAGAGCTTGATGAAATGCGTAAGCAGCAAATGGCAGAAGGCCTACAGCCTAAGTACGATGGCCGAGGCTTAAAACTTAGCGCTGAAGAAATTGCTGCTAACCTAGCAGAAGGCAAACCTTACGTAGTGCGTATGAAAATACCTGAGTCTGGTAGCTTTAGCTTTAGCGACTATTTACGTGGTGAAGTTGAGATCCCTTGGGAACAGGTAGATATGCAAGTGCTACTTAAAGCCGATGGTTTACCAACTTACTTCTTGGCTAATGTTGTAGACGACCACCTAATGGGCATTACCCACGTATTCCGTGGAGAAGAATGGTTAAACTCTGCGCCAAAACTGCTGAAGTTATATCAAGATTTGGGTTGGGAAGCGCCAGTGCTTGGCCACATGCCATTGTTGCGTAACCCGGATAAGAGCAAGCTAAGTAAGCGTAAAAACCCAACCAGCGTAAATTACTATCGTAAGATGGGCTTCTTGCCGGAAGCAATGCTTAACTATTTAGGCCGCATGGGTTGGTCTATGCCTGATGAGCGTGAAAAATTCACCTTGGCAGAAATGATTGAGCACTTCGATATGAAGCGTGTATCGCTTGGCGGCCCAGTATTTGATGTAGATAAACTCAAGTGGTTAAACGGTTTGTGGATCCGTGAAGACCTAAGCGATGAGCAGTTAGCTCAACGTTTAGTTGAGTGGGCTTACAACCAAGAAACCTTGATGAGCATTATTCCGCAAGCAAAAGCGCGTTTAGATGTATTAAGTGACTTAGCACCGCTTGCTGGGCACTTTGTATCGGGCATTCCAGAATATGCGCCAGAGCTGCTTACTGCAGGTAAACTTGAAGAAGAGCAAGTTCGTAGTTTGTTGCAGATGTTTATTTGGCAACTAGAAGAGCAGCGCCAATGGGACAAAGACACGGTATTTGAGGTAGCTAAGCAACTATCTGCTCATCTAGATGTTAAAATCCGTGATTTCTTAGAGCCTATTTTTGTGGCTATTACTGGCAAAACCAGTTCTACCTCGGTAGTTGATGCTATGGCTATTCTTGGTTCAGACATGAGCCGAGCACGTTTACGCTTTGCACTAAGCCATATTGGCGTAAGTAAGAAGCAAGCTAAGTCGTTAGATAAAGCATATCGCGCATACAAAGCTAGCTGGTAAACCGCCGTTAATACTTAAAAAGCCAACGCTAAGCGTTGGCTTTTTTTATTTCTTAGCGTAAATAGTTTGTTTATACCAATAACATGCTGCCACAAGCTGCAAGCAGTAAACCTAGTGCCAGCAAGAACTGCAATTGAAGTCTAATACTCATCGTGTTCCTATATTATGCATCAGTAGATAACCCATCTTGCATCAAGCACTGTAGCGATTACCTTGAATTGCTTCACAGTTTGTTTTTTAACCAGGACTTATACATTAAAAACCTTCTTTAGATCTCATTTATATTGCGTTTTAATGCCAATCTTGTAACCAAATTGACACAATGGCATAACATGCTGAAAGCCTAGAATATGGTCAAACTTGCTAAGCCCATTAGTAACATGCTTATTCACAAGTGACTTATTTATAAATAAAGTCTTGAGCATCTAGTATTTGGCTTTTTTTTTGCTATTGTTGTGGTTGCACAAAGCTTGATTGTGGATATTAAGCAATAAGTTATGACCGGGTGAACATGAATAAGTTTGAAGCAAGGAAAGCTTTAGCACTTGGTTAAGTGAAATCAACTAAATTTGGTTTTTAGCATAAACCAATAGTGATCGTTACAAGGAGATTCGATGTCTATTAGTAGTCAGTTAGATCAAGATTCAGGTCAGCTTGTTATTAGTGTGGCCGGTAGGTTTGATTATTCTTTGCACCGTGACTTCAGAGCTTGTTACGAGCACGTATCGGTAGAGGGAATTCAGCTTATTCTTGACTTAAGCAGTGCTGATTATATGGATAGTTCTGCATTAGGTATGATGTTATTGCTCAAAGAACATGCTGAGAAAAGCCAAGCTGAAGCCCTTACTATTCGTAAACCCTCACCGGCAATTTTAAAGATTTTAGAAATAGCCAACTTCGATAAACTACTTAAAATCGAAAATTAGTGTTTGAAGTTGATACGCTAAGTTTTCTTAACAAGGCGGTTAAAGGCACAGCCCTAGTGGTTGACGATACCCGCATAAACCGTTTGTTGTTGGGAAAAATACTCAGTGATATTGGCTATCAGGTGGTATTTGCTGAACATGGCCGAGAAGCGGTAGAGCTGTTTCAGCAGCAAGATATCGATATTGTGTTCATGGATGTATTGATGCCAGTAATGGATGGTTATCAAGCAACCGCCGAAATTAAACGTTTAAGTACTCAAAAATTTACCCCAGTTTTATTTGTTACCGCACAAAATGAAGTGGATGCATTGGTTAAGTGCATTGCCTGCGGTGGTGATGACATTCTATTTAAGCCTGTTCATCAAGCGGTACTCAAAGCCAAAGCGCTTGGCTTTGAACGTACTAGAGCTATTTACAATGAAATAAGCCGACTGCATAACCAGCTTCGAGAGGAAGAAGAGCTAGCCGAGCGGGTATTTAGTAGCGCGGTGGCTAACTCACATTGTGCCGACCAAGAGCTGCTTGTATCGCTAGATAGCGCGTCTACCTTTTCCGGAGATGTTGTTTTTGCAGAGTATCGCCCAAATGGCGATATTCATGTTTTGCTGGGTGACTTTACCGGGCATGGTTTGCGAGCAGCAATAGGTGCAATGCCCGTTGCCGATATTTTTAGAGGCATGACTCGCAAAGGTTATACTGGTGAAGCCATTCTTCGGCAAATTAACCGTCGCCTGCATCGCTTATTACCCACTGGTATGTTTATGGCCGGTATATTTGTAGAGCTTTCGCTTCAGCAAAAATCTTTAACGGTTTGGAATGGCGGCATGCCTGAGCTACTTGTTTACAATACTCAACAACAAAGTATTCGTGAACGCCTAAGATCTGAATCAATTCCACTAGGTATTCAAAACGAAGTAGAACTCAACCTCAAAACGCTACCTTGGTTACCCTATGACCACGTGGTGTTATTAAGTGACGGCGTGACCGAAGCGCTTAGTGTTAGCGGCGAGATGTTTGGCGAACAGCGTTTAATAAATGCAATTGCTGATAAGGCGAGCCATCCCTCTTTTATTGCCAGCATTCAACATGCGCTAGAAGGGTTTTGTGAAGGTGCTGAGCAACTCGATGATATCAGCATGGTAGAAGTACCCGACTTATTAAATAGGCCTAACCAACAGGCAGACGATACTTATAACGCTGGTCCGCTGGCTGCAGGGCAATGGAGTTGGCAACTAGAGTTAGACGCTACCAGTCTTAAAAAATTTACGCCTATCCCCCTGTTAATGACCACCTTGCAAGAGCTGTCGGTACACCAAACCGACCGCAATATCTTATTTACTGTAGTCAGTGAATTGTTTAACAACGCCTTTGAACATGGCGTATTAGGGCTAGATTCGGCGATAAAAACTTCTGCTAGTGGTTTTGAGGAGTATTATCGCCAGCGTAAACGCAGAGCCAAAAAACTTACCGAAGGCTCGGTAAGCATTGCGATTGAGTTTGATGGAAAGCAGACTCGACAATTCACTATTCAAGTTGCTGACAGCGGCAATGGGTTTGAAGCCTCACAAGTTGCTGAAAAAAGTGCTGAACAGCAATACTCGGGTAGAGGCTTGCGTTTGGTAGAGTCTCTTTGTGAAAGCATGACGTTTAATCCGCAAGGCAACTGCGTTGCTGCGGTTTACCGCTGCCAACATTAAACAAAATTCTATAAATGGTCTTGAATTGTTGGCTAATTGAGCAAGTGGCTCGTTTCTTAGTAAAAACGGTTGACACTCTAGTTCCCGCTGCTTAGAATTCTGCTCGCTTTCGGCAGATATTTTATTGAAAGTAGTGTGACTTTGGGGCTATAGCTCAGCTGGGAGAGCGCTTGCATGGCATGCAAGAGGTCCGCGGTTCGATCCCGCGTAGCTCCACCAATTCACACCCTACCGTATATCGGGGCTATAGCTCAGCTGGGAGAGCGCTTGCATGGCATGCAAGAGGTCCGCGGTTCGATCCCGCGTAGCTCCACCAATTTTCTCCTCTACTTGTATTCTGTATTGAACAACTAACACTTAGTTGTGATTTTCTGTTTCTGTCTATTGTGGATTTAAGGCCGTACTTACTACACTCAAAGTCTGAAGTATAATAATGAGTACCGCTTATGTTTATCCGCAATCTTGGTTTAGAATGCTTATTGGCTGCTAGTTTAACTACTTTTACTTCTGCCTCTTTCGCCGAACCACTACCTACTCTAGACCAAGCTGCACAAGCTTTAGCAGCAAGTTATAACCAACAGCAACGCCAGTTCATGCTTGAGTCGGTTAATGCTACCGCCAGCGCTCAAGGAGACTTGGTTCACTACCACCTTACCTTAGCTGAGCAAGGCTCTAGTGCTAAAGACATCGAACTGCTCGCCCAACAAGTAAGGGCCGATATCTGCAAAGTCGACCAGCAGTCTTTGTATCGTGGGGTAAGAGTTAAACTGGTGATAAACAGCAGTAGTGGAGATTCGCTGTATCAAGCCATTCAAAGTGACAACGACTGCTCTCGTTTGCCCTATTAATACTGTCCCTTAGAGATTACTAAAGAACATCATCGCTAAAGCGCTTAATTCTTCTTAACTGAGGAATTGACCGCTTACTTGTTTACTTATCGTCTATCCTCTTGATAAGACGTGTGAATTGAGGAGTGTTAAGTATGTCTTTTACCAATACCATCGAGTCAATGTGTCCGATTGCTCGCGGGCCCGACCATCGAAACTCACCGATCCCAATGGAAGGAAAGTGGGTTAATGCCATTGAAGTTACCGATATCTCGGGTTTATCAAATGGGGTGGGCACTTGTGCACCTCATCAGGGGGCGACCAAGGTTTCGATAAATGTTAAAAACGGCATCATTGAAGAATGCTTAATCGAGACCGTGGGCTGCTCCGGCATGACCCATTCAGCGGCAATGGCATCAGAGATCTTGACCGGGAAAACCTTGTTGGAGGCCCTGAATACCGATTTGGTCTGTGATGCAATTAATGTTGCTATGCGCTCAATTTTTGAAAACCTTGCTTATGGACGCAGTCAAACCGCTTTTTCTGAAGGGGGCCTGCCTGTTGGAGCCGGCTTAGATGATTTAGGTAAGGGTTTACGTTCGCAAGTAGGCACTGCCTATGGCACCAAAGCTAAGGGGGCGCGTTACTTAGAGCTTGCCGAAGGCTACGTTACCCGTATGGCCTTAGACGAAGACAATGAAATTATTGGCTACGAGATAGTACAAATGGGCAAGATGATGAGTGCAATTGCCGATGGGGTAGACGCCAATCAAGCTTTAAATGACAGCAAATCTCATTATGGGCGCTTCGAAGATGGCGTTCAATATGTTGATCCGCGAAAGGTATAGGGAGCAGTATCATGGCAGAATTTGAAGGAAAAGAGCGCCGAATTGAGCGGATTGAGCAAACCTTAGCCCAGTATCAAATTGAATCGTTGGAAGCGGCTCGAGAGCTGTGTCAGTCTCGCGGGTTTGACCCACATGACATTACCTTAACCACTCAACCGATTGCTTTCGAAAATGCCGCTTGGGCTTATGTACTGGGCGGAGCCATTGCAATTAAAAAGCAAGATAAAACCGCTGAGCAAGCTGCTCTCTCGATAGGTGAGGCCTTACAAAGTTTTTGTGTACCTGGCTCGGTAGCCGACCAACGTAAGGTGGGCTTAGGGCATGGCCAACTTGCTTCTCGCTTGCTTTCTACTCAGTCAGACTGTTTTTGCTTTTTGGCAGGCCATGAGTCTTATGCCGCTGCAGAAGGGGCGATTAAAATCTCTGAATATGCCAACCAAGTAAGAAGTAAACCGCTGCGCCTTATTCTTAACGGCCTTGGTAAAGACGCCGCCTATATGATTGCGCGCATGAATGGTTTTACCTACGTGCAAACGCAGTTTGATTATCAAACCGGCGAGCTCAATATCACTCGTGAAAAAGTGTTTGGTAAAGGACACCGAGCCTCTATTCGCTGTTATGGAACCGACGACGTGGTTGAAGGTGTGGCAGTAATGCATCACGAAGGCGTGGATATATCTATTACTGGTAACTCTACCAACGCTGCGCGTTTTCAGCATCCGGTTGCGGGCACCTACAAAAAAGAGCGCTTGTTACTGGGCAAAGAATACTTCTCGGTAGCCTCTGGCGGTGGTACTGGGCGAACCATGCACCCAGATAATGTTGGTGCAGGGCCAGCTTCCTATGGTTTAACCGATACCATGGGTAGAATGCACTGCGATGCCCAATTTGCAGGATCTTCTTCAGTACCAGCGCATGTAGAGATGATGGGCTTAGTCGGCATGGGCAACAACCCTATGGTGGGTGCCAGTGTTGCGGTGAGTGTGGCGGTAGAGCAGTCGCAATAAAAGGCAGGTTCCGCAAAAATTATATTAAAGCCACCTATTTGGGCGGCTTTTTGTTGTTTAGCAACTCAGCTTACAGTTAAGGGTTTTAATTGAAGGCGAGGTGAAGGCTGGTGTTGTAACAAGCTTTGCGCCATTATGGGTTGACATGATTCAAATTGAAGTCAGTTGTCATTCAAGGTTCTGAGTCTTTATAGAATGGGTTTTACTCAAAAGATAAAGCGCATTACCGCTATAGTAAGTTTATGTACTGTAGCTATCGTTTTGCAGTTTAGCGCATTCTTTACTCCAGAGAGAATCATTGGTTTCCCGTTTAATTTTCTTTCTTATAGTGGAAAGTCAGACACTTATACCTTTTTGGGGTCAAGGTTTTCTTACTCGTTTATTTTTTGGGCTTTCATTATTTTTATCTTCATTACAGTTATTCAACAGTTGCTTTCTGACCACGATGCATAACCCTCTAATGATTAAGATCGTGTGAACTGATGACAACAGCGGAAATTATTCCAATTCTTTGATTAAGCTAGGGGGATAGCTCGGAATTGTCCAAAAATGCTTTAGTATCAACATTTACTTAGCTGAATTTGCTCGAACCCTGACAATCAGAGCCAGTGATTTAGCTGCAGCATTTAACCATTAGCAATTAGATTGCTAAAGTGCGCCAAACGTTTTGGTCTGACTTTAGTTCTGTTTCCATAAATTCGAAGAAGGCTTTTACTTTTGCGGAATTTTCCAAATCAATGTGGGTCATCATCCATAATTCTGTTTGATCGTGCTCCACTTTCAAGTCTACTCTTTGCAGTTTCTCTGAAGACTCACCAACAAAACAAGGCAGGTAGGCTAAGCCAATATGCTGCTCGGCGGCCATAAGAAGCGGCTCGAATGAATCTGCTTTAAGCACCACTTGCTCCTCAGGAATGAATGTTGAAATTAAGTGCGAGGCACTGCCTTGGCTCATCTCTAACCAATGCGCAGATCGTAAAGGGTGTTTCCCCTTCAAGCTGGATATGTATTTTGGCGTTCCATAAACGCCAAAAGCCATTTCACACAACTTAATGCCTTTAAGATTTTCTGGCAGAGATTGAGTTGGGCGAATCGCTACATCAGCCTCTAAGTTGGAAAGCTCCAAACGACGAGGTGTTACATTAAGTTCTAACTGGATCCGCGGGTAAAGCCGATGAAATACAGCCAAGTGCTTGGCCAGAACAAAGCGCAATAGCGAGTCGGTAGTTGTTAAGCGTAGCGTCCCTTCCAGCTTCATTTCTTGGCCGAACATTCTTCGCTCTAAGCTTTTAACGGTTGATTCGATAGATAATGCAGAGTCAAGTAACTGGCGACCTTCCACTGTTAATTTATAGCCTGTTGGCAGCTTATGAAAAACCTGCAGCTTATGACGATATTCAAAGGCATTTAGTCGGCGTAATACTGTGCTGTGATTTACACCTAGTGACCTTGCTGCGGCAGATAACGAGCCTTCATTGGCAACGGCTAATACATATTGTAAGTCGGCCCATCTAATGCTGTGCATTTTTGCATATCCAAAGTGCTTATTTGGCGAATTTACCTAAAAATTAGCACAGGTATAGTGATTGGACCAAGCAGCAAAAACTCATTCGGAGAAATACCATGATTAAGAAAAACTCAATACTAACGTTAATTGGCCTTATTGCTATGTTCCAGCTAAGCGCTGTACACGCCGATTCTGATGCGGCGAAGCTGGTTGACTCAGCCAAAACGCTAGAGACAGCTCAGGCATTTTTATGGGCGGCTGGCTCCGGTGATGCGGAGAAGCTTGATTCGCTAATGAGCGATGATTTTGTTTGGCATAACGAAGGTGATTCCAATATTCCTTGGATTGGAAACTGGCAGGGTAAAGAGACAGTGTTTAACAGCTTTCTTCCTAAATTTGGTGCGGGTTTAAAGGTAACTAGTTGGACAACCGACTATAGCTTTGCCAATGGTGAACAAGCGGTGTTTATGGGCACTATGAGTGCGATTGCCAATGAGTCGGGTATTGATACCGGTAAATTTAGTTGGGCAGTTCGTGTTCATGTGGTTAACGGCAAAGTAAAAAGTTGGAACTGGTTTGAAGATAGCTATGCCGTATCTAAGGCTTACCACGCTAAATAATCGATAGCTAGAATTAGCCCAAAAAAAAGGCTTAGCATCGCTGCTAAGCCTTTTGTGATAGTTATATTATGATATTACTTACTCGTAATCAGAGGCATACGTGTCTTCGTAAGAGTGCGAGTAGAACTCAAATAGGTTACCAAATGGGTCTTCTAGGTAAACCATTTGCGCTTGCTTAGAATCATCTTCTGGGTGATAACGGTGAATGTCCATGCGCACTTTACCGCCAAATTCTTCAACACGTTTGATTGCTGATTCAAACTGCTCTTTAGGTAGTTGTAAACAGAAATGGAAGATACCAAGGCGAGAGAAGTCTACCTCGTGACGCTCATCGCGCTCTTTCATTTCAAACAGTTCTACTCCAATACCGTCAGAAGTCACAAGGTGGGCAATATTAAAACCTTTGAAGCCTTCACCAAATACTGCGATACACATGCGACCGATTGCTGATTCGCGCTCTTCAATTACTTTAGTGTTGTCCATTACAATGCGAAGGCCTAGCGCTTTAGTGTAGAACTCTACCGCTTTGTCCATATCGCCTACCATGATACCTACGTGATTCATTTTCATAATTCTTCTCCAAACCTTAATTTGTAAACTGTTGCGTTGTTTTGTTTCGATGGAGAAAGTATATGCAGCTCGGTAAATTTTGTTAAATTATTAAAAGTTATTAATTTAATAACTATTTGTTATCACTCTTGAGGCGGAAGACAAGCTGCGTTGTAGAGTTATTGGGGGCGAATCTAGCCGTGTTTAGCTTAGTTGAATAGTAGCTTTATCGCGGCAAACAAAATTAGCACTCTAATTGCCCAGGCCATTTGTTTTAAGTTGATCTTTTTGAGTATAAGAAAACCCAAGGCGCAACCAACTAGCAGACTAGGCAGAGCACTTAAACTGGTTTTTGCTGTTTCTATGTTGAGCAAGCCAATACTGATTAGCATAGGAACCTTGGCTACGTTAACTAAGCCTGCTACCCAGGCACGGGTGCTTACATAACTGGTTTTACCTAGTTGTTGCTGCATCATGTATAAACTTATTATTGGGCCAGCAGAATTGGCGGTCATACTAATAAAGCCGGCAAATACGCCGCTGCCAGCAGCTACCGCGGGTGTTTTCATACATTGTGAGTTGCTGCGTTCCAAGTAGATACTTAAAACCAGCATACCAAGAATGATAGAGCCAATGGCTAGGGTAAATTCGCCAGGGTCCAAATAGGAGAGCAACAGTGCACCAATCCCACAGCCCAACACCATAAATACCAACAAACGCAGTAGAATTCGCCATGCTATTTTGTGGCGATATACCGCCATGGTGAGAATGTCGGTGAGTAAAAACATTGGGATGAGTATCGCCAGTGCTTGCCCATCGGGATAGGCGATGAGTAACAAGGGCAAGATAAGTGCGCCCATTCCTCCAATAGAGAATTTAGAAATTCCGGTTAATAAAGCAACCAGGTGCAAGATGATGATTGTGCTATCCACTTTACCTCTTTCAATGTAAGCCATTGAGCTTGTGAATGTGCTGCGCAGAATAGCAAATGTCATGAAAGATAAATAATCACTTATTTGGATAATCTTGATTGTATTTATCTATATAGATTAAGCTGTTTGTAAGGGTGTCAATATCGAGAGTGAACATGAATCATGAGCAGCTACGCGCCTTTGTGAGTGTTGCCAAGCTAGGGAGCTTTCGCGCAGCAGCGCAGCACTTAAACAAAACCCAACCTACCTTAAGTGCATCGGTTAAAAGCTTAGAGCAGTACTTTTCTATTACTCTGTTTAATCGCACTAGTTATCGCCCCACACTTACCGCAGAAGGAGAGCGATTTTTAGTTAAAGCCAAAAGTTTGCTTAAACAAGCGAATGAGTTGGAGCTATTAGGCCATGAGCTTGCGCAAGGCGCCGATCCGGAGCTTGCTCTCACCTTAAGCCCAATGTGCTATTTACCACCGCTAGTGAGCAAAATAGAGGCTTTTTCAAAACACTATAGTAAGTTGCAACTTAACTTAGACACTGGCCATTTATCTGGCATTCTAGAAGCTCTGTTAAAGCAACAATCCGATCTAGCCTTGGCACCCAACATAGGTTTAGATGGTCGCTTTGATTTTGTAGAAGTAGGTAAAGTTCACATGATAACTGCAGCTGCACCACACTTGTTTGAGCAGCACGAACAAGTGCTTAAACAAAGCATGTTGCGTAACAAACCACATATTTTATTGGCTGATTCTGGCTCCGAGGCACGTTCAGACAATATTAATGTGATTGCTGGTGGCCAACGCTGGTATGTAAATGACTATCATCTGAAAAAGGAATTGCTGTTAGCAGGCTTAGGTTGGGCAAGAATGCCCGAGCACATTGTGCAGCAAGAGCTAGAGCAGGGCTTATTGGTAAGCTTGAAAGTGGAGCAATTTGCTTATAGTAGCCAAGTACCCATTTATTTAATCAAGTTACGTGAGCGAGCAGATAAAGAGATTGTGCGGGCGTTTTGGCAGCAATTTAGTTGAAGGTGTTGGTGTAACGCCTGCAAACAAAAAGGGAGCTTAAGCTCCCTTTTTGTTGTGTAATTCAAAGTCTCGTTAAAGAACCATCGACAAAAACTGCTGCAGCCTTGGGTGGCTAGGATTGCCAAAGAAGGCTTCAGGAGAGGCTTCAACCAATAACTCGCCGTCTTCCATAAACAATACTCGGTCTGCCACTTCTCGGGCAAAGCCCATTTCGTGGGTCACTACCACCATGGTCATACCGTCGGCAGCTAGGCCTTTCATCACGTCTAATACTTCGCCTACCATTTCTGGATCTAGCGCTGAGGTGGGCTCATCAAACAACATGATGTTTGGCTGCATCGCTAGGGCGCGAGCAATCGCAACACGTTGCTGCTGTCCACCAGAGAGGTGAGAAGGGTAGTTGCCCATTCTATCTGCTAAACCTACTTTAAGTAGCAAGGCTTTGGCTTCATCTTCGGCTTGTTGGGCAGGGCGCTTAGCCACTTTTATTGGCGCTAGCATTACATTGCCTAAGGCTGTTTTGTGTGGGAACAAGTTGAAGTTTTGGAACACCATACCTACTTCTTCACGCAGGCTATTAATGTTGGTGCCTTTGGCGTACATATCGGTGCCATCAATATGAATGGTGCCGCTGCTTACGGTTTCTAGCTGGTTTAAGGTACGTAAAAACGTTGACTTACCCGAGCCAGATGGCCCTACAATCACCACTACTTCGCCACGGTTTACCGTTGCCGATACGTCTTTTAATGCATGACAGCCATTGGGGTAAATTTTGTTAATCTTTTTTGCAACGATCATGTCGTCGCCTTGATAATCTTTAGTCACTGGCAGCTAACCTCTTTTCTAAGCGTTGAATAGCCCAAGACAGGCTGCTGGTAAGTACTAAGTAAAGCAGGGCTACGGTAAACCACACTTCAAAGGGCGCAAAACTGCCACTTACTACTTCTCGTCCGGCTTTGGTTAAATCGGTAATCGAGATCACCGATACCAGTGAAGAATCTTTAATTAGGTTAATAAACTGGCCAGCCATTGGTGGCAAGGTACGTTTAAATGCCTGAGGCAAAATCACATTTATCATGGCTTGTGGGTAGTTCATACCCAGCGAGCGCGCGGCTTCCATTTGGCCTTTAGGAATAGATTGAATACCTGAGCGGATGATCTCCGCTACGTAGGCAGCAGTAAACACCGATAAAGCAATCACACCTGCAGTAAAGCGTTCTAAGTCGAATACGGTGCCAATGAAGAAGTACACAATAAAAATTTGTACCAGCAGTGGTGTGCCGCGAATAATCTCAATATAGGTGATCGACAGTTTACGCAGCGCTGGGTTGTCGGCGATACGCATTAAGCCAATCACTAAGCCAAGCAAAATGGCAAAAACCAATGACCATAATGAAATTTTAATCGTAACAATTAAGCCTTCGGTGAGCGGGCCAATTCGCCACTCTTCAGAGGAGGCCAGTTGGTCGCCTTCAAAAACCAAATCGCCTTCATATACCGAAATGTTTTCAAATTCAGCAAGGTTTACTAATACTTCACCTACATCGGATACCAGCTGCAGTTGCCCAGCGGCGTTACTTTCTATGCTGCCGTCTTGCGGCGCACTAACGCTGGCTGCTTCGTTATTTACGATGTAAGGAACAACACGTTGCCAGTTCCAGTTATAGTCAATTTTTTCGCCCGACAGATAAATGAGTCCGCATAGGCTAAGTAAAATGGCAACAAAAACACCATTCCACAGAATTTTGCTTGCTTGAGTTTGCATCTGAAGCTCTTTTATTAATATTTGGTTTTACTTTACTAAGCACGCTTAAGGCGCGCTTAGTAAAGAAAAGTGGCTGCTAAGGGCAGCCACTTAAGTCTTTCTATTGAACTTGTTTTAACCAAGCGTCGTCTTTAAACCACTTGTCGTAAATGCGGTCGTAGGTGCCGTCACCTTTAATTTGACGCAAGTAACCGTTCAAGAAGTTTAAGAAATCAGGATCGCCTTGGCGAACAGCCCAACCTAGTGGTTCAAAAGTGAACGGTTGATCTAGGTGAGTTAGTTGACCTTGGTTTTCTGCCGCATAAATCGCGTTAAACGGTAAGTCGTAAATGAAGGCATCGGCTTTGCCGTTAGTCACTTCTAGTACCGCTTCAGATTGGGTTTCAAATAGATTTACTTTAGCTTTAGGAATGTAGCGCTTAATTGCACCTTCACCAGTAGTACCTAATTTAGTTACCACAGTGTATTGGTCGCTGTTTAGGTCACGGTAGCTGGTTACTTTGTCTTCTAATTTAGGGCTAAGTAGGATTGATTGGCCAATGACTACGTATGGGTCTGCAAAGTTAACTTGCATATTACGTTGTGGCGTAATGGTCATGCCGCCCATAATTAGGTGACACTTACCAGTAAGTAGGGTAGGAATAATACCGTCCCAAGCGGTGTTTACTGGTACGTATTTAACGCCCATTGCACGCGCCATTTGCTTACCTAAATCAATATCAAAACCAATGAACTGGCCGTTTTTGGCCTTCATTTCAAATGGCATGTAGCCAGCATCAAAACAAGCGCGTAGCTCGCCAGATTCGGTGATTTCTTGTAGCAATGTTTGCTGAGCAAAAGCAGCACTTGATAACAGTGTTACTGCGGCAATCGCAGATTGAATGACACGTTTCATAATGGTCCTTGTTGTGTTTTTAATTCGTTATTTTTATTGAGTTCATATTCTGCACTATCCTTGCAAAACAGCGTGAACCCTTAGTGTTTCAGGGAAGTTATAGCAGAATACACTAGAAAAAAATAGCGGCGGTTTTTTGCATCTTGTTTACAAAATAAACGATGCTTTCAAGTTTAGTTAGCCGCATGGACGTCTAAATGCCCGCAAATTAAGGCTTTAGTCGTGATGCTTGTTTAACTGTTTTATTTGTTATTAATAATAAAAAAATTTTAGGCCACAAAGAAAATCTATGGTTATCAAGGCTAAATGTAGAATATTTAGGCAGTGCTAAATGAGCAGAGCGCTAAAAAATGGGTACTAACTGGTAGCGCTGTTACTTGCAGTTTTAAGCGACAGCCCCCATGCTGAGGTAAGATCTAAACTCTTGTATGGAAACAGGAATGGCCGATAGTTTTTTGTTATTTGAGCCCGACGCCAGCGACATGGTGAGTCAAAAACTCGTTCCACTGTTCGACGATGTAATATTGCCAAAAATGTGGGATGCGAACCAACCGCCCGAGTTTAAAGCCGAAAGCCTGGTTTATTGTTATCTCAGTGATGAAAGCTTAACTGCTGCCATTGCGCTTGCAGTGGAGCAGCAATGGGTTGTTGCGGTATTGCCTCACCCTAAAGCAAACCATGCCCGCCGGGCTTTTAGTTTGGCTAACTCTCCAGAGAAAGCATTGGCCGAGTTTCAGCAAGCCGAAGCCACAAAAATTGATGTACTGCGTTGTAACCAGCGAGTGGTGTTAAATCACTTAGTGGTAGGACATAGCTTTAACCTGCGACCTGGCGGGCACAATGCTTCGTGGCGACAGCGCATTGCCCAGACTTGGCAAAACATACGCAAAATTGGCGAAATTAAACCGCAAAAACTCAGCTTAACCACCAGCAGTGAAACCTGTTTAGAAACCTCTTTGGTGGGTTTAGTGATTATTGAGCATGCTCAAGGTTCTATGCTGTCGAAGCGCATTCTTGTCGATACTCACTGTAACGACGGCATGCTAGAAAGCATGTTGTTAGCGCCGCGCAGTATTATGGAAATGTTTCGCTTTTTGGTCTTGGCGATGTTTGGTCGGGTGGTGAAAAAGCCGCGTTTTCTTAGTTTAATCAAATCTAAATCGATAGAAGTTAAAGCTGAGAATGAGTTGGAGTATTGGCACGATGGGGTAATCGCTAAGGCTGACAGCTTAAGCATTGAATGCGAACACCGAGCACTGAGTATTTTGCCCTCTGCAGACATGCTCTGCCAAGACAGCGCCACTGCAGTAAAAGAGAGCCGCAAAATCGCCAACTTGCCAGAAGGTGAAGCGATAAATGCCATGGCCGCTAAGCCTTTACCGTGGATCGCCCACGCAGCCAAAGAAGAGTTTAAAGATCTGTATCAACTGCTGCGCGACAACGCCACTACCTCGCCAGCCTTTTTAACCCTAATGGTTTTGTCTACGTTATTAGCTACTATTGGCCTTTATGCCAGCTCGGCACCGGTGATAATTGGTGCGATGATCTTAGCGCCGTTAATGGCGCCGATTATTTCGCTTTCTATGGCGCTTACTCGCCAAGATCCCAGTTTAATGACCGCCAGTTTAGGTACTTTGTTTACTGGCTTGTGTGTGGCCTTGGGCTTTGCTGCAGGCGCCAGCTTTATTATTCCAATGGAAGTGATTACACCAGAAATCTCGGCGCGCCTAAGCCCCAATTTGCTTGATTTAGGGGTGGCTATTATCTCCGGCATTGCCGGTGCTTATGCCCATGCGCGAATTGATGCGGCCAAAAGCTTGGCAGGCGTTGCTATTGCTGTGGCCTTGGTGCCGCCTTTAGCGGTAACTGGCATAGGCTTAGGCTGGCTTAATGTTGGTGTAGCATCTGGCGCCTTTTTGCTGTTTTTAACTAACTTAGCCGGCATTGTATTTTCGGCCGCTTTAACGTTTTTAGCCTTAGGTTTTGCTCCGTTCACTCGCGCCAAAAAGGGACTCGGCATCGCATTAGTCGCAGTGACCCTTGTGAGCATTCCACTGGTATTTAGCTTTAACCGCCTATCAGAAGAAGCGCAAATAGTGCAGCGCCTGCAAGGTAAAACCTTTAACCAGGTATTACTGCGAACAGTTCGCGCCCAAAGCACCAAGCCGCTCACTTTACATTTGCAGTTGGTTAGTGAACATTCACTAAACGACCAACAATTAGATGGGCTTAAAGCGCGCATTGAACAAGAGCTTGGGCGTAGCTTCCAGTTAGAAGCTTCAATCATTATTCGGCGTTAATGTCTTTTGTTATTGTTCTGAACATATTCCTAAAGAGGCTATAAGCGATGCAACATATAGCCTCTTTATTACTCCTACTTATAAAGCGCCTAAAGGTTTGTTGGTCAATCTGGTTTTACTATTAATTAGGCCATTGCAATTTACCTCGAACATAAAATTAAAATAAGCCTTGAATTACGGTTATGATATAACGTAACATTTTGTCGGCGGGTTACTTTTAATCAAGTAAAACAAAATGTGAGCAAATTTATGATGCAAATTGATAGCGTTATTCAACATGCCGAGCAACACTGCAAGCAACGAGGTGTTCGCTTAACTACCAAACGCAAACAGGTGTTATCTGGCTTGGTGCAGTCAAACAAAGCGCTCTCTGCTTATGAACTCACCGATTATTGTAAGCAACTATTCGACCAAAGCATTCCTGCCATGTCGGTGTATCGCATCCTTGATTTTCTAGAAACCGAGCACCTTGTGCACAAACTTAGCTTGGCCAATAAATATGTCGCTTGTGCGCATATTTGCTGCAGCCATAGCCATGGGGTACCGCAATTTTTGATATGCGGCAAGTGCAGCAAAGTAAAAGAAATCAGCATCGCTGCTTCAACCATTAACGAGTTAAAACACAATGCCGAGCAGGCTGGTTTTACCTTAGTTAGTCAGCAATTGGAAATGAACTGCCTATGCGAAGACTGTATTCAGCAAGCGGCTTAATTTAATCAACATTTAAAACAAGGAAAGTTAATGAAAGTCACTCAAGCAATCGGCGATAAGTTCGCCATCGGTTTATCACTTGCGTGCGCCATTCATTGTTTGGCATTACCTCTGTTGTTTGTCTTAGTGCCCAGCATGGTTGCGCTACCTTTACACAACGAGGCTTTTCACCTTTGGATGGTAGTAGCGGTTATACCCATTAGTGCTTATGCACTCACCATGGGGTGTAAACAACACAAACGAACCAAAGTGCTGCTATGGGGTGTTGCAGGTTTGGCTCTATTGATTTTGGCAGTCGCCCTTGGTGAAGACCGTATTGGGGAAATTGGCGAAAAATCGCTTACCTTGTTAGGCGCAACGTTAGTAGCTGTTGGCCACTGGATGAATTATCGTTTGTGTCACCAGCATGATCACAACAATTGCGATTGCCCAGAGCATTAAGGCTTTCAGCTTTTTTAACCTGTATTACTTGTTTAGCCCCTTCATTAAACCAAGTCTTAAACTTAAAGGCTTGGTTGAGTTAGTCTAGTAATCAACGTTCTTTCCTCAGTCAAGTAATGCTATAACCAATACTTAGTTTTTGCAGCAATGCTTACCTTTTTTAATTAATTGGAACACAAACCATGAGCAGTAAGCGCCAGCCCATTAGCGCCGTACCAACTAATATCATCACCGGCTTTTTAGGTGTAGGTAAAACCTCCGCTATTTTGCAGCTAATGCGCAATAAACCAGAAAACGAACGCTGGGCGGTGCTCGTGAATGAGTTTGGCGAAATTGGTATAGATGGCGCTTTGTTAAAAGGCCAACATCAGCAGCAACAAGTGTATATTCGCGAAGTACCAGGAGGCTGCATGTGCTGCGCTGCGGGCTTGCCAATGCAAATCGCATTAAATCAGTTGTTAAGTGAATCAACCCCAGACAGGCTACTCATCGAACCTACCGGATTAGGTCATCCAAAAGAAGTGTTACAAGTGCTCTCATCCAAGTATTACCAACAAGTGTTAGCACTAAACAAAACCATAACCTTAGTGGATGCCAGAAACCTTAGTGATGCCCGTTACACTAGCCACGAAACCTTCAACCAACAAATCGCCATAGCCGATACGGTGATAGGCAATAAGTTAGACCTTTATCAAACAGATGAGCAGCAACAGCTACGTGAATATGTTGCTCAACACGGTCGCAAAGTTGCGCAAGTTCTGTTTAGCAAAAAAGGTCAGATGGACATTAGCTGCCTGCAAGGCGCTACGGCGGGTAGCTATGCACCCGATGAACATCATCATCATGGTCACGATAAACCACTTGCCTCCGAGCAAGTTATTCCAGAGAGGGGTTACTTAAAAGCCAGCAACCAAGGCGAAGGGTTTAGCAGTATAGGCTGGCGTTTTGCCCCCAATAAAGTATTCGACCGCAAGAAGCTGTGTTTGCTGCTATTAAGTTTAAAAGTAGAGCGTATAAAAGCCGTATTTATCACTAGCAGCGGCGTATTTGCTTACAACTACACCAGCGATGGCCTAAGCGAAGCTGAGCTAGATGACTGCCTAGAAAGCCGCATAGAAGTGATCGCCGATAAACTTGATGAAAATCTTGAGGCGCGCTTGTTAAAGTGTTTGGTGGAGTGAGGTCACGAAAAAATACGGATATTAGTCCAAATAACTAACCTGAGCTCGGGATAACAAACTAGTTTCTAGCGGCTACTTTTACTTATTTCGGTGTTGAAGCTACTTGCATTAGGCTAGCTATTGGCACGCAGCTTCGCCTTAAACTAAGCAAAACTATCTCGACAGAAACATGAAGCTAGATTAAGTACTGGGTTGCAGAGTTATTGTTACTTCCTTATCCCTAGCCCTAGCCCAGGTTAACTAACATGTGCTGTGGTTGAGGCTTCCTCTATTTGGACTAGTTAAAAAAATTAGGTGTCCTTTTAACTTTATTTTCTTTACTCATTAAGAACAACGCCTCTGGCTTCGAAATTCGCAATGGCTTGCTGTATGTTAACGCCTTTAGTTTCTAAATAAGTAAAAACGTCTTGTTTATAAGGCTTCATGTCATCGGATACCTTTGTAACATGAGCTGACACTGCAACTTCTTGTAAATTCCCCTTGAATCCTTTTTTAAGGAAAAATAAAGTCCAATCAAAACGACCGACATTTATAGTTGATTGAATTACATTTAGCGAACCTTTATTGCCCTCTATATTCCAATTTACATCTGCACCATGATCCAATAACAGATTAAAATACTCTTCTCTAAAATTAGAAATAGCTACCATTAACATCGTTCTTCTAAATGCTCCGCCCAATTTTTCTGGCGCTTCCAAATTAGGGTCTCCACCATATTTCAATAGCACTTCAAGGATCTCTTTCCGATCTCCGCCTGTAGCTAAATACAATGCAGAGAAACCTTGTTCATCTCGGTAACTTGGGTTTGCTCCATTGAGTAGCATATACTCTACAAGCTTATGCGTATCATTTGAATCAGTATAAACCCATAGCAACGGAGTGATTCCATTGAGCCCTATTTCGTTAATACTGGCTCCCTTATGCAACTGCTCATTGGCTTTGTCAAAATTCTTTTCTACAACCGCTTCGATAAACTTGGCGGTTTTCGTTGAAAATACTTCTGATAGTTTCATTTCGTTATTCTTCTCACTGCAACTGCTTATCAAAGCACAATAAAAAAATAAACATATAAAACGATATCTGTTTTTAAACATATTAAAGACCTACATATTTTAATTGAACCGCTACAAATACTGCGGCACCATTTCTCGCCAGTAACGCCCCCGGTGGGCGCGGCCCTGCCATTCAATCATCCGATGATTTAAGCCTTTGTGATTAAGAATATGGCTTAGGGTGTGGTTATTTTGCAGGAAGGGATCTTGATTACCAATAATGAACAGTAAATCGGTATTGGCTAGCTCGGCTAAACGTTGAGGGCAGTTTAGGTTTACTAGGTAATGGGTGGGTGTGTGAAAATAGACGTTGTCGTTGTAAAAGCCTTCAAATAAATCACTGAAAGATTCAACCTGCCAAGTAAGGTCGAAACGGCCCGAAAAAGCTGCCAATTTGTTAAACAAGTGAGGGTGGCGAAATACAATGTTAGCGGCGTGATAAGCACCTAAGGAGCAGCCGTGAGAGATGGTACAAGGGTGGTCATTTTTTTGCGCCATTAAGGGCAGTACTTCGCGCAGAATGTAGTCTTCGTATTGCTGGTGGCGCTGAATACGCCCAGCAGGGTGGGCCCAAAAACAATACATGCTTTCTATATCGATGCTGTCTACACAATATAATTGAAGCTGTCCGGCATTAATTTTGTGAGCGATTGAGTTAACTAGCCCTAGGTTCTCGTATTCATAAAAACGCCCGCCGCGAGTAGGAAATACCAGCACTTTAGCCCCTGCGTGACCGAATACCAACAGCTCCATATCGCGATGCAAATTGGGGCTCCACCAACGATGATATTCTCTATTCATGCTTAGTGAGCTCAGCAAAAAATGTAGCCAATTGTTGATTAACCTGTTGGCGCTGCTGCTGTTGCTCGGGGTAGTCGAAATGGCCTGCTTTTAGCACTGTAAGTTGTTTAGGCTGAGGAGCGTTGTTGTAAGCCGAAAACTGCCCAGGTGGTGCGACAAAAGGATCAAATAAGGCCAAGGCCCAATGGCTAGGGCACCTTAAGTAAGTGGCTGCGGTGGCTGAGTCAAAATAGCGTAATGTACTTAATGCGAGTTTGGGTTGCTGTTGGTAAAAGTCTTGTAATGCTTTGCCGCTGCCGTGGGTAGCCAGCTTTAAACGCAGCGCTACGTTACCAAAAGTGGGAACATGAAAATGAGCACGTTGAATGCGTGGGTCAAAAGCGCTAGCGAATATGCCTAGTCCGCCACCAAAGCTGCTGCCCATTAAACCTATTTTATTGGTAACTTGTGGGAATAGGCGTAACAGGGCGCTAACTCCACACCATAAATCTTGAACACAACCGCCAATAATGTAGCGCTCTTTATCTTGAATGTTGTGCAGTACGTGCCACATGGGGTTGTCTGAAATAGGCGCTTTGGCACTTAAGCCAATGCCCCGTGAGTAGGGCATTAACACTGCTGTATTTTTAAGTGATACTGGGTAGTCTACTTGTTCGATACCACCATAACCATGGGCACTAATGATTGCTTGTTTTACCACACCCGAGTGGGGAAGTAGCAGCCAGCCGCCGCAACGCATTTGCTTAGTAGAGTTGTAATAGCACTTAAAAATGCGCCAGTTGGGAGTGTCTTGGTGGCAATCTTGAATAGCGACGTCGGGCCTAATTTGCAGGGCATGCTGATATTTGTTTTGCCAAAAGCTTTTAAAGCCTCTGGGTCGATCATCTGGATGCAGCGCTTTAAGTTGGCTTAAGGTGTATCCGTAGTCTGGCTCAAACTCAAAATCATGTTTAAGTTTGCTAGGCATATTTCGCTATCTTCATTTAGGTTTATGAAAACTATAACGCTTTTATGTTACAGATTTCTAATGTTAAATATTTTTGTCAGTGTGGTCGAATCAGTTGCTATTAAAAAATGCTAAACAACAGGCTTTAGTCAATATTGCTAAGCGGTATAGAATAATTCTCACTTAGGCATCTCTGATTTAACAAATAAGGATTGATTGTGGTTGAAGACTTTTCTTCTATTTGGCAACGAGCCGCGGAGCGTAAAGGTGGCGATGCTGCGTTACAACATTTACTGACTACCCCTTTAAGCAGTGAGCATTTAGCTGGCATTAGTGATGACCGCTGGTTGTCGGCCATGACTAAAACCATATTCCAGTCTGGCTTTGTGTGGCGAGTGGTAGAAAACAAATGGCCAGATTTTGAGCGGGCCTTTTTCAACTTTGACCCAGAAAAAATGCTGATGCTGGACGACAGCCATATTGAACGTTTATGTAACGATGTCAGCATTATTCGCAATCGCCAAAAAATCATCACCGTGCCACATAACGCCCAGATGATCTTAGACCTTGCCAGCGAGCATGGCAGCTTTGGCAAATTTGTGGCTCAGTGGCCAAGCGACGACATTGTGGGTTTATGGTTATTGCTTAAAAAACAAGGTGCACGCCTAGGTGGTAACTCAGCGTCTTATGCCTTGCGCCGCATGGGCAAAGATACCTTTATCTTGTCTAACGATGTGGTGGCCTATTTAGTTAACCGTGGTGTGGTGAACAAAGCGCCTACCAGTATAAAAGGGCTAAAAGCCGTGCAAGAGGTGTTTAACAGCTGGCAGTTGCAAAGCAGCTTGCCCTTGGCTGCTATTAGCCAAACCGTGGCTTATTCAATTGGTGAAAACTACTTATAAAGCTGTGAGGTAAGCTTACAGACACTTGGTCACGGCCGCTTATATGCTGCAATGAGCATAAGCCTTTGGGGTGGACAGCTTTAACTACGCAACAGTATTTCTTTGAAGGCGTGGTCTAGCTCTTTGTAGCGAAAGTTAAAGCCCTCGTTGCTGAGTCGTTTAGGCAGCACCTTTTGCCCACCAGTGATTAAACTGGCCATTTCACCCATGGCAGTATTTAGCACCCAAGCAGGGGCACGAAACAGGCAAGGGCGTTTTAGTTGCTTGCTGAGTGCCTGACTAAACTGTTGATTAGTGACAGGGTTTGGCGAGGTTAAGTTGTAAGCGCCGTGGCACTGTTGGTTATTAAGTAAAAATATAATTGCATCAACCATGTCGCTAATGTGAATCCAAGACATTTGCTGCTGGCCATTCGCCACAGGGCCTCCCAAGCCTAAGCGAAAAGCTGGTAGCATTTTAGCTAAGGCGCCGCCTTCTATGCCAATAACAACTCCAGTACGTAATACACAAACGCGGGTATCTTCATTCGCCGCTTTTAAGGCGATTTGTTCCCAGGTTTTACAAACCTGATGGGGGAAGGAGTCGTCTTCGATAATACTGGCTTCATCCAAGGTCTGTTGGCCTTGTTCGCCATAATATCCAATGGCGCTGCCACTAATAAAGGTTTCTGGTGGCTGCTCACTTTTCGCAAACAGCTCAACTAGTTGTTCGGTTAAGGCCCAGCGGCTATCGCAGATGCGTTTTTTTTGTTGTTCGGTCCAACGTTTGTTGGCAATGGGCTCGCCAGCTAGGTTAATAACTGCATCATACTCGTTAAGGTTATTTAGATTTTTAAGCGAAGCAATGGCCAGCAAATTATGCCCCAGTTTTTGATAAGCCTTAATCGGGTTGCGTGACAATATCGTCAGTTCATGACTAAATTGTAAATGTTTTACTAAGCGGCTGCCGATGAAGCCAGTTCCACCGGTAAGTAGTATTTTCATAATGTTGAGCAGTCCTTGTCAGGGCTAGCCATGTTACTCTTTGATTTAGTTAACAATAGCAGAGTTTTTGGGGATGGGAAGCAAGATGAAGACGGTTTTGATTACGGGAGTAGGTCGGCGTTTAGGTTTTTTTCTTGCACATCAGTTTGTTGGCTTAGGTTATCGGGTTATCGGTCAATATCGAAGTGAGCGCGCAGAGCTAGACGAGCTAAGAGAGCTAGGTGTAATTCTATTGCAAGCCGATTTTAGCCAACGTGACCAGCTATTAAGCTTTGTTGAACGTTTACCCAGTGAGTGTGAAAGCTTGGATGTATTGATTCACAACGCTTCGCTATTTGTGAGTGATGACCCAAGCCACAGCCCTACGGAGCAAGCCTGTTTTTTTGATGCCATGTATGCGGTGCATATGTTGGCACCAAAGCTGATTAACGAATGCATGTACCCAGCCCTACACAAAGCCAAAGGTTGTGTGGTGGTTATGAGTGATATTTATGCTCAGCAGCCCCATGCTAAATTTCGTTCTTACTGCGCCTCAAAAGCGGGTTTAGCGAATATGCTTAAAGCCTATGCTAGCCACTGGGCACCCGAGGTAAGGGTGAATGGAATAGAGCCTGGGCCAATGTTGTTTTTAGAAGAACATGATCAGCAGCATCGTGAACGAGTTTTGGCGCAAACCCCCTTAGCCAAAGAGGGCGGCATAGAGCCCGTGTGGCAAACCATAGAATTGCTGATTAATAATGAATACTTAACGGGGTGTTCAATTAAAGTGGATGGTGGTAGGTCGCTCACCCAGTGGTAAGCAGCGCTGTGGGCTAAGTTGCAGGTTTATTGCTAGGGCATCAGCGAGTGCTTTAGTTGGCTTTGCAAACAGCTGTTGTTGTAACAAGAGCAAAAATGGGTCTATCTCCAAATAAGCGAGCGCAGCTTGCTGTTCAACCGGCCCAATTAAATCAATGTCTAGGCTTCTGTCTTTAGCGCTTGAGAGCGGATCGTTGCGGTTACGCCCATGCCTTGCTTCAAGCTGATTAAAAAATTGCTTAAGCTGGCTGGGGCTTTGCTTTGATTCAAACCAGCCAAGGGCATTGACAAATTTATGCTCAGTTTGCATGTCCCAAGGCGTGGTTTCGATAAACGAACTAATGGTGAGTGTATGCAAGCGTTCACCTAGTTGACACAGCGCTGCAGGCAGATGCTCAAGTGGCCGAATGTTGCTACCTAGGCTACATAAGTAAAACATCTGGTTACTCCTGTTTAGGTTTCAATTTTATTTAGCCTTTTCGCCAGCGCTTATGCAAGCTAAACTGCTGAGCATAATCAGTTATTTCTAGGAGTGAGTGGTGAATCAACCCACCTCAATGCGCCATGGCTTGGTAACGGCGGCTGCTTTAGTGGTTTTGTTGGCTGGGCTTAAAGCCGCAACACCGGTATTAATTCCGTTTTTAATGTCGATGTTTATTGCCATTATCGCTAGCCCCATCGTTAACTTTTTAACTCGCCTTCGGATCCCTCGGGTGCTGTCGGTGTTCTTGGTATTAATGCTGATAGTGTGTTTAATCATATTGTTAGCGGGCGTTGTAGGCAGTTCTATTAGCGATTTTCGGGCCTCAATTCCCATATACCGAGAACAACTATTGGTGCAACTGGCCGGTTTAACTGAGTTTGCCGCGCGATTTGATATTGAACTGTCGATGAGCGTCGTCACTGATTACTTCGACCCGGGTATCATTTTAGGTTTATTTGCTAATACCTTAACCGGCTTAAGTGGTGCTGCTGCTAATATCTTCATTATATTGTTGGTTACCATTTTTATGTTGCTTGAAGCCGATACTATGCCGCAACGGATGCACGACGCCATCCATAATCCCGGCGTGCGAATGTCTCAGGTGAATAAATTTCTTAAAGCAGTAAATAGCTACATTGCCGTTAAAACCTTAATTAGCTTGTTTACCGCCATTCCCATCACCATTGTGCTGACCTTACTGGATTTAGACTATGCGATCCTGTGGGGGATTTTAGCCTTTTTGCTTAATTACATTCCTAACGTGGGCTCACTAATTGCGGCTATTCCGCCAGTATTACTGGCTTTATTGCAGCTGGGGCCTAGTCAGGCCTTAGCGGTTGCTGGCCTTTATGTATCGGTAAACTTGGTGATGGGCAATGTTGTAGAACCGCGCATTATGGGCAAGGGTTTAGGCCTTTCTTCCTTGGTGGTGGTGCTATCGTTAATCTTTTGGGGGTGGTTGTTTGGCAGTGTAGGCATGTTGTTGTCGGTGCCTTTGACCATGATTATTAAAATTGGTCTGGAATCGAGTAACAGTGGACACTGGTTCTCGCGTATCCTTAGCCACCCTGACGAACTAAAGAAAAAGAGTGAACCTGTAGATGAAGCTTGAGCTGCCCGTCCTTAATCAACAAGCCTTACGCGCGGTGCATGGCCGTGGCCACTGCATAGCAGGGGCTGAGTCATTCAACATCGAATGGCTGCCACCGGTAATGTTGATTGTTGCTTATGCCCCGTTAAGTGATGAGCTAATTAACCAATTAGTGCAGCAGCTAAGTGCAGAGCCTTTGGTAGAAGGTGTATTTTTGCAACAGCGTGACCAAGCCATGGCTCCGGTGAATCACTTATGGGGTTGCGAGCAAACACCTGCTGAGGTATCAGAGCTTGGTTTACGTTATAAGGTTGAAGTAGGCACTCATCAAAACTTTGGCATTTTCTTAGATATGGCCAAAGGGCGTGAGTGGGTGACGCAGCATGCCGAGGCTAAGCAAGTACTTAATCTATTCTCTTATACTTGTGGCTTTGCCGTAGCGGCCATCGCTGGCGGTGCTAAGTCGGTGGTTAACATCGATATGAGTAAAGCCGCGCTAAGTGTTGGCCGCGACAATTTGCGCCTTAATAAGTTGGATGACAAGAAGGCGCGCTTTTTTGGTCATGATTTGTTTAAGTCTTGGGGTAAGCTGCGTAAACATGGTCCATATGAGTTGGTGATTGCTGATCCTCCGTCGATGCAAAAAGGCAGTTTTTTAGTAGAAAAAGACTACCCACGCATCATTCGCCAGCTACCTAGTTTGTTAAGCGAAAACGGCATAGCGATGTTGTGTTTAAATGCGCCTTGGTTAAGCCGAGACTTTTTGTTGGATGCAGTCGCGAGTGAAGCGCCCCAGCTAACGTGGCTTGAAACTCTAGAAAGGCCAGTCACAGTGCAAGAAAAAAGCCTCGATGATGGTTTAAAAGTACTGATATTCCAAAACCAAATCTAACTACAAATATCACAATTTAGCCCTTTATTAGCCTTTACAACCAAGCGTAAACTAACGCTCTGCTAAGCTTGTATTAAGCCTTTGATTCAAAGGTTTAATACAAGGAGCGTATATGGGGTTTCGTTTTTCTCACCTGTTTTCTTCGTTACTTAAAAGTCTTCGCGATATTTCGCCCATCGTTGTTGTTGTGCTGTTTTTTCAATGGGGAGTACTCGATAGTAGTTTGCCCAATGTCTTGAGTATTTTAGCTGGCGCAGTAATGGTAATCGTGGGCTTAAGCTTTTTTGTCATGGGCCTAGAGTTAGGCTTGTTTCCCATAGGTGAAAACCTCGCCCATGCCTTTGCCAATAAAGGCAGTTTACTGGCATTGCTAAGTTTTGCATTTTGTTTGGGCTTTGGCACTACCATTGCCGAACCTGCCTTAGTGGCTGTTGCTAAAGAGGCCGCAGAGGTAGCCGCACAAGCCAAGCATATTGAAAATACCGAAACCAGTATGCAGGAGTATGCCGCCGGTCTGCGTTTAAGTGTAGCCTTTGCCGTTGGCCTAGCGATTGTGATTGGCGTTATTCGCATCATAAAAGGTTGGCCGCTGTATCTAATCATTATTGGTGGCTACATGCTAATAGTGCTGCTAACCATGTTTGCCCCTCAAGAGATAATTGGCATTGCCTATGACTCCGGCGGGGTAACTACCTCAACCATTACCGTTCCGCTGGTGACAGCCTTAGGTGTAGGTTTAGCATCGGCCATTAAAGGCCGTAATCCCTTGCTCGACGGCTTTGGTTTAATTGCGTTGGCCTCGTTAACGCCGATGATGTTTGTCATGCTTTACGGGATTATCTATTGATTAGCGCAAGCCTAATTTTTCTAGAAACCCTATTTGCTACTTTGGGGGATATTTTCCCCATTGTGGTGACCATATTGGTCTTTCAATATTTTGTGATTAAGCGGCCAATTAATCAGCCTAAACAGTTGCTGCTGGGCACGGTATTTGTGGTGTTAGGCATGGTGCTGTTTTTACTGGGTTTGGAGCAAGCCTTGTTTCCGCTAGGGCAGTCTATGGCAGAGCAACTCACCAGCGCAGAGTTTTTGGGACTAGATGAATCTACGGTGTACGTGGTTTCTGAACACTGGACAGCTTATGCCTGGATATACTTGTTTTCAGCGGCAATAGGTTTTAGTACCACCATCGCCGAGCCCTCTCTTTTAGCGGTGGCGATAAAAGCTAATGGCGTGTCGGGTGGGGCGGTATCTATAGGCGGTTTGCGGATCTCTGTAGCGATTGGTGTTGCGCTAGGCTTGGCATTAGGCAGCTACCGGATCGTGGTAGGCGATCCTCTGCATTACTACATTATTGCTGGTTATATTCTAGTGGTTATTCAAACCTTATTTGCGCCTAAAGCAATCATTCCCTTGGCTTATGATAGTGGTGGGGTGACAACGTCTACGGTTACAGTGCCCTTAGTCACCGCGCTAGGTCTAGGCTTAGCTGAATCGGTACCTGGGCGCAGCCCCTTGCTTGACGGTTTTGGCTTAATTGCCTTTGCTAGTTTATTTCCAATCATTTCGGTGCTTGCCTATGCGCAAGTCACCAGTTTCTTAGCAAGTTCTAGTCTGTCAGGAGATGACGATGAAATTTAAATTGATTCTTGCCTTTGTTGATGACCAAAAAACCACCTTGGTGCTCGATTCTGCTCGTGCTGCGGGCGCGACCGGTGCAACGGTAATTAACAACGCGCGAGGTGAAGGAGTGCATCGTAAAAAAACCTTCTTTGGATTGAATTTAGAAGCGCAGCGGGATGTATTGCTATTTGTTGTGGAAAGCCACCTTGCCAAACCTATCTTAAATACCATTAGTGCGGTGGCTGAGTTTGACCAAGAAGAAGGGCAGGGAATTGCTGTATTGCTAGACGTTGAAGAAGCGGTTGGAGTGGCTCATCAAATTCAGGCCTTAATTCACAAAGTACCTACAGATGAAGAGTAAGCGGGTTAAATGTGAATAAATAGTTATGAAGAGCTCAATAATTGTCTGCCTCTGTGTATAACTATTACGTTTTCATTTTTTTATCCACACATTCTGTGGATTAAAGTGTGTATGAAACCACTGTTTCTAAATATCTTATTGTTTTATATGACTTTTTAATGTTGCCTAAAAAAGAAGCGATGCTTTCCGGTAACTTTTTTTTAGTTGCATTCCATAGAAAACTGTTAGCGACAAATTGTTTATAGGCTCTATAACTTTTTAATCTACCTACCTCTTTGACTCGGTACAATTTGCCGCTTGTTAGTGATAAACAAAAAATAGTTGAGAAAGCTGCAATCAAAGCTGTTGCTGATTCGTTACTGCTAAGTAAAGTCATTAATGGAATAGGCAATAAGATGGAACAAAAGCAATTAGACAACGCAGCTTTATGGTTGCGGGTAGGCCTTGGTTTGGTGTTTATTATCGGTGGGTGCTCAAAGCTAAGTTTGTTGTTAGACCCAAGCACAGAAGCGGCAATGGTAGCCAACTATATGGGGACCACTGGTTATATTAATGAGTTATTTCAAGATTATCTGTTTTCTGCTGGATTACTTAGCCCTTGGGCATTTCTAACGACTTTATCTGCTTTTGAGTTATTTTCTGGAGTGGCTTTGGCTGCAGGTTTTTTGGTTCGGCCTTTAGCCTTATTTTACGGGTTTTTGCTATGGACCTTTGTAGTTTCGCTGCCTGTTGATACCGTACCTGGAGCATCGGTTGGCGTAAGCACTTATACTTCACCGGCGATATTTGTGCAGATTAGAGATATTACTCTTTCGGGCATGATGTTTGTGTTGTTTAACCTAGGGGCTGGTGCGCTGAGCATTGATGAACGGCTGCGCTGTAAACGTGGGGCAACCAGCAAGAATTCTCAAGACTGGCAAACGCTAGGTCTGTTGTTACGCTTTTCTTTAGGTATGACTTTTATCGTCGCTGGCTTTTTCTCGGGCTATGCAAAAATCCCTAGTTTTGCTACTCATCAGCTAGTTTTAATGGTTTTGGGTCTAATTTTTATTTTTGCCCATGGTAAAACTCTAAAAATGGGAGCTGTAGCCTGCGTATTAGTGATGATTTGGTTTATGCTTCAGAAGTTCTCTATCGATAAGTCACTGATTAAGAACTTAAATGGAGTTAAACGAGAGTTCGCTTTAGCAGCGGCAGCCATAGTGTTGGTAAAACTGGGTGGAGGAAACCGCTTTAGTTTGCAAGACATGTTGCTAAGAGTGAAATCTTACTACTTGTTTAACCGCGCAGTGAGTAAGTGATAGCTTGTTCGGCGTGAAAGCGCCGTGTTACTTGAATAACAAAGGAATGTCTGCTGGATAGTTAGCAGTAAGATAGCATGCTGAAATTGTTTAAACGTAAAGCCCGACCGGTATTTTCGGACGCGCTGCTTAACCAGTTATATCGCTATAGTTTTTCACTATGTCACAATAGTGAGCAGGCTTATGACCTATTGCAAAGTTGCTGCGAAAAAGTGCTGCAGAAAGATCCTCCGCCTGAACCTCTTAAACCCTTTATGATGCGAGTTATTCGCAACGAGTTCATTGATAACTTTCGCCGTAAAAAGCTGGAGTTGGTGGTGGATGAGGACCAATACATTGATGCCAGTATTGTTGAAGAGAGTCTACAAGACATGGAGTTGCTGCTTATAGACCAGCAACATGTTGGCTTGGTGATGGAGCGTTTGTCTGAAGACGAACGCGAACTTTTATACTTATGGGCGGTAGAAGGTTTTAGTATTCAAGAAATTGCCACCACTAGCGGAGTTGCTCGAGGCACCTTGTTATCACGCGTTTCCCGCTTGAAAAAGCGTTTAAGTGATGAGTTTGGTCACTTGATTGAGGAGGTGTCTTAAGATGAGCTTTAGCGCGCAAGATGGCAGCTTTAAGCAACTTACTCGAGATTACTTTCAAGAGCTGCAGCTTTCTAAGAAGCAAGTTAACAAATTACAGGGTTTAGCCAAAAGCAAGCAAATGGATGCTAGCCAATGGGCTTGGGCCAGTGCGGTCTCTTGTGTGTTGGCGGTGACTATTTATTTGGCCTTCTTTGCCGGCATCAACTACTCCGCTATTTCTAAAGAGATTGCCTATAACCATAACAGCCAAATGCAAATGGAAGTTATGTCCTCATCGATTAATGATATTCAAAAGCATCTTAACCGTTTGGATTTTAAGCTGATTCAATCTCAATTATTAGATAAAGATAAATGGGAGCTAATGGGAGGGCGCTACTGCAGTATTGATGGTCGCATTGCCGCTCAGTTAAAAGTAAGAAACCGTCAAAGCTTGCAAGTACACACCTTTTATCAAGCCAAGTTGCCCGAAGAGTGGCTAAACATTACTAAGCAAAAAGAATTAGAAGTGGATGGTGTTAAGGTAAAAGTTTGGCAAGAAAAGGGCTTACTTATTGGCCTAGCTATTTAGAAAGCTAACAAACTGACCCGTCCTAAGATAGGTTGACGATTTTTAGGCCAGCTCCAGTAGCTGGCCTTTTCTATTGTGCACCTGATTGGGCGTTTCCATATTTAAACTCAGATGCGGCCTCATAGCGTTGTATATCGCTATCGATTCTTTTACAAGTATCTTCATTTCTTTAAGCGTTTTACATCGGTACAGTAAAAACTCCTGCTTCAGTATTCCGTTTATCCTTTCCGCCAACGCATTTTGGTAGCAATCATAACCGTCTGTCATCGATGGTCGAATTTGGTTTATCAACAGTTCATCCTGATAAACTGCCGAGCAGTATTGTGAGCCTCGGTCTGAGTGGTGTACCGCGTTAGCGATATAGCGCTTACCTTTAACCGCCATTTTCAGGGCCTTCACTACGCTGTCAGCTTTCATGTCATCACTCAAGTGATGACCGACTATTTTACGAGAAGCGGCATCGGTCACCAACGACAGATAGTGCACACCTTGGTCTGATTCAAGATAGGTCATGTCGCTAACCAGTACATGCTCTGCATCATGTAATCCTTCCTCTTTCAGCAGGTTAGGATGTTTCTTCATCCAGTGCTTGCTGAATGTCGTTTTGGTGAAGCTTCTCTTTGGTTTAACCAGCAAACCCTCACGTCTCAAATAGGCAAAGAGCCCATCTCGTCCAAGTTTAATGTCGTGCTCAAGGAGTTTAGGCTTTATCAACACGTAGAGCTTGCGTACACCCAATCGCGGCATATATTTACGCCAGTACTGTACCCAGTCTTTGATGACCGATAACGTCGCTCTACGGTTTTCTATTCGGGCGACCGCCTGATAAATAGATTGCCGTGAAATACCCGCCGCGCGACATGCAGCAGCTAGGTTTATTTCGCTGTCGGTTTTCGCTTGCCAGATGTGCCGGATAAGTACTTTTTTCTAAGGCCCGCTCCGTATTCATTGTCCATGATATCGACCATACCATTGAGGATTTGGTTACGTAGCTTCTCTTCGGCTAACTCACGCTCAAGGCGCTTGATTGTTTCGGCTGGCGTTTCTTTTGAATTAGGCATAAGGGGATGCTGAAATGGTTTTGACCAATCAAGCCTACCATGTTTTCTGAGCCAAACCAGTACTGTTGAACGACCCTGAATGCCAAATCGGGCTTGAGCTTGTTTGTAAGTCATTTCGCCTTTTTCGACGCGCTCTACGACACCTAATTTAAAGGCCAAGGTGTAATCTCGTTGTGTGCGCTTACGGCTTGAGTTAATGGGTGTTGTCATAAAGAAGTCCTCTTTATGTCAACCTATTTCCGGACGGGACAACGGACACAAAAAAGCCGATCTTACGATCGGCTTTTTTATTGCTAAGCAAGTAACTTACTTGCTTTGGCCTGCTTGAATTGCAGTTAGTGCGATGGTGTAAACAATGTCGTCTACCAATGCACCACGTGACAAATCGTTCACCGGTTTAGCCATACCTTGCAGCATAGGGCCAATACTGATTAGGTCGGCACTACGTTGTACGGCTTTGTAGGTGGTGTTACCGGTGTTCAAGTCTGGGAAGATAAACACGGTAGCTTTACCTGCTACAGGGCTGTTAGGCGCCTTGCTCTTAGCAACGTTTTCCATGATTGCGGCATCGTACTGAAGTGGACCATCAATGATTAGCTCAGGGCGACGCTCTTTAGCAATTTTGGTGGCTTCACGTACTTTTTCTACATCTGAACCAGAGCCTGAGCTACCGGTAGAGTAAGAAATCATTGCAACACGAGGCTCGATACCAAAGGCAACAGCAGACTCTGCAGATTGAATGGCAATGTCAGCTAGTTGCTCAGCAGTTGGGTCTGGGTTAATCGCACAGTCACCATAAACCAATACTTGGTCAGGTAGCAGCATGAAGAAAATAGAGCTAACCAAGTTGTAACCCGGTGCGGTTTTAATTAGCTGCAACGGTGGGCGAATGGTGTTGGCAGTGGTGTTAACCGCGCCAGATACCAGACCGTCTACTTCTTCGTTGGCTAACATCATAGTACCCAGTACTACGTTGTCTTCTAATTGCTCTTTGGCAACAACTTCGGTAAGGCCTTTGCCTTTGCGTAGCTCTACCATTGGCGCAACGTATTTGCCTTGGATCTCTAGCGGGTTGAAGATCTCTACATTCTCGCCAAGTACCACGCCTTGTTGACTCGCGATACGCTGAATAACCTCTGGGTTACCTAGCAATACTGGACGAGCAATACCGCGTTCAGCACAGATAGCTGCAGCAGCGATAGTGCGTGGTTCTTCGCCTTCTGGCAATACGATACGCTTGTTAGCGTTGCGTGCCATTTCAGTTAGCTGGTAACGGAAAGCCGGTGGAGATAAACGACGGGCGCGGGCTGAAATCGCAGTCAGCGATTCAATCCAATGTTTGTCGATATGACCAGCTACGTAATCTTGTACTAGTTCGATACGTTGAGAGTCATCTACTGGGATTTCAGCATTGAAGCTTTGTAGCGCTAATGAAGTTTGCCAAGTATTTGAATTGATAAGCATAACAGGCAAGCCTGTAGCGAATGCGCCTTCACATAACTTAAGCACTTGTGGCTCTGGTTGGTAACCGCCAGTAAGTAGCAGGGCACCAATCTTAACGCCGTTCATGGCTGCTAGACAGGCTGATACAATTACGTCTGAGCGATCGCCAGAAGTTACCAACAAGCTGCCTGCATTAAAGTGCTCAACCATGTTTGGAATACTGCGCGCACAGAAGGTTACGCGACCTAGTCGGGTATCCATGTCACCTTCATTGATGATGGTGGCATTCAAATGGTTAGCTAAGTCTCGGGCACGTGGTGCAACAAGCGGTGCATTCCAAGGCACACAACCTAAGATACGCAATGGGCTTTTGCCAAACATTTGCAGTACTTCAAGGTTGGTTGAATGATCTGATTTGTTATCGAACATTTCGGTCAGGTCTGGACGAGTAATTTCGTGCTCGTCGATCGGCGCGCCAACTTTGTTAATAATGCAGCCAATAATGCGTTTGTTCTTCAAGCCGCCAAAGTTGTTACAGGCAATTTCCATGCGCTCTTTTAGCTGCTGAGATGTATCGCCACCGGGGTTAGTCACAAACACCATGTCTGCGTCTAGTGCCTTGGCAATACCGTAGTTTACGTTGGTTGCGTAAGGTGACTCTGAGGTAGGCACTAAGCCTTCCACTACTACAATTTCAGCTCCAGAAGTTGCAGAGTTAAAACGCGCCACAATGCCTTCGAGTAAATCGTCGATTTGGTTGGCACTGATAAGGTTTTCTGCGTAAGCCTGAGTGAAAGGCTCTGGGGGAACAATGTTTGAAGCTTGACGGATAATAGCAGTAGAACGTTCGGCACCTTTCTCACGCGTTTTAGGTTGTGCAATAGGTTTAAAAAAGTTTACGTTTACGCCATTACGTTCCATAGCGCGAACCATACCAAGGCTGACGGATGTTACACCAACACCAACGCCAACTGGGATTAACATAATTGTACGAGCCACGGCTGTACCTCTTAAGTTAAGTGATAGAACAAGGCTGAGTATTACTCAGCCTTGATAAGAATCTGCATTAAGCTTGAGTTAATGCCACTGCATCTTGTGCGATTACCATTTCTTCGTTAGTTGGAATAACTAAGATTGGGCGACTTGAGCTAGTGCCAATATTACCTGAATTACCAAAACGTGCATCCAAGTTTGCTTGCTCGTCTAGGCTAAAGCCTAACAGGGCTAGTTTTTCGATGGTTAGTTTGCGCACTAGCGCTGAGTTCTCACCAATACCGCCGGTAAATACTAAGGCGTCTAATTTACCGTCCATTGAGGCAGCGTAAGACATAATGCTTTTCGCTAGGCGGTAGGTGAATACGTTCATGGCGCGAATCGCTGGTTCTTTACCTTCGCCGTAACCTTCTTCGGCGTAACGACAATCACTGCTTGCTTCGGTTAAGCCCATTAAACCAGACTGCTTGTGCAGCATGTTGTTTACTTCTTTTAGGGTGTAACCTTCGCGATCAACAAGGTGGAAGATAATGGCTGGGTCAATGTCGCCACTACGGGTACCCATTACCAAACCTTCTAACGGAGTTAAGCCCATGCTGGTATCAAAGCTCTTACCGTTTTTAACTGCACAAATTGATGCGCCATTACCTAGGTGAGCGGTAATAACGTTGGTTTGATCGATTGGCTGTTCTAGCATTGCGGCAGCTTCACGAGACACGAATAAGTGGCTGGTACCGTGCATGCCGTAACGACGGATGCCTTTCTCGCGGTATAACTTGTAAGGTAGCGCGTACAAGTATGAGCTTTCTGGCATAGTTTGGTGGAACGCTGTGTCAAATACCGCAACGTGCGGGCGTTTAGGGAAACAAGCTTGAGCTGCTCGAATACCAATTAAAGCCGCTGGGTTATGCAAAGGAGCAAGACCTGAACAGGCTTCGATGCCTTCTACAACCGCTTCATCAATGATTGCTGACTTGGTGAACTTCTCGCCACCGTGAACAACACGGTGACCAATAGCAACGATATCGTTTAGGATTTCTGGGTTAGCTTCTAGAATATTTTTTACGATGAATTCGATGGCTTCGCGGTGAGCCGCGTAAGCGCCTAGGCTTGATTCGTTTTTCTCGCCTTGCGCTTTCCATTTAAGGCGCGCATCTTCTAAATTAAAACATTCCGCTAAACCAGAAATAATCTCTTCGCCACTTAACGCATTAAGAACTGCAAATTTAAGTGAAGAGCTACCACAGTTAAGAACGAGTACCAGCTTGTTGCTCATTTATAGACACCTGTTGTTGAATTTGTTCAATTATAGACAGTGAAAGAAAAAACGTCGGGCATTGCGAGACACGTTTTTTGTTTCAGATTTTCAGTCTCAGACTAAGGCAAATTAGATTTGACCTAGTGCCTTGGTCTCAATCAAGCTACACTTAACAAATAAGCTGATTTATATGAAACCGTTTGCCGTGGCAATGATAACCGAAAGCAAATTTTATTCATATATGTCATACTAATAACTAGCTAAAAATGTAAAAAAATTACTAGTTTATTGGTTTAAGTCAATTTTGAGTGTTGAGGTGCCCATGGGCAAATTCTCTGAAATGTTAAATGATGGTCGTGAATACATGAAACGCTGGCCTAATCAGCGTGTACTGGCCCCTATCTTTCCTGAGAATCGCGTAATTTTTGCTACTTCACTGGCGATGAAAACCATGCCTGCGATTGCGGTGGTCACAGTAATGATGCCGTACATGGCTAATTTGACTGAAATATTACCACAATCTGTAATGATGGCGATGGTGATCTTTTTAATGCCTTTGCACGGATTATATTGGCTAGGTAGACGTGCTAACTCACAATTGCCGCCAAGCCTGGCGACTTGGTATCGTGATCTGCATCACAAGTTAGCCGAGGCTGGTGAGACTATTGCCCCCGCTGTTACTCAACCTCGTTACGCAGAATTAGCAGATTTGTTGCGAAAAGCCTTTAAACGTTTTGATAAGAGTTTTGTGTTGGCTGATGATTTTGACGATCAATCTCGCTGATACAATTGTAATACAAATTCAAAGTCCATTTCGAATTTATCACCTAGCTTAAGGTGTTGCTCTAACTCTTTGTTTTTCTTCCAAGCGAAGGGTGTCATCATACATAATGCGTTCATATCTGCTTGGTTCAAATTGCTTGTTTGGGCGATTTTTTGTTGTTCCAATAAATGCCAGCCATCCATTACCTCAGCTTGCTCTGAGTGAGCTTGAAGGTCTTTGTACAACAGAGTGCGTAGTTTAGATAAATGCATTGCCCCAGGAACTACCTTTAGTAAGTAAGCTTTAGCTTTACTGATGCGTAATAGTTCTTGGTTGTCGCTAGGAGCAAATACTCTCACCGTAAAGTCGATACTGTTATCGGCAATGGGCAGGCGATGATTGCTGGCGACAAAAAATTGCGCTTGCTTACAGCGCTTAGCGGCCATGCGAATACCGTCTTTCGCAATATCAATGCCTATCACAGAGTTTGCGCTACTCTGTTGAGTTTGAATTGCTTGGGTGTAGTAACCCTCTCCACAGCCCAGATCAACAACACTTTGGACAGAACACTGGCTGATGACTTGGTTGATAGCGTTTGCCAAAAACTCAAAATGTCCTTGATTGAGAAAGTTTTGCCTTGCTTGCAGCATCGCTTTGCTGTCGCCAGGTTGTTTTGAGTGCTTGTGTTGAACCGCCAGCAGGTTGGTATGACCTTCTTTTGCTTGATCAAAACAATGGCCATTGTCGCAGGACCATTGTTTATCTTGAAGGCTTAAAGAGTGCTGACAAATTGGGCAGATAATCATCTAAGGCTTAATCTCGCAGTGCCATTAATAAATAACTTTATCGTGGTAGAGCTTTAAAATACCGCTTATGGTTTCCATGGTGTCTTTACTAGGTGGTTTGACACCCGCAAGCGGGTAGTCTTCGCCCATGGCAGTCCATTTGTGCTTGCCTAACTCGTGGTAAGGCAGCAGCTCAATTTTTTCTACATTGTCGAAGGGGGCTAAAAACTCACCTAAGTCATGGGCAGACTTTTCATCATCGGTGAAGCCTGGCACAACTACATAGCGGATCCAGGTTTTTTGGCCAACTTTGTGTAAGTAGCGGGCAAAGTCTAGAGTACGTTTATTGCTAACACCTACGAGGTCTTGGTGCACTTCATCATGGATTTGTTTAATGTCGAGCATCACTAAATCAGAGACATCTAATAGCTCATCAATAACATCGGTATGTTTGCGTACATATCCGTTAGTGTCTAAGCAGGTATGAATACCTTGTGCTTGGCATTCTCGGAATAGGTCTCGCACAAATTCAGCTTGCAGTATCGCTTCACCACCGCTGGCGGTTACGCCGCCACCACTGGCATTCATAAAACGTCGATAAGGGGTAAGGTCACTCATTAATTCGGTAACGCTGACTTCTTTGCCACCGTGTAAATCCCATGTATCGCGGTTATGGCAATATTGGCAGCGCATTAAGCAACCCTGCATAAATACAATAAACCTGATCCCTGGTCCATCAACGGTTCCGCAAGACTCAGTAGAATGAATTCGCCCAATCTTTGACATTTGTTTCTCCAAAAAAAAACCTTGCCCAAAATATTGGGCAAGGTTAATTATAACCGTAGTCTCTGCTAAGCAGAACTACTTAACGTTCAATTACATACTTTGTGTGAAAGTACGAGTAATTACGTCTTGTTGTTGCTCTGGTGTTAGCGAGTTAAAGCGTACTGCATAACCCGATACACGGATGGTAAGCTGAGGGTATTTCTCAGGATTTTCCATCGCATCAACCAACATTTCACGGTTCATTACGTTTACGTTTAAGTGTTGACCACCTTCTACGTCAGCGTTGTGGTAGAAGTAACCGTCCATTAAGCCAGCTAAGTTAGACTTCTGGGTATCGTCATCTTTACCTAGTGCATTTGGCACGATAGAGAAGGTGTAAGATATACCGTCTTGTGCGTTAGCAAATGGTAGTTTAGCTACTGATGTTAATGATGCTACTGCACCTTTCTCATCACGACCGTGCATTGGGTTAGCACCAGGAGCGAATGGAGCACCTGCTTTACGACCATCTGGAGTAGTACCCGTTTTCTTACCGTAAACAACGTTAGAAGTAATAGTAAGAACTGACTGAGTAGGAATCGCATCACGGTAAGTTTTAAGCTTACGGATCTTAGTCATGAAGCGGTTTACTAGGTCAACAGCAATATCATCTACTTTGTCATCGTTGTTACCAAATTTAGGGTAATCACCTTCAATTTCAAAGTCGGTAGCAATACCGTCTTCGTCACGAATAGGCTTAACTTTAGCAAATTTGATAGCTGACAATGAGTCAGCAGCAACTGATAGACCAGCAATACCACAAGCCATTGTACGGCGAACGTCACGATCGTGAAGTGCCATTAACGAAGCTTCGTAGCTGTATTTGTCGTGCATGTAGTGAATACAGTTTAATGCGGTCACATATTGCTCAGCTAACCAATCCATAAAGGTGTCTAAGCGACCCATTACGTCGTCAAAGCTTAGAACTTCGTCAGTGATCTTGTCAGATTTAGGACCTACTTGGATCTTAAGCTTCTCATCCATACCACCGTTAATAGCGTAAAGCAGCGTTTTAGCTAAGTTAGCGCGAGCACCGAAGAACTGCATGTGCTTACCAACAACCATTGGTGATACACAACAAGCAATTGCGTAGTCATCGTTGTCGAAGTCAGTACGCATTAGGTCATCGTTTTCGTACTGGATAGATGAAGTATCGATAGACACTTTGGCACAGTATTTCTTGAAGTTAATAGGTAGTTGCTCAGACCATAGAACAGTAATGTTCGGCTCTGGAGAAGGACCCATTGTGTATAGCGTGTTCAAGAAACGGAAAGCTGTACGGCTTACTAGCGTACGGCCGTCAGTACCCATACCACCGATAGACTCAGTTGCCCAGATTGGGTCACCAGAGAACAAATCATCGTATTCAGGCGTACGTAGGAAACGAACCATACGTAGCTTCATTACTAAGTGGTCTACTAATTCTTGCGCTTCGCTTTCTGTTAGTGTGCCAGCAGCGATATCACGCTCAATGTACACGTCTAAGAAAGTAGTAGTACGACCAAACGACATTGCAGCGCCGTTTTGTGATTTAACAGCAGCTAGGTAGCCGAAGTAAGTCCACTGTACAGCTTCTTTTGCGTTTTCTGCTGGGCGAGAAATATCACAGCCGTATTTAGCTGCCATTTCTTTAATTTGAGCTAGTGCACGGTGCTGCTCGCTGATTTCTTCGCGAAGCTGCATAGTAGAAGCTAGGTCAGAACCGTTTACAAAGTCACCTTCTAAAGAACGGTGCTGCTTAACTTTGTCAGCCATCAAGAAGTCGATACCGTAAAGTGCTACGCGACGGTAATCACCAATAATACGACCACGGCCGTAAGCATCTGGCAAACCAGTTAGTACACCTGACTTACGACACTTCATGATAGCGCCAGTGTAAACGTCAAATACACCTTGGTTGTGGGTTTTACGGTAGTCAGTGTAAATCTTGCTTACCATTGGATCTAATTCGCGATCGTAAGCTTTACAAGAACCTTCAATCATACGAATACCGCCGTTAGGGATAATCGCACGCTTTAATGGAGCTTCAGTTTGTAGACCAACAATTTGCTCTAAATCTTGGTTAATGTAGCCAGCATCGTGAGCGGTGATGGTTGAGATTACTGAAGTATCGAAGTCTACCGGCGAGTGAGTGCGGTTTTCTTCTTTAATGCCTTCCATAACTTTGTCCCAAAGCTGATCCGTAGCTTCGGTTGCTCCAGCTAGAAAGCTCTCATCGCCTTCATATGGAGTGTAGTTAGTTTGAATAAAGTCACGAACGTTAACTTCATTTTGCCATTCGCCGGTTTTAAAACCAGTCCAAGCACTAGCAAAAACATCGTTCTTCTCTGCCATTTTTTGTCCCACCTATAAGTTGGTATACAAATGAATATTCTATGGTTTAACAGATAGCTAAAGAGCCGCTATCTAGCTCCCTTGGAACAAGTATAGCGCTTGTTCCAAGAGGTAAAAATTTAAAACTATAACAATGCTGGAATACCGTATTTACCTTCCAACATACCTACCGCCATCATAGCGATAAAACAAATCAACAATACGGTTGCAGGGATAACAATACGGTCTGCGAAAGATAGCTTCTTCGGACGTTCTTTATCGCCGATTAGACCATTGTTATCAAGCAACATAGTCAGTGCCCAAGCCAATACCGGGTTAGTTACTGCTGCAGCAAAGATACAGATACCAGCAGATTGTGAATCTTTGGTGTCTTTAATCATTTGCATGCCAGCTTCTAATAGCGGTAAGAACACGCCTACTAATAAAGCAATCTTCATTACTGGAGGCCATACTGCAACATCCATTGGGAAGCCCAGTATTGCAATGATGATACATAATGAACCAAGTAAAATTGCGCCGCCGGGAATAGGGCGTTTAGCAATAGCAGCAGGGATCATGTAAGTACCCCAGCTAGATGTGATGTTACCACCACCTACAGCAGTACCTACGATTTGACGAACTGAACAGGTTGTCATGGTGTCATCAACATCCATTAATACTTTGTCAGTACCACGTGGGTAGTTTAGCTCTTGGAAAATACGGTGACCTAGGAAGTCTGGTGACCACATGGCTACCGCTAAGATGGCGAACGGCAAAGAAGCAATAAAGTGTTCTGCGTTAGGCAAACCTAGTTGCCAACCTTGTTCAGTAGAACCCCACCAGTAAACTGGGTTTAAGTTAGGAAGGCCCATCTCTGTTTTAAAGGTAAGGTCAAAACCAGCGCCGAAGGCCAAAGCAATTGCAAGGCCCATAACAGCACAGGCTGGAATCGCTAACCAGCGTTTACCAATTTTTGCCAAGAATGCGTACAGTACGATGGTAGCAGCTAATACCACTAAGCCAACGTAACCCATCTCGCCTGCTGCAATACCTGCGTCAACTGATTCTAGCCCTTTAGACCAAGATTGGATGTCTCCAATCATTGACATAGTACCGCCAAAACCAAGGAACACCAGTAGGCCGCCAGCAACACCTTCACTGGTTAAGTTCACCAGCTTAGAGCCGCCTTTAAAGAAGCTAAGTAGTAAACCAAATACACCTAACAAAATTGCTAGGGCAAGTGGGTGAGCACCCGCTAAAGCGATTGCTCCAATCAATGGAATCATTGGGCCGTGGTTACCCGCAAGGTTAGCTCGCGGGTTAAATATTCCCGATGCCAAAACACAGAACAGTAACGCAGGGATTAGCATTTCTACACGCGCTACTTCAATGGCAAACTCAGTACCTAGGTTGATGTGATCCCAACGCTCGGTTAAGCCATCTGCCCAGGCCATCATTACCGCCGAGTACATCGCGATAATACCAATAGTACCGGCAATAGCTGGCACCAAATCTTCCCATTCGAAGCGGAAGTCACGACCTGGCAAATTTAAGCCCCAGCGACGAGGCTTCATGATTTTTAGTTCGTGGTCTAAGTAGTCGGAACGAGTTTCAAACTCAGAAGCCGGGCGGTGCGCTTCTGAATAACTCAGTTCTTCGTCTTGAGACTGGTGGTTGTTACTAGACATAGTTTCCTCAAAAAACAAATATAAAAACCGGTAAACCGCAGATGCTTAACTATGTGTTGTTAAGCCTGAGATCCTTCTCACTCGCGATAATCGTCTCAACGGGACGAACAACATATAAGGATAGTGAGTATAAAGCGTGAAATAACAGTATGCAGCTATAGTTAAAAAGTGTAGTGCTTAACTGCATTAAATAAATATGAAAGAAAAACAAAATTCGGCGATTTGGTAAATCATTGTTAGTAATACTTAGGCCGCTTATTTTGTAGTTCTTAACCACAACATCTACCTGCTACTTTAATTAGCAAAATTGTATCAAAGTAAGCAAGATCTGGAATTTGATCTGGGTCAAAAAAGCCCATAATTTGTGTAATTTTACTACTTATTTATGGCTTAAAGCCGCAGGTAAGCGCAGTTGTGGACTTTATTCTGTAATTTACTTACTAAAATTGTTGACTTAGTAATGAGAGCCGGCTCACTTTATTACCACTAACAATTACGCTGTATTTTACAATTGCGCAACAGTAAATACGGTTCTGGCCGCAAACTACACTAAAAGGCATATTATCGATAAAAACCGAGCTAAAATTCTAAAACTGAAATTAAATTCGTTGCGCAGGCGTTTAATAGCGTATCTATGCATACAGGTTGAATATAAAGATGCTAATAAAATCGCTTAATAGGGTGTTTTGTAATCATAAGAGCGCCAATTGCCCCATAAAATGTTGAGTTTTGTCTTTTGCGATGATACTTTTCGTTGGGTTGAACGTGTAACAAATTATTTAACAATAACTACGCGCCTTAGGAAACAAGGCTGGTTGCTTAGGCAGTCATTAACAAGGTAAACATAAAATATGAGTGATGTGGCTGCACTAGAAGCATCAAATATCCACAAGGTGTTTGGCGATAACGAAGTACTTAAGGGTATTGACCTTACCGCAAACAAAGGCGATGTGATTTCCATCATCGGTTCTTCTGGTTCTGGCAAAAGCACTTTTTTACGCTGCATGAATCTACTAGAGATCCCCACTCAAGGCGATATTGCGCTTCATAGCGAAAAGATTGGCTTCAAGCACTTACGCAATGGTGAGCGTTTACCTTCCGATAATAAGCAAGTAGAACGAATTCGCTCTAAACTCTCGATGGTGTTTCAAGGTTTTAACCTCTGGTCACATATGACTGTATTAGAAAACATCATTGAAGCACCGGTTCATGTATTAGGTATCCCAAAGAAAGAAGCTATTGAGCAAGCGGAGAGCCTGTTAGAGCGTGTTGGTTTGCACGACCGTAAAGATTATTACCCAGCCCACATGTCGGGTGGACAACAGCAACGTGCAGCAATAGCTCGCGCCTTGGCCATGAACCCCGAAGTGATGTTATTTGATGAGCCAACCTCGGCGCTTGACCCTGAATTGGTGGGTGAAGTGCTTAAAGTGATGCGTAGCTTGGCAGAAGAGGGGCGCACGATGTTGGTTGTGACCCACGAAATGGCCTTTGCACGCGACGTATCCAACCAGGTGTTATTCCTACATCAAGGCATAGTGGAAGAACGTGGTTCGCCACAAAAAGTATTCGAAAATCCAGATTCTGAGCGCATGAAGCAATTTCTAGCCCCAAAATACTAAAATTATAACTATGGAAGACAAGCGTTAATTCGCTTAAAGCAAACAACACGGAGTAAAAAATGAAAAAAACATTAATCGCGATGATAGGTGCAGTTGCACTAAGTACTACAGCTGTTGAAGCAAAAGACTGGGAAGTAGTTCGTCTAGCCGTAGACGTACCTTACGAACCATTTGAGTACAAAGCACCTGATGGCTCACTAACTGGTTTCGAAATTGACCTAGGTAACGCGGTTTGTGAAGAAATGAAGGTTAAATGTGAGTGGGTAATTCAAGCATGGGATGGCATCATTCCTGGCCTACTAGCACGTAAGTACGATGCAATTTTCTCTTCAATGTCTATTAACGAAGACCGTGCTAAAAAGGTATTGTTCTCAGAACCTTACTACAACACACCTACCGGTTTCTTTGGCCCTAAAGCCAGTGAGGTTGACCCAGCAAACCCAGATACATTAAAAGGTCTACGTGTTGGTGTTCAGCGCGGTACTATTCAAGATACCTACGCAACCGAAAACTATTCAAAAGTGGCTGATATTAAACGTTACACAACCGGTGATGACTTAGTTGTTGACCTACACGGTGGCCGTTTAGACGTTGTAGTTATCGATTTCCCAGTAGGTGTTAGCACTATCTTAGAAGTTGATAAAGGTTCAGACTTTAAAGCTCTAGGTGATAATGTACAGCTTGGTGAAGGTGTTGGTGTTGCTGCTCGTAAGCGTGATGGTGAACTGATTGAAATGTTCAACAAAGCTCTAGCAACTGTTAAATCTAACGGTACTTACGACAAAATTAACGACAAATACTTCGATTACAGTATTAAAAAGTAAGCCTTGCACTACCATTAACCCGAGCATTGCTCGGGTTAACTTTCTAAGAGACTCATTATGTTAGATCTTCATGGTTACGGCCCTTCAATATTTATGGGGGCGATAGTCACTATCGAAGTTGCCTTCTTATCATTGGCTGTAGCGCTAATTTTAGGCATGTTGGCAGCGGTGGCGCGTTTATCAAAAAATCGTATTGCTAATGGCGTTGCTGTGGTTTACACCACGGTAATTCGCGGTGTGCCCGACTTGGTGTTAATGCTGCTTATTTTCTTTGGCGCTCAAATCATGATGAATGTGTTTTCTGATTGGTTATACGACAACTACGATATCGATTACTACATCAATATTAATGAATTTGTTGCGGGTGTAACCACTATTGGATTTATTTTTGGTGCTTATATGGCGGAAACCTTCCGTGGTGCTTTTCTGGCAGTAGACAATGGCCAGATAGAAGCGGGCAAAGCCTATGGCATGAGCAGCTTACAGGTGTTTCGCCGTATCACTGTACCGCAAATGATGCGTCACGCAATTCCTGGTATTGGTAACAATTGGTTGGTTTTGGTTAAAACCACTGCCTTGGTCTCAGTAATTGGTTTAGCCGACATGGTGCGCCTGGCGAAAGAAGCTGCGGGTGCGGTGCATGAGCCGTTTTTATTCTTCATTCCGGTTGCCTTTGTCTATCTAGCACTTACTAGTGTTTCCGAAATTTTTCTGAAACGATTAGAGATTCGTTTTAGTGCTGGCACGGTGAGGTAAGCGCGTCTTATGTATGAAACTATCGAGAACTTACTCGCCAATAACGACATATTCACACTAACCACGGTGTTAGGGTATTGGGACGGTTTAGTCATGACCGTTCAATTAGTGTTCTTATCGCTAATTCTGGGGTTAATACTAGCTATTCCCTTGGCTATTATGCGGGCCTCAGACAACGTACTAATTAGTCGCAGTGTTTGGATATTTACCTATGTATTTCGTGGTACTCCCTTACTGATTCAGCTTTACATCATTTATTACGGTGTGACTTACATTGAGGGCATTCAAGATTCAATGTTCTGGCCGATAGTTCGCGAAGCATTCTATCCTTGTTTATTGGCCTTTGTATTGAACACTGCTGCATATACAACGGAGATTTTCCGTGGAGCCATCGTTGCTACACCGCGAGGTGAAATTGAAGCGGCTAAAGCTTACGGCATGTCTAACGGTAAAGCGATGCGCCGAATTATTTTGCCTAGCGCACTACGCCGCGCGTTACCTGCTTACAGCAACGAAGTGATCTTTATGTTGCATGCTAGCTCCATTGCTAGTGTGGTAACGATTATTGACCTTACCGGTGCAGCCCGTGACGTATATGCTAAATATTACGCTCCCTTTGAGGCCTTTACTTTCGCCGCACTTATATACTTATCGGTAACCTTTTTGCTGGTGTTTGGCTTCAAACATTGGGAAAAACGTTGGCATCGCCATTTACGGCCGCTAAGTTAAGTTTTATAAAAGGGGCCTTGGCCCCTTTTTTGTTTGGAGTTAAGAAGATAGCTATGCTCACTTTACTTAAAAATGCACAGGTGTACGCACCAGAAGCCTTAGGTTTAATGGATGTTTTAGTGGCTAATGGTCGCATTTTGCAAGTTGCCCCGAATATTGAGCTTAAGGCCAGTCATGGCTTGGTAGATAGCGTTGATTTATCAGGCAACATCTTAGCCCCTGGTTTTGTGGATGCCTTAGTTCACTTTACCGGCGGCGGTGGTGAAGGGGGCTTTGGCTATCGTACAGCTGAGCTTAGTTTTGAAGATGCGGCACCCACAGGGGTTACCACCTTAGTAGGCGCATTGGGTACCGACAGTGTTACTCGTACTCCAGCGCAAGTATTAGGTAAAGCACGAGAGTTAAGCGCCATGGGCTTAAGTTGCTATTGCTATACCGGATCCTATCATCTGCCGGTTAAAACCATCACCGGAAGCATCGAGCAAGACATTGTATTAATTCCTGAGATGATAGGTGTAGGTGAGCTAGCCATTGCTGATCATCGAGCCAGTCAGGCCTCAGTACAGGCTTTTATCGAAGTGGCCGCCGAGGCGCGCGTAGCGGGCTTGTTGGGGGGTAAAAAAGGTATTAGCTTTTTCCACGTTGGTGATGGAAAAGGAAAATTAAATCTACTGCGAGAGATTGTTAAGCAATCTGACTTATCAATCACTCAGCTCTATCCTACCCATTGTAATCGTAATCAGGCCTTGTTTAACGACGCTCTAGCGTTTTTGAGTGAGGGCGGTGCTATCGATTTCACCACTAGCACTATTCCGCAGTTTATCGAAGAAGGCGAGGTAAGCTGCCCTAAAGCGCTTAAAACCATTGTTGATAAGGGCTTAGATTGGCAACGAGTGAGCTTTAGCTCAGATGCTAACGCAAGTTTACCACTGTTTGATGATGCTGGTGAGTTAGTGGGTATGCAAGCGGGAAAACTAGAGAGTTTATATCTGGCTGCTAAAGAAGCTGTTCAGTCTTATCAAGTGCCCTTAGAGATCGCTTTATCGGTGATCACTAGTAATCCGGCGAAGATTTTGGGCTTAAAAAACAAAGGTCAATTAGCGATGGGCTTCGACGCTGATTTAGTGGTACTTGACCAGCAGTCCTTAGATATCAAACAAGTATTTGCTATGGGTAAGAGCATTTGGACTAAGTAGTGTTTTCCAAAGAGACTCTCACTAAGGGCTGCTCGTTTTTAAACCTTGGCTAAGGCATAATAGCGGCACTTAGTTTTTACTAGAAGTAGCCCTATGAGCTTTAAAGGATTCACAACTCAGCTGGTTCACAGTGACCGTTTAGCTGGCGTAGAGGATGGTGCTGTTCACGCACCAATTCATAACTCGGTACCTTATGGATACGCCGCCACCCAAGACTTGGTGGATGTATTTCAAGGCAAGCAAGTTGGCCATGCTTATGCTCGTCAATCAACGCCTACTCTTGATTACTTACAACGCAAAATTGCCATGCTTGATGAGAGTATTGCCAGCCTAGTATTTGGTACCGGTATGGCAGCCATTGGTACGGTGTTTTTAACCTTGCTAAAAGCCGGCGACCATATTGTTGCGAGTCGATTCTTGTTTGGTAACACCAGCAGCATATTTGGCACCTTAAAAGGATATGGCATTGAAGTGACCTTGGTGGATGCTACCAGTAGCGAGGCGGTGGAGCAGGCTTGCCAAGACAACACCAAAATGGTGTTTGTTGAGACCATTGCTAATCCTGCCACTCAGATTGTAGATTTAGCGGGAATTGGCGAACTATGTGAGCAACGAGGTTTGGTTTACGTCGTTGATAATACCTTAACTTCTTCTTACCTCTTTCAGCCTAAATCAGTGGGTGCCAGCTTAATCATTACCTCTTTATCAAAGTATGTTGGCGGCCATGGCAATGCGCTGGGCGGTTCGGTAAGTGATACAGGCTTATTTGATTGGAGCACCTTCCCCAATATCTTTGAAGGCTATCGCAGTGGCGATCCAAGTATGTGGGGAATCAACCAAATTAAGAAAAAAGGCCTAAGAGATTTTGGTGGTGCCTTGAGCTCACAAGCGGCGCATTTATTATCGGTTGGCGCAGAAACCATGGCACTTCGTATGGAGCGTCAATGCGCTAATGCTTTAGCCTTAGCCAAGATGTTAGATGAGCATCCTAAAGTCGCTAAGGTTTATTACCCGGGCTTGGTATCGCATCCTCAGCACCAACGAGCCAGTGAACTGTTTAAGCGCCATGGCGCTTTGGTGAGCTTTGATTTAGTGGATGGCATCAACTGCACAGAGTTCTTGGATAAAACCAATGTCGTGATTAACGCCACCCATTTAGGGGACAATCGCACCTTAGCTTTACCTGTAGCCCAAACTATTTACTTTGAAATGGGCATAGAGGCCCGTCAAGCCTCGGGAATTAGTGAAACAATGATCCGCTGCTCAATTGGTATTGAAGATACTGAAGACTTGCTCAGCGACTTTGAGCAAGCATTAGCTCGTTCCTAGTAAAGAAAATAGATATAAAAAAGCCTTGGTCATGCCAAGGCTTTATACACTTACCTAAAATATCCGATAGGCTTACTTACTATCTACCGACAGTAGTTCCACTTCAAAGATTAGGGCAGAGCCGGCAGGAATTGATGCCACACTCCGATCGCCGTAAGCTAATTGACTCGGGATAAAGAAACGGAATTTCTCGCCCACACTCATATATTGTAAGCCTTCGGTCCAGCCTGCGATAACTTGCCCTAGTGGGAATTGAGCTGGGCGTTGACGTTCTACCGAACTATCAAACACTAAGCCGCTTAACAAAGTTCCATGGTAATGAACGGTTACTGTGCTGTTTGCTGAAGGTTTCTCAGCGCCTTCTACAACATCTTCCAATATTAGGTACTGCAAACCAGATTCTGTGGTTATCACACCGTCTTTTTGAGCGTTTTCGGCGAGAAAGTCGTGGCCTAACTGACGGTTTTGCTTAACCGCTTTGGCGTTATTATTGGCGCGAAGAATAAATAAAATCACAAAAATAGCGAGTAGAGCGAGAACCACAAATTTCAAAGTCGATTCCTTACTAGGATGTTGAGTAAAAGATAAATGTTAATCTAACTTTACGAAAGTGCTAGTTAAAAAGCACTGCTTATCTAAGAAAACTAGCCTGAATAGCGCTAGCGGGTCATTTTCTTTACAAATACCACAACAAATAGCGCAATAATAAAACTACCGCTAAAGGCCTCAATGGCAGCAAACATGCGGGAAAGCCCAACAGGAGTGAAGTCGCCATAACCAAGCGTAGTAAATGTGACCACGCTGTAATATAGGCATTCAAAAAACGCCACCACATTCTGCCCAAGGCTTTGGTTAACACTAAGCGAAACAATATTGCCGTTGAAGTGAATACCGGTAAACGAGTAGATAATTGCGCAGCTTAAAATGATTAGCATTGAGGTGTATACCACGCGAATGGGCAGTTCTCCGTAGCCGCATACCAAATCAACCAACTTGGATATTCCGCGTCGATAAGAGAATTTGGGCATTTGATAACGTCGCATAGTGAGCTCTTTACGCAAAAACACGCCTGCTGTGGTAAACAAGCCTTCCGACTCCGCTGTTTTGCGTAAACAGCGATATACTTCTTCGGCTTGTTGGTAGTAATCGGCCATAGCTTCTTTATCTTGTTGCTGCTCGGCGGCACTACCTAATTGCTCTTGAAGCACTTTTTCGCCAACGCAAAGGCTATCACATTTACATTGGTCCATTTTGGCACCGAGCAGGTTGGTCTTTGTTAGGTCGGCGTGATTTAGGTTAGCCCCCCGTAAATCGGCTTTCATTAAGCTACCGTTTTGCAGGTTGATATTAAAAAGATGGGCCCCTCTTAGGTCACTTCGGTAGAGATCCGCACCAGAGAAATCGTAACCCTGTTTGCTGTTGTAACGCACTAAATCAATACCTTCAAGTTTGGCTTTTTTTAGGCTGATTCCTCGAAGCATACCGCCGTTTTTAGCATGGTTTTCTAGCTTCTCTTTGATCTCTTCGCCACACTTGTCCTCGTCTGGGTCATGCCAAAAACACAAACCGCTTTCTAAAGCTGGTTCCTTGCAGCTGGCGCCAGAACTATCTTGATACAGACATTGACCGCATTTCACCATATTTAACTAACACTCCAGCTATTAATCAAAAGTTTGATTATTAGCCAGTTTCATTCACTGGCTTTAAGCTAAGTGTATTTCAAATGGAAGATTTTGCGAGCGGCCTTAAAAGGTGGGCTTAACAGATCTTAGCCGCTACTTTTTTTTGCTGCTACCTAGTTGCTGAAACTCACTTTTTAAAGTGGAGTAACGTTCGGCGTGGTTGTCGTTTAATTTAAGACCATCGAGCAACTTAATGGTTATTTTACAGTCAGTTAAAAGTTGCCCGCTAAGCCCTTTTTCCGACTGATTAAGTTGTTTTAGAATCGCTTGGATTTTGTTTAGAATTGCGCCGGTGTTACCGGGGGCAACTTGTAAGGCTTTGTCGAAATAGTTAGTGGCTTCGTGAAAACGGTTTTCTTCGTAGGCTTCAATACCCATTTTGTTGTATTCACGAAATTGGCCGAGCTTTAGTTCAAAATCTTCGGCTTTTAATACCTTGTGCGCCGAGGATAGCGACATAGGGTCAATGTTATCGCGCTTTTCTAATTCTTCGGCAAAGGGCATTGCATATTCAAACTCACCTACAGAGTTTAGGGTTAAGAAGGTGTCAGGCAATAGTTCACCACTTACTTTGCTTGGCGCATCTAATAGACCGTCGTGGCTATCAAACAACAATCGCTTGGCTTTGTTTAATTCGCCTTTGGTGGCGTGCACTCGAGCCTGGCTTATCCCTTCAAAGGCATCAAAATTAAAGTCTTCGTCTTTGCCTTCTTCACGTCTAGCATGAAACAACACCGAGTTAACCTCTTGCAGTAGGCGATTTTTTCGATACAAATCATCTTCACTTTGTGCTTCGTCGATTAGGCTGCGCACATAATTGCATAGATGTTGGGGGCCGCGATGGATAGAGCGCCTAGCAAGCTGCAAGATGGTTGAAAAGGTTTCTTTGGCTAGAGTTAAATCACCAGCCTCCATGGCCAACTCGGCAAGTAACTGTTGTCGCTCGATACTGTTTACTGCCAGCTTAGAGGCTTTTAAGACGGTTTCTAAGGCTTTATCTAGGTCGCCTTCGGCTCGGTAAGCGCGTGCTAACCAGTCGTAGCCAGTGAGCAGCAATGGGCTCTCGGCGATAGAACGAGTAAGGGTTTCAATGGCGCTTTTATTGTCTTTAAGCAAAAGATGAACACGACCTAAGGTGGCTTTCGCCCAAGTTTGTTTTCGTTCTTCTAATATGGCTTCTAATGCTTCTTTGGCGGCTTGGTATTCACCTAAGGCTATTTGCGCTTCAACACGTAGATTTCGACAATAATTGCTGTAGCGGCTTTCAGCTTCAATTTGCTTATCACAGAGTTCAATAACTTGCTGATACTGTTTTTTGGCTAATGCTTGGTAAACGTCACGCAGGCTTTGTCGCTTAAGATTGGCACGGGCCAAGCGGTTGTGTAGTTGAAATTGGGAAAAGGGCTTGGTAATAAACTCATCGGGTTCCATTTCTAGAGCACTAAGCACCATGCTTTTGTTATTGTCACCACTAATGATAAAGAATAGGGCGTCTACTTCTAACAATTCGCTAACACGTAGCTCTTCTAATAGTTGGCCGCCATTTTTGCCAGTGCCTAAATTATAATCCACTAGAAGGATATCAAATTTACGCTTTCGGCACGCTCTTACAGCTGCTTCACCAGTATTTGCAAAATAAACGTCGGTCGCACCAAAGTTTTGCAACATCGCCTTAAGCATAACCTGAAAGGCTCGTTGGTCATCAACGATGAGTATTTGCTTGTCGCTGTAATTATATTGCGTTGCCATTACTGAGTGTTCTAATCCTTTTGGCTTATCCTAGCATAAGTTACTAAGCGATAAAGTAGTGTAAGTATAGACAGTTAGCACCTTAGTAGTATCTGCTATTAAACCTTGCAAAAACAGCCAAGCTTGATTTAATATTGAGGTGTTGGTGAGTCTTTTGGTCTCATCAGCGCTGAGTCAAAGCCAAACTTGGAGTGATCCAAGGTCGGAAAGTTACAGGTCTTTAGGGCAACCTTAAGATGGCTGGACCGCCTTAGTTGAGTGGTTAGATTTGCACAATGTATATCTTTCTACTTAGTAAGTTAGTCTATTTACCGTTTATTACTTTCCGTATTTGGTTGGAACGCCAAGCTAAAATTAGCTTGGCGTATTTGTTTCTGCCGCCTCGCCTTGTTATGCATTTGTTTCCAAACGCTGTCGCTTCTAAGATGTTTTGAGCTGTTCTGTTCTTTATTGCTTATCACTTAACTAAATACTTTGCTGTGCGTCGATTAATAGCATTAAGCCAAATTTTAGGTATAAAAAAAGACATCCGAAGATGTCTTTTTTTATCAATATGGTGGAGGGAGGTGGATTCGAACCACCGAAGCTTTCGCGACAGATTTACAATCTGTTCCCTTTGGCCACTCGGGAACCCCTCCTGCTTGTGGAGCGGCATATTACCAGAACTTGGTGAGCTGTAAAGCAAAAAAAACGACATTTTGATTGGCTGATTACTGTTTGCTTATTATCTGTGCATTTAGCCGATATTTGTTAAAGTTTTAGCCAGCTTTTCCGATAGCTATAAAGGTAATGGAGGAGCGATATGTTAGTTGAGCAAATTAGACAAAGTAGCTTATGTGATGAACTGCAGTTGGGCGATACGCTTAACCAAAGTGCCTTGCATGGTGATCAAGCTCGCTTTCATCTTTTACTCAGTATGCTTAGTCAAAACGTGTGTGACCAAGCTCAGTTTTCAATGCAAAAGCAAAACTATGAGCAAGTTCAGCAAGATTTACGTGATAAGTTTCAACTGGCTCAAGCTCGTGCTCTTAAAGCGCTAGATGATGAGTTTCCAGTGCAAGCCAATTGGAGCAAGCACCTGCAAGCTGGAGAGCCTTCGCGAATTCGCTTAGAGCAAGCGCTTGGCGGTTATGCAGCGTGTGCAGAAGACAGTGTTGACGGTTTACCTCACGAGGTAATGAACAACGTGGATTTGTTAAGCCGGATAAAGCACCAAGTGGCTAAGCCTGATCCGCAGCAAGAAATAGATAAAGAAGTGAAGGGGAGTGACATGTACAACTTACTAAGTGGCTTCGATTACTCAAAGCCACTTAGCGTTAAGTACTTTAATTAACGAAACACCACGGTACGGTTTCCGTATACAAACACCTTTTCATCCAGTACTTGTTGCAGTGCTTTACTCAACACCGCTTTTTCTACATCTCGGCCAGCTTTGGCCATTTCTTCGGCGCTGTAAGTATGATCAACATGAATAACGTGTTGTTCTACAATTGGCCCTTCGTCCAAATCATTGTTTACAAAGTGAGCTGTGGCACCAATGATTTTTACGCCTCGGTCGTAAGCTTGTTTATAAGGTTTAGCACCAATAAACGCAGGCAAAAATGAGTGGTGAATGTTTAAGATTTTGTTGTTGAAGGCTTCTACAAAAGCTGGCGTTAGAATACGCATGTACTTGGCGAGTACTACGTAGTCTGGTTGGTACTGTTGCACTACCTCAATAACTTGTTGCTCATGCTCTTCACGGCTTAAATCTACATGGCTAATATGATGGAAAGGAATATCAAACTTTTCCGTCAAGTTGCGCAGGCTATCGTAGTTACCCACTACAGCGGCAATTTCTACATCCATATCACCGTAAACGGCCTTCATTAGTAGATCGCCCAAACAGTGAGCTTCTTTAGTTACCATGATAACGATGCGTTTGCGCCCAGCACTTTCTAAACGGCGAGTACTGCCAGAGGGCAGAGCACCATCTAAATCGGCGAGTAAGGTTTGGTCGTTAAAGTAGCCTTCTAATACCGTACGCATAAAAAAGCGATTGGCATCGTTGTCCACAAACTCGTTGTTTTTGATAATGTTAAGCTGGTGCTTAGCACATATGTTGGTAATGCTTGAGATTAAACCTTTTGCGTCTGGGCATTCGGTTAATAGAATTTTTCTTTCCATTGTGTTTTCGATTTATTCAGTTTTAAAGTTAAGATTTATTACAGCACTGTTTAAACTTTTTGCCGCTTCCGCAGGGGCAAGCTGAATTACGCGCCAAGGCTTTTGGGGCGAATTCTCCATCAGTATAAAACCAACGCTCTTTAACCTTCTTAAAGTTAGAGCGCTCGTGCAAAATTTGTCGTTGACCCTGTTCGCGATAATGGGCTTTAAACTCCACTATGCCTGCCTGGCCATCTTTAAAGTCACAGCTAAAGGTAATTTGTAGCTTTTCCCATTGCCCTAAATCTTCTTTAGTTGAAGGTTGTGGGGCGTTGCCCTGTCGATAGTCTGGATGGTGCGTCTGCCATAAATAATTGGCATCTCCCAGCGTAAACGCGGTGTAGCGAGAACGCATTAACTGCTCACAACTTGTCGCTAAGCAATCACCGTTGATGATGGGCTGACAGCACTGAAGAAAATCGTTGCCGCTACCGCAGGGGCAAACTAACACAGGGAAACCTCAAATTTGACTAAGGGCGAAGTGTAACAAGAAGCTGCCGATAAGGCAGCTGAAACTTGGTGATAGTTTGGCCAAATTGGCCTTATTAATCAGGATTTAACATGTGTTTAACCATAAATGTGGTTAGTTGAGGATCAAACTGTGGGTTATTGGCTAAATCAAGCTTAGCCAAACTTCCTTGCTGGTCACTTTGTTCACTTAAATATACGGCTAAGGCCACAATACGCGCGTAGATATGAATGGCTTCACCACTTAGGCCTAAGGGGCGGCCACTGCCATCCCAGTTTTCCTGGCTTTGATTAGCTACGGTGAGTGCTGCGTCTATTTGCTGCTGCACTGCGGGATCTTTAAGTGCCTCTGGTAGCTCGCAATGTTCGGCAATGCGCTGCCAACTCCCTTGGCTTAACATATTGCAGCTAAGCAGTACGTCGGGTAAGCCGTGGTTAGCCAAGTCATAGAAGCTAGCGGCTTGGTTTAATACTTCACATTGCTGGTCGCTTAGCGAATAAGCCGCAGCAAGTTTAGAGCAATAGCGCTCAACAGTGCTAAGCTGCTCGGTATTATATTGTTTGGTTTGAATGGCTTGATGAATTAACTCCACTAGGCGCAGTTGACCGTGAGCCAGTTGTTTTTGTAGGTGTTGGTTTTCTAGACGCACAGCCGTACTTTGGATCAAATAGCTAAGTGGCTCCAGCTGCAATTGCTGAGTATCGCTCCATCCTTCTAAGTAGAACATCAAGGGTTCGCTATCGGTATTCTGCAAATAAAATACCGCGTTGTTCTCGCCAAAACTATGCTGTTGGTTTTGCTGAGCTTGGTTGAGTAATGACTGAACTCGGCTTGGTAACTCATGCAAGCTGCGAACTTCTTCCAAATAGGCCAGCTTTCCTTCGATGTGCAGAACTTTAAGCTTGGAGCGGTAAACACTCAAGGCCAAGCCACTAAGTGTAAGCTTGGCCTCTTGCTGGGTTAATAAGTCAAGCAGTTCATGAAACACTCCTGCGGCCAAGTTTTGTTCGTTTTTGCAGTTTTCAATATGGCTGGAGGAATTGATAACTGCACGCAGGTTATTACGTTGTGAATGCAGATCGGTAATTTCTTGGTAGGCACGAAGGGAGGCGCACATTAAGGTGTCTAGGTTTACATCGCTTAACTCGGTTTTGTTTTTATAGTCGCTTACATCATAGCGTCGAATCACTTCTCTAATGGGCGCTAAGCCTGGTTGGCCAGTGCGCAAAATTAGTCTTATTTTGTGGTTGTTAAGGCGTTGGCGGATATCATCGATAAGCAGTAAACCAGCGTCATCACTTTCCATAACAACATCTACTAAGGCAATCGCAACATCGCCGTGTTCACTGAGTAATTGATAAGCCTCGGCAGCGTTATAGGCGTCAATAAAGCTGAGTTTTCGATCTTGATAAGAAAAGTTGTTTAACACTAATTTTGTGACCGTATGCATTTCGCTGTCGTCATCAACAATTAGCACCTTCCAGGGAGCTGGCTCTAGGGTTTCGGTAGCGGTATCGTCTTCTTCATCAAACAGGAATAGTTCAGCACTATCATCCATTGCTACTGTCCTCACTCGTTATAAGGCCTTTATCATCAGTATAGGAAATTACTAGCGATTCTTAGGATATTTTTCTTAAAACTGGATATTAAACACGCTAAGCTTAAGCAATTGCACTTATGTTGCTAGGAAATTGATTTTGCATAATAAATTCGTCATTGAAGCGCTAGACCAAGGCTTAGCTGAAGCCTTAATCAATAAGATTGATTTAAAAACTAAGCCACAGGGTTCTCTTGGCCAACTGGAAAGTTTGGCCTGCCAAATAGGGCAAATTCAACAGACCTTAGAACCTGAAATTCGCCAGCCTAAAATGATTGTATTTGCCGCGGACCATGGTATTGCGCTTGAGGGTGTGAGCGCCTTCCCACAAGAAGTGACTGCTCAAATGGTACAAAACTTTGTTAATGGTGGAGCCGCCGTTAATGTATTTTGCCGTCAACATGGTTTGGAATTCGAGATCGTTGATGTTGGCGTAGGCCAGCTTTTGTCTGAGCAAGGGGTACAATTGTGCAAGGTAGCAAACGGCACCAAGAGTTTTTTGAATGCCGATGCAATGAGCAAAGAGCAATGCCTTCAAGCAATCGACGTTGGCGCTGAGCGGGTTGCCCAAGCTGCACGTGAAGGTTCGAATTTGTTGGCTTTTGGCGAGATGGGTATTGCTAACACCGCTAGTGCAGCTGCCATTATGGCGGGCTGCTTGAGTCTGGATGTTAGCGACTGTGTTGGCCGAGGAACAGGTCTAGACGACCAAGGCTTACAGCATAAAACGGCAGTATTACAACAAGCCATGCAATATCATCAAGGCGAATACAGCGCACAGCAATGGCTAGCCAAAGTAGGCGGATTTGAAATTGCAGCCATGGTGGGAGCGATGCTGGAAGCAGCACATCGGCGCATCGCTATTTTGGTAGATGGCTTTATCTGCTCGGCAGCTGCCCTGGTAGCGAGTCAAATAAATCCGCTGGTAAAGCAATACATGATTTTTTGTCATCAAGGCGCAGAGCATGCTCACCAACGTTTACTCGAAGCGTTAGAGGCCAAGCCTTTGTTGGATTTAGCACTGCGCTTGGGTGAGGGAAGTGGTGCTGTCCTGGCATACCCGCTGGTGGAGTCTGCTATGGTGTTCTTAAAAGAAATGGCCTCGTTCGACTCAGCTGGGGTGAGTCGTGAGCGTGATTAATCGCGCCAAACATGAGCTAAACCTAGTGTTTAATGCACTCAGTTTCTTTAGCCGGATCCCGGTTCCGAGAAACGTAAGTTACAGCGGCCAAAGCCTCAGCCAATGTGTGGCGTATTTCCCCTTGGTTGGCTGGATTGTTGGTTTAGTGAGTGCTGGGCTAATCTTGCTATTAATGCCTATATTGGGAGCGCCCTTAGCTATATTGCTCTCTATGGCAGCAAGCTGCTGGCTTACTGGCGCATTTCATGAAGACGGCTTTGCCGATTGTTGTGATGGCTTTGGCGGAGGTTATACGCCAGAGCAAATGCTCAGCATTATGAAAGACTCACGCTTGGGCACCTACGGTGTGCTTGGTTTGTGTAGCATATTGGCGATAAAATTTAGTGCCTTATTGAGTCTTAGTCAGGCGCTAAACCCTACTGATTTGTTGTTGCTGTTGTGGCTAACACATAGCTTAAGCCGCTTTAGCGCAGTAATTATTATCTGGCAACTTGATTACGTTCGTGAGCCTTCTGAGCCGAGCAAAGCCAAAGCAGTTGCTCAATCTATTGGTTCCAAAGAGCTTGTTTTGGCTCTGTGCTGGGTTGCGGTGCCAGCAGCCTTATTAGAGCTAAGAATGCTAGTTTTTTCGTTGTTAAGTTGCTTGCTAGTCACGCTGTTGTGGGCCCGCTACCTAAAGCTCAAACTGGCTGGTTATACGGGGGATACATTAGGAGCTCAGCAGCAGTTAAGTGAAGTAGCTATTTACATCAGTTTGCTGGCAGCCATTAATACAGGCCTGATTCTGTGAATAGAGTGTTATTGGTGCGCCATAGCCAGCCCGATATTGCCAACGATTGCTGTTATGGCCAGCTAGATATGCCAGCAAAACCAGAGCAATTGAAACAGGCCACAGCAAGAATGCAAAAATTATTGGCTGAATACTCTGTATCAGAAGTGTGTGCCAGCCCTTTGCTACGTTGTCGCCAATTGGCAGAAAGCCTTTACGAGCCAGATGATATTGAATATCACAATGCACTGAAAGAAATTAACTTTGGCCAATGGGAAGGTTGCAAGTGGAATGATATTCCTCGTAATCAACTGGATGCTTGGGCAGATAACCTAGAAGGCTATCGCCTTGGTCAATCTGGTGAAACCGTGGCAGAGTTTAGCCAACGTGTACTAGGCTTTTGGCAAAGGCGTTTATCTGCAATTGGCGAAACTAATTCTACCCATGTATGGTTCACTCATGCTGGTGTTATTCGTACCATTGTTGGTTATATTCGGGCCTTGCCAGTGGCAGAGTCGAGCCGAATCGCCCTAAGTTTTGGATCCTTAACTTGTATAACTTTCACCTCTAATGGAGCCGCCATTGAATACCTTAATCGCTAAGCTTTTCGTGTTATTTGTGCCCTTGGCATTTGCTATGGGCCAAGCGCAAGCCAGTGAAGAAAGCACGTCGGCGAATAAACCTAAAGTAAACATTATTGGTAAATGCTGGCAACGTGCTACCAAACCAGAAGTAAATACATGTTTGGAGAACAGCCTCGCTCAGCTTGACCATCAAGTAAGGCAACGCTTGGTAGTTCTGCATAAACAAGCAATGGACCTAGAGTCCATCAGTGAGGGTGCAAAAGGCGCTGTTCAGGCATTAGAAAAAGCCAAAGTGGAGTTTAGTGAGTTTCGTCAGTCTTTGTGCAGTTGGGAAAGCTTAATGATGGCCAGTGGCAGCGGTTCGGGTAGTCAATATTTAAGTTGTGAGATAGAACTAACTCAACATTGGTTGAGCCGTTTGCGCCAGTGGTAACCTTGAGTTTTAGATAGCAAACAGCCCGCTTTAAGCGGGCTGTTTGTTAGAGAACATTGCTTAGTAAATACTATGCATTTATTCTTCAGCGGCGCGTGCTTCTTGGCAGCCTTTAATGGCGGGGGCCAAAATTTCTAAAGCTGTTTGCTCACAAGGGCTTAAGCTAGCGTCTGATTCCGCTATTGGCGTGACTCGCTGTCCCCAACGAATCGCTGCTGCACCCCAAGTTAGGCCAGCACCAAAAGCGGCCAGCAATACGTTATCGCCAGGCTTTATTCGACCTTGTTCTAAGGCTTCGCAAAGAGCTACAGGAACGGTAGCAGCAGACGTATTGCCGTACTTTTCAATATTCACCATGATGTTGTCATAGGGAGCATCAATACGTTTGGCGAGGGCATCGATAATTCGCAAGTTAGCTTGGTGCGGTACAATAAAGTCGACTTCATTGTTGGCGATGTTAGCCTGCTCTAATACGTTACTTGCTGCTTCACCCATGCCTTTTACCGCACGTTTAAAAATTTCAGGCCCTTCGAACTGAAAATTGTAAAGCGTATCTACGCCAGAGAAACGCTTGCGGTTGGTGCCAAAATCTGAAATAAACAGTATTTCACGCTTCTCGCTGTCACAGCCTAGTTTTGCTGCTAAAAAACCTACTTTTTCTGCTTGGTCGTTTGCTTCCAAAATCACTGCGCCAGCACCGTCACCAAATAACACTGCAGTGTCACGCTTAGTCCAATCGAGAAGCTGAGTTAAGCGCTCTGCACCGATTAACAGAATGCGTTTCATCGCTCCGGTTTGAATTAAGGCAGAGGCTGTTTGCATACCGTAAACAAAACCTGAGCAAGCGGCATTCATATCAAATACGGCTGCTTGTTCTGCTTTAAGTAGTTGTTGTACACGGCTGGCACTGCTAGGTACCGATGTGCCAGGGGTGCAGGTACACAAAATAATGGCATCGAGTTGTTCTGCTTTTAGCCCTGCAGCAGCTAAAGCTTGTAAGCCAGCGGTAGCGGCGAGTTCAGCAATATCTACATGAGAAACACAGCGCTCTTTTATGCCTGTTCGGCTACTAATCCACTCATCCGATGTGTCGAGAAAAGTACTTAAATCGTGGTTAGTGAGACGTGCTGGTGGCATACATTTGCCCCAACCGGTAATTTCAGCGTTGTGCATAGCGTGCTTAATACCCTGGCTAATTGAAGTTGCCAAGGATTATGCCTGATGCATGGCAAATTACCAAACGTGAACAAGAATTGGCCTTAAACAGTGAGTTTTTATGGTTAAAGGTCACAATTTAGTTTTAGCTGGTGTTTTATTGAGCTACTTATGCCATAATCAGCCCATATTGATGGACTAGACCTAATAATATGTAGGTCAATTTATGTAACAGGGACGCTCAATTACTCTCTGAATTACGTAAATGGGGTCTGTTATGACTGCGCAACAACACAATTCTGTATTGTCTCCACCTGGTGATGATAATACTCAAATATCTAGTTTTACTGATAATACGCGTTTTTTTGAATTAACCGTTGATTTCTACGCGGATTCACTAAGCCTTTTAGCTTTTGGTGGTGATGTTATTGGTAACCTTCCACCTAAAAAACTGGTAGCTGTAAATGGTCAAATAGATAATGAAGAAGCCTTTTTCAAATCTATGTTTATTTGGACATTTTCTGATATTAGTGAAGTAAAAGCACCTGCCAAACTTAACCCGCAAGATTGGTTATTGCTTGATGCTCAAGAGCAATAATAGTCGACTATTTAAAGGCTAGGCCAACACACATTGAGCCAGCCTTTAACACGCTAAACCTTACACCAGCATTCCACCTGAAGCTTCTATTCGCTGGCCATTTACCCAAGATGCTTGATCGCTGAGTAACATGGAGAGGGCGTCACCAATGTCTTCTGCAATACCCACTCGGCCTAATGCGGTTTGTTCTGCTAGTTGCTGATTAAGTGCAGCGTTATCACGTACAGCTCCGCCGCCAAAGTCGGTTTCTATCGCTCCTGGCGCGAGAGTATTTGCCCTAATTTGCTTGTAGCCTAGTTCTGCTGCCAAATAGCGAGTCATTATCTCTAACCCTCCCTTCATCATGGCATAGGCGCAAAAGCCTGGCATGCTAAAGCGGGTTAATCCGCTAGATATGTTGACTATTCGGCCAGCAGTGTCAATCATCGGCAATAAGGCTTGAGTGAGAAAAAAAGTGCCTTTTAAGTGCACATTCATCAATAGGTCAAACTGCTGCTCGGTGGTATCGGCAAAGCTGCTATGAATGCCAATGCCTGCGTTGTTAATGAGGTAGTTGATTGAATCCCGTTCAAACTGTTGCTGTAAGGTTGACCTAAGTGTACTAATAAAAGTTGGAAAGCTGCTGTTGTCTGCAAGATCTAGTTGAATGGCTGCAGCTTTTACCCCAAATTGGCGAATTTCGTTCAATAGCTGTTCAGCTTTTTCTTGTTGATTATGGTAAGTGAAAACAATATCCACTCCGCTTTTGGCTAAGGCTAAAGCTGCACTGCGCCCTAAGCCTCGGCTCCCGCCAGTCACCAATAGTAGGTTATTCATAAAGTCTCTCCTGTCTGCGTCGAAATCCAAGATAGAGAAAATACTGTTAGTGAAAAACACGCTAAAATAGATATCATTGTTTCTTTTAGGCAAACAATGATCGGTTATGGATAAATTTGAGGCGATGCAACGCTTTGTTGCGGTGGCACAAAGTGGCAGTTTTACTCGAGCAGCTGATTTACTGGATTTACCTAAGTCGAGCATATCCAATGCGGTGCAATCCTTAGAAAAGGCGCTGGTTACTCGCTTACTTCATCGTAGCACTCGCAGCGTTACGCTTACCCAAGACGGAGAGGTTTACCTTCAGCAGTGTAGGTCTATTTTACGGGAGCTGGATGCAGTTGAAAGTCAGTTTCGTCAAGCGGATGAAATACGCGGGGTGCTTCGGGTGGACATGCCCAGCCGATTTGCCAGCACCATCGTGCTGCCTCACTTAGCCGAATGGTTAGAGCGTTACCCACAGGTTAAAATCAAAATAAGCAGTGCCGACTATCAAATAGACCCTGTGAAAGAAGGGGTAGACTGTTTAGTGAGAGTTGGCGAACTAGGCGACAGCCAGTTAATTGCTCGCCCCTTAAGCCAATACAAAATCTACACCTGCGCCAGCCCAGGCTATTTACAGCGTTATGGCGAACCAAAGCAGCTTAGCGAACTGGCCAAGCATTATTTAATCGATTATGCGCCTAAAATGGGCAATAGCGCTGCCGAGTTTGAATACCTTGATCAAGGACATCGCCAAGTATTAGAAATGCCCAGTAGGCTGGCAGTAAATGGCACCGATGCTTATATGGCAGCATGTGAGGCTGGCTTAGGCATTATTCAAGTGCCTGCCTTGGGAGCGGCTTTACAGCTTAAAAGTGGAGCCATACAACGTATTTTGCCTGCCATTGAAGTTCCGCCGATGCCAGTCTCGATACTCTATTCGTCACGTCGACAGTTGCCGCAACGTTTAAGTTTGTTTATGGAATGGCTACAAGATTTGATGAAACGTTTAGAGGCGACCAGTTCGATATAAAAAAGTGAACTGCCTGAAGTTTGTCAGGCAGTCATATAGAGCTTATAGGTAACGATTTCGCAAGTGTTGCTCGAAGTAGCGGGTGTTTAACGTTTCCCCGGTAGCCCGGCTAACCAGCTCATCGGTGTCGTAAATACTGGCTTGTGACCAAATATTTTGTTGTAGCCACGCAAATACTTCATCGTAGTTACCCTTTGCCACCGCTTGCGGTGTATCGGGGTTGGCTTTAACTAATGCGGCGTGAAATTGTGCCGCGTACATTGCGCCTAGTGAGTAAGAAGGGAAGTATCCAATTAACCCTGCTGGCCAATGCACATCTTGCATGCAGCCATCACGATAATTTCCTTTGGTAGACAAACCTAAATACTGTTGCATTTTTTTATCCCACAACTCAGGGATATCTGCCACTTTAATATTTTGGTTGATTAGGTCGCGCTCTAGCTCGTAACGCAACATAACATGGGCAGGATAAGTCAGCTCATCGGCGTCTACTCGAATATAACCCGGCTTAACACTTAAATAGTGCTGCTTTAGTTCTTCAAGTTGCATTGGCTTCTGCTGGCATAAGTGCTGATTAACTAAGGGTAATAGTTGCTCAACAAAGGCTTGGCTGCGGCCTAATTGCATTTCAAAGAATAAACTTTGGCTCTCGTGTATACCCATAGAACGTGCTTGTCCCACCGGTAAATCAAGATAATCTAGCGGAAGGTTTTGTTCATACCTTGCGTGACCTGTTTCGTGCACAATGCCCATTAATGAACGGGTGAAATCTTCATCTTCGTAACGCGTGGTTATACGTACATCACTGGGCACTCCGCCACAGAACGGGTGAGCGCTTACATCCAATCTACCGTGTTTAAAGTTAAACTGTAGTTTTTCCATCACCGCTAAACCTAGCTCTTTCTGCTGCTCGCTAGGGAAGGGGCCGTTAAGGCTTAGCGCTGGCCAGTTGGCTTGTTTTTCGACTACTTGAGTAATCAGCTCCGGTAGCCAAGATTGCAGCTCACCAAATACTTTATCTAAGCGCTGCATTTGCATGCCAGGCTCGTATAAATCAAGCATCGCATCATAAGGGTTTAAGCCGGTTTTATCGGCGCGAATCTGCGCTTCCTCAATGGCCAGTTGCATTACCGCTTGTAAGTTAACTTGGAAGGCTTTCCAATCGTTGGCACCGCGCTGGTCACGCCAGGCATGCTCACAATGCGCAGTGGCCAGTGATTTAGCCTTAACTAAATCAGCAGGAAGGGCGGTTTGGTTGCGCCAGCTGCGGGTCATTTCACGTAGCGCCGCTTGCTGAATGGGGTTCAGGTTTTGCTGCGCGGCTTGTTGCAGCCATTCTTCCATTTCTGGGCGAGTGGATTTTTCATGAATGATAACTGCCAGCTCTGCTAAAGCTTCGGCCCGTGCTTGATTACCGCCATCTGGCATCATAGTGGCTTGATCCCAGCCACAAATTGAATTTAGGTGAGAGAGCTTAGACAAATGTTTAAAGTGCTCACAGAGCTGTTGATAAGCAGTTTGCTTAGTCATAGTGATTCCTAGCTTAGGCTAAACGGCGAGCGTGACGCTCACGGTTATCGAGTTTTTGTAACTCACTTTTTTTAAGTAGTACGTATATGGCGCCAGTGCCGCCGTGCATTGTTTGGGCGCTATGAATGGCCAGCACTGCATCTATTTGTGGTAACCATTGGCTCACGTAGCTTTTTAGTAAGGCGGGTGGATCACTGTTGTGGCCTTTGCCCGGAATGATTAAGGCGCTGCGGATATTGAGTTGTTGGCACTGTTTAATAAAACTAATGATCTCGCTACGGGCTTTTTCTAGGCGAAATTTATGCAAATCCAACTTGGCTTGAATTTCATATTTACCTAAACGTAGTTTTTTAAACACTCCCTGCTGTAAGCCGGACTTTTTGAAAGACACCACATCGTCGGGGTGCAGTAAGGTCACATTCTCTAAAGAAAGGTAATCTTGAGATGTTGCCATGTGTTCAGCAGCGGCCTGTTGCCTTGCTTGTTTTGCGGCTTCGTTAAGGCTATCGCCAGCCGATACCACGGCATCTTGCTTTAAGGGTTTTATTCCAGCCACTTCCTGCTGGAATAGATCAAATTCATCAGACATAAAAGAACTCCTGAACAACGAAGTTCCTTCTTTATAGATGAGAGCAGGCAGCGGTGCAACCGCTGCGTAGGCTTATTTTTGCTGAGGGTCGCTTTGGCGGATTTTTTTCAAGAAATAAAACGTATAAAAGCCCATCAAAGCAATGGTGGTGGCTATCACCGTAATCGACATTAATCCAATGCTATTGCCAAAGAGTAAATCTAACCAAAGTTCCATTGCTAAACCTCCTTTTAAGTAGGAGCATTTAGCATAATTTGCTCAAGTAAAAGTCAAATTGATGTTGGTCAATTTGTCGCCGGATCAACTTCACGGATTGAGTAACCGAGTTTTTTAAGCTCATCGAGCAAACCCTGTTCTCCATATAAGTGCATAGCTCCTACTACCACAAAACTGGTATTGCTTAGGCCGGTAAGTTGTTGCATCCATTTACGGTTGCGTTCAAATAGCAGCTTATCTAATACATATTCGGCGTCGTGTTGAAACATAGGGTCATCGTTAAGTAACGCCAATAGCTTTTGATTTTCGCCGTTATTCCAGTGGCTAACTAGTTGGTTGAACAAACTAGGGACTTGCTCAAAGTCATCTAAGGTTTGCTCTAATAACGGAACTTGAATGCTAGCTAAGCTACTTAAGGCTTCTATTTGATCGGCAAAGCTCTCTAATTGATGTATGGCTAGCTGACTTTGTTGCGCTCGTTGAATAAAGTGCAAATCAAGTCCCAACTCAGGCTCAAAGCCTAGCGCCTGCATTTGTAATTGGCTCAGTACCACCGCTACATACCAGGGCTGCATGGTGTTAAAAATAGAAGGTGAGATCCCAAGCTGTTGGCTACGCAGTTCAAGTTGCTCTAAATAGTCTGGGCTTATTTTATCTGCAAGGTTTTCACCATTAGGCAGCTGGCTAGCGTGCTGTAATAACAGTTGGTCGCTACTTGAAATAGACGATACGTCCATTTCTATCACTAAACGCTCACTGTGTTCATAGGCATCAATAAAGGGTTTAGGCAAGGGATAAAATGCTTCGCTGCCTAGATGAATAGAGCCAAACAAGTAGAGCTGCTGCTGGTCTTTACTGGCTAACCAAAGAGAGGGTTCTGCAGCTATTTGGCTGCTAGAAAACAGCAGCAATAAAGTGCTTAAGCGATTAAGCCAAGGTTTCATAGTTTATCCATGCTTAGGAACAGAAAACTACTTTAGCATGAGTCGCTTAAGTGGTGACAAGAGACTGTTGACCTTTCGAGCTGACTTTTGCAGCAATTTGTGGCTTATTTATACAAGACAGAGGCTTCAAAGTGTAGCTAGCCTACATGAGAGGCTGATAACGTAGTAGAAATAAGCCACAAACCCTGCCCGAAGGGGGCGGCTAAAATTGTTTTATGCTTTGTTAAGGCGCATTTACCTAGAATGCTAGGCTACACAAGCCTTACCGCGCCTAAAACGATTTTTCCTCGAACAAAATTTAACCGCGAAAGTTCAATAGCCCCTAGCTTTAGCCTTTTTTAAGGACGTTATCGAGTAGCGATACTGGCAGTATTCGGCGTAGCCAAGCAAACAAGTGAGTCGGAAAGGTAACATAGTAGCGTGCTTTAGCTTGAGGCTTTTCGAGGGCATGAACTAGCGCCTTATATACAGCGCTGGCGGGCAGGGTAAATTTGCTGCTTGGTCCTTCTTGCTCTAGGCGCTGCAGAGTTTGTTGGTAAGCATGTTGGTGCCGAGTGTTGTTGGCATCAATGTGTTGTTCAAAAGCAGCTTTGGCATTTTTTCGAAACAAGCTGGTTATTGGGCCAGGCTCGATCAATGAGACTTGAATGGGGGTGTCGGCTAATTCTAAACGCAGGGTATCGGTGTAGCCTTCTAGAGCGAACTTACTGGCGTTGTAGGCTCCGCGATATTTCATGGCAACTAAGCCAAGTACCGAACTGTTTTGAATAATCCGCCCGTGTTGCTGCTGGAGCATATGAGCGACTGCTAAACGGCTTAAGTGATGCCAGCCAAATAGATTGGTTTCAAACTGTTGGCGTAGTGCTTGAGTGGGCAGATCTTCCAGTGCGCCGGGTTGGCCATAGGCACCATTGTTAAACAAAGCATCTATTTTACCATTAGCCAAGGTAAGCGCTTGTTGCCAGCCTTGTTCAATAGAACTTTGGTTATCTAAATCCAATACAACACATTGCAAGCCACTTTCTTGTAGTGTTTTCACATCCTCAGCTTTACGGCAAGAGGCGATAACAGTGTAGCCGCGCTGTTGTAACTCTTGAGCGCAATAAAGGCCAATGCCGCTACTACACCCAGTGATTAAAATGCTATTGATTGGTTTGCTCAAGCAATGCTCTGTATTTTCTTTTCGTAGGCTTTATCAACAAGTTGATATTCAATTTGCTGATTAACAAGCTCGTAATCTTGAACAAATTGACAGCCCAGTGCAAATTCATTTCGCTCATTAGGGGTATTTTTTACTTGGCAGGTAAGAATCACTGGCTCATCGCGCTTAGGAAAGCGGGTTTGTAGTTGTAAGTTCTTGTCTTTTAATACACTAATGTTGAACTTGTTGGCGGCGCTTGGCACAAACTTGCAACCACGCTCCGAGATGTCTTTTAATACACCGCGCAATACATGCTTGGAATCAAGGTGTAAAGTTGCTGGCTGATAACACTCATAACGGTCATATTTACGCAGTGGCATAGACATAACGTTTTGTGGGTATTGTAAAATCATCCAGCGTGCCGGTTCATTAATTAGAGCCACAATTTCAGAGCGGAAGGCGATGAGCTTACCGTCCCAGTGAAAGCGAGCATTTACTTCGCAGCCTTCACTAATAAGGTTGATGCCAGTACTTGAGTCGGCACTATTAAGGCGGCAAATAATGTAGCTCTTTTTGTCTACGCCTATCCAGTAGCCCTTATAGTCAGCGGCTTTTTTAAAGCGTGTGGTAATACTTAGACTAATTCCGCAGTTTGGCGGCACTTTGTGAAACTGTACTTGATCCATAAAGGTAAAACTTCAAATCCGTTTGTGCGGTGACTCAGGTTTGACCACTTAAGAATGTGATCAGTTGCGCAGATTCTAGCGGATTAATTATCAAAAAACATCTTGAAAATTCATTGGAGCAAACAAGTTCTATTAGTTTAAAACTCAATAGTAGAAAGGGCTAAATAAAGCTATGTTACATCAACACCTTATATTAGTAGCGGCGCAAAAGGCCTGTTAGCTTACTTGATAAGCAAAGCAGCCTTCGTTGAAAAGAATACTTAGGGAGAAGCTAAAATAGGGGCTATTACTTGATTCAAGCCGCGCTAATGATTTTAAGCTGTGACTAGCGAAGCCTTTGGCAATAGACCCCTATTGCTCGATTTTAAGTACCTCTAAGACTGCCAAAATGACTTATCCGCCTCTCGTAGCGCGTCTGCTCGATTTACACCAATGTCTTTCAATAAGTAATCTGGAAGTTTGGCTAACTCGCGACGGGTTTTGCGGCGTAACAGTAGAGCATCTATTTTTCCAATGATAAGCCTTAGGTTTAGTTTAATTGAAGTTAAACCTTGGCGTTGCGGGTCTGCTTTTGTATGGCTGATAATGTTCATCTCTAAACTCCTTTGCTGCTGACGGTTAAAAAGTACGCTATATTGGGATTCACTGACAAACGACTTAAATTGACTCTTAGTTAAGGAAAACTTAAGTGAGTGAGCGAATGCCGCCCTTGCAAGGGCTTTATTACTTCTACTTGGCTGCAGAAATGGGCAGCTTTAAAGCTGCTGCAGAAAAGCTATTTGTAAGTGCAGCAGCAATGAGCCAGCAAATTCGCCAGTTGGAAGAAAGGATTGATGTGCAGCTGTTTGAGCGCCAGCACCGTAGGGTGGTGCTAACGCCAGAGGGTGAAACTTTGCATCACTATGCTAAGCAAGCATTTAGAAGCCTGCAGGATGGGGTGCGCCAAGTAAGCTTAGACCCTGATCCCAGCAGCATGTCTTTATCGGTGCTGCCGTCTTTTGCTCAGCATTGGTTAGTACCGCGCTTAGGGGAGTTTAGTCAGCTACACCCAAATTTATCGGTAATGCTTATGCCAAAAAACAGCTTGATAGATTTTCGCCAAGACCGGGTGGATTTATGTGTTCGTTATGGATTAGGTGATTACCCTGGTTTGCAGGCCGATAAACTGATGGACGACCACCTATATCCGGTTTGTCATCCTTTGTACTTAAAGCAGCACCCAGAGGTATGTTTAAATGATTTAAGTAAGCACACTCTCATTGACGACGCGAGGCCCGATATGAACTGGCAATATTGGCTAGAGTTGGCTGGTTTTAATTCAAGTGTGCCTAAAGCTAACTTATTGTATCAAGGGGCTCATGTAGTGATTGAAGGGGCCTTAGCGGTGCAGGGGATAGCATTGGTGAGGCACAGCTTAGCCTGGAAGTACATTCAGCAAGGCTTGTTGGTTAAGTTAGGCAATGTAGAAGTGAAACCGCGTTATCGCTATTACTTAGTTGCGCCAAAGCCTTATTTTAAACGAGAGAAAATCACCCAGTTTAGTGATTGGATAAACCAACAAGCACAGCAGTTTTGGCAAGAGAGTGAGTCACAGCGCAGCGTTAGTACAATCGTTGAAGCACCACTAACAAAGGCTGAACTTAAGTGCTGAAAGCAAAAAGCCCTGTGTGTAAACAAGGGCTTTAGTGGACTGAGTTGCTTAGTTGCTCAGTTTTATTTGGTTCTTAGCCGGTTGCTTAGCTAGCATTGGCTTATCTGGCTCAACAATGTCTATTCGGGTGGCTTCTAAGGTGGCCCAGCTTTTACCATTGCGGATAATTTCTGCTTTTACTAAGTGATAATCTAATTCTGGCGCTAACCACAACCAAGTGCTGCGACCTTCGCGTTTTTTCTGCTCCACTTTTAGCGCTTCAAAGGTGCCGAGTATGGTTTCTACGGTTTCTTCGGCGACTACAGTGAAGCGATAGTTATCCACTTCATCAATCACATTGTAGTGATAGTCTAAATCCGTTAGGCCTTTCTTTAAGTCGTTTTGTAACTGCACCGAGAACCCCGCCGCATCCATTAACTGGTGCACGTTGTCTGGCGCTTCAAAATGGTGTCTTTCACCATCTACGTCAACGATTAGGCCGCCTTTACGATCAGGGTGTCCGGTCACGTTAGTGGTGGAGAAAAGGCTACTTTGTTTGAGCACAAAACCTAAGGTTTTTACGTCTTGCTGGTGATAGGTGAAGCGGGAAGTATCATCGTACTTTAAGCCGCCAGCCAAGGCAGTGCCGATGCTTTTTATCTGAAAGGTATCATTACCCAAGTCAATCAGTTGGCGGTAGCCCTTGGCAATTGGGATGCCTTTGAAGTCTGCCCGATATTCAGCCTCAAAGGGTAGAACCTCTGCAAGGCCAGTGCTACTAAATAGCAAAGCTGAAAATGCAATAGCTTTTGAATACGACATAACATTAACCTCAAACATCTTCGACTAATTATAGCTGCCATAGTATGACAAAGCTTAGCGCGAAAATGAAAATAAAAAAAAGGCCCCGTAAACGGAGCCTTAGTATTCAGCGCTTTTTAACGATTAAGCTTTAGCTTTAGTCGCTTTTTTTGCTGGTGCTTTTTTAGCAGCAGCAGCTTCGCGTTCTTCTGCTTCTACGTACGGGCGGCCGTAGTAAGAATCAAGTAGAACTTGCTTAAGCTCAGCGATTAATGGGTAACGTGGGTTAGCACCAGTACACTGGTCATCAAACGCGTCAACCGCTAGCTCGTCAACTTTAGCCAAGAAGTCTGCTTCGTTTACACCAGCAGCTTGAATTGATAATGGAATATCAATTTCAACTTTAAGCTCGTCTAACCAAGTTAACAATGCGTTTAGCTTGTCTTCAGTGTTACCTTCACGGAAACCTAAGTGCTCAGCAACTTCAGCGTAACGAGCACGTGCTTTAGGACGGTCGTACTGAGAGAACGCAGTTTGTTTAGTTGGCGTGTTAGTTGCGTTGTAACGAATAACGTTAGTTAGCAATAATGCGTTAGCTAAACCGTGTGGTACGTGGAACTCAGCACCTAGTTTGTGAGCCATTGAGTGACAAACACCTAGGAAAGAGTTAGCAAACGCGATACCAGCGATAGTAGCAGCATTGTGTACTTTCTCACGAGCTACAGGGTCAGCTTTACCGTTTTTGTAAGAGCTTGGTAAGTATTCTTTAAGCATCTTAAGCGCTTGTAGAGCTTGACCGTCTGAGTATTCGTTCGCTAGAACAGAAACGTAAGCTTCCATAGCGTGAGTAACCGCATCGTAACCACCGAAGGCACATAGTGACTTAGGCATATCCATTACTAGGTTAGCATCAACAACAGCCATGTTAGGCGTTAGTTCGTAATCAGCTAATGGGTACTTCTGGCCAGTCTTATCGTCAGTTACAACAGCAAAAGGTGTTACTTCTGAACCCGTACCTGAAGTAGTAGTAATACATACTAGCTCAGCTTTTGAACCCATTTTAGGGAACTTGTAAATACGTTTACGGATGTCCATAAAGCGCATTGATAGGTCTTCGAAATCAGTTTCTGGGTGCTCGTACATTACCCACATGATTTTCGCAGCGTCCATCGGAGAACCACCACCAACAGCAAGAATTACGTCTGGCTGGTAGTTGTGACAAGCTTGTGCGCCTTTCTCAACAATAGACAGAGTAGGATCGGCTTCTACGTCGTGGAATACTTCCACTTCCATACCTTTGTCTTTAAGGATGGCACGTAGGTCGTCTATGTAACCGTTGTTGAATAGGAAGTTATCAGTAACAACCATTGCACGTTTCTTGCCGTCTAGGTCGTCCATTGCGATTGGTAATGAACCACGACGGAAGTAGATTGACTTAGGTAGTTTATGCCACAACATGTTCTCAGCTCGCTTCGCAACAATTTTCTTATTGATTAGGTGTTTTGGACCCACGTTTTCAGAAATCGCGTTACCACCCCATGAACCACAACCTAGAGTTAGAGAAGGTGCTAGTTCGAAGTTGTAAAGGTCACCAATACCACCGTGTGAAGAAGGGGTATTCACAAGAATACGAGCAGTCTTCATTTTGTCGCCAAAGTAAGCGATACGGTCAGCGTTAGCATCTTGGTCAGTGTAAAGTACAGACGTGTGACCAACACCACCGATGTCTAACACGATGCCAGCTTGGCGAACCGCGTCTTCAAAGTCTTTCGCTTTGAACACACCTAGAGTAGGAGATAGTTTCTCGTGAGCAAACTCGTCATCGTAAGACGCTTCTAAGCCTTCACCGATAAGGATTTTAGTTGCTTTTGGTACTGTTACACCAGCTAGCTCAGCAATTTTGTATGCTGGTTGGCCAACGATTTTCGCGTTAAGCGCACCGTTGATTAGCAATACTTTACGTACTTTATCTGCGTCAGACTTGCTTAGTACTGCTGCACCGTATTTCGCAAAACGTGCCATTACTTCGTCGTACTTAGATTCAACGATGATAGCCGCTTGCTCAGAAGCACAGATAACGCCGTTATCAAAAGTCTTAGACATTAAGATAGAAGATACAGCACGTTTAACATCTGCAGTTTCATCAATAACTACCGGCGTGTTACCAGCACCAACGCCAATTGCAGGCTTACCAGAAGAGTAAGCTGCTTTAACCATGCCTGGACCACCAGTTGCAAGGATAAGAGAAATGTCGTCGTGCTTCATTAATGCGTTAGACAATTCAACAGAAGGAGTATCAATCCAGCCAATGATGTCTTTAGGCGCACCAGCTTTAATTGCAGCGTCTAATACTAATTGAGCCGCAAAGTTGGTTGAGTTCTTGGCACGTGGGTGCGGAGAGAAGATACAACCGTTACGCGTTTTAAGGCTGATTAGCGCTTTAAAGATAGCGGTAGAAGTTGGGTTAGTGGTTGGAACGATTGCACAAACAATGCCTACTGGCTCAGCGATAGTAATAGTACCGCCTTCGTCGTTACGTTCGATAACGCCACAAGTTAAAGTATCTTTGTATTTGTTATAAATGAACTCAGAAGCAAAGTGGTTTTTGATCACTTTATCTTCCATTATGCCCATGCCAGACTCTTCAGCCGCCATACGAGCTAGTTCAATACGTGCTGTAGAAGCAGCGAGTGACGCGGCGCGGAAAATTTTGTCCACTTGTTCTTGGTCGTAAGATGCAAATTCAGCTTGCGCTGCCTTTACTCGAGCAACCATTGCGTTTAACTCATCAATATTACCTACAGGCATCCTGTTCTCCTCATTTAAACTAAAACTAATTAGTAAACCGATACTGTTTTATTTATCCGTAAATCGAGGGCCGTTACAGCCGCTTTAGTGGTTTAGTAATTAACTTTCACCAGCGATTATAATAGCCCTTTAGTGGTACCACTTGATCCAGATCATGTGTTGCTAAGTTACAAATGTAAAAAAATCACTAAATAATTACAGCTTTATTTAGTAATTGGTGTAATTTTTGAACAGTTGTTGTAATTTTTACCATATTCTTTTGTAATACAAAAGGCTTAAAGCTAAAGGTAAGCTGACGATTACTGATCATTATTAACAATTTATTAGAGGTTAGCTTAACCTAGTGGTTTAACAATAAAAATCTATTTGTTTTCGAGAATAATCGCGCTGATCGAGCTGTGAAAGGTAACTTATTATTTGTTGTTTTTTAAATTCGGGTGTAGCATCTGGCGTTGATATGCGTTTTATTAGAATATTGTACTGATTTAATATTCATGTAAAGTGAATGGAAATTTCACAAACGGCCTATTTATAGCCAAATGTGTCAATATGGAGATGAAAATGAAAACTGCTAAAACTTTAGCTGCCAGCCTAGTTAGTGCTGCTATCCTGAGTTCTTTCACCACTGCCTCTTTTGCTGCTGATGTTCCAGCTGGCGTTAAACTTGCCCCTGTACAGGAATTAGTACGTGGTAACGGCACCGAGCCTGCTTCTTTAGACCCTCACAAAACCGAAGGTGTGCCAGAATCCAACGTGATTCGTGAACTACTTGAAGGTTTAGTAAACCAAGACGGCGATGGCAACTTAGTACCTGGCGTAGCAGAATCTTGGGAAACTGAAGATAACCTTACCTTCGTATTTCACCTTCGCAAAGATGCAAAATGGTCTAATGGCGATGCATTAACCGCCCACGATTTTGAATATAGTTTCAAACGCGCGGTTGATCCAAAAACCGCAGCGCCTTATTCGTGGTATCTAGAAATGACCACCATGGTAAATGCTGCAGACATTATCAATGGTAAGAAAGACGCCTCTGAATTAGCAGTTAAAGCTCTTGATGACTACACCTTAGAAATTAAACTAGAGCAAGCCCTGCCATACTTTGTTGCGATGACGTCGCACACAACGCTGAAGCCAGTGCACAAAGCTACTGTTGAAAAGTTTGGCGATAAGTGGACTTTACCAGCGAATTTTGTGGGTAACGGTGCTTACAAAGTAGCTGAATGGGTAGTGAATGAAAAAATCGTTATGGAGCGTAACGAAAACTACTGGGATAACGACAAAACCGTTATCAACAAAGTGACTTACCTACCAATTGAAAACCAAGTTACTGACATGAACCGCTTCCTAGCGGGCGAAATTGACATGACTTACGAAATGGCTAACGAGCACTTTAAGCGCATGCAAAAAGAGCAGCCAGATTCGTTAAAAGTAACGCCTTACTTATGTTCTTACTACTACGGCTTTAACAACAAAAAAGCACCATTTGATGATGTTCGCGTACGTAAAGCGTTGTCTTACGCCATTGACCGTGACGCAGTAGCTAAGTTTATCGTGGGTAAAGGTGAGCTACCTGCTTACAACTTTGCACACCAAAAAGTGGCTGGCCTACAAGTAGATACCCCAGATTACGCTACTTGGTCGCAAAAAGAGCGTAATGCAAAAGCTGCTGAGCTACTAGCCGAAGTAGGTTACGGTAAAGACAAACCGTTAGAGTTTACCTTGTTGTACAACACCAGTGAAAACCACAAGAAGATCGCTATTGCAGTAGCTTCTATGTGGAAGAAAACCCTTGGTGTCAAAGTAAACCTAGAAAACCAAGAATGGAAAACCTTCCTAGATAACCGCCGTAACGGTAACTACGATGTAACCCGTGCCGGCTGGTGTGGTGATTACAACGAAGCCTCAACCTTCCTATCGTTAATGCAGAGCAACAACGGTAATAACGATCAGTTCTACAACAGCCCAGCTTATGATGGCTTTATGAATGCAGCTATGACAGCGGTTGATGATGCTGTTCGTGGCGATAACTACCGCCAAGCAGAGGCACAACTTGCTCAAGACATGCCGCTTGCTCCAATCTACCACTACGTAAATGCGCGTTTGGTTAAGCCAACAGTTGGTGGCTACCCAATGAACAACGCCGAAGACAAAATTTACACTAAAGATCTATACATTATTGCCAAATAGTTGATGGTCTTTTGTAAGGCACCTTATGCTTAAGGTGCCTTATTTTGTTGTTAGCTACGCTAATTCAATTACAGCAATAAACATAAGCTGGAAAATCGAATGATTAAGTTCATCTTAAAACGAATGCTAGAAGCAATACCTACGCTATTGGTATTGATTACTATCACCTTCTTTATGATGCGTTTTGCCCCGGGAAGTCCATTCTCTGGTGAGCGCTCACTTCCGCCTGAAGTCTTAGCCAATATCGAGGCTAAGTACGGTTTGGATAAACCAGTACTGGAGCAATACTTCTCCTACTTAGGCAACTTGGCACAAGGCGATCTTGGGCCATCATTTAAATACAAAGACTACACCGTGAATGAACTTGTGGCGCAAGCCCTGCCGGTGTCAGCAAAAATTGGCTCTATTGCCTTTATCTTTACAGTGTTGATGGGGGTGTCTGTAGGCACGCTAGCAGCACTAAAACAAAACACCTGGATGGACTTTAGCATTATGTCCACGGCAATGGCCGGGGTGGTGATGCCCTCCTTTGTGTTAGCGCCCACCTTGGTTTATATCTTTGCAATTAAGTTGCAATGGTTACCCGCAGGTGGCTGGAATGGGGGGCAGTGGCAATACATCATTCTACCCATGTTAGGTATGTCGTTGCTTTACGTGGCCTCGTTTGCGCGGATTATGCGCGGTAGCATGATTGAAGTATTAAGCTCCAATTTTATCCGCACCGCCAAAGCCAAAGGTTTGCCATATCGCTACATTATTGTCCGCCATGCGCTGCGCCCAGCTTTACTGCCCGTAGTATCTTACATGGGCCCAGCCTTTGTGGGCATTATTACCGGCTCGGTGGTGATTGAGACCATTTTTGGCTTACCAGGTTTTGGTAAGTTGTTTGTGAATGGCGCACTTAACCGCGACTACTCTTTAGTATTGGGTTTAACCATTCTAATCGGTAGTTTTACTATTATTTTCAATGCGATTGTAGACATCTTGTATGCCTTCATCGACCCGAAAATTCGCTACTAAGGAGGCTGCCATGTTAGATAATAAACAGAACAGCGACGCTATTAGCGAATTCGCAGATAAGTTAGAAATTGAAGGTCGCAGCTTGTGGCAAGATGCGCGAATGCGCTTCATGCGTAACCGCGCAGCGATGGTAAGTTTAGGCATATTGGTATTCATCACTTTGCTAGTGATGTTTGGCTCTCATCTTAGTGAGTTTGCCTTTGACGACACTGACTGGGGTGCCATGCACCATGGACCATCTATTGAAAGTGGCCACTATTTTGGCACCGACTCTTTAGGTCGAGATATGTTTGTTCGTACCTTGTTGGGCGGACAAATCTCGTTGCTGGTAGGTGTGATGGGCGCTTTTGTCGCGGTACTTATTGGTACGCTGTATGGCGCTACTTCGGGCTTTTTAGGCGGCACAGTAGACAGAGTAATGATGCGTTTGCTAGAGATCCTCTACGGCATTCCATTCATGTTTTTTGTAATTTTGCTGGTGACCTTTTTTGGCCGCAATATTTTCTTGGTGTTTGTTGCCATTGGCGCAGTGTCTTGGTTAGACATGGCGCGTATTGTTCGTGGTCAAACCTTAAGTCTTAAAAACAAAGAGTTTATTGAAGCGGCCGAAGTGTGTGGGGTATCCAAATGGAAAATTATTACTCGCCATATTGTGCCTAATGTATTAGGTATTGTTGCGGTATATGCCACGCTGCTAGTACCACAAATGATTCTTACAGAATCGTTTCTAAGCTTCTTAGGTTTAGGTGTACAAGAGCCAATGACCTCGTGGGGAGCCTTGTTGCAAGACGGCTCACAAACCATGGAAATTGCCATTTGGCAGCTATTATATCCAGCTGCATTTATGGTGGTCACACTGTTTAGTTTTAACTATGTAGGCGACGGTTTACGTGATGCCTTAGATCCAAAAGATCGCTAAGGCTGGGGCAGAGTAATGAGTTTATTAAATGTGAAAGACCTTCGTGTAGAGTTTTCTACCCCCGAAGGCAGCGTAACCGCAGTGAACGATTTAACTTTTTCACTGGAAGCAGGGCAAACCTTGGGTATTGTTGGTGAATCAGGTTCAGGTAAAAGCCAAACCGCTTTTGCCTTAATGGGCTTACTGGCAAAAAACGGTACTATTAGCGGCGAAGCTTTGTTTAACGGCCAGCAGGTACTTAACTTACCAGAGCAACAGCTAAACGCCATACGCGCCGAGAAAATCTCGATGATTTTCCAAGATCCAATGACTTCGCTAAACCCCTACATGAAAGTCGGTGAGCAGTTAAAAGAGGTATTGCGTTTACACAAGGGCATGAGCAATCGTGAAGCCCATGTTGAAGCCGTGCGTATGCTGGACGCAGTTAAAATGCCAGAAGCTGAAAAGCGCATGGCCATGTATCCGCACGAGTTTTCTGGTGGTATGCGCCAGCGAGTAATGATTGCCATGGCCTTGTTGTGTAAGCCGCAGCTATTAATTGCCGACGAGCCAACCACTGCTTTAGATGTAACCGTGCAAGCGCAAATCATGACTTTGCTTAACGAGCTTAAAAGTGAGTTTAATACCGCTATTATTATGATTACCCACGATCTGGGTGTAGTAGCAGGTATTTGTGACAAAGTATTGGTGATGTACGCAGGCCGCACCATGGAATACGGCACTGCTAAAGATGTATTTTACCAACCAAGTCACCCTTATACCGAAGGCTTGCTCAAAGCTATTCCGCGTTTAGATACCGAAGGCGAAATATTACCTACTATTCCGGGTAATCCTCCTAACTTGCTTAAGCTTCCACAGGGCTGTCCGTTCCAAGAACGTTGCCATAGAGTAAGCGATCACTGTCGCCAGCAAACACCTGAATTAAGCACTTTTGCTAACGAGCGTCAGCGTGCTTGCCACAATGATTTCCACTTAAGCGGAGGCCAGTAAGATGAGTGATAAAGCCTTATTGCTTGATGTGGTGGATTTAAAAGTCTATTTCAAAATTAAGAACAACAAAGGTTTACCTTGGGCGCCTGCAGCTACTTTAAAAGCGGTAGACGGCGTATCACTAAAACTATATCAAGGTGAAACCTTGGGCGTTGTTGGTGAGTCTGGTTGTGGTAAATCTACTTTTGCTCGTGCGGTGATTGGCTTAGTGCCAGCCGAGGCCGGTAAAGTGGTGTGGTTAGGTCAAGACTTAACTAGTTTGCCACACAAAAAACTGCGTGAAAAACGTAAAGAAATTCAGATGATCTTCCAAGATCCGCTGGCGTCTTTGAACCCGCGCATGACAGTAGGCGACATTATCGCCGAGCCCTTACAAACCTTTTACCCCAAACTGAGCAAAGCAGAAGTAAAGCAGCAAGTAAAAGAGATGATGACCAAAGTCGGATTATTGCCTAACGTTATTAACCGTTATCCGCATGAGTTCTCTGGTGGTCAGTGTCAGCGTATTGGTATTGCGCGCGCCTTAATTCTAAAGCCTAAGATGATTATCTGTGATGAGCCAGTATCTGCACTGGATGTATCGATCCAGGCGCAGGTGGTTAACCTACTTAAAGAGCTACAGGCGGAAATGGGCTTAAGCCTTATTTTCATCGCTCACGACCTTTCGGTAGTTAAACACATCTCAGACAGAGTATTGGTAATGTACTTGGGTAACTCGGTTGAATTAGGCACGGCTAAGGCCTTGTTTGATAAACCTACTCACCCATATACCAAAGCCTTAATGTCGGCGGTGCCTATTCCAGATCCAGATTTGGAGCGCAACAAAACCATCGAGTTGTTGGAAGGGGATTTACCTTCTCCCATCAATCCGCCATCGGGCTGTGTATTCCGCACCCGTTGCCCCATTGCCACAGAGCAATGTGCTAACACTAAACCGGGTTTAGTGGGGAGTGATGAGCACTCGGTAAGCTGTTTACATACCTCTGTGTAGTTGCTTTAACTCGTTGATAAAAAGCCAGGCTAGCCCTGGCTTTTTTGTGAGTGGATTTTGTCCCTTAGTCTAGAGCAAGGCGAATCGCCAAAGCCTATTGAGCAGAACTGCTTGATTCGTATAGCCAAACCATCCGATCTAAAAACCACATTTTAGTTAAATAGATGTAGATGACGCCTTGCAATGTGAAGTTTAGGTTTAAGCTCCACAAGCCATAAATCAACACTAATCCACTTAAACACTGTAAGGTATTTAGGATAATTACGGCCTTGGCGTGAGAGCGGGGAATAGGGTGCTGTTTGCGTTTCATTAATATCCGCTCGCCTAAAACCGCTTTGGCTGCCCAGTTGTCGTAATTCTTGGGTTTGGCAAATAAGGTTGGATTGAGCCATAGCCAAACCATAAGCATGGATATTGGAATTAGACAGTACCAGCCTATCCAAACTCGTGACCAAATGCTTAATATAATAAATGGCAGGGTTGCAAACCTGCTCCACACCGACCAAGGGTTGGCATGTTTCAGCCAGCTGTCATCGTTGGCTAAAAATAACTTCGATATGGTTTTATCTAGTTCCAAGAAAACCCCCTCTAATATTCAGCTTGATTAAAACCAGACACCAAAAGCTAAGTCGGCTTTTCGTTACGAGCGAGTAAATCTAAGTATTTAGCAAAGCGCTTTTGTCTGGTTTCGGGCCTTTTAGCACTCAGCAAGCCGTGGGCAATAACATAGCGATTTGACTTAGTTAAGCTGGCAAAAAACTGTTGCGCATTAGGCTCGAGCTCTAGCGCGGCGAGGAAGTCTTTGGGGACTTCCATTTCACTCACCGAATAGGCATTTTTCCACCTTCCATCAGCTTTAGCTGCATCAACATGTAACAAACCGAAGGGAGTCATTCGGCCTTCTTGAATTAAACGCTCGACATGCTGGCGGTTTCTTTTTGACCAGTTGCTACGAGGTTTTCTAGGTGTGATTCTTTGTAAATAACTCTGTTCATCAACAGACTTTTTAATCCCGTCAATCCAGCCCCAACACAAAGACTCAACCACTACATCATCCCAAGTAACACTTGGCGTGCCGGTGTGTTTTTTGAATATGTTTATCCATAGTTCACTTTCTGTGGCGTGATGTTCTTGAAGCCACTTACAGAGTTCCTGTGGCCTTGCAAAGCTGACTACTTTTTTCAAGTTTGGGTCTGGCATCTTATTTGACTCTATGCTGTTAGTGCTGGCGTGTAGAAAGCGTATTTAATCTTAATGATATTTAGCCTGCTGGGTTTCTTAGGGTAACTAAACATCACTAAACCGTTGGTTTAACTCTAAGGCCAGTACTTGTTTCGCTAAGCTTGAATTACTGGCAAAGAGTACGCCTTTTAGGTTCATAAAGCAGCTGGTTGGCTTGTTAAGTTCTAAGGCGTGGCCGTAGCTATCACTTACCCAAACGTCGCAACCTTGGGCTATGCTCGAGCTAGCGGCAAAGTCCCAAATACTACCGCCACCCTGGGCGCGTTTCGCCAGTTTTAAATACAGGGCGTTAGGCTCGTTGATTACAGAGCAAGCGTTTACTACCGCTCCTGCGTCACTTTTTACTTGCAGTTTAGAATAGCCAAGCTGCTTGGCAAGCTGTTCTAACTGCTGTTCAAGTTGCTCAAAATAAGGGAGTTTAAGGCTGCTTCTATCGCAATAAAAGTTTAGCGAGGTGGAGCTTAAGTCACTCATATTGCTGGGTGTTTTTTGCTCAAACGCTAGCTGTTGTTTAAAGCTGTAGTGTTGCTGGGAGTTAGGGTTAAAGTAGCTGTGGTAGAGTGTGTCTTTATAGGGGAGGTAGCATACGCCCAGAAGTGCTTGGCCAGCTTTATTCACTAAGGCTATTGATACCGCACAACCATCGCCGCCTTCGATGAAGGGCAGGGTGCCATCTAAGGGGTCGATTGCCCAAAAAGCTTCACTGCTAAACCGCGGGTGCCGTGTTAAATCGAAGCCTTCGGTGTTTTCTTCGGCGAGAGTCGCTAGTTGATGCAACTGAGTGATTGGCTTAAGCGTGTTTAAAATTATCCTTTCACAGTGTCGGTCTACCTCAGTAACCACCTGTGCACTTAAACTTAAATCTTGAGATTTGTGTTCTACTTTTAGCTGCCCTCTTGGGTAGCTGGCAATGTATTTGCCAGCTTGTTTGGCCGCAGTTATGGCTAAGTCTACAAACTGCTGCATTTGAGTTGTGCTAAAAGGGCAGTTTATCTTGGGCTCAGTCATTATCATTTCCTGCCAATATCTTGAGCGCTAATTGGGTTTGCTGGTGGCTGTAACTATTTAGTTTCCAGTGACCGGGGCTCCAGCCTTGGAGAAAACGTTCAAAGTCAGCCCAAGCAAACGGATATAAGTCACGCCATTGTTGCTCTAGCTTTGCGAAGTTAATATCAGGAATCGCATAGTGTTCAAGGGCTTGTTGTAGCATTTTGAAATAGTCGTTAAGAATGTTTTGTTGCTGCTCAAAGCACTGCTGCTCACTAAGGCAACTACCTATGAATAAGGCCAAGTCTTGGATGCCACAACCCCTACCTACGTATTGAAAATCCACTGCAGCTACCTGGCTTAGTGTTCGATTAAAGCAAAAGTTAGCCAGCTTGGCATCTCCATGAATAAGGCAAAAATAGTCACTTGATTGTAAGTGTTGATCTATCGCCGACGCTGCTTGTTTAAGAGGTGACTCGGCCATAGCGGCGAGCTCGTCGGGGCGAGTGGCTAAATGCCAGTAGCTCCCTTGTGACCAAAGTGAAGAGGCTGAACGTTGCATAAAACGGGCATGAAAATAGGCTAACCATCGGATACAAACTAAAGCTTGCTTGAAGTCTACTTGTTGCCTTACTTCGCTGTAACCTAAGGTATGTAAGTCTTCCAATACAATGCTTTGCTGGTCATCATGCTGGCTTGAATCGATAAGTTGGGGCATATAACAGTGCTGGTCACAATCTCGGGCGAACTGTTGGTACCATGCCAACTCAACTTGGTACGAGTGAACTTTACGTTGGTGTGAGAGAGCGGTATTCCATCCTCGCGGATGTTTCGTTTGCTCTGGAAAAGTTATGTTTTTCACTACCAAGCTTGGGCGAATAGCTTGTTCGAATTTTACTCTAAGTAGTTCGCCATAGCCTCCCCAGAGGGATTGAATAGTCATTACCTCAGAAATGCTGCCAGCTTGATTTAGTTGCTTAAGTTTTGCTTGTTGTCGTTCAGATAAAGACATTAAAATAGTGCTGTTTGGTATGAATGCTCATGGTACGACAAGCGAGTTGACGTATCGAGTTTTTCACTAAGGTTTTTGAGCGAGATAATCTTGCCTAACTGCGTTTTGTTGGTATTTATAGTATAAGAATATTGACCAACTTATCAGATTTTGCCTTATCCCTGTTTATTAACGATTTTTCAGCCATATTATGTGACCATCTTGGCATCGAAATCTAGGCAAATAAATTAGTATACGAGCGGTAAATTTAGCCTAGGAGGGCGATTTCAACCATGCCCCAAATGGACAGTTTTGCTAAGCGTTTGTCGATTGATTGGCAGCGTACCTTAGGGGGAGCAACCAGCTTTAGTTTCTTTCAAAGCTCGGATCCCGACAATTTGGCCCGTTGCACCTCTGATTTTGCAGAACAACAGGGCGCTCCTCTATACATGATAAGCCTTAATAATTTGAGTGCTTACTCCCCCTATAGCTCGCTATTTGCCTTACTTATCCGCCGTTTTGAACAATCCCATTTAAGTGCAGAAGAGCTTGCGGCCAGCGTGACCGACTTTGTTCCGCTGCAGCAAAACTTATGCGCAATGCTTAAAGGCGAACGCTTTGAACGCAGTGAGCTGGTGTTGGTAGATGATCTTTATTTCGAGCAGCAGTCTATTGAAAAAGCGATTATTGCTTTAGTTGCTAAGTTATTTGTAGAGCCCGCTATTGTGGTGGTAAGTGGTTGGCACTTTGCCTCTGCTTCGGCGATTAAAATGTTGCAAGCCTTGGTTTCTAGTGAACTTAGTATTCCAGTTTTAGTGCTGACTTCTGTTGATACCCAATATGCTCTGGCTAATCGCCAAGACGATGAAGCCTGGGAAGGCTTCTTAGATTGGCTCGATGACACTACATTGTTGCATAACTTGCCTATTAGCCAATCACCATTAAAAGTACATTGGCATTATCGAGACTGTGTAAAAAGTGCAGAGTTACTAGTTGCAGAGAACATCGCGTTTATGGCGTGGCCGGAGGCCGAAGTTGCTGCCCGCTTAATGCTAGAAACTGCAGATTTAGAAAGTAGTTTAAAAGTAAGGCTACAGTTATTCTTGGCAGAAGCTTTGTTGTATCAAGGTGAATTAAATGCAGCTGTGACCGAATTAGAACTTCTTCAAGTTTTCCAAGAGTCTTTAAACAATACTTACGACAAGGTGCGCTTGTTAAATTTGCTCAGCGTTACCTTGGTGCAACAGCAAAGTTTTGAAGAAGCAATGCAATGCTCAGAAGCGGCCTTAGAGCTCGCTGGACAAGCCACAAATGGTCATTTGGTGGCGCAATCCTTGTTCGTAAACTTTTATGCTCATGATAAATCATCTACGCCGCTAAAATTGGCTGAATTTGCCCATTTAGACAGTGAGCTGCAGCAATACAACATGGACTGCTCACGGCTGTATGCCTTGCGCAACTATTACACCTATTTGCGTTTTTACGAAGATTTAGATTCAAGCATTGCTTTAGATTTTACTCAAAAGGCGGTAAAGCTAGCGCGCCGTATTGGCCACCGACAAGGTATCGCTGCCAGCTACCATAGCAAAGGCATTATTTATTCTTATATTAGCCGTTACCACGCCACCTTCCGCTGTTTTGGTATTAGCTCGCGTATTCGAGAAGAGCTTGGTGAAGCCAGTGAGCGGGTACGCATGTATAACGGCACCGGCTACTTTAATACTCTTTTAGAGAAATATCCTGAAGCCCAAGAACAGTACTTGGCTGCTTACGATATTGCCCGGCACACCGGTGATTACTCTGAGCTGGTAGTGACCTTGTATAACTTTGCCTGGTTATACTTTTGCACCCGCGATTACCAACAAGCCTGTGATGTATTGGAGCAATTGGTAAGAATTTGTCGAATTAGACAAATGACTCACTTCCCCTTTAGAAACCTCTACGACGTATTTAGCTTAAAGGGTTTTTGTCATTCTAAACTTGGCGAGCGTGCTCGCGCCCAGCAATGTTTAGAGCGTATGCAAGGTTTGCCTTTTAAGCCCTCTGGCACCGGTGCATTTTTAAAAGCCTTGTTGCAAGGTGCGCTTGAAGTGGTAGATGGTCGCTTAAATAAAGCCGAAGAAATATTCGAAGAAGCGCCTGCCTTACTTGGTGAAGTGGTCGACATGGACAGCCGTTTGTTGCCGCAGTGCAGCACCGAGTTGTTAGAAGTGTATAGCCGCCGCGGTAAATGGGAAGCCTGTGATAACTTGCTGAACAATAGTCTAGCCATGTGCGAAGTGCTTATTTTGCCGCGATTCACCGAAATCTTTAACAGTATTAGAAACATCATTGATAAGCGCCAAGTATTTTACGCCAAAGACATTGGCAGCTATAAGCTAGCGTCAATTCATCTCAATCTTGATGATTTAGTACGCAGTGCTAAACAAGATACTCAGCTTCGCCAAGTGCAGCAGCGCTTAAGAGAAATGCAGCTCATTAGCCGCATGCAATCGTTGCCTGAACGCTTTGAAAGCACCGTAGATTTAGCGGTTGAAAGCTTAAAGCTGGTTTGTGGTAATTTCACTGTGCAAGTGGGAATGGTGCACCACCTAGCGGGTGACGCTTGGGAAGAATGGGCGCATGTAGGTAAATTGCTAAGCAAAGAACAAGTAGAGCAATATTTAGCACATGTGAAAGACAACCAGAGTACTTGGATAAACAATAGCTTTAGCTCAAAAGGTGAAGATGGTAAACGTGCTACTTATAACTCGGTTGCTTGCTTACCAATATTTGTAGATGAACATTTATATGGCGCGTTAACCCTTTGTAACTTCAACAGTAATCGTTATTTTGACCGCCAAGATCAAGATACACTTAATTTAATTAGCCGCCAGTTAGGCAGCCAATTACAGCAGCTTAAGCACCGAGAAAACCTGCTTAAGATGTCTACAACCGACTCGCTTACAGGGCTGCTAAACCGACAAGCATTGTTAGCACGCTTAGAGCAAGAACTGGTGATGTTTGAGCAGCAGGCTGGCACCTATCACTGTTCTTTGGCTTACATCGATTTAGATAACTTTAAAATTGTAAACGATTTGCTAGGCCACGATGTTGGCGATAAAGTGCTTTCGGCTTTCTCTGATTTGTTAGTCGACACCATGCGCGCTGGCGATATTGTTGCCCGTTGGGGCGGTGATGAATTTGTGGTGGTTTTCCCCAGTGCCAAACACGACCAAGCAAAGCTCACTGCTGAACGCTTGTTGGCCAACCTGCACAAGAAAAATTATTTTAAAGAGCAGTTACGTGCTTGGGCAGAAAAACCAGAGTTGGTGGACAACTTACCCGATCTTAGTTGCTCAATCGGTATTACCGATTGTGGTGGCGTAGAGCACAATGATTTAAACGAAGATTGGTTACTTAAACAAGCTGACCGTGCCCTATATCGCGCGAAAGCCGAAGGCAAAGGGCGGGTGAGTGTTATGAGTTTAAGCAAAGAGTTTGAGCTGGACTAAATAAAACAGTATTGCGAGAAAGCGCTGGTAAACCCCAGCGCTTTTTTATTGCCTAATATCAATCACACCAAGTTAGTGATCAGAAATAACGCAGGAAAATACTCGAGAATAAGGCAGGATTTTTCGATAAGTAGTTAATCTACAATCAAAAATTTTAACGCAGTTATCGAGTATTTTAACCAGGTAGAATGAACAGTTACTTGGTACGATTGGTATAACGACTTGCCAAAGCTTATGACTAGACACTAGAGTGAGCTTTCTTGGAAAAGATTTAAGGGATGTAAAGCGTGAAGTTATTGGTAAAGCTGTTGATTTTGGCTGCGGTTGGCTTAGTCATCGCCTGTAGTTCGTCGGATAAAGAGTACCAAAATAACCATCTTGAGCCGATCGCTAAAAACCCCTTTAAGTTCTTCTATGTTCGTTATTTTGGTGATACTCGTTGGTCTGATCAAGCTGCCGAAGCTTACCGCGTACCACGCCAAGATGTTGATCTAGAGCTACTTAAAGATGAGCACGCAGGTACAAAGGTGACTTGGTTAGGTCATTCTAGTTTCTTAGTACAACTGCCAGAGTTGACCTTTCTTACTGACCCGGTTTTTAGTGAACGGGTATCGCCTGTGAGCTTCGCTGGGCCAAAGCGTTTGGTGCCACTCACCTTTAATCCAGAAGACTTACCCAAGGTTGATTTTGTAGTGATTTCTCACAATCACTATGATCACTTGGATAAAAAAGCCATTAAACACTTTGGTAATTCTACTCATTATTTTGTGCCAGAAGGCTTAGGTATTTGGTTTGAAAAAATGGATATTAAACCAAGTAATATTACTGAATTGCCTTGGTGGGGCTCGCAGCAAAAAGGCGAGGCCTTAATCACTGCTACGCCTAGCCAACATTGGTCGGCACGCGGCTTGTTTGATCGCAATAAAAGCCACTGGGCGAGTTGGTTGATTGAGTTTAAAGGTAAGCGTTATTGGTTTGCAGGAGATACAGGCTATAACCCCTATGACTTTAAAGAAATAGGTGAGCGAGCGGAAGAAATCGATTTGGCCTTTATTCCTATTGGTGCTTACTCACCGCGTGGTTTTATGAAAGATCAACACGTTAACGTGCCTGAGGCGATTAAAGTTCACCAAGATGTAAAAGCTAAACTGTCGATTGGCATGCACTGGGGAACTTATCCTCTTACGGCAGAACCGGTAATGGAGCCCGCCGAGTTGTTAGAAGACCTAAGTAGCAAACAAGCCGCGTCGGCACCGTTTATTACAATGAAAATGGGCGAGACCTTATTATTGGATTAGGGTTATACCGCTAAATTAACCCTAGAACTTAAGCCTAATTTAGTGCCGGTTTATAGGTATTCCCTGTGAGAGTAAGTGCATATAAAGCCGAAAGCGCCATGCCGTAGTAATCGTTATTGGCGTTTTCATAACCGTTAGCCCCAATGTTCCAAGGCAGGCTGCCATTTAAGGTTTCATCAACCCAATGCTCGGTGTAATTGTTAGCATTGTCTGGATACCAGTTATAGAGCATTGCCGCTACTGCAAATCCTCCAGAGAAAGAACGGCCGTTATAACCAGCGGAGTTACCGGTTGCTTGGGAAATATCTGCTTTAATATCGGCAATGCCGCCATTATTGGAGTTGTTTACTAAGTCGTTGATTAAACGACGAGTCCAGTTTTGCGACTCACTGGTTCCATACCAGGCATAGTCCATGGTTACCCGCCAAGGAATGCGTGAGGCATCTGAGCCATAGTTAGTACTTCTGCCAGTTACCGCGCTTCCATCTAACTTCATCCAATCGGGAACAAAGGTTTTATCCCCATTTGAGCCAGCTTTTTGTTTGTCGAGTAATTTGCTGTAAAGATCACGCGCGGCCGAATTCCAGCGGTCATTGGCATTTTTCACCGAGCTGTCTACCGAAGCCACTTCAGCAAAGTAGCGGAAAAATGCGGGTATAGAATAAGAAGCATCGATTTCATCTTTACAAGGGTCGAAGTTAGATTTTTGATAAGGTTTCACCACCCATGTACCGCCGTCATCTGCGCACCAATGTAACCAGTTATCGTGCAGCTCATTAACTATGTGAATCGCCTCTGCGCGATAATCAATATCTGGGTTGTCCCATTTATCAGCGGCAACAAACAGTGCCATGGCGATATCAATATCACCATCAGTAGCTGGGCCACCGCCACCTGCACCAAAACAGGTTTGGTTTTGGCCAACAATGCCATAACAAATTTGGTTGGTTACTGGTGAGGCATTATTCCAGACTAACCAAGGCATTAAGTCTGCATTGTTATCATCTAAGGCTTTTCTATAAAACCGAAAGAGTTTATCGAAGCGAGTTTTGTCGTCGCCATAAGCGGTAACTAGCATTCCGTAACCCATTCCTTCAGAGGCTGTTGCGTAAGCATCTTTACTTACATTGCCGCTACCATCGCGCAGAGCTCCGCCAGAGCCCCATTTTACTCGCGCCATGTTAGTACCAGCGTCGACGATGTAGTTGTCGACAAAACGGTTATATATGGTGTTCAGTTCTGATGCGTTAATCGCAGTGTCGTTGGGTAGCAATATACCGCCCCAATAACCAGAATTGGCTAAATTCTGTTTACTTAATGCCGCACTGGCCGAAAAACTGGCGCAATTTAACATCAATGCAGAGCCGATTATTGCGCAACTTAGCAATGGGCGCGTAGTTGAAAAAACTGTCATTGTTCATCCTTACAATTGATCATTATTATTTTTGTTAGCGCTAACAGTGATAGTTTATATTTTGTGCTGATCAAAAAGTGTTCAGGATGCGCTTTGGTCTTAGTGAATGTGATCTAGATGTGTGACATTGGTTGATAGTAATTTGTTAAGTTGTTGATAAAAAAGGATTGATTTATTTCATGGCCTTTGCTGGTTTTGAGAGGCTGGAAGCTATTTGCTAAAAAATAGTTACTTAGCTTGCAAAAAAAAATAATTGTTCGCTTCGTCTTATAAGGGATTTTTTACTTTAAAATCGGTTTATATCACAGCTATTTTTATACCTAATCAAAATGATTGCCTATGCCTAAAGTGCTTGTTAATATTTGGTTTTCAAGATGAACAGAGCGAAGTGAAAATGGAGTTGAACGAACTAAACCATGGACAAAGAAGCCGACTAGCTTTTATTGATTTTAGCCTAGAGTACTTTGGCGAAGTTAGTCGTGCCGACTTAATTAGTCGATTTAAAACAGGCCTTGCAGCTGCAACTCGTGATTTAGCCAGCTATAAGCAACTTGCACCTAATAATGCTTTTTTAGACCATAAGGCGCGCAGGTATTTACGCAGAGATAAATTCTCTCCTTTGTTTTCTCATAATCCCGAAGCGATCTTAACGGGGCTGTCTCATGGCTTTGGTGATGGCTTGTCGTTTCCTCTAGAGCCCAGCGATACCTGCTTTGATGCGGTGAGGTTGGTGCACCCAAAGGCCGATTATATTGCCTCGATTATGCGTGCTATTCATCACCGCGTGCCGTTAAAATGCAGCTACCTGTCTATATCGTCTGGCGAAAGCAGCCGAGAAATAGTGCCTCACAGTTTAGTGAACAATGGTCACCGTTGGCATGTTAGAGCTTTTGACAGAGTAAGTGGGAGCTTTAGAGATTTTGTATGTACTCGCTTTACCCAACTCGAAGTACTCGATCAGTCAATTGCTACGCTAGAAGCTCGTGATTATGACAAACAGTGGAATCACATTGTGGAGTTGGAGCTGGTGGCTCATCCAAGTTTGCAATACCCACAGGCTATTGAACTTGATTATGCGATGCATGAAGGGGCGCTTAAACTTGAAGTACGCGCTGCGTTGGCGGGGTATTTGTTACGCCAATGGAATGTTGATTGTTCAAAACAACACAGTTTGAGTGGTGGTGAATATCAATTAGCCTTAAAAGACAGCAAGGTATTGGCAAATGTATCTGGCTTAAGTATTGCGCCAGGTTGGCAGTCAGAGGATTAACAAGAACGATGAGAGCAAGCTTACGCAGCCATGTTATTAAGGTTTGCCAAAGCAAAATTGACGCTAAGGGCAGTAATGTAGGTTTGTCTTTCTATGCGTTTTTTGCCAATAAAAATGATAATCCCGAGCTGCTAATGGAAGCTGCCAGGTGGTGGATTGAAACTCATCAGCTCGATCATTTCGAAAAAGCGCATAAAATTAAAGCATTAGTTGAGTCTGAGAATTAACGCTCACTTGTAGGCTTGTATTTCGGCTCTCTACTGCTGTTTTTCTAGTGGAGAGTTCGGCTTGAATGTGGATTATTTAACCACTACAATAGCGAACTTTTATTGTTTGATAGAAGGTTGTGGTGCCAAAAGGCGTCATAAGTAGTTAAATGTTTCGCTCCGCTGTAACAGAAAAAACGCTGTTAAGTTTTTCTAGTTTTTCCTCCTTTTTGTTCGCTTTACTCGGTATCAGCCTTGGTTTATGGGCCGGTTCTTTAGTGATTGTATTTGATGGTGCCTATTCTTTGGTGAGCCTAGCCTTAACGTTAGTTTCGCTGGGCTCCCTAGCGCTTAGAAAACACCCTATATTTGAAGAGCAGCCCAATAAAGCATTAATGATAGAGCCTGCGGTTGTAGCCTTCAAAGGCTTGGCTATTAGTGCTATGTGTTTGTTTTCATTTGGATCTGCGGTTTTGGCTATAGTAAATGGGGGCCGCGATGTAGATACCGGTTTAGCTTTGGTGTTCGGGCTGCTTAATGTTGTTGGTTGTGTCGCGACTTACCTAATACTAACAAAAGCCAGTAAACAGTCTTTGCTACTGGATGCAGAAGCGAAACAATGGTTAATGGACAGTGTGATAAGTGGGGCGGTACTGCTCGGTTTTGTGGTGGCTATGCTACTAAGCAAAAGCGCCTATGCTGCATTTGCTGTTTATGCTGATCCGGCAATGGTGATTATTGCCTCAGCATATTTCGTTTGGGTTCCGCTTAAAATGACCTTACGAGCGCTAAATCAGCTAAATAGTATTAGAAAGCTTGAATTTAGTTATTAGCTGGAAGCGAGCTGTTAATATTTGGCGAACCGAGAGTAAAAAGGCGTAAAGTAATAACTTACGCCTTTTTTGTTTGGCTTAGTTGCTGTAGCAGCTATCCCAATCGCCGTAGTTTGCGTCACCGGCAAGAACTTGCAACTCAACGTCACCTAGTACTTTAACAATGGCGGCATTGGCCAGCTCAATCACGGCATCTAACTCTGCTTGCTCGGTGAAAAAGTTAATGGCTACATGGTACTGTTCGTTAAAGTAGGCGATAAACAGCTCCCAGCCTTGCTGTTGTTGGGTATTGGCTAGCTCAGCATCTACTTCATCAAATTTTTCAATGTCTGCTATAAAACGGATTTCGGCACAGGTCTGTGCAAAAGGTCCAATCGCCATCTTTTTTAGGTGGCGGGCTTTATGGTGGCTTTTAACTTGTGGTTTGGCTAAATCAGGAACAGAGATAACAGTCATTTTAAGTACCTAGTGGAAAATAGTAATTGGATTCAGCCAGGCAACATTTTTATGCCAAGCTGTTTGAGCGCGAGCTTAGTCTAGCTGCTGCATTGGCGCAAGCTAAAGCTGAGAGTCTAGCTATTTTTGTACTAGCATAAATCACTGTACATCAAAGCTTACAGTCAAGTTTTGCCAATTGAGCTTGCTTTGCCTGAGATGGGTTAATATTAGACGGTGCTAGCGAAAAAGTTGTCAGTTTGAGCCGCTGCGCTAGGCAAGACAGATGCAAGCATACTGGTAGCTACCATACATACTTTTTGGTGTTGTTGCGGGTATGAGTTGTCGCGCTCTTTTTCGTTTTTTTGAACTTCTATTGTTTTTAAGTATTCACGTTCTCGCGTGACTCCCACCTAAGGCCACTGGCCTTAGGTTTTTTTTGTCTGCAGTTTGCTGCTTAATAATAAGCAGCGAAAGGGCAGCTAGCGCTGCTCATCATCGAACTGTTTGATCAGTACTGACGTGTCGGCGCGAGAATAGCCACGCTGTTGTAACTTGGCATATTCATTATCAACTTGTTTGGCTAAAGGTAAGGCAACGCCCAGTTTGTCGGCTTCATCAAAGCATATTGCTAAGTCTTTTCTCATCCAATCAATGGCAAAGCCAAAGTCAAACTCATTGGCGGTCATGCTGCTAGCTCGATTGCTCAGTTGCCAGCTTCCTGCTGCGCCATGCTGCAGCACTTCGACAACTTTGTTTATATCTAGATTAGCGGCTTCTGCCAGTTTTAAGGCCTCGGATAAACCTTGCAAGATTCCAGTGATACAAAGTTGATTAACCATTTTGCAGCGCTGGCCATAGCCTACCGGCCCGATTAAATTAACGGCCTTGGCATAGCAATCAAAAACAGCTGCTACTTTGCTTAAAGTGGACTGCTCTCCGCCTACCATTACTGTTAGGCAGCCGTTTACGGCGCCGGCCTCACCACCAGATACCGGCGCATCGAGAAATTCAAGTTGGTGGGCTTTGGCCGCGCTATCTAGCTCACTGGCAATTTCTGCCGAGGCAGTGGTATGGTCAACTAAAATGCTGCCTGGTTTTGCAGCGCCAATAATGCCCTGTTCACCAAGATAAACCTGCTGCAGATCTTGATCGTTGCCTACACAGCTTAAAATAACATCTGCTTGGCTAGCGGCTTCCGCTGGGGTAAATGCTTGTTTACCTTGGTACTTGGCTAGCCATTTTTTAGCGGTGGCATCGGTGCGGTTATAAACCACCACTTGGTAGCCTTGCTGGCTTAAGTGACCAGCCATAGGAAAGCCCATTGTTCCTAAGCCTATAAACGCAACGGTAATTGAAGATGATGTCATAACGGTTGTCCTTAACAAGTCAAACTAAGTGCAGCAACCCGTGCTGAATTATTAACGATAGTTGCATTGAACTAGTTCATTGGCAATTGTTTGGGCGTTAATTGAAGCTTTAACTAAAAATTGACTTATTTTGCTGGTTCAATCTGGGTTCTTAGGCGCTTATAAGCTAAAGACCGTAAGTCTTTTTCGTTGTTAGCCATTAAGAGCTGAACTTTAACAGATGCATACTAAGTTCAAGCAATAGATTGCGATTAGTGATCATTGAGTCCCAGGATATAAACACTAAAGTTAAGCCACTACCTAGAACTATCCAGCGCCATCGATAAATACAGGTATCTTGGCCAGTAAAACGCTTGTGCAAAAAGAACATACCAGCAAAGAGTAATACGAGAAAACACCAGTAATAAGCAACATCGTATGCTTCTGACGCTGACATTGCTAAGGTTTGATGGCAAAACGCCAGCAAAAAAATGAGAGAGTTAAACAGAGCTGGAACTTGAAATAGGGTTCTTTGAAAGGCTTCGCTAATAAAGTATTGCGATTGCTTGGCGACAATATTCTGTTCTAAGTAAACTAAGTCTGAGTCTAGCTCTAGAGTTGTCTGCAATATACTTATTTGGGGAATTAGCTGGTCAACAATGTATTGCCAACGTACAAATATTTGTCTTAGTTTGCTCAGATGAATGCTATCAACAATGTATAAAGCAAAGGGAAGGAAAATGACCGCAAACATTCCTGCTGGCTCTGATACTTGGGTAAGCAGTAATCCAAAAAGTGCAACCTTAATATAGGTGATTCGAGTGAGCGCAAGTTTGTCACTGACAATATCAACACGGGCTTGAAGCAAATAGTTTGTAAGAAACTCTAGCTGTATCTTTTCTTTGCACATAGAGCCTCCTTTTGAGGTAATAGAGCTAATTGTAGTTACTAATCGTCTGCTGGGTAGCAATAAATAGTGCGGCTCTATGGCAGAATCTTTTGAACAGTAGTTATTCACGAAATATCATGCAGATAGCTTTATCCTGCTAATTGTAAATAAGGGAGTGAGCGTAGGTTTGCTAGATACATTACTGCTAGGTTTTAATCCAAAAGCTCGACCTCTATATCTTGAAATTGCTCGGTGCATCGAGAATGCCATCTTAAAGGGGCAGCTAGACTATCAAGATAAATTACCAGCGCATCGAACTCTCGCCAGTGAAATTGGCAGTAGTGCGGTAACGGTGCGACAGGCTTACCAAGAATTAGAAAGCAAAGCGCTGCTAAGCTCTGGGGTTGGCAAGGGTACTTTCGTTTCTTTTAACGTAAATCTTAGCGCTGGCATTAAAGGGCGTACTCAGAATGAGTTCAACCTTTCCTTGGTTACACCGTTAAATGGCCCCTTACTTAAGCCTTTAAGCATTCAGCTAAGCGCGCTTGCCAATGCTGACTTAAGTGCCTATTGCGATTATGAGGCAGATGCCGGTAACGCAGAGCAGTTGGCCATTTTGCATCAATGGCTGCAAACTCAAGGCATTGATTGTGAAAAGAGCCAAGTGATTGTCTGCCATGGTGCCCAGCATGCTTTATTGGTTGCAGTATTGGCCTGTACTCAAGTAGGGGATAGGGTTGCAGTAGAAAGCTTGTGTTATCCGGGGATCCTCTCGGTGCTCCGCCAAACTGGCAGAATACCTGTGCCAGTGGCGCTTGATGAGCAGGGTCTAGTGCCTAACTCTTTAGAACGGCTGCATGAGCAACAAACTATACGGGCGTTAATGCTGGTGGCTTCGTGTCAAAACCCAACTGGAACGGTAATGCCGAATCAGCGGCGTGAGCAACTAGCGAAGGTGGTTAAGCGTTGCGCTATTCAAGTGATAGATGACGATATTTATGGCTTTTTGGCTGCAGAAGAGATCAAACCCTTTTATCATTTTGCCCCGCAGCAAAGCATCTATCTAACGAGTTTGTCTAAGTGTGTATCGCCGAGTTTGCGGTTAGGGCTGTTGGTGGTACCTAAAAGTAGTCGTGACGATTATATAAATTTGGTGAGAACAACGGTTTGGTTGCCTTCGCCCTTACTTATGCAGCTAGCTTGTCAGTTAATTAACAGTGGAGCTGTAGCCAAAATAACTCAATGGCAGAAGCGTCAAGCATTGGCGCGACAGAATTTGGCAAAAACAATGCTCAATGAACTAGAGTTTGTTAATCAGCATTTGGCTGACCATTGTGCCTACCACCTGTGGTTATATCTGCCACAGGGCTGGACCAGCCAGGCCTTTGTAGAGGTAATGATCGGCCATCATATCCATGTAAGTGGTGAGCAGCATTTTAGCTTCGAGGGTAAACAGCGACCGGCAGTGCGTATTAGCCTCATGGCCACGCAAAGTCTATCCGATCTAAAACATGCGTTAGGTTTAATTCGTGATGTTTTGCTGCGGCGAATTTAAGCTACTCGTGGGCCTTTTGATAGGCTTTTCCCCAGTCACAAAGCAAATCTAAGGCCGGATTTAATTGTTCGGCTAAAGCGGTTGGGGTGTACTCAACCCTTGGTGGCACTTCGGCAAATACTTTGCGTTCTATCAGCTTATCTTTTTCTAAATCACGCAGTTGTTGGGTTAAGGTTTTTTGAGTGATTTTTGGGATCTCTCGTTTTAGTTCACCAAAACGTAGCGTTTTACCACGTAGTTGATACAAGATAATCACCTTCCATTTACCACCAATTACTTCAATGGCGGTCGAAACAGGGCATTCATGCTTTTGCTCTGTCAAAGAAACTTCACAATTTTTTTCTGGGCTAGAAGCCGCTGAATCCAACATTAGGCACCTCGAGGAAACTAAATATCTAATTAGTGCGTACTTGTAGTTCGCTAAAAGCGTTCTTATAGTTACCAAAAGATACTATGTTTCGTTTGGATACAAAAGTTATATCGATTGGCCAAGCGCATATTTGTTAATTTATACAAGGAATCACTCGATGTCAGCCATTTATAAGCCGAACCAAACTATTGAACTGATAAGTTTCAAGCTTTGCCCCTTTGTGCAACGCTCGGTGATTACTTTATTACACAAAGGTATCGATTTTGAGATTAAGTACATTGATTTGGCCAACAAACCAGACTGGTTTTTAGCACTATCTCCTTTAGGCAAAGTGCCGGTGCTTAAGTACGGCGACGATGTCTTGTTTGAGTCTGCGGTGATAAACGAGTTCTTGGATGAAATTACCGAAGGCTCTTTAATGCCGAGTGACCCTCTACAAAAAGCCAAAGATCGCGCATGGATAGAGTTTTCAAGCCAAGTATTAATGGCGCAGTATCAAACCTCATTAGCCAAAAATCAGGATGACTTTGTTCAAGCAGAAGCTGGGCTAAACGACAAGCTCTCGCGTCTAGAAGCTTTAACCAGTGATAAGGGCTTTTTTAATGGCGAAGACTTAGCCTTAATCGACACCGCATTAGCGCCATTGTTTACCCGTTTTGCGGCGATAGAAAGCTTGTTTGAGCGCGATTTACTTGCAAACTTTCCCAAGCTAAAGGCGCTAGGGCAACACTTGTTAGCCTTGCCAGAAGTATCGGGCTCGGTAGTTGAGAACTTTAACTCACTGTTTGCCGATTACTTAGGTAATGCCGAGAGTTGGCTTACTAAGTAGCTCGCTAAAACGTTTGTTTATTACTTTTAATGATCTTAAAGGATAAAGATATGTCTCTAAGCCAACTGTTTACACCAATCAAACTGGGCGATATAGAACTGAAACATCGTGTTGTTATGGCGCCGCTTACCCGTTCTCGTTCTGCCCAACCCGGCGACTACCCCTACGAGCTTAACGTGGAATACTATTCACAGCGAGCGAGTGCTGCTCTTATTATCAGCGAAGCTACGCAAGTGTCCGCTCAGGCCAAGGGCTATGCTTTTACGCCAGGTATTCATAGCGAGCAACAAATTGCCGGTTGGAAAACAATTACTGATGCTGTGCACGCCAAGGGCGGAAAAATCGTGCTGCAACTTTGGCATGTTGGCCGTATTTCTCATTCGGTTATTCAAGAAAATGGTGAATTGCCGGTTGCGCCGTCGGCGATAGCCGCAGAAGGACAAGCCTTTACTGAACAGGGATTTTTAGATTTTGAAACGCCACGAGCGCTTGAAACAGAAGAGCTAGCTTCAATTGTTGAGCAGTTTAAACAAGGCGCTATTAATGCTAAAAAAGCCGGATTCGACGGTGTAGAAATTCATGCTGCCAATGGCTATTTACTGGATCAGTTTCTCAAAGACGGAACCAACCAGCGTGACGACATCTATGGTGGTTCAATAGAAAATCGAGCGCGCTTAAGCTTGGAAGTTACCCAAGCAGTGACCGAGGTATGGGGAGCGGGTAGAGTAGGGATTAGAATCTCGCCAACCGGCACCTTTAACTCGATGTCTGATAGTAATCCTCAAGCTTTGTTCAACTACTTGGTTGAGCAGCTTAGCCCCATGAAGCTTGCTTATCTCCACGTAGTAGAGAATTTTGCTGGAGCAAGCAGCGAAGGTTTCGACTTCACTCAGTTGCGCAGCCGCTTCGCGGGCGCATACATGGCAAATGGTGGTTATAGCGCGAACAGTGCAGAACAAGCCATTGCAGAAGACAGTGCCGACCTCGTGTCGTTTGGCTCCCCGTTCATTGCCAACCCTGATTTACCCGAGCGCTTTAAACAAGGTGCGGAGTTGAATGAGTTAGACCAAGACACTTTATATGGTGGTGGAGCGAAAGGTTATACCGATTACCCCTTTCTAATGAGTGTAAGCTCTTAAGTTTTCATTTCTTTGCGAAAAAGCTGAAGCAAGAAATGTTTGTGCAAGTCCACAATTCCCTGTGGTGTTTGGCCTCGCGTGCGAGGCCTTTTTTTGTGTTATTGAATCGAGCGATAGGCTTGTTGAAAACCATTAAGAATCACTGGAAATGCAGTTTGTTGTTGGCTGCTTTTAACAATGTAAGCCACCGACATGACTTGGCTACTTTGCAAATCTTCGATTAGCTGTTTATCTGCCACTACATTTACTTCACAGAGTTTTTCATCGCAATTAGTAATAGGCAGGTGTAAAGGCTTTTGTTGGTCTATTTTTAAACCAATTCCCTTTTTGGGGTCTGCTTTGGCACTAATTCTAATTTTTAGAATAGGTTGTTCACTGTGATCGAAATAGCTTATGCCTGCGATTACATCCGCTGCATCTCCTTGCTGCTTCATCACCATTTGGGTAATAACACAAGGTTTTCCTACAGGGCATTTTACTGTCCAAGCTTCAAAGTCTTTAGCATAGCTAGAAAAAGATATTAAAGCAGAACACAGAATTAAGATTAGATATTTCATCAGTTTTCCATAACAAAAAAGGGAGCTATTTGCTCCCTTGTTTAGAACATCAATCTTATGCTGGCAATAGAGTTGATGGTGCAGATTTGCTGCGCTTGCGAGAGCTTAACAATAATACTACTGCGATTAATACTAACAACCAAGTGCTCGGCTCTGGTACCGATGCACCAGGCCCTGGTACAAATTCAACAATAGGTAGTTGGCGCATTGCTACATTACCACTTTCAGTGAAAGTTAATTCTGTAACAAAAGCGGTTGTATCTGTTGGGTCGACTTCATTGCTAATATCAATACCAGTGATGCGGAAGCGGTCAACACCGTCAATACCGAAGTCGTAAGCGGTGCCTGCAGCCAGGTTAGCTACTTGCTCCCACTCAACTCCATTCCACAACCAAACAAAGAACATGTCATCATCAAAACCAATTGGTAAAGTAACAGTGCGGATGTTTGGACCTTGATCAACGATGTAGTCGTAACCTACTGCAACGTCTGGGTCAATAAAGATAGGCTCATTGGCATTCACATTAAAATCGAATGACCAGCCACCATCAACCACTACCGGCATTATTGGATTTTCTGGTGTTGCACCTGGCAAGGCGCCGTCACGCACCGCAAAGCGCCAAACACCGTCTTCGCCAGTGTTAGAGCTAGATACTAGATCTAAAATGTTCTCACTGAATGAACCAGGTAAAGCAAAAAAGTTTTCGCCATCACCAGCATCATAACCCGCTTGGGCTGGAGTGCCGCCTAGGCCATTCTCACCATTTGAAGCATCGCCAGTTGTCCATTGCAATTGGTCGTAACGAAACTCAACATCAAAGTTGCCGGCACCAGTGTCTGAACGGTCAATCAGAACAGCTTGAAAGCTATTGGTTTTAGAATCATTTGAGCTGTAATAACCAACGTTATCCCAAGTAACCGCGACTACCCCATCACTAGGGCTTCCAACGTATACTTCACCACAGCCATTACAACGAGTATCAACATCCGCCCAAAATGGCGCAATTATTGGTTGTTCAGCGATAGGGAAGGCAACTGGAGTAAAGCCAGACAATGAACTTTCAAAGGTAATGTTACCGTTATTGTTTATGAAAAACTGATCGTAGCTATTACCGAAATAATTGATTTCGAACGGCAGGTCTAATTGATTAGAAGAACCATCATCATTTCTGCCCATCGCTAGCTCGCCGTAACCAGCATCGCCACCAAAACCACTTAACATAGTGGCTTGAGCTGCAAAGGAGCCTAGTAGTAGGCTGGCTGTTGTAAATAACGCCAAAGATGTCTTTTGCACAAGTATATTCCTTTAAATTTGTTCCAAAGATGTTTAGTTAAGCTAATGTTTTATAATAATATTTTCGGAACTCTCGGGTGCAATAATCAAGCCTATGTAGACTAATCCTTAAATTTCATAAGCTTAGCCTTAAATGGTTGGACCTGTTAGTCTTCAGCTGTAAAGTTTATCGACATAAAAGTTTATAAATACAATGCTTGATAAACCTCGGTAAGGTATCAGTTGCTTGTAACCTGCTTTGTTGCTAAATTCGCCAGCCAATTTTCTACCGTTTGGTGCTATGCGTTTATTAAAGTCTACTGTTCACCCTGATCTCAGTTCCCTTGATGGGAAGGCTTTGGAGCGAGTTGCAGCAAGAGCAATTGTGCTGAAGGGGGAAGAGATTTTGTTAATGTATACCGAGCGTTATCATGATTACACCTTGCCTGGCGGCGGTGTTGACCAAGGCGAAAACCTGATTGAAGGCTTAAAGCGGGAGCTGAGTGAAGAAACTGGTGCACAAAATGTGCGCGATATTCAGTCCTTTGGCTGCTATGAAGAATATCGCCCCTGGTATAAAGATGATGCTGATTACATGCATATGCTGTCCTACTGCTATTTGTGCAAAATTGATGATGAACTTGCCGAAAATGCCTTAGAAGACTACGAAATCAGCAATGGAATGAAGCCAGTCTGGTTGAACATTCATAGCGCCATCGCCCATAACCTAGAGACTATCGCCAGTAATCCTAAAGCGGGTATGTCGGTTGAGCGCGAGACCTTTTTACTGCAAAAAGTGGTGGCAGAATGTTTGATCAACTCGTCACTTAAACAGGCAGTTTAAGTTCGCGCCACCAAAAACACTGATAGAGCTTTCTCTGGTCGCCACTTGGTGTCGATGCTAAAGCCTTGCTGTTGAAAGCTATTCAGCAGTTCTTGCTCGGTAAACACTCTTACTAAAGGCATCAGGCCTAGTGCTTTACCAATTGGGCCAATTAGCTTAAAAAATTTCATTCTGTCGCCTAAACAAGGGGTGCTACTAATTAGTACCCCACCTGGTTTTAGCCAACTTTTTATGGTCGCTATAGCGGTTTCTTTGTCTTCCAATAGGTGAATCAGGTTAAGTGCAAAGACGATGTCTACCGGTTCATTTACCACTAGCTCTTCGACTGTAGCTTGCTGAAAACTTAGATTGTCTATTTGCTGTTCTTGGCGTTTTCGCTCTGCAATATCTAACATTGCGGCTGAGATATCGGTGGCGAGAATGTGTTTTAGATAAGGGGCATGTAGTAATGCGGTTGAGCCGGTACCACATCCCACTTCAATGGCCGTAGCATCTTTAGAAAAGTACTCGCGGCTAAGTGCTAGTTTTTTCTCATAGCTAGGAATATCTGAAATAGCGCGCTTAGCGTAAGAGCTAGCATGTTTGTCCCAAAACTTATTGCGAGTATCCATCAACATTTTCCCTAATGAGTTGCGTTTAGCGCTGATTGAGTGAATAGTAATCATGCTTAAAACAGGTAGCAATAATCAATAATGCATCTTGGGTATACGTATTTGTATGGATAGGCGTTCTATAAATTTTGATTGGAATAGGGCTCGGGCTTTTTTGGTCACCTCTGAAGAAGGCTCTTTATCCGCTGCTGCGCGGGCATTAGCGATGACTCAGCCTACTTTAAGTCGCCAAGTGGCGGCCTTAGAGCAAGAGCTAGGGGTTTCCTTGTTCGAGCGAGTGGGGGGCAGGCTAAGCCTTACTGCCAGTGGCGTAGAGTTATTGGCACATGTTCAAGCCATGGGCCAAGCGGCTAATAACTTGTCTTTATCCGCTTCAGGTAGGGCAGAAGCCATTGAAGGTGATGTATGCATTTCGGCTTCGGAGGCCGTGGCAGCTTTTGTTCTGCCGAGTATTGTTGAGAAACTACGGCTACACGCCCCGGGTGTGCGGGTAGAGATTATTGCCAGCAATGATTCTAGCGACCTACTACGCCGAGAAGCAGATATTGCCATTCGGGCATATCAACCTACCGAATTGGAGTTAATCGCCCGCCGCGTTGCGGATATCGATGTGCATTTATATGCGGCTAAAAGTTACTTAGCTAAGTGGCCACAGCCTCGCACTATTCAAAGTCTTGCTGATGCAAAATTCCTCGCTTTCGATAAAAACGATGAGTTGATTAATGAGCTGGCTAAGCTAGGTTTCTCGCTCAAGCAAAGTAACTTTCCGGCGGTGGTGAGCAACCATTTAGTCCAGTGGGAGCTGGTGAAACAGGGCGTTGGCATTGGCTTTATGTTAGAGCAAGTAGGCGACAGCGAGCCCTTGGTCGAGCGCGCCTTTCCTTCTCTAGCTGCAATCCCTACACAATCTTGGCTGGTGGTTCATCGAGAGCTAAATACCAGCCGACGACTGCGTATGGTGTATGACTTTTTGGCCGAGCAGCTAAGCTAGCTGTAGCTGTATACTTTCACTTAGTTGCTGTTCTACACAATTGGCTTCTTCGCCGCTTCGGTCAATCACCAAAAAGTCGCTAGTGTGCTGCAAGCTAATCAAAGGGTGATGCCATACCCCGCTGTGATAGTTAACGCCTTGGTCAGGCTGTGCCCAAAAGGCGCAAATGCTATCTTCATCTAACTCACCAGGCTTTGCCACTACCACAACATAAGGGCGTTGGGACAAGGGCATAAATAGCTGGCTGCCATAGGGATGGTGTTCCAGCATATCTATGGCTAGTGGCAGCTGAAAGGCTTGACCTCGAAATATCGAGACAATCAGCTTGGCTTGGTTGCCACTGGCCTGTAATTCGGCCAAGTCGTGGAAGCGACTGGTGGTTCCACCATTGATTGCAAAGGGCGAGACTTTGTCGCAGGCCACTACATCACCAAAGGGCGCAAAGGCCGCTTGAGTAAGCGGCTGTAAGCTGAGTTTTTTCATACCGGTTCCTTAAACGGATTTACCCCATAAGCGCAGGCGACTGATGCCGCCATCGGGGTAAATATTCACTCGAATATGAGTGATGGTGCCAAGCGAGTTTAGCTCGTTAAAGTGATGGTCATTGTCGGCGCTAAGTGACTTAGCAGGCAATAACTCCTGCCAAAACATACTTTGGCTGATCAAGCTTAAATCGTTAGGATCTTGAATATTGGCTGCTTGTATCGACAGTTTATCGGGGAAGTTGCCTTTAAAGTGAGTGGTGGCCACTTCAATTTTATCAACCTCGCCAGCTTGACCTAAAGCGATAATGCACCAATCGTTACCCGGCTCTCGGCGGCGGCGGGTTTCCCAACCATCGCCCATGTTAACGCCTTTGCCTGGCGCAAGTAGATTGCTGGGTGTACCGTAATGCGCATCATTGTATCCAATGACTCTGCCGCCATTTTTAAGGGCAACTAGATCAATGCTTTGCTCACTTGAGTGTTGTGGGATGGGGTGGCCAAATACCCGTAAACGGGCAATGCCACCATCGGGGAAGATGTTAATTCTTAGATGACTAATCGGCTGCTCAGTGTCTACAGCAAAAAAGTGGTGGTTATCGGCACTTAAAGCACTGGCAGAGAGAATACTGTGCCATTGGGTATCACTTGGTGGTGTATCTTGCTCACAGTAGCAAGCTTCAACACTGGCCGCTGGGGCAAAATTACCGGTAAAAAAGCTAGTATCTAGTTGTAGTCCTTTAACCTTGCCTGCAACCCCTAGTTTTACGATGCACCAGTCGTGGCCTGCATCACGACGGCGGCGGCTTTCCCATCCGTCCATCCATTTGCCGTTATCATCATATTTGTCTGGGTAAAACAGCGCCGGCAAGTGGTTGAGCATGCGCTCGGCTTTGGCAAAAAAATCGTCACTCACTGCGATGATTTGGCTGCCTAAACGGTTGTCGGCTAAGTTTACACACTGTTGGCTAAAGGCTGGCGCATCGGTGGCAGCTGGGGCAGTTATGGCTTGGCTCATAGTTATCCTTAAATTTGTTGAGAGAATGCGCTAATTGGCTCATTGTCTACTTGTTTGGTTCAATTGTTTCACTGCTGCTTAGTGGTTCCCCTTATTGGGTTCTGTAAACAACAGTGAGGTAATGTTTAGTGGTGAGCTTCTAGCTCATCAAGTAATTGATAATTATTGCTGACTTGGTTGCTATGGGTTTGAGCTGAATGCGCTAAGTAATCGTAGACCTTGTTGCTTAAATGGGCGAGCAAGCTCATCGGCGCTGCATAGCTATCTAAGGCAGAATGATTGCTCATCGGGCAGACCAATAATTGGCTTACTTGAGTGCGATAGCATTGGCCACTTTGGTCGGTAATCAGCAGGCAATTCAGATTTTGTAATTGCTCTATAAGCGCTGTAAATAACTTAGGTCTGCGGCGAATACCTATTATGATCACTAAGTCTTTATCGTTGAGTTGGGCTAGCTCTTCACCAATGCTTTGGCCTGGAACCGGCAATAAATAGACCTGTTTGCGACACTGCATCAATTGCTGGCGAAAGTGCAAAGCCAGTGGATAGCTGTTGCGATAGCCAATAATGGTTATCCGTTTGGCTTGGCTAATCTGCTTAACTAAAGCCTCGCAATCAATCTGTTCTAGCTGCTTAAATACTTGGCTAATTGCTGCTAAATCGCTGTGTTCACTCGTATCGCTCGCTTCACTGGTTAACAGGGGTTGTCCCCATTCGCGCTCTTGGCGGAGCTCGTCACAGACGTGCTGATGGTCTTGGTAACCAAGTTGACGGAAAAAACGGCTCACACTGGCTTTGGAGACTTGGCAAGCGCTAGCGATTTCGGCGGTTGATTGAATCAATACTTTATCGGGATGATGCTGCAAGTAATCTGCAACTACCCGTGCTTTGGCCGAAAGCTGCGGATAGTGTTCAACAATACGTTGGTTAAATGCACAGGCCGATTTTGTCATGATTACTTAAGGTCCTTTTAATTTCATTATTGCTTACAGCTTATAACACTGCAGAAATAAAACTTTGTAACTCGGTGGTTTGGGGCTGAGCAAACACCTGTTTGCTGTCGCCGGTTTCCCACACCTTTCCTTGGTGCATAAAGACCACTCTATCACCAACGTCGCGAGCAAAGTTCATTTCGTGGGTGACTAAAACTAGCGTCATGCCTTCGGCGGCCAGTTGTTCTAAAACTTTGAGTACTTCGCCTACCAGCTCAGGGTCGAGAGCCGAGGTTATTTCGTCACACAGCAATACTTTAGGCGACATAGCCAAAGAGCGGGCAATGGCCACGCGTTGTTGCTGGCCACCCGACATGCTAGTGGGGTATTGATCAAACTTGTCGGCTAAACCCACTTTTTCCAGCACTTCTTTTGCTAGCTCGCGACATTCTTGCTGGCTTTTCCCCAGTACTAACTTGGGCGCTAACATAATGTTTTCGCCAGCGGTCATATGGGGGAAGAGGTTAAAGTTTTGAAACACCATACCTACACTACGGCTAAGTAGCCTAAGCTGTTTTTCGTCTTCGCTTACCGCTTGTTTATCTACAATAATGGCACCACTTTGAAAGGGTTCTAAACCATTAATGCAACGCAATAGGGTGCTTTTTCCAGAACCGCTTCGGCCAATAATAGAGATAACTTCGCCAGCCTTTATTTTTAAGTCTATGCCTTTTAGCACATGGTGTTGGCCGTAATACTTATGAATTTGTTCAATACTAACCAGTGACATTGAGCTTCTTCTCCAAATGCTTGCTGTATAAAGACAGCGGGAAACACAACAAAAAGTACAGCGCTGCCACTAAGGCAAACACTTTAAAGGGTTGGAAGGTGGCATTGTTAAGCATGGTGCCGGCTTTAGTTAACTCTACAAAACCAATAATGGATGTGAGTGCAGTGCCTTTCACCACTTGCACCGAAAAGCCTACGGTAGGAGCAATGGCCACGGTGAGTGCTTGCGGCAAAATAACGTAGCGCATGGTTTGAAAGAAGCTCAAACCCAAGGTGCGAGAAGCTTCCCATTGTCCCTTGGGTAAAGATTCAATACAGCCGCGCCAGATTTCACATAAAAAGGCACTGGTGAACAAGGTTAAACCAATGATGGCAGCGCTCCAGGCGCTCACATCAATGCCAATTAGCGATAAACCAAAGAAGGTAACAAACAGCTGCATCAACAGTGGTGTGCCTTGAAACAGCTCTACATAGCCTTTAACCAAGGCGCTTAACACGGGGTTTTTGCTTATGCGCATAAAGGTTAGCAGCAGGGCAACTAAGCCACCGCTGGCAAAGGCAATGAGTGATAACAAGACCGTCCAACGCGCTGCCAGTAGCAGGTTGCGTAAGATGTCCCAATCGGTAAATTGCATCATATTAAACTACTCCTACAATGCAGGGTTTTTGAAAACGCGACGTGCGGCCAGCTCAAACAGTTGGCGCATGGCTATGGCTAGCAGCAAATAAATCAGTGCGGTGAGCAAGTAAGATTCAAAGCTTAAAAAGTTGCGCGACTGAATAAAGTTGGCTGAGAAAGTGAGCTCTTCGACAGAGATTTGCGAGACCACCGCCGAGCCCAGCATCACGATAATGCATTGGCTAACTAAGGCCGGATAGATACGTTGAAACGCAGTGGGTAATACAATACGGCTAAAAATGTGCCAGTGGCTTAAGCCTAAGGTTTTACCCGCTTCCCACTGGCCTTTAGGGGTGGCTTCGATACCTGCACGAATAATTTCGGTGAGGTAGGCGCCTAGGTTAATCACCATGGCCAAGCAGCCCGCTTGCCAAGCACTTAGTTTTACCCCCAAGGCTGGCAAGCCAAAAAAGATGAAGAATAACTGCACAATAAACGGTGTATTACGAATGACTTCTACATAGGCGCTTATGAGCCAGCGCAACCAAGCTTTATTACTTATTTTACCTGCAGCCCCTGCAGTACCGAGTAAGATCCCTGCAAAGGTTGAATACAAGGTGAGCTCGGCAGTGGTGAGTAAGCCCTTGGCAAGCTCAGGCATGTAGGGCAGTAAGCCACTAAAGTCTAGTTGGTAGCTCATGGCGCGCTCCTTTAGTACAACTCTTTAGGTAACGATGTTTTAAACCATGCAAGCGAGAGTTTCTCTAACTCACCACTTTGTTTTGCTTTAGCAATTAGCTCGTTTACTTTGGCAACCAGTGCTGGCTCGCCTTTAAGCACACCTACATAACACGGAGAGTTTTTAAGTAAGAACTTAGTCTCTGGCTTGCGTGTTGGAACGCGCTTGGCAATTTCTGTGGCAACTAAATTACCAGTGGCAATAAGCTCTACTTGGCCTGATAAGTAAGCTGACAGGGTGGTGTTATTGTCTTCAAAACGTTTAATGGTGGTAGAGCTATCCACCAACTTGCTTAGCTCTATGTCTTCAACTGCGCCACGGGTAACACCAACGGTTTTACCTGCCAGTTGCTCCGCAGAATCAACGCTAACCTCTGCGGCGCCAAATACACCAAGGAAAAATGGTGCATAAGCTTCACTAAAATCGATGGCTTTTTCACGCTCGGCGTTTTTGCCTAGGCTAGAAATAACCAAATCAACCTTGCGGGTTTGTAAGTAGGGAATGCGGTTAGCGCTGGTTACTGGCACTAATTCTAGTTTTACATCTAGCTGCTCTGCTAGGTAGCGAGCCATATCAATGTCGTAGCCCATGGGTTGTAAATCACTCCCCACCGAGCCAAACGGAGGGAAATCTTGTGGTACGGCTACTTTTAATACGCCGCGCTCCATTAAAGTAGCTAGTTGGTCGGCATGGCTTACGGTGCTGCTTAGAGCGCAAAGTAAAATGGCTGCGCTAGCAAATAGTTTTTTGAAGGTATACATAAAGCTTCCTTAGCGAGTTTACTTGGTGTGAAACGAATGAATCTTTTGTTTTTTATTTGCAACGTACGAGCCATTAAGCCGGAAGTGAAGTAATTATTTAATAATTCCTTTAAATACATATGGTTATAGGTTTTTTGTTTGATGGAGAGGTGAAGATGCTCTAGCGGGTGGTGTTTAATATTTACCCATCTTGGTGCTGTTTGGGATCTGTTTGGTGCACGAATTACTACTAAAGTGGTATCTCTGAGTTTATTTGAAACAAATCGCAAATATTTGTCTAAATCTCGTTTTTTCAAACAATTTTTTAAGTTTAACTGTTTGTTTTAAATGGGCTTTAATGCCTGTGATAGAAAAGTGATAAGTTCGTGAATTGGTTGGGACATGTGCTTCTTATACTGGATTTGACTGTTAAATAAGGACCGCAAAAGGAGCGAACCATGGATCTCAAGTCATCTCTGTTAGCAATGCCGTTTATTGCTGTAAGTACATTAAGCCAAGCCGCGGTAGTAGACGTTAAAATTACTAACTTAACGCAAGGTATTTACTACACCCCTTTACTAGTAACTGCACACACTTCTGACGCCCACCTATTTGAAGTAGGTTCTGCGGCATCGCCAGCCCTACAGATGATGGCAGAGGGTGGAGACATCTCTGGTTTAGTCACAATTGCCGACGGTATTGGCGCAGTGTCGTCAGCCAATCCAGTGGCTGGTTTATTAGCACCAACCGATTACGTGATGGTGAGTGACCTAGATACTGGCAGCAACACCCATCTGAGTATTGTGGCTATGTTACTGCCAACCAATGATGGTTTTGTAGGTAAAGACAGCTGGGAAATTCCAAGTGAAGCAGGCACTTATACCTTCTACATGAATGGTTATGACGCCGGCACCGAAGCCAACGATGAGATTGTAAATGGCGGCGGAGCTTCTGGTACTCCTGGTATTCCTGCAAACCCTGGCATGAATGGCGGAACTGGCGGCAGTGGCGTAGCTACAGCATCAAGCAATACCAACATTCATATTCATCCTGGTAATGTGGGTGACCAAGATGCAACGGGCGGCATGAGTGACCTAGACAGCCGTATTCACCGCTGGTTAAATCCAGTTGCAAAAGTGGTTGTTACCGTTAAGTAATTAAGGAGGATCTATGGCTATCTCAAGTTTTAGTAAGAGAGCCTTGGCCGTAGCGGTAATGGCGGCAGGACTAAGTGCATGTGGCAGTGATGACGAGAAAATCGTCGTGGTTGAGCCAGATACGCTAGAGTATGAAGTAACCATTTATAACGACACCTCGGCGCAGCCCTTATCACCAGCTGTAGTGGGTATTCATAGTGCAACCATCAGTTTATGGTCGCTAGGCACTTCTGCTAGCGTTCCTCTAGAAACCATGGCCGAAGGTGGTGACGCTAGCCAGTTAGCAGACATGTTTACCGATGATAATGTTGCTGTTACAGGTGCTGGCGCTATTGGCCCAGGCGCTTATGAAACCTTAATGATTAGTGCAAGTGAGCGCAGCGATATGCAGTTATCACTAGCCACTATGATGGTAAATACTAACGATGCATTTACCGGGCTAAATGGTATTGATATTGGTGGCTTAATGGTGGGTGATAGCATGACCTACAGCTTGCCAGCCTATGATGCAGGAACCGAGCAAAACAGCGAAGCGGTGGGAACGATTCCTGGGCCAGCTGATGGCGGTGAAGGGTTTAACGCGGCACGTGATGATGTAATGAATAAAGTTTCGCGTCATCCCGGTCTAGTTACACAAGCCGACGACCCTGCGTCAGTATTGCTGCCAGATCATCGATTGTCTGGCACAGTGGGAAGAGTAGTGATTACTCGTACCAACTAGCGCAGAGAACACTACACCCGTACTTAGGTGCGGGTGAGTGCCTTACTCATTGTGGTCGTTCATTACAAGGAAAGGAGCCTATATGTCCCCGCGGATCCTGGTCATTGAAGACGACCACGATATTAATAACCTGATCACCATGAATCTAAACGACATGATGTATCAAGTAGAAAGCTGCGAGAATGGCGCGCAAGGTTACGCTAAAGCCAGCAGCGATAACTTCGACTTAATCGTGCTTGATTTAATGCTACCCGGCATGGACGGTTTAGACATTTGTCGACAACTTCGCGCCCAACAACACAACACGCCAATTTTAATGCTCACCGCACGCGACTCAGAGGCCGATCGGGTGGTGGGTTTAGAAATGGGTGCAGATGACTACCTCACTAAACCCTTTAGCGTGCGCGAGTTGCAAGCAAGAGTGAAAGCCATGTTGCGCCGCGTTGATATGCTAGTGCAAAGCCAGCAACAAACCGACGCCACTACCATGCAGTGGAAGGACTTATCCATCGACATTGGTCGTCGCCAAGTATCAGTGCGCAATCAGGCGGTGGAGCTTACCTCTACCGAGTTTGATTTACTGCTGCATTTGGCCAAATCACCGGGTTTAGTATTCAGCCGAGCTCAGTTATTAGACCAAGTTTGGGGCTATAAACACAGCGGCTACGAGCACACCGTAAATTCGCATATCAATCGACTACGCACCAAGTTAGAAAGCGACCCTTCTAATCCTGAATACGTGCTAACTGTGTGGGGAGTAGGGTACAAGTTTAATGATGTTTAGATTTATCAGTTCTTTTTACAGCAAGTTAATGCTGGCCGTGGTGGTGTGTTTTATTTTAGCGGGTGGCTTATTACTGGGCTTGGCTCATCAAAGCTCGCAGCAGTATCAAAACGAAATTGAACAAAAACTGCATTTACAATTAGCCGAACATTTAGTTTACGAAAGCCAATTGTTTAAAGATGGAGAGCTTGATCCTAAAGCGATTAAGCAGGCTTTTCATTCGATGATGATCTTAGGCCCAAGTTTTGAGTTCTACATTCTTGATACCGCCGGCAAGGTGGTGACTTACTCAGCCGATCCCAGCAAAATCAAACGCAGGCAGTTAGATTTAAAGCCAATTCGAGATTTTATCGACGGTTCTAGAGCCATGCCAATTATTGGCGATGACCCTCGTTCTCCCTCAAGAAGTAAGATTTTTTCGGTGGCCGAAATTCGTGAAGGCAATAGCTTAAAAGGTTATCTATACATCATCATTGGCGGCGAGATCTACGACAGCGTTGCCGAGCTGCTGCAAAGCAGTCACATTATGAAATTAAGCATGCTGGGGCTTTTGTTCATTTTAGGTTTTAGCTTGTTAGTGGTATTTCTCATCTTCGGTTTGCTTACCAAACCACTGCGTCGCTTAGCTAAGGATATTGATCAGTTTCAGCATGTTGGCTTGGAGCAAACCGCTAACATTGCAGGGCATTGGCAAAATAACTCTCACGATGAAGTGCAAAAGCTAGGCGCTGCCTTTAGTGATATGGCCACCACCATTAAGGGCCAATATCAAAAGGTTAAAGACACCGACCAATTGCGCAGAGAGCTTATTTCTTATGTTTCTCACGACCTGAGAACACCGCTAGCATCACTGCAAGGTTACTTAGAAACTTGGCAGTTAAAACACCGAGACTTATCTCCAGAAGAAGGTGAGCAGTTAATTAAAGTAGCTTTAAGCAGCGCACGTAAAACCTCTAGCTTAGTGGAGCAGCTATTTGAGCTGGCTCACCTTGATAGCGACCAAGCTACGATTAATGAAGAGTCAGTCGCAATTGCTGAATTAGCCCAGGACGTAATTCAAAAGCTCGAGTTAGCTGCCCAGAAAAAGCAGGTGGTAATGAGTGTAGAGCCGCAAGACCCATCCTTAGTCGCCTGCGCCGATATTCAACGTATTGAGCGAGTGTTTACCAACTTGTTGGAGAACTCGATCCGTCACTGTAGCGAAGGCGACGAGATTAAAGTAAAAATCGACCAAGCAGAGCAGGGCAATAAGTTAGCCATTACCGTAAGTGATACTGGCACTGGGATCCCCAGCGATGATTTACCACATATCTTCGACGCCCACTATCGAGCAGCTAATCGAGCTAAAGATAAAAGTTCACATGGCGGTTTAGGTTTGGCCATTGCTAAGCGAATAGTGCAACTGCATCGTTCATCAATTAGCGTGGAGTCCACCTTAGGCGAAGGCACCCGTTTTTGTTTTACCCTAGATAAACCTATGTAATTCTGCACTTTTCACTGGGCTGGCGCTTATCGGTGTAGCCCAGTGAATGTTGATATATAGGCGCTGGCTTGTGCAGTTTTTAACTTCTTGTTGTTGCTGTTTCTTGCACAATAAAACTGCTGATTAAGCTATGCGCTTTGTGCATATATTCCCTGAGTTAAATTCATTAGTTTGAGGAAACAGAACTGCGTACACTCCGCGCTTCTTTTGGTTACCCGCAAATAAAATACCCTATGTTTTCGCAATCTATTCTGGCTCAAATGCTGAGAATACTGCTGTTATTAAGCTTAACGCTGCTTGTTGTGCATCACTCGCCAAGCTTATTAAAGCTGTTGGCTGAACAGGCTATGAATAGCGGCTGCCATCAAATTAATGACGATGCATCGCAGCATCAACATCACTCTCACCACCATTCTCATCATTAAGTAAGAGGCTTACATGAGTATTTTTCGCTTTCCGGCATTGGTTTGGCTAGGCATTGGCATTTTGGTTATCTCGCTTGGTATTCGCCAGTCCTTTGGTATTTTCATGATGCCAGTATCAGAGCACTTTCAGTTAGGTAGAGAGTTTTTTAGCTTTGCCATTGCCTTGCAAAACTTGTTGTTTGGCATGTTCCAACCTTTTGTGGGGATGGCTGCAGACAAGTGGGGAGCAAAACGAGTGATAGTGCTGGGAGCGGCAGCTTATGCACTGGGTTTATATTTAAGCTCAATCGCCGCGCTGCCTAGCATGTTGTATCTATCTTTGGGTGCATTAGTAGGGCTTGGGCTTAGTGCCACGAGCTATGTGATTGTATTAGGCGCAGTGGCTAAAGTAGTACCTGCTAAACATGCCGCAAAGGCTTTTGGCTTAACTACCGCGGCAGGCTCCTTTGGTATGTTTGCAATGATCCCAGGCGCGCAACTTATGTTAAGCCAAATGGGCTGGCAGCAAGCCCTGCAAGCTTTTGCTTTGTTATGCGCGTTAATGGTGGCGTTTGCCATGTTTATGAAAACCGCTAAACCTAGTACTGAAAATCAAGTGGTAGTAGACGAAAAGCAAACCCTTAAAGAGTCCTTACAAGAGGCGTTTTCTCATAAAGGTTATTGGCTTATTCATGCTGGTTTTTTTGTCTGTGGTTTTCATGTGATGTTTATTGCCACTCACTTACCGAGTTACCTCGCTGATAAAAACTTAAGTGCCACAACCGGGGCCATGGCTTTAGCCTATGTGGGGATCTTCAATATCTTTGGCTCGTATTTTTGGGGCGTAATGGGCGACAGATTTAGCAAGCGCCATGTTATGTCGGCCTTGTATCTTATGAGAACAGTGGTCATCGCTGGTTTTGTGAGTTTGCCGGTGACCGAGAGCACAGCGGCATTATTTGGTGGCGCTATTGGCTTTTGTTGGTTAGGTACTGTGCCGCTTACCTCTGGTTTGGTTAGGCAAATATTTGGCGCTCGCTACTTATCTACCTTGTATGGCTTGGTGTTTTTTACTCATCAAATTGGCAGTTTTTTAGGCGCTTGGGCAGGTGGGCGTATTTATGATTACTACGGCTCTTACGAACCTATCTGGTGGTCAACTGTGGCACTAGCTTTTATCGCAGCATTAATTCATTTGCCGATTAATGATAAACCGGTAATGCGTTTGGCAGCTGCGAGTTGATCCTATCAGGGTGATATAGGTTTACCTCTTCTTAACACGTCTTTGGACAAAAACGAGTCAGCTTACCTAACCCATTTGGAACATTCTGACTCTTCGGATGACTTCTAGTACTGGAGGCGTACGGCCACCCAAAACGTTCCTGGTTAACTTTTCTTATCAACTACAGGTTAGGAAACCTGACTCCATATCCTAATGCACTCTGTTCTTTTGACCCACTTATTTGCCTATGTCACTGGACTCAACTAACTTTATTCATGTCCATGGTTAGGTCGACACACAGGGAAGTACATAACGATGAGTAGGTTCTATGTAGACTATTGGTCTCGTGAGTGGATCGATGAGAATCATTTTCCAGAGGTTGAATTAGAAAGCTTTCAGCAACACTATACCCATAGAGATTTGGGTGTCGCTTTTTCCGGTGGGGGGACTCGCTCAGCGGCATGTACCTTGGGACAGCTTAAGGCATTAGATGAATTAGGTTTGTTGCCAAGGGTCAAATATATCTCGGCAGTATCTGGGGGGGGGTGGGCGGCGACGCCATTTACCTATACCGACGATACTGAGCTGTACTTTGGTGAGATTAGAGACCCTGAAAATATCACCTTTTCTAACAGCAAATCTGTACATTCTAGATCAATGCAAAGCGCGATTTCAGACTCTCCGCTCGTTAGCAACCTTATCGTAGGCGGACTAAAGTTAAAAGGTGATGAGAGTTTTGCTTACTCGCTTGGTGAGGTATTTTTAAAACCCTATGGGCTGCATGACCCGAGTCGATATTTTACTTTCGATCAAGAGAGCGAAGTCTTAACTCGCCAAGGCTTTCCTTCTAGTACTAAGTTGGATTTTTATCATGTACGCAAGGGGGCGCCCTATCTAATCCTTGGGGCGACTCTACTTAACGAAGATGGCTTAGCTTCAGACAAGAAATACCACGTTGAATACACCCCCTTTTATTCAGGAGTGAGGGTTGGTCATGTAGATAAAGACCTCTGGAGTAGCAATGACTATTTTGGAGGTGGCTACATTACGAGCTGCGGTTACGACTGTAAGGGCCCCTACAGCAAGCGAGACTTAGATGGACGCGAACAGCTGCTGGTGAAGCAGGCTCCGGTACTTAGCTTCGATATTACAAATGAAAAAGCTTTTTCTCTAAATGACATTATTGCCAGTACTGGTGCAGCACCTCAAGAAATAACGAGCAATATAGGATTAGGAGCACTTGGTTTCCCTGAGTTTAATCATATGCCATTGAATCCAGAAGAGGGGGATAACTCAGTATCCGAGGAATATCCGCACTCTGATGGTGGCCATCTAGAGAACCTTGGTATTATGCCATTGCTGGCGCGCAAAATGACCAAGATTGTGGTTTTTGTGAATACCAAAAAGCCGTTTTCTCCAAATATGAAAAAGCCTTTGGATAGTGGGTTTAACAAATCGGTGCAAGCCTTGTTCGTGCCAATCGATAACCTATTTAAAAAAGAAGATTTTTCCACTAATGTGGTATTTAACAATGGTGAGGAAGAGCTGATAAAGCTTATAGAGCAGCTCAGTCAACTGGTGAAAAAGGAATCCAGTAGTGATGAATATATTGCCAAAACTGCTTTGTTTGCAAAAACCAAGCTAGTAACCACGAACAATGAGCACTACGGAATAGAAGCAGGTCATGAAGTCGAAATCACCTGGGTATATAACTGCCGAAGCTCTGCTTGGGAGCGAAAACTAAAAGACAAAGACCTTGCTAAGTTGATAACGAAGAAGAAGCGCTTGATTGGCAATCAGGAAGGGCTAGAAGATTTCCCTCACTACGGCACATTCTTTGAAAACCCTAGGGGAGTGGTAGAGCTCACTAAGGTGCAGACAAATCTTTTGACTAATCTTTCTTATTGGGTGGCAAAGAAAGCCCTAGATGAGGTTTAACAAAGAAAAATGAGGCATCTGTCTCCTTGTTTTTTTACTTATCTTCCTCTGGAATAGGAGCAACCAGAATATCAGTAGATGAATGGTCGTTAAGGCTGGTTTTAGGTGCGTAAATTAACATCACTCCTACCCAATCGACAAAATTTAAGACGGGCCTTACACGTGTTGGTGATGAACGCGCAGACACGTCTTTGGACAATTTCAAGTTACGGGTGAACCGTATTTTGAGAACCTAGAAAGTGCCTAGGATTCTCAGGCCTTACCAATACTGTACATAGCCAAACCTCTTTAAAACACTGTCATTCAACAATATACCGGCTTCCTTCCAATTCACCAAAAGAAGAGAGTGTGATATTAAGGCGCCTAAAAAAACTAAAGAACTGCAATAAACTTACTTCTAACTGACGCTTCTTAAGCCTTAGTGTTGCGTTAGCAGCCAGTACATTTTGTAGTGACTGCCCCTTCTCCAACTGCATCACTAAACATTCAATAATCACTTTATCCGTGTCTATATAAGTGAATTCTGCACCGACTATGACATCCCTGTCCGCTATTAGCCCTTTTTTTCTTAAATGCTCCAACAAGAAGTCAGATTCATTATCATCAGCTGCTATGCTTCCGTTCCAGTCGTTGTACTGCGTTGATGCCTTAAATGTGGTCATGACTCTTCCTATCGCCTATTAATTTGCAACAGTTTTACACATGAGTTAAATGGCCACCAAGCATAACAATGGTTATGCTATTCCCTTCAGGATGAACGCACTATGCTTATGGAGCTCCATGGAAACACACAAAACTAAAGCTGAGTTACAAGCTGAAAAAGACTCGGAAGCGCTTTGGGTTAAGATCCAGCAGGAGATTTGTTCTGCACAGATATCTAAGTCACTAAGGCTTCAAAAATGTTCTCCAACAGCGTTCTATGAGTACCTAAGAAAAAAACAGTTCGAAATAGGCCATTACGGCGTGCAACGACATACTGAGAACTTCGGCCGCTTTGGAAAACTAACTGAAGCTACCTCCCTCGTAAGCAAGAACGAAAACCTCTATTTAGTTAAACAATACTTTCCAAATAAAAAAGGTTGCCTTGAAAGAGTAATCGGAACGGACTTAGGTGCTGTTTACACCAAGCATTGCGTAGAAAGATTGATAATGCGGCGAGCTATCAAAAACCTTAAAGGCTTAGCAGAAACAATAGAGAAAATTGAGCGAACTGTTAGAAATTCTGATTTTACTTCCCATTATGGTTCTTTAGATCAAGATGTGGAATATACGATAGTCCTGGCAGATTTGGTGATTTTTGCAAAACCTGACTTTGAGGAAAGCGATGTTTTTACCGCTATATATAAAAGCTGCCTTACGTCTAATGAGTTTTCAAGCAAGCAATCAACGGTTGTTAAGCATATTTTAAACTCTCTCAATACAGATGCCTGCTTGATTGCCTCACAAGATATCCCATCAAGCATCCATCACGCAAACAATGTAATTGAAAGCACCAAGGTTCGAGTGGCCCACTATGATCAGCTAGAGGCTATAACAGGTATTCCCAGCCCTGATGGTTTTAAAGCCGCAGCAAAAGAGCGTGGTAGATTTTCGAAGTTTTTGGAAGAAATGCTTAAACAGAACAAAGAGGTTGTTTAGCATTCTTAACAAGAAAAACAAAATAAGCTTTTTCGAACACGAGAGCTTTCATTCCTCTTTGGGCTTCAATTCACCAACCGGCTTAGCTTATTCTAGTTGCTAGGGCACAGCAATGTACTTGAATGACTGCAATCCAAGTCTTTTAGCGTTCGCTCTTGCCGATGCTTTATTCATAAACGGGTGAACCCCTTGTTCAGTTAAGCGGCGTAACGACTCTTCTACTGAATCAACTAACCATACATTACCCGCACAAGGTGGTGTGCCGCTTATATGTAAATGGCTTAATTGTCCTTCTTCATTTATCAAAGAAACCGTTTTGCTTTCAACGTAGTTCAGCTCAATTTCCACAACTGAACCATCTGCCCTATAAAACTTGGGAATACGATGCCCCGTTGTCAGTAAGTATTTCATCAATATATTCCCTCACTTTTCGCTAGGAGGCTTTGCGAATTTATGCGCCTTTCTATCAAGTTAATGTGGTAGTCGATATTAGTTTGGCGACTCGGTGATAGAAATTACTTTTTTGTCTATGTCTTCCACACCTTTCGTACCGTGGTAGTTAGACGCTCTTTCGATATCACCCACTGCTAATTTAAGGTTACTTTCGCAATAGTACTCATAGCCTATTCCAGAGTTGGGGTATTGTTTATCTGTACCTTCGTAATAAGACCTGAAAGTCACCGTGTATTGCAACTCACCGCCAGTGCAATATTTATTACTATCATCCGTATTGCGGTTTCGATAGACACGCGTTTCTTGATTTGCTTTTAGTGTTTTAATTACTGCTTCATTGCTTTCAAGTTTAGCTTCTAGCTCTTCTGAACGGTTGGCTTTATTAATTGTTTCCTGAGCTTTCGCCATGTGAGCCTTGTCAAGCTCTTGCTTTTTATCTTCCTTATTGAACCAATCATAAAGCCCTAAAGGAACACTAATAATCCAAAAGCAGCCACCAATTAGACCCAATTTGATAGCAATCTGAGTTAGCTTGTTTTTGGCATTTTTCATATTGATAAAGCTTCCTTGCTTAGACCACTTAATCGTACATCCAAATTAAGTTAAGTACCAAATGACTGACGCAAAGAATTCTGTTCACTCGCTGCACTGAATCAATGTATTAGTTTCGACCAGATCTTAACAACATCACTATACTTACTCTTTAATTAACACCGAGTTTGGCCATGGTTATTTTCAAAACAATTTTAAGGAGCGGCGCATGGGTGATAACCAGGATGAACCTATTAACGATCCGATGGGCATTGCCCTATTGTTAACAAACTTGGAACATGAATTTTGCGAGTTAATTGACGATCAAACATCATCTGAAAGAAAAGCGGCGGTGCTATTGAATGTGTTACACCTACGCATCATCACACGTATTCTCGAAAGCTTTACTGAGACCACGACAGCACTTGCTGCTTTTGAATTCGAAGGCGCGGAAGATCATGCTCAATCGTCGACCCCACCCGCTGCTAACGGGCTAGAAACTGAGACTGCCCGGGAGCTGCATGAATTTATTGAAACAGTCAATATGTTTAACGCAAGATTAAATGTAGTAAAAGCACATGTATGGAAAGCGCGCAGCGATATTATCTTTACCAGCTTGGCCATTCTGCTAATGTGGCGCCATAGAAACTATGAGAAGCTTCTGGAAACTTTAAAAGCTGTAAGCCTGTTTGTGATTGACGCAGAACTCGGTGGCGCAGCGGCCCTTTTGCAGCAAATTAAAGACATGTGGGAGAGCGAGCGAACTCGAAAGCATAAGGAGAATGTGCGCAACAAAATTTGGATAGAGAAGCGAGGTGAATTCAATCATTGTTGCATTGAGTGGCTTTTTAGCGCCGCTTTCTTTATCGAACTAATGAAATCGCACATACAAGGCGCCCATGCCGACAGTGAAACATTGAGCTCGCGAGCTGCTGAGCAAATTGAACAGTTCCATACAGCAGAATGGCAGATAATAAAGGAAACCTTAGAAGCGCGGCCGAATGTATAGTAAAAGCAGTCGGAGAGTTTACAGCTCTCTCTTTGGGTTTCAATTCACCAACCAGCTTACTATCAGAACTTTAAGGAGCTATTAAGCACACAGATATTCACTATTTGCTTGGTTAGTACTTAAGACCTTACTCAGCCTTTATTGCTTCAAATTACATCGACTCTGCCAGTAAATGGATTGCCGAGAACCGGTATATTGTTCAGCTAGAAAAGTCATTGAAGGGGCATGCCCTAACTCAGCCATCATTCTTATATTAGCAAAGGCTTTGTCAAATAAAGGGATGGCCTCTATGCTAACGCTAAGTATCGCATCGTAGAGATATTGATCGTTGGAATCATCATTTACTAAGCTCCACATATAGTTTTTGAAAAAGCCACTAAACAGATTCGTAACATCTGTTGGCAGGTCCATTTTTAGGCACTTATGTAGGAGTGTGGCTGTCCTCAAAAGAAGATGGGGGTGTATTGACGAATTAAGAAAGCTGCTCGGTAATTCACACTTTTGTGTCTTTAAATGCTCAAAATCAACGGTAATGAAATTATCATAACCGTAGAGCTTTATGTATTGCTGTCGGCGAGCAATAAAGTTTGATCGTTTTTTGCTATTAGGTTCTATTTAATCTCGGAAGTAGTGAGATTAAAGATTGATCATTCTCCAACACGTTTTTGGACAATTCTGAGTTAGCGATTTTGCTAATTTAGAGATCTACGGATTAGGTGGCGTATGGCAACGCTGTATGTCCAGCTCTTCTCTGGGTTATTGCAAATGGAAGCTAGATCAGTTCTTCAGTATGTGTACCCTCGCCATTGAAAGCGTCATCTGGAATACGTAATTAGGTGCGCCACAACACCTTAGTAATAAGTTCGATCTGACATACTATCGAATCTACTTACTTAGACAAAGGGTTCATAGACTTAACGTCACTAACAATCTGCTTTAGTAAGCTCGTGTGCTCCTTAACGGTATTAGCAGATAAAGCATGTTCAAGCTTCTTATCTATAGGTGTTCTGTAGATCTTGTCTACTGACTCCATGATCAACTTGTCTTTGTTCTCATCAGTGTTCAACTGTTCAGCATAAGAGTTCACAGTCAGTGCTACAGCAGACTTGAAAGCATACTCCTCTTGGAAGTTTCTTTCTTTCGAATACTGCGAGATAACAAACCACATAAACGCCAAAGCAGGGATGATTTTTAATGAGTTTACAGCGAAGCTTTGCCAAGTCAGTTCAGCTAAAGACGTTCCATTAAAGATAGAACCTATCCACCAAATAGTAAGACCCGCAGCTACAGGAACAAGAAAACCCCAGAACTTGATAGTACCTGTCAGTTCTTTTTTACGTGCTTTAAAAGTCTCAAACAAAGAAGCTCCTACTTCACGACCTATCAGATCGTCTAGGTATTGGCTTCGTTCGTTGTAGCTATTATGTCTTTGTTCTATATCAGCTAGTGCAAGCATCATTTCAGAGTCATGCTTCGCAAACTCTGCTCTTTGATGTTCCGTATTAGAAAACGCTTCTTCGAATAGCTTATCTTGTTCGGCTATAAACTCGTCTAACTTTTCTTCTCTTTCTTTTAGAAAGTTCTGTGCTTCTCTTATCCGTCGGTCAAGGTCTAACTTTGTTTGCTCATTACTGTTTACCCCGTCTTCGGCACGAGTGATTATCTGCAAACCTTTATTGTTAATACTGTTGATTTCAGACTCTTGCTGTCTAGCCGCTTCTAACAGACTTGTAATCTCGTTTAATTCGGCTGATTTAGACTTGGTTAAGTTATCTAACTTAGCTTTCGTTTCTTCGAATTCGTTTAGTAGCTCAGAAAGGTTTTCAGAAACACCTGACAAGTAGTTTTTTAAAGTAGTGATTTGATTTTGTTCAGTTTCAAGGTCTATCGGACTATAGAAGTCAGATGAACGAACATATAAACCATTCAAAGTTAAGTAATGAAGCAATCTATTGATACTCGATACAGCAGCAGGATAGTTATTACCGTTTATCTGATTAACCAAGTTAGCAAAATCTTGGTTCAAGTTACCGTTGCCAAAGTCATTTTGAAAGTTACAAGTAAACGGCATGAACTTTAGCTGCCCATTTATATCAGCATGTTCAAAAGCAACTGAGATACGTTCTATTGCACCTACAAACTCGTTTATAGACAGCTCACCGATAACCGTTTGGTCAGTATCAGCTACATCAGGATATGCTTCGGTTAGTTTTGTTGAAAGATCTATATTGCTTAATCGATCTAAAGCATCCTTGACTTGTTTCGCTTGCGTTTGATTCATAATCACTCCCTAAAGATCTGAAAACATTCTACATAAATCGAGAAAAAAAGCGATTTACTATAGGTGTTCCAAACTCTAGGGTTGCTGTGTGGTAAGACCCTAGCTGACTAGACATTACACAGATAAGAAAATGTAGGTCAAACCACCTCACAGTGATTTGTGAGGTTGAACGCTACTGGCAAGGAATGGGGCATAAATGTGCTGGCAATTAATTTAGCTAAACCTAGTCATCTACAATTTGTTTTTTTTAAAACATAAAAAAGGCCGCTTAATTAGCGGCCTTTGTCTGCTTGTTAGATACTCTGACAACTCAACTTATGGGTTGTAGTTATCGTGAGTATTGGTCAATTTGTAGAAAGTGACTTTTGCGTAGTCGCTATCGTTACTGCTGTTGTCTTGCAGGTAGATGCCGGCTTTAAAGTACATGTAGTTGCTGGAATCATCGTAACCACTGCCAGACATGTTGATAGTTTTGCTGGCGAGCTGGCTGCCATTTTGGCTGATCTTGGCAGTAAGTGAGTCACCATTCACCGTAATGGTATAAGAGAACTCTTCGTTCAAGGCGATACCGTTTGATGGGTTAGAGGTGCTGTTTAAATCACCATTTGAACTTACCATGCTGCCTAGTAGGTTGTACCACGTTTCGTTACCACCGTCTGATTTCGACGTTTCGTGGGCAAAGTAAATAGCACCATTACTGTTACCCGGTAGTTTGTGGTAGTAAAGGCGGATAGGTTCGTTCCCCTCTGCATGAATTTGCCCAATTACAATTCGGCCCACTTGCTCGTTGTTTGAGCTTGTTGTGGTCACGTGATTTACCGCAAGGGTGGCGTCTAGTACACCGTCAATGCCGCCAAAAGCGCTTTGGCTGCTGCTTGGAATACTTGAAAACGCCCAGTTATTGTCTTTACCACTGGTAGAATACGAGGTGTTTCCGCGGCGCAACATTTCGCGTAATTCGGTGCGTACATATTTGGTACCGCTAGAGGTTGTTACCCCTTTAACTGGCGTGTAAAACACCATGCCGCCGTCGCTACCGGTGTAGAAGTAGCTATCTTCGTAACTTGCCGCTAGCTCTACTTCTTTAATTGAAGTGGCGTAACCGTCGCCTTCATCTACTGGAATGCTTAGGTACCAGTCCAATAGATCAAAATTGCCAGAAGGTGCTTTAGACGCATCAAGATTGTGGTCACCGCCGCCGCTACCGCCACCTGAACCGCCGCCAGATGTATCATCGGTTCTGGTTAGTTCCCATTGCTGGTTAATGTTGCCGCTGCTTGATGTCCAAAGGTAGAGTGATTGGCGCAGTGCGGCACCGCCATTGCCATCGATAGAAAAGCCTGGTGCATTGCGTTTTTCAAAACGGTAGATCTCGGTGCCACTGGTTACTTTAACTTTCTTCCAGTGTTGGTCGTAGTTGCTGGAATCACATACCTCTAGGGTAACTGCTTGACGCTTAGCACCACCCGTTCCGCCATCCCAACAAAGGCTAGTACCCTCTTTCTTGTAAGAGTAGTAACCACTTCCATGACTAATTTGCACCCAGTTTTGATTTACATTGGTGGTTTTGGTTGTCCATAGGTAAAGCTGCTGTCCTTCAACAGCGCCGCCGTTCCCATCAATTGAGTAGCCCGTTTCCATCTTTTGCATGTTGAAAGTTGCAGCAGTCGCCAACGAAGAAGATAGCGCTAGAACAACAAAGCAAAGTGATTTTTTTAGTGCTTTACCATTAATGAGTGTCTTGTTCGAATCAGTGCATTTATCAATAGGTTTCATTACTCATTTCCTTATTTGTAAAACCTTGTTGCTTATTGTGAAGTTACATTAAGGCAGACTAAGACGAGCGGGTTTATCCTTAGTTGCCCAGCCTTCTGCAGGCCACGGCTTACCAACTGCTTAAAAGTAAATGACCAACAGCGTTCATAAACGTGATGATTTGTTTATGAAATTTGATGTTAGCTTTGTTGATGATGAAAAAATCAGCGATGAACTGCAATAATGTGTTTTTATAATACAATTGTTGTTATTTTGTGAACTAGTCATACAAATATGAAATTAAATGTTGCTTTGCTTGTTTTTTAAGCTAAAGCAAGGTTTACCAGTTTTAGCCTTATTTGGTGGGTTTTTAGCCTTTTTGAGCTGGATTACTGGTTAAGTTTGAACTGAAGGCTCTTTTTTCACCTATACAAAAATCTAAAATTGTATGATTTATATGAGCTTTAAGTTTGTTGAATGCTGGTCGATGTGCTTAGCGGGTAATAAGCAAGTTACTTTATGGTATGTAACTTATTTGGGTTACATTTTACAAAGTAACTAATTTGGGTTACCTTGTTCTCAATGAAGAGGATAATACTATGCAGCAGGTAGCCGTTCTTACTGGGGACTTAGTTGGCTCTAGCGAGTTAAACAGCCAAGATTTTGCAAAAATTTTGCAGCGATTGAGCGCTAGTTTGGCTTTAGCCAGCGAACGCTACCAATGTCGCTACGAAATTTTTCGCGGTGATGCTTTTCAGCTGGTGCTAAATGATCCACGCCAAGCATTAGAATGTGCTTTAGCCATTCGTTTAGATTTAAAAGCCTCTGGCGATAAAAACTTAGCCTTTGATGCACGTATTGGAATTGGTATTGGCGAGATAGATCCTTTGGCGGAGTTTGTGTCACGCTCAAATGGTGAAGCCTTTGTATTATCTGGGCGCGGACTAGATAGTCTTAAACGTCACTATTTGGGAATATTTAGCAACGACACTAAGTTTACGCAACGTATTGAATTGCTAACTAAATTTGCCGATCATCAAGTGCAAGAGCTTACCATTAAACAAGCGCAAGCCTTGTCGTTATACTGGCAGCTAACTGAGCCAAGCCACGCAGCACTGGCGGCGCAACTTAATAGTTCACGGGTAAATGCCACTAAGTTGCTCAATCAGTCTCAGTACCAATTGCTAGAAGAATATAAACTGTTTTTTATCCAACTTATGGAAGAGTTTTATTATGGAAACACTGGCGCAATTCGCTCTTAGTATTGGCTTAGCTTATCTGTTGTTAGAGTTTTATTGTTTACCAAACTCTTGGCTCGAGGCCATTCAGCAAAGTAAGTTTGCAGCTGGTGGTTTGTATTTTCGCGCGCTGCTTATCACGGTGTTGTTTGCAGGCATAAGCATGTTGTTTGTATCAGCACTTGGCCCTTTGTTAGCGGCTATAGCGGCATTGTTTATCGCCAGTGTGTTAATTGCTGGGGTAAGTGCTTACTTGCCCGATAGAAGCCGTTATTACCTTGGCCAGCAACTAGCCCAGCTTGCAGTATTGTTGCTATTGGTTGTGGAGCTAAGCCAAGCCTGGCCGCTAGTGAGTGTGCTCTTCGAGCAAGCGATGCAGGCCAAAGTATTAGTAATTATTTTTGCTTATTTACTTATTTGGGGGCCATGTTCAAAGGTGCTTGGCTTAATCTTGCAGCGCTGGAGCCCACTTACTGAACAGCCAAAGCAAAATTTACCTATGGCTGGACAGGCGATTGGCATGGTAGAGCGTAGCTTGGTGCTTACTTGTGTATTGCTCAATCAATTTGCCGCAATTGGCTTTATCGTTACCGCCAAATCGATTTTTCGTTTTGGCGACCTAAAAGATCATACCGATCGAAAACTTACCGAATATGTAATGCTGGGTACTTTACTTAGTGTTGCCGCCAGCGTGTTTATTGGCTTGGCTGCACATGCCTTATATCACGCCCTATAGTTAAATTTATTTAACCACTAAGAGCTTACCTACATGCCTCAAGATTTATCTGCTCAGTTAAAACAACATTTTGGATTTGACGGTTTTCGCCAAGGGCAAGCACCGGTGGTGGAGCGCTTATTGGCTCAGCGTTCTTGTTTAGCGATTTTTCCCACAGGGTCGGGTAAATCGTTATGTTATCAGTTTACCGCCTTGCAACTGCCGCATCTTACTTTGGTGGTGTCTCCGTTATTGGCATTGATTAAAGATCAGCTGGCTTTTTTACAGGCTAAAGGCATTGCTGCAGCCAGTTTAGATTCCACCTTAACTGCTGAGCAAAGTAAGCAGGTAATGAGTGAGGTGCGCAGCGGCAAAACTAAAATATTAATGGTCTCGGTAGAGCGTTTTAAAAACGAGCGTTTTCGTCAGTTTATACAATCGGTGTCGGTATCTATGTTGGTGGTAGACGAGGCGCACTGTATCTCTGAGTGGGGGCATAACTTTCGCCCCGACTACTTAAAGCTGCCGCAATATCGTCAAGAACTTAACATTCCTTTAGTGCTGCTATTAACCGCCACGGCCACTAAAAAAGTAAAACTCGATATGGCCGCGCGCTTTGCTATAGCAGAAGATGACATCGTGCAAACAGGCTTTTATCGAAACAACTTAGATCTAAGTGTGCAGGCCTGCAGTAGCAAGGATAAACAGCAACAGCTATTAGCGTTTATTCGCCAACAAACGGGGGCTGGCATCGTTTATGTTACCTTGCAAAACAGCGCTGAACAGGTGGCAAGCTTTTTACAGCAACAAGGCATAAATGCAGTTGCCTATCATGCCGGTTTTGCTAATGAGCAACGCCAACAAACGCAAGATGATTTTATGGCGGGCAAAGTACCGGTGGTGGTGGCCACCATAGCTTTTGGTATGGGGGTAGATAAAAGTGACATTCGCTTTGTAGTGCATTTTGATTTGCCGAAGTCTATCGAAAACTACAGCCAAGAAATTGGCCGAGCAGGGCGCGATGGTCAGCTTTCGCACTGTTTAACCTTGGCGAATTTAGACGGTTTAACCACGGTCGAGAACTTTGTATACGGCGATACGCCTGAGCAAAGTGGCATAGAAGCCTTGTTGGCAAACATTCAGGCTGAATCTCAAGGCGAGCAATGGGAAGTGCAAATAAACAGCCTGTCTAGCCTTACTAATATTCGCCAACTGCCACTTAAAACCCTATTGGTGCAATTGGAGATTCAAGGTCTTATTAAGCCTTTATATGCCTATTATGCTGATTTTAAGTACAAGTTCTTAGTAGACAAAAGCGCAGTGCTAGCTCGCTTTTCTGGCGAACGCTTACAGTTTATTGAAGCGATTTTCTCCCATACTCAAATGAAAAAAATATGGGGTAGCCTTAACTTTGATGGCCTGTATCAGCAGTATCAAGCAGAGCGCTCCAGAGTAGTGGCCGCGCTAGAGTATTTGGCAGAGCAGGGCTTAATCGAGTTAGAAACCAAGAAGATTACCGAGGTATATCAAGTAAACGCAGCGGGTTTGGCCGACCCTCAACTTGCCAGCCGTTTAAGCCAGTACTTCAACGATACGCAAACTAAAGAGATTAAGCGGATTGCCCAGTTGGTTCGTTTCTTTGAATTAGATTCTTGCTTAAGTTACCAGTTAGCGCGTTACTTTGATGACCACAACGCGCCTGCACAATGTGGCCATTGTAGTGTATGCCGCGGGCAAGTGGCTAAGTTGAGTTATTCTGCGCCGCTTAAGCAGCTAGACGATGCTCAAGTGTTTAATTACTTACAAGAGCTTAAACAACATTTAAGTGCCAGCCAACAAGCGCTGCTTAGCCCCATAATGGCCTGTCGATTTTTAACTGGGGTGACCAGCCCTTGGTCTACAAAATTTAAACTTCGCCAGCTAGCTGGGTTTGCCTGCTGTGAAAAACAGCCATACGCAAATACCTTGCAGCAAGTAGAGCGGCTTTGGTCTCAGCTCGGCTAAATTTACGGCTTGTGACTTAAATTTCTGCGTCGAATCGTGCTTGGCGTGCTTCTGCCATGGTGCAATCGGTTAGGGCGATTAGCTCTGCTAAGGTGGCATTGGGCTTATCTTTTAAGATCCGGCTTAAGCGTTGCGCTTTAGGTTCTAGTAGGTCTTGATAGTGGGCTAAGCCTTGTTCCAGCTTAGTGGTTAGATACCTGAAGTCCTCAGATTCTAGATTTTTTAAGTCTTGTAATAAGCCGTTTAAGGCTGACAGTTCTCCCACTAGTTGCCAGTTTCTAGAGCGACGAATTCGTTTTAGTTGGCAACCCGATTCAAGCGCTAGTTGTTTAGCTTGCTTGGCATTGTTACCACCAATACGGCGAATCAATGAAGGCAGGGGAGTGATGATTTCTGAGTCTTTCATAGGCGAATTTTGCATTCAAACTAGCTTAAATACAATCGCCAAATGAGGGTAGATTTAATTGTATTTAATTAAGCTTGTGAGTGAGTAAATCTCGACCATACTGGTAGGGCAAGTTTGAATTAATAAGGGACTCAGTATGGCAATTCGCAGACACGGCATTACAGTGGGCATTGAGCGAGTAGAAACCCGCTTATTGGTTTCGTTTAAAGCCTGCGGCACACTCACTCATCAAGATTATCAAACCATTACACCTATCATTGAATCAGCCTTAGCTGAGGTTGAACATCCACAAATTCGTGCCTTTTTTGATGCTAGTGAGTTAGAAGGTTGGGAGCTAAGAGCCGCATGGGATGACTTAAAGCTAGGCTTAAAGCATGGCCAAGATTTTGAAAAAGTGGCTATTTTAGGCCACCAACAATGGCTAGAGTGGGCCTCCAAGGTGGGCAATTGGTTTATTGCTGGCGAAGTACAAGTATTTGAAGATGAGCAAAGCGCCTTGGCTTGGTTAGAAGATTAATGAATCAAAAAAAATACTGTCATGCTCACAACTGTAGTTATTAGTGCATTACGGGTGAAGTAGGCTAACAGTGCAGCTAGCACGGCGGCGAGCAGATAGGGATTGTCTAAGGATAATGCCAATTGTTGATCGCGAATAAATACGATCGGAGCAAATATGGCCGTTAGCACTGCAGGGGCTGAGTAGCTTAAAAACTGTAACGTTGTCTTGTTCAACCTAAGCGGAATTTTTGGCTCTAAGAACAGGTAACGGCTGGCAAATACAATTGCGGCCATAGCTAAAATAGTAAACCAAATCATTGCTCTTCTCCGCGCCACTTAGCGTAAGCTGTGGCTAAACCCATAGCCAGCAGAGCCGAAATGAGTAGGCCTCCAGGCACTGCATAAAGTTCACACGCTACCGAACTTACTAAAGCGATAAGCACACACAGTAAGCCCGAGCCATGTTTTATGTTTGGCACAACAATGGCGATAAAAGTAGCGGCAATGGCGAAGTCTAGCCCCCAGCTGTCTAGGTTTTCGATATTTGCGCCAGCCACAATGCCCACCGCAGAAGCGATATTCCAACCAAGATAAAAACTTAAGCCGCCCCCTAATGCGTACCAGCGATCAAAGCGTTCAGCTTTGTCTTGATTAGCAATGGCAAACAATTCATCGGTAAGCAAATAGCCCAGTAACAGGCGCCACTTTAGCGGTAAGCCGCTAATCTTGGGGCGCATGGCCATGCTGTACAGAAAGTGGCGCGAAGTAATTAGCATGGTGGTAACCAGCATACTTAACAGGCCAGATCCCAGCTTAAACATGCCGGTAGCTACCAATTGGGCAGAACCCGCGAATAAAATGGCCGACATAGCTTGGCTTTGCAAAGGGCTAAGGCCTGCCTCCATTGCATAAGAGCCCGCTAATATTCCCCATGGCACAACGGCAATGGTGAGCGGCAATACCGCTAAGGTACCTTTGGCAAATGCGGTGAGTTTATTAGACCAAGTTAAATGGTTTATATAGTCTGTACTGTTCACAATTTTCCTTGAGAGGGTAAAAGGCAGGCTTAGCTAAGCTGCAAGTTCCTTGGCATAACGGCCAGGAGAAACACCCAAAGCGCGTTTAAAGTGGCGGCTAAAATGGCTTTGATCATGAAAGCCACAATCTAAGGCGACATCCAATTGTTTGTTACCTTGGCGCAACAGTTGTTTGGCTAAGCGTAATCTCGCTTGAATTTGGTAAGCATGTGGCGGAAGACCGTAGCGCTTTACAAACTGCTTCACTAAATAACAAGGGCTCAAATTCACTAACTTAGCCAGTTCGCTGAGAGAGACATTAGCTTGAGGCTGCTCATCCAAAAACTGCTTCACTAAACTAAGGTGATTGCGCTCATTAAAGGTAGATGTGGTTGTTGGGCGAGTTTTAGCGTGCCGAGTCATCAGTAAGCTCAAGCTCGCGTACACCATACTCTCACGTTGTAAGCGATTGTTAGAGTTCGCCAGTAATGCAAGGGTAGCGCGTAAAGAGCCAGCAACCACCGAATCTTGCACCACTGCTTGGCTAAAATAGGGAGCGCCTTGTTGCTTAATGCCTAAGTCTTGGCTGAGTTGTTCAAATTGCTCAGGAGTGGGGTACATGGCCTGATAGGACCAGCCTCCTTCCGAGGCCGAGCAGCCAGTATGTACTTCATCGGCGTTCACCAAAATAATACTGTCTTGCGGGGCGATATGGTTGCCACCGGTGCGGTAAAACTGTTGCGCGCCGCTTTCAATCACACCAATGGTGTAGCCTTCGTGACTATGCCGCGAAAAGTTTTGCTGTTGATAGCGGGCATTCAGTATTTCTATACCGCCTAACTCGTCGGCAAGCTGATAACGTGCTTGTTCTTTTGTCATTGGCTTGCCTCCTTACTGGCCTGAAGAATACCAATCGTACCAAGTAATTGATCATTCTAACTGGTTAAAATGCTCGATAACTGCGTTAGAATTTTTGATTGTAGAGTAACCACTTATCGAAAAATCCTGCCTTATTCTCGAGCATTTTTCCTGCGCTATTTCTGACCACTTACTTAGTGTGATTGGTATAAGCTGTCATCATAGCGCAGATTTAGCAGGAGGTTTTGTACAAAATTGTTCGCTTTGGGTTTAGTTTGCTGAGTTAGTGCTAGGGCCTGTTGATCTTTGGTGTTGAAATTTTATTCAAGATAAGCGGGCTTTAATCGCGGCGAGCACTTTGAAACCTAGTGGGCTAAGTGAAAAGTGTTCAACGAAGAGTAAAGTTCGCTTATCTGAACCCTTCGGGCAGCATTCCTTAGCCATTTATTCAGCGTTAGCGAGTGATTAATAAGCCCACTTAACTTCACACTCACTGCCTTGACTAAATGGCTAATAAATTGCTGTAAAAACCATCAGCAAAGATCAACAGGCCCTAGTTACTCTGCTGGTCGTGGAAATATGTGCTCTAGACGAGAGATAATGCTCTAAACCAAAGCGAGCTCATCGGCGGGTTCACTTAGTGCTTGAGTATCTATGCTGCTCTCAACTTCCATACATAGTTGGCTTAGTTCGGCACATAACCAATAGTGTTTGTATTTTGCTGCCTTATAACTCTGTTCACAAATGAACATATATTGCGAGGGTTGAATAGTGAGGGAGAAGTCCAGTACGCCGCCATTCCAGCCTTCGATAAACTCAGCCAAGTTAGGGTATTTAGGATCTGGCAGGCTAATGTTTTTCGCTTCAATGGCTAAACGCTTAGTTTCTAAGGCGCACAAGTTTGTTTGCGCTAATAGTCGAGAATGAATTTTTGCTTGCCATTCATCGTCTAGGTTGATTAGCGTATCGAGGATAAAGTGAAAACGCTCTAAGTTATTGATAATTGGCTCCAGCTTAGCCATGCCTTGCAGGGCGTTTAATAAGCTATCTAGCCGGGCACTTTGTTGGCTCGACATCAACGAACGGCACAGCATAATGCGGTGATGTAACAGTTTATCAAAGGGTTTAAATTCATTTTGATGCTGCTTTATTGCCGCCGTAGATTCGGTGATTAAATTACCAACATCAACTCGATTACTAGCAGGCAGGTCAAAATCTTCCGGCGCTATATTTAAGTTAGCTTCATAATAAAGCTTTACTAAAGAGGCGACACGCAAGGTGTCTAGCTGCTTAAAGTAGAGCTGTTCCTGATTGTTGATCTGTAGGTGTTGGGCATTAATCTGCGCGATGCAATCGCTTAAACCGCTGGGTTTATTGTCGACAAGGTTTGAGAGATGGAAAAAGCGTCCGCTGTAGATCTCTCCAAAAAACTGCTTTAGGTACTCGGCAGTTTGTTGTTTTTGTTGTTCATTCTCAATTAAGCTGTCGTTGCTCACCGTAAATTTACTGGGCTGTTTTATGCCTTGCTGAGTATAGAAAAAAGCACTTACCGACTCGCTTAAGGTGTCGATATCACCGATTAGCAAAACTGCAGGTAATTCAGATTTAAAAATACCTTGGTCGCCTCGTGAAGTAACAAAAGCAATACGATCTTTATCTGCAGGGTGACTATCCCAGGTTGAGCTGTCTGTGCGCTGCATTTGCTGTTCTATTTTGCTCATCTGCGCTTTGCTGGTTTGCTTGGCTAAATTGGCAACCGCCAACGGTATATTCGCCAGTAGTTTGTTGTCATTCCAGGCTAGTTTATTGATGTCTGCTACTTTTTGCGCAGCTAAGGCCAGCTTACGCAGTTCAATGGCGGTGTTCTCAAACTGATCGCTACCCACAAAGCGGCTTTCGTAGCTGTCGGCGTCAAACTCCATTGCGCGAGACATATATTGAGTGAGCTTAAAGTTGAGATTAAACAAACCTTTAAAAATGAATCGAGTAAGGCCTATAGAAAGCTGAGCGGCAATAATTGCGATATTCATAACAAAGGGCATGTGTTCTTGCTTAGCCCAGTTTTGCAGGCGTAAATCCCATTCGTCGGGCTGGTAGGCTCGGCTATAAAACCAATGGTTAACGGTTTGCACAATATAGCGGGTTTGCATCGCCTGGGTTTGAGCAAAATGGCCAAACTCGTGCGCCAAAATGCCACTTAACTGGCGCATATTCATGCCGGTTAGTAAGGGCATGCCAATAGTTAGGCGTAACTCGCCTTTACGCAGGCTAAGCCAGCCGTCTAGGCCTCCGGCAGAGGCATTTACTTGGGTATCTAAGCAAATTTCTGTTGGGCGAGGAACCGATAGTTTGTCGCACATTACATCAACTAGATTGAATAATGCCGGAGCTCTTTTGGCTTGTAGGCGATATAGTTTGGGTTGCTGGTAGCTGGCAAATAAAGGTTTAAGCAAAAACAGAAACAGCACAATAACAATAAAATAAGGAACAACGAGGAGAAATTGCTTAGCAATGCCACCAGAAAAATCACCGATGTTGTCAACTAATACCGAGAAGTAAAACACCGAAAAACTGATTAAACCCATTAACATAAGCAAGTAAATAAGCGGAGCAATTAGGCTAATAAGTAGCGTGCATATCATGCCAATTCGGTACTCTCGGCTTACGCTAGATCGCGGAAACTCACCACTAAGCAGTTTAATAAAGTCTGCTTTTAGTTTAGGCGCGCCGTTTTGTTGAGCCTTGCTATGAGGGGTAGTTGGTGCAGCGTTGTTTGCTTCAAGCACTGCCATTTCTCTAAGCTCAACGCGCAAGCCATGTTCGCTAAATACTGCGGCAAGGCTTTTAGCCAAACTGAGTGACAGGCTCTCTTTGAGGACATGTCCTTCAATTAGGTATTTTTGAGCAGTAGCTGGTGTGATATCTAAGGCTTTACACAGACTATGTACCACATGGTTATCGCGATTATTTCCATTTTGAGCGCCTAAACTCACTAGCTCATATTTAGCCACTCACATTTCCTTGTGTTTATAGTGATAAATTTGTCGCCAGAAGTTTTGCAAATAAGCTAATCATATTCAATAGCTTGGCGCTAAGGATGCGCCACTACTTGTAAACTCTTCGAACTGGAACAAGGTTTATTTGAGTAAATTAATTTCAACTACTGAAACCCTACTGACAGGTAGGTGTCAGTAGCAGGGGATTATAGTTATCTCACTGGCTGGCCATGGGGGCTAGCCGGTAACAGCAAGGAGATAGTTATGTTAGCAGTTGCACCTTTAGTATGGGCAGAGATCGCCGTTGCCAATATGGACCGCGCGTTAGCTTTTTACGCCGAGCACTTTGATCTAACCTTTCGCCGCGAGAATATGGGCGATATGGATATGGCCATTCTAGAAACCGAAGATCCAGAGGCTGCTAGTTTTGGTTTATGTCAGCATGAAATGATGAAGCCAAGCATGGATGGCAGCACCGTTTATCTGCATTTGAGCGAAAAGCTTAGCCCTTTAGTAGATAAAATCACTCAATCGGGCGTGCAGATCTTAATGCCTGTTACCGCCATTCAAGATGGCGAGCATGGTTACTTCGCCTTATTTGTGGATAGTGAAGGTAATAAAATAGGTCTGTGGTCTAAGTTCCAGTAATATCGACGTGGTTATGCAAGCAAATTTAGCTAGCTCAGCCTATAAAGCTGGGCTAGTGTTTGCTCTGCACTTTGGCAGGGATGATTTATGAGACGGGCAGACAGGCTTTTTCAGATAGTACAAATTCTGCGTATGCGGCGACTCACCACTGCCCAAGATTTAGCCGATCGTTTAGAAGTATCAACTCGCACCATCTACCGTGACGTACAAGACCTTTGTTTAAGTGGCATTCCCATTGAAGGAGAAGCTGGCGTAGGCTATTTGTTGCGCCAAGAAGTTAGCGTACCACCGCTAATGTTTAATGAAGCGGAGCTAGAGGCCATTCAAATTGGCATGCGTATGGTGCAAACCTGGGCAGGCAAAGAACTGTCTTCGGCTGCCAAGCAAGCCATGATTAAAGTAGAAGCGGTATTGCCACAACGCCTACAAGCCTATCAATCTTTAATGTTTGCCCCCGATTTTTATATCGACAGCGACCAATTCAAATACTTAGATCCCTTGCGTATTGCTTCGCAACAGCGTGAATACCTAGAGATTTGCTATCAAGATGCCAAAGCTGACTGCACCAAACGAGAAATTCGCCCACTGGCCATTTATTTTTGGCGAGGCACCTGGACCTTACTAGCGTGGTGCGAACTGCGTGATGATTTTCGCAGCTTTCGGGTTGATCGAATTACCGAATTACATCATCAAGAACGGGTGTTTAGCCACAGCCCCGGAAAAGAGCTTGATGACTTTGTAGAGAAAATGGAGCAAGAGGGGCACTAAATTTATGCCTTATTGTTTATTGGTTTCTTGATATTTCAGAGCTCGAATCAGATTTTTCGCAGCTAGCTTAACCTTCATCAAACTATCATTTAGCTGACATGCCCTTTCTCTGTTTGTTTGCGGTATCATTGTTTAACTTGTCACTAATTTCGCATTCACAATGATCCGACCTTATCAATCAGGTGATACTGAAACAGTATTGAATATATGGCTGGCCGCTTCGATAAAAGCGCACGATTTTGTAGATGCCAGCTTTTGGCATTCGCAAGTAGATAATATGCGTAATCTCTATCTACCTAATGCCGAGACTTACGTATATCAGCAAGACAACCAAGTACTTGGGTTTTATGCGCTTGATGAAAAACATATAGCGGCTATTTTTGTGGCACCCGATTCACAAGGGCAGGGTATTGGAAAACAGCTCATTGCTCATGCCAAGCAACAGCGCAGTGTTTTAACTTTGTCGGTGTATAAGCAAAACACCGCTAGTTATCAGTTCTATTTGTCTCAGGGGTTTAGTTTGGTGAAAGAGCAAATAGACCCACATACTGGTTTGCCAGAATACACCATGAGTACCGGTATCTAGAGCTGCAGAAAGCAAAAAGCTTGGCCAATTGAGCCAAGCTTTTTTGTTATTTGCTTACTTAGTTAAGTCTAGCTTTGGTTCAAGTCTTTATCTTTCCAAAACTTAGTGCCTTTTACGGTCGCTTCTAACGATAAGCCAGCTTCGGTCATTTGATAGATAGTTACATCTCCAATAGCACCTTCACTTTCTGCAGAGCCACCTTTATCGCCAGCTTTAGCAGATGCGTCAGCTTGCGCGCCAAACAACCAGCCAGATTCTACAAACTTGTCGTAAGCTTCTCGGGTGTTAAAAACCATCAATGCGCGGAAGTCTTTTACGCCAGCGCCAAAACCAACCCCTGCTTCACCCATATTCATATAAGTGCGTTTGCCGCTTTGGTTGTCGATGGCAACACCATGGCCGCCGCCAGCAGAGATAACAAATAAGTTGATACCGGCATTGCTAAATACTGCGTAACCTACTGCGCCGTTGATTTTGCCGGCAATGTCGCTATTTTCTTTCTTAAAGTCAACCAAGGTTTCTTGAACCATTTGGTCTGATTCGGCACGTTCTTCTGCTGCGCTTTTACTAAATGCAGGCATGCTAATAGTCATGTTTAAAAGTGCGATGGCGAAAATAGCTTTAAGTGATTTTGTCATTATTGATCCTAAATATGTGCTGGGTATAGCCAGCAAAAATTAACAATCTGAAATACAACTCGGCCTTTCAACTTGCTGCTATTTTAATCAAACTATGGTGGTAAATTGACATTTTGCGAACAAGTGCAAAAATAATGACTATGGTTCATAGGGAAGTGGCGGCGAGATGCAGGAATATCAATTTCAGTTACCAGCCTTAAAGTGGGTTGTAGACATCATGGAGCAGCAAGGTATAGACAGGCATCGACTGTTAGCCGCTGCAGATATCTCGCCGAGTTTATTGCGTCAAACCAGCGGCTTAATTAGTCAGCTTAAAGTGGCAAAGTTAATGACAGCTGCAGATCGCGCTAGTCAACAGCCTTTGGCCAGCGCACGTTGTGGCTTGTCGATGCCTTTGCGTAAGCAAGGAGTATTAGCCATTGCGGTTCAAAGCATGCCTAATCTAGAAGCGATGATCCAAATGTTGAAGGCATTCTTGAATGCTCAGTCGAGCGGAACTGACCTAGATTTAGTGCAAGAGGGGAACTTAGTTAGGGCCGAATTTAGTTTACGTTTTGCTGATCAACTTAGTTGTGACTCTATGCATAGGGCAATGCTGTGTAACTTATTTAAAACCTTCCAAACGTTGTTTGGAGAGTCGTGGCGAGCGACCGAAGTATGGTTAATGCATAGTTTTAGTCATACTAAAGAGCTATCCCAACTTCTTAATTGCCCGGTAAAAGACAATAAAGCTATTAATGCCATTGTGTTTGAACAGCGTTGGGCCCACGTTACTGGCGCGCAAGTTTACCCTGCAGAAGCATTGCGTAAACAAAGTAGCGAAACCTTACAGCGGCTTGAAGACTTGGATGATCTTATTTATCAGATTTTGCCGCCATTAATCTACGATGGAAATACCAGTATTGAGCATGTAGCGGACTTATTTGGAGTGCATGTTCGGGTGTTGCAAAAGCGCTTAAAAGCCAAAGGAACTAGCTATTCAACCTTGTTAGAAGACGCCAGAAAAACCATGGCAGTGGACTTTTTAGTTGATAGCCAGCTATCAATTGCAGATATCTCGCTGCAATTGGGCTTTAAAGAACCGGCCATATTTATCCGCAGCTTTAAAAAGTGGTTCAAGCAAACGCCACTGCAATGGCGTAAATCGGCGAAAGGCTATTAATAAATCTATTTTCTTTATTGTTGTATTTCATAATTACTGATTTGGTGACTCGGTTTGGTGATTATTGCTTCATTATGGTGTGATTTGGAATTTAGATTCTGTCATTACTTTGAAATATATGGTTTTTATATTTGGCATACAAAATGCGACATAGATCACAAGGGAGTGGGTTTAACTCCTAAGTTGTCGTAACAAGCCAAGGATGAAAATCATGAAAAAATTACATATTTGGTGTGTGGCTGGGCTAAGCCTAGCTTTGAGTAATAGCTTTGTGGCTTCTGCAAAGCCAAATGCTACTAATGAAGATCAGCGTTTAAGTGCTTGGTGCACCCAGCTTAAAAAACAGCAGAGTTGTTATAACTTACACCAGCAGTTAGCAGAGCAAGGCAGGCCAGAGTCGGCTTATTGGATAGGTAAAGCTAGTGCAAGAGGCATGTTTGAAGCAGCCGATTTAACTAAGGCGCTTGGTTATTACCAAGTGGCCAGCCAAGAAATGCACCCAGCAGCCAGCCGTGAATTGGGTTTGCTTTACTACCATGGAATAAGTGGTGAGCGAGATTTCGCAAAAGCGCAGCGCTTATTTGAACAGGCTATCGAGCAGGGTAACCCACAAGCTATTTGGGCACTGGCCCGCATGTACCATTACGGTCGTGGAGTTGAGCAAAACTATAACAAAGCCTTTGAACTGTTTAGCTTGGCCGCTGATAAAGGCTCTAAACCTGCTGCTAGTACTTTGGCTTACTACTATAAAGTAGGCTTGGCCACCAAGCCCAACCCGCGCTTAGCCAGTTATTGGCGCAACAAAGCTAATGATAAAAAATTAGTGACCTGGAATCGAAGCATTCCTGATTATCGCTAGTTACTAGGGTTTGTTTATCTTTGGTGTTGAAATTTTGTTCGAGATAAGCGGGCTTTAATCGCGGCGAGCACTTAGAAGCCTAGTGGGCTAAGCTAGAAGTGCTTAACAAAGAGTAAAGTTCGCTTATCCGAACCCTTCGGGCAGCATTTCTTAGCCATTTATTCAGCGTTAGCGAGTGATTATTAAGCCCACTTAACTGCACACTCACTGTCTTGCATAAATGACTGCAAAAACCATCACCAAAGATCAACAGACCCTAGAATCAACAAAGCCAGCATAGTTATTGCTGGCTTTGTTGCTTTTACAAGCCGTTCATCTTTGTGACATAAATCTAACATCAATTTTTCATCACTTTGTCACTCGATGAATCTTTACTGGTTAGCTCTTAAATCGATGTTATTCACCAACAATAAGGACGTTAACCAATGAAATTCTCTCAGCTAGGGCTATTTCTCTGCCCACTTGTACTATTAAGCGCCTGTAGCGACGACGACAATCCTATTCAAGCGGCCAACACTGGGGCTATATCAAAAGTGCAATTAGGGCCTCGTCCAGCATTCTTAGTTGATCAGCTCGCCGACGGAGAGCTAAAAACAAGCTTACAAGCGTGTGTAGATGACATGACAACTTATAGCGCAAGTGACTTCTCTATTGGTCACCGTGGCGCGCCATTAATGTTCCCAGAGCATACCAAAGAAAGCTATATGGCTGCGGCGCGTATGGGAGCCGGTGTGCTTGAGTGTGATGTAGCCTTTACCAAAGATGGCGAACTGGTTTGCCGCCACTCACATGCTGATTTACACACCACTACCAATGTACTGGCAGTGCCAGATCTAGCTGCTAAATGTTCAGTTCCCTTCACTCCGGCAGACACTGCTAATGGCGTAGAGGCCACTGCCGAGTGTCGTACCTCAGACTTTACCTTGGCTGAATATAAAAGCCTAACCGGTAAAATGGACGCGGCTAATAAACAAGCAACCACCGTTGAAGAGTACATGGATGCAACGCCAAGTTTCCGTACCGATCTTTACGCTGAGGTTGGCACATTAATGTCGCATAAAGAAAGTATTGCGTTGTTTAAGGAGCTAGGCGTAAAAATGACGCCAGAGCTTAAAACACCCGCTGCGCAAGACTTAGCAGCAGCAGGGATTACCCAGCAAGAATTTGCCCAAAAAATGATTGACGAATACATTGAAGCAGGCATTGAGCCTAGCGAGGTTTATGCTCAATCTTTCTCAATTGACGATGTAGAATACTGGGTTGCCAACACCCCAGAGTTTGGTGAGCAAGCCGTTTATCTTATTTACTTGCTTGATGGTGTGCCTAGCCCAACAGAAATTGCCGCTAAAAACATCAATATTGTTGCGCCCATTTATACTGCGCTTGTTGAAGAGCAAGATGGAGCAGTAGTTGCCACCGATTATGCCAAGCAGCTAAAAGAAGCGGGCTTAGATTTAATTACTTGGACCATCGAGCGCAAGTACACCTCAATGCATGAATTTGAAGTACTTAATGTACTTAAAAAAGATCTTGAGTTAGTTGGCGTATTTTCTGATTGGCCAGCCACTGTGACCTTCTTCGATAACTGCATAAAATAGTCACTATATTCATCGAACTGTTGCTGTTAATGCGTATTAGCAGCAACTTTGTGATCGCAATAGCACTTTTTTCTGTATTTCCCCTGCAATTGATTAATCGCAACAAAATAATTATTCACTATTTTCTTCGAGCGATTGTGTGGTAGCGTTGCTGCCGCTGCCTTCTTTGGTCATTAGGCAGTGGTCAACAAAGGAATAATAATGAAAAAATCAGTTTATTGTTTAGCAAGTTGTATTGCCGCCGCGTTTATCGTTGGCTGTAGCAGCAACAATCAAACTAGTACTAGTGAAACACCAGCCGCAGTTGTATGTAGCGGCGTGTGTGGCGAGCAAGAGTTTACTCGTGCTCAGCAACTACACCACGGTGACGGCGTAGAGCAAAACTACGATGCAGCCTTGGCAGAATATTTAAAAGCAGCCAAAGCAGGCAATGTAGCTGCCATGACGCAAGCTGCGGTGTTATACCAAGAGGGCTTAACTAGCCAAGGCAGTAAGCCTGAGCTGGCGGTTGAGTGGCTAATGGTTGCCGCCAAGCAGCAAGATGCAGAAGCGCAATTTCTATTAGCAGAAAACTTTTGGAATGGCATAGGCGCCGAGCAAGATTTTGGCAAAGCCGAGTTTTGGTATAACCAGGCAGCATTAAACAAACACCAAGAAGCTGCTTACCTATTAGGTTTGTATTACTTCGAAGGCGAAAACATGGATGAAGATCCTGAGCAAGCCTATGTGTGGATGTCGATTGCTGCGTTGCTAGGCCATGGAAATGCACCTGGCGATCGCGACTTCTTAATCGGCGAAGAGCTAGACATGACGCAGAAAAAAGCGGCTTGGAAAGAAGTAGATCGTTTAATTAAAGAAATGGGCATCGAGGTGCCTTGGTAGCCGTAATACGCTACTAAATCTTAGATGAACTTACTGTCATCACAACAATAATGAGTTGGTATTGATTGAAGGTTAAGTCGGTCAAATATTCGTCAATACTAACTCCTTTTTACAGTGCTTTATTGTATAGTTGAACTACCCCTTAAGTGGAGGAATGACGATGCTATATTTAATAGAGTTTTTGTTATTTTTACTGCTAGTGGCAGCCCTTGCCTTACCCTTTTATCGCAATCAAGAAGTGTTTGAAATTGCCGATATTGACGCCGACGACCTTCCCGGAAAACACGTACAACTTAGTCATGGTTTAGTTCACTTTCATCGAGAGGGGCAACGCACTGCGCCTGTTGTTGTGCTAATTCATGGGTTCTCTGCATTTTCTTATGTTTGGGAACGTAACGTTAATAGTCTACTTAAGCAGGGCTATCAGGTGATTAGCGTTGACCTATATGGGCGAGGTTATTCGGCTAGACCAAATACTGCTTATACTCGGCAGCTGTTTGTGGAGCAAATAAAGGAGTTGCTCGATGACCAGCAAATAGATGAACCAGTGTATTTAGCTGGTTTATCTATGGGCGGGGCGATTAGCGTAAGGTTTGCTGAATTGTACCCCGATAGAGTCGCAGGGCTTATCTTACTTGCACCTTTAACTTCCACACCCAAAATTGCGCCTTTGCCTATACCGATTATCGGTGAATATATGGCCTATAGCTTTGTGATACCTAGTTTGCCTAAACGACAGTTAGACGATTTATCTAACCTAGAAAAAGCACTTGATTGGGTGGCACAGTTCGAGCCTCAAATGCGCTACAAGGGCTACCGAAAGGCAATGTTGGCAACCGTAAGAGGCTTGATGCAAGAGCCAATGCTAGATGCTTATTTTGCAGTGGCTAAAATTAATATACCTAGCTTGGTTGTGTGGGGAGATGCCGACAAAGTATTGCCATATCGCCAAGCGCAGGGTGTTCAAAAAGCCTTAGGCGAGCATTGTCAGTTAGTCACTGTTGAAGGGGCAGGACACGCTTTGCAGTATGAATATAGCGAGCAAGTTAATCAGCACATTGCTACATTTTTAGCATCTATCAACAAGCTTAAATAGCCACCAAGCTGGTTTATTTATTTCGTTATAGAAGGCGCTGTCAGAGCGCCTTTTCTAATACTTTTGTTATCGAATAAAGATACATTTGTTATTTATAAACTTGCCATTTACGGTATTGCCATAGATACTAAATTTGAACATTTGTTAACGGCAACAAAGTTTCTATGGCGTTGATTTATCAACTTATAGTTTACTTTTTGCCCTACTAGAAGTTAGCTATGCAAGCACCAAGTACACCTATTGGCGAAGCAAGTCGCCTTAAAGCGTTAAAAGATCTCGATATTTTGGATACGATGCCAGAAGAGCGCTTTGATCGGATTACACGAATGGCCAAACGGCTATTTGATGTGCCAATTGCTTTAGTGAGTTTGATTGATGAAAACCGCCAATGGTTTAAATCATGTTTTGGTGTTGATGCCAGTGAAACGCCTCGTGACATCTCTTTTTGCGGTCACGCTATTTTGGGTGACGATACCTTTCAAATTGAAGATGCATTGGCAGATCCGCGCTTTGCAGATAACCCACTGGTAACTGGCTACCCGCATATTCGCTTTTATGCCGGCCACCCACTTACTACTCCAGATGGAGAGAAGATAGGCACCTTATGCATTATCGATACTAAGCCAAAAAGCCTAACTAAAGATGACCTAATTGCACTGGATGATTTAGCGGTAATGGTGGAGCAAGAACTGGCTGCACTGCAAATGGCGATTACCGATGAATTAACCAGTATTTCTAATCGTCGTGGCTTTATGAAGCTAGCAAATTACTCGTTCGCCATGTGCCGCAGGCAAGTTATCCCACTTACTATTGCCTATATGGATTTAGACCAGTTTAAACCCATTAATGATCAATATGGTCATGCTGAAGGTGACAATGCCTTGCGTTTATTTGCCGAGCAAATGCGTGTTTCATTTCGAGAGTCTGATCTGTTTGCCCGCATGGGCGGAGATGAGTTTGTAGTGATGTTTACCGATACCAACGAAGCGGATGCAACCGAAATACTACAACGTTTTACCAGCGATCTTAGTGCAGCTGCCAAGCAGCATAAGCTCGCTTACCCTCTATGTTTTAGTTACGGTTTGTTGGAAGTAGACTTTACTCAATATCCTTCTATCGACAGCGCTTTAGAGCAAGCTGACCAGTTAATGTATCGTCATAAAAGTTGCCAGCGCTAGAAATATCCTCGCGGTTAACCAATTTCTTGTTTAATTGTTAAATATTCGGCTTTTCTTAAATCGATATGTTTGAATATTTTGTCGACTGCTAAGGTTGCTCCTCTGGTATTACCTCTTAAAAATGTAAAGTGTTATTGTTTTAAAGCTGGCTTAATGCAGCCTTAATCGCCAATGAAAGGCTTTTCTTGGCATTGTTTTTAGATTTTTGTAGTGATCTTTGTCTCATATTTTTTAATGCAATAGACAAATAAAAATTTATGTAGACAGGTTAACAAAAGATCAAATTGGTAATCCAATTGTGTTTTATTTGTTGATGTGTGGTGTTAGCTTTGCCTTGAATTTAACTCAAGGAGATGCAGTTCATGTTAAAGCGCCACCAAGCTTCAAGGAAGGTTTCATCATCATTAGTGGCTTTGTTAAAGCCTTCGGCCATTGCGGTTCTAGCAACCGTTGCTTTGGCTAGCGGCGCAAATGCCGCTAACTTTACTGCCAGCAATGCCAGCCAGTTAAGTGCACGTTTGCAAGATGCAGCCAACAACGGCACCGGCGTAGATGTGATTACCATTCAAGGCAGCATATTTACCGACCAGCAAATTGATATTCAAACTCCGGTAACTATTCAAGGTGCAGCTGGGTTTCGCGTAAGCCGTATCATTCGTACTTCTGACGACGGTTTTCAACCCTTGTTTAATATTCAAAGCTCGAATGTGACTATTCGTAATTTGCTGCTAATTGATGAGAAAGGCCAAAACACTAATACCCAAGTGGCCAGTGAAGCAGGGAACGACCACTCAAATGCGCGCTTAATTAACATTCCTTACGAAGACGCTTACCAGCAAATTGCTAACATCACCATCGAAAACAATACCTTTGAAAATACCGCTGTTGGTGTGGCGTCTTCAGGTTTAATTCCACGTAATTTGTCAATTACGAACAATGACTTTATTAAAGTGAATCGCAGTGTCGAACTACTACGAGATGTTGGCCGGGTATACAACGTGTGGAATGTAAGTGCCAACAACGTAGTGCTTAACGGCGGAACACTAAACATTTCAAATAACCGTATTCGTGGTAATCGAGTGCGTTTAGGGATCTCTGTAGATGCGGGCAACGACGGGGTTTACGTGCCGCCAAGCTTTACCAATATTCCGTTTTTTGATGCAGCAGCCCGTGCTCAGTTTAGTGATAAACCGGTCGTGTTTGCCAATGGTTCGCAAGTTAACTCAAACACTGTAGAGGGAGCTAATGAGTTTGGCATTGCTTTGGCTACTGTGGCTAACGTAACTGTTGCGGGTAACACAGTGAGTACAACAGAAGATGATATTAACTCGTCTGACGATATCGAGAACAACTTCACAGCAGGCATCAATGTTGAACATAACAGCCGCGATATTGTGGTAGATAGCAATACTATTACCGTGGGTGCTTCAGGCAACTTTGCTACGGGTATTAACGTATTGGCCTTTCAAGATCACCACGCCCCGTTAAACCATGCTCAAGCTAGCAGCAACATAACTTTGGTTAGAAACATCTTTAAAGGAACTGGCGAGAATACCATTTTAGCCTTTGGCTTCTCTAACTTAGTAGTTGAAGACAACAATGCCTCGCAGTTTACAACGCGTAACCCTTACCAAGTAACGGCGTCTTTTTACAACGTGCCTTGTGGTTTAAGTACCAGCACAGCGCGCGGTACTAACAGCAATATTCGTTACAACCAAAGCTCGTTTAACGGCACCGGCAATGCGCCGCAGTACTACGACAAAAACGGTAACGTTGTATCAGGTTATACTTGCCAATAGGCGTAGCTAAAATAGAAAAAGCAGCACCTAGGTGCTGCTTTTTTGTTTTATTTTGCAGTTAGTCTTCGCGACTCATTAATCGAATGTCATCAAAAAAAGCTTCGCTAGCAGCATCTGGCGCTGCTGAATAGCTAAGTTTAAACTCATCTATCCGCACTTCTAATTCGTCGTCAGTAAATTGCTCATGCGCATAAATTGCAGCGTCGTTGTAGCTTGCAGTGTCAATTTGCATATAAGCAAATACCTCTACGCTACTATGTGCAGAAGAGTTAAAGCTTAACGTTACTTGTTTAAAACAGCTTTTAACGCTGCCTTGTGGTGCGTTGCTTAAGTCTTTCACGTGGGCAAAGGCTTGGGCGATTATTGCACCAGTGCTGTCTTTTGCACCGTAATGTAAGGTACTTAAAGAGCTATCACCTTTGTTGTCACAGTAATACAGCGAGTACTCTAACTCGGTGTTTAGTGGAATATTAGCAACGGTTTGGCTTAAACCTGGGGTGGCAGTAAAATCATGATTGCTGGCCGAGTTTTTGAAGCGGATCCGCGCCGAACCACTACTAGTAGAGCCGCTGTCACTAAATGCGCTGTCGCCAGAGCTACCAACATCGCCTAAACCGGCACCACTATCTTCGTGTTGTACCCAAGCATCACTCGAGCCACTATTGCTGCGAAATTCACCTAAGTTTCCATCTACCAAATCGGTATCGGTGGTTACTGCGTCGGGCAGGCTTAAAGTCAGTAGCGCTTCGGTAGCATCGCCAGAGTTAAACTCGCTGCTTACCCATTTATAGTCATCGCCGGTAACTACGCCTGCTTGCTTTGCTATGTCACCCAAGGCCAGCTGATAACTGCCTTTTACAAAAGCCGATAGAGCGTATGGAGTATTAGCCTTTAACTGAATCGTTTGGCTTAAGCTGCTACTGCCACTAAGTTGGGCGCTAGCACTTCTCGAGAACGATTCACTCGCCTCGGCGATCTGAGCACCGTTGTTAGTCCAAGCGTTTAGCTCATCGTCAAAGGCAGGATTAATAATCTCTGCTTCTAACATGGTGGCTTGAGGCTTGCTGATTTGATAACTGCTTGGCCCTACATCAGCAAAACTCAGCGCTTTTAAACTAACGCTGCTTGTTAGCGGTTGATCTGCGCCAACGCTGCTTGGCTCGGTGCGGGTTTGCCCATCCATATCTAAATTAACGTCAGCAAAATCTCCTTTGTTGTAGTCACTTACTGCATCTAAGTTAGGCGAGCTATCCGAAGGGCGATATAGTTCATCTGTCCCTTTTTGTAAGTTTGCCGAGTAAAACTCGATGCCGGCAGTGCCTAACGGCACCGCGTCGTCATCAGAAAAGGCCTGCCCGTGGAAGATGTTTCCTACCACGGTTGAATCAGGCAGCATGCCGCGCTCAGCTTGGGTAATCACCGGCCCAATGGCTTTATCGATAAGGTTATTGGCCAAATAAACCGTTTTAGGCTGCTGCGGTTTGCCGCCGCCGTCAATATTTAAGCTGTTTACGCTATCAACAATGGTGTTGTTAGCTACGTGCACATTCTCTACTTGTTGGTAGCCGTTATCACCATCGCCCGCGCCGTCGTATCCCAATAATACTATGCCGCCGTGGTGGCTAGTATTTTGGTAGCGTGCGCCTTCGATGTAGTTATTCACTACCGAGTGGCCGTCGTCGGCAATACGAATGCCGCCAGCTAGTGGGTAGTCTTCACTTAAAATAAAGTTGTGTTCAATTTTGTTGCTATTGCCGTGGCGGTTGGTTAACGAGCCATAACTATTGCGAATGGTATTGTAAGCAATAACGTTATTGGAACCTTTGTTAGAGATAACCTCGGCTTCACCTTGGATCCGCTCAAATACATTTCGCACAATAAATGAATTACCAGGGTAATGGTGGGTAAAGCTTAAACCGGTGCGAATAGCTTCATAATCGTTGTCGCTGCTTCCCGCATACATTTTGTTGTTGGCGGGCGGGCGATTAGCAATGTAGTTGTTATACACTACAATGCCTTGAGCAAGTTCGGCCAGTTTAGTGGCTTCATCCCAGCTATCATCTACCCAGCGGTTAAAAGAAATCATCGGGTTTTGCACGGTTTTACCGCTAATTACGCTATGGTCTAGCCATACATCTTTGCCGTATATATGTACCAAAATACCGTAGTCGTCTTGTGCTTTGGCATCAATAATCGCAATTTCACTAATTCGGCAATTGTGGCATAAATCGTTGGTACCAAAACGGGTAGCAATTAAGTTGCTTCCGTATTCCACGCCATCAAAAATTAGCCCTTGCAACTGGGCATAACTGCCGCCCATGTTTATCGCTACGTCACCGCCTTTTAAGATGGCCTTGCCAGGATTTTCGGCAGCTACTTTAATAGGCTGCTCCAAGGTGCCATTGCCACCAAAACTAAGTTGAAAATCGCCACTGTATTCACCGTCGGCTAAACAAAGCGTGGTACCTGCGTCCATTTCTTTAGAAGCTGCATCTGCTAAGGCCGAAGTGGAAGAAAACACCTGAGTACAGTTTACGCTAGCAACAGTTAGCACACCTTCTGGTAGGCCAAAGTTAGGCTCGTTTGGGGTGGGATCTGGGTCAACTGGTGGATCAACAATTACCGGCGGGTCCACGGGTTCTGTTGGGTCTAGCGGTGTGGCAGGGGAGTCGCTACTGCTATTACATCCAACAACTATTAAGCCAAGAACAACTGGCAGGTACTTCTTAAAGTACATGGGATCTCCTTTTCACTGTTTGTTAATGGTAAGCGGGTAAAGCAATAAGCGACATTTTACTCAATAGTTATCAATAAAAAGTGATAGCATTAATATGTTTTAATAATACATATAAAGATTTGGTGATTAAGCGCGGGTTATTAAGCCTTTAGATGAAAGCTTCGTTCATGCTTAGTTGCAAGCTTACTCAAATATCTCTCTTTATAAGTAGTACAAAATGTGTGGGGTTGAGTTGAAAGACTAAGGCGGGTGGGTAGTTATAAGCGCTTGAGACTTAAGTGACTCAGAGCCCTGTTATTCAGTTCCTTCTTTTTGCAAGGGCTTGCATCTTTTTATGCTGATGTTTTTGTTACTTTTCGAGCAAGGTGGCTGATGTGATTGCGGAAAGGTGATAACTTAGTTTCATAAAATGTGTGATAGGAGGAAAAATTCCTTGTTTAAACAAGGGAGTTTTCCTCTTGATAAACTGTTAGAGCCAAAGTAAATCATCAACAATGAAGTATATAATTGCATTTTTATTATTCAGTTTATCTCTAAAAGCATTTCCAGAAGATATGTCTTTAGAGGAAATAGGCCCAGGGGAGTATATTATCCATTACTGGTATGGGCTCCCTATAGTTGTCTATAAGAGAACACCAGATCAGATAGAAAAACTGATAGCGAAAAATGCGAATGGAAATCCTTATAAGCTATTCCTAGCATCAAAGCAGTATGCATTCTCTAATAGCAGCAAAAAAGCATCCGTACTATATCACTCAACTAAATATTTGGATCAAAGGCCACTGCGGTCAGTCAGAGAAGATATTCTAGTTATGCTGGGAGTCGGTTCAGGTTTTGGGTGCGCGCTTAACTTTAAAGAAAAAGACAGTGAGTTTCTTGATGGATGTTCTGACGCATCTTATGGTTTAGATGGCCGAATAATTAATAAATCCGATCGAGAAGCTTATGATATCTTTATTCCACCACACCAAATAAAAAATAATCATTTAATTCTAGGTAGCGGGGATATCAGTAAGGATCAGGTTATAGACTTCTCACCTCAGATACAAAAAATGAAGGTAAGTAAAGGCGAGAAGCTACTCCTAGCATTGCAGTGGAACAAGCAAAAATATGCATTAAAACTTATCAATCGTGAGACTGTTAAAACCAGAACAAGAACAAATGCAACACCTCTCCATATAGCCTCTGGAAGGTCAGATATTATCATTATTCGTTCAATGATTGAGTCAGGTTCAGATGTTAACGCGCTCACAAATGAAGGCTGGAGTCCTTTACATTTCGCTATTCTAACTGAGCAGCATCAGAATGCTGCTTATCTGATATCTCAAGGTGCAAAGACCAATGCGTTTTGCGTAAATACAACCTGTGCAGAATCAGCGTTAGAGTTTCTTGTCTCTAGGTACCCCGATATGTCCATGTCCAAAGCAAAAGAAACCATCGATTCACTGCACAACAAGGCTCTAACAAGTAAATCCAGGTGACGCCTACGGCGCACCTGATTTAGGCGTTATAACCGAGCTGTATGGAATTAACAAATTGAACCACTGGTTATGCCTATGATTGCTCACTATGAGGAAGTACTAACTGAAACTACTAGTGGCTTTGAAGCGTTCGAGTAAGAGGGGTAGTAGATAACGGGTCAACCAAATCGAACAGTTTAGTTGGTCCGATTCAGTAGACACTTCATTCAAACAAGGCGAGGTGTTTAAACCAGCTTCTACAAGTGTCAAAAGTAACAGCATAGCTCCAAGGAAGGAAAATGAATAACAGCGAAAAAATAGCAGTACTCGAAAAGAAGGTCACTAGAGTGACTTGGATAGAATCACCTGGTCCGATTATGTTTGGCTTAGGTCTATATGGAAAATTTGGGGCAGGGGGAAATGCTTTTCACCCTCTTCTTAATGATGCGACAGTGGTAACCTCCCTGTTGGTTATTGGTGGATTAATCATGATTTGGGGTGGTTATAATATCTTCACTCTTAAACGGCAGCTGAATCGGCTAACTAAAGCGTGAAGAGATAATTTCAAGCAACAGTTTCGTTATGCACTGTTCCTACTTGTAGACAAATACGAACATTGGCTTGTTAGTACTTTCGGTCGTAGTTGTATAAAAAGGTTAGTACATGGAAGTGACTATAGATTTGATCATCTGTGGAGTGTTGTTCCTAATGGGAGTACACGCTATCTATACGGGAAAAACTCGGTTCGAGTTTGGTCTTACTAATGGGCAATCTGGCTCTCGAATGGAGTTCGTTTCTTCTAAGTCTGCCTTGTTAGAAGGCACTCGTGCAAGAATAGTGGGGGCTGCGGTGGCAGTATTTGCGATTCTTTTTTACCTGTCTAGTGAGAGAGGCGAAGTGTTATTTGTGTTGTAAACAGGCTTTAAGTCGCTAAGTAAAAAAGCCGTTTACCCTTGGATAAACGGCTTTTTGTTTAGCTGTATTTAACTGCCTTGTGGTTATCGGCTTAGTCTAATTCTACCAGCTGTTTTTCGTATTTAGCGTGAATGCTATGAATTGCTGGTGTTGCGCCACCTGTGGCTTTGCTCACTGCAATAATGGCAATGCTGGCGAAGAGGAAGCCGGGAACAATTTCATAAATGTCGAACAAGCCGCCACTTAATTGTTTCCACACTACTACGGTTACGCCGCCTAACACTACGCCGGCTAGTGCGCCGTTGCGGTTCATGTCTTTCCAGAACAAGCTAAGTAGTAGTGCAGGGCCAAAGGCTGCGCCAAATCCTGCCCATGCGTAAGACACCAAGCCTAGTACCGAGCTTTCTGGGTTCATGGCCAGCATTAAAGCCACTATCGACAATGCGACTACGGCGATACGGCCAACCTTAACAATCTCTTGTTGGCTGGCTTGCGGGCGAAAGACTTGTTTGTAGAAGTCTTCGGCTAAGGCAGACGACGATACTAACAGTTGTGAGTCGGCAGTACTCATAATCGCGGCCAAAATAGCTGCTAATAGTATGCCGGCAATTACTGGGTGGAAAATGGCATTTACCAACAGCATAAAGATGGTTTCGCCATCTTTAATATTGCCACCTAGGTGAGAATCTACATACACAATACCCACTACACCAATGAGCAGCGCGCCAGCCATAGAAAGAGCTGTCCAAGTTACTGCGATACGGCGAGCGGTGCCGATGTCTTTGTTGCTGCGGGTAGCCTGAAAACGCGCCAAAATATGTGGCTGACCAAAGTAACCTAAACCCCAAGCCACTAGCGAGATAATGGCAATGGCCGATAAAGGCTCGCCTTTTACGTCGGTCCAAAGGTTTAGTAGTTCTGGGTTTTTAAGGGTGAGGGCTTGGCTTAGGTCGCCAAAGGAGCCTTCCATTGCGGCAATTGGCACGATCATTAAGGCCGCGGCCATCAATAAACCTTGCACTAAGTCGGTCCACGATACTGCTAAAAAGCCACCAAACAAGGTATAAGACACCACACAAATGGTGCCGACAATAACTGCTGTGGTGTAGTCTAAGCCAAATACTGTTTCAAACAGTTTGCCGCCAGCCACTAAGCCAGAGCTGGTGTAGAACAAGAAAAACAGCAAGATAAAGAAGGCAGAGATTGATTGCAGTAATTTAGATTTATCTTCAAAACGGCGCGCAAAAAACTCAGGAATGGTTAGCGCGTTGTTCACCACAATAGAGTAGGTGCGCAGGCGTTTGGCACAAATCAGCCAGTTTAACCAGGTGCCTACAAGCAAGCCGCCAGCTAACCAGAAGGCTTCGATACCCGCAGCATAAGCGTAACCCGGTAAGCCAAGCAGCAACCAGCCACTCATGTCTGAGGCGCCAGCCGATAAGGCTGCTGGCCATGGGCCTAATGAGCGACCACCTAAGAAGTAATCTTCTGAGTTGGCGGTGCGTTTATAGGCGTAAATGCCAATTGATAGCATAACGATTAGATAGGCTATAAATGTAGCACTGATAGCAAAGCTATTTTCAATCATTCCTTTTTCCTTTTATTGCTGAGTTCAGCATGTTGGTTTATTTGGGTTGTCGCTGCTAATGGCTAACCAGGCCCTTAGGTTTATTCGCCGCTGCCTAGCTCAAGCAAGCTGGCGTTACCACCAACGGCGGTAATGTTTATGGTTCGTGTGCGCTCGGTAATAAAGCGCAAACAAAGTGTTGGTTCACTGAGTTGGCTAAGGTTGCGCATATCGGTTTCATATACGAACTGCGCAAGTTGGCCATCTCGCTCTGCTGCCAACTGGTTGTAGTGGATGCAATTTTGCTTAGTGCCTGCTAATGCAATGCCCGCAACCAAGCTGTTTTGTGCAATCTCCGGCCCCAAGCTATAAGCCAAGGGCTGTGACACTCTATCCGGGCAGCCTGCACGCAGTAGGTCGCTCAGCATTTCGTCTATCGGGCTATTTGCTGCACAACAAATAACGGTGTTACCAGCCACTAACGCTGCGGCCATTAAACCTACTAGGGCTTCGTTGCTGGCTGTTTCATCGGCCACCAACAAAAAACAGCCACGGCCAGCGGTATATAGCTGGTTGCTTTCGCCCGTAGGCCCTTGTAGCTCATGCTCGTTAGCAATAAGCGCTAGGGCTTGTTGGCATTGAAAACGGATCATTGCTGCACATTCGTTGTAGCTTTGGTCTCGTTGGCCAAGCAGTTGTGCCCAAGCGAGTAGTAACTCACTACGTTGAGCCACTGTTTGTTGCTGCCAAGCATCTTGCACTGCAAGACTTTGTTTTAATACTTTGTTAGTCGTGGTCATATTAGTGCTCCTGCTGGGCAAGGGTGGTGCTTATGTTCGCCTTAGCAAAACGGTACAAATAGTGCGGGCCACCCGCTTTAGGACCAGTGCCTGATAGACCCTGACCACCAAAAGGCTGTACCCCTACAACGGCACCTACTTGATCTCGATTTACGTAGCAATTACCCACTCGAGCACGCTGCTCGATATGCCGATAGGTACTTTCATTACGACTATGCACGCCCAAGGTTAAACCAAATCCACTTTGATTTATTTGATCGATCACCCTATCAAGTTGATTTGATTGATATTTAATCACATGCAAAATAGGGCCAAAGTGTTCTTGTGTTAATTGAGCAATGTCTTCGATTTGATAAGCGCACGGCGCAACAAAGCTGCCTTTGCTGCAATCTTCTGGAAGCGCTACTTGGTAAATGAGCTGAGCGTTCTTTTCTAACCAGCTAATATGAGCCTGCAGTTTTGTTTGAGCTTGTGGGTCGATCACCGGGCCTACATCGGTACTTAGTTTTTCTGGATTACCAATGGCCAGTTCTTGCGTAGCACCAGCAATCAGCGAATAGACGCGTTCGGCAATATCTTCTTGAATAAATAGTACCCGCAGCGCCGAGCAGCGCTGGCCAGCCGAGGCAAAGGCTGAGCGTAGTACATCTCTTACTACTTGCTCGGGCAGGGCGGTGCTGTCTACTATCATGGCGTTTTGGCCGCCGGTTTCGGCAATAAACGGCACTGGCAAGGCATCGCGTTTAGCCAGCTGTTTGTTTATAGCTTGCGCAGTTGGCGTTGAGCCGGTGAATGCAACACCTGCGATACGTTTATCGCTGCATAAGGTTTGCCCTAGCAGCGCGCCATTGCCCAGTATGAGTTGGATAACCTGCTTAGGTATTCCTGTTTCTAGTAGTAATTCGATACAGCGAGCAGCAATAAGGCTGGTTTGCTCGGCAGGCTTGGCGATGACACAATTGCCGGCAACCAAGGCGGCAGATACTTGGCCGATAAAAATGGCTAAGGGGAAATTCCACGGGCTAATACACACAAATACGCCGCGCCCTTGGTAACTTACTTGCTGTGCTTCGCCCCGAAACGAGCGTTGCTGTATAGGCGAGCTAAGGTTTTGAATGGCTTGCTGTGGGTAGTAGCGTAAAAAATCTACTGCTTCGCGAATTTCGTCAATGCTATCTAATACTGTTTTGCCCGCTTCGCGATGGCACAAGGCCACTAACTCTGGCATGTTTTGTTCTAGCTTATCGGCTAAGTGCAGCAAGTAGTTGGCACGTTGGCTTACTGGTGTTTGTTGCCATAGTTGGCAGCCTTGTTCTGCTACATTAATTGCCTGCAAGGCTTGTTCTGCATTGGCCCACTTTACTTCTCCAACCTGTTGAGTTCGCTGGTAAGGCGCTGTTATAAGATGGTGTTCGCCACTTTGAGTTTGCCCTTCAATAATTGAGCTGGCTTGCCATTGGTGATTGCCCAAAAACTGGCTGACTTTTTGTTCAAAGGGCTGCCATTCACTTTCTATGTCGGTGGCGATACCTTGGGAGTTTTGTCTTTGTTCACCAAACAATTGTGGCGGCAGGGCTATTTTGGGGTTATGTAAGCAGCTGCGTGATTGCAATAAATCTACCGGATGCACGGTTAAATCAGTGACCGGACAACGGGCATCTACTAAGCGATGAACAAACGAGCTATTAGCGCCATTTTCTAATAAACGCCGCACTAAATAAGGCAGCAAATCTTTATGGCTGCCCACTGGGGCGTAAATGCGTACTTCGCTATTTAGCAGTTGTTTGGCATGGCTATATAGCGCATCGCCCATGCCGTGTAAGCGCTGAAACTCAAAGTCTTGGTGAGTCGCCATCGCCGACACCGCTGCAATAGTTTGCGCGTTATGGCTGGCAAACTGCGGGTAAATAAGCCCACGAATATGTTCGCTAAGTAATAAGCGCGCACAGGCCAAATAGCTCACGTCGGTGGCTTCTTTGCGTGTAAATACCGGGTAGCCGTGGTGGCCATGTTGTTGAGACAACTTTAACTCGCTATCCCAATAGGCGCCTTTTACTAAGCGCATTGGAATGACATCGCCTTGCTGCTTGGCCAGTGTAGCTAACCAAGCAATTACCGCTAATGCCCGTTTCGAGTAGGCCTGCACCACTAAACCAAATTTGCCCCAGCCTTTAACAGCTCGGTGCTGGTAGAGCTTGGCAAATAGCTTTAAGGATATTTCTAGGCGGTCGGCTTCTTCGGCATCAATGGTAATGGCAACATCTTGCGCTCGGGCATGTTTTAGCAATGCCAAAACCGTATCAAACAGCTCTTGCAGTACCTTTTCGTGGTTAGCCGCTTCGTAGCGAGGATGTAAAGCCGAGAGCTTGATTGATACCGAGGCTGCAGGGTGAGCTTCACTAGTACTTGAACGCTGCTTAGCCACAACGCTAATAGCTTGGTGATAGTCGTTAAAATACTTTTGAGCATCTTGGCGGGTAAGGGCCGATTCGCCCAGCATATCAAAAGAATAAGCAAAGCCTTGTTGTTGCAAAGGCTCGCCATTGTTTAAGGCCTCTTGAATATTGCGGCCTAATACAAACTGATGCCCCATTATTTTCATGGCTTGATGCATGGCTTGGCGGATCACCGGCTCGGAGAATTTGTTTACTAGCTTGTTGAGCACCTTGCTGGCTTGGCCATCTTGCGGGGTATCTAAACTCACTACTTTGCCGGTTAGCATTAAGCCCCAGGTAGACGCATTTACAAACAGTGAGTCTGAGTTTTTAAGGTGAGACTTCCAATCTGCCACGCTCATTTTGTCACGAATTAGTGCGTCTGCGGTGGCGCTATCGGGAATTCGCATTAGCGCTTCTGCCAAGCACATCAGCAGAATTCCTTCGCGGGTATCTAGGCTGTATTCAAGCAGCAGGGCGTCGATCATTTGCACGGCATTTTTGTCGGCGCGAACCCGCTCGATTAGTTGAGTGGCCAACACCGTAGTTTGGGTTAGCTCACTTGGGCTAGGTTTAGCGAGTGGGATAAGTTGGCTTAACCAGCTTGATTCGTTTACAGCGTAAAGCGGCGAAATGTATTGCCAAACCTTGGTTAAAGGCTGCTCAATAAACGAAGCTTGGGTCATGGCCTTAGCATCGAGTTGCATAGTGTTGTGCATGCTGGGTCCTCGTGTTGCCATCCTCTGCGAGGGGACAGAGGATGTTACGGCTTTGTTATTTAGAGGCCGATTGTAGAGCGCTTTGGGCGTCGCGTATTTCGAAAAACTCCGCGTTTTTTTCGAAATTCTCTGTTGATGAACAAAAAGCGAAGCAAGCGTTTAACAATCTATTTAACCTGAACTTGGGATAAGGGAGTTACAATAACTCTCCTACCTAGTACTTAATCTAGCTTCATGTTTCTGGCGAGATAGTTTTGCTTAGTTCTAAGTGAAGCTGCGCGCCAATAGTTATCTTATTGCAAATGGCTTCAACACCGAAATAAGTAAAAATAGCCCTTAGAAATCGGTTTATTATCCCGAGCTCAGGTTATTCACGTTGCTTATTTATAGTGTAGTCAGCCTAGGCGGGGCGAGCGAAGGCGAAGAAGATGTTTTAGCTTTAGCTGGCTTGTTTGCGGTAGCGAGCCGGTGTGATGCCATAAAAAGTGCTAAATGCACTGGTAAAGCTACTTTGGCTAGCAAAACCACAACGATGCGATATTTGTTCAATGCTTAATTGCGGTGTAGCTAAAAGCTGTTTAGCCGCGTTAAAGCGTTTGCGTAGCAAGTATTGGTGTGGGGTTAATCCGGTTTGCTGGCGAAACAATAAATGAAATTGGCTTTCGGCTAAAAACACGCAACCAGCAAGTTGCGCCACGGTGATTTTTTGCTGCAAGTGTTGTTGGATGTAGCGGTCGATATGCTCCATTTGTAGGCGGGTGACCTTAGCTTGGTGTTGTTTGCTTTGAGCTAAGTGATTTTGCAGTACACACAACAGGGTATTGGCGCAGGCCTCGGCTAGCATGGTGTCTTGCGGCTTAGTTAGCATTTCCTGACAAAGTGCATTGACGAGAACTTGCGACTGGTTGGCTAGCTTGAAGTAGGATTGATGGTCGAACAACTGCTCGATTTTGGTCTGCAAACTAGCATGTTGTGTATCGGCCAAATTAATAACCAAGATTTGATTTCTGCCTACCCCGGTAAAAGCATGATCTGCAGAGGCGGGCACTAAGCAACCTTGACCTGGCCCAACCAAATTAGCTTGACCTTGAATGTCAAACTCGGTTTGCCCTTGCAAGCCAATCACCACCTGAAAATACTGATGGCTATGGTGATGAGAGTGGCTGGGTAGTGCCAGCACTTGAGCTAAGTTGGCTGATTCATTCATATCTGTTTGTTTAAAAAGTAATAAATAGATTTAAATGACAACATATACAGCAATGCTGAAATCATGAGCTAGATTAACGCTCACCGATAGTGAATTAGTTTTGTATTTGTGTCAATTTTGTTAATGAATATGTTGGGGCTTATTCGCAGGCTTAAATAAAAACTCACCAAAAAAGAAAAACTTCGATTATTTGCTAGGCTTATCAATAACTCATCGCAGTGTTTATTGAGAAAGGAAGCCAGCTAAATGAGGTATGCGTTAAGCTTATTGTTTCGAAACCGGTCAGCAATCGATGTATTGCTCTCTTCTACATTTATAAACTTACTCTCGCTCGCTTTGCCTTTTGCCATGTTGCAGATTTACGACCGCATATTACCTAACCAAGGCTACGGCACGGCTACGGTTCTTATGCTCGGTGTAGCGGTGGCTATTTTACTAGAGCTAGTGTTGCGATATATACGTAGTTGGTTATTGGCTTCTGCAGCCGCTAACTTTGAGTTGCATACCACTATTGATGCGGTGAACGCGCTACTCGCCAGCAGTTTCGAACCTATCGCGAAACTTGGCAGGGGCGGGGTATTTAATGGCTTAAGTTCAATAGCAGGTATGCGAGACCTATATTCTGGTCAAGCGGCCTTAGCCCTGATTGATTTCCCATTTGTTGTTATTTTCTTAGCTTTAGTGGCTTACATTGGTGGGCCCTTAGTTTTTATTCCGATTGCCGTATGGGGGTTAATTAGCTTACTTGTATTGCTGCTTGGCAAGCAGCTAGCCGAAGCCACTAAAGATTTAGCGCTTAGCGAGGCTGAACGTTCACGATTGTTGATTAACGTATTGTCTGGGCTAACCACCACTAAAGCCTTAGCTCTAGAAAGTGGCATTGCCGCAAATTACCGAAAAATTAACTATAAGCGTTTGCAACAACAACAGCGGGTTGATTGGTTATCAGCCAAGCTGCAAGAGTTTATTCAAGGCGCCTCTCAGGGAACTACCTTAGTATTGGTATTGTTGGGGTGTTTAATGGTGTTAGATGGACAGTTAACCACTGGTGGCTTAGCGGCTTGTTCTATATTAGCGGGTCGAGCGGTTGCTCCTTTAAGCGCCATTATTAGTCTGCGCTCTCGAATGGTTACCGCTAAGTCTGCGATGCAACAAGTAAAGCAGTTGACAAGTTTAGAGGGAGAGCGCTTTAGCGCCGAATATTGCTATCAGCAAAAGTTACCAGCAGGGCCCATTGAATACAGCCATCTAAGTGCTAAAACTTCGGTGGCCTGTATTGAAAACGCGAGTTTTAGCCTGCCCGCTGGCAGCATGGTGGTAGTGCAATCTAATCCTCTTAGCCATGCCAGTTTGGTATTAAGTACGCTGGCTGGCTTTCATCAGTTGCAACAAGGCAGCATTAATATTGCGGGTGTTGAACTTGGCCAGCATGACGCAAATGAGTATCGCCAATCCGTGGTGTATCTAGCGCCTTGGCCCACCTTGTTTGCCGGCAGTTTGATGGAAAACATGACCCTGTTTCGGCCTGAATTAGAAGCCAATGCCATGGTGTTAGCAGAAGAGTTGGGTTTGAGTGCTGCCATTTCCTTGTTACCAGCCGGTTATCAAACCCGCGTTGGAGACAGTGGTAACCAAATGCTTAACAAGGGAGCGATTAAGCTTATCGCTCTGGTACGCGCGTTAGCGCAGCAACCGTCGATATTGCTGCTAGACGAGCCTATGTTGTCTCTAGATGCTGATGCTCAGCAGCGTTTACTGACCTTGCTAAGTAAGCAAGGCGATGACATGACGGTGATGATCGCTTCGCATTTTGACGAAGTAAAAGCCCATTGCGACATACAACTGCAAATTGCAGAAGATGGCTTAGTCAAGCTGTTAAAACAACAGAGGGGGGCTTAACATGGAGCAGCAAAATCCTGATTTAAAACCCACCTTAATTAGTTTGTTGCAGCAACTTGGTTTGTACTCTCAAGCAACCAATATAGAACAAGACCAGCGCATAGATTCGCTAGATGTTATGGGTTTTGTGGGGCTGCTTAAAAAACACCATATTGCCTATTCGGTGCATCGTCACTTGCCTTCCTTAGTTTCTCAAGCGGCTCATCCTTTTGTACTGATATCTGATCATCATGCTCCTAAGTTGTTGCGTCGCCATGGTGAGCAACTGGAACAGTTTGAGCAGCAGTGGCAAGCCTGTGACCCCGCAACTATCGGTGAAGACGCGCATCTAATTATGATTGAGCGCTTGCCTCAGCAGGGATCTTCTGCGAAAGCTTTTGCCGAGCAAGTGAGCAAGCGAAGTAAATGGTATCGGCCGGTATTTTGGCTCAGTTTATTGTCTAGCTTGACGGGATTAGCCGTGCCGCTATTTACAATGGCAGTTTATGACCGTGTAATTGGCGGTCAAACACCTGAGGTATTGCCCAGTATTGCTTTAGGTGCGGCATTGGCCTTAAGCATTTTAGTTGCATCTCGCTTGATTAGAGCAAGAGTGATGTCCTCAGCGAGTAATCGCATGGCGAGAGATTTGTCTGAACTTACCTTTCACCGTTTGCTGAACATGCCGTTAATGGTGTTATCGCGAGTGGGCATTGCCAATCATGTGGCGCGTATGCGTAATGCAGAAAAAGTTCGCACTGTGTTATCTGGTCCTGCTGCAGGTGGCTTAATCGATTTACCTTTTACCTTCATCGCCTTAGCGACCATTACTTTGTTAAGTGGTTGGTTGGTGCTGGTTCCACTGCTGATGTTACTGGTGTTTTACCTACTTATGCGACTAATGCGCAGCTACATTCAAAGCGCTTCTCCTACGATATCTGGTGAGTATCAAAATGCGCTTAACGAGTTGGCTAAAAATCTCACCCAATTAAAAGCGGCCGGGCAAGTCGATGCTTGGACCACTAAGTTTGCCCGTTTATGCCGTGAGAATAGCCGGCAGAACTTTCGTTATGCGGCGCGCAATGGGCTAATGGCTGCCGTTGCTCATGCTTTAAGTCTATCCACTGCCTTGGTCACTGTTTTCTGTGGCATTTTCTTGGTGCTTAACCAGTCAATATCTGCTGGGGCGTTGATTGCCTGTGTCATGCTGATTTGGCGAATTACCGGCCCAGCGCAACTAGCGTTTAGCTCCACCCAAAAGTTCGCCTTGCTAAAGGGGGCCGCTGAGCAATTTGACCGGTTCATGCAGGTTAAAACCGAAAATAGCGAACTGCGTTTAGATGTGCCGGATATGACACGCCCTCCCAGTTTGTCGTTCCAGCATTTAACCCTGCGTTACAGTGCCGACATGGAGCCCGCGTTGTCGGCTGTGAATGCCGATATAGACGCCGGAGATATGGTGGCGGTTATAGGTCCTAATGGCTGTGGTAAAACCTCATTGTTGCTATCAGCTTTAGGGGTAATTGAACCTCAAGCCGGTTATGTAGCAATAAACAACAAAAACATTCGCCAGTACGATCCGGAGCTAGTGCGATCTTGGGCTGCTTATTGCCCGGCTGAGCCAGATTTATTCCCAGGTTCTCTAGCTGACAATCTACGTATTGCAAATACTGAAGCTAGCGACCAGCAACTCATTGATGCCTTGTATGCGGCTGGAGGGGAGGCGTTGTTTAATACATTAAATAAGCAGCTTGATACCCCATTAACCAGCGGAGATGGCGCAATGCTTTCTGCGGTAGAGGGAAGCTATATTAGCTTAGCGAGAGCATTGCTAAAAGGCTCTCCTTACCTATTACTTGATGAGCCTTTAGCAAATCGAAACCCGGCTGCTAAGCAGCAGCTAATTAACACACTAGAAGGCCTGCGAGGTAAGGCTACTATTGTGTTTTCTAGTCACGACCAAGAATTAATAAAATTGGCAGATAAAGTCATTATTTTAGACAAGGGCGCTGCGGTTTATGTCGGTCCTATTCCTTCGCAACAACCTCAAGCTAATAACCAAACGGAGCAGTAAGTATGGAACAACGTCAATTGGCTAAGCGAGTTTGGCCAGAGCATGAGTTTACTGATGCTATTGAAGCCCCAGCCGAACGCAAACTTATTCGTCGCATTACTTGGTTTATCGCTGTTTCAGTATTGGGGATTCTGTTGTGGTCAATTTTTACTACCGTTGAAGAAATTGCTAAAGCAAAAGGACAGGTTGTTCCGCTCGGACATAGGCAAGTGATCCAAAGCCAACTTGGTGGAACATTGGCGTCGGTGAGTGTTGAAGAAGGTGATGTGGTCAAGCAAGGAGATATTCTCGCTAATTTTGTCGCTATCGACAGCCAGTCTTTAGAAGAAGAACTATCGAGTAAGCAAGCTAATTTAGAGTTGCGCATAGAGCGCTATAACGCCTTTGTTGAACAGCGCGCTGCTGATTTCTCCGCGTTTGAAAGTGAATACCCTAAATTAGTGCAGCAGCATCAATCAGCGCTAAAAAGAATGAATAATGAGTTAGAGGCAACCTCAGCACTAACTGAATCAGAGATGGCGAAAGCAAAAGCAGAATTAACCGCGGTTGAAAATGAGGTGCCAGCCTTGAGCGACCAAATTGCCGCGTCGCGTAAAACGATCAACATGATGAAATCACCAGGTGGCATTCAGGTGGTTTCTAAATTACAGGTACTAGAAGCTCAACAAAAGCTCGACTCTTACATAAGAGAGCTAAAATCTTTAGAGGGTAAAGAACAAGTTTTAAGTAAAAGTCTAACTAACCTAAGTAAGCAACTAGATCAGAAAAATGCGGCTTTGTTCAATCAAGTAGGCGAAAAACGGGCTGAGGCTCAAGCTGAGTTGTTAGGCATTGAGGCTCGCTTAAAGTCTTCCGGTTCACAAGTTTCTCAAACTACTGTTTTGGCGCCGGTCGATGGGATTGTGCAATCTATTCCGACTACCTCCTCAGGCAGCGTAATTGCACCAGGCGGAACTGTCGCAGTAATTGTTCCCACTACCAAGGAAGCGCTAATCGAAGCCAAACTATCTCCACGTGATATTGGTTTTGTTACCGAAGGACAACCTGCAAGGGTGAAAATAGACGCCTTTGATTACAGCCGATATGGGGCATTAGATGGGATTGTGCAAAGGATTTCTCCTTCTACTGATACCGATGAAAAGGGGGGCGTTTTCTACAAGGTAAAAATTAGCATAGAAAAACCCTATTTTAACGATGATCCCGAGCGCTTTGGGCTTATTCCTGGGATGACAGGTGAGGTAGATATTGTGACGGGTGATAAAACGGTATTTCAATACTTATGGAAACCGGTATTTACCAACATAACCACTGCCTTTGGTGAACGTTAAGAGAGGTTTGTTATGACTAAGCAGCAAGACAAATCATCCCTAAAAGCGAAAAGTAAACTTACTAAAAGCAGTAACAGTGTCGACAAAGATAAAGGCATAAAAAAAGCCAAGCGTATTGATGAAGATGTAGCACGGCTTAAGGCAAAAGAGTTACGGGATGTAAAAACCGCAGGTTTAAGCAATCAAGATTTGGTTGCTGATAAATCTCATCAGCAACTGCTAAGTGAGCAGCAGGCTTTACCAGATGAGGGGTTATTGTCAGAAGCCACAAATCCGTCAGAGACAATTTCGGAAACTGGTAAAGGTGGGGAATCTGCTAATGCTAAATCCTCCGAATACGATGACACTTCAAAAGCCGTTGCTGGCGCTGCCATGGTGGAAGCTCCCTTAATTGATGGCAGCAAAGCGACAGCAAGAGTGGGTAAAGGAGGAGGTAGCAGTGCCAACTCTCATTGGTTTGCTGCACATTCACTTCTTAATCATGTTGGGGTTAAGGGTTTAACGAGCAACCAGTTGGCAAATGTTGAGGGTAATCATTATAAGCCCAGTGTGACAGTACAACAGCTTACTAAAGCTAATCACTCTCAAACTGATCAGCAGCAAGTACCGGTTATTCATGCTGAAGGGGCTCAGCAACAAAGCGGATCAGTAAAAGAAGATAAAGTGAGCGAGGTGAGCGGTCAGTTGCATGTTGCTGGTGTTGACGCTAACCAAGTAAGCTGGTCAGTTGAGTCAGGAAGTGGGGTATATGGCCAGCTGGTTGTAGACTCTCATACCGGGCAGTGGCTTTATCAGTTGGATAATGTACTAGCTACGACCAATGCTTTGGCTGAAGGAGAGCACCATAGTGAGCAATTTGTTGTTTTAGTTAAAGACAATCTGCAGCATCAAATCAAAATGGTGGTTTCAATAGAGGTGGAGGGCAGTAATGATAAACCCCAAATCTCTGGTTTGCACCATGCCAACGTTACTGAGATGGCTGCACTTTCTGAAGTTGATGGTCAGTTATTTGCTAAAGATCCAGACCATAGTGAGCAACTGCAATGGGCAGTTAGCCACTCTCAAGGCCAATATGGCCGATTAACTATTAACCCTGATAATGGGCAGTGGCAATATCAGCTTGATAATAAGCAACCTGCAACCCTTGCGTTAATCGAAGGACAAATGGGGGTTGAGCACTTTGTTGTTAGTGTTACCGACAGTGCTGGTGAAGTAGTTAAGCAAGACTTAACCATTCAAGTTCTTGGCACTAATGAACAGGCGGTCATTGGTGGAGGCTATAGTGGCGTTCTCAGCGAAGATAAAGATGTTCATCAAGGGCAACTGCATGCAGATGGTGTATTAACAGTTACTGATCTGGATAGTGGTCAAAACCAGTTCCAAGCCAATTTACTGCAAGGGCAGTTTGGTACTCTATCAATCAATGAATTAGGTCATTGGACTTACACTGCCGATAATTCTCAGACTGCAATTCAAGGCCTTAAAAGCGGTGAGTCGCTTACTGATACCTTAGTCGTTCATTCAGTCGATGGCACTGAGCAAAAAATCACTGTGACGATTAACGGCACCGATGACAAAGCTGTGATAGGAGGTACTGCAACCGCCAGTCTCACAGAAGATAAAGATGTTCATAGTGGTCTACTTCGCGTTGATGGTGCGCTGACTGTCAGTGATGTTGATGCTGGAGAAAACCAATTCCAAGCAACATCTTTACAAGGGCAGTTTGGTACGCTGAGTATCAATAATCAGGGTCATTGGACTTACACTGCTGACAATTCTCAGACTGCAATTCAAGGCCTTAAAAGCGGTGAGTCGCTTACCGATACCTTAGTCGTTCATTCAGTCGATGGCACTGAGCAAAAAATCTCTGTCACCATTAACGGTACCGATGATAAAGCTCGAATCGCAGGTGCTTCTACTGCAGACCTCGCCGAAGATAAAGAGGTTCATCAGGGTCAACTTCGTGTTGATGGGGCGCTGACTGTCACTGACGCCGATGCAGGGCAAAGCCAGTTTGCGGCCACAACACTGCAAGGCCAATTTGGTACCTTGTCGATTAATCAATTAGGCCATTGGACTTACACTGCCGATAATTCTCAAACCGTTATTCAGGGGCTGAAAACTGGTGAATCATTAACGGATACGTTATTGGTTCACAGCGTCGATGGCACTGAACAGAAAATCACTGTTACGATTAACGGTACCGACGATAAAGCGGTGATAGGAGGTACTACAACCGCCAGTCTCACTGAAGATAAAGAGGTTCATCAGGGTCAACTTCGTGTCGAAGGTGCACTGACTATCACTGACGCCGATGCAGGGCAAAGCCAGTTTGCGGCCACAACACCGCAAGGCCAATTTGGTACCTTGTCGATTAATCAATTAGGCCATTGGTCTTACACTGCCGATAATTCTCAGCCTACGATCCAAGGCCTTAAAAGCGGTGAGTCGCTTACCGATACCTTAGTCGTTCATTCAGTCGATGGGACTGAACAAAAAATCACAGTGACGATTGATGGCACCGACGATAAAGCGGTGATTGCTGGCACAGCAACGGCTTCGCTCACTGAAGATAAAGAGGTTCATAGTGGTCTACTTCGCGTTGATGGTGCGCTGACTATCACTGACGCAGATGCAGGCCAAAACCAATTCGCTGCTACCTCGTTGCAAGGGCAGTTCGGTACGCTGAGTATCAATAATCTGGGTCATTGGACTTACACAGCTGACAACTCACAAACCGCTATTCAAGGCCTTAAAGCTGGTGAATCGGTTACAGATACCTTAGTCGTTCATTCAGTCGACGGCACTGAGCAAAAAATCACTGTCACGATTAACGGCACCGATGATAAAGCTCGAATCGCAGGTGCTTCTACTGCAGACCTCGCCGAAGATAAAGAGGTTCATAGTGGGCAATTGCGTGTTGACGGTGCGTTAACCATTACGGATGCGGACAGTGGTGAAGCGCAGTTCCAAGCAACATCTTTGCAAGGACAGTTTGGTACTCTTTCAATCAATGAATTAGGTCATTGGAATTACACCGCTGACAATTCTCAGACTGGAATTCAAGGCCTTAAAAGCGGTGAGTCACTCACCGATACATTGTTGGTTCACAGCGTCGATGGCACTGAACAGAGAATTACTGTCACCATTAACGGCACCGATGATAAAGCTCAAATCGCAGGCGCTTCTACTGCAAACCTCACTGAAGAGAAAGACGTTCATCAGGGGCAGCTTCGAGTCGGTGGGGCGCTGACGGTAACGGATGCGGATAATGGTCAGGCACAATTTACCGCGACCTCATTACAAGGGCAGTTTGGTACTCTATCAATCAATGAATTAGGTCATTGGACTTACACAGCTGACAACTCACAAACTGCAATTCAAGGCCTTAAAAGCGGTGAGTCACTTACCGACACATTGCTGGTGCACTCTGTTGATGGCACTGAGCAAAAAATCACAGTGACGATTAACGGTACCGACGATAAAGCGGTGATAGGTGGTACTGCAACTGCCAGTCTCACTGAAGATAAAGAGGTTCATAGTGGTCTACTTCGCGTTGATGGTGCGCTGACTGTCACTGACGCCGATGCAGGCCAAAACCAATTCGCTGCTACCTCGTTGCAAGGGCAGTTTGGTACTCTATCAATCAATGAATTAGGTCATTGGGTCTACACCGCAGACAACTCACAAAGTTCAATTCAAGGCCTTAAAACTGGTGAGTCACTTACCGATACATTGCTGGTGCACTCCGTTGATGGCACCGAGCAAAAAATCACTGTCACCATTAACGGCACCGATGATAAAGCTCAAATCGCAGGCGCTTTTACTGCAAACCTCACAGAAGATAAAGAGGTTCATAGTGGTCTACTTCGCGTTGATGGTGCGCTGACTATCACTGACGCAGATGCAGGCCAAAACCAATTCGCTGCTACCTCGTTGCAAGGGCAGTTCGGTACGCTGAGTATCAATAATCTGGGTCATTGGACTTACACAGCTGACAACTCACAAACTGCTATTCAAGGCCTTAAAGCTGGTGAATCGGTTACAGATACCTTAGTCGTTCATAGTATCGATGGCACCGAGCAAAAAATCACTGTCACCATTAACGGCTCTAACGACTTACCCGTTATTTCAGGAGTATCCTCAGGAAACGTTATTGAACAGGGAGAAAATATTACTGGGAAAGCGAATGCGACTGGCACCCTTATTGCGACTGATCTTGACTCAACTGACAGTATTCAATGGGCGATTAGCCAACCTCAAGGTCAATTTGGTAATTTGTCAATCGATCAGCAAGGAAACTGGCGTTATCAGTTAGATAATTCAACAGGTGGCACGACAGATAAGCTGGCTGCAGGTCAACAGCAACAAGAGACATTTTGGGTAACGGCAACCGACTCATCAGGAGTGGCTGTACCACATAAAGTTGTTGTTGATGTAACGGGGAGTAATGATAAGCCTATTGTCACTGCCTGGGCTCAACTAGCAGCCGGAACAGAAGACAAACCTGTCATAATTCAAATCGCAGATCTACTCAGACACGCAAGCGATATTGATACCACTGATACTCTGCGAGTCGAGAACTTGCAAGCCTCTCATGGTCACCTCATAAACAATAACGATGGCAGCTACACCTTCACTCCAGATAAGGATTTTAATGGTGAAGTTCGCTTGAGCTATAACGTAGTAGATGGGCAAGGTGGCAGTGTTAGTACCCAAGCCAAATTTGACCTAGCAGCATCTCCCGATAATGCAGTTATTACCGACGCCCAAACAAACCCGAACTTACGGGGTGTCACAGAAGATCGCGGCTATATCGATACTCACTACAAACTTAATTATAACGGCCAACTGAACATCCAAGACGCAGATGCCGGTGAAGCTAAATTTGATCCAAATATTGGCCCGCAAACCAACCAAGGTATTGGTTATGACACTAAGCTAGGCGGCCATGTGGTGCTAATGCAAAATGGTCATTACACCTACACCTTGGACAATCGAAATATTCAACACCTGGCAGAGGGAGAAGCGATAAAAGATTCAGTTGTCATTCGCTCAGCGGATGGCACCACTCATACCATTGAAATGACGGTTCACGGTACAAATGACAGACCCACGATTGCTGCACAGTCGCATACAGTTATTGAAGGTGGTGCCCTCATATATGGGCAAATGCGTGGTCAAGATATTGATACTGGCGCAACACTGCATTACTCAACCCCCAAAATTGATGGACTGATATTTAACACTGATGGCAGCTATAGCTTCGATCCGAGCAACTCAAGTTATCAATCCTTAGCATCTGGCGTCACTAAAACCCTTACCATCCCGGTCACTGTAACCGATGAGCATAATGCCAGCTCTACGCAAAACCTTACTATTAGTATTACTGGAGTTAATAACGCCGCCGTGATTGGCGGTGTCGATACCGGCAGTGTTACCGAAAATTCCGCCGGTAAAGATATGTCACCTGATTATGCTCAACCTGGTATGAGTCATTTAGGTAATAGTCCTCTTTATGCCAGTGGTGCGCTAACTATTACTGATGTTGATACAGATGAATCTGCATTTGATTCTCATGGTGTCGGATACAATTATGTCGGTAAATATGGCGATTTGTTACTGCGAGAAGATGGTACGTGGTCCTATTATGCTGATGCTGGAAACATCCGTGGGAAAGGTGGCCATGCAACAAATAGGGGCACCGCAATTGATCATCTTGGCAAAGGAGAAACCCTGACTGATACTGTGACCGTTTATTCAAAAGATGGCACATCTCACGATATTGTCATCACCATTCATGGCAGTAATGATCGCCCCTATTGTTCGTCAGAAGTGCAACTTAATGCAGGCACTGAAGATACTCGCCAAACTATTACCGTCGCGCAATTGCTACAACACACGGTTGATGTAGATAAAAATGATGCTGGGCTGCTGAGCATTGAGAACCTGCGTGCCGACCACGGTTCTATTAAGCATAATCAAGACGGCAGCTTCACCTTTACACCAGAGAAAGATTATAACGGCCAAGTTCATTTCACCTATGACGTGAAAGATGCCCACGGTGGTATCACTCACACTGGTGCATCCACTAGCTTGACGGCTGTAGATGACCACACAGTATTTGCAGGCATAACCGCAGATTTTGCTAAAGAAGATGTTGACCCTGGTGCAAACTCTTATGGCAACTTTGGTGGCAGCCGTTTTGCTGGTACCCAATGGCATCAACTAACGATTACCGATACAGACAGTAAGGTTGATCAAATCGACATTGAATTTGGCGGTAAAACGGTTACTTGGCAAGTCGGGTCGCCTCTTGATATCCAAACCAATTATGGCAAGTTCGAACTAACAACATATTCTCATGGCCCGCACAAGGGCGAGCTAGTTTGGTTGTATAACGGTGATAATCGCAACCCATCGATTCAAGGTTTAAAAGAGGGCGAGTCTTTACACGAAAGTATCACTTTAGTTGCGCCAGACGGCACCCGCCAAGCACTGTCTGTAGAGATAAAAGGCACAGAAGATCATGTGATTATTGATGCCCCCAATCATCTTGGCGATGTGATTGAGCATCAATCAACAGGCGCACAAGTCAGTGGTCAGCTACAGGCCCATGATAGTGATACTCATGATTCAGTGAGCTGGGCCATTACCCAAACTGCTGGCAAATATGGTGAATTTTCAGTTGATACCGATGGCCACTGGCACTACGTTGTCGATGAGTCAAAAGCAGGAGTATTAGGGCAAGGTGATGAATGGAACGAACACTTCACCATTGAGGCTATATCAACCGATGGGAGCCGAATCACCAAGACAGTGACTGTTGTTGTTCACGGTAGTAACGACGCGCCAACCGTTAAAAGCGGCCTAGTACTTAGCCAAGGCAGTGAAGACAAGCAGGTTATATTAACCCAACAGGATTTGTTAGCCCATGCCAGTGATAGCGACCGCAATGATCAAGGCTGGCTAAGCGCCACCCACTTAACAGCCGATCATGGGACAATCAGCACCAATGCCGATGGCAGCTTCACCTTTACCCCAGACAAAGATTACAACGGGGATGTACAATTTACCTATGATGTGACAGATCGCCACGGTGGCGTTACTGCGACGAGTGCAACAATGAATCTAGCCGCCGTTGCTGATGCAGCCACTATTTCAGGGGCTACGCAAGGTGTGGCTTTTGAAGATCATGGTATATTTGCAAACAACAATAACAATACGATAATCGAAGTCAGCGGTCACATTTTTGTGAATGATCCCGATGCGGGGGAACAAGGCTTTCGGTATGGTACAGGCACTAAAATTGATGACCCCTTTAATGGCCATTTACACATTAGTGCAAATGGCACCTGGGTCTATGACGTTGACAACATTAAGCTGCAACATCTAGCAGCTAATGAAGAGGTTTTAGTTACCCATAGAGTTTATAGCAAAGATGGTACCCCGCAGGATATTGTGATTAAAATTACGGGTACTAATGATAATGCGCTTATAAACGGTAAAGTTAGCGCAGTATCACAAGGTACTCTTACTGAAGATTCAAAAGAGCATACAATTTCAGGAACACTGACATTAACAGATGTCGACACTGGCGAAGATAAGTTTGCCACAATCAGCCAGTTGGCGGGGCAGTATGGTTATCTGTCGATGGATCGCCAAGGCAATTGGTCTTATACCTTAGACAATTCACTCGCTACCACTAATGGCCTGGTTGCGGGGCAAGTTGTGACCGAAAGCTTTACCGTTACTTCACCGGACGGCACAGCAAGTCATACCATCAATGTGCAAATTCATGGCCATGATGACACGCCGAGCTTAAGCGTTAATGAAGGTGGCGCTGCCAAATCTCTGGATTTACTCGGTGGGTTTAGCAGTGGCACTGTGAGCCACATGCAATTTTCGACCGACGGCGTTCATTACACTAATCAGGTACCCGATGGCTTTATGTTAGACAGCGATGGCCATACCTTGCAGGTCGACCCTGCGCACAATAGCTACAACCATTTAGCCAATGGCATCGCCTTAAAAATTGACATTAAGTATCAGTTACAACAAGGGGCTGGTCGCAATGCACTAACATCGCAGCAGCAAGCTCAAGTCGTCGTTACTGGCACCAGTGACCGTCCAATCCTTCATAGTTTTAACCCTCATTCCCAACAGAACAGCGGCCCCGTTACTGGCAATTTACTGCAGGGGGCTACAGATATTGATGATGGCGCACACTTAGTGCTTCATGATGTGCAATTTCAAGATCCAACCACACACCAATACGTGACGGTTCAAGCAGGGCAAACTCATAACATTACTGGTGTTGGGGTTATCGCAATTTCAGCCAACGGCGATTATAGCTTTACCCCTAACAGTCAATTTAGTGGGCAAGTACCTAATCTTATCTATCGCGTGACGGACACAAATGGAGATTATGCAGACAATAGTCAAAACAACTTAGATATTCATATAGACCCTTATCAAGCTCCGATCATTATTGCGCCGTTAACGGTAGCACTGGCAAATGATACCGGTAGCTCAGCTACAGATTTAGTCACTCAAGATGGGACGCTCAGCATCTCAGGCCAAACAGCGGGAATGCAGGTAGAGTATTCTATTGACGGCGGCAAAAATTGGAGTACTCAATTTTCGCCAATTGAAGGGGTGAATCAGCTACAGGTAAGACAGACTGATGGTGCTGGGCATACTTCAGCAGCCAGCAGTCTTAGTTTCACCCTAGACACCCAATCACCTTCGCCACATATTAGTCTTGATCCTGTTACCGCCGATAACGTGCTTAATCAAACAGAGCTCAGTGCTAATCTAGCGGTCACTGGGACAGTGAGCAGAGACGTTAATGTAGGAGATAAGGTTACCCTTACGCTGGGGGCTCGCACATACACCGGTGCAGTTGATGCTAATCATCAATTCTCTATTGGCGTTCCCGCCGACCAACTGGGCAGTCACACCAATATCATGGCATCAATCACTATAACCGATGAAGCCGGAAACAGTGCCACCGCGACAGATAATCATCACTACAGCACTGATACCATTGCAAGCATACGGGTTAACCCCATCACTAGCGACAATATCATTGAAGCCAGTGAGCACCACCAAGCGATTGATATCGATGGTACCGTGTCTGGGGTTGAAGATGGACAAGTGGTTACAGTCTCCATTGGCGGTCATCATTACCAAGCTGTTGTGGCTCATGGTGCCTGGAGTACTTCTTTAACTGCAGCAGAGGTGCAGGCTCTGCCGGGAGGCACCGTTGATGTTACCGCCTCGGTTCACGATCTTGCTGGTAACTTAGCATCCATACATAGTCCTTTATTCGTTGGAGATAGTGCTAATCCAGTACCGAGCTTGAGCTTTAAAGCACCACCCACACCTACGGGCGGTGGCAGTATTGGCTCGCACATATCTGGCGATTTGGTCGTCCCCCCGTTAATACAACAACTCACCCCTAATTTACCCAGCGGAGGTTGGGCAATTACAGATGGTAAGGGTCATACCTCAACCAGTCTACATGGCCAATATGGCACCTTAACTATCGACCCTGATACCGGTCACGTTGATTATGTTTATAGTCAAGCGCCAACCCCAGGAAACAAGGCTGCTGGAGGCAGCCATTGGGCAGGGCAAACTACTTCAGAAGAGCATCATGATGTATTTCAAGTTGTTTATCATGATGCGCATGCGTCAAATGTCGATGTCAAAGTTAATCTAGATGTGACTTATGTTCATGGACATAGCGGTCATAATCAAACGTCTACTCACCTTGTTGCTATGACCGTCACACCCGACACGTCTGTGGCTATGCCACCTGCAGCGGACATGCACGACGCACCTGACGACATAATGACTTTTAGCGCAAGCATCACTGAAGATGAACCTTCATTTGATGAGGCGGTATCGCATATTGGCGGTGCCGATGAAAGTACTCCTCACCAGTCGGTGCATTTAGACCTGCTAAATCAGTCGGAGGCCAGCTCGCCCATCGATCACTATTTACAAATGGTTGGCGTAAGTCATGCCGATATTACCCCTGCTTCTGAGATCCCATTGGCCACTGATTTACCTGATATGGCAGCAACACAGGTTAACCAAGATGAAGAATTGTTTGATAGTCAGCCTATCGACGCGTTTGAAAATCCACTAGATGAAGATAAATATGAGCAACATAAGCTTAATGAGCAAGTCATACACGATGACACACTCGTTCAGCATCAGGTGAATCAAGATAATGATGATGACTTATTACATCAAGCTTTAAACGATATGCATAATCAGTGGTAAATATTGAGTTTATGCTTAATCTTTCATGGCTATTTGCTTTGAGTTTAGATTAAATGTGGCTATTGAGTTAATTTTAGCAAAATAAACTAAAAGGGGATGGTGAGGTAGTTTTTTCTCTTGGTGTTCACTAAGTGGCGTGGCAAAATGCCGCCTTACCCTCATAGATGTTGTTTAGTTAAAGGACTCACCATGAAATTTCGCCTCGCTGTTGTTGGCGCTGCTATGTTCGCTGCTCTTCCTGCTCAAGCCGATCTACTAGGTTTAACACTGGCTAGCCATATCGCTCAAACCAATACTGACCCAAAAGCTTCGTCGGCTTGGCAAGGTGATTTAGAGCTGCGTTTTAAGCATCCTATCCCGCTAATTCCAAATGTGGCAGTAGGTGCTAACAAACGTAAGCAAGGTGATGCGGCAGATGGTTCTAGCTACCAAGGTGAGTTGTATTACAACTTGTTTGATACTGCAGGCCTTTATCTAGATGTGGGGGCGGGTTACGAGCGTTGGGACAGTGCCAACTCTGCTTTAGCTGGCTCTGATGATGGTGAGCAAGTATACGCTGTAGGGCGTGTGGCTTGGCGTTTCCCTGGTTCTGGCTTAGGTTTGGAAAGTGATTTAAAACTGTCGCTTACCGATGAAGATTACAAAGCTAACCGTTTCCGCGCGGGTGTTAACTACGAACTGTTTGATTTAGTGGCGAGCACCATCGATATCTCTGCGGGTTACCAGTACGAAGATATTGCAACACGTAGCTACAGCACCAGTAATAGCGGCGCTTACTTAGGTTTAGCTGTTAACTTCTGATAGCGAGTTGTTTTGGCAGTTTGTTGTAAACAACAGGCTGCCATTGCCATAAACCCTAGGCCTGCACTAAGGCTGACTAAACCAAAAATACCCTGCTGCTGATTTAACTGCCAAGCAAAAGCACCAAGAAATGGGGCACTTGCGCTGGCGAGTAAATAGGGCACGGCCAACATTCCCGATATCGCTCCAAAGCCTTGTTCACCGAGTAATTGTTTGGTTAACACTGGCCGCAAAATACTGGTCACGCCATAAGCACTCCCTTGTAATACGACAAACAGCCAAATAAGGTGCTGAAGTTGTTCGAGCTGCCACAATAAACCGGCGGCAACGAGCAAACTGCCAAAACACAGCATGGTGATAAGGGTATTCGATAGCTGTTTATCTACACTGATCATTGCGATGCGCCCAAGCACTTGCATTGGGCCAATCATCGCCATGACTAACACGGCATTATCTGCGCTAAAGTTGAGAGCATGCATGCTTGGTAGTAAAAAGTTGACTAATACCGTGTGGTTAAGTGCGCTAAGAGAAAAGGCTAAGGCAATAAACCAGAACACTGCGTTTTTGAGCTGAGCATTTGCCGTGCTCGATTGCTTAATGTTTGCGATTGCTTCCGTTTTGCCAAGCGCTGAGCTTTGGGTCCCTTGAATTAACTTGGCGCTAATAAACAGCAATGGAGTAGCGATGAGCAAAACAATCAAGGCCAAACTCACGGACGTTATTCGCCAGCCTAAGAGGTCGATAAGGTAATGGCAAAGTGGAAAGCTTAGGGTACCTGCAAAGCCAGCATATAAGGTGACTTTGGTGATCGCCGATTTAGCGTTGTCCCCGCGATAACGGGTAAGAAAAGCAAAACATGGTTCGTATAAACACCCAGCGCTAGCGCAGCCTAGCACTAACCAAGCAGCATAAAACTGCCATAAGCTTTGCACTTGGCTAACGGCCAGCAAAGCGATTCCGCCCAGCAGAGCGCTGCAGCTTAAAACCCGTGGGCCAAACCCTTTGTCGATTAAACGGCCAATAAATGGCGAGCAAAGTGCAGAGGCGATTAAGCAAACTGTGAATGCTAACGAGACATCGGCAATAGACCAAGCAAGCTGCTGATGCCAAGTGAGCAGCGTGGCAGGAAAGCTATAGTAGAGGCATGCCCAAAGCAGCGTTTGGGCAATGGCCATTCCATGAGTGGCTAAGCGAACTTTAGTTGGGGCTAGTGCCACTAAACGCTTTCGCTTAGCAGTTGTTTCTCATAGTGTTCCAGAAAGCTTAAGCAGTCTTCTTGGAACAAGGGTAGGGCCTCGGCAAGTTTTTCATGCGACCAATCCCACCAGGCAAGTTTTTCTAGGCGCTCGCCAATGCTTGGTTCATCAAAGCGCGGCCTTAATACCTTGGCAGGATTACCCACCACGATGTGCCACGCCGGTACATCTTTAGTGACAATACTGCCAGAGCCAACAATGGCGCCATTACCAATGTTTACACCCGGCATAATAATCGCGCCGTGGCCAATCCATACGTCGTGACCAATCTGCACTTTGTTATCTGCACGCCAATCAAATACCTGATTGTCTACCTTTGCTGCCATTCCATACTTTTGCGGGCGGTAGCTAAAGTGGTGCAGGCTTGGCCGCCACCACGGGTGGTTGCTGGGATTTACCCTTACGCTTGAAGCAATAGAGACAAATTTGCCTACTTCGCATAAAGCAATATCTACGTCATTTTGGGCGTAGCTGTAATCACCAAATTGCACGTTGTCTAATAGGCAGCGTTCGCCGATTTCAGTCCAGCTGCCTAGTTCAGAGCTGGTTACCTTACTGCTATTAGCTACGCTGGGCTGGCTGTTTAAATTTGCGCCGGGGTCTACTATCGCCATGGTTATTCCCTTGAAGTTATAGGCTTAGGCATAATTCATCATGCCCAACCAGCACATTGCTGGATAAGCAGTTGGGGTGTTGCATAAGGTATTCGTCTAAATCGTGGCCAATGTGAGTGAGCACCCAAGTGCTGTCTGGCAGAGCATGCGCTAACTCAAGTACGTCGCTAAGATTATTGTGATTGCTCGAACGATGCAGGGGAGAGTTACTGCAATCAATTACTACATACTTTGGCGGCTGGCGCAGCAATTGTTGCCAGCTTTGGTCTGGGATCCCTAAGGTATCGGTTAAGTAGGCAATCCGGCCATTTTCGCTGGTAAACAAGTAGCCTAGAGTAGGTTTTGAGTGATTTAACGCTAGGGGAGTTATGTTGATACCGGCTAACGAAAAGCTATGCATGGCCTGTCTAGCGGGCTGATAATCTAGTAAACCAGGGTGCTTAAATAGGTCATCACACCCTAAGGGATCATCTGGGTGATAAACCGGAATTGGCTCGGCCACTCCCCAGCGTAATTCAAATAAAGCTTGTACATGATCCATGTGAAAGTGGGTGAGTAACATGGCATCAATAGACCCAGCCGGAAAGCGGGTTTGTAACTGCGGATGGTTGGCATCGATGAGTATTCGTTGGCCGTTTACTTCTAGCACCGCTGAGCAAAGTAATCTTGCTTTGCTGGGGTCTAAGCTCGCTCGCTGGCAGGCGAGGCAATCGCAGCCGTACACTGGGCAGCCTGTTACATTACCAGTGCCAAGTAGGGTTAGTTTCATTGGATATATAACTCGGTCGTTTCGGTTTCAATGTATTTGAGCAGTTTGCTCACGGTGCTGTCTAGATTGCGGTTGTTGTCTAAGCGCCAACACTCTTCTGGTAGAGAAGCCTGATATTGTTCGCTGCGGCGCAGCCGTGCAGAGATATCGTGTTCAGATTCACGACCGCGCTTGCGCAGGCGTTCGGCCAATATGCTGGGATCTACCTCTAAGGCGATTATTCGCAAGCGCTCCCCAAATAACTCTTCAGCCAAAGGAATCTGTTGGCGAGAACCGTTGAAAAGCACCGAGAACCCCATGCTCAACCAAGTATTTACTTCGTTACCCACTGCGTAATTGCAGCCGTTGGCCAGCCAGTCCATGGCAAATAAGCCGCTGTGTTTACGATGGGTGAACTCTGGCACACTTAAGGCAATGTGATTTTCACCGCTATCATCTACCGCGCGGGTGATGTAGCGATGAGCAATCAGCAGGTTGCTGTCCGCTTGCAACTGGCTACGTAAGCCATTAATTATGCTGTCTTTACCTGAGCCTGAAGGCCCCACCAAGTAAAACAACTTGGCTTCGCCGTTTAGTTCACTGGCAGTTAGCGAAGTCATCAAAATACTCGCTCTCCTTCACGCCATACTTGCAACACTTGCAAGCGCTCATCATTGGGTTTGGCTAATACCAAATCGGCCCGTTTACCCTCACAAATACTGCCTCGGTCGTCCATGCCTAAGGTATGTGCTGGAGTTAGGCTAACCATTTGAATGGCCTGACAAAGATCGTAGTTGTTATCTTCCATGTTAGCCACCATATATGCGGCATCGAGTAAACTGGCAGGGTAGTAATCAGACGACAAAATATCCAGCACGCCTTCGCGAGCCAGCTCTGCCGCGGCTACGTTGCCTGAGTGAGAGCCGCCACGCACAATATTTGGCCCGCCCATCATTACCTGCAAACCCGCTTCGTGCGAGGCTTTAGCCGCAGCAACAGTAGTAGGGAACTCGGCAACGGCACAACCTAATGATGCAGACTCTAAGGCGTGTTCAAGTGTGGCGTCGTCATGGCTGGCTAAGGCAATGCCTCGCTCGCGGGCAGAGGCCGCAATGTGTTTACGATTAGCATCTGACCACTGCTCAGATGCGGCAGTTTGCTCGGCTTCAAAAGCTGCCATTTCTTTATCGTTTAAGCCGTATTTACCCATGTAGTAAGTGCGATACTTTTCGCTGTCTACAAACTGGCGTTGGCCAGGTGTGTGATCCATTAACGACACCATCGCTACTGGCCCTTGCTCAACCAAAGTTTCGAATATGTTGGCGGTATCAGCATTCGGTAGTTCGCAGCGTAAGTGCAGCATGTGCTCGGCGCGATTAACGCCGCGTTGCTGGCTATTCACAATGGTGTGTAGCATCCGCTCAAGGTTGGCAAGGCGAGTGCCGTGGTCGTTAATGTAACCTAATGCAATGGCATCAAGCACGGTGGTGATACCGCTGGAAATCATTAAGGCGTCGTGGCTGGCCATGGCCGAACCACTGGGCCAGCTAACCTTAGGCCGTGGGGTGAAAAACTTCTCTAAGTTGTCGGTATGCAATTCAATAAGGCCCGGCAGCAGGTAAGCACCGTCGCCATTTATGGCACTGCTGTGCTGGCTTTGAGTATCACTAAGCGCCACGATACGGCCTTCACGAACTTCTAGTGACCCTGTTACTACTTCATGTTCCAGAACCATATTTACATTGGTAATAATCATCACACTATCCTGCTAATTGTGCTGGTTGTTGCATGTTGTGTAAGCGGTCTGCGACTAAATCGCGCACCCAAACATCGTGAAATATGCCAACAATGGCAGCGCCACTTTGTTTGGCGGCCAAAATTAATTCAACCACTTGTTGGGCGTTGTGTTTGTCTAATGAAGCGGTTGGTTCGTCTAGCAACAATATTGGGTAATCGAGGGCGAAGCCGCGGGCAATGTTGACCCGTTGTTGTTCGCCACCAGAGAAGGTAGCGGGTGCTAGGCTCCATAAGCGCTCAGGCACGTTTAGATGGCTTAATAAGGTTTCGGCTTTAGCTTTAGCTTGGCTATCGCTAATGCCATTTTCTAACATCGGTTGCATTACGATATCTAAGGCCGATAAACGTGGAATAACCCTTAAAAACTGGCTTACCCAACCAATGGTATTGCGGCGTAAAGCAATAATTTCTCTTGCTTGAGCGGTAGCTAAATCTAGCCACTGCTCACCTTGGCTAATCAGCAATTCACCTTCATCAACTTGATAGTTGCCGTAAAGTGAACGTAATAGGCTAGATTTACCAGAGCCAGAGCTGCCGTTAAGCACCACACACTCTCCGGCAAAAATCTCTAGATTTTGCTGGCGTAAAACTGGTAAACGCGCAGCCCCTTGATTATGTAATACAAAGGTTTTGTTGATGTTTTTAGCGATCATGACGGGTTTCATGATGAATCCTTGTAAGCTAGGCGTTTATTGTTGAAGAACCGATGAAACCAACAATTGCGTGTAGGGGTGACTAGGGTCATCCAACACTCGGTCGGTAAGGCCGCTTTCTACCACTTGGCCTTGCTTCATCACCATGATTCGGTGCGCCAACAACCTTGCTACCGCTAGGTCGTGAGTAACAATAACCACTGCGAGTTGCAGTTCGGTGACGAGATTACGAATTAAATCTAGTAAACGCGCTTGCACCGATACATCTAAGCCGCCAGTAGGTTCGTCCATAAATACCAAACGCGGATGGGTAACTAAATTACGTGCGATTTGCAGGCGTTGCTGCATGCCGCCGGAGAAGGTGAGGGGCATGTCGTCAATTCGGCTTTGATCTATTTCTACCGCTTTTAGCCAAGTGAGTGCTTGCTGGCGGATCTCGGCGTAATTGCGCCAACCGTTTTCCATTAAACGCTCGCCAATGTTGCCGCCCGCCGACACCCTTGGGCGAAGCCCATCTAGCGGATGTTGATGCACAATGCCAAAGTTTTGCCTGATTAAGCTGCGACGTTCCGCTTCACTAATTTTGTATAGCTCTGCGGTGTTGCTATCGCTTTGAAAACTAATGCTACCGGTTTGTGGAGCAAGGCGACCCGATAAGGTTTTGAGCAAAGTAGTTTTACCAGAGCCCGACTCACCTACAATGGCCAATACTTCACCGGGATAAAGGCTTAAGTTAACCTCTTCAAAGCCTTTGCCTGGCGCGTACAGCATGCTCAAGTTTTGGGCTTGGAGTAGGGCTGGCTCGGCTTGGTTCGCGGCGTTTGCGCGAGGTTCTTCAAGTTGCTTAGCTAACTGAGTCATGTTCAGCTCCTAGTTGCGCGGCTTGTTGCTTTTGGCAGTAGTCGGTGTCTGAGCAAATGAACATGCGTTGCCCTTGGTCATCGATCAGCACTTCATCGAGAAAGGTGTCGTGACTACCACATAGGCTGCAAGGCTCATCCCATTGCTGAATGCTAAAGGGGTGGTCGTCGAAATCGAGGCTGTGCACATCGGTGTAGGGAGGAATGCAGTAAATGCGTTTTTCTCGCCCAGCACCAAAAATCATTAAGGCTTCCGATTGATGTAGCTTTGGATTGTCGAATTTAGGAATTGGCGATGGGTCCATAAGGTAGCGCCCATGCACCGTTACCGGATAAGCGTAGCTGGTGGCGATGTAGCCATACTTCACAATGTCTTCGTACAGTTTTACCTGCATCGAACCGTACTCTTCCAAAGCGTGCATTTTTTTGGTCTCGGTTTCGCGGGGTTCAATAAAGCGCAGCGGCTCGGGAATAGGCACCTGAAAAACCAGAATTTGGTTGTTGCTTAGGGCTTGTTCTGGAATGCGGTGGCGGGTTTGAATAACACTGGCTTGTTCGGTTTTTTCGGTAGTGGCAATGTCGCAAACTTTGCTGAAAAAGTGACGAATAGATACCGCATTGGTCGTGTCGTCGGCGCCTTGGTCAATCACTTTAAGTACATCATCTTGGCCAAGAATAGAGGCACTAAGCATAATGCCGCCGGTTCCCCAGCCGTAAGGCATTGGCATTTCGCGTCCACCAAAGGGAACTTGATAACCTGGAATGGCGACACCTTTTAAGATGGCGCGGCGGATCATGCGTTTGGTTTGCTCGTCTAAGTAAGCAAAATTGTATTGCTGGCTACTATCATCTAGTGCAGTAGCCTGTTGGCTAAAGCTGGTCATGGCTGGCTCCTTGCAGGCGCATTTTTCGTAGCAGTTCTAGTTCCGATTGGAAGTCGACGTAATGGGGTAATTTAAGGTGAGAAACAAAGCCGGCGGCTTCTACGTTGTCGGCATGGGCTAGCACAAACTCTTCATCTTGAGCTGGGCTGCTTACCGGCTCGTTATAGCGCTCGGTTTGCAAAGAGCGGTCGAGTAGGGCAACCGCCATAGCTTTGCGTTCGCTAAAGCCAAAGGCTAAGCCATACCCTCGGGTGAAGTGAGCGTCTTTATCTTGTGGGCTAACAAAGCCATTTACCATTTCACATTCGGTGAGGGTAATGCTGCCTATCTCAACCTCAAACCCTAACTCTTCTGGGCAGATTGCGATGGCTACTTCGCCGCTACGAATCTCGCCAGCAAAGGGGTGGTTTCGCCCATATCCACGTTGGGTGGAGTAGGCCATAGAGAGTAAGAAGCCTTCGTCGCCGCGGCTTAATTGTTGTAAACGTGCAGCCCGCGAGCAAGGGTAACTAATCGCTTGCTGGGTTATGTCGGCGGGCTCTGCGCCACTGTCTGATTCAGGCTCGGCTAAACCTTGTTGTTCTAGCAACGAAAACACTTTGCTAAACGCTTGCTGCCTGTTGCTTGTTAAGGCTTCATCTTCGCTTGGTGTTGGTTGCGAGATTGAGTGTTGGCTTGGTTGACTGTGCTCCGCTTGCTGCTCGGCCAATAAGCTGAAATCTAATAGGCGGTGGCTATAGTCGTAGGTTGGGCCTAACTGCTGCCCGCCCGGTAAATCTTTATAGGTAGCCGAAATTCGCCGTTGCACCTGCATGTTGCCGGTGTTTAAAGGGAGGCAAGTGGCTAACAGTGGTAACGTAGTGCGATAGGCGCGAAGTAAAAAAATGGCTTCTATTTGGTCACCGCTGGCTTGTTTAATTGCCAGGGCCGCCAACTCACGGTCAAAAATGCCGCCTTCGGTCATAACTCGCTCTACCGCTAAGCTAAGTTGTTGGCTTATTTGCTCAACGCTAAGCTCGGCAACATTGGTGTCGCCACGGCGACGTTTAGCTTGCAGTTTATGGGCTGCGGCAATGGCTTTTTCGCCACCTTTTACTGCTACATACATTAGCGTAACTCCAGCTTGGTGGTGCGACTAATCGCCACCAGTGATTGTTGATGGCAAAACATAAAATCGAGACCCAATGGAAAGCGGTGGCTCGGCTTTAGCAGGTAATCAACGATGCTGGTGCTTAGGTCGCCTAGCTGCAGGTCAAGCTTATGTTTGATACCCGGCCCAGATAGCTGAAAGACTGGCCCGGTGTGCAAACTGTTGGTTTGAATTAACACGGTTGCACTTTGTTCTGGGCTGGAATCTGTACCGGCTTTTAGCTGGCTTAAATCCAGCTCTTCTTGGGCGTCTAGCACAACAAAATCGGCTTGATTAATGGGCGCCGGGCTAAGGCCGTTATGAAAGGCTAAGTTGTGTAAGGCTTGCTCAATTGGCTGCTCTGCGTTTTTTGTTAAAGCAGCGCTTAGGTAAAGCGCAGTTTGCTGATCACATAAACTCATAACAACTTGGCTAGCTGCGGCATTAAGCGGCGCAAAACCTAAGTGATGTTCAAGTGTTACTTGGCTTCCTGGTTCACTAAGCGCTTTGAGTATTTGTCTAAAACACTGTTGAGCGTTGTGTACGCTGTTTGGAAAGCCTGCTTCAATTGTTTGCATTAGTCTTCTCCTCGAACCACGGTGAAGAAATCTACTTTTGATTCCGCTGCTTGAGCGGCAGTTTTTGCTTGTTCTGCTTGTTGTTGCTCAGCCAAAGGCTGAATTACAGCCTCGTGTAAGCTGGGCGCATGCTCGCCGTTTTGCATTAAGGCATCAATTAAGGCTGAAAGCAGCGCGTGTTGTTTAGCCCGTCCGCGTAAATAGCCGTAACCTAAAGTGCCATCGCTTAAGCGCACAGCAGCACGAGTGATGCTGGTATCACCTAGGTTAAAGCGTTCGCCCTCGCCACCGACTCGGCCTTGCAATTTGGCTAAACCGATCTCTGGTTGGCGAATAATTTCACATTCTGGATCTAGCTTTAGCTGTTGCCAGCGACTAGATAAGTCTTGATAAGAAGCCTTGGCGAGTACTGCCATCCAGTGTTGGCGCGCGGCTACATCTGCCGCTTGGGTAGATTGTTGGGTAGTCATTGGGGGTGCTCCAAGCTTAGCTCTACGAGTTCGGCTCTAATATGGGAGATTGAAAATTCGAAAGGCTGTTGCTGCTGGTCTACGTTAACCGTTTGTAGGGTTAACAAGGGCGTGCTGCCATCAATTTGCAAACAGGCGCAGTCTTCTCGATTAGCCATTTGCGCACCCACTACCGTGTGGTGTCGGCGTAATTCAAGCTGGCAATGCTGTTGTAAAAAACCGTGCAGTGAGCCCTGCTGATATTGGCTTAAATGATTTTCATGCTCGCCCATGCGCAAGTGGTGGAAAACAATGCTAATGGGCATTTGGTCGATAAAACGCAATGTTTTGAGCTGCAAAATGGGGCTGGCTAATTCAATGTTTAACCCTTTAGCCACCTGCTGATTGGCGTTGGCGCGGCCAAAGCTTAGTACTCGGCTAATCGGTTTTGCCCCGGCATTTAGCAAGTTGTCGGTGAACTTGGACCCGGCATGAAGTGGGTAGCGAACCGGTTTGCTTAATACCATTACCCCTTTACCTTGCTGGCGCAATAACCAACCTTTAAGCACGAGTTCGTCGATGGCGCGGCGCAGGGTGTGGCGATTTACTTGGTAGCGTTCTGCCAAGCGTTGCTCGGGCGGCAAGTATTGGCCTGCTTGGTAAGCGTGGCTAATTTCTTTTTCTAGGCTTAGCGCGATTTCTTGGTAACGGGGCATCTTAAGCTCGCTTAAATAAACAGTTTTCTAACGCGTTGAGAGATAAAGTCGAGCAGACTTACGGTGACTACAATGATGATCATCACTGCGCAGGTTTGGGGAAACATAAAGCCGCGAATACTTTCCCACAGAATTACCCCAATGCCGCCAGCGCCTACCATGCCTACAACGGTGGCTGAGCGAACGTTGGATTCGAAGCGGTATAAGGAAAATGAAATCCACAGTGGTAGTACTTGCGGAATGACCCCATAAACAATTTCTTCCAGCTTGTTTGCGCCAGTTGCTCTTACCCCTTCTACTTGGCCGGGGTCGATGGCTTCTACTGCTTCCGAAAACAATTTAGCCAGTACGCCCGTGGTATGGATGAACAAGGCCATTACACCAGCAAACGGACCTAAACCCACTGTGACCACAAACAGCATGGCAAATACCATTTCGTTAATTGCTCTGGCTGCATCCATTAGTCGACGCATAGGCTGATACACCCAAGCTGGAACCATGTTTTCGGCACACATCAAACCAAAAGGAACTGATAAAAAAATTGAGAAAATGGTGCCCCAAATGGCGATGTGCAGGGTCACTAACATTTCTTCGAGGTAGTAATTGATGTCGGTAAAATCTGGTGGAAAGAAGTCACTGGCTAACTCGGCCATGTTGCCGGCATCGTTATAGATCTTCATCGGGGCAATTTCGGCGCCTTGCCAGCTCCAAGTTAAACCAGCGATGGCGATGGCCCAAAAAAGTAGGCTTAACCAAGATGGTTTGGAGTTTTGGTTAAGAATTGCGGCTTCGGTAGTCATTTAAGGTTCTCAACATGTCTAGATAAGTTGCCTAAAGAAAAGCTGGGTTTGCACCCAGCTTGTCGTTCGCTATTGGGCCATTGCGGTAATGGCGCTTTGCTGGCGATTTAAATCAGCAAGTTGGGCGTCAATTACTGCTAGCTCAGCGGCTTTTTCGGCTTTCGACAACTTGGTGTCGTTTTCTGTAACAATGCGGTTTTTGAACAATACCAATTGACGAATAGGTAGTAGTTGAAGGTCGCTAGAGGCTTTGAACGGGGCCCACTGTAGCGCTTCTAATACTGCTAGCTCTTGAGCATCACCAGTGGTGCCGTATTCCATGAAGAAGTCATATACTTCGCCTTTCACACTTTCTGGTAGGTTTTTACGCCATACAATTGGGTCTGAAGGAATAAGTGGTGACTTCCAAATAACTTTTAACTGCTCAAACTTTTTAGGTGCAGTAATTTTTAAGCGGTCCATGTTTTCGGTGTTGCCGGTTGCTACATCTACTTGTTTCGCTGCAGCGGCTAAAGCGTTCGCTTCGTGGCCAGAGTTCATGCTGCGTTTGAAGTCAGACACTGAAATGTTGTTTTGCGCAAACACGTAGTACGAAGGTACTAAGAAGCCAGAGGTTGAGTTTGGATCGCCGTTACCAAAAGTAAGGTCACCACGTTTGGCGATAACATCTTCAAGGCTGTTAAGCGGGCTATCTTTATGCGTAACTAATACACTCCAGTAACCTGGGTTACCTGTAGCATCAACCGTTTGTGCGAAGATTTCGCCACCGGCGCGGTCTACTGCTTCCATGGCTGATTTGTTGCCATACCAAGCTACGTCTACTTTATCGAAACGCATGCCTTGAATGATGCCTGCGTAATCTGGAGCAAAAAATGCTTTTACCTTGTAACCAGTTTTCTCTTCCATCGCTTTTAAAAACGGCGTCCAAGTGGTTTTTAAGTTTTGCTGAGACTCAGTAGAAATAATCCCAAAGTTGATGGTGTCCATCGCTTTTTCAGCAGCTGAAACCATGGTTGAACTTAACGCTGTCGCAACAACTGCGGTTGCAAAGGCTGTCTGCTTGATTAGCTTTAACATGCCATCTATCTCCTTGTTAGTTGGGTTTAGGCCATCTGTGGCCAAAGTTGTGGTACTGCTTGGTCTTGATTTTCGGTGGTTGTTAGTTGAGCTTGCGAGCCGTATAACGCTGCAAGTTTTGCTTCGTTTAATTGCTCGCTAGGTCCGTCGTAAAATACTTCGCCAAGTTTTAACGCCACAACACGTGGGCAATAACGTTTGGCGTAGTCAACTTGGTGTAAGGTCACCACTACTGCGATGCCTTCTTGTTTATTGATGTCGGTGAGTATTTCCATCACGATGCGCGACGACTCTGGATCTAAGGAAGCAATCGGCTCATCGGCTAAAATGATCTTGGCGCGTTGCATTAAGGCGCGAGCAATCGCTACGCGTTGTTGTTGTCCGCCAGATAGTGTTGAAACGCGCTGTAAAGCAAATTGCTCAAGGCCTACGCGTTTTAAAGCTGCTAAAGCTTGGCGCTTTTGCTCAAAAGTAAAACGGCCAGTAAGGCTGCGCCAGCTAGGAGTTGCGCTGAGTGCGCCAATCAAAACATTTTGCAAAACGCTAAGGCGTGAAACCAAATTAAACTGCTGGAAGATGTAACCTGTTTGGCTGCGGCTTTTACGCACGGTGTTACAAAACTTGCCGTCACGTTGCACTGGCATGCCAAGAACTTCGATGTAGCCTTTGCTGTTTTTGTCACTGCTAACCAAGCCATTTAAGTGGCGTAATAGGGTTGATTTTCCTGAGCCTGACGGCCCAAGTAATGCCACCATTTCACCTTGCTGAACACTTAAATCTACGCTTTTAAGGGCGTGGTTGTTTTCAAAGTGTTTGTTCAGCTGCTTGACTGTGATTACTTGATTGTTCATTACAGGATCCTGCCGTTGTTTTGAACAATAACTTAGGCTTGTAATGTGACAGTTAGCTTATCTAGACATGTCATTTAGGTGACTTATTTGTGGCAAATTGGTTACTGAGCGAGCGAAAATATAAATAAAACCTTAATTTCTTGTTTGGGGTTTAGTACTAATGATTAAAGAATTACTATTTGTTTTGTCTTTAGATGTGCTATTGAGTGAATTTTATTATTGAATTAGGTGGCGAAATCAAAATTTTACGTTGTTAATATGATATCTTTCAGAGCCTTCACTATTAGTATAGAAAGTCATTGATTAAATCTTGGTACCATCTTTTCATCGCTTTGTCTTTTTCGCTGTGTGTAAACATGGTGAGCGCTGATGAGTACCTGACATATAGTGAAGCGTCTTTTAGTGATGAGGTTCAGTTTGTATTAGATAGCCCGGATTCTTCAGCGAAGAAAAGCGCGCCCTTAAGTAACCAACCTGCCCCCATACTGGATACAACCTCAAGCCACTATTTCCTTTCTCTATCTCGAAAGTTGGTCAGCACCGACAAATGCGCTGACCAAGGGCTTAAACCCGAATACTTTTTGCTCATTGCGTTTCTTAGTCCGCCCCTTTTGGATATGGCGACTCAAGCGCAACGACCACCCACTACCCAAGAGCATTGGGCCAGCCACTTTAATTATTCTCGATCCCGCTTATCAGGCTGGAAAGAAGCTAATACCCTATACTCCCAGGGACATATTCGCCCAAGTTAACTCTCACTCTAGGTTCTGCTGAACCACAACAATTTCACGCCGACAGCATTACATAGCACCCTTAGGGAGGCTTATCTGTGTCTAATAATCTCAATAAAGTTGTTGATTGTTATGGCTAGTTGTTTGCGTGCACTGATTTTATCGTTTGAGAGAATTTGCTGTGAAAACACCTAAACGTTCTACCATTAATCGCTATGCGAAATGGAAGTACATCGTTCTAGCCTTTACTTTATTAGTGATGCTGTTTAGCGCTTTACCATCATTGTATGGAGAGAGGGCTGCATTACATATTACTCATCGTGGTGAGCAGATTAATGCTACCGACATCGCGCTTTACTTGAACAAAGAGGGAATTACTCCCTCAGCCATTAATCAACAAGGTGAGCGCACCGTTGTATTGCTTGATGAGCAAGCTGAGCAAGCCAAAGCGCAGTCTGCGTTGATCCCTCATCTTCCAGAAAACAGCACAGTTGCTTTAGCAATGGAAGCGGCTGCTCCGCAGTGGCTGCTTGACGCTGGGTTTTCACCCATTGCCTTGGGCTTGGATTTACGCGGAGGCGTGCAGTTACTATTAGAAGTTGATATGGAGCCGGTATACCAAGCACATCGCCAATCGGTAATGGATGCCTTTAGTGCGGAGATACGTGCAAGCCGAAGCCGACTTGTGAATGAGACTGTCGAAATTACCGTTTATAAAGATGAGGACGTTAACGCCGCGCGAAATTTGGCTCGTCAGCAATTCTCTCAATGGGACAGTCAATTTAGTGGCAATACTGTTTCTTTGTCTTTATCAGAAGACGAAAAGTCCATCTTGCGTCAGTTAACTGTCCAGCAAAATCTACAAATTATGCGAGGCCGTATTGCAGAGTTAGGCATTACCGAAGCCTCGGTTCAGCGACAAGGCTTAAATAGAATTCGAATTGAATTGCCCGGTGTGCAAGACCCTGCCGCAGCCAAAGATGTGATTGGCGCCACCGCCTCTTTGTCGTTTCACTCTTTAGCTGAAACCCGCTCGCGCCAAAGCCAGTCGGTAGTAGATAACAACGGCAACCCTATAGAAATAAATCGCCGAGCCATTTTAGGGGGAGAACACATTATTGATGCGCGCGCTAACATGGGGGAAATGGGCGCGGCAGAAGTGAACATATCTTTGGATGGCAGTGGCGGTAGAAAAATGTCGCGATTTTCCAGAGACAACATTGGTCAGCCAATGGCGACGTTGTATAGCGAATACAGCAGGGACGCCAACGGAGATAGCCAGCAACAAAACCGAGTAATTAGTGTAGCTACCATTCAATCCCAGCTTGGCAGCAATTTTAGAATTACTGGTGCTGGCTCTATGCAAAGTGCCCAGGAGCTAGCCTTGTTACTAAGGGCAGGCTCACTTACTGCGCCAGTCACCATTATTGAAGAGCGAACCATTGGACCTTCTTTGGGTGAAGAGAATGTACAAAATGGCTTTGCCGCGTTGGCCTTAGGTTTAGGGCTAACACTGGCTTTTATTGCGCTGTGGTACCGCAGAATGGGTTGGGTAGCTAACTTGGCCTTGCTCGCTAATATGGTGTGTTTGTTCGGTTTAATTGCCTTGCTGCCAGGGGCTGTGCTCACCTTACCCGGCATTGCCGGAATGGTGTTAACGGTGGGGATGGCGGTGGATACCAATGTGCTTATCTTTGAAAGAATTAAGGACAAAATGCGCGAAGGACGCACCTTTGCACAAAGTATTGATAGCGGTTTTAGTAGCGCATTTAGCTCTATTTTCGATGCCAACATCACCACCATGATTGTTGCGTTTGCGTTGTACGCCATTGGTAATGGTCCGGTACAAGGTTTTGCGATAACCCTAGGTTTAGGCTTATTAACTAGCATGTTCACAGGCATATTTTTATCTAGGTCGATCATCAATCTCATTTGGGGGCGTGACCAACGCCGTGAAGTAAGGGTTTAAACATGACTATTTCACATACATTTCTTACTCGAACGCGTTTTGGTATGTCGGCTATTTCGGGCATTTTGCTATTACTTGCAATTGCTTCACTTGCCAGTAAAGGCTTGAACTGGGGCTTGGACTTTACTGGTGGCGTGGTGGCTGAAGTTCGATTAGATCAACAACTAATAGCTACAGATATAAAGCCCATAGTAGACAAAGCGCTACAGCAAGATGTTCAGCTTATTGCTTCTAGTGAAGCTGGCCGATGGACATTTCGTTACTATCAAATAGAAGATACAACAATGAGCTTGGTCTCTGTTTTGGAGACATCTAGTACCACGGTTGAGGTATTAAACAGCAGCATTGTTGGGCCGCAGGTTGGTTCTGATATGGTGGAGCAGGGCGGCTTAGCGGTATTTGCTTGTTTGGTTTTAACCATGTTGTATCTAAGTTATCGCTTTGAGTGGCGCTTGGCCTCAGGGGCGTTGTTAGCGCTTACTCACGACGTGCTTATTGTGTTGGGGATGTTTGCGCTTACCCAAATAGAGTTCAATCTTACCACCTTGGCGGCGGTGCTGGCGGTGTTGGGATATTCATTAAATGACTCGATTATTATCGCCGACCGAACCAGGGAGTTATTTAAAGCCAAACCCAATGAAGAGGCGAACTTGCTGATTAACGATGCGATACGGGCGACCTTTTCTCGCACTTTGATTACTTCGGGAACCACCTTGGTAACGGTGAGTAGCTTGTGGTTGTTAGGCGGCCCAGCCTTAGAAGGCTTTGCTATTGCACTGTGTTTAGGGATTGCTTTTGGCACTTGGTCGTCGATATCTCTGGGAGTGACCTTTCCACAGCTTATTGGTATTAGCCCAGAGCATTATAAAAAAACGGCGCAGATGGAGGAGGAAGCCTTACCGTGAGTTCATTTGTATTGGTTAAGCTTGCGCCTTAAAGTTAACAGTGAGTTTAGTATTAATAAATTTTGTTTTTCTTAAATATATTCCGAGTGAGTTTCACTCGGAATATAGAGTGTTGATTAAATAACCTGAGGTTGGAATAATCTATTTTTATGCTTGTTTAGGTGCGCTTTCGTCAGAGGTTTTAATTAAAAAGGCTCCACCTACGATAGAAGCTATACCAAATACAATAAACCCATAAGCTTTGTTTTTTTGTGCTTCTAATGCCGCATCTAAACCTAGCCCGCCCAGTAAATCATTCCCAGCACCACCAAATAAACCGCCTAAGGCTTGTGCTTGTTGCTCTGCGACTGCGATGTCATTAAGGCTAAAGCCACCAATAGCAATTAGAATTACACCAATTACTGCCACAACGATACCTACGATTTTCTTAGTGCTCATTTTAGAATTTCCTTATTAATCAGTTATCTGAGCGCGAAATATAGCATCGATAAATCTAATAACAATATGCCGAGAATCGGATGCTTGTTTGCTGTTCGTATAACTAAAATAGCTAAAAAAATTCGTTGGCTTTTGTAAGGCTTGTGACTTATTTGTCTTGTGTGATGGTGTTTGTTTGCTGTTGTTTTTATAAAACTTATAAATTAGTCAAACAGATTTTAAATGGAAGGTTTAGGACTTGTTTTTGCTAGGAATGAGAACGGTATTTTAATAGATAAAGGCGAAGCTAAGGGTTTTAGCTTCGCCTTTATTACTGTTTACTTACCGTTTAGCTTAACTGGTTGGGCAAAGCGTACTTAGTACATTTTCTTCAATGGCTACAGCAACCCCATCTTCTTTATTGCTTGGGGCTATGTAATTAGCCATTGCTTTAATTTCAGGATCGGCGTTTGCCATCGCAACCGCTAAACCCGCGTATTGCAGCATGTGGCGGTCGTTGTCGGCGTCACCAGCACACATTACCTCAGATGCATTTAACCCCAAGATATTGGCTAGCTGCTCTACACCTACACCTTTGTTGCTGTCACGGTGCAAAAACTCTAAGAAAAACGGCGCACTGCGCACTACTGTGTATTGTTTGCGTAACTCAGCAGGCAAGTTGGCAATCGCCTTGTCGAGAATGCTTTCTTCAGCTACAAACATAATTTTGGTAAGTGCATCGTTTGCTTGCAGTGAGGCAAAGTTAACTTCACTTACATCCATGCCGTTAATAGAAGATTCTATATCAGTCCAAGGGTTGTGCTGTTGAGTAATAAGGCCATGCTCTGCAGAGAAGGCATGAATAAAAACACCTAATTGCTCAGCTACTTTGGCTAGCTGTGTACCATCGCTGCCGTTGAGCGTGGTTTTATGAATGATTTCTCCACTGCCTACACGCTGTACTAAAGAGCCGTTATAGGAAATAACAAAATCTTGTTCGCTGGTTAGCTCAAGTTGCTCTAAATAAGGGCGTAAACCTTCTAGCGGACGACCCGATGCAAGTACTACTTTTACACCCGCTTGCTTAGCTTGCTGAATAGCTTGATAAGTGCGCGGAGTGATTTTTTTCTCGTCATTGAGAAGTGTGCCGTCCATATCTAGGGCGATAAGTTTAATCATATATGGGCAAACCTTTAGTGAGTGCTAAACAAGCCGAAGTAGGCTAACAGCTAACGTTGTTAAAATGAGCGGCGATTCTACCTTAAAACTGTGACATTGGTGCAATTTAGATCAATCTACCCTTAGCTTTGTGTTTTTGCTGCTGTTTGGTAGGCCTTGGTTCTCATGCTAGGGTGCGCTTAGGATAATTAAGTGAGATTAATCGTAGCTATATTCGTTGAAAAAAGGAGGTAGGGTGTTTCATCAAGTAAGTAATCAACATGATATTCAACAGCTTACAGAGTTGGCCAGAGAGATATGGCTAGAGCATTATACGCCGATTATTGGTGTTGAGCAGGTGGAATACATGCTTAGTACTTTTCACTCGGCTACCCGCGTAGCTGAGCAAATTGAGACCGAGCAGTATTATTACTATCTGTTGCAGAGTGAAGGTGAAAACCTAGGTTACCTAGGGGTTCAGCGACAGGAGCAGCAGCTATTTTTAAGTAAGATTTACGTACATTCTCGTTTTCGAGGTCGAGGTTTTGCTAAACAAGCAATGAATTTTGCCAAACAACTCGCCAATGAATTTGGCTTGCAACAAATAACGCTGACAGTAAACCGACATAATCATGACTCTATAGCTGCATATCAAAAAATGGGTTTTGTTAAAGTAGCTGAGCAATGCACCGATATTGGCCAAGGTTACGTTATGGACGATTGGGTAATGGCATTGGCGTTGTAGCTAGAAAGCTTATTAGGTGGGTATTGTTTTAGGAATCGGGTTATGGAAAAAGCTCAGTTTACAGTTCAGCAAGGTTGGCCAGAACATCACCGGAAGACGGTGGCAGCCTTGTACGAACAAGCCTTTGGCCAAAAGTTTCGCTTGGCGGTTCCCAATCAACAGCAGCGTATCGCGCTGTTGGCCCAGTCTTTTAAGCCGGAATATGCACTGTCGGTAATCGATCAAGGATGTTTAGTTGCGGTGGCGGGTTTTCAAACCCCTAAAGCAGGGTTTACCAGCGGAATTGGCTGGCAAGGTTTGGTTGATTTGTTGGGCTATGTAAAAGGCGCTTGGGCAGCTTTAGTATTTAGCTTGTTTGAACGTAAACCAAGTCAGCACACTATGGTGATGGACGGCATCGCAGTGGCAGAAGAATACCGGGGTAAGGGTTTAGGTTCTATGCTGTTAGACGGCATTATTCACCAAGCGCAAGTGCAGGGGTTTTCTAAGGTGCGCTTAGATGTCATCGACAGTAATCCAAGAGCCAAAAAGCTTTACCTTGCTAAAGGCTTTAAACAAGTAAAACGAGAGTATTATCCCTATCTAAACTGGTTGCTTGGGTTTAGTGGCTCAAGCACTTTAGAGTACTCAATTCACCCACAACTTTCTCAGCAGCAAAGCGCTAACTTAAAGGCTAAATCTATGCCTCAAAAACCTGCTATGTATTCTACTTATGCCAAAGAATACGATGTGGCTATTCAAGACAACATTTACAACGCGCATTACGAACGCCCTTCTTTGCAAGCCATGTTAGGTGAAATGGCGGGTAAAACAGTGCTCGATTTAGGCTGTGGCTCAGGCGTGTATGCAGAGTATTTATTAACTAAGGGCGCTAAAGTAACGGCGATTGACAGTTCAAGTGAGATGGTGGCCTTGGTAAAGCAAAAATTGGCTACTCAGTTAAAGGTGTATCAGCAAGATTTAGCCTCGGGATTGCCAGAGGAAGCGGATGCCAGTTATGACTTAGTGATCTGCCCTTTAATGCTGCATTATCTGCAAGATCTAAATCCGCTATTTGCAGATGTGAAGCGCGTACTAAAGGGTGGTGGTAGCTTTGTGTTTTCTACTCATCATCCGATGGTAGATATTGAAGCGAGCCCCAGTGGTAACTATTTTGCAACCGAGCAAGTAACAGAAATGTGGGATACGGTTGGCAAACCAGTTGAGGTGAGCTTTTACCGCAGGCCGCTCTCTGCTTTGATAGCCGCGCTTACCGATCATGAAATGGTGATTACCGAGTTAAGTGAAGGTAAACCTAGTGAAGCACTAAAAACAATCTCACCGGAGCAATACCAACGTTTAAGTAAGCACCCCCAATTTTTGTTTATTAAGGCGCTTGCTTAATTACACCGAACACAATAGTTAATGTTTAGGCTTTCCGCTCTGCTGGTTTAAATCTATTACTTTTATAGTTTGAGTGCATAACACAACTTATAAAGCGATAACAGTAAGGGAAAGACCATGAGATACAACCTACTCAGCATAGTGCTCGTTGCCACCGTGGCGGCCTGCACATCTGTTCGTTAGCCAGAGCCAGATCCTGTTGCGGAAAATAGGGCTAATGACCCCAAGGCGTATAAAGAACAGATTGAAATTAAGCCTCCAAGTAGCAGTCTGCCAGAGCATTGGTGGGAAAGCGCTGTGTTCTATGAAGTGTTTGTGCGTGCTTACTATGACTCTTCCGGTGACGGGCACGGAGATATCCAAGGTTTAAATGCAAAAGCTTACTTCAAGTTACTTTAAGGCTAGGTGGCTGATGGTTAAATAAATATCCATTTTTTGCTGGCTGCTATTTGAGGATATGTACGCATCAGATCTAAACGCTTGGTTGATCTTATTGTTAATCAAAAAATAAGCTTGCTAGGTCTGGCGTGGCCTCAAGTTTGTTGTCTAAATTAATATTGGCTTTAATGTGGTGAATATGTTGTTGCATTAATTGAGCTGCGGCATCTTCATCGCCTTGTTGTATTGCTTCAATTATGCGCTGATGCTCATCGTCTCGGCAGTTATTCATGCCCGCTGAACCAAACATTCCAATAATTAGCGAAGATTGGGTAACCAGATCTTTAACCAAGTTTAGCATCACTTGATTATCTGCCATTTGAGCAAGACCAATATGAAACTGGCCAGATAAATGAATCGCTTTACGCCTATCGCCTTGTTGATGAGCGATGAACTCTTGCTTCAGTAAGTTCTCTAAACTGTTGATGCTTTGTTTACTTGAGCGTTGAATCGCTAAACGAATGATGGTGGGCTCTAACGCTAAGCGAGTCTCAAAAACGTCTTTGGCTTGTTTAGCTGTAGGGCTAGCGACAAAGGCTCCTTTGTTGGGTTGTAAAACAACAAGCTGCCTATTTGCCAAGGTTAAGAGAGCCCTACGCACTTTCATGCGGCTAATATCGAAAGCTTTGCATAAGTCTGATTCAGACAATTTGGTACCGGGCGATAGCCGTTGATCAATAATGGCTTCGTAGATTTTTTCTACGATCATGGTTTCTTCAGCTGTTTCTGACATTTTCTTGCTGTCCATCGAGATATTTAACCTTCCTTTGCTGGCAAGCAGTGCCGCATTTTAAGTCACATTGCACCATATTCAATCAATTTTAAGTGATTTTTATAACTTCTAGCTCATTGACACTCAACACCTAGCAAAAATGAGTCTTGCATAAACCCCATAGAATAAGGCCTTTGTGGCTAGTTTAACAATTACTGTAAACGTTTCTGGAGTATGGCATACAGCTTGCTTGTTAACAATCGTCGGTTGTTATTGTTAACAATTATTCTTTTATTGTTATCAATGTGATGAGTCATAGTAGTCAGTTAACTTTTGTTTAGATTGAAACGTTATTGTGAGCCATAAAGGAGGCCATACAATGAAACATCGAAATATTATTAAACATGCTTTAATGGCAAGTGTAATGAGTGCGAGTATCAGCACTTTTGCGTTTGCGGCTAACCCTGTATTAAAAGTTGGATTTGTAGGGGTGACTTCTGGCCCTGCTGCCGCTTGGGGGATTTCAAACCAACGCTCTATGGAAACGCGTGCTGAGTGGATAAACGAAATCGGTGGTGTAACCATTGGTGATACTACTTATGATATTGAAATTGTAGCTTTCGATGACCAAAAAGATCCGAAACGTGCCATAGCGGGTATGGAGAAAATGGCTCAAGAAGGTATTCACTATGTGGTGGGGCCTAACGTTGATGATGGTGCAGCGGCAGTAAGGCCAGTCGCTGAGCAAAAAGGCATTATGTATTTTCCCTATGCTTTTCCGAAAAGCTTATACACCAAACCTGCTTCCAATGCAGTGTTGGGAATGGTGGCGAATTATCAATCTGGGCCTGCTATCTATGAGTACTTCATGAAGCAGGAGGGGGTGAAAAAAGTTGCTTTTGTCGCTGCCAATGAGTCTGATCCATTGAGCCAAAGAGATGGTGGAGTTGCTGCGGCAACTAAGCTCGGTTTAGAGGTGGTTTCAAGCAATGTAACTTATCAAGTTGATACGACGGATTTTACACCCGTGTTGCTGCCTGTGATTAAGTCTCGTCCTGAGTTACTGGTGTTATCAGGAGTTTCTCCAGCTAATGCTCCCCAGTTGATTCGTTCAGCTAGGGAGCTTGGATTTACAGGCTTTATTTCTACTGAAACCGCGCAAGATGCAAATGTACTAAAAGAAGGCGCAGGTAGTTTAGCAAATGGATTTGTATCGGTTGGCGGCGCTTCTACGCCAGAATTAGCTTCCGACATGATGCAAGAATTTGTTGAGCGATATACCAAAAAATTTGGTGAGTATAACGATGAGTCCAATACCAAGGTTTATGCACTTGAGTACATTATTGAGACCCTTAAAGCTAACCCTTCAGCTATTTCAGATGTTACCGAATTTCAGAAAACGATGGATAGTTTTGAAGCGCCAAACCCTTATATGGTTGGTGAAGCAAAATTAAGTTACGTAGGCACATCTTCTTTCGGTCAGAAGCGCCAAGTCGCAGTGCCATTGGTCGTGAACGTTTATAAAGACGGTAAGTTTGAAACTCTGTTTGTAGCAACCGTTGATTAGTTTCGTTGTCAGCAGTAGCTAGAGCCAATGCTTATCATTTTTTAAGTATTGGCTCGCGTATTAGCAAGGAGGCATGATGGAACAGATTATTGTAAATGGGCTCTATTTAGGGGCGCAGTATGCGCTAATTGCACTGGGCTTAACACTTATATTTTCTTTGATGAATGTGCTTAATTTTGCTCATGGGCAAATGTACGTATTAGGTGGGTTTGTTACCTATACAGTGGTGGTTCAATTTGAACTCCCATTTCTAGTGGGATTGGGGCTTTCAGCGGTAATTTTGGCGGTAGTGGGTGGCTTAATCGAAAAGTACTTGTTCAGGCCAGTTATCAAAAAGTCAAAAAGAGACGAGAGTTCAATGTTGTTGGCGGCAGGTATCGCCTTTTTCCTTGATTCTATTATTTTGCTGGTTTTTGGCGAAAAACAGCGTGGAGTACCCAAAATAATCGATGGGGTATTTAATTGGGACTTTCGAATCATCATGCCTTACGACCGCATTGTGATAGGCCTTATCGCTGTTGCTATGATTATCGGTTTTATTGTGTTTATGCAGTATTCCAAACTTGGTCGAGCCATGCGTGCATTAGCTCAAGATAAGGTTGCTGCACAACTAATGGGGGTGAATGTAGATCGCTATCAAATGATTGGCTTTGCTTTAGGTGCGAGTTTGGCCGGGGTAGTTGGCGGTTTATTGGTTACTATCACAGGAATCAATCTTGGTATGGGAGGGCCGGCTTCAATTAAGGCATTTATGATGATCATGATTGGTGGTGCAGGGGTTATCTCAGGCGCTATTGCGGGTGGATTTATCCTGGGGATGCTCGAAAGTGTAGGTTTATCGGTATTGTCTCAATATGGAGATATTACTTACCTTGTCATTTTTGTTTCATTAATGATTTTTTTAGCCATACGTCCACAAGGGCTTATGGGTAAACCATGGGGCTAAAAATGAATAAACATAATATTTTAGCTTGCCTTGCGTTTTTTGTGTCGGTCTATTTTGTGGTTCCACTGGCAATTGAAATCAGCGGTCGTAGCGATTTTTATTATACCCTTACCTCTGTAGCCTTACTGTCTATAGCTTCAGCCGGAGTATGGCTCACTTTCTATATTGGCAGGATAAACATTGGCCAGGGGGCATTTGCGTTGGCCGGTGGTTATGTATCAGCAATCCTGATCACCCAATATCAACTAAATTTTTGGTTTACTTTACCGTTAGCTGGACTTTTTTGCGCATTGCTTTCAGTGGTTATCGGTTTACCCATTTTGCGCTTGCGCGGTGTGTATTTTGCAATGGTAACCTTGGTATTAACTGAGGTTATGAGATTAACCGCTCTGGCATTGCCTATTACCCAAGGCGCTAAAGGCATCACTTCAATTCCATTACCTGAAGCAGTTCAGCTTATGGGTGTAACAATTATCCCTGGTTTTGCTGAATTAGATAACCCGAAGATAGCGTTTTATATGATGTCGGTGTCGCTAATGATAGCGGTTTTTGCTGTGACCTGGCGATTGGTTAATTCGCGTCTCGGGCACTTATGTCGCTCCTTGCAGCAAAACGAAGAGCTGTCGGCTTCTATTGGGGTTAATACCGCATATTTACGGATAGTTACTTATTCAATATCGTCATTTTTTGGTGGCATTGCTGGTGCAAGTTTTGTGGCAATTTCGCAATCAGTTTATCCATCATCCTTCCAAGTGGCTGATAGTGTTAACTTTATGCTTAACTGCTTTTTAGGTGGCTTGGGTTATGTGTTTGGACCCATGTTAGGCACGTTAATGCTGTATTTTGGTTGGGATTTATTGTTTACAGCCGGGAAATACCAAATGCTTATTTTCTCCAGCTTACTCATTTTGTTGATGTTGGTATTACCAAATGGGGTATTAAGCCTTATAGAACGTAAAAAGAGGCGCACATGAATAAGCTATTAGAACTACGAGCTATTACCAAACGATTTGGTGGTTTAACGGCGGTTAACGAAGTTAGCTTTGACGTTGCGCAAGGTGAAATACTGTCTGTTATTGGGCCAAATGGCGCAGGTAAATCAACACTATTCCAATTGATATCTTCTTTTTTAAGTACCAGCAGTGGTGAAGTGCTGCTAAATGGCGAGCGTATCAATAACCTTTCTCCCCATATTGTGGCGCGTAAAGGGGTAGTTAGAACATTTCAGGAAACAACAGTGTTTCGTTCAATGACAGTAAAAGAAAACATTGTAGCGGCACACCACTTAAGGTCTAAGGCATCACTATTTGGTTTTTTCTTGGGTACTGCAGCGGCACGTGAAGACGAAAAAAGTTTTGGTAAGTCTGCCGATAGCATTATTGAGTTTTTGGACATGGGCAGTATTAGAGATGAACTGGCCTCCAATTTACCTCAAGGACATTTGCGAGCATTAGGTATGGCAATAGGCTTGGCGACTGATCCTCTAGTGCTTTTGCTTGATGAGCCTTTCGCTGGGATGAATCATGATGAAACCATGAAAATGGTTAATTTAGTTAAACGCTTAAGAGACGAGCGCAATGTGACTGTTCTGTTGGTTGAACATGATATGCCAGCCGTTATGAAAATTTCAGACCGCGTTGTAGTTATTAACTTTGGGCAAAAAATTGCTGAGGGTTCACCTTCAGAAATTCAAAATAATCCAAAAGTTATTGAAGCTTATTTAGGCTCTGAAGACGCCGCAATTGGGATGTAACTAATGGAAGAAATACTTCGCTTTGAAAATGTAGAGCTTTATTACGATCATGTTTACGCTCTAAAAGGTGTGTCGATAAGTCTTAATAAGGGGGAAACAGTTGCTTTGATTGGGGCAAATGGCGCCGGTAAGTCTTCTATATTGCGGGCTATAACGGGCTTATCGAGTATCCATTCGGGCGCCATTTACTATCAAGGGCAGCGCTTAGATGGCACATCCGCTGCAAATATTGTTAAAGATGGTATCGCGATGGTACCTGAAGGTCGGCGGATTTTTCCTCTAATGTCTATTAAAGATAACTTACTTATGGGGGCGTTTACTCGTAGCGATAAAACCGACATAGCGAATACTTTAGACAGCGTATTAGAGCGCTTTCCTCGATTAAGGGAACGCTATCACCAGCAAGCAAGCACACTTTCAGGCGGCGAGCAGCAAATGATGGTGATTGGCAGGGCACTTATGGCCAAACCACAAGTTTTGTTGTTAGATGAGCCAAGCTTGGGGATTGCCCCTAAATTAGTGCAAGACATCGCTCGCTCAATTGTTGCCATTTCACGAGACCAAGATGTTAGCGTGCTTTTGGTAGAACAAAATAGCCGAATGGCCATGTCTATCTCTAAACGAACCTACGCCTTATCTACGGGAAAGGTTGTACTAGAAGGTGAGTCTGCCAGTTTAATAAATGATGAACGAATAAAAGCAGCTTATTTAGGTGGAGAAGTATGAATATTTTGCTGGTGAACCCTAATACTTCTGCTGAAATGACTGACAAAATTGCCCAGTCTGCTAATGCAATAGCTAGTGAGGGCACAAAAGTAATTGCTAGGCATTCTTTGCAGGGGCCTGCTTCAATTGAAGGGTATTATGATGGCGCACTAAGTGTGCCTGGCATGTTAGCTGCAATCAAAAGTAGCCCGCCATACGATGCTATTATCATCGCTTGCTTTGATGATACAGGCCTTAACGCGGTACGTTGTTTAACAGACAAACCCGTTATAGGTATTGGGGAAGCTGCTTACCATATGGCCTCGTTAATATCGAATAAGTTCTCTGTGGTGACAACTTTAGCCCGCTCGGTTCCTTTGCTAGAACAAAATGTATCTTTATATGGTTTAAGCAAAAAATGTATAAATGTGCGTGCTTCAGAGGTTGAAGTGTTAGCTTTAGAGAAGCACAACCCACAGGCGGTGGCCAAGATCTCTTTAGAAATAGAACAAGCAATTGCTATAGATAATGCTGAAGCTATCGTTCTGGGCTGTGCGGGCATGACTGACTTGGCGGCTAAACTGCAGAAAAAATATAATTTGCCTGTATTAGACGGGGTTAGCTGTGCTGTATCTTTAGCAGAGAGCCTAATTAAACTAGGACTAAAAACCTCTAAGCTTGGTGGGTATGCGCAAGCCGTTGAAAAGTGAAATTGGCGCCATAATTAAACCCACTTACATTACGCATTATTGTTTGGAGTTTAGCTGAGTAAACAACTAGCGCAGAAACCTAGCGGAGCAAGTAGCTAGCGATCTGCGCTAATGATCTAAATCTTGCGGCCATGGTGGCTTAATTAGCGATTTTCTGTTTTATCTTTTCCAGTAAAATCCCTTTTAGCTGTTGAGTCTTGGGTTTGTTATTGAGTGTCCAAGGTATCGGCCTAACTTGCTCCATGGTTTTGAAACCAAGACGGGCAGTAAGCAAACCAGCACCAATGCCTTGCGCTGCTTTGGCAGATAACTTGGCAGTAAGTTCTGCGCCCAATAGGTCACTACCTACATCTGCTACAACTTCGCTCGCTGCAGCGTAAATCATGTTAGCGAATACTTGTTTGATAAGCCGAATTCGGCTTAAGTAACCCAGTTCTATACCATAAATTTTGGCAACGGCTTCAATCATTTTAATGTTGCGCCAAAAGATAATTAGCATATCGACTAGCGCTAAGGGACTGATTGCAACCAATACTGCCGCTTCGCTAGACCATTTGCTAATCACTTGTTTGGCGCGATTATCTAAAGGGCTTAATACGGTTTCGCTGTATAAGCTTACGATCTCTTTGCTGGTATGGCTGTCACTTAGCCAATTCTTCCAGCTCAAGTATTCTTGGCTGTCGGTTAAGCCTTGTAGTTTGGCCAGCTTTTCACAGTAGGCTTTAGCTTTTGAACCATCACTGCTTTCTTGGTCAAGTAAGGCTGCGCCTAATTGGTGTTCTTTTTGATAGTGTTTTAGGCGGCGTAGTTTGGCTAGTTCTCTAAAGCTTATTGCTCCTAAACCCATCACAATGCTGGCTAATACTGCGCTATATATTGCTGCGCGAGTTGGCGAGCTTTGCCAAAGTTCACTAAGGCTTAGCGCCATTTCTCCAAAGGCGATAACTAAGGCGGCGCTAAAGCCGTATTTTAACCAAGGGCTGGCTTTTATCGGATGCAGTTCAATGTCTAGAGGTTCTAATTGCTCTTGAATGTCGTCTTCTTGCCAATTGAGTTCTTCATCGAGCACTTGTTTACTGGCCAGTGGGGCTGGCTTGCCTTGTGTCTCTTCAGCTTTATCATTTGGGATTTCATCGGTATGCAGCACTTGGCGCTGCTTTATTGGGGTATTCATTTAAATTTATCTCCTAGCAAAAACTCAATCGCTTGGTCGATACGGTGATGAGGTAGAGCCTGATAAGGGCTGGTGATTGGCGCTTGAAAAGGACTAAACTCGAAGCCTTGTTGCCGCCAAAAATCTTGCTTGGGTAACTGGCTAGGCACTTCACCAGGAAACAAAGTAGTTTGTTGCTGACTTTCTACATCACTTTGCAATATACCTTTAATGGCAGAAATGCTTTCTCCATTCAGCTGGGCTTTACCGCTTTGTGTGGCTTTAATGGACGCTAAGGCCATTGTATCGGTAGTAATGCCTTCAAATTTCACATGGCGTTTGCCTTCAGCGACGACTTCACTTAGCAGTTGCACCAAGTTGTTGTGTTGATCGATGCTCACATGGTCGGCTTTAGTGGCGGCAAACAGCAGTTTGTCGATTTTGGGAGCAAACAAGCGGCGCAGTAAACTGGTTTTCCCATAGTTAAAGCTGTGAAGTATTTGGTTTACTGCTAACTGCATATCGCAAAAACTATCGTGGCCGCTATTGAGAGGGCTTAAGCAATCCACCAGCACGATCTGTCGATCAAACTTGATAAAGTGCTGCTGGTAAAACTGCTTTACTACATGCTCTTTGTAGTATTCAAAACGTTGTTCTAACAAGCCTAGATATGATTGTTTATGTTGTTTTTTATCTTTGCTAGGACTATTTGCCAGCGCTGCTGGTAGCGGGAAAAATGCCAGCACTGGCGCACCCGCCAACTCACCAGGTAGTACAAATCGACCCGGCTGAATGTGGTGCATACCTAGTTGTTGTTTGCATTGGTGCAAGTAGTCGGTGTAAGTATTGGCAATGTCGGCCATGCGATTTTCGTCGGCAGTGCTATGAATATCTAAGTCCTGCACCATAGTTTGCCAAGCACTGGCGAGTTCGGTTTTGCGCGAGTCCTGCAAACTGCTTTCTATATGTTCGCACCATTGAGCATAACTTTGCTCCAGTAAGGGCAGATCAAGTAGCCACTCGCCAGGGTAGTCAACAATGTCTAGGTTGAGTGTGGCGGTGTTGTTGAGCTTTCTCCACAGCATTGATTGTGGGGTATATCGCAACTTGAGGCGTATTTCACTTACCCCGTGAGTGGGCGAAGGCCAGCGTGGTGGCTGGGTGTGTAGCGCATCCATGCCACCTTGGTAATCAAAACTGGCAACATGTAAGTGCGGCTGCTGGGTGCGTTTAGCCCCTAAAAAACGGTGTTCACGGGCCAACTTCCATAAGGGCAGTTGGTGGTTTTCTGCACCCAATAGTAACTGATTGACTAGGGAGGTGATAAAGGCGGTTTTACCTGCGCCACTTAAGCCTGTTACCGCTAAACGCATGTGTTTATCCATAGTTAGCTTGGCTAGGTCATCGGCTTTCGTTTTAACGCTAGATAGTCGAGATAAATTCATCAATGAAACTACAACCTTTTATGGGTGAACACGAGGGCCTGTTGGCCTTTCTCGGTGGAACTTATTGTTCTAGGGAATATCGTTTTAGGCTCATTGCTGCAGCGTTATTGGCTTCTCACTTAGGCTAACTGCAGTTCAAAGCCTCGGCCTTGTATAAATAATTCAGCTAAGTGCTACAAAAATCAGCTCGAAACATCAACAGACCTTAATAATATCAGGGCGTATCGCGCAATATTCAAGCTAGGGGGCAATCCTTAGACTGTTGCTGGTTTTCGCCTAGGTCCTAATGTAGCAAAGTTTGGCTGGAGCCAAGATTAAACTTTGTTCATCTAAGGGCTTGTAAGCCGCTAATGATGTTTCCTTGCTAGCCTTTCAGCCGCACCCTACTGATTTAATTTTATAGCGAAGATAAATAAATAGTGGGAATAGTATTTAAAATTTGAAAAGAGAAAGGAGCTAGCGATTTACAATATTTATACATGTTAAAAATATTGTATGATTAGCTGTATTTAATAAGCAGTAAAAGCTTTTTTAATTGATTCACTCGTTTTTCCTTAGGTAATATAAAATAATCTCCAGCTATAATAAGCACTTTCGTCACACTTTAGAATATCTCTTTCCCTCTTCGTTGACACTCACTGATATGTCAGTAAATTACCTGAAGTTGATGTTTTGTTGATGTTATCGGCGTCGATAAGGCAGTAAACGCAAAGAGTTATAAACTCTCAATTAGCCACAAGGACCAGTGATGCAGCGATAAAATAGTGGAGATCTCCGCAATGAGGATTTTATGACTTAGCTTCTAAACAAGATTACAGAACAGGTTATTACTGTTCATCTATAAGTAACAAGTAAAGTTTAGAGCTAAGAAATAATGTATTAATTGCTTCCGTTGTTTTAAACGAAGCTGTAACAACATAATTTAATTCCATAAATTGGTCTTTGTGTTCATTAAATATAGTAATCATGGGAAAGGATTTACTAATAATGAAATACAAAACTAAAGCGAATGCTATAAATACGTGTCTATTAGGTACTTCATTAGCTGTATTTTCACAGCTGGCCAGTGCCGATGTTATTTTACATGCCTTTGATTGGCGATATTCAGAGGTAGCCGAAAAGGCAGCTGAAATCGCAGATATTGGTTACACAAATGTCTTAGTCGCGCCGCCATTAAAATCTGATAGTAGTAACACCCAGTGGTGGGCACGCTATCAGCCACAAGATTATCGAGTCATCGATAACAACCGCGGTAACAAAGAAGATTTCCAAAACATGATTAATGCTTTGAAAGCGCACGGAGTTAATACCTATGCTGACATCGTAATTAATCAGATGGCCAATGAGCGTGGAAACTCTACCTACTTCCCAGGCAGCGATACTCTTAACAACTATGCAAGTAACAGTGATTACTGGAATAGACAAAAGCTGTTTGGTGATTTAAATAATAACCTGTTTTCTCCTGGTGATTTTCATGCAGGCTTCTGTATCACCAATTGGACAGATGTTTGGGAGTCAATGAATGGCCGTATTTGCGGTGGTAATGGCGACCCGGGTTTACCAGATTTAGACCCTAATGACTGGGTTCGTGCACAGCAAAAAAGCTATGTTCAAGCCATTAAGAGCATGGGGGTTACTGGCTTTCGAATTGATGCTGCCAAACACATGACCACCTGGCATATCAACCAAGTGTTCGACGCTAACATCAAGCAAGATATGTATTTATTTGGTGAAATTATCACTGGTGCTGGTGCAGGTAACGCTGATTACGATACCTTCTTAGAACCTTACCTACGTGAAACCTCGCATAGCGCTTATGATTTCCCACTACTGAAAACGTTACGTGATGCCTTTGATGTTAATGGTAGCTTAGAAGCCTTAGCTAACCCTAAGTCTTGGGGCGGAGCGATTGATGGTATTCGAGCTCTTACCTTTACCATTACCCACGACATCCCAAGTAATGACGGCTTCCGCTACCAGATTATGAGCGAAGCTAATGAACACCTTGCTTACGCTTATATTATGGGTCGCCAAGAGGGTGTGCCAATGGTATTTAGTGATGCAACCGGTGTTGATAATGGCCGTTGGGTTAATGATTACAAACAAGACAACCTAAAAGCTATGGTTAAATTCCACAATGGCGTTCAAGGTGCAGACGAAGAAGTACTGTATACCGACCAATGTGCCATTGTTTTGCGTCGCGGTGATGCTGGCGTGCTTGGTATTAACAAATGTGGCTATGCCAAAGACATTAGTATTAACGCGAGTAATTTAAACAGCGCTAAAAACTATGTTGATGTATTCACTGGTTCAAGCTTTAAGGTTAACAGCTCTTACTACACCGTTAATGTGCCTGCTGGCTCAGCAAGAATGTGGTTAGCTGATGGGAGTGTTGGCCCAACAGATGAGGTTGACGTTAGCTTCACTTGTAATAACGGCTATACCAATATGGGCGATAGCGTTTACGCTGTGGGTAATAATGCGGCTCTAGGTAACTGGCAAGCAGCGAGTGCTGTGCTTCTTAGCCCTACAAGTTACCCAAGCTGGACTGCTACCATCAAGCTTCCTCAGGCGACCGACATTGAATGGAAATGTATAATTCGTAACGAAACTGACCCTAGCAATGTTATTCAGTGGCAATCGGGTGCTAACAACGCGGTGAACACCGCTAATGGTGCTTCAACTGCAGGTAGCTTTTAAACCAAGGCTTGCTTTGTAGTACTACTGTACCGCTAGTCAAAGCTATGGCTAGGCAGTAGCTAAAAAACAAATCCGAGTGTAGTTCATTACACTCGGATTTTTTGTTACTCAGCATTGCTATTTTGTCGTTGTTGCTTAATCACGAGTTGCTCGCTTTTGCTGACTTAGCGTTAAGTAACAATAGCGGAATGGCCAGCGCAGATAAGCCGCCCATAATTAAAAAAAAGATCCCCGAACCCATTGGCTTATACAAGGCACTACTTAGGAAGGTGAGTAGGGCGGTTCCCATATTTAGCGCAATAGCCGAGTACAATGCCTGCAGCGGGATAGCTTGAGAACTTGGTGCTTCTGATGCTATGTACTTGATCGCAGCGAGTTGGGTAAGTGCAAAAGTTAAGGCGTGCAAGCCTTGCGATAGCATCATCAGTGGTAATACTTCGGTGCTACCAAAAATACCCCAACGGACAACCCCGCCCACTGCCGCAAGCAAAAACATTTTGTTGGCATTCCAGCTTTTAAACCATTTACTGCCAAAGATAAGAATGCTCATTTCTAATGCCACACCGATAGACCATAGATAACCAATGGTCGATTCTGCATAGCCAATACTTTTCCAGTAAAGCGTGCTGTAGGCATAATAAGCCGCATGTGAGCCCTGAATTAAGGCGCTTACCAGCACAAACTTAAGTGCGTGTGCTTGTTTAAGCACTGGCCATAGCTTGCTGCTTACTGGCTCTCCTTCATGGTCTTCATCGACCAACGGGCTTGCCGGCGTGAGCAGGCTTAAACCCCACATCACCACCAGTGAAGCAAGCGTTGCATATAGAATGAGTGAGTGAGAGTAGTAGGTGAGGCCAAGACCCAATAGGGTAGAAGAGACAATAAAGGCGATTGAGCCAAACACGCGAACGCGGCCGTAATCTAGCTGTAGTTGGCTTACCCATTTGGTGGCCACTGCATCACCCAAAGGAATAAGGGTGGCAATAAAAAAGTTGGCGGCTAGTGTGAGTAGCGTTAACCAAAAGTAGCCGTTTAACCAGCATAGGCTCGCGACAACCAAGATACTGGCAAAGCTTACATAACGAATACCAGGTAATAAGTGTTTGGCTGATTTTATTCGCGGCATAAGTAATACATTGCCAAGAAAACGGGCCAGCATACTGAAGCCGAGTAACATGCCTATTTGGCTTGGATCTAAGCCTTCGCTTTCAAGCCACAGCGCCCAAAAAGGCAAAAAGATCCCCCAGGCAAAGAACAATCCTGAAAAATATAAACTAATCCAACTGGCTGCTTTAGGTTTAAACACACTACCGAACCTTGTACTGCAATATGGCGGCATTATAGCCTTTATCTCCAAATAACAAAGCGAATACTAAAGTGAAATCTGTCTTAGGGCGGATTAGTTGGGTGATGTTTATTTGATGCTTTTGTGTGGTCTGCTCAGTGCAGGCTGGGCGTGCCTTGCAAGTTAGTTCGTAACGCTAGTTTGCCAATAAATGTAAAACAATCATGCTAAAAATACTTTATTTATCAATTAATAAAACTGAAACCTGCGGTCTCTATGGTGTAGTCGATTTTTACACTACCTTAACTTAGAGATTGAAATGGATAATCATTTTCCGCTGAATAAACTGCTGCTTGCATCAGCCATTACCGTGAGCTTGACTGCATGTTGGGACAACTCCAGCAACAATTCTTACAATGAATTGGAGATGGAGCTTCGTTTGATGGAAACCACCGATTTGCACTCAAACATGAAGCCTTATAATTACTTCGCTTCTCCAAAAGACAATGCCTTGAGCCCTCAAGATTATGGCTTAGCTCGTACAGCGGTATTGATTAAGGAAGCGCGAGCAGAAGCGTTAAACAGCATGTTGTTTGACAACGGTGACTTGATTCAAGGTAGCCCGATGGGGGATTACGTTGCCAACTTAGGAGTCGCTTATCTCGAGCGAAACGTTCACCCGGTTTATAAGGCCATGAACTATCTAGGCTACGATGTGGGTAACATTGGTAATCATGAATTTAACTATGGACTCGATTACTTAGCCGCAGCAACTTCAGGCGCTAATTTCCCTTACATTAACGCTAACGTTTATCAGTTTGAAGGCAAACAACCAACCGATAATGTTGCTGTAGATACAGAGACTTGTGCGGTAGATATCGATAAACACTTTGCGGGGAACTACGCTGCATTTTTCGAGCAATTTGAACCTTACTTCACGCCTTATGAAATTCTTGAGCGTGATTTTACTGCTACAGATGGCGGCACTTACACGGTTAAAGTTGGGGTAATTGGTTTCACTCCGCCTAATATTTTGAATTGGGATAAGCGCTACCTTGAATGTAAGGTGATGCTTGCTGATATTAAGATGACTGCTGAGCACTATGTGCCAAAAATGAAAGCTGAAGGCGCTGATATCATCGTTGCTATTCCGCATTCTGGTTTGTCTGGCGGCGATCGAGATGAAGACTTTATGGACAACGCTTCTTGGCAGTTAGCGCAAGTAGACGGTATTGATGCCTTGATGTTTGGCCATGACCACAACAACTTCCCAACAACCAGCAATACCTACGACGGTATGGAAGGTGTTGATGCGCCTAATGGCAAAATTTTTGGTAAACCCGCCGTAATGCCAGGCTTTTGGGGTAATCACCTTGGGGTGATCGATTTAACCTTAAGAAGCTCTGACAGAGGTGAAACTTGGGCCGTTAAGTCGAGCAGCGCGAGTTTACGTTCACTAAAAGAGGACCCTTATCTGCAAGATGAAATGGTCAACTATTTAGTGAGTTCAGACCATGAAGGAACCATGGACTTCATGGCTGAAGAAATAGGCAATATTGATGAGCCAATTAACAGCTACTTTTCGGCCGTTGAGTCAGACATTTCTGTGCAAATCGTGAACGAAGCGCAATATTCTCAAGGCTTGTCTTGGCAAGATGATGGCGTGTTAGATTCAAGTATTACTATGTTGTCGGTATCTGCTCCCTTTAAAGGTGGTCGCGGAGGTCGCGAAGACTATACCAACATCGATGGTGATGCTTTAACTCGCGCGAGTGTGGCAGATCTTTACGTATTTGATAACAATACCCCTGCTGTACTTGAGTTGACAGTGGCCGATCTTATCGAGTGGATGGAAGTGATTGTTGCTCAGCAATACCAAACCGTTGCTGAAGAGGGTGACCGCTTATTGCACCAACAGTTCCGTAGCTACAACTTTGATGTGTTCTTTGGCGGCTTTGACGCCGATGGCGAGAGTCTTCTCACTTATAGCATTGATGTTAGCCAAGCTCCTCGCTACCAAGTTAACGAAATAGGCGAGTTAGTCTACGATGCAAATGGTAACTTAATTCAAACGGACAGCCGCAGAATGAGTAACATTATGTATGCCGGTGAAGCGTTAGAAAATGACTTAACTAAAAAGCTTTATGTTGTAACAAATAACTACCGCGCGTCGCAAAGTTGGATGCCTGGTGTGGCAAACGCGCGCATTGCTCATGAAGATGAAGTGGATTCTAACCGCGATTTAGTGAACAACTACTTGAACGCAAAATCTGATGATCTTGCTGACCCTAATGACATATTAGAGTTTCCCAATGCGCATAGCTTTACGCTGGTAGGGCCAAGTGGAGTTACCGTAGAGTTTCTGTCTTCGCACCTAGAAGCGGCAGAGAGTTTTGCAAATACCTATTTGCCTCGGGTTACACCAACTCAAGAGTTTGACAACGTGGCAGACAATGAAGGCTTTAGGATATTTACCTATACTTTCGATTAAGTTGATGTAAGCACTCAAAAGTTTGCTTGCAGTAATGACACAAGGCGCACAACGGTGCGTCTTTTTTTGTCGGTCGGTTAAACAAGCCTAGTCTAATATTAGTGGAGAACTTATTGGTTAATTTTGATAAGTCCGCTAATCATAAGGAGTGGGGTATTCGTCAAATTGCGCTTGTTTTCTGTTTTCTATTTTGTTCTTCGGTCTTTGCCGAAGGCCCTTATAAGTACGCCGCTATTGAGCATCTATTTGAGCAAAAAGTTGGAATTGTTGTATTAACTGCGGTTTACAAAAAGCTGGGTTTAAGCATAGAGGTGAACCCTTTGCCAGCCAAGCGGGCCCAGTTAGAAGCATCAAATGGCATGCTTGATGGTGAAGTGATGCGAATATGGAGTTATGGGGAGCAGAACCCGCAATTGGTTCGTGTGCCAACACCTTATTATTCACTGAACACCACCGCGTTTTACTTAAGCGAACGAGCGCTAGCAATATCTACCTTGTCTGACTTAGAGCGATATAAATTGGTAGTAGTGAGAGGGGTTAAACATACTGCCGATGTTACTGCTAATCACAAGTATGTTGAGCAATTAAGTAGTACTGACAAACTCCTAAGCTTTGTTCACCGAGGGCGAGCAGATGTGGCACTCACGAATAAAGTTGATGGTTTAGTCGCTTCGAAGCGATTAAAACTTAACGAACACATCGCTTATTCGGCGCCGTTGGCGGTGTTCCCGCTTTATCATTATATTCATGAACGAGAGCGCCACTTAGTCGCGAAAGTGGATGAGGTAATTCAGGCGATGCTTAGGTCTGGCGAGTTAGACCAAGTTATCGAACAAGCTGAACAACAGGTGCTGAATTTTGGCTACTAATCAAAAGGTGCTTGCTAATTTTACTGCTCAACATTTCCTAATCTCTTATTTTGCAATTATCGGGTCGAGCCTATGATTCAATTAGGTTAAAGTTGCGATTAAAGGCTAGTGAGGAAACGTTATGGAGCAAAGTCCATTGCAATCGCATCGAGAGTATCAGCAAATAAGCCAAGCAATGGCCTATTTAGTTGAACACCAACAGCAGCAACCAGAACTTAAAGATTTGGCCGAAGACTTAGGGTTGAGCGAGTCTCACTTGCAGCGTTTATTTAGCCAATGGGCTGGGGTATCGCCAAAGCGCTTTTTGCAGTATCTCACTTTGCAAAAAGCGCGCGATCAATTGTTTGAATCACGCTCGGTATTAGAGCTTGCTTACGATGTTGGCTTATCAAGTGGTGCCCGTTTATACGACTTATTTGTAAGCATTGAAGCGGTAACACCTGGTGAGGCTAAGGCTCAAGGTGAAGGTTTAACTATTCATTATGGCTGGGGAATCACGCCCTTTGGTTGTGCATTTATTGCGACTACGCATAGAGGGATTTGCCAGTTAAGTTTCTGTGAAGCAGAGCAGCAGCAAATACCATTGGATGAGCTCACCAAGGCGTGGCCTAAAGCTAAATGTATTCATGATGATGATGCGATAAGGTCCTTGTTAACTCAAATATTTAGCCAAAAAGCGCCTCCTAAACAAGCTTTATCGTTATGGCTAAAAGGAACAAATTTTCAGTTGCAAGTGTGGCAAGCTTTGTTAAAAGTGCCTAGCGGCAGTTTGTGTTCTTACCAGTTTTTGGCACAGCAGGTGAGCCTCGGCCAATGCGACTCGCGCAGTTGCCAGTGCCGTCGCAAAAATCCCATCGCATTTATCATCCCTTGTCACCGTGTGATTCGCAGTAGTGGTGCTTTGGGCGGCTATCGCTGGGGGCTAGATAGAAAACAACTAATGATGGGCCGCGAAGCGGTATTGGCTGAGCAAAATAATCAATATGGGGAGAGTGCATGAGGCCAGAGATGAACTTGCAGCCTTTTGCAGAACAATATGTAGCGCAGGTTTTGGCGCTACAAGTTGCTCCGAAGCAGCAAAGTTACGTAAAAAACATCGCAGATATTTTACAACAACTGAGTGAGCAACAATCAGCACATTTGATGATGGTTGATAAACAATTAGTCGGTTTTTTTGTGATTGATCAGCATTATCCATATCACCAGAATTTGCCACTGAACAAGGCTGTATTGTTGAGGTCATTTTTCATCGACCATCGTCACCAAGAAAAAGGTTACGGATATCAAGCGGGTTTGCTGCTTAAGGATTATGTCTCTCGGTTACATTCAGGTTTTGAATTTTTATGCTTAACCGTAAATTGCCGCAATCACGCTGCGCAGGCTTTATATAAAAAGTGTGGATTTAAAGACAGTGAAGTATTGTATCGGGGAGGGCCAGCAGGGCCACAGCACATTTATACAATGAAGCTAAAGTAGGGCAGTAAAGAAATAGGAAGCATAACCTAATCCCAAGGTTATGCTTCTAGAAGTTGTTTATACAACCTCAACGTTGGCCGCTTGTGGGCCTTTTTGACCGTCTTCAACGTCAAATGCTACTTTCTGGCCTTCTTCAAGTGATTTAAAGCCATCTCCTAAAATTGCACGGAAGTGTACAAACACATCTGCGCCAGATTGTTGAGAAATGAAACCAAAACCTTTCTTTTCGTTAAACCACTTAACGGTACCAGTGCTCTTAGACATTATGTCTCCTGAAACAATTGAAATAATACTCTATATTTTTAAGTTTGCTTGCTCTGCAGGGCTTAGTAATTTTGTTCAAATTATGCGCTGTCTTATCAAGCGACAACATCATAACAACAACTAAAGGCCAAGGCATAGTGACAAAACGTGGCAAAAGCACTTTTGCTTGATAACGTTTTCAATGCGTGATGTATCTCACGAAAGTAGTAGTTTAATTCGCTGTTAAATTGAGTAAAAACTGGTGGTTAACACTAGGGGCCGTTTACCCTTGGTGGTCAAATTTTGTTCGAGGTGGCGTCGTTTAATGCATGGCAAGGAGTGTGTAGCCTAGCTACCCGTCAAAGCCCCGATCTTGTATTAAACCCCCAACAAACTGCTGGATAAATTAGCTTAGAAGATCAAGCGACTCGAGTTAGCAGTTTCTACCTGCGAGAGTTTGCTGAGTAAATTGACTAAAACGCTGCGCAAGTTGTTTGCCATTACTTTCTTCACCGCTCATCGCCAACAACTGAGCCGCTACTTCAGCGGTGGCCCACTGACCTTTTATTGGCCGAGAACGAAGCCCATACCGGGAAGCTTGTTCAGGGTTTATTGAAATTACCGGAAACCTATCTAGCCATGGACTTTGGTGAAACATTTTTCTGGCCTCGCGCCAGCTGCCATCGAGCATAATGAATAGCGGCTTTTGGCCTGCTTTAAGCTCTACCTTGTAATGAACTCTCTCAGGCTGGCTAAACGCGGCAGGGAATACCACATAGGGTTGCCATTGTTGCTGTTGGCAAAGAGTTAATAAATCTTCACAAGGTTCGGTTCGCTGCCAGATAAAGGCGTAGGTGTCTGGGATAAGGTCAGCGATAAATCGCCCGGTATTACTTGGGCGCAATACTTCCATGTTGTGCATTAGTAGCACAAACCCACAATCGCTATCTTGTAAAATAGCTTGCTCACAAAAGCAGTGCTGCTGAGGCATTTGACAGGTTTGGCAACGCACTCGGCGTGCCCCTCGGCCTTTAAATTGGGTAGTGGCAGCTTTGCGCTGAGCGTAGAGTTCTAGAAAGCGATTCACAAGTAATAGGGCGTAAGTAAAGGAAGCCAGTATACGCTAAGCCTTAGCTCAACACGAACAAGCCAGTGGTAGTTGCCTGTTGTTTGCATTGGTAAATTAGCTGTACCTCCAAATGTTCCTGTTAAATGAATAGTTTTGATAGCGCTTTCATTCACATCTTTAATATTCATCTTGTATGATTATCAACGTTTAATCATGGGCTTATTGGCTTTGTTGAGCTTTTTGTTAAGGTTGCTTGGTTTAGTTTTGTTGTACAAGGAAGTAACTATGATTAAATCTCCCAGTTTGTTTTGGTGGGGAATTCTTAACGGGGTAATAGGCATGTTGTTTTATGCCAATTTTAGGGAGCCTCAAATACTGTTTGATGCGCTTCCGGCCTATCAATGGATAAAGTTTTCTGCAAATCCCATTATGCTCCCTCGCTATGCCTCAGAGTGGTTCCCTAGTTTTCTGCACGTAGTGGGCATGAGCTTGTTCACCGCGGGTTTATTAGGCACGGCAGGGAAACGCTGGTTAGTAATACCGATTTGTTGGTTAGCTGTCGATCTGGCTTTTGAGTTTGGTCAAGCTACTGAAACTCTGGGGGTGCTGAGCTATGGCAATTTCGAATGGATGGATGTTACGGCGCTTATTGTAGCGACTATTTCTCTACCATTTGGCTTTTCAGCATAATCAAAAAGCAATCATTAAGCCGACGAAAAGCCAGTTTGCTATCCCTCTTGCGGTAGTAGTTGGCAGTGCAATGATGCTAGGTAGCTATCAATCACCAACTGTTGATCAAAAGGCTAGATACATTTGTACTTACCCAGATCAAAGTGAAGCTATTTGCGCCATTGAGCCAATATATTTGGACTGGGAAAGCTTTAGAGGTGAGAAACAAGTTAGCTTTAGCGCTGAAAATAGCAATGCCTTAACACAAGCTTATATCGATGCAGGCTCAAGAGTCGAAGAGTTTATCGGCTTAGAGAATTCCGGAAAGATTTACCTTTACCAGCACTACATGTTTATTATTTCTGAGCTGAGAGGAGTCTACATTTTCGATAATACTAATCGTGAAGCGCCTATATATTTGGGCTTTGTTCATGTAAATGGTGCTTCTGACGTGCTGATTCATCAAGGCATGCTGGTTGTTGCTGCCTTAACGGATTTAGTTCTGATTGATTTTAACAATCTAAATAGCATTTTTACTCAAGAGCTCGCTTTAAGTTACCCAGACTATGATCGCTTGTCTCCTCAAGCCACCATATTTGCAAAGTTTAGTGACAGTACTGAAGAGTATGAATCCGTGTACTTGGATTACGAAATTGGTTTGGTGATTGGTTATAAGAATGCCGATGGTAAATCCTTCTACTTTTGGTCATTAGAGGAGCTGCTATGAAAACGCTTATTAAAAGACTTAGTGTACCTATTGCGATAGTACTAATGGCTGCCTGTGGCTCAGAGTCAGGCTCAAGTGGTGGCACCGTAGTATATAGCGGTACAGGGCAGGTTGGATCCCTTGCCGCTCTAGTTGAGTTTCAAGGCGATCTTCACGCAATAAACATGGAACAAAGTGTTTCGATACTTCGCTCTCAAGCGCTGTTATCGGCTGACTTCGTTGACCGTTATGCGTGGAGAGCTGAAACATTACACGTTTATGAAGATAGCCATGTGATGCTCGGCCACTCAAGCGGTGTAGACATTTATCGTTCCACTGGTGTGGCTGATAATCCTGTCGAGTTTATCGCGCAACTTCGTCATGTTGTTGCCTATGATCCAGTCATCGCTCACGACGGAGTGGCTTATTACACCACCAGAGATGGTAGTAACGAAATCACCTTTCGGGATGGAATATTTGTTGAAAACATTAGCAATATCCTAGCTTATGTACCCCCAACTCAAGAAGAAATTGATGAAGGTGCTTCTAGTGAACGACCAAACAGTACATCAATGGCTGAGTATCGAGAACTCGCTGATCCCATTGGCTTAGCACTTCGAGAGGGCACGCTTTATGTTTGTGATGCTGCTGAAGGACTGGTTTCTTTAGTACTTGAGGCAAACCCTGAAGATACCGCTGAGTTTAGCCATATTCTTACTAGGCAAGCACTTAATGATGTATTTGCTTGTAAGGACGTGATTGCCACCGAGCAGGGATTAATACTGGTGGGTGAGTCTGGAGTTCTTCAATTGGACGTTAGTGATGCTGGCCTGAGTCTGGTGAGTCAAATACCTACGATATAAAATAAACTGGCAAGTAAAGCGAATACCTTTGCTTGCCTATTAACTAAACATTGGTGCCAGAAGCAGAATACTTCTGGGCTAATCGATGATTTTTACAGAGTGTTTTTCCTCACATCTAGTTGTGTTTGCAAGCCGCCTGCTTTCTCGTTTGAAGTTATGCTATTGAACCAAGAAGGGTATATTGGCACTACCTAGATGATTATTGCCGTCCATCACATATACAAAAGCCCGGTATTCCCCAGCACTTTCAATGCTCATTTCAACAGTTTCAGCACTGCCGTTAATTGCATCTTCTACTTTGGGTGGCCTTGGCTCAAAACCACCACCAGTTCCTAAAACAGTAGGCTCTTCAAGTACTTCCCAGATATAAGTTAAGCTATCCGAATCTGGGTCGCTTGCGCTGATAATCACGGTGACTTGTTGACCTGCATCGATAGTAATACTGTCTGTGGCATGCTGCCCGTTGATTGTCATTGCGGTGACAACTGGTGCCTGATTTTCAGGCCAAGAGCCTGTCCAGTTATATTGCATGGCATCTACCACAGGGTAGGATTCGCCGTTCAGCCCTAAAGCTATTGAGGTTTCTGCGAACATGCCATACCAAGTAGGCGTGCGTTCTTGTTTTTGCCCCCACAGAAAAACGTATGAACCTAAACATCTTGCTGTTTGCGCTGTAATGTATTCATATCGTTCTATATATGATGTTTGTTTGGAGGCGCTGGTTTGCTCAATGGGTTGTTCCCAAGTGGTAGCGTCTACTTCCCAATGCCCATTTGGCCCCCATTCTGTAATCATATAGGGGCCATCAAAAGAAGATGCTGTGACGTTTTCATCAGTGCTGGTAACACCACCATAGGAATTAATTCCAAGTACATCAATACTGGGAGCCCACTGCGCTATGTTGCTTAATGTATCCAGAGACGCGCCCGCATTAACTGTCATCGTTGGGTGATTGATATCCTGAGCGTTAACCATTTGCGCTAATTCTTCTACGAACTCCCAAGCCTCTTGGGTATCTGCTCCTAGGTTTATTTCATTACCTAAACCCCACATCAGTAGAGCTGGGTGATCACTGTAGTTATTGAGTAGTTGTTGCAGTTCATTTCGTATACTATTTTTATAGACTTCGTTACTGTAATCGCTGGCCTGGTGGCTTAGCCAGATGCCCAGCAATACTGTCATTCCTAGCTCGTTTGCTTGATCTAATACATTACCCGCATTTTCTGAGCTCCATGTGCGTGTTGAATTAGCGCCTGCTGCTGAGGCTAACTCTAGCGCGTGTTGTCCGCCTATTCCTTTTACATAATAGGGTTCATCGTAACGATACATTGTCCAATTACCGTCGGATTGCTCCAAGCGTACGATCCCATTGCTTGTTGGCTGTTCGGGGGAGTCTCCGCCGCAGCTCGATAGTGATATTGCAATAACACTAACCAAGGCGGCTTTCGCCAACATAGCTTTTGCACGAACTTCCATGTTTAACATGTCCTTGAAAGTAATGGGCATACCTTAAGTGAAGCTACTTGGCAGCCCATGTGTGAATAAATTTACAATGAGTTTAAAAGGCCAGTAAGGCTGATTTGTTTGACGCTGATAAAGCAACATATGCATTGGTTGTGGCTTGGGCTTCCCCACCATGCCAAAGAATAGCTTCTTCGATGCTGCGAACTCGACCATCATGCAAGTAAGCATGGTGAGGAATACACTCTTCGGCGCCTTCTGCTACTGGTGCAGGAGTAACACCACCGGTAACACATGCCGATAGACCTAAGCCCCATAATGGCGTGGTTCTCCACTCCCTACCTTCTGCTAAACCTTCACCTAAGTTATCTGCGGTTTCATCGCCCATGTCGTGCAATAACATATCTGTATAAGGGTAAACAGTTTGATTTCGTAACTCTGCGAGCGGATGATATTCACTCGTTTGGAAAGATTTGGTATGACAGTTTGTACAACCTATGATTTCAAATTGCTCGGCACCAACAAGAACTTGAGTATCTTCTACACCCGTTTTCCATACCCGTTGCGGTCTCACCCCAAGTGTAGATATATAGGTTACTAAATTATTGAGGTTTTCTTCGGGAATGAGCGGTTGAGTATTGCCACAGTTGCTTTGCTCTGCTCCACAATCAAGCTCAGGTATTACAGAGCTACGCACTCCAATATCAGTATTAAGCGCTGCTGCAACCTGATGACGTACACTTGCCGTGCCTGCTTTCCAACCAAAGCGGCCCAAGCGAGTAAGCTGGCTGTTTTCCGGATCAGCTATTCGGTTGGCTCGCCCTGAAATTCCATTGCCATCGGCGTCGTCTGGATCCTCTAGTGCTAGAATGGCAGTTTCAGGAATTGCTTCTAACAAACCAATCCCTACTAAGCGGGGGGCAATTCGTGCTGAAAATGTCTCTGGTGTGCCATTACTGAAGTAATAGTTAGGGCTTCGCAGGCCGTTACTTAATTCACTCCAAGATGCGATAGACACTTCACCTTCGCTTTGACTTCCATTAGGTTGAAGCACTCGGCCAATGGCAGGATCAGGATTGCCGTTGACGTCTCCTACTTTGAACACCCAGCGATCGAGTAATTCATTATTTTCCGCAACTGGTGCACTACCATTACGTTCGTGACAGTTGCTACAACGTTGGTTTACATAACGTGGTCCAGATAAACCGATGTTTTCTTCAAAAATGCCGTTATCGGCATCTTCATCATGGCTGCCATCAACAAATGAAGAGTGATGAACTCGCCGCCCTAACAGAAAGGTTTGGCCGTTGTCATAACTCAAATTTGTGGCCATTTGCATGAAGTGGTCGTTAGGTTCGTTGGTGTATTGATAGTGCAAGCTAGTTCGGCCGCCTAGCCAATACTGTTCGGGTATTCTGGCGCTGTCTTCGGGGTAGGGGCCAGAGTTAAGGGTATACCAAGGAACAATTCCTTCGCCGACAATGTATAGAAAGGTTGTGCCATAATAGTTGGCTTGCCCACGAGGAATCCCCGTTGCGCTAAACTGGCTCACTTCAAATTCTAGCTTGTCACCAATTTGTATGGGTCGCCCTAGGCGTTTATTTTCACTACTAGTGAGCTGATAGTAGTAATAGGTGCCATCAAAACCAAGGTAGTCCATTATTGTGTTCGCAGCATATTGAGCGACGGTAGTTTGACCCAAATACCACCATCGATTCTCAGCTTCAATATCATTTAGAGGGAAGATGGTTCGAACATTCATTTCAATGCTATCATCTCCTTTTGCAACGTAATCAACGATCTCAATGTTGCTAGCGCGATTCTCGAAGTAGAATTTTATGTAGTGGTCGTAACTTTGAAATTCGTCTTCGCGCGCATGACGTGTACGCGGTCGGTCAGAAAAACGCGTGACTAAAGCTTGATCAGTTTCATACTGAGTATCGGCTTGCAGTTGAGTTGAGCTATCAAAAAGAGGAGATATATCGGCTAAAGCTGGGTATGGGATACTCCACCAAACGCCATTTACGCCTTCACCATTCATATCGTTCGCCGTTTCATCAGCGATATAAAAATACAAAGGACGTCCATTATAAGCTGCCTGCAAAGAGCCATCGTCTCGGGTTATATTAGTTAAACCTTGTATCCCCGAAGCTTGCCCATCTGTTATTAACACTGGAGGCCATGTTGCGGCACAACTTAAATTGCAAGCACTGCTATTGGGAGTGGCTAAATCGTTATCGAATACATATAAGGTTAAGTTTGGCGATTGTGAATCTGGCCCCCCAACGAGGCGTTGATTAGCAAAATATACTTCTGTATCGCTTATTGCTAGTGAGCAACCAAGGGAATCAACGGGAGTATTCGTAGGTGTATTGGCGCAAAGATCTATAGAGTCGACAACGCCATCGTTGTCACTATCGATGTTTTGGGATATCGGACATCCAATATCATTAACTATTGAGCCATTGGGGTATTTGCGCATTGATCTACTCCATCGCTAATACCGTCTGAATCGCTATCTGTTGGCGCTGCACTTGTACCTGACCCCGATGAGCCACCACATGCACTTAGCAGTGCGCACATACTTACAATAATTGTTGCTTTAAGATAGTGCTTTAAAATAAGCATCTTTTCTCCAAAAGAACCTGTTCAATCAACTACTTTGTATTGATGTTGGTTCGGTTTTAAGAATTATTTCTATCAGCCCAGTAAGTTGATTCCAAAACAAAGAGCGACAGATTATTGCTACTTCATGGCGTATATAATGTGGGCAGAAAACTTGTTGAAGCCATAACACGTTGTTTTAATGTTTATTGTTATTTCAATGTGAATACGGTCTTAGTTTTTGTGAATATGACTTTACGACACAATGATCTCCTCGGTTATGGTTCAGCATTTGGGAAGCGCTTACTTTATTTTCAGGTTTCATTACTAGTTAAAGTTTAAGTTAACATCTATAAATAAATGTAAGCCATTGTTCTATAGGTATTAAATTTTATTCATGGTGTTGTTTCCCTAACCTACAAAGAAAGCGCTTTCTTTTTGTAGGTTAGCGCTTATTTATTGGAATAATCAATGGGGAGAAGATAATTGAGATTTAAGTCACGCTAATGCAACATGCCATTAACAATGGCAGGTCACTTAGCGGAGCATTTTATGCAGCCCTCATTGAGCTGTAAGGTTATTGATGTCGACTCAATAGATAGATGCCGTAGAAAGTAGATTAACCCTTAGTTACTGCTCTAGATCTAGTATCAAGCCAACTGCGTTAGCGAAACAAAAACTGTCTGGGGTAACCAAAGTAGCGGCGAATTTTGTAATGCTGAAACAACAAGGCTGTGGCGAGGTGCAGCAAGGCAACAGCACCAAGGATAAATGCCATGCGTAACCAAGGTTGGTCATAGGCGCTGCGAACAACGTAGATTTCTGCGATGGTATTAATCCATTCGGCAGTGAGTAGCAACATGGCACATTGATTAAGCCGTAAGCAAATTGGGTGACGAATCAAAATACTAAACAATCCCATAATGCATAGCGCAACGTAAATTTGTTGGTGAGCATGATAGAAGTGAGCAGCACTTAGCACAAAGCAGATACAACAGGGCGCGAGAAACCAACGAATTGAAGATTGCATTAGAACCTGCATAGTGCTTAAAAATGATGCAGCGAGTGTGGCAAGCTCTATAAAGCAAGATACTGATTTAAATCAAAATAACCGTTTTATACTTAGTTCAATGGTTGAAACTAAGAGTTAGATCGCACTACCTAGCCAACTAGGTAGCGCCACTTAGTTAAAGTTTAATTGGGTTAATCCAATGTTTGGTAGTCGAAGTAATCAAAGTCTGCCGCAATGTGTTTGCCGGTGAGGTCACAAGCGAATAAACCAACAAACGATCCAGTGAAACGGAAAACATCATTACTGCCTTCGTCAGACAAGTGAGTAGCGTTGAGCGGCTCACCAATGGTTTGCCAACTTGTACCGTCCAGTGAGTAGCTAAACTGATACCAGTGAGTGTTTTGCTCTAGGCGCATATAAACGCGCTCGCAACGGCCAATGACTAGTTCGTCGGTGTACTCTTGATATTTGTCGTCAATGTCACCCACCACTTGAATAATCTGCTCTCCAACATCGTTACACGAGGTCTTTAAAAAGTAGTGCCCGCCACGTGAATAGTAAGCGACTAATCCTGCCATTTGGCGAGGTGAACGAGGGGCAAACTCTAGCGCTGTTTCACTTACACAATTAAATGCGGTTACCCGTTGGGCTAATAGACTCTGGTTGTAGCGCGAGTATAAATAGTCTCGGCCAACTAGTCGGGCATATCCTGGACGCTGGCTTAAGGATATCCACGATTCTTCAAATGGGTCTTTTAGAGACTGATATTTTACCGCCAGTTCGCTGCTATCAAAGTCATCACGGATCGCTTCAACCGGCCAAGGTTGAGCCGCTAGTTTTGGTGCTTGGATCTCCAGTCTTGGGGTTGTACCGCCTACAACATATGGCCAGTTATCACGCCACTCTACGTTTTGTAACGCGGTCTCTCGACCTAAGGTACAGCGACCTTGGGCATATTTTGATGTCTCTTTAGAATTTTCTGGGTCGCTAATTGGGCGGCCACAAAGATGCGATAAATACCATTCGCCATTTTGCGTTTCTACTAAAAAGCCATGCCCCGCACGTTGCAATTCGGCATCATCTTGGTGGCGAGATGTTAAAATTGGGTTTTCTGGGTGAAGCTCATAGGGGCCCCAAACATTTTTGGCGCGGCAAACAGTGACTGCATGGTCGTAGGATGTACCGCCTTCTGCAGTGATAAGATAATACCAGCCATCTTTTTTAAGAATTTGTGGCCCTTCAGTACAGCCCAGCTTGGTACCGTTAAAAACTATTTTTTCTTCGCCAACTAGCTGGCCTAACTCGGCATCAAATTCTTGCAGAACAATACCACCAAAAAAGTCAGTTTTTTTGCGGCCATCCCACACCATGTTTACCATGTATTTTTTGCCATCGTCATCATGAAACAGTGACGGGTCGAAGCCATAATTACCTATAGATACAGGTTTACTCCATGGGCCGCGAATGTCTTCGGCGCTTACCACGTAGCTGGGAGTAGACATCCAAGTACCGCCACGACAAGAATGCACGTTAGAGAAACAGCACCAAAACTTGCCGTCGGCGTAACTCAAGGCGGAGCATAGACACCTTCGGAGTTATCCATACCGCGCATATCTAGGTGCTCTACGGTGTTAAGTACATGGCCAATAATCCGCCAATTCACTAGATCTTTTGAATGGTGGAGCATAATGCCGGGAAACCATTCAAACGTAGAGGTAGCAATGTAGTAGTCGTCTCCTACACGGATGATTGACGGATCGGGACGAAAACCAGTAAGAATTGGATTAGTGATAGTAGCCATAGTTACTCCTAAAGTTTGTACTGGTAATTTATTGCTTTAAATCTTGCTTATATGTAATTTATAAGCTTTAAAATATAAAAAAATTGCTACTATGGCTGCGCATCCTCTCAGTTTTGAAAACATCCATCTTCCTCAAGGTAAATCCTACTATTTACGTCGTTTTCATATTATTGATGAACCTAGTTTAGCCATCCCAACTCACTTCCACATGTTGGGCGAAATCATGCTGTTCAAAAAGATTAAAGGGCTGGTGGGGATAGATGGTCAAACTATAGGGTTAAACGACAACGCCTTGGTATTCATTCCTTCTTTAGCAATGCATGAAGTGGAGATGCAAGGTGATGAGCGAGAGTTTAGCCTGCTGCAGTTTCAGCGTTATTTGTATAGTGAGTTGGCCTTGCTAGATGTGAGCTCTCAATTAGATAAACCCTTAGTGATGCAATTATCTGAGCAGCAAGCGGGCTTTTTGCACAGTCAAATTGCTTGGTTAGAATCTGTTGATAATAACAATGATGGTCGGAACTTAGCGCATAGCTTATTACGCAGCGTGTTTTTGTTTTTGGCAGGGCAGCAACAAAGTGGTCAATTTAGTAATGAGCAGAGCGCTACAGTACTCAAAGAAAATAAGGGTTTGGCTAAAATCATTCCTTTGCTTCACCATCTCGAAAGCCATCAAACACTTAACTTAAGCTTGCAGCAAGCGGCAAATATTTGCGGCATGTCTAAGTACCATTTCTCGCGGGTATTTAAGTCTTTGTTTGCCCAAAATTATAAAGATTATTTACTGAAGCGGAAGATCAATACCGCTGTGGCCATGCTCAGTGATAGCAAGCAAAGCATTACTCAAATAGCTTATGCCTGTGAGTTTTCTGATAGCGCCTATTTTTGCGCCAAATTCAAGCAGGTAATGGGCGTTTCCCCTGGTCAGTTTCGCCAGTCCACGCAAACCGTGTTGTCTTTTGGCTAGGTAACCTGAACCGAGATAATAAACCGGTTTCTAGCGGCTACTTTTACTTATTTCGGTGTTGAAGCTACTTGCAATAGGCTAGCTATTGGCGCGCAGCTTCGCCTTGAACTAAGCAAATTTATTTCGCTAGAAACATGAAGCTAGATTAAGTACTGGATTGCAGAGTTATCGTCACTTCTTTATCCAGAGTTTAAGTAAGACTGAATAGCTAATCCGCTATAATTTTGGAGTGCATCAATAAACATTAAACTGTTGCAAGTTGCAGCCTCCCAGCCTTGTTAGTTAACCTTCATCATCCAGCTAGAAAATACTGTTATTTTAGCTGCTTAGAAAAACTTCTCTTAAGTTTTGGGGAAAATCAGCTAGGCTGTAGTTAACAAATTTATACCAATCACACTAAGTAAGGGATCAGAAATATCGCAGGAAAAATGCTCGAGAATAAGGCAGGATTTTTCGATAAGTAGTTATTCTACAATCAAAATTCTAACGCAGTTATCGAGTATTTTAACCAGATAGAATGAACAATTACTTAGTACGATTGGTATTAACAGTAGATTAGGGTTGTTAAATGCGAATTCTGGTTATTGGAGCGCTGGGTACCATTGGCCGAAAGCTGGTTCCGGCCTTAGTCGGCGCTGGCCATCAAGTGAGTGTTAGTTCACGCGACCCAAATAAACCAGCGCCTTGGTCAGAATTAAGTTGTCGGCGTTTTACCCTAGATTTACTTGAGCCTAGCAGTCTGCCAGATGCGCTGGAAGATATAGAACTTGTGTATTACCTGATGCATGGAATGAGTGACGGTCAAGCACATGGTGAGCTAGAGGCGCATGCCGCGAAAAATCTGGCTGATGCAGCAGCCAAAGCCAAGGTCCAGCGGATCATCTACATGGGCAGCTTGGTCTCGGTTAAACCCAAATCGGAACACATGCTGGCGCGTATAGCTACCGGTGAAGCTTTAGCCTCAAGTGGCGTAGCCGTTACTGAGTTACGCGCAGGCATTATTATTACTCCTGGCTCTGCAGCTTTTGAGGTAATGCGAGATTTGGTGGGCCATATGCCTTTGGCATTTGTTCCTAAAGCTATTGAGACTCAAGCCCCGCCAATTGCCTTGAAAAACGTGCTGCATTACTTGGTTAAACTCGCCAACATGCCAGAAACGGCAGGCATGGTATTAGATGCGGCCGGCCCAGAATGGTTAAGCTATCGCCAGCTTATGTTGCGCATTGCTAAGCACTTAAATAAGTCGATAAAAATATTGGTGCTACCGGGCTTGCCAATAAAGCTAGCTTGCGCCGTATTAGGTTTAATTACCTCTGTTCCACAAAGCTTGGCCAAAGCCCTGATTGCTGGATTAGCTGAGCAGTTGGAGGCCAAGCCCGAAGTATTACGTGGCTTAATCCCGCAACAGCTAATGTCAATTGATGATGCGATTGCTCAGGTGTTTGAAGAGGAGCAAGTACATACTTACCCTGAGCGCTGGCAGGATGGGGTTCCCACCTTCAGAAATTTTTCTTCATTACATGGCTTTTACGCCAAAGCGGCTAAGAAAACTGTCACGGTTAATGCCTCTGCTGAAAATATTTGGCGAGTGATCAATTTGTTGGGGGGGAAGCATCGTTACTTTTATCTAGATGTTCTGTGGGCAATGCGCGAATGGATGGATTTCGTGGTAAGCGGCACCGGGCGCGAACATGGTCGCAGTGATTATCGCAAATTAACCGTAGGCGAGAGAGTCGATTCTTGGACCATATTAAGTGTTGAAGAAAATGAATACTTAGTGATGCGCTTTGGTATGAAAGCGCCCGGTGGTGGCGGTATGCAAATTAGTATCGACCCCTTGGCTGAGAATAAACACCAATTGGAAGTTGCCTTGTATTGGCATCCGGCTGGTTTTTGGGGCTTAGTATATTGGTATTTTTTTGCGCCTTGGCATGGCTGGCTATTGTGGGGCATGACCAAAAATATGGCAAAACTAGCAGAGCAATATCAGCAATCAAGTGAGCAACAGGAAAAGCAATGAACGCTAGTTGCTCGCTAGTCTTTACTCAAAGAAAAATCTCGCTAGATATTTATAGGCAGCGGGCTTAGAAGTGAAATTATTCCACCATCAACAAGCGTTAATGGTGGATTAAAAGATCTTAGTAAGGCGCTGGGTAGCGTTTAAATACTTCGCTTATATCAGCCAGAGCTTGCTCGCTTAAGGGTTTAGCAAATGCGGCGATGTCTTCTTCCAACTGCTGGATGTTTGTTGCACCAATAATTGTAGAGCTTACTCCATCAACTTGATCGCACCATGCTAAGGCTAATTGCGCAGCTGTGTAACCATAATGTGCAGCTAGGTCGGCATAGGCGGCAACGGCTTTATGAGCGAGCTCGGTGTCGCGGAAAATACCGTTGCGCTGCATAAAGGTCCAGCGGCTACCCTCAGGGCGAGCGCCGTTAGCGTATTTACCACTTAGCATGCCACTGGCCAAGGGTGACCAAGGTAAATAAGCAATGTTTTCTTGCACACAGTTCTCAATCAAATACGGCCAATCTTTAGCATGTAACAAACTAAACTCGTTTTGAATCGACACCATGCGTGGCAAGTTATGTTGTTCGCTCAACTTAAGATAAGTATTTATTCCCCAAGGAGTATCGTCAGATAAGCCGCAATGGCGAATTTTTCCGGCTTCAATACAGCGTTGCAAGCCTTGCAGTATATCTAGCATCTGGGCTTGGTGGTCAGCTGCATCAATCGCGCTTGGCTGAATCTGGTTCGGCCAATGTTTGCCAAAGTGCGGGGTAGAGCGGTTAGGCCAGTGCAATTGGTATAAATCAATGTAGTCGGTTTGCAAGCGCTGCAGGGAAGCATCAACTGCGGCAACCACTTCTTCACTATTAATTGGGCCGCCCTCACGCACCCAAGGCAAGCCGGCACCGGCGATTTTAGTAGCAATAATTAGGTCGTTACGTTTTTGCTTATTGGCAGCAATCCAGTTACCGATAATCGCTTCGGTTTTACCGTAGGTATCTGGAGAAGGGGGAACCGCGTACATTTCTGCAGTGTCAATAAAATTAACCCCTTGGCTGAGGGCATAATCAATCTGTTGATTCGCATCTTGCTGATTATTTTGTAGGCCCCAGGTCATACTGCCTAAGCACACTCGCGAAACCGATAAGTTACTACTGCCAAGTTTAGAAAAATTCATGTTAGGTCCATTAATTGGGTTAGCGCACAAGCAGTTAGCTTAGGTGATGGCTAATTGTGAAAGCAAGTACAAATACTATTTGTGACTAATTCTTGGTGTTAGTAAAACTCGGTCACACAGCTAGTATTCGCGATAACATTGGCTTAAAGGTACTATGCCAAAGTTTTAAATGAGCTATTGGATTTTCGTGGGCAACTACAAACTCTCATCATTACCTATTGATTCCCTACAAACGCGTTTTGTTGAGCAACTCGCACGCGACAATTTGGTGGTAGAGGCAGCCACAGGTTCGGGTAAATCCACCCGTTTGCCAGTGTGGGCAGCTAGTTTAGGTAAGGTGCTGGTGGTGCAGCCAAGGCGGATAGCCTGTGAAGCTTTATCGGCTTATGTCTCTGAGCAGCTGGCGTTAAGCGGATCGCCCTATAAGGTGGGTTATTCGATTCGCTTCCATTCAAGCGTCAATGAAGATACCAACATTGCCTTTGTGACTCCTGGGATTGCCCTGCGTTGGTTGGCTGAGAATCAACTTGCTGACTATGCCGTGCTGATTATCGATGAATTTCATGAGCGCCGTTGGGATTCTGATTTGTTATTGGCTTTGGCTAAGTCTTTACCTCTTAAACTGGTGGTTACCTCTGCTACCTTGCAAGGTAATAAGTTAAGTGAATATTTAGCCGCTAAGGTGCTCAAAACCACTGGGCGGGAATTTCCGGTGAGTGTGAGTTATGAAGCGCGAGAGTCTCATCATTTGCCGGATAGTCGACGTGTCACTGAGTCGGTTAAGCAGGCTGTACACAAAGCCTTAATAAAAGATGAAGGCGATATCTTGGTATTTTTGCCAGGCCGGGCAGAGATTCAAGCCTGCCAAGCTAGCTTGAGTGGGCTTGATGCAGAAGTATTGCCACTGCACGCAAGTATTACTGCGCTAGAGCGAAAAACCCTATTAGACAACAGCAATGAACAGCGGATTAGACGAATTATTGTGGCGACTAACGTTGCTGAAACCAGTTTAACCATTCCCAGAATCACCAGTGTAATTGACTCTGGCTTGGAGCGACGCACCAAGCAGCGCGCAGGCAGAACGGTTTTGAGTTTAGAGCGGGTGTCGCGCGCCAGTGCCGAGCAGCGGCGCGGCCGAGCCGGGCGTGTATGTGCTGGGCATTGCTATCGTTTGTGGGGAGAGTTTGCCCCACTAGAAAGCGTAACTCCGCCGCAATTGCAGCGTGAAGAGCTGCTAGAACCGATGTTATTTGCAGCGAGCTGTCATCGCGCCCTAGCAAAACTTCACTTGCTTGAAAGATTACCTGAAAAGTCATTAAGCATTGCAACTGAGCGGCTTAATCGAATGCAGGCTTTAAAAGTCGATGATTGCTTAAGCCAACATGGCCAGCGTTTATTGGCCTTGCCAATTGATAGCTATTTCTCTCATTTGGTTAATCTAATTCCTGAAGGCGCTGAGCGTGAAGCTATGCTCGATTTGGCGGCTGCCTTAAGCATTAATCGCGCTCTATTTCAAAAGCCAAAATCAGAATATGGCTTAAAAGTATTGAGCCAATGGCAGCCTTTGCACTGCGATATGAGTATCACTCTCGATTTGCTGCGAGGAAAAACGTGGCCAGATGAGCTATCGGTTAACCAAGAAGCTTTAACTCAAGCGCAGGAACTGGCAGAGCAATTGCGCTCGGTAATGGCCTTGGATGATCTTGCTGAAGCCAGAAACTATAGCCGCGACACATTACTTGAAGCTTTGCTTGGTGAAGCGAAGGAGTTGGTCTATGTGAGGCGCGAAAAACGCACCAACGCAATGGGGAATGGTAGTACTGAGCTGCAAATTGGCAGAGAAAGCTTAATTGATGACGCACAAGTGGCTGCAGTAGTGTTCGATATTTATAGTTTACCCGGGCGAGGTGTAAAGCAGTTAAATAACATCGGTTTGTGCTTAGCACCAATTAACATAGAGCTATTGGTAAAACATGATTATGGCGAGCTAGAAAGCAAAACGAATGTTGCTGCTGATGGCTCTCAGCTAATGCAACGTGTGTACGCAGGCAGGGTAATAGGCAGCGAGAAAGTCGCCTTAAGCGCAGAAGACTACCGCCTTGCGCTGGCTAAGCGGATTCTTGCTAATCAACAGTCTGGCTTTAGCCAACTTGATTGTATTCAAGATATGGCTGCTTGGAATTTGTGGGTAAGCCTTGGCGAAAAACACGGCGGAGGAGTAGGGGGCAAAGTAGAGCCGCTAGAATGGTTGAGCACACAATTGGCTTTGTTAGGCGTAGAAAACGCGGAAGATTTTAGTTTAATCGAAGCTAGCGACTTGCTGTTCGAGGGCATTCCCCAGTGGCAACGTGATGACTTTGAGCAACGCTACCCACGCTACTTAGCATTGGCCGATCTTAAACTTGAGGTTGAATATAAAGCAGGCTCTAAACAGGTAATTGTTCACTATGCCTCGGGAGGCCGTAAGGCGGGCCCGAAACGGTGGGAGTTACCTTCTTGGAGTGGCTGGCGGGTGTTTTATGTTAAAGCGAGCAAGCGAGTGGCTCTGACTTAGCGCTTGCTAACTAGCTCGCAGAGTTCGCTAAGCGCCATCTGCGAGCAAGTCGAAGAGTGCCGAACGCTCAGTTATTTAGAGGTGATTCGCTTAATCGTGTCATCTTTTAAGATGAAGTGATGATAAAGCGCAGCCAATACGTGCCCTGTAATCACAACATAAAGTAGTTGCCCTGCGTAGTGGTGAACTGAGGCTCCAAGCTCGTTAAGCATCACGTTCTTTTCCGCAAAACCAGCGATGGTAAACAAACCAAAAAACTTAACATCGTGTCCGCCCGCCAGCGACATCATCATGCCCGAAATGGGCATTGCCAACATTAACAAATATAAAGCGAGGTGCCCAAGGTGGGCCATTGTTAGCTTAATCCCTTCACCAATCGGAGCTGGCACTTTGCTTACGCGATGCCAAATGATTCGAATTGCTATGGCTGCTATTGCAATAAGGCCTAAGCCTTTATGTAAATCAAATAACTGAAATTTTTCTGGTCCTCTCGGTAAGGTGTCCATATAAAGTGCAATCGCAATTAAGCTTAAAATGAGCAAAGCCATTAGCCAGTGAATAAGTTTACTGACTAGGCCGAAACGCTGGGGGCTATTTGTTATGTTCATATAATAAATACCATTACATTAATTGTGGCTTAAATTAGCAAATCACCTGCTTATGTAAATAGTTTTACGCTTCTTTACGTAGTCATTATAAGTTGCCAAGGTATTGTTGATTAAACTTTTTTAAACGAAAGCGATCTGACTACTGGGTTGACTTGTTGGGCTATGCTAGCATGGCATCAATAGAGGTTTATGGGCGGAGTATTTGCATTGAAACGATTCCTTGGCGTGTTGCTGCTGATGGTTATCGTGGTGTTGTCTTGCCTTGTGGCCATTGACCGTTACATTTCTAGTCAGGTCTCAGGTCAGTGGTTCCGAGATATGCAGCAAGTGCCGGCGCAACCGGTTGCTTTAGTGCTAGGAACCAGCAAATACGTAGGTAAGCGCTTAAATACCTATTATACCTTTAGGGTTGAGGCTGCCGCTAAGCTCTATCACACTAATAAGGTGCAAGCCTTAATCTTAAGTGGCGACAATGCCACCCGCTATTATAATGAACCTATAACCATGTTAAATGACGTGCTGCGTTTGAACGTGCCACGTGAACATATTGCTTTAGATTATGCAGGGTTTCGTACTTTTGATTCTATAGTGAGAGCCAAGGAAGTGTTTGGCCAGCAGGCCTTAGTCATTGTTTCTCAGCAGTTTCACGTAGAGCGGGCTTTGTACATCGCTAATCAATATGGCATTGAAGCTTATGGTTATGTGGTGGATGATGCCCCGCAGGTGTTTCATTGGCGAGTTAGGTTACGTGAAGTATTGGCACGAAGTAAAGCCCTAATTGACTTGCATGTGTTGCAAACTGAGCCGCATTTTTTGGGTGACCCAGAACAGGTCACCACTCGTGAAATTAACCAAGAATAAGCAAATGAAAAATACAAAAGTGTGGCTAGTGGTTTTGTCCTTTTTGTTGAGTTTTAGCGCTTCGCTTAAAGCTGAATCCGAGATTGTACCGTTTATTGTTGGTGGCAATGATGCACCCACTAACTACCCATGGATGGCGCAAGTATTCCTTGGTTCTTCTCGCTGTGGCGGAGTATTAATTGGCGAGCAGTGGGTGCTTACTGCCGCTCATTGTACTCACGATGGTAGCCGCTTTGATCGAACTATTGCTGCTTCGCAAGTAACGGTGTTATTGGGGAACTATCAGTTTGCCAATAGTTCTCATCCGGATGCTTTACAAGTGAGTGAGGTATATCAGCATCCAAGCTATGTGAATCCTTCTGATAGCGGCCCAGCTTTTGACTATGACGTAAGTTTGTTACGTTTAGCCGAGCCACAAACCATTACGCCAGTTATTCTCAACGCGAATAAAGTGACCGACGCTTTAAATATCGGCGGCTTTATGTCGGTGGTTGGTTTTGGCCGTACTAATACCGACCCGCTTAACCCTATTTACCCAGATGTGCTGCAGCAAGGTAATTTGAGCTTGTATAGCGAGCTGCGCTGCGCAGATGAGTGGTCTGCTTCATCAATAACTGAGCAAATGTTTTGTGCCTATGGCACCAACCAAGACGCCTGCTCGGGCGATAGTGGTGGTCCGGTTTTTATTGAAGAGCAGGAACAGCACCGTTTATTAGGCTTGGTTAGCTGGGGCAATTTGTCTTGCCAAGGTAGTGCAGGCGTCTATGCTGACATCGGCACGGTATGTACTTGGATAAGCGATACCGCCAGTATTGCTGGCGATAGCAGCCTAGTTTGCAGCATAGCCGACACACCCAGTTCTAGCGGTGGTGGGGCAAGTTGGTGGTTATTGATTTTAAGCTTTCCTCTGCTGTTAATACGGCGGCTTAGTAAAGCGCAGTGTTTCAAGCGCTAATCCTTGCTATTACAGGCCGCAATCACTAAAATTGCGGCCTTGTTTATTATTGAATAGCCCACAGAGTTTTAGCCCCATGCGTGTTGCCGATTTTTCTTTTGAACTCCCCGATGAACCATTGCTCGTTACCCAAAACAGCAACGTCGCGATAGCCGATTATTATGTCTTGATGGCAATACTGGCGAGTTAAAACATCAGCAGTTTCCCGATTTACTGGAACACATTCAACGCAATGATTTGTTGGTGTTTAACAATACACGGGTTATTCCTGCACGTTTGTTCGGCCAAAAGGCAAGTGGCGGCAAACTAGAAGTATTAATTGAGCGTGTATTAGATGACCACCGCGTGCTCGCGCACGTTCGCTGCTCTAAATCACCTAAGCCAGGTAGTGCTTTACGTTTGTCTGATGCCTTTGATGCCACTATGCTAGCCCGCCATGAGGCTTTATTTGAATTGCGTTTTGATGACCCGCGAACGGTGTTAGAGCTGCTTGAAGCCTACGGCCACATGCCATTACCACCTTACATCGATAGACCCGACGAAGACGCAGATAAAGAGCGTTACCAAACGGTGTATAACGAAAAGCCTGGTGCAGTTGCTGCGCCAACTGCTGGCCTGCATTTTGATGATGACTTAATGCAGCAAATTAAAGACAAAGGTGCAGACATTGCCTTTGTTACTTTGCATGTTGGAGCAGGCACTTTTCAGCCAGTGAAAGTTGAGTCGGTAGATGAGCACGTGATGCATTCTGAATACGCCGAAGTTAGCGAGGACGTTGTGGCCAAAATCGCCAAAACCAAAGCGGCTGGTGGCCGAGTGATTGCAGTGGGAACAACCTCGGTTCGCTCCTTAGAAAGCGCGGCCAAAGATGCCAAAGCCAAGCAACAAGCGTTGCAAGCTTATGCCGCCGAAACGGACATTTTTATCTATCCCGGTTATCAATTTGAGTTGGTGGATGCCATGGTCACCAACTTCCACCTGCCTGAGTCAACATTGATTATGCTGATTTCGGCATTTGCTGGTAAAGATAATGTCACCAAGGCCTATCAAGCTGCTATTGACCAGCGCTACCGGTTCTTTAGTTACGGTGATGCCATGTTTATTGAACGTAAACTGGATTAGTTAACCTTATTTTGGCGATTCGACAATTATCTAATCGCTTATTTGAAGCAATCTGAATCGGACTGTTTTTCCGATCTGAGGTAAGTTATGAAATATGAATTATTGGCACAAGACGGTAAAGCCCGTCGCGGCCGTTTGGTGTTTGAACGCGGCACAGTAGAAACGCCAGCGTTTATGCCGGTCGGTACTTACGGTACCGTAAAAGGCATGACGCCAGAAGAAGTCAGTGCAACGGGAGCCGAGATATTACTTGGTAATACTTTCCACCTATGGCTACGACCTGGCCAAGAAGTGATGAAAGCCCACGGTGACTTGCATGATTTTATGAATTGGCAAGGTCCTATTCTTACCGACTCAGGCGGTTTCCAAGTATTTAGTCTTGGCGATATTCGCAACATTACTGAGGAAGGCGTACATTTTCGCAATCCAGTAAACGGCGATAAAATCTTTCTAACGCCCGAGAAATCCATGGAAATCCAAAATGATTTGGGTTCTGACGTGGTAATGATTTTTGACGAGTGTACGCCTTACCCTGCAACCGAAGAAGAAGCGGACAAGTCGATGCAAATGTCTTTACGTTGGGCAGCGCGCTCACGCCAGCGTCACGATGAGTTGGAAAACAAAAATGCTTTGTTTGGCATTATCCAAGGTGGTGTTTATGAGCACCTGCGTGATGTGTCCTTGGAAGGCTTAACCAATATCGGCTTTGATGGTTATGCAATTGGCGGTTTAGCCGTTGGTGAGCCAAAAGAAGACATGCACCGCATCCTTGATTATGTGGCGCATAAAGTGCCTGAGGATAAGCCGCGCTATTTAATGGGTGTGGGTAAGCCAGAAGATCTCGTAGAGGGTGTGCGCCGAGGCGTGGACATGTTCGATTGTGTAATGCCAACTCGTAACGCCCGCAACGGTCACCTTTTCACCAGCGAAGGCGTGATAAAGATCCGCAACGCACGTCACCGTGAAGATACAAATACACTGGATAAAGAGTGTGATTGTTATACTTGTCAAAATTATTCTCGTTCCTACTTGCATCATTTAGACAAGTGTAATGAAATCCTTGGCGCTCGTTTGAATACCATTCATAACCTGCGTCACTACCAACGCTTGATGGAAGGGTTACGTGGCGCAATTGCAGCCGGTAAGTTAGACGATTTTGTAGCAGAGTTTTACGCAAAATTGGGGCGTGAAGTCCCACCTTTGGCGGAATAATGCTCGATTGAGCAAGTAAAACCTTGTTTTTGCTTGCTCAGTCTCCATTTAATAAGATAGTTGTATAGATTGTCTTAAGTTTTTAATTTTTAATGAGGGTAACAATGAGCTTATTTATTTCTCCAGCATACGCAGAAGGCGGCGCGGCAACAGCAGGCGGCGGCATGGAATTGATTTTCATGATGGTGATTTTTGCGGTAATTTTCTACTTCATGATTTACCGTCCACAGTCTAAGCGCGTTAAAGAGCATAAGAATTTGATGTCTTCACTGTCTAAGGGCGATGAAGTACTTACAACCGGTGGCCTCGTGGGTAAAATCATTAAGATTTCTGAAGAGAATGATTATTTCCAATTAAGCCTAAGCGATGACACTACTGTTACGCTTAAGAAGGACTTTGTATCAGCGGTACTGCCAAAGGGCACGTTAAAGTCGCTGTAGTCGCTATTCGGTCACTAGGGATAAGATTTTGTTAAATAGATACCCTTGGTGGAAGAACGTGATGGTAATCGCTGTGATTGCCATCGGCTTTCTTTACGCCACGCCAAACTTGTATGGAGAGGATCCTGCTGTACAAGTATCTGGCACTCGGGGCGCTCAAGTTGAGCTTGCCCAATTAGATGAAATACGCAACTTCCTCACTGAGCAGTCTATCGACTTTCGCTCTGTTGCTTTCGAAGATGGTTTAGCTTTAGTACGTTTACGTAATGATGCTGACCAGCTAAAAGTAAAAAGCTTATTACACGATTTGCTTGGTGACGATTACATCGTTGCCTTAAACCTCGCTCCTGCAACGCCGGGTTGGTTAGACGCCATTGGCGCTGGCCCACTTAAGCTTGGTTTGGACTTACGTGGTGGTGTTCACTTCTTAATGGAAGTGGATATGGATGCGGCGATAAGTAAAGCCCAAGAAGGCATGATTCAAGATTTTCGAAGCGACTTACGTGAAGAAAAATTGCGTTATGCAGGGGTAAGAGCACAAGGTGATTCTGTGGTAGTTCGTTTTCGTGACGAAGCCACCCTAGATAAAGCCATTAGCTTTTTAGACCGCAAATACAATGAATACCAGTTCAGTGATGCTAGCCAAGGTGACCAGTTCCGCCTTAGCGCTAAAATGACTGAAGAGAAGCTTAAAGAAACTCGCGAGTATGCCCTGCAGCAAAATATTACCATTATCCGTAACCGGGTAAATGAGTTAGGTGTTGCCGAGCCACAGGTACAGCGACAAGGTTCTGAGCGTATTGTGGTGCAGTTGCCGGGTGTTCAAGATACCGCTCGCGCTAAAGAGATTTTAGGTGCAACCGCTACGCTGGAATTCCGTATGGTGAATACCGACGCTGACTTGCGTGATGCAGCAGCAGGCCGAGTGCCTCCTGGCTCACAGCTTGCTAAGCGAGTTGATGGCTCACCAGTGGTATTACGTAACCAAGTTATTCTAACCGGTGACCACATTGTAGGTGCTCAGTCAGGTTTTGATGAATACAGCCGCCCTCAAGTTAACATTAGTTTGGATAGTCAAGGTGGTAGCAAAATGGCTGCCTTCACTAAAGATAATGTTGGCCAATCTATGGCGACCCTGTTTATCGAATACAAACCTACCGGCAATAAAGATGCTGAAGGTAAAACGATTCTAGAGCGTCAAGAAGAAGTAATTAACGTTGCTACGATTCAATCACGCCTTGGCCGCAGCTTCCGTATTACTGGTATTGATTCTCCTGCAGAAGCACAAAACCTAGCGCTACTTTTACGTGCTGGTGCGCTTATCGCACCGATTCAAATTGTTGAAGAACGCACGGTTGGTCCAAGCTTAGGTCAGGATAATATCGACAAAGGCTTTATGGCTATTGTGGTTGGTTTGTTAGCACTGCTGGTATTCATGCCTCTTTACTACCGTAAATTTGGCTTAGTGGCTAACTTTGCCTTGGTGGCTAACGTGGGAGTTATTATCGGTGTCATGTCGATGATCCCTGGCGCTACGTTAACCTTGCCGGGGATGGCTGGTATTGTATTAACGGTTGGTATGGCGGTTGATGCAAACGTGCTTATCTTTGAGCGTATTCGTGAAGAGTTAAACGACGGTCGCAGCCCTCAACAGGCGATTCACTACGGTTACAGCAACGCACTTTCAACGATTTCTGATGCCAACATCACCACCTTTATCACTGCATTAATTCTTTTTGCAATTGGTACCGGCGCGGTCAAAGGATTTGCGGTAACGCTGGCGATTGGTATTGCGACATCTATGTTCACTGCCATTATAGGTACTCGAGTTATTGTTAACTGGGTATGGGGCGGTAAGAAAATAGACAAGCTGTCTATCTAGGAGCTACGACGTGTTTTATTTATTTAGACCAAAAGGCACCGTGCGCTTCATGTCGCACCGCAAACCATTTATTTGGTTTACTGTTTTGCTGATGGTGGCTTCGGTAGCTAGCTTGGCGATTAACAAAATCAATTGGGGCCTCGACTTTACTGGCGGTACTTTGATTGAGGTAGAGTTTTCGCAGCCAGCAGATCTTACAGAAGTGCGAGAAGTGATGGGTACCAACGGCTACCCTGATATCGTTGCACAGTACTTTGGTTCACAAACTCAAGTACTACTGCGAATGATGCCGCGTGAAGGTATTGATAGCCAACACTTAGGTGACAGCATTATGGGTCTGCTTCGTAGTGAAGTAGACGCAGACGTTGAAATGCGCCGGATTGAGTATGTAGGGCCAACTGTAGGTAAAGAATTAGCGGAGCAGGGCGGTTTAGCGATTATTGCTGCACTTGGCTGTATCCTACTTTACGTGGCAATGCGTTTTGAATGGCGCATGGCGTTAGGAGCGGTTTTAGCTTTGGCACACGATGTAATAGCAACCCTAGGTTTGTTCTCATTGTTGCAGCTAGAGTTTGATTTAACGGTAATTGCAGCGTTACTTACGGTAGTTGGTTACTCCTTGAACGATACCATTGTTGTATCAGATAGGATCCGGGAAAACTTCCGTAAGCTACGCAAAGGTGACCCAGAAGAGATTATTGATGTTTCTTTAACACAAACCTTAAACCGTACTATTGTTACCTCGTTAACCACCATCATGGTATTAGTCTCATTGTTCATGTTGGGCGGTGAGTTAATTCATAACTTTGCTACGGCATTGTTGTTTGGTGTGTTTATTGGTACTCACTCTTCTATCTACGTTGCTAGCACGCTGGCATTGTACTTAGGCATTAAGAAAGAAGACTTTATGCCCAAAGAAATCGAAGAGAAAGAAGGTGCCGACCAGGACCCTATCGCATAATTATTTAAACCCGCTTCGGCGGGTTTTTTGTTGTTAAGGAGAAGAAGCTATGGCGCATAATTCCCGTTTTTTAACACTGGTTGATGATTGTCGCAGTCGTATTAAAGAGTGTGATGTTCACCAAGTAAAACAATGGCTAGACCAAGGTTTAGCGTTTACCTTGATTGACAACCGCGAGCAGGATGAATGGCAAAAAAGTCGTATTCCAATGGCGAAGTATATGGGGCGTGGTGTTATGGAGCGCGACGTAGAAACGGCCATTCCTGATTTAGATACCATGATCGTTATTTATTGTGGTGGTGGCTTCCGTTCGGCGTTGAGTGCCGACAACTTAGTGAAAATGGGGTATACCAATGTCATTTCAATGGATGGCGGTATTCGTGGTTGGAAAGAAGCGGGTTATCCCTTAGAAGGTGCTTAGCATGACAGATAACGTTAGTCCGATAATTTATGCCTTTGATATTGTAGAGAATACCTATTACTTCTTCGATAAGCTTGAGGCTGAACAGGCGTTTGAGCAGGCGGAAGCCAAAGGTGACTTCCCTGAGTGGCGAGAACCTACGCAAATGCTTGAATTATTAACGATTAAAGATGCGCTATTAGGCGAGTTTGCTAAGCGCATTGCTTTTCTTGAGCTGCAGTTAGAACGTGCAGAGTTAGGTTCAGATAGCTTTGATTTAGGAGCTAGTTAGCGTCAAACTCCCAGCCAAGCTCTTTGCTGATTTTTGAGACTTGAGGTGCTATTAAGTCTATGTCACTTTGGGGCACGGATTGTAGTTGAGTGAACCACTGATCCCCTGTTTCGAAAGATTCCATTAGCTGCTGCTTATCTTCGGCAGTGAGTTCGGGATTTTCTAATAGCTCTTTTTTCATATTTTCGTAGAGCTCAAGCTGCGGTATATATTCCTCAAAATTCACCGCTAACATGGCAAATACCACTTTTTCGGTGGTTGCGGCCCAATTTTCAAGATCTAAATCGTACTTGCTGAGGACGTCTTTTACTTTACCCGCATGAGAACTATGGTTTAGCTGAATAATCATTTGTTCAGCTAGTTCGCCTGGGTTTTCTAGGTCTTGCAGAGTATTTTCTTGCTCTATCTTCTCTATTATTGGCTGTAGTTGTTTACTGGCTGCAAACCAAACTTCTAGCTGTTGTTCTGTGAGCTGAGTAGCTAAGCCATATTGGCAATAAAAAGTTAACAATAGGATCCAGATACGGCGCATTTGTTTCTCTCTAGTTTGTTGGCTATTAGAAGCGGGAAATGATTGTCTGTCTGCTCATGATTCAGTGATCAACTATAGTTGAAAATTGTCGCATATAAAGCAAATTGTCTGCTTAACACTAATCGCTAGATTAGTTGGTCTGATCCATATTGAACTAACTTTTATATGATTTTTGCCACGGTGTTTTTAAGTTATTGTTTGTTAGTTGTATTTTTAGAGAGTTTATCAGGAATTCAAGAACTTAGCCGGATTGTGATAGCTGTGTTGCTGGCGTAACGCTTGCAATGTGGATAAGCAGTTTGACTTATTGTGTAAGCGTGTATCAGCCGATTGACTGCTGATTAAATCATTATGAAGTTATTAATTGCACCTGACTGCGTTGTTTTTACAGAGCACATGTTGTTGTCAAACTGAGTACTTATCATTAATTAAAAGGAAAACAATATGGCTACTGTGTATTTTTCTTCTCCGGTCATGCGTAAAAACAAAAAAGTGACTGCTGTCGCTGGTAAGCGCGATGCCTTACTAGGTTTAGCTGAAGATAACGGCGTGAAGATCCCTCATGAATGTAAAGATGGGCGATGTGGCTCATGTTTGGTTGAAGTGACACATTTGGATGGCGAGCGTGTAAAAGGCGCAATGCTTACCGATAAAGAACGTGATGGACTGAAAAGTATCGGTAAGCTCTCTGATAAGGATGCTGAAAGAGCTTCAGTGAGTGATCTACCACCAAAATATCGCTTAGCTTGTCAGGCGATAGTGACCGACGAAGATCTGTTAGTTAACTTCACTGGTGAACCTGGCGGAGCGTAGAATAAGCAAAGTCAAAGCTTTGAGTTTGCTTAGCTAAGCTAATCGTTGATACAAAAAACCAGCGGCTAAAAGCTGCTGGTTTTTAAGGGTACTAATAGAACTCAGAACTTAGAACTCAGAACTTAGCCTTTGATGGCGTCAGTTAGGTGAGGACGAATCGTTGAAAGCATGTGCTTTAATACTTTAGGGTTGGCACACACCACATTACCGCTTTGGTAAAAATCAGTGTTGCCACTAAAGTCAGTTACGATAGCGCCAGCTTCACGGGCAAGTAATTCACCAGCCGCTATTTCCCAAGGTTTTAGACTTAGTTCAAAGAAACCATCATGACGGCCTGCAGCTACATAAGCTAAATCTAGAGCTGCACTTCCGCTGCGGCGAATATCGTTACATTCTGCAAAAATGGCTCCAAACATCGCCATGTAGCTTTCCATGTAATGTTTGCGTCGATAAGGGAAACCAGTGGCAACCAAGGTACCTTCCAAGTCTTTGGCTTTGTTAACTCGTAAGCGGTAGCCATCTAACTGTGCGCTTTTACCACGCGAAGCGGCGAAAAGTTCGTTACGTAGCGGGTCGTACACTACGCCATGTTCGGTTTTACCACGAACTCGTAATGCAATTGAAATAGCAAAATGGGGGATGCCTTTGATAAAATTGGTGGTCCCATCCAGCGGGTTTATCACCCATTGATATTCGTCATCCGTGCCTTTGCTTAAACCACTCATTTCGGTCACGAAAGAATGCTCTGGGAAAGCGTTACGTATAGTGTCTGTAATGCTTTTTTCTGAAGCGGCAGCAACATTTGAAAGATAGTCGTTAGCGCCTTTAGCTGTCGCTTCAACTTTATCTAATTGCTCATAAGCTTGAGTTACAACTTTACCCGCGTTTCGCGCAGCGCGAACCGCTATGTTTAGCATAGCATGCATGAATTACCACCAATTTGTAGAAAGAACATAAAATAACCGCCGGATTATAGGGAAAACAAAAATTAAACACAATTGATTATAGGCACTCCAGATAAACTTTTTCCAATCTAGCTGCTAAGGCTATGGCTATGTTACAATCCCGCGCAACAAATTTAGGGTGAAGTAAAAGTAATGTTGGAAAATGTTCGAGTGGTTTTAGTTGGCACTAGTCATAGTGGCAATATTGGCTCTGCAGCAAGAGCAATGAAAACCATGGGAATTAGCGATTTGTGCTTGGTGGCTCCAGAAGCGGAAATTGATGGTAAGTCGGTAGCCTTATCTGCTGGTGCAGCAGATGTACTTGGTGGGACCACAATTGTCTCAGAGTTATCAGAAGCAGTTGCAGACTGTCAGCTAGTTATTGGCGCCAGTGCCCGTTCTCGAACTTTAGATTGGCCGATGGTTGATGGGCGAGAAGCCGGCGTAAAATTAGCTAATGAAGCACGCGATGCAAAAGTCGCTATTGTATTTGGTCGTGAAAATAGCGGCTTAAATAATGCCGAGTTACAGCAATGCCACTTTCACGTTTGTGTTCCGGCTAATCCAGAATATAGCTCCCTTAATTTAGCTATGGCTGTTCAACTATTGTGTTATGAAGTTCGTATGGCTTACTTAGACTTACAAAACACCCATCCTGAAGCTGCCCCAGAAGCTTACCCACATGCCGACGATCTAGAGCGTTTTTACCAGCATTTTGAGCAATCTATCGCAGACTCTGGCTTCATTATAAAGCCACATCCCGGCAAGGTGATGGAAAAAGTTAGACGAATGTTTAATCGTATTCGCATGGAAAAACAAGAGCTTAATGTAATGCGCGGTATTTTAACCTCTTTTGATAAACATATTTCAAAGCCTGAAAAATAAACCTGACTAATTTACTAGGTTTTATACTTGACTAAATTAGTAGGTTATGGAAAGATTGTGACCAAGTTCACGGGATAAATGGGTTTGATATGCGCTTGACTTCTAAGGGACGCTACGCAGTTACAGCGATGTTAGATGTTGCTCTTCATATGGAAGAAGGGCCGGTCTCTTTAGCTGACATTTCTGAGCGACAAGGTATTTCTTTGTCTTATTTGGAGCAGCTGTTTTCAAAATTACGTAAACATGGCTTAGTAACCAGCGTGCGTGGCCCTGGTGGCGGATATCGCCTAGGTATGGACGCTGATGATATTGCAGTAGGCATGGTGATCCACGCTGTTGATGAGTCGATTGATGCAACACGTTGCCACGGCTCCGCAGACTGCCAAGGTGGCAAACCTTGCCTTACTCATTCATTGTGGAATGACTTAAGTGAAAGAATTGCCGACTTCTTGGATAATATAAGCTTAGGTGGCTTAATGCGTGAGCGACAAATTGTTAATGTAGCGCATAACCAAGACCAACTTCAGCACGTTGATAACAACACGATACAAATTAGTTTATGACGCTCGCTTTCGCCGAGTAGTAACGGAGAACTTTAATGAAATTACCAATTTATCTTGATTATTCTGCAACCACACCTGTTGACCCTCGTGTTGCCGAAAAGATGATGCAATACCTTAGCGTAGATGGTATTTACGGTAACCCTGCTTCACGTTCACACCGTTTTGGCTGGCAAGCAGAAGAAGCTGTAGATATTGCCCGCAATCAAATAGCCGATTTAGTGAATGCTGACCCACGTGAAATTGTATTTACCTCGGGTGCTACAGAATCAAATAACCTTGCTATTAAGGGCGCTGCTCACTTTTACAATAAAAAGGTAAGCATATCATCACTTGTAAAACTGAGCACAAAGCTGTGCTTGATACCTGTCGCCAACTAGAGCGAGAGGGTTACGAAGTGACCTATTTAGACCCTGAGAGCAATGGTGTTATTAGTCTTGAGACTCTAACCGAAGCGTTACGCGAAGATACTGTTCTTGTTTCTATTATGCATGTGAACAACGAAATTGGCGTGATTCAAGACATTAAAGCGATTGGTGAGCTATGTCGCTCTCGTAAAATCTTGTTCCATGTTGATGCCGCACAAAGCGCTGGCAAAGTTGAGATTGACCTACAAGATCTTCCGGTAGACATGATGTCTTTCTCGGCTCATAAAGTTTATGGGCCAAAAGGTATCGGCGCATTATACGTACAACGCAAGCCGCGTATTCGTTTAGAAGCTCAAGTACACGGTGGCGGCCATGAGCGTGGTATGCGTTCAGGCACATTGCCAACTCACCAAATTGTTGGAATGGGTGAAGCCTTTGCCATCGCTAAGCAAGACATGGCAAAAGATAACGAACATATTCACGCCTTGCGTGATCGTTTTTGGGCCGGCATTAAAGATATTGAAGAAACCTACGTAAACGGCGATTTTGACCAACGCGTAGTGGCTAACTTAAATGTAAGTTTTGCTTATGTTGAAGGTGAGTCTTTGATTATGGCACTTAAAGATTTAGCTGTTTCATCTGGCTCTGCATGTACTTCTGCGAGCTTAGAACCGTCATACGTGCTTAGAGCACTAGGTTTAGATGATGAACTAGCACACAGCTCTATTCGTTTCTCTTTTGGTCGCTTCACTACTGAAGAAGAAATAGATTACGCAGTTAAAGTGATTAACGAAGGCATCGGCCGACTTCGCGAAATGTCTCCACTTTGGGACATGTTTAAAGACGGCGTAGACCTGAGCCAAGTTGAGTGGGCACACCACTAAGTAAAATAAATAACGGATTTGGAGAGATATCATGGCTTATAGTGAAAAAGTAATTGATCATTACGAAAACCCGCGTAACGTTGGCGCTTTCGAAGATAAAGACGATAGCCACATTGGCACCGGTATGGTTGGCGCACCCGCTTGTGGTGATGTGATGAAACTACAACTTAAAGTAAGCGACGAAGGCGTAATTGAAGACGCACGTTTTAAAACTTATGGCTGTGGCTCAGCAATCGCATCTAGCTCATTGGTTACCGAGTGGGTTAAAGGCAAAAGCTTAGATGAAGCTCAAGAGCTTAAAAATACCGATATCGCCGAAGAGTTAGCATTGCCACCAGTGAAAATTCACTGTTCAATTTTGGCTGAAGATGCCATCAAAGCTGCCATTGCTGATTACAAAAAGAAAAACGCGTAGTAGATTTAAGGAGTCATCATGGCTGTATCACTAACTGAAGCTGCAGCAACGCATGTAGGCCAATTTCTGAATAACCGAGGCGCAGGCACTGGTGTGCGCCTAGGAGTTAAAACCTCTGGTTGTTCGGGCATGGCGTATATTTTGGAGTTTGTAGACCAATTAGCTGAAGACGACAAAGTATTCGAAAGCCACGGTGTTAATGTCATCGTAGATGAAAAAAGCTTACTTTATATCGATGGCACGGAATTAGACTTTGTTAAAGAAGGTTTGAACGAAGGCTTTGTATTTAACAACCCTAACGTGAATGGCGAATGTGGTTGTGGAGAGAGCTTTAGCGTTTAAATGGAACACGCTATGAATCATTTTGAACTATTCTCTCTACTTCCGTCTTATCAGCTAGACCTAGCCGGTTTAGCTGATAGCTACAGAGAGTTACAACAACAATACCATCCCGATAAATTTGCTGCTGAGTCAAGCCAACGCCAAGCTCAAGTTATGCAAAAAGCCGCTCAAATTAACGATGCTTATCAAACGCTTAAAGATCCTCTTAGCCGCGCACAATACTTATTGAGCCTGCAAGGCTTAGAACTAGGCGGTGAGCAGCAAACCATCAACGATGTTGCTTTCTTAATGAGTCAAATGGAACTTAGAGAGCAACTCGCAGAGATTGAACAGGCTGCCGATCCTGAAGAGGCTATTGATGACTTCTCTAAGTTGTTGAAGCAGCAACGAAGTGACTTGAGCTCAAGCTTTGAAAAAGCCTACAATGAGCAAAATTTTGAGTTAGCGGCTGATGACGTTCGTAAGCTCAAATTCTATGCACGCCTGCAACAGCAGCTGCTTCAACTGGAAGAGAAAATCTTAGATTATTAATCTATATGGCATTACTACAAATCGCAGAGCCTGGGCAATCGGCTGTTCCTCATCAACATAAACTGGCAGTAGGTATCGATTTAGGTACTACTAACTCTCTGGTTGCAACCGTGCGAAGCGGTAAAGCCGTGACTTTAGCTGATCATAGTGGTGATATTTTGCTTCCTTCGGTGGTGCGTTATCACGAAGAAGGGGTAGATGTTGGTAAGTTAGCCAAAGCTCAGGCTGTTACCGATCCTCATAATACCATCACTTCGGTTAAGCGCTTGCTAGGGAAAAATAGCTCAGATATTGATCGCGACTTATTTCCTTACAATTTTAGTGAGGCTAATACCCCGCATATTCAAACAGTAGGCGGCGCGGTTAACCCCATTCAAGTGTCTGCTGAGATCTTAAAAAGCTTAGCGGCAAGGGCAGAAGAAGCACTGCAAGGTGAACCCGACGGTGTAGTCATTACCGTGCCTGCCTATTTTGATGATGCCCAGCGTCAAGGTACTAAAGATGCCGCTCAGCTAGCTGGCCTACATGTATTGCGTTTACTTAATGAACCTACGGCCGCAGCTATTGCTTATGGCTTAGATAGCGGTGACGAAGGTGTAATCGCCATTTACGATTTAGGTGGCGGCACCTTTGATATTTCTATTCTGCGCTTATCTAAAGGCGTGTTTCAAGTATTAGCGACCGGTGGCGATTCTGCGCTTGGTGGTGATGATTTTGATGATGCTTTGGTGGAGTGGATAGCCGAACAAGCGCAAGTAAGCGGTGTGCGTTCAGCCCAGTTACAACGCGAGTTGTCGCGTATTGCCAATAAAGTTAAAGTGAGCTTGAGTGACCAAGATAGCGCTGAGATTAATCTCGATATTGATGGTGTTAGTTGGCAGGGCAGTATTAGTCGTGAGTTATTCGATAGCCTTATCGAAGGCTTGGTAAAGCGCACTATACGCGCTTGTCGTCGCGCATTGCGTGACGCTGAGGTTGAGCTAGAAGAGGTCAATAACGTAGTTATGGTTGGCGGTTCAACCCGCGTGCCAAAAGTACGTGCAGATGTAGCTAGTTTTTTTGATAAACAACCTCTAACTAACATCGACCCAGACCAGGTGGTAGCAATTGGCGCAGCCATTCAAGCAGATACCTTGGTGGGGAATAAAAAAGATGGCGAGTTGTTATTGCTCGATGTGACGCCACTTTCATTGGGTATTGAAACCATGGGCGGCTTAGTTGAAAAAGTTATCCCTCGCAATACCACTATTCCTGTAGCGCGCGCCCAAGAGTTTACAACCTTTAAAGACGGCCAAACAGCAATGGCTATCCATGCTGTACAAGGCGAGCGTGAATTAGTAGACGATTGCCGCTCATTGGCTAAATTTGCATTAAAGGGCATCCCACCGTTAGCTGCTGGTGCGGCTCATATTAGAGTTACCTTTCAAGTTGATGCCGACGGTTTGTTATCGGTGACCGCAATGGAAAAATCCACTGGGGTGCAATCTTCTGTTGAAGTAAAACCATCTTATGGCCTAGCCGATGAAGAAGTGGCTGGAATGCTTAAAGACTCTATTACTAACGCTAAGCACGATGTAAGCATGCGAATGCTACGCGAACAGCAAGTAGAAGCGGCTCGATTTATTGAAGATATGACCGCTGCATTACTGGAAAGTGGTGAGCGTTTATTGCAAGAGCAAGAACGTTCAGCCATTGAGCAAGCTATGGCGCAACTACAAACCATTGCAGAGGGTGAATCGGTTGCCAAGATTGAGCAAGCCATTAAGCAACTCGACAGTATCAGCCAAGATTTTGCCGCAAGGCGAATGGATGATTCCATTAAACAAGCCCTAAGGGGCCAGCAAGTAGACAGGATTTAAGATGCCTAAAGTGATTTTCTTGCCTAATGAGGACTTATGTCCTGAAGGCTCAGTAGTAGAAGCAAAACAAGGTGAAAGTGTATTAGATGTAGCCTTGCGCGAAGGTATCGACATTGAGCACGCCTGTGAAAAATCTTGCGCTTGTACGACCTGTCATGTGATTGTGCGCGAAGGCTTCGATTCGCTTGAAGAAAGCGATGAATTAGAAGATGACATGCTAGATAAAGCGTGGGGCTTAGAGCCTGAGTCTCGCCTCGGTTGCCAAGCAATGGTAAGCGACGAAGACTTAGTGGTAGAAATTCCTAAATACACCATTAATATGGTATCTGAACAGCATTAAGGAATAAGCTAATGGGATTGCGTTGGATTGATGTTGAGCAAATAGCAATAGAACTGGCCGAGCAATTCCCCGAGCAAGATCCTAAGCAAGTTCGGTTTACCGACTTACACCAATGGGTTTGTCAACTGGATGAATTTGACGATGACCCACAGCATAGCAACGAGCGCATTTTGGAAGCCATTATATTAGCCTGGATGGATGAACTAGACTAAATTCCAAGGGCTCGTTGTCGATTACTCAAATGAGGAAGTATTGATGACCGCCGTTATGGATCTAGTTTTATGCGCCAAACCTGCCGCCGCTCACTGGGGCAAAAATGCCTTAATCAGTTTCGAAGCTAATCAAGTCAATGTTCATATCAATTCTGAAGGCCCCGCCCGCCTTCAAGACATTCAAAAAGCGGGGCGCAAACTAGATGCACAAGGTCTAAAACACCTATCTTTCATTGGCGATAGCTGGGATTTAGAAGCTTGCTGGGCTTTTTATCAAGGTTATTACAACGCCAAGCAAGATAACCAACTTGATGTTGTAGTGCTCAGTGATGCCGACCAACAGCGCTTTGATGCCCTAAAGGCTGCTGCAGACTGGACTCGCGAAACGATTAATTTAGGCCCCGCTAAAATATTCCCACAAAGCTTGTGTGAGTCTGCGGCAAACTTTTTAAGTGCTTTGTCACCGGAGCATGTTTCTTATGAGATCATCTCTGGTGAAGACTTACTCAAACAAGGTTGGGTAGGCACTTACCAAGTGGGCAAAGGTAGCACTCAAGCACCTGCTATGTTACAGCTAGATTTCAACCCAAGTGGTAATGCTAGCGAACCTGTTGCGGTGGCACTCGTGGGCAAGGGTATTACTTTTGACTCGGGCGGTTACAGCTTGAAGCCTTCCGATGGCATGTCGATTATGAAAAGCGACATGGGCGGAGCTGCAACGGTTACTGGTGGTCTTGGCTTAGCTATCGCTAATGGTTTAAACAAGCGAGTTAGGCTTTATTTGTGCTGTGCAGAAAACATGGTCTCAGGTGACGCATACAAGTTAGGCGATGTGATTCGTTACAAAAATGATGTCACCGTAGAGGTATTAAATACCGATGCAGAAGGTCGCTTGGTATTAGCTGATGGTTTAATTGCCGCCAGTGAAAAAAAACCAAAAGTTATCATCGACGCCGCAACACTTACTGGCGCCGCTAAAATGGCATTAGGTCGCGACTACAACGCAGTGTTTGGTTTTGACGATGACTTAGTTCATCAAGCTCTGCAAGCTGCCAAAACTGAGTTTGAAAAAGCTTGGCCACTGCCTTTAGAACCTTTTCATAAGGGGCAGATTGGTTCCAATTTTGCCGATATTGCCAATATATCTTCCGGTGAAGGTATGGCGGGTGCATCTACTGCTGCAGCCTTCTTGGCTCACTTTGTTGAAAATGCAGAAAAGAACTGGCTACATTTTGATTTGTCTGGCTCTTATCAGAAATCTGGGAATGCACTTTGGGCTACTGGAGCCAAAGGCCATGGTATTCGCACAATTTCACGGTTGTTAACTGAGTTGAGCTAACTTATCATTCACTTACGATATCAATGAGTGATATTCACCAATTTTTAGATGGAGCTAGTTAATGGCCTTAGAACGTACTTTTTCTATACTTAAACCCGATGTTGTGGCTAAAGACGCAATTGGTGCAATTTATGCGCGCATGGAGTCTGCAGGTTTACGTATTGTTGCAGCCAAAATGGTGCATTTGTCGCAAGAACAAGCCGCAGGATTTTATGCAGAACACGAGGGTAAACCGTTTTACCCACCGTTGATTGAGTTTATGACCTCTGGTCCAATCATGGTGCAAGTGCTTGAGGCTGACAACGCTGTTATGCGTTACCGTGAATTATTGGGTGCAACTAATCCTGCGGAAGCTGCCGCTGGAACCTTACGTCATGATTTTGGTTCAGGTATGCCACCAAACGGCACCCACGGCTCCGATTCACCTGAGTCTGCGTCGAGAGAAATCGCCTATTTCTTTGAAGACAATGAGATTTGTCCTAGATAAAGAAAAAGAGGTGAAAGCTTCTTAGGCAAATGTGGCTTAATAGTTAAATACTTATTAGCCGCCAATTAGCGCCGAGTACAGAGTTTAACTGGCTTTCTGCTGTTATTATTTGTACAATTCGGCGCTTTTTTTATTTGGTCGATCGTGGAGTTAAGCGATGAGTGAGACAAAAACAAATTTACTTGATTTTAATCGAGCGGGATTACGAGAGTTTTTTGCCGAGATAGGTGAAAAGCCATTTCGTGCCGATCAGGTAATGAAGTGGATTTACCACTTTGGTGTTGATGATTTCGACCAAATGAACAATATCAATAAAGCTTTACGTGAAAAGCTTAAGCGCCTGGCCGAAGTGCGTGCGCCGGAAATTAGTACCGAGCAACGTAGTGCTGACGGAACCATTAAATGGGCGATGTTAGTGGCTGGCCAAGAGATAGAAACCGTTTATATTCCTGAAGGTGAGCGCGCTACCTTGTGTGTATCTTCACAAGTAGGTTGCGCGTTGGAGTGTACCTTTTGTTCAACTGGGCAACAGGGTTTTAACCGCAACTTAAAAGTTTCTGACATTATCGGTCAAGTTTGGCGAGCGGCGCAAGTGATCGGCCATAAAGGCATTGAAGGAAAGCGTCCTATTACCAATGTGGTAATGATGGGCATGGGCGAACCTTTGCTAAACCTAAATAATTTGATCCCTGCCTTAGAATTAATGTTAGATGATAACGGTTATGGCTTGAGTAAGCGTCGTGTAACGGTAAGTACTTCTGGTGTGGTGCCGGCTTTAGATAAGTTAGGTGACAGGCTTGATGTTGCGCTGGCTATTTCTTTACATGCTCCTAACGATAAATTACGCAGCGAAATTATGCCTATCAATGACAAGTATAATATCGAAGCTTTCTTGGCGGGTGTGAAGCGTTATATCGACAAATCAAATGCAAACCGTGGCAAAGTAACCGTGGAGTATGTGCTGCTAAATGGCGTAAATGACTCTATGGAGCAAGCCCACGAATTAGCCGAGGTATTGCGCGATACTCCGTGCAAAATAAACTTAATTCCATTTAACCCTTACCCTGGTTCTCCGTTTACTAAACCAAGTAACAGCCGTGTTGATCGCTTTAGCAAAGTGTTAATGGAATATGGCTCTACCGTGGTGGTGAGAAAAACCCGCGGTGACGACATTGACGCGGCCTGTGGACAGCTAGCAGGTGACGTTGTCGACAGAACCAAAAGAACCATGAAAAAACGGATGCAACAGCAAGAAATTTCAGTCACAATTCAATAACTAACCTTATCGAAGGACGGATATGAAACGCTGGTTGTACTTGTTTTTGGTGGTATTTTTGGTTTCTGGTTGTGTAACCGAAACCCGTGTAAATGGCCAAGAAGTAAACAATAAAGATAAACAGCTTAATAAAGATGCTGCCGCTAAAACCCGAATTAGCTTGGCCTTACGTTATTTAGAAGCTGGCGATGCAGAGCAAGCAAAACGCAATTTGGAACTAGCGCAAGAGTTAGCGCCCAATCTGGTTGATGTTTACATCGCTCAAGCTCACTTTTACCAAAGTGTTCGCCAGCCAGAGCGAGCCTTAGAGGCTTATAAGCGTGCTAAATCGATAGCCCCGCGCAATGGTGATGTACTTAATAACTACGGCGTGATGCTTTGTAAGCAAAAAGAGTATGACGAAGCCGAGGCGCTATTTAAGCAAGCTTTGGCTAATCCTGAGTACGTTCAGGTTGCGGGTACCAATGAGAACGCGGGTTTATGTGCCTTAACTGCTGGCGAATTAGATAAGGCCTTAGATTACTTTACTAGTGCCTTAGCCTATAACATTCGCCGCCCCGCATCTTTACTCGGAGCCACCGAAGTTTACCTCCAGAAAAATAAACCCGAGCAAGCCCGATTATATCTGCAACGGTATGATAGTATGGCTGAAACTACGGCGGAAAGCGCCTTTGCTTGGGTTCGCTTAGAAAGTGCGGCTGACAACTTTGCTGAAGAAGCGCGTTGGGGCTTAACCTTACAACAGCAGTTCCCTAAATCTGAACAAACAAAACGATACATCGCTAATGACTACTAAAGCCGAATCAGAGCAAACAGAGCTAAGTGAAGACATTGAAGTGCTTAGCCCTGGGCAGATGCTGCAAGAAGCACGTGTTGCCGCCAAGCTAAGTCAATCTCAAGTTGCTGAACGTTTGAAGCTGCGTTTGCAAGTCATCAAAGATATAGAAGGTGATAGCTTCGATAGTGGTCTATCGAGTACTTTTATTAAAGGCTACTTGCGTGCTTATGCTCGCTTGCTAAACCTTTCTGAAGACCTAGTGCTTTCTAGCTATACCCACCTGCACGATGCCCATGAACAACGCACAGAAATGCAGAGCTTTTCTGGGCGGATAAAGCAAGAGACTCATGACAGTCGGCTGATGAAATTCACCTACTTAGTGGGCCTTGGCATTGTTGTTTTGCTGGTTATTTGGTGGTGGCAAGAAAAGGGTCAACAAGTCGATTTTAGTCAGGCTAGCCCCGCTAGTTCAGAAAGCCGAATGCTAGACCCGACCAGTGAGCCTGAAACTGATGTTAGTCCTGAACCCAGTGTTGAAAATATCAAAGCGTTAAGTTCTGTTGAAGCAGAAGTGGCTGATGAGCCTTCCGCACAGCCAGTAGAGCTTGTTTCAGAGCCAGTTGCAGAAGCCGCCAACGAGATTGAAACGCAAGCAAAAGTTGAGCCTCAAGCTGAGCCGGAAACAGTGACTGAAGCTGTAACCGAAACCGCATCGAGTCAGCCTGTTTCTCAAGCTGCCGAGCCCACTGTAATAGACAGCCCAGAGCCTGAAACAGAAGTAAACCAAGCGACTACTTTAACTGCCTTAAGCATGAGCTTCGAAAATGAGTGTTGGGTAGAGATTAGGGATGCCACTGGCAAGCGCCTAGTGGCTGACATCAAACAGCCCGGCCAATCACTCTCTGTAACTGGCCCTTCTCCCTACAGTATCGTGCTTGGCACTAATGCAGGTGTTAGCGTCAGTTACGGACAAGAATCAATCGACTTATCGTTATTTAAGCGCGGTAAAGTTGTGCGAATGAAAATACCAAACAATTAAGACCTTTCGATTATTATGAATCAACCAACTCCAATTAAACGCCGTAAATCAACACAAATTATGGTGGGTAATGTGCCAGTGGGCGGAGACGCGCCTATTACTGTGCAGTCTATGACTAATACTCGTACTACTGATGTTGCTGCAACGGTTGACCAAATAAACCGAATTGCCGCAGTGGGTGGCGATATAGTGCGCGTTTCTGTACCTACCATGGATGCCGCCGAAGCCTTCAAGCAAATTAAGCAGCAGGTATCCATTCCTGTAGTCGCTGATATTCATTTCGATTACCGCATTGCTTTAAAAGTGGCGGAGTATGGCGCCGATTGTTTGCGCATTAACCCAGGTAATATTGGTAACGAGCAGCGCATTCGTGCAGTTGTTGACGCTGCGCGTGAGCGCAACATCCCAATTCGTATTGGTGTGAATGGCGGTTCCTTAGAAAAAGATTTGCAAGAGAAGTACGGAGAACCCACTCCAGAGGCCTTAGTTGAGTCTGCCATGCGTCATGTGGATATACTTGACCGTTTGAATTTTGACCAGTTTAAAGTGAGTGTGAAAGCCTCTGATGTTTTCCTTGCTGTGGGCGCTTATCAAGGTTTGGCTAGTCGAATTGACCAACCTTTGCACCTCGGTATTACGGAAGCTGGCGGTTTACGCAGTGGCTCGGTTAAATCTGCAGTGGGCTTAGGTATGTTATTATCGCAAGGCATCGGCGACACCCTGCGAGTGTCTTTGGCAGCCGATCCGGTAGAAGAGATCAAAGTAGGTTTTGATATTCTAAAATCTCTACGGATCCGCTCTCGTGGAATTAACTTTATCGCCTGCCCAAGCTGTTCTCGCCAAGAGTTTGATGTTATCTCAACAGTTAACGCGCTAGAGCAGCGCTTAGAAGATATTGTTGAGCCCATGGACGTATCTATTATTGGCTGCGTGGTAAATGGCCCGGGTGAAGCGCTAATTTCTGACCTAGGCATTACCGGTGGCAATAAAAAAAGCGGCTTTTACCAAGATGGCGTGCGGCAAAAAGAGCGTTTTGATAACGATGACCTAGTAGATGCACTCGAAGCAAAGATCCGTTCGCGCATCGCTATTAAAGACATCACCGAGAGCTAATCTGCATTTAAATTTACCTCTTTGCTTAAAGGCCCTATAATCGAGGGCCTTTAATAATTATTGACCTGTTTTATTCGAGATTAATGTGGCTAAACAAATACAAGCAATACGTGGCATGAATGATTGCCTACCAAGTGATACTCCCGCTTGGCAGAAGGTAGAATCAGTAATTCGAGAGGTGGTGGCAGCCTACGGTTACAACGAAATAAGAATGCCGATTGTAGAAAGCACTGATTTGTTTAAGCGCTCTATCGGTGAAGTGACCGATATCGTAGAAAAAGAAATGTATACCTTTGAAGATCGCAATGGTGATAGCTTAACCTTGCGACCCGAAGGCACAGCCTGTTGTGTTCGTGCAGGAAACCAAGCAGGTTTGTTGTACAACCAAGAGCAGCGTTTGTGGTATATGGGCCCAATGTTCCGCCATGAGCGTCCACAGAAAGGCCGTTATCGTCAATTCCATCAAGTTGGTGTTGAGGCTTTTGGTATTGCCAGCTCCGATATAGATGCCGAAGTGATTATTTTGTCTTCGCGCTTCTGGAAAGCTTTCGGTCTAGAAAAACACGTTACATTACAGCTTAATAGCTTAGGTTCTAATGAAGCGCGTGCTAATTATCGTGATGCTTTAATTGCTTACTTAGAGCAGCATAAAGAAGCCTTAGACGAAGACGCAAAACGTCGCATGTACAATAACCCATTGCGGGTACTCGATAGCAAGAATCCTGAGGTGCAAGCGGTATTGGTTGATGCACCAAGTTTGAGTGAATACCTCGACCAAGAAAGTAAAGACCACTTCGAGCAGCTATGTGCTCTTTTGGACAATGCTGGCATTGCTTATGAACTAAACCCGCGTTTAGTACGTGGTCTTGATTATTACAATCGCACGGTATTTGAGTGGGTAACCTCAAGCTTAGGCTCTCAAGGCACAGTTTGTGCCGGCGGTCGTTATGATGGTCTAGTAGAGCAACTAGGTGGTAAAGCCACTCCTGCTGTTGGCTTTGCTATGGGCATGGAACGTTTAGTTTTATTGCTTGAAACACTCGAGTTACTGGGTGATTTACCATCAAGTGCCGATGTTTATGTGATCAATGCTGGAGAAGGGACACTTGGCGCAGCATTTTCATTAGCTGAACAATTGCGAGATGCGTTACCCTCTGTTCGGATTATGAGCCACTGTGGTGGTGGAAACTTTAAAAAACAGTTTAAGCGAGCTGACAAGTCAGGCGCTAAAGTGGCCTTAATCATCGGCGAAGATGAATTAGCCAATCAGCAGGTTACTGTTAAGTACCTACGCGAAGATATTCAACAGCAATGCATCGCTCAATCAGAGTTGGTTGCCTTGCTTAATACCGTATTAGTTTAGTTAAGGAGACGCTGTGGACATTTATTCCACTGAGGAACAGCAAGTTCAAGCCATCAAAGACTGGTGGAAGAAAAACGGAACATCAGTTATTGGCGGTTCGGTACTTGGTTTGGCAGCTGTATTTGGCTGGCGCTACTTTGGCGATTACCAAATTGAGCAAAAAGAAGCGGCTTCAGATGCTTTTCAGCAAGTTGTTAGCCAACTTGCCACTAATAACGAAGAGCTAACTCCACTGGCAAATTTTGTAGCTGCAAACCAAGGTGACAAAAACTATTCAGTATTTGCGTCACTATTGTTAGCTAAAGAATTGGTGGTTAAAGAAGATTACGCTCAAGCGCAAACTCAACTTAACTTAGCCCTAGAAGGTGCACCAGAAGAGCTTAAAGGGATGATTTATACCCGACTAGCTCGGGTGCAAGCGCAACTAGCAGAGTTTGATAAGGCCTTAGCTAGCCTAGAACGAGTGAATGAGCCTGCTCTAGTAGCAACAGTTGAACTGATTAAAGGTGATATCTACTTGCAGCAAGGTGAGCAAGACTTGGCCCGCCAAGCGTATCAAGCTGCAGTAGCCGCTGGTGCTGCTGAGCAAGATCCTAGTGTAAACCTAAAGCTTAATGATTTAACTGAAGTTGAGGCCGCTAATGGTTAAAGCTTGGCGTTCAGCTAGCTTAGCTTGTTTGCTCGTTGGTTTGTCGGCGTGTTCTTTGTTCAACTCTGAAGAAGATGTTGTGCAAATGGCGCCAGTACCTGAGTTTGAAAACCAGTTTACGGTGAGCAAGCAGTGGGAAACCCGCGTAGGAAAAGGCGTTAACGATTACTTCTCGGCGCTGTCTCCGGTTGTAGCCTATGACTCAGTGTTTGCTGCAGCCCGTTATGGTCAAGTGCAGGCCTTTGATTTAGAAGGTCAGCGTTTATGGCAACAAGACTTATCAAAGGTTGAGAGCAATAACCGCTTTTCAGGAAATACACCTAATGCACGTATATCGGGTGGTTTAACTGCTGCTTATCGTCGCATTTATTTAGGTACCGAAAATGCGGATGTATTTGCCTTAAATGCCGAGACTGGCGAAATAGTTTGGCAAGCAGAAGTGGCTGGTGAAGTATTGGCTGCCCCTGCTGTTGAAGATAGTTTAGTTGTAGTGATAACCAGCAATGGCCGCCTTATTGCACTTGATGCTCATAGTGGTGAGCAGAAGTGGGATATTAGAATCGATCAGCCTGCATTGTCACTGCGCAGTAAAGCTCCACCTGTTATTTCTAACGGCGCAATTATACTGGGTCGTAGTGATGGTAAAATTGGCCTGTACCTCTTAGAGAGTGGTCAACTGCTGTTTGAAAGCAAATTAGCTCAGCCTAAAGGCTCAACCGAGATTGATCGAATCGTTGACGTTGATAGCAAACCAGCCTTAATTGGTTCTCAGCTTTATGCGGTGGCCTATAACGGAAACTTGGTGTCGGTTAATTTACGTAGCGGTGAAGAAGATTGGAAGCGCAGTTATTCTGCTTATCAAAATCTTGCTTCTTCGGGTTTAAGCTTATTTGTGACCGACGTTAGTGACAATGTGTACAGCATTGAGCGTAATAACGGTGTAGAGAAGTGGACCCAAGGTGCCTTGTCTTATCGTATCGTTACTGCTCCAGCGGTAGACGGAAATAAGGTGCTGGTAGGTGACAGTGAAGGCTATTTATACTGGCTTGATCGTGAAACCGGCGAGTTTGCTAGCAAAATGTTAGTAGATAAAAGCGGCTTATATGTTGCGCCTGTGATAACCTCCGACAAAATTATCCTTCAAACGCGAAGTGGTAAGTTAATTGCGCTAGATCGCAGTTAAGTTGTTATAATTGTGTACAAAAGGCTCATGGTGAATTAACCATGAGCCTTTGTCATGTCATGTATTCTAAAAAATGAGGCCCTTATGCTTCCTGTTGTCGCCTTAGTGGGACGCCCAAATGTTGGCAAATCTACATTATTTAATCGCCTTACACGCAGCAGGGACGCGCTAGTAGCTGACTTTCCTGGTCTAACTCGCGACCGCAAATACGGACAAGCTAAAGTGGCGGAACAAGAGTTCATTGTTATTGATACTGGCGGTATTGATGGTGATGAAGAAGGCATTGATGCAATGATGGCCCAGCAATCTTTGCAAGCCATTGAAGAAGCCGATGCAGTGCTATTTTTGGTTGACGCACGTGCTGGGATGACTATTGCTGACGAAGCGATTGCTCACCACTTACGTAAACAAGAAAAGAAAGTTTTCTTAGTTGCTAACAAAACTGATGGTATTGATGCCGATGCTGCCTGTGGTGAATTTTACGCACTGGCCCTTGGTGAAGTTCATCATATTGCAGCGGCACACGGTCGAGGCGTAAACCTACTATTAGAAGAAGCGCTTCGTCCTTTTGTTACCGAGCAGGCAGAAAATCAAACTGAAGAGCCAGAGTTAGAGCAAGCTGATACTCAAGAAATGACTGAGTCTGAGCTAGATGAATTAGCGCAGAAATTTGCCGACTTACCGATTAAGCTGGCAATTGTTGGTCGACCCAACGTAGGCAAGTCTACGCTGACTAACCGGATTTTAGGTGAAGACCGCGTGGTGGTGTACGACATGCCAGGTACCACTCGCGACAGCATTTACATTCCTATGCAGCGAGAAGACCAAGATTACATCTTAATTGACACTGCAGGGGTGCGTAAGCGCGGCAAAGTAACTGAAACCGTCGAGAAGTTTTCAGTGATTAAAACCCTTAAAGCCATTGAAGACGCTAACGTTGTGATGTTAGTTATCGATGCAAAAGACGGTATTTCCGATCAAGACTTAAGCCTACTTGGGTTTGTGCTTAATGCCGGTCGTGCCCTAGTGCTTGCGGTTAATAAATGGGATGGTTTAGATAACGAGCACAAAGAGCGGATAAAAACCGAACTAGATAGACGTTTGGGCTTTATCGACTTTGCTCGGGTTCACTTTATTTCAGCGCTGCATGGAACTGGTGTTGGCCACCTTTATGAATCTGTACAGGAAGCCTACGCAAGTGCTACTAAGCGGGTTTCTACCTCTATGCTAACCAAGATAATGCAGATGGCTCAAGACGACCATCAGCCACCACTAGTGCGCGGTCGTAGGGTTAAATTGCGCTATGCTCATGCTGGCGGTTATAATCCACCCAGAATTGTGGTTCATGGTAATCAGGTAAACTCCTTACCAGATGCCTATAAACGTTATTTGATGAATTATTACCGAAAAGCCCTAGAAATTATGGGCACGCCAATTCGGGTTGAATTTAAAGAAGGCGAAAACCCGTTCTCAGAGAAGAAGTCAAAACTTACTCTAGCGCAAGAACGTCGTCGTAAAAAAATGCAAACTGTAAGCAGGTATAAAAAGAAATAGCCGGAGTTAGCCATGAGTATTGAAATAGCTTGCCCAGAGTGTGATGGTGAATTGCAGCATGAACATGACCATTGGTTATGTGGAGCCTGTCATCATAAGTTTTTGCAGACAGTGCATTGCGATAAGTGTGATGCCGAGCTAGAAGAGCTAAAAGCCTGTGGTGCAGTAGATTACTTTTGTAACAGCTGTAACGAGTTAAAATCTAAGCGAGCTGTTATTCGGCGCTACGAGCGCTTAGACAGCTAATAAAAAGGCGGCCATTGGCCGCCTTTTTAAATTTCTATAACACTGCTTTAGTTGCTAGCAACACTTTTGAGTATTTCAGGCCATTGGCGATAAATCATATAGTGTCCTTGCTCAGGGATAACCGTAAGTTTGGCATTAGCTGCACGTTGGGTAAAACGCTCTGCAAGCACCAATGGAATATGCCTGTCTTGCTCGCCATGAAAGAGCTGAGTGCTTACCTTGATATCTTCTAGCTCAAAGCCCCAAGGTGACATCACTTGGCGCACTTCGTCAGAAAAGGCATTGCCGCCTTGGATCTTCGATTCTTTTAAATAGCGGCCAAACTTCTCCCTAAATTGTGGGCTCTCAAATAGTTCTACATCGGCACCTTCTAGATCGCGAGCCAATACCTTAAATAATTTGTTGGGGTCTTTGTGTAGTCCCTTATCTAGAATATTAGTAAACATGCGATGCATACTAGGGAAGTCACGAGCCAACTTCATGTGCATTCGATATAGTTTAGCCGTTGCCTCGTAATCGCTGTCGTAAGTGAGGGCATCACCCGAACTAACAATAGTCATCTTGCTGATCCGCTCAGGAATGGTTGCTGCGCAGCAGGCGGCATAAACGCCTCCTGTGGCATAGCCAAGTAACTGAACTTGCTCTAGCCCTAAGTGATCGAGTAATGCGGTTAAGTCTTTTGACCAGCTAACAAAACCGTAGTGTTCGCAGTAATCAGAGCCTCCGAAACCGGGACGATCGATGCTGATTAAACGCAGGCCTAGGTGTTTTGCTAAATCAACATCATCAAAAAAGTTCTCTAAGCGACTACCCAATATACTGTGGCAATAAACCACTGGCTTGCCCTTCGGGCTGCCGTATTCTTGGTAACACAACTTACGTTGGTCGGGCAGAGTAAAGTAGCGTGCGTTAAGATCGTGAGCTTCGGTAAAGTCAAAGTGACGGCTACTTTGCGATAGCATTCCCCAGGGCCCGGTTAGCACCAAACTGGCTAATTCGCTCTGGCTACTCACATTGGTTTTCTTGAACACTGATTTAAGCTGAGTGCGCACCGTGTTGTAACTAACAAAAATTTTGTCAGCAATATCGGGAGGCGACATGCCTTGCGCAATATAATTAACAATGCGCGCTTCTTTTGGGGTTAAGTTGTAACCGTCGGCAAATGCGGCTAAATCGAGCTCTACATCTGGGCGAGAAGGCGAGATAAACACCACCACACTGGCATTTCGCTCTAAGTTAGGGTTTTGCAGATGGTTTACCGGGCTCAGAATTACCATGGTTTGCACATCTGTTTCTTGACCAATTTGGATCGGTAAACCCCTGCTACTGGATTCATTCGGCCCCAGTGACGACAGCTCTTCTACGTACTGATTGAGCAAGTCTGTTGATTCACTTTGCTGGGTAACTAGGTTTTTGTTGCGCTGGTACAAACCTTGGCCGAGCTGCAGGGTTTCTTCTGCCAGTTCGTTTGTGAGCAAAATTTCACTTTTTGCATTCACCAAAATTACGCCAACTGGGATGTGGTCTAGCAAAGAGTTAAGTGAATGGTTTTTTTCTTCAAGCTGGTAAATACGCTTAGCGATATTTAATGCCTGGTTAAAGTGCTCAAGTAAAATCTGGTTTCGTTCAGAGTATTGGTTCTGAGCCATAGACAATTGCGGAGATACCGCATCGAGCATTTGGCTTAGTTGTGCCGAAGAGGGGTCTGAGTGGCCATGTTCTTCTGTGTTTTGAAGTTCTGGCATCATGTATAGGTGCTCAAGCAAATCGGGCCAATATTCAGGTTCTGCCGCTGCACGGTAAATCATACCGATTAACTGTTCCCTGTTATCGACACTGGTTAGCTCTCGCTCCTTGGTGCTATCCAATGAATTCATAGTATTGCTGCTAATTTACTTTTTATATTGATATCTAGTTAGTTACCCGAATGTTCGCTTCGTCTCTTAGTGGGTTTAGTCGACATTCTAGCTAAACTGCGAACCAACTAGCTATTCGGTTTAGTCGAATCAATCTTATGTCAGAATTAACTAAAATCCCATCAATTTTGATGACTAACTCACTAGATGTGAGCTTGGCGTTTAAAACGCTAGGGGCTGTTAGTCTTTCGTGGTTGAATTTTGTTCGCGAAAAAATCGTTTTAGGCGCAGCAAGGCGTGTGTAGCCTAGCATTCTAAGTGAATACGCCTTAACAAAGCATAAAACGATTTTAGCCGAACCCTTCGGGCAGCGTTTGTGGCTTATTTCTACTGCGTTATCAGCTTCTCATGTAGGCTCGCTACACATTAAAGCTTCTGCCTTGTATAAACCACAAACTGCTGCAAAAAACAGCTCGAAAGATAAACAGCCCCTAGAGCTTATTCAATAATTGTTGCCTTATGCTTGCCATCGGCAAACCTGATGTTGACTTGGTCTCCAATGCTTAAATCCGCAGCAGATTTAACAATTTTTTCTTGTTGAGTCACCAAGCTAAAACCTCGCTCCAATACCCGCAGTGGGCTTAAATTATCCATTTGTCGACAAGCGTTTAACAAAGCGTCTTGCTGATGCTGGAGGTGCTTATCACTGGCTAGATTCAGCCGCTGCTTAAGTTGAACTAAGCGTTGCTGATGACGATCGGTCTTTTGTGCTAAAAGAGAGTGTTTTAAACGTGAGTTAGCTTCTTGGTGACGCTGCTTGCCTCGGCTTAAGCTTTGTTGATGAGCAAAGCTCAAACGGTGGCTAAGCTCGTCAAAGCGTTGCTGCTGCTGTTCTAATAAATGGATAGGGGATTGGGTCTCTACTTGATGATGAAGCTGTTTGAGGCGGATCTGTTGCCGACTGAGCATATGTAAATAGCTTTGCTCTAGTTGCTGGCTTAGCTTATTTAAACTTATTGAAAGGTGGCTAGCTTGTTGGCTAACAATTTCTGCTGCAGCAGAAGGGGTTGCTGCGCGAATGTCTGCCACTAAATCACAAATGCTGTCGTCCACTTCGTGACCCACCGCAGATATCACGGGTATGTTTGAATTAAATACACAGCGTGCGAGTGCTTCATCATTAAAGGCGGATAAATCTTCTTTAGAGCCACCACCTCGGCCAACGATAAGCAGATCCACTTCTTCTCGTTGGTTGGCAAGCTCAATCATACTAATAATTTGGCTTGCAGCGGCATCACCCTGCACAGCTGCGGGATAAACTATTGCTTTTATGGCGGGCGCGCGACGTTGAAGCACCGACAAGATATCTTGTAAGGCTGCTCCAGAGGCAGAGCTAACTACGCCAATGGTGCTCGGATATTCAGGTAAGGCTTGCTTGTCAGCTTGGCCAAATAAGCCTTCGCTCGCCAGTTTCATTTTTAATTGTTCAAAAGCTTGCTGCTGGGCACCATCTCCAGCTGGGTGAATCGCTTCTGCAATGAGCTGGTAGTCGCCACGTGGTTCATACATGGTTATTTTAGCTTTCACTAATACTTGCATACCGTTCTCTGGAGTGAATACAGCCTTGCGATTAGCCCCTTTAAACATGGCACAGCGCACTTGAGCGCCATCGTCTTTTAAACTGAAGTACCAATGACCTGAAAATGGCGTAGCAAAATTAGATATTTCACCTGCTAACCAAACTGTGCCTAGAGAGTTCTCTAGTAATCGCCTAACTTGCTGGTTTAATTGACTTACACTGAGGATATTTTGGGCGATTTGATTGTTTTGCATTAGCCAACTCGAAGCTAAATTGAAAATAATGTAAGAAAATAACATTTTTCAATTTACCTTGGCCAGCTTTATACCTATAATCCGACCGCAATATTTTATCCCTTTATTAACTGATTTAGGCGAATGTTGCTATGTTGAGAATTTCCAAAGAAGCCTTAACCTTCGATGATGTACTACTACTTCCGGCTCACTCAGAAGTACTTCCAAATACCGCCAATTTGGCGACACGTCTAACCAAAGATATCCCGCTTAGTATTCCTATGGTGTCTGCTGCCATGGATACAGTAACTGAAGCTAATTTTGCGATTGCACTAGCGCAAGAGGGCGGTGTTGGCTTTATTCACAAAAACATGAGCATTGAGCAGCAAGCTGCTGAAGTGCGTAAAGTGAAAAAGTTTGAAGCAGGTATTGTACTTGAGCCAATTACGGTAACTCCTGAGTTAACTCTAGGCCAAATTGCTGAGCTGCGTCAGATCCATGGTTTTGCTGGTTTTCCGGTGGTAACTGAAGCTAACGACTTAGTGGGTATTGTTACTGGCCGTGATTTACGTTTTGAAACAGATTTTTCTAAAACAGTTTCTCAAGTAATGACTCCTAAAGAGCGCTTGGTGACAACTACTGACACTTCTCGTGACGTGGTTGAAAAGCTAATGCACGAGCACCGCATTGAAAAAATGCTAGTGGTTGATGAGGCCTTTAAATTAACTGGCTTAATCACCGTAAAAGATTTCAAAAAAGCCGAGCGTAAACCTAATGCTTGTAAAGATAGCTTCGGACGCTTACGTGTAGGTGCTGCGGTAGGCGCTGGCGCAGGCAATGAAGAGCGAATTGATGCCCTAGTTGAAGCTGGCGTAGACGTATTATTAATTGACTCGTCTCACGGTCATTCGCAAGGCGTATTGGATCGTATTAAAGCCACTCACGAAAAATACCCAGAGCTACCTATTGTTGGCGGTAACGTTGCAACAGGCGCTGGTGCTATAGCTTTGGCAGATGCCGGTGTAAGTGCGGTTAAAGTAGGTATTGGCCCTGGTTCAATTTGTACAACACGTATCGTAACGGGTGTGGGTGTGCCACAGATTACTGCAGTAGCTGATGCTGTAGAAGCGCTGAAAGGTCGTGATATTCCGGTTATCGCAGACGGAGGTATTCGCTTCTCTGGTGATATTGCAAAAGCTTTAGTTGCAGGCGCGTCTTGTGTAATGGTAGGCAGCATGTTTGCAGGTACTGAAGAAGCACCGGGTGAAATCGAACTTTATCAAGGTCGTTCGTTTAAGTCTTACCGTGGTATGGGCTCGCTTGGCGCAATGTCTCAAGGTTCGTCAGATCGCTACTTCCAAACCGATAACGCTGCTGACAAATTGGTGCCAGAAGGTATTGAAGGCCGCGTAGCCTACAAAGGCCCAGTTAAAGCGATTATTCACCAGCAAATGGGCGGCCTACGTTCATGTATGGGCTTGACCGGTTGTGCAACGATCAATGAACTAAATACTAAAGCAGAGTTTGTGCGTGTAACCAGCGCAGGTATGGGTGAGAGTCACGTACATGACGTTACCATTACTAAAGAAGCCCCTAACTACCGTATGGGTTAAGCCTAAGTAGATTGTTTTTTCTTCTCTAAGCGCCGCAAGGCGCTTAGTTTTATCAGCCTTTTTAAAAGTAAGTGATTATGAGCAGAGATATCCACGAACATCGTATTCTAATTTTAGATTTTGGATCGCAATATACCCAACTTATCGCACGTCGTATTCGTGAAATAGGTGTATATTGTGAGTTGTGGAGCTGGGATGTTGAAGAAGCTGACATTCGAGACTTTGCACCCAACGGTATTATCTTGGCTGGTGGCCCAGAAAGCGTAACTGAGAACAATTCTCCACGTGCTCCTGAGTATGTGTTTAACGCTGGGGTACCGGTACTCGGTATTTGTTACGGCATGCAAACCATGTCTGAGCAATTAGGCGGTGCGGTTATACAGGGCGAAGGCCAGCGTGAGTTTGGTTATGCTCAAGTTGAAGTGGTAGCACAATCTCCGCTGTTTAAGGCGATTGAAGACGCTGTAGCAGCTAATGGCAATGCATTGCTAGATGTATGGATGAGCCACGGTGATAAAGTGTCGGCCATTCCTGAAGGTTTCACTACCGTTGCGCAAACGCCAAGTTGTGAATTTGCCGCCATGATGAATCAAGAGAAACACTTCTACGGCGTGCAGTTCCACCCTGAAGTGACTCACACTCGCCAGGGCTTGCGAATGCTTGAGCATTTCGTGAAAGACATTTGTGCTTGTGACGCCTTATGGACCTCAGAATCAATTATTGAAAACGCGGTTGCGCAAATTAAGCAACAAGTGGGTGACGATGAAGTTATTCTCGGTTTGAGTGGCGGGGTAGATTCATCGGTAGTGGCAATGCTTATTCAGCGCGCCATTGGTGACAAGCTTACCTGTGTATTTGTAGATAATGGTTTGCTTCGCTTGAATGAAGGCCAGCAAGTCATGGATATGTTTGGTAACCATTTTGGTTTGAACATTGTTCACGTAAACGCTGAGAATCGTTTCCTTGATGCAATGGCTGGCGAAAGCGATCCTGAGAAGAAGCGTAAAATTATTGGCCACGTATTCATTGATGTGTTTGATGAAGAATCGAAAAAGCTGAAAAATGCTAAATGGTTGGCTCAAGGTACTATTTACCCTGATGTTATCGAATCGGCAGCGTCTAAAACCGGTAAAGCTCACGTGATTAAATCACACCATAATGTTGGTGGCTTACCAGACGATATGGAAATGGGCTTAGTTGAGCCTTTACGTGAGCTGTTTAAAGACGAAGTGCGTAAAATTGGCCTAGAGTTAGGGCTTCCTTACGACATGTTGTATCGCCACCCATTCCCGGGACCGGGTTTAGGTGTACGAGTATTGGGTGAAGTGAAGAAAGAGTACTGTGACTTACTTCGTCGCGCTGACGCTATTTTTATCGAAGAACTGCACAAAGCTGATCTTTACCATAAAGTCAGCCAAGCCTTCACCGTATTCTTACCGGTTCGTTCGGTAGGCGTAATGGGTGACGCACGTAAGTACGATTGGGTTGTATCACTGCGCGCAGTAGAAACCATCGACTTTATGACCGCGCATTGGGCACACTTACCTTATGATTTCTTAGGTAACGTAAGCAACCGTATTATCAACGAAATAGATGGTATTTCACGGGTTGTTTATGACATCTCTGGCAAACCGCCAGCGACCATTGAGTGGGAATAAATTTCCCTTCGTTGAATAAAGCGCCGTAATGGCGCTTTTTTTTGCTTCACATTCAGCCAAAGGCTTTCTCTGCGTGCCTCCTTGCTATTTAAAGCTGAACAACTAATTCACGTTCTCTATTTTTAAGATCTGCTCTATGATGATGTTTTAATACCAATCACACTAAAGTAAGTGAGCAGAAGTAACGCAGGGAAAAGGCTCGAGAATAAGGCAGGATTTTTCGATAAGTAGTTATTCTACAATCAAAAATTCTAACGCAGTTATCGAGTATTATTAACCAGTTAGGATGATTAGTTACTTAGTACGATTGGTATAACAGGGAGAGCCATAGCGTGAATGTTTTTGTATGGATGCTGGCTATTTGTCAGGCTTTATTAACTACCGGAAATATTTTGCTCGTGGCAGTCACCGGATTAATTGGCCAGCAATTGGCGCCTTCTGCAGCTTGGATTACCTTTCCTGTTGCGATGCAATTTTTAGGATTAATGCTTGCCACCATTCCCGCTTCTTTAATTATGGGGGCTACTGGCAGAAAAAAAGGGTTTGTTCTGGGTAATTCGATCGGAATTAGTGGAGCATTACTGGCTGTTTTTGCCTTACAAACCGCAAGCTTCTTGTTGTTCTGCAGTGCCACATTTTTGTTAGGTATTGGCATTGGTTTCGGGATGCTTTATCGATTCGCTGCCATCGAGCTGTGTGATGATGAGCAACAGCCGCGAGCAATTTCCACAATTATGGTAGGCGGCGTAATTGCTGCTGTGGTTGGGCCTAACTTAGCTATCTATAGCCAAAGTTGGTGGCCTGAACAGCCATTTATTGGGGCTTTTGTTGGCCTTTTGGCCTTATACATTATTGCGTTAATTCTATTGCTGCTGATTCGATTCAAACCCCTTGTTAATCCAAGATTAGAAAAACAAGACGCTAGGCCACTGTTAGAAGTTGTTAAAGGGCCTGGCTTTTGGGTTGCAATGCTCTCTGCTGCTGTGAGCTATTTTGTAATGAACTTATTGATGACAGCAACTCCGCTAGCCATGCACCATCATGGTTACGCTTTTTCTCAATCAGCTAGTGTTATCGAATGGCATGTATTGGGCATGTTTGCTCCTTCTTTTGTCACCGGGCATCTTATCCAGCGAATCGGTTTGCTTAGAGTGATGTTTATCGGCCTTTGGTTAATGTTTGCCTGCGTGGTGATAAATTTAATGGGCAATAGTTTTGGCCACTTTGCCTTGGCTTTAAGTTTGTTAGGCATTGGTTGGAACTTCATGTTTATTGGTGCTACCCAGCTGCTTACTCAGTCTTATCGACCATCAGAGAAAGCTAAAGCGCAGGCTACTAACGAGTTTACGGTGTTTTCTTTGGTGGCAATATCGGCTTTGTCTGCCGGTTGGTTAGAGCACACTATGGGCTGGCAAGCAGTCAATTACGCAGCGCTACCCATTTTGCTGTTGGGTTTGTTAAGCCTGTTGTTTTATCAATATCAACAAAAACGGCAACTATCTCTGTCTGTGTGGTGAACTAGGGCTGTTTAGTGAGTTGGATCAAGGATTATTTTTTTTAATGTTTGGTTTAGTGTGCTTTTCAAAAAAGTCATAATAATCTTACGTTTACTTCCTTGAATTTAAAGCAAAAAAAAGCCACTGCATAAGCAGTGGCTTAAAATTCTTTTTGACAGACAGGGTCAAAATAAGAAACAGGGAAGCCAGCAATAGGGCTGACAAATGCAAACACAACATAGCAATCAAAGTAATTACAAATCCGGTAACTACTCAAAGAGGCCTGACATAACACCTTGATTTTAGGTGCTGCGTCAGACCCCTTCGCCTGATTGCGTGTGCATAGTAATCTGCAACTGGTCCTACAACAACAGATAAATTATAATGCGCATAGATTAGAAAAACTTATCCGTTAATGGGATGTTAATATGGCGCGTCGTTTGCCCCCACTTAATGCCTTAAAAGCTTTCGAAGCAGCTGCAAGGCACCTTAGTTTTACCCGAGCTGCTGAAGAGCTTTTTGTGACTCAAGCAGCTGTTAGCCACCAAATAAAAGCCTTAGAAGAATTTTTAGGTTTAAAACTTTTTCGAAGAAAAAACAGGGCCTTACTGTTAACCGAAGAGGGTCAAGGTTACTTTCTAGATATTAAAGATATTTTTATCTCGTTAACTGAAGCCACCGATCGTCTGCTAGCCCGTGGCGCCAAAGGAACCATAACGGTTAGTTTACAACCTAGTTTTGCCATCCAATGGCTAGTGCCACGTTTATCGCAATTTAGTGAGATGCATCCCGATATTGATGTACGAATTAAAGCGGTAGATTTATACGAAGGCTCGTTAACAGAAGATGTTGATGTTGCTATTTATTACGGCCGGGGGAATTGGTCTGGCTTGCGAGCCGATAAGTTACATACCGAGTATTTAGTTCCTGTTTGCGCCCCTAGTTTGTTGGTAGGCGACAAAGCCTTAACCAAACCTGAGGATTTGCAATATCACACGCTATTGCACGATACCGCCCGTCATGATTGGAAAGCGTGGTTTAAGTTGGTGGGATTGCGGCAAATGAATGTAAACCACGGCCCTATTTTTTCTCACTCAACCATGGTGCTGCAAGCGGCAGTTTATGGGCAGGGTGTTGCTCTAGGGCATAGCGTATTGGCTAAGCCTGAGATCGAAGCTGGCCGTTTGGTGTGTCCCTTTGAACAGGTGCTGTTAAGCAAAAATGCCTATTACATGGTATGTAAACCCAGCCAAGCCGAACAAGGTAAGTTGGTTGCGTTTAGAGAGTGGATGATTTCACTGGTTGAGCAAGAGCAACAAGAGTTTGTTAATGAAGGTTTGGTGGATGCAGAATGAGTACGTTTAATCAAACGCCTTGGGCTTTACGACTGTTGTTAGCGCTTAGTGGTGCGATAACCGTGATAATGGGCGCTGGCGCGGCGCACGGCTTTAGTCGTTTTTTAGGTGAGGCGCAACTATCGTGGATTGAAACCGGTGTATTTTATCAAATCATCCATTTGGTGGCTGCCTTGGTAGTAATAGATAAACGCCGAACAACAGCCTTACTTTGGATTTTGGGTGGTTGGCTATTTTCCGGTAGCTTATACTGCTTAGCTTTTTTTGGTTCAAAGGTATTTGGGCCAATAACCCCTATTGGTGGGTTTATTTTGATTATTGCTTGGCTATGCCTAGCTTTGCCAATAAAGAGAAGTGCAAATGAGTAGTGTAATTTTGTATTGTCGTACTGGCTTTGAGAGCGACTGCGCCGCAGAGATCCAGTTTCATGCAGAACAGCTAGGCTTCTTTGGTTATGCCAAAGCCAGCAGTGGAGCAGGTTTTGTGGAGTTTAGCTGTTATCAAGCAGAGCACGCACAAGCTTTGTATCAAGCTATCGACTTTCGTCATTTGGTGTTTGCTAGACATTGGTTTTTAGCGCTTGCCGAGTTGCAACTAGATGAGGCAAACCGCGTCGCATCTATTCTTGCGGTGGAGCAAAAGCTACCCAAATGCGGCAGTTTGCGCTTGGAGTACCCCGATACTAACGATGGCAAAGCCTTGTCCAGCTTTTGTAAAAAGTTTACTCGTCCTTTGGAAAACGCCTTAGTTAAGCACCAGTGGCTGAGCAAAAATACCAATCCTAAGTTGCCAGCCATGCAGTTGTTTTTTGTTAGCGGTACTCATTGTTGGTTAGGCTATTCAGATACTCGAAATGGTAACGCACAGCACAACGGTATTTTGCGCCTTAAATTTCCTGCAGAAGCGCCAAGCCGCTCTACACTCAAGCTAGATGAAGCCTTTATGGTGCTTTTAAATGACCAAGAGCGAGAGCAGTATATTCAAAATGGCCAACATGCTGTTGATTTGGGAGCATGCCCGGGTGGTTGGACTTACCAATTGGTAAGACGGAATATGTTTGTCGCAGCCATTGATAACGGCCCAATGGCTCAATCGTTAATGGATACTGGCCAAGTGCAGCATTATCGTGAAGATGGTTTTAAATACCAGCCTGAGCGAAGCAATGTGAGCTGGCTAGTTTGCGACATGGTAGAGCGCCCGGCTAAAGTTAGCCGATTAATGTTGAAGTGGTTGGCAAATGGCTGGTGTCAATATGCCATGTTTAATTTAAAGCTGCCAATGAAGCAGCGCTTTGCTGAGGTAAACCAAGATCTTAACTTACTTAAAGAGGGCTTAAGCGAGTTAGGTTTTGAGCACGAAGTACGAGCTAAACATCTCTATCATGACCGAGAAGAGATCACCGTATTTGCGCGTGTTTACTAGGGTAGCAGCAAGATTTGAACATTAAAAAGGCAGCTTAGGCTGCCTTTGTGGTTACTTATACCGCTATTTGGTGTTTATAAGCGGTCTAGAATCGCTTGAGTAAACTCTTTAGTACCGGCTGTGCCACCTAAATCGCGAGTGGTTCTGTCACCGCTGGCGATAACGTCTTTCACTGCACTAAGAATACTTTCGGCTTTGTCTTCCATACCTAAATATTCAAGCATTTGAATGCTCGCTAGAATAACCGAGGTAGGGTTAGCAATGTCTTGGCCGGCAATATCTGGTGCGCTGCCGTGCACGGCTTCAAAAATGGCTGCTCGTTCACCAATATTAGCGCCAGGAGCCATACCAAGGCCGCCTACTAGACCAGCACACAAGTCTGACAAAATATCACCAAACAAGTTAGTGGTAACCATTACGTCGAAGCGCTCTGGGTACATCACTAAGTTCATACACGCCGCGTCTACAATCATCTCTTCAGATTCGATATCTGGGTATTGCTTAGCCACTTCACGAGCCACTTCTAGGAACAAACCTGAAGTTGATTTCATGATGTTTGCTTTATGAACGGCAGTTACTTTTTTTCGGCCTTCGCGGCGGGCTAATTCGTAGGCAAACTTAACGATACGCTCTGCACCATCTCGAGTGATAATACTCATCGCTTCGGCGCTTGAGCCATCTTCACTACGTTTTTGGCCAACACCCGAGTACATGCCTTGGGTGTTTTCTCGAACGGTAATAATATCTACGTCTTCGTAACGCGCTTTAGTACCAACAAATGAACGCACCGGACGCAGGTTGGCGTAAAGGTCAAAGTGCTTGCGCATAGATACGTTGATTGAAGTAAAGCCAGTGCCAACCGGTGTGGTTAGTGGGCCTTTAAGGGCGATGCCATTTTGCTCGATAAGTTGCAGTGATTTTTCAGGCAACAGGCTGCCATCGCTTTCTAGCGCTGCTAGGCCTGCGTTGGCAAAATCATATTCGAAACCACAACCCGCTTTATCCATAATCGCGATTGCACTTTCGATAATACTAGGGCCAATACCATCTCCAGGTATGACGGTGATTCGTCTTGTTGACATATCTCTTCCTAATTCGTAGGCATTTTTATTATCTAAGGGGGAGGAGGTAACACTCCGTGTTATTGCCCGAAGTTTGAGGTGTTCGGGCAACACACAGTTTACAATTTTTTAACGCGATACTCAAAAGGAAATAGCTAATACTAAGGTATTAGCTTGATTGCAATACAAAAATCTTTTAGTGCTATTGAGTCTCGTTAAAACTTGAATACTTCAACCGATTTATTCAAACGCGTGGCAATATTGCTTAACTCTTCAACCATTTTGCTATTGTTTTCTGAGCTATCAAAGGTGGTTTTAGCCAAGTCATTTATGCCTACAATGCTGCTGTTTATTTCAGCTGTTAGGCTATTCATAAGTTGGCGAAACAGCATCGTAAAAATTCGGATGCCAATGCATATTGGGAGAACTATTTCTAATATTATCTTTCGCAAATTCAATGACATCTTCGTAAAATCCCACAGGAGCCACTTGTTCATTTTTTATATAATAAGTTAATCGTTGATAGTTGCTGTTTGGGGGAATGGTCCACAAGGCTCTGTTATGCGAAAGTTTTTTGAACGACCAAGGGAAATAACCTGCAAGATGTTGCTTTGACCAAAGAGTAATGCGTTTTAAGTTTTGTTCATCAGTTTCACCATATTCACCAAGGATTAGTGGGATGTTTAGTTTGTTAGTGATTTTTTCGCGGCCAAAGGTATCTTTAGCTTGGCCGTAATGGTGGATTTGATACACCAATTTGTCGTCCCATTGGCTATCAATTCCGGTTTTTTGTTGAACTTTAGGATTGCTCCAATCTATTTTCGATAAGTCAGAACCCCACCAAGAGCCCTGCGCAACAATAATATGGTTGATATCTACTTCGCGAATAGCATTGCGAATGGTGATTAATGAGGGGAGAAGTTCGTATTCTCGTCCTGCTTTGGGAACGGGTTCATTTAGTAAATCGTAGCCCCAAATGGTAGGCTCATCTTGGTAGCGTCTGGCAATATGGCGCCATACTTTACTCGCAATATTTATATTTTGCGGATTATCCCAAAAACTTACAGAGCTTCTGGGTTGAGAGGCGTTAGAGTCTAGGTTATCGGCATGGTCGCCAGGATTTTGGTAGCCTGGTGCCGCATGCATGTCGAGTAGCACATAGATATTGTGTTTTTTTGCACTATTGATTAGTGCATCGAAATACTGAAAACCATGATCACTGAGTTGTTCGTCTTGCCAAAACATATTGAAATGAAATGGAACCCGGACAGCGTTGTATCCCAAACGGTTAAGCTCGGATAGGGTATCTTCATTAACATAGTTTAAACGCCATTGGTGCTCAAACTCTTTAGCCTTTTGCGTACTAGCAAAAACGGTTGTGAGTGAATGCAAAAACTGAGTATGAGTTCGATAGTTAAAGTCGCCCATCATCAAATACCCTTCCCAAAGCAACCAATTACCTAAATTTATTCCACTTAAAAATATAGGCTTGCCATGTTCATCGATTATGGCAGTGCCGTTAGTGCTGACAAATTTTGCGTGTACTGAATAACTGACACACATTAAACATAAGCAGATAATGACTAAACGGCTTAGAGTTTTTTTGTTCGCTGGAATGGTGCTTAATGGTTCCATCTTTTAGTTAACTCGCGAGTACCTAAGCTGTTTGAGAGAAAAGCCAAGTTGTAGATCAGTTCGCAGGCTTAGTAGTTGTTTAGCTAAGTTAAGCTGTGCGGAACTATTTTGTACTTTCTGAGCGAGTTTATTAGGTGAGGGAGCATCTAGAATGGCTTGGGCATCTGGGTAGTTGTTTAACAGGGTTTTTGCACTTTTGGCTCCAATTCCCGCAACGCCTGCAACATTAACGCTGCTAATTCCTACCAAGGCCCAGTAGTCGGTAAGCTGAGAGATAGTTATGCCAAATTTGTTTTCTACTTCATCTACGGATATATATTCTCGGCGAAAATAATCGTACAGACTAACCCCTTTGTTAAGCAGGCTGTAGTAGCCTCTGTCGGTAGACACTATTGTTACTGGGTAGTTAGCCGCTGCTGCTTTACTGGCAATAGTTGCGCAGATATCGTCGGCTTCTTCATCTGGAGCGGATACTGAATCAATGCCGAGATCCAATAAATGGTCTTTTAAGCTTTCTAACTGTTTGGCAAGCTTCTCTGGCATGGGTGAACGGTTTTGTTTGTAAGCAGGGAATAGCTGTTCACGCCAAGCGCAGCGTTCTCCATCAAATACCGCAATAATGTGTGAAGGTTTCAGGCTAGCAATAATGCGCTTACAGGCACTGCCCAAGGCCATAGTGGTGGCATTATCTAAAGCCCCATTAGGAGTTCTTTGCTGCTGCACAGCATAGATACGCCTAATGAGGTTTAACGCGTCGATGATGACAAGTTGTTTAGCCAATTTCGAGCTCGCCTATGGTCAAGGTCATTTAGCTTTTCCAACCTCGTAGCAGGGTTCGTAATTGCTTCCTGGTAGCTTCATACGGTGTTGAGAGACAAAATCTTTTAAGAGTTTATCTAACATTTTCATTATTTTAGGGTCACCGTCAATAATAAAAGGACCATGTTTTTCTATTTGTTTTATGCCTTCATCTTTAACGTTACCACTCACGATGGCAGAAAATGCTCTACGTAAGTTTGCGGCTAGATCCTGCGGTGCTTGGTCGAAGTGTAAATTAAGCTTCTCGACATTTTCGTGTAGCGGCTCAAAAGGGTGTTGAAAGTCGCTATCAATTTTTAAGCTCCAGTTAAATGAATAGGCGTCACCAATTGCTCGGCGGTAGTCTTTCACTTTTGGCATCATTTGTTTAATGACTTGGGCCGCGCGAGCCGCATCATCGATGATTATCTGATACCGTTGCTGCGCTTCGTGCCCTAATGTTGCACCAATAAACTCATCGATGCTTTTAAAGTATTCTTCGCTGGATTTGGGACCGGTAAGTACAATAGGTAAAGGTTGGCGGGCATTTTCGGGGTGCATCATAATGCCAAGAATATATAGTAACTCTTCAGCAGTGCCTGCGCCTCCTGGGAAGATAACAATAGCATGGCCTATTCGCACAAAGGCTTCTAAGCGTTTTTCTATATCTGGCAGTATGATCAGCTCGTTCACAATTGGATTGGGTGGCTCGGCAGCGATAATACTGGGTTCGGTTAAGCCAATATAGCGACCATCGTTAACCCGCTGTTTAGCGTGGCCTACAGCTGCTCCTTTCATTGGACCTTCCATGGCGCCTGGGCCACAACCTGTACAAATATTTAGCTCGCGTAATCCAAGTTGGCTGCCTACCTCACGGGTATATTGGTATTCAACATCATTGATCGAATGGCCACCCCAACACACTACCAAGTTGGGCTCTGTTCTTGGGTGAATAACTCGAGCGTTACGCAGCATCGAAAAGACTAAGTTAGTAATGTGTGATGATTGATTGAGGTCGAGGTGGGCTTGTTCTTTAATTTCGTTAGAAACATATAAAATGTCGCGAAGCACACTAAACAAGTGCTCTTGAATGCCGCGAATGATTTCGCCATCAACAAAGGCATCTTCAGGGGCATTGGCGAGCTCGAGTTTTACCCCTCGCTCTCGGCTTAATACATTTATTTCAAAGTTTTTGTAACGCTCTAAAATTTCCCGGCTGCTGTCGGTCTTACTGCCAGAGTTGAGCACCGCTAAGCTGCAGTTTCGGTACAATAAGTAAATATCTTCTGAGGCACTTAAGGTGAGTTGATCTACTTCGAGCTTTGACAGTAAGTTCATACTGCCCACAGGGTTTATATGGGTAATCATCGACACCTCACGGGTAATTTGCGGATCGCAATGTAGAGTATAGCGTGAGGAGAGGGGGTAGCGTTGAATTTCTCAATTCAACGCTAAACTAACTAGCTGATTATGTTAACTTTGTCACGACCGCTACTTTTAGATTCATACAGGGCTTGGTCGGCGCGTTCAAAGGCATCTAGTGGTTTGTCGCTTTCTTTAAACAAGGTAGCACCAATAGAAACCGAGATAGACACTTGTTGGTCTTTAAACCTAAAGGGCAACGCTTTTATTTGCTCTCGAATATTGTCTAGCGGCACCATTACCGCGTCGGGAGAAATATTTGGCATAAGCAGTACAAACTCTTCGCCACCAAAACGTGCTAGAAAGTCGGTATCTCGTAGGTTGTTTTGTAAGGCCCGAGCAATCACCTTAAGTGCTTTATCGCCTGCCATATGGCCAAACTTATCGTTAATCGACTTGAAGTGGTCAATGTCAATAATCGCCATGCCGAGATTGTAGCCGTAGCGCTTCCAGCGTTTGTATTCAAGCTCTAAACGCTCGTCTAGCGCTGCACGGTTATAAACTTGAGTTAGGCTATCAATAAACAGTTTGTGTTTATGCGCATTAAGGCGTTTTTTATATTCGTGAGTTTCTTCTCGAACCAGACGAAGTTTTAACTCAACACTGCCTAGTTCATCCAAGAGATCAGTTGTACGTTGTTCAAGTTGTTCTTTTTCTTTGAACACGTCGGCAATTTGAATCAAACGATTTTGAATCGAGCTTTTAAGAGTGTCTAAATCGTTACTTGAACGAACTTCAGCGCCTAGCTCTAGTAGACGATTTTTAAGTAAACCGTCACTTTGTTTTTGGTCTTTATGAATGGACTTAGATTGACTCAAGGAGTCACTAAATTGATCGTGTACTCCACCTAGGCTCTCATTGAGAGAATACAAGAACTCTTGTGAAGCTTTACGCTCTTCGCGACTGCCTTCAATAACTAACTGAATAACTTTTATACATAAGCTTGGTAGCTCTTCTGGCTCAATGCCTACTAACAGGTCTGAGCGAACTTGGCCAAGTTTAGTCCCTATATCACCGGTGTAATCTAGTTCAGTAATTAGCCGCTGCAGATCATCACAAATACGCTTGTGTAGGCGATTATTGAGAATGCTTTCTTTAGGTTTTACAGCAGGTGTTGAGTCATTTGATAAGGGAGCACCACCAAGAGCAGGTTTGTTGATTAATGCTTGGTAGTAATAATTGAGTAGTTGTTCAAGGCGTTGCTGATTGTCGTTGTGAGAATAAGCCGGTTCTTGTTCTAGAAAGTCGGTGAGCTTGCGACGTAATTGCGGTGGTAAACCGTTGATACGTTTAAGTGATTCCCCCGACGTTTTAATGATTCTTTGATTATGCGCCAGTAGTGTTTTTAGCGTTTCGCTATGTTGCTTGAATAGCCCATCTAATTCGTTTTGGTATTGAGAAATAGCCGACAGGTCGTCATTACTTTCAACTTCTTGGATAAGTTGTTCAAGCTTTTGATCGAGCTGTTCGTCTAGACCATAACAAATTTTTGACAGGCGAGAAATTAGCTGGCTTATTGCTTTTTTTTCCATTCTAACCTTTGCATCTTGGTTTGAAGGATTTTTGTTGGAACTGTCTATTTCGTTTCTCACCAACGCAAGTCGCTTCTTAATAGTGATGATATCGCTCATCGTTTAAACCAATACTTCCTAGCTTGCCTAACAATATAAAAGTTAGCATAACATGAGATCTTTGATAACTACAGCTGCTCAAGTGTCATAGTTTTGGGCTGCTGTTTGCATAAGTTTACCAATTTATTAAGCTCTTATCGCTGGAAGCGTTTACTTTAACTAAGCCTTTGGCAATGGCTTGTTTTACATCTTGAGTAAGGTCGCTACAAAAAAACGCAGCGTGTGAACCACTCATTGCTGTAAGCTCTACCCATTGGGTTTGATTAGTGTGTTTACAAAGCTGTTGAGCTCCTTCAAGCGCTAACCATACAACTTCGGTCATTCCTTTATCGTCAATTGCATCTTTAGCTTTAGCTAAAAATGGCAAGCTACAACATCCAATGGCCATAATTAGTTCTATTTTTTGTTGCTCTGCACAGTTTTTGGCTCGACCACTAAGCTGCTCGCCCAATTGTTGCGGACTCAAATCTGCTTGCTCTATACATAACACCAACTGCTTGTCGCTAATATGACCTAAGTGGAAATCGCCTTCTATGTCTTCAATCAATTCTTCGATAAAGCGTTTTATTAAGTCGCGTTGAGCTTTAAAACCAAGGGTTTGCTGGCTGGCTAAGCTAATGCTCTCTATAGAAAGCATTAATAAAATACGAGCTTGTTGTTTGTTGGACAGATTGTCACGTAAACATACTAAAGGTGCTTCGCTGTTCGCTAACTGTTGTAGGCCAGTTACTGGGTGATGATTAAGTTGATGATTTAATTCGTTAAGCGAAGCGTTTCGACTCAGTAGCTTTTGACGGGTCACCAAGAATAGGAACAGCAGCATGATGCCAAATACACAAACCAGCACAAGAACCAATTGTTGAAAGTTACTTTGCTGCAAAATAATCGCTTTCTCACGAGTTAGGTCAGACAGTTGCTGAGCTTGCTCTATGTATTGATAGTGTTGTTTAAACTGCTCGCGTTTAAGTTCATTGCGAATTTGCTGATATTGCTGATTTAGGCTGTGGTAAACCTTAAACTGCTCTAGTGCTAACGCGTAGTTGCCATTTTTCTCATAGGCTTGGGTAAGCAGTTTATACACTTTACTATGGCTGCTGCTTAGCCCCATGGTGTTAGCCAATTCTTCTGCTTTTTCTAGCTGTAAAATGGCTAAGCCGTTCTCATTATTATTAATATGCAATTCACCTAACAACAATAAGCTGCGCAGTAATTTGCTAGGTTGATTTAAGCTAATAAAAAGCTGTCGAGAAATTTGTAAGTGGACCAGTGCTGGTGTGTAGTCTGACAACTCCATATAGGTTTTGCCTAGTTGCAGCTCAATGTCTGCTAGCAGAGGGAGGTTGTTATTGGCTTTGGCTATCTCTTTCGCATTGAGGTAGTGCACTAGAGCAGCGTCTATATCACCGGCTAGCTCAGACATATTGCCCAAGGTGGCAATCTCTTGGGCTTGTAAATCAAAATTACCTAAGTCAACCGCATTGGCAATGGCATCTTGTTGAATTTGTTGGGCTATTGCTAACTCTCCTTGCCCAAGGTAAACCCGCGCGATATTGGCTTGTAGCATGCTGGTGAGCAACAGTGCTTCATTGCTATTGATGTCTTGTTGGTCTAATTCTGCTTCACTTAAATGGCTAAGTGCCAATTCAGGTTGACTATTTGCTAGGTAATAATTGGCGAGTAATGCCTCTGACCAGGCACGTAATATGGGGGATTTACTAGCGTACGCTTCCTCTTTTGCCTTAAGTAGGTAAGTTTTTGCTTCGTTGCTTTTACCTTGGTTTAGGTGATAGAGCGCTAATACTTTTTGAAGTTGGAAGCGCATGTTAGGTAAAGGGAAGATTTTGAGTTTATCTAAGTTGGTTTGAGCCAGGTTAATGTAAGTTTCTGTTTCGCTTACTCGATTGGGATCATTACTAAGAATTAATGCGGCAATGATGTAGGCTTGCGTTAAGTGAGCTTGATGTTGCTGTTGTTTCGCTAGTTCGATGGCTTGGTCAATATATTGCTGTGCCTGTCGGGTATCGTTAATACGATAGGCACATAGCGCGCCCAGTTGATAACTCAGTAGGGTGGCGCTTTGCGATTCTGAATTTAGAGGTGCTTGTTGCTGATTGTTTAATTGTTGCTCGGTTTGTCTTATGCATTCACGAGGATTAGCAATCAACAGTTGGCGCAGCGGCTCTAGTGCTTTGGGTACATGAACAAAACCGTGCTCGTAAGCAGAAGTATTAAAGCTTACTAGGCACGTAATAAGGGCAAATATACCCGTTAAACAAGCTTGAACTCTCAAAAAATCATTACCTTTTATTGGCGTAGCAAACGCCAGTTGCCTAATTTAGTGTCAACCTTAGGGTCATTAGAGCGCATAGGGTTTATGTCTAATCCGCCACGGCGGGTATAACGTGCGTAAACAGTTAAGGTATTTGGCTTGCAAAACTGCATTATGTCGCTAAAGATTCGCTCTACACATTGCTCGTGAAATTCGTTGTGCTCACGAAAAGATACCAAGTAACGAAGTAGCGCTTCTTGGTTTATTTTCGGGCCCTGGTAATCGATATAAACGCTGGCCCAATCTGGTTGATTGGTGATTAGGCAGTTTGATTTTAATAGGTGGCTAGTTAGCGTTTCACTCACCACTTGCTGCGGGTCAGCTGTATTTTCTAAAAGGTTAGGGTCTAGCTCATAATTGCTGATGCTAATCTCTTGTTGGTCTATATTAACGCCGGGAATTTGCCTTGCATCTATTTCACTAGAGATTGGTAACAGCTTTACTTCTACATCACCTTCAGCGCAAGCTTGCAGATCTTTTTTAAGAGTCGCTGCAACTGCATCAAAGTTTTTAAAGTTGCTTTGGTTAAAGCTATTTAAATACAACTTAAATGATTTTGACTCGATTAAGCAGCGCGAGCTAGCCGCTACTTTTACCTCGGCAACCGCTACAACTGGCAAGCCCATTGGGTTTAACCAAGAGAGTTCGTACAAGTTCCACAAGTCGTAGCCCATAAAAGGCAAGGCTTTGCTTTCATCCAAGTTAATCTGCTGGCGATTTAAGGTGCGAGGTACGCCTTGTAATAACTCGGGAGAGTAGTGACTAATGTAATCGGTGGGTTTACCGAGACTCAAACTGTCTTTTAACTGTTGTGAAGTGTTTAAAGGCTGCTTTTTCATGGTGTTGTTACATGGAATTAGTTAGGCTTAGTCTATCTTAATTCTTAGTGAAACACATCTATGAGCAGCCCTATATCACAACCATTATCTCTGGTTTTTAATAAGTTTGAACAACATTGGCAAAGCGGTGCTTATCCAACGGTTGAGTATGATGAGCAATGGCTGTCTCCTTGCATTATCGGAGAGCCAGAGCAGCAAGAGGTGAGTTGGAAACCAGTGTTGCGCGAGACCAAAGGCGATTTCTCTGGAATTGAGCGTGCCTTAGAAATGACTTTACACCCCAGTATTAAAGCGTTTTACGGTGATTATTTTTCTGAAACTCTAGCTGTAGACTTTCAAAACAATCGCATTGAGTTGGTTCAAGCCTGGAATGAGCAAGATTTCGACATGTTACTTGAGAACATCATTGGCCATGTATTGATGCAGCGTCGCCTAAAGCAAAAAGAGACTGTGTTTATTGCAAGTACCGAAGATGAGATGCAGGTCGTCAGCATCGATAACGAATCTGGTGAGGTTGTGCTTGAGCAACTAGGTAAGGGGATTGACCGAGTGCTAGCAATAACACTCGATGAGTTTGTTGCAAAATTTGAGCTGTGTGACTAGCGCTTAAAATCCCAAGATATATTGGACACTAAACGGCAGTTGTCGCATTTGAAGTCAAAAATATCATGGACGGTGTTTTCCAATAGCCACCCGCCACCGCAACTTGGACAGCATCGTTGTTTTTCCGCTTTAAGGCTTTTGCCGCCAACTCGATAGAGATACAAATAAGTAGGCACTTTGCTTAGGTATTCCAAACGCTTAGCTAAATCTGAACCTCTGCGATAAAGTCTGCTAGTTATCTCACTCATTTCTACTAATGCAGAATGTTCCAATATACTGCCATTCATTTGCAATTGGTCGCAGGCCGACCAATCTTCTTGCCACTTGATTAGCTGTTTTTGATCGCCATTGGCAACTGCTGGCAAATGATATAGAGGAATCGGAGTAAAGTGGTCACCACAGCGGATCGGAGAACAACTTTGCAGATAATTGGTATACAAAACCTGCCAGCTAGGCGTTTCGCAAGTATCACTATCATCTGAGTTTATGTCTCGGCCGAGGTTTTTAAGCTTTGGACTGAGCAAGCCAGCCTCACTTAATGCCAGCTTGGCGCGCTTTACTTGTTTACTTTGAAAACTATCTAATAAGCTAATTTCTTCGGGACAAACGACTCGCACTGAAAAAGTGGCGTCTTTTAATACAACGGGGAATTCTCGACCAATAATTTGTCCATTGTAACGCCAACAATCTAACAGCAGGTTTATCGCTTTTTCAGCGCGGGTGATGGTTGTGTCGGTATAGCACTCAAAGTTAACTTCGCTTAAGTACATTGTTAGCTCTTCGCTTCTAGTTGCTCGATACGTTGCAACAATTGTTGAACTTGGCTTTCTAGTTCCATCACGCGTTGTTCAATGACTTTAGGTGTTTTTTCTACGGGAGGCGCTTCAGCCACGAGGTTCTCAACAATTGAGGGATCTTTTTTATAGGCATTAATAGCCGCAATTACCGTAGGCATTGGCAACCTTGTGGAGAGCTTACCTTTTACTAAGGCAAGGGTGGGTTGTTTGTTTTCATCCAGTAAGGCTTTTATCGCGATTAATGCAATTTGCTGAGACATTACTATTCCTTAGTGGTGTTTAGGTGCTTGATACAGCTTTATCAGCTGAGCAATGGATAACTGCAGCGCTTCGGAGTTATTAGGGTCGCGTAGCTGGGATAATACAAAAGTCCGTAAACTTGGTATGAAGACTAAATCGGCGAAAATTTGCTGAAATAGCTCTGGGTCATCTTGCTTGGCGATGGCTTCGAAGAAAAACCTAAGTAAAGAGGGAGAACTCAACGATTGCCAAAGTCTTCCTGCCACAGCAATAAAACTATGAACAGACTTTGCTTTAGAAAGCTGTAATTCAATCGCCTGTTGGGTGAGCGGCTTGACCGAAGCTCCCGCTAAGGCACGAAGATATAAACTAGCCAGCTCTTCATCTTCTAATAGTTGCTGTTGGTGCAAATGGGCTAGGGTATGGCTTAATTGTTGATCCAACTTAGCATGTTCTAATAGCTCAAGAGTTTTGTTGGCTACCTCTAGTGGAAGGTGAGAGAAAGCCAGATTCAGCAGTTTACTGTTGTCATCTCTATCTAGCCTTGTTACCAAATCGGCGATCCCTTGTAAGGCTAAGCTCTGCCAGTTGTCCCATTCTTCATCGTTTTGTAGATAGCGACGAAAGGCTAAATAATGCTCCGACGGTGCTAACTGGCTATCCCTTTTGTATAGCGCATTAAAAAAAGCTAACTTTTCTTCAAGGGGTTTATAAATATATTGGTTGTTGGCTAAGGCTTGCTGCTGTTCCTCATTAGGCTGACGGTTAAGTTCTTGCCCTAAAGCATCAACAACTAATTGGATGAACTGATCGCGAGCTGCAAGGTTAATAAAACCTTGCTCATCTACGGGTAATTGTAAAAACCATATATATGGTGTAGTAGATTGTTGTTTTTGCCAAAAACAAAGTGCAAATCTTGCATGTTGTTGAATAGGAGCAGGGTAGGGCAGCTTAGCCACTTCCATCTGGTAGAAGTCTTTACTGCTGATGTGATGGATCTGCCGACCCATTTCATAAACCCTTAATTCACTGCCTGATGCCTGAAGAATTTCGCTTAAGGTGCTAAGTTTGTTCATTGTTACTATTCTATCCACAACATTTGGCGCCAGTATCCACATTTATGCAGGTGAGAGCAATTATCACTGTGTGGTGGGTAATGCTTAGGCAAGGTGTTACACTTCGATTTTTGCCGTATTAAACCCTATGTCTCAATCAACCTTGCAGTTGCTTTCACAATTAGAGCAATGTTTAAAACAAACTAATAATTGGCAGAACACTGCGCCCAGCACCGAGCAGCTCGCTAGCAGCCAACCGTTTTGTATCGACACCTTAACTTTACCGCAATGGTTACAGTTTATTTTTATTCCTAAAATGCGTGAACTTATTGAACTCGGCGCTCCGTTACCTCAAAAAGTTGAAATAAGCCCTTATGCAGAAGAAGCGATTAAGCAATTGGCATTTGACGCTAAGCCCTTGCTGGCCGTTATAAAAACAATCGATGAGAGTTTTAAGTAATGACTAACGACTCCAAGCTTAATGAAGAGATTGTTGAAGCTATTCCTGAACAACTACCCGTGTTGTTTGAAGATGACCATTATGTAGCGGTATATAAACCAGTTGGATTGTTAGTTCACCGAAGTTGGATAGCTAAAGAAGCCACCCAATTTGCTTTACAGATTTTGCGTGATCAAATTGGCCAATATGTTTACCCGGTGCACCGGCTAGACAGGCCAACCGGTGGTGTACTTATCATGGCAAAGTCATCTGAAGCTGCCCGCAAGCTTTCCGAACAATTCGCTACGCAAAGTATAGATAAGCAGTATCTTGCTGTGGTGAGGGGCTACATAGAAGGAGAGCACCAGTTAGATTATCCGTTGAAGGAAAAGCTAGATAAGATGGTGGATGCTAAGGCACAGCTGGATAAACCTGCCCAGTCAGCCCTTACTTTTTATAGTGGGCTGCAAAAAGCTGAGTTGCCTTATCCGTCAGGTAAATTTGCAACTTCTCGTTATAGTTTAGTATCACTAAAACCTAAAACTGGAAGAAAGCACCAGTTGCGTCGTCACATGCATCACCTCAGTCATCATATTGTTGGTGACACTACTTATGGTGATGGTCGTCACAACCGCTTATTTCGTGAGCTGGGGCTACCTGGGCTTTGGCTGTTTTCTAAGCAATTAAGCTTTGTTCATCCTTATACTGACAAGAAAATTATCATCGATTGCCCCTTGCCCGAGCGCTGGAAACAGCTATTTAAGCTAATGTCTTGGAAATAGTTCCCTTTTTATTGGTGATTTAGATCACATTTGAGAAAGGTAATTGGAACTTTGAAAAGGCTTTCATGGTCGTGAAAAAAAATTACTTTTTTTAGGTCTGAACCTTAAATATTAGTTCAATTTTTGTTTTTTTTTAGTAATTAACCTACTGAAAGCCTTTTCTTTGTGATTGAAAGCATTTTCAAGGCATTTCTTATGGTCATAGGATGATGTGATCCACACCTTGTTTTCTGCCCTGAAACCCTTGTTTTCAAGCGGTTTTCAGAAAAATCATTCTGTGAGCTAGTTCAAAGTTGTATCGAAGTAGGCTCCCTATAATCCATCTCAGTTAGCGGATATAAGCACACTTACAAATGCACCGCTGGCTCTTACTAAAAAGGTAAGGGACTTAGTAGTTCTAAAGGAAAAGGAAAGGATTATGAAACTGAAAACACTTGCTGTTGCAGTTACTGCAGCAACAATTTCTTCAAGCGCGTTCGCTCTTGATTTCAATGGTTACTTCCGTGCTGGCTTCGGTGTAAACGCAGATGGCGGTTCACAACGTTGTTACGGTACAGGTGGTCCTAACGCCCACGTAGTTGGTCGTTTGGGTGATGAGTGTGATACTTATGCTGAACTAGCACTTAGCCAAGCTGTAGTAGAACGTCCTACTGGTGAAAAATTCTCTATTCACACCTTGATGGCGTTTGGTACATACGAAGATTGGCAAGGTGGTACTGATACTCGCGGTAACTCTTGGCAGGGTGTTACAGATGGCGCTTCAGAAAATGGTTCTCCATGGTCTGGTCAGCGTATGTCTTTCCGTGAAGCTTACGGTAAATACATCATGGCTAGCGGCACAGAAATCTGGGCTGGTAACCGTTACTACGGTCGTAAAGATGTTCACATCAACGACTGGTACTACGTAAATGGTTCTGGTTACGGTTTTGGTGTTGACAATATCAATGTTGGCCTAGGTCAAATTGCTGTTGCAGTTCGTCATACTAAGTGGCATGACGTTTCTGGTGGCGCTGATGCCAACAATACTATGGCATCTACCCCAATTGTTGACTTACGTTGGAAGGGTGTTGATATCGGTTTAGGTTCTCTTGACCTGATCGCTATGGCGGGTAAAGCTAACTTAAGCGACGCTCAAGAAGCTGCAGCAACTGACGGTAACTGGAACGATAAAACCGGTGTTTCTTTAACCGCTGAATGGGCCCTTGGTTTTGCTGGTGGCTTTAACAAGTTAGTTGCTCAGTACAACACTGAAGGTTTTGCTTGGGCTGGTTACGGTATGAATAACCACTTAGGTGATTCTTACAACATCGGTGCTTACAACAACGGTGGTGATGCTCAGTTAGGTCGTAAATCTTGGCGTATCATTGACCATGGTGTATACAACTTTGGTCGCAGCGTAGATTTAGGTTACTCAGTTTTCTTCTCTAAAGTAGATGACGATTGTTGTGATGCTGGTCCTGGTGAGCGTTATGGTGCTACTGTGCGTCCTCGCTACAAGTGGAACGACACTATGAGTACTCAACTTGAAGTTGGTTACTACAGTCAACAAGACCCTTGGGAAAGCGTAAGCTCTGAAATTAACAAAGTTACACTTGCTCAAGCATGGTCTCCACTTAAAGAAAAAGGTGGCTTCTGGGCGCGTCCTGAAATCCGTGTATTCGTAACTAAGTACGGCGGCGACAAGCGTAGCGACGGTACTGGCGAAGACGGCGGCTGGATGGGTGTTCGCGTTGTTGAAAACAACGACCTATTCTACGGTGCTCAAGTTGAAGCATGGTGGTAAGCCATACAAATTTAGCTAAGTAAATTTGTAAGCTAGTCAAGGCCCTCAAAATGCTATATTTTGGGGGTCTTTTTATTTAGTGTCATGGAGATTAATGTGGTTAAAAAAATGGGTGTTGTGTTAGTTGCATCTTTACTAGGTATTTCCGCATGCAGTTCAGGTGATATAGTTGATTTTAGCAGTGATACAAGAGATTTATTTGTTGAGCCTGTTCAAGCCATTGCAATTCTTGATAAAGCACCTGTTTGTTGTAGCGAGTTAAGCCAACTATCTTACAATTCTGTTTCTTATGATTATATTGCTGAAGAAACAGTTAGCAGTCAAAATCAAGCCTTCGAGTTTACCTCGGGTAAAAGTTATGTGCTGGCCTACAAAGTTGCCGCTTTGAATACTGATATACCGGTGAAAATAGAAACCATTATTGGTGAAACTGTATTTGCACCTACAGTAGCTCTGCTAAATGAAAACTTCGAAGTAAATAGAGTCGTTCCCGCCAGCGCTTTTAAGTATCAAGAGCTGAAAGGTTTTTCAGTAAATAAGCTTGCTGCTACTTTTAGAATTAACTCTGAGCAGCGACAAGGGAGAGAGCGAGACGCCTATATGTTGGTTTATACCACTGAACAGTCTCTCGAACAAAGTACTCAAATCGTTCACCCAGAGCGCTCTCGTGCTAAAGCGCAAGCGAAGGCTGATCCTAATCTGCCTGATCCTTTCATACCGCATTCTCCACTAGGTTTGGTCAATGTGACATTTAATCCAGACTTGTCTAAAGGATTTTTCGCCGATGAAGCCTGGTTTGGTGGCGCAAATAACAATGATCCTTCGTTAGCGACCGTAGAAGAGGCCCCAGGGGCTGAGATAGCTGCAGGAGGTACTGCTGTGGTAGCTGCATCTTCAGCTCAAGCTGTTGCTGCAGGACCTGATAATCGTAAGCTGAAAAAGGCTATGCTTCCTGAAACTGAGGCGTTCTACAACAAACTTATCGAAGACATGATTCGTCAAGATGAGGTAGAAAAAGCGCTTAAGTTAGTAGAAGAAGCTGAATATGCAGGCTCACGCTCAGCAAGAAATACCTTTATTGAAGCAGTGAAAAACAAATAAAGCTTCTAATTAGTTTGATATTAAGCCAGCGTTAAGCTGGCTTTTTTGTTGCTTGATATCGAGCAGAAATACCTATGTGCCGATAAGGTTTAGCTGTTGTAGCGTTGGAACAACCCCGAGTCCAGCGGGTAGAAAGGGAAAATAACTGCTAATCTGACTTCGGTTAAAAAGGCGGTTTGCAAGTGATAGTTTCGCGTTAATAAGTGTGTTTATCTGGCGGGTATTACCGCTTAGCACATTTGGTTGGGTTGTTAGTTAAGCTGCTAGACTTACAGGTAATAAAAAAGCCCTCTTGCGAGGGCTAAAAATAGGCATTTTTATCTTTGGTGTTTACCACCAAGCTTCGGCTTGGAAACCAAAGGTTACTTCATCTTTCGAACTAGAGTCGCGAGAGATGTATTGGTCTGATTTTGCGTAAGTAGCAAATGCACGAAGAGCTGGGCGTGCAAATACATTTGGACCAGCTTGCCACTGCTGGGCAATAGTTACTTTAGCTAACTTGTTATCTTCGCTACCGTTAGCTTTAGCTGCATCTTGGAATTCAACTACATCGTAGCCTAGGTCTAAGATAGTAGATAGGTTATTGCTCCAGTTGTACTGAGGACGAACACCAACAGTAAACAAGGTAGAGCCTTTGTTATCATCTTTATCGTAGTTTTCGTAGTTAACTACGTAAGACATGGCTGTTGACTCGCCTAAATCAACCACACCCCAGTTTAGTAAGCGGTACCAGCTGCCTTCATTGCTGTCGGTGCGGTAAACCGGATCATCACCTTCGTCAGCCATATTTTCGTAGCCAAATCCGCGAAGTTGACCACTTGCGCCAATACCCGCCATAGCGTCTGTTGCGTAAGATACAGAGAACTTGTTAAAACCGCCAAAGAAATCACCTTGGGTGTGTTCAGCCATTACGAACACACCGTTGTCTTTTTGGTTTTCGATGTTGAAATCTTGGTCAGCCGCTTCAGAGTACATGCCGTAAATACCTACTAAGCTCAACTCGCCGTTTGAGTTAGTGGAGATGCCATCTAGGCGTAAATCTAAGTTGTTACCTGAGAAATCAGCCATAGTTTGGCCAGAGCCGGCAATGTTGGCATCAAATAATGCTTCAGAAGTATTACGAACCCATGCAGCAGAAAGCTTCGCAAAGCCTACATCGATGTTTTCGATACCAGCACCTGCACCAGCATTAGCTAAGTAGTAGTAGTCAATTTGGTGAACGTCACGACGTTGGTAAAAACGCTTACCAGCCCAAAGGTTTGAACCTTCGAAAGATTCAACCATGTTTTGGCCAGAAACGTACATTTCGCGCACTGCTGATGGGCTTTCTTCCCAGTCATTACGCTGGTCTACAGAGTGAGCAAGAAGGGTGTGTACACCCATTGCTTTGTTGCCTTCTTCGTATAAAGGTGCAGACAAGGCAATTTCTGCATAGGTTTCACATTCGTTACCCAAGCGGTGCTTATAGGGTGAGCCGTCGGCTTGGAAGCACATTTGCTCGCCGCCTGAACCGGTAGCGCCAATTCCAGAACGCATGTAACCGTTAAATTCTGGTGTTGCTGCAATTGCTTGAGTTGACATCGCAGCTGATGCTACTGCGATCGAAAGTGTTTTTAATTTCATTACATAAACCTTATGTGTATTAATTTCCAAATTTGGACATAAATAAGCACCCTGTTCTGTAAATTCCAATTCCTATGGAACATTATGTCGAAAGTATTGTCTCAGTAGTTTGGTTGTTTGTCGTGTGAGCTAACTCACAATAGCAGTGTGAAAAGCCTTTCTTGTGCTTTTTTGTCTTTGTTTGTTGGTTTTTTGTGCTCTTATTGCCATGGTTGTTGGTGGTATATATTGGACCGTGGTGGCTGATTGTTTATTAAAATATTGGTGGGCGACAGGTGAATAAAACGAAATAGTTACTCGATGTGGCATTTTTATCTCAGGCGAGACTAAGTGTTACAAAGTGTTACAAAAAGTGAGGTTTAACTTGTGCTGAATCGCATTTTTCTGTTGAGTAAGTCCTTAAACTATTTACCTGAAATCGTAATAAAACGAATTTAGCGGCTACTTCATAATAAATAACTATAAGTCGCTCAAAAATTGGCCTTTTTAAGGAAAATGGCTAAGGCTTAATTCAGTATACTATCAGCCCACTAGGAGCTAACTATGTTTGGAAATTTGTTTGCACAAGCGCAAAAGGTAGGTAAGGCACTGATGCTACCAGTATCAGTACTACCTGTTGCGGGTATTTTACTAGGAGTCGGCGCTGCGGACTTCAGTTGGATGCCGCATATCGTATCTCAATTGATGATGAACGCAGGTGATGCTGTATTCGGTAACATGGCATTGTTGTTTGCCGTAGGTGTTGCCCTAGGCTTTACCAACAACGATGGTGTTGCTGCATTAGCGGCTATTGTTGGCTTCACCATTATGGAAAAAACATTGACCGTTATGGCGCCTATTATGGACGTTGAAACGATCAATACTGGTGTGCTTGGTGGGATTTTAGCGGGTGCTGTTGCCGGTTGGGCATTCAATCGCTTCTTCCGCATTCAATTACCTGCATATCTAGGTTTCTTCGCGGGTAAGCGCAGTGTACCAATTATCACAGGTTTCCTAACTATTTTCTTAGGTGTGCTACTTGCCATTATTTGGCCGCCTATTGGCAGTGGTATTGCTGCCTTCTCTCACTGGGCCGCAGAGCAAAACCCAACGTTAGCCTTTGGTATTTACGGCATTGTTGAACGTTCATTAATTCCATTTGGTTTACACCATGTATGGAATGTACCGTTCTTCTTTGAAGCTGGTCAGTGTACAACGGCTGCTGGCGAAGTGGCTAACGGCGTATTAACCTGTTACCTACAAGCAGATGAAGCTTCTCGCGCTGCGGGCAATGGCTTTGGTCAACTAGCTGGTGGCTACATGTTTAAAATGTACGGTCTACCTGCTGCTGCTATCGCCATTTGGCATGCTGCTAAGCCAGAGAACCGCGCTAAAGTTGGTGGCATCATGATTTCAGCTGCGCTGACTTCATTCCTAACAGGTATTACCGAACCCATTGAGTTCGCATTCCTATTTGTTGCTCCTGTGCTTTACGTAATCCACGCATTACTTGCAGGTTTAGCATTTGTTATTACAAACTCATTGGGTATGGTTCACGGCACTTCATTCTCACACGGTTTGATTGACTTCATCGTTCTATCTACTAATGCTCAGAAGTTCTGGTTATTCCCTGTAATTGGTTTAGGTTACGCAGCGGTTTACTACACTGTATTCCGTGTGGTAATTGCCAAGCTAGACCTTAAAACGCCGGGCCGTGAAGACGAAGATGATTCGGTTGCTGCGGTAGCAGTATCTGAAGACGAAATGTCTAAGAACTTAGTAGACGCGTTTGGCGGTAAAGCTAACATTGTAAGCTTAGATGCTTGTATCACTCGCTTACGTATTCAAGTTAAGTCAGTAGAATCTGTGGACCAACCAAAGCTTAAGAGCTTAGGTGCTGCAGGTGTAGTTGTGGCTGGCCAAGGTGTTCAAGCTATCTTTGGTACTAAGTCAGATAACTTGAAAACTGATATGGAAGCTTACCTACAAACCGTTTAAGGTTTAATGTAAGTGTAAAAAAGGAGGCTTAAGCCTCCTTTTTTGTATCTGTTTTCCGCTTTATAAGCGCTCTAGCTTAGCCTCAATTTCAGCAATTTTATTCGATACTACTTTTTCCAAATGTCTTAGTTCAGAAAGCACTTGTTGTTTGGTATCTTTTTCTTGTTGATCTCTGCGGGTGATTTTATCTAACTCTTCTACGATAAAACGCAGATTGGCGTTTATCTCGGTAGTATCTTTGTAGGTGCCACGTCCACCATCAATAAGTACGGTTTTTTTCTGCCTTGGGTATTTGAATTTTACACTGCGGGTGAGAAAGTCACCTTTTTCCTTATGGAAGTAAATCTTCAGCGTATCAGAATTGGCTTCTTGGCGGAGGCTATAACGTTCAATATCACTTGGGTTGGTAATGCCAATACTTTTTAGATTTTTGTACATAAAATTTCCTTCATAACGAATTGTCATTCTATTGCTAGAAACAGTCGCCACCGCATTGTTCTGCAGAGCCTGTACATTGCAGCATAGCTCATTACGCGTAGAAGGAGTGTGAACTAGTGGGCTTTTTATGTGGAGGAGTGAAAGAGGAAAAGTAGGCTCAAGCTACCTGAGTAACTTGAGCCGTTTTAGACTAGTTGTGCGCGTGTAACTCTTCGTTTAGGGCTATCGCTGTTTTGTTGGTTAAACATTCGATTGCGCCAGTAAGGCTGTTACGACGGAATAGCAGATCTGATTTACCAGCAAGTTCGCGGGCTTTAATTGTGCCTGCTTGTTGCTTATTTTCGTCAATCAATACCACTTTGGTGCCAGAGGTAATGTATAGGCCAGATTCAATGGTGCAGCGGTCACCTAGTGGGATGCCAGTACCAGCGTTTGCACCAATTAAAGATTCTTCACCTACCGCGATAACAATGTTACCACCGCCCGAAAGGGTGCCCATGGTTGAACAACCACCACCTAAATCAGAACCTTTACCTACAAATACTCCGGCTGAGATGCGGCCTTCGATCATGCTAGTGCCGGCAGTACCGGCATTAAAGTTACAGAAACCTTCGTGCATAATAGTTGTACCTTCACCAATGTAAGCACCTAGGCGAACACGTGAAGTTGCCGCAATACGCACACCACTTGGTACCACGTAGTCAGCCATTTTTGGAAACTTATCTACAGAAGTTACCTGTAGTAATTCACCTTTAGCGCGCGCTGCTAATTGGCGGGCAGGTAACTCGGCTAAATCAATGGCACCTTGGTTAGTCCAAGCAACGTTAGGAAGTACTGCAAAAATACCACTTAAATCGGTACCGTGAGGTTTAACTAAGCGGTGAGAGAGTAGGTGCAGTTTAAGGTAAGCTTCTGGCGTTGAGGCTGCGGCATCATCTTGGCTTAATAAACATAAAACACGAGGCTGCTCGCTGCCTAATAAAGCTTTAAACGCTGTTACTTGCGCAGTTAAACCTAAAGCGTCAGCATTGGCGATTAGTGTATTTAATGCTGCGTCATCTAGTTCAATGTCTTGCTTGCCATTGTTGTAATCTAAACCTTTAGTTAGGCCTGATACTTCTGCTTCGCTAGGATTTAAAACCGGAGCAGGGTAAAAAACTTCTAGCCATTGGCCATTTGCGTTTTTACTTCCCACACCAACGGCGTAACTAAAAAAGTCTTTAGACATGGTTGTCTCCAAAATAGTGGTTGAGCTTGCTAAATATTATTGTTTGAGTGCTTGTTCCAGAATGCTCTTAAGTTGTTGCTTTTGTTCTGGTAGAAGCTTTTCACGTTCACAATTACTAATACTGAAGAAATCTTCTGCTTTCTCACCAATGGTGGTGACTTTAGCTGCGTGAATCGTGTAGTTAAAGGATTGAAATACGGCGCTAATTTTAGCCAATAAACCTGGCTTGTCCAAGGCGACAACTTCAATCAGTGTTCGGTTGCCTTTAGTGGGCAAAAATTCTACGCGCGGAGCGATAGAAAACTGTTGCACTTGGCGTGGCACACGGCGCTGCTTTAAATCGATTGGTGCGGCAACATGTAGTTTCTCAGCTAATGTTTGCTGCAGCAGAATCCCCCGTTCTAGTGAAAGAGGTTCACCCTCATGGTCTAGCACTACAAAGGTATCAAGTACAAAGCCATCGCGGCTCGACATGATTTGTGCATCATGAATATTAAGGTTCTTTTGGTCTAACTCTGCAGCTACAGATGCAAATAAATGCGGTATATCTTGGCAGTGAATAAATATCTCGGTGCCGCCGCGAGTAGCACGGCGACTGACCAATACCAGAGGCTGGTCTTCACTGTGGCCCCACAAATTGTCACTGTGCCAAGCAATTTGCTGGGGGGTATGACGAAGAAAGTAATCGACTCTAAAGCGTTGCCACAAGCCACGCACTTGCTCTTCTGAATAGCCTTTGAGCTCCAATTGCTGAATGGCTTTTTTCTGTTTGTCGCGAATCACCCCACGAATATCCACTGGGTTTTCTAAGCCTCTTCTTAAGGCCTTTTGGGTTGAGTTGTAAAGCTCACTCAACAAGGTTCGCTTCCAACTGTTCCAGGTATCGTCATTGGTTGCACAAATGTCCGCTACTGTTAAACAAAGCAACATGTCTAGATGGCGCTGATCACGCACTACCTTGGCAAACTCGGTAATCACTTCTGGATCATAAATGTCGCGGCGCTGAGCTGTTACCGACATCAACAAGTGGTGCTTAACTAACCAAGCGACTGTGCGGGCCGAAGGTTTACTAAAGCCATGCGCCAAACAGAATTCTTCCGCGTCTACTGCGCCTAGGGTGGAATGGTCGCCCTTGCGCCCTTTGGCTATATCATGAAATATAGCCGCTAGAGCCAGTAAATCTGGTCGTTCTAAGCGCGGATAAACCTGGCAACAGAGAGGGTGGATTTCTTTGGTATCGGCATCATTAAAAGAATGAATTTTGTTTATCAGTCGGTGGGTATGCTCATCAACAGTAAAAGCATGGAATAAATCAAACTGCATTTGTCCAACAATGCGGCTCCATGCTGGGAAGTAAGTTGACAGTACTCCATAGCGATGCATTAGGGTAAGCGGCAGCCCGGTGGCATTTGGGTGTTTAATAAGGCGTCTAAAATAGCGGCGGCACTCTGGTATATCTTGCAACCAATGGGTCAGTCTGCGTCTTGCTTCACGTAACTGGCGCAGGGTGGCTGAATAGATGCCGGTAATTTTAGGGTTGTCGGCAATGTGCAAAAACATCACCAAAATTTGTTCCGGTTGTTCTAAAAACAGCTGGCCATTAGCACTATCAATAAGGTTTCCGCGCAGCATAAAGTGTTCATCAACCGGCTGCACATCCATGGCGGTATTGCCCAAAATGGCTTCATCGAACAACTGTAATAACATTTCGTTTAATTCAGAGATTCGACGTACCGTTTGGAAAAAATGCTTCATTAAGCGTTCAACTGGCGCGTTATGCTCGCCGCTATAACCTAATGATTGGGCCACTGCTAACTGGCGATCAAATAACAAGCGGTCATCACTTTTAGTTAGGTGAATATGCAGGGCAAAGCGTACTCTCCACAAAAAGTCACGGCAATCTTGCAATTCTCGACACTCTGCGAGAGTAAGAAAATTTTGTTTAGTGAGCTCTTCTAAATCACTACTACCAAAGTGGCGGCCAGCAACCCAACAAATGGTTTGAATATCACGTAAACCACCTGGATTAGCTTTAATGTCGGGCTCTAGGGAATACGCATTACCCTTGTATTGACGGTGACGACTTAGTTGCTCGTCTTTTTTGGCACGGAAAAAGGCTTCGCTTGGCCAAAAACTGTCGGCGCAAACGGCCATACAGAGCTCTTGATATAGTGCTTTGTCACCAAACAGCAAGCGAGATTCTTGCAGGTTCGTGGCAATAGTAATGTCCCCTAAGCCTAGCTCTAAGCATTCTGTGAGGGTGCGAACACTTTGGCCTACATCAAGGCGTATGTCCCAGAGTAGGGTGATGAAGGCAGAAATTTTTTCGGCGACTTTGGGAGCTACCTGCTCTCTGGTCAAGATAAGAATATCAATATCCGAGCGAGGGTGAAGTTCACCTCGGCCATATCCGCCCACTGCGAGTAAAGACAGCTCAGAGTGTTCCGCTAAACCAAAATGTGCCCATAAGCAATTAAGCAATAAGTCCATTTGTTGAGAGCGCAACTGCACTAACTCAACCACATGAACGCCTTGGTTGAACTGGTCAGCCAGATATTCTTGCAAGTCGTCCAGATATTGCTTACTGCTTTTAAGCGAAATTTCTTCTGTGCAGGGCAAAGGCGGTGCTGCTAACGTCGTTTCCATGACTAAACCTCTAGACCTGTTTGTTAGTGTTTTATAATGCGCGGTAAGTCTTCTTCGTCACGAAGTGTTAGCACTTCAACACCGTCATTGGTAACTAATAAGGTGTGTTCCCACTGAGCGGAGTTTTTGCCGTCATTGGTACGTGCTGTCCAGCCGTCTTCTTCATCAACCCAGTTGCCTTTTTTACCTTGGTTGATCATTGGTTCAATGGTGAAACACATACCAGCTTTTAATACTGTGCGATCGTTATTGCGATAATGCATAATTTGCGGGTCTTCATGGAAGCCTTCGCCAATACCATGGCCACAAAAGTTATCAACAATACCGTAGCGGTAGTTGCCTTTTTTCAAATACTTTTGAATGGCATTACCGATATCGCTAACTTTATTGCCCGGTTTAACTACCTTAATCGCTTGATAAAGTGCTTGCTGAGTCACACGGCACAGGAGCTTATCTGCAGGGGAGGCATTTCCTACCAAAAACATTTTCGAGGTATCGCCGTGATAACCATCTTTAATGACCGTGATATCGATATTAATCACATCGCCATCTTCCAGCATATGATTATTTGAAGGGATGCCATGGCAAACCACATCATTTACCGAGGTACAGATGGATTTTGGAAAACCGTGATAATCGAGAGGTGCTGGAATAGCGCCTTGCTCGTTAACTATGTAGTCATGGCAGCGCTGGTTAAGCTCACCGGTGCTAACGCCAACCTTTACGTAAGGGGCTATCATGGTGAGTACGTCGGCCGCTAAGCGACCGGCAACGCGCATTTTTTCAATTTGTTCAGGGGTTTTAATTACTATGCTCATGAGTACTAATAGTTGAGTGTTTACCTTGGTTTTGCCGCTAGTTTACCGTAAGGGCGAGGGGAGTTGTAGTAGCTAGAAAAATTAACGAAAAGTTTAGCCTTAGCTTTATCAATATTGCTATTTATGGTATAAAGCGCGCCGTAAGTCATTACTCTAGTTTTCGAATTAGCGTGGATGCTTACATAAATTAAATATTTATATTTTAAACACACACACACATCGTCACGTTTTCCGGGGTGCTGGGCAATTTAGTCTGGTCGGTAAAATGGGATGTGTGGAGGCCTAACCCCATTTGAGGAAATTATAATGGCAAACGTTTCAATGCGCGATATGCTTCAAGCAGGCGTACACTTTGGTCACCAAACTCGTTACTGGAACCCAAAAATGAAGCCTTTCATTTTTGGTGCACGTAACAAAGTTCATATCATTAACTTAGAAAAAACTGTACCTATGTTTAATGATGCAATGTCTGTTCTTAAGAAAGTTGCATCTAAGAAAGGTAAAGTTCTTTTTGTTGGTACTAAGCGCGCTGCTGGTGACACCATCAAAACTGAAGCACTTCGTTCAGATCAATTCTACGTTAACCACCGCTGGTTAGGTGGTATGTTGACTAACTGGAAAACAGTTCGTCAATCTATCAAGCGTCTAAAAGATCTAGAAGCTCAAAGCCAAGACGGTACTTTCGAAAAGCTAACCAAGAAAGAGGCGCTGATGCGTACTCGCGAAATGGAAAAGCTTGAGAAAAGCCTTGGCGGTATCAAAAACATGGGCGGTCTACCAGACGTATTGTTTGTAATCGATGCTGAACACGAGCACATCGCTATTCGCGAAGCAAACAACCTAGGTATTCCAGTTATCTCTGTAGTTGATACTAACTCTGCACCAGACGGTGTTGATTACATCATTCCTGGTAACGACGACGCTATCCGTGCAATTAAATTGTACCTTGGCGCAGCTGCTGATACTGTTATCGAAGGTCGTCAAGACGACATCGTAGTACAAGCTGAAGAAGATGGTTTCGTTGAGGAAGCTGCTGAGTAATTAAATGCAATAAACTGCATTTATACTGAGTAAGCTTGATGATTAGCAGGGGACAAGCTTGTCCCCTGAGTTTTATCCGATAAACAGTCGAGGATCAAACAAATGGCAATTACTGCTGCCCTAGTAAAAGAACTGCGCGACCGTACCGGCGCAGGCATGATGGATTGTAAAAAAGCGTTGACTGAAACTGATGGTGACATCGAGTTAGCGATTGATAATATGCGTAAGAGCGGAGCTGCTAAAGCGGCTAAAAAAGCAGGCAACATTGCAGCTGACGGCGCAATTATTATTAAAGAAGGCGCGGGTTTCGCTGCCTTACTAGAAGTTAACTGTCAAACTGACTTCGTAGCTAAAGATGCTAACTTCACAGCTTTCGCTGAAAAAGTAGCTGAAGCTGCTGCTGCTGAAAAAACTGACATCGAAACTTTGAAAGCAAACTTCGAAGAAGAGCGTGTTCAACTGGTTGCTAAAATCGGTGAAAACATCTCAATTCGTCGTGTTGAGTACTTAGACGGTGCTCCAATTGCTTCTTACCGTCACGGTGAGCGCATTGGTGTTGCAGTAACAGGTGAAGCTGACGTAGAAACGCTTAAGCACGTTGCTATGCACGTAGCTGCTTCTAAGCCTGAGTTTTTATCTCCTGACGACGTACCAGCTGACGTTGTAGAAAAAGAGAAAAAACTACAAATCGAAATCGCTATGAACGAAGGCAAACCTGCTGAGATCGCCGAGAAAATGGTGACTGGCCGTATGAAGAAATTCACCGGCGAAATCTCACTGACTGGCCAAGCGTTCATTATGGAACCTAAGAAAACTGTTGGCGCTATCTTGAAAGAGAAAGGCGCTTCAATTGCTGGTTTCATTCGCCTAGAAGTTGGCGAAGGCATTGAGAAGAAAGAAGAAGATTTTGCTGCAGAAGTTGCTGCACAAATCGCTGCAGCTAAAAAGTAATTTTAGTTGTTCTTCAGGTTGCGGTATCATGCCGCAACCTTCTTGTATTCTTAATTAAGAGAGAACATCATCGCTATGAGCACCAATCCTAAACCTGCATATCGTCGCATTCTTTTAAAACTTTCAGGTGAAGCCCTAATGGGTGATGAAGGTTTTGGTATTGACCCTAAAGTATTGGACCGTATGGCTCTTGAAATCAAAGAGTTAGTAGAATTAGGTATCCAAGTTGGTCTTGTTATTGGTGGTGGTAACCTGTTTCGAGGCGAAGGCCTTGCTAAAGCAGGGATGAACCGCGTGGTAGGCGACCACATGGGCATGCTAGCAACCGTAATGAACGGTTTAGCTATGCGTGACGCGTTACACAGAAATTTTGTAAATGCACGCTTAATGTCGGCCATTGAGCTAAATGGCGTGTGTGATTCATACAACTGGGCTGATGCGATTAGCAATTTAAAAGCCGGTAAAGTTGTGATTTTCTCAGCGGGTACGGGCAATCCTTTCTTCACCACAGACTCGGCAGCGTGTTTACGTGGCATTGAGATTGAAGCTGAAGCCGTGCTAAAAGGCACGAAAGTGGACGGCGTATTTACTGCCGACCCTGTAAAAGACCCCGCAGCCACTTTATACAGTGAGCTGGATTACGCTGAAGTACTAGACAAAGAATTAAAAGTGATGGATTTAGCCGCATTCACTTTAGCGCGAGACCATAACTTGCCAATTCGTGTATTCAACATGAATAAACCAGGCAGCTTAAAGAATGTTGTTATGGGCGCAGATGAAGGCACCACTATCTGTCACGTATCAAATAAAACAGAAACAGAGTAGGGATAGTTATCGTGATTAACGAAATCAAACAAGATGCTCAAACACGCATGGGTAAAAGCATTGAGTCTTTGAAGTCTCAAATGTCTAAGGTTCGCACTGGCCGCGCTCACACAAGTCTACTAGACGGCATTATGGTGCCTTATTACGGTGTAGATACTCCGTTAAATCAAGTTGGTAATGTATCGACTGAAGATTCGCGTACGCTAACAGTAACCGTATTTGACGCGAGCTTAATTAGCGCAGTAGAAAAAGCTATTATGAGTTCTGACTTAGGCTTAAACCCTTCTTCTGCAGGTACGTTAATTCGCATACCATTACCAATGCTAACTGAAGAGCGTCGTCGTGACTTAATCAAGGTTGTTCGCGCCGAAGCAGAGCAAGCTCGTGTGGCTATTCGTAACATTCGCCGTGATGCCAACAGCGATGTAAAAGAACTGCTTAAAGAAAAAGAAATTGGTGAAGATGATGACCGTCGCGCTCAAGACGAGATTCAAAAAATTACAGATGCAGCAGTTAAGCAAGTTGATGAAGCTTTAGCCGCTAAAGAAGCTGAATTGCTGGAAGTTTAATCGATTCAACGATTGAAAATAGCCGTGTCTTGTTACACGGTTTTTTTTTGTAAGTAAGAGTAGTGAATTATGACCTTACCTGAAGCGCAGCAGTTAGCCGTGAAAGATGCTATGCCAAAGCACGTTGCCATCATTATGGATGGTAACGGACGTTGGGCTCAGCAACGCGGTAAATTGCGCATGTTTGGCCATCAAGCAGGGGTGAAGTCTGTAAGGCGGGCTGTAAGTTTTGCCACCCAACTTGGCGTAAAGTCATTAACCTTGTTTGCCTTTAGCAGCGAGAACTGGCGACGTCCGGAAGAAGAAGTGTCAAGCTTAATGAACTTGTTTTTGACAGTTTTGCAACGAGAAGTAAAAAAACTGAAAAACAATAATGTACAACTAAGAATAATTGGTGATACTTCTCGCTTTAGTGAAAAATTGCAAAAACGCATTGCCATTGCCCAAAATGAAACAGCGGCAAACGATGGTTTAGTACTAAATATTGCTGCTAACTACGGTGGCCGCTGGGACATTGTAAACGCTAGCCAACAACTTGCAGAGCAAGTTAAGAAAGGACGCTTAGATGCGCAAGACATTAGTGAAGAGCATATCTCGGCATTAATGGAAAGCGACACTGTGGGCGACGTGGATTTATTAATCCGCACCGGTGGCGATCACCGAATTAGTAACTTTTTGCTATGGCAAACCGCTTATGCAGAGCTTTACTTTAGTGATGTGTTGTGGCCAGATTTTGACGAAGATGCATTTGGCGAGGCCATTGCTGCATTTGTTAGCCGCGAGCGTCGCTTTGGTTGTACTGGGGAACAGGTACAAGCTTTGTTGATAGATAATCAGAAAAATGAGGATCATTTTGCTTAAGCAAAGAATCATAACGGCGCTGATATTAGCGCCTTTGGCCCTAGCTGCAATTTTCATGTTACCACTGTTTGGTTTAGCGGTGGTGTTTGCATTAGTGCTGGTGTTAGCAGCCAGAGAGTGGGCTAGAGTAGTGTCTGATCAAGGCTCAAGACGCTTGAGTTTTTTTGTTGTCTTTTCTTTGGTTTTTGGTTTGAGCTTGTGGCAACTCCCGTTAGATAGCCTCGCGCAATCAACTTGGTTTAGCGCCATGTTGGGCTTTGCTGTAGTAGCTTGGCTAAGCAGTTTATATTTACTTTCAAGTTACCCTCATTCGGCGATGTTTTGGCACAACAGCAGCGTCTTTAAGTTGCTAGTTGGGCTTGTAGTGCTACTGCCATTCTTTTGGTCTTTAGTCTTTTTGCGCTCTGTTGACCCTAGCAATCCAGCTGTTGGTGGTGCTTGGGTGCTTTATGTATTATTGCTAGTCTGGGCTGCAGATACAGGGGCTTATTTTGCGGGTAAGCGTTTTGGTAAACGCAAGTTGGCTAAAAATGTTAGCCCCAAAAAAACCATTGAAGGTTTGTTAGGTGGCTTGGCTGTTGCAGCTTTAGTAACGGTTGGCGCATTTATCTTCTTAGACATACCAGAAGGCAAAGAGTGGGTATTAGTGATTGCCAGTGGATTTACCGTTCTAGCCTCGGTAGTGGGTGATTTAGTTGAAAGCATGTTTAAGCGTCAAGCTGGAATAAAAGACAGCGGTAGTTTGCTTCCAGGCCATGGTGGCTTACTTGACCGGATCGACAGCATGACGGCAGCGATGCCAGTATTTGCTTTTTTCTTCCTTCATTGGATGTAGCCCTTGATGAGCAAGCAATTGGTTATTCTTGGCGCCACCGGGTCGATTGGTAGCAGTACCCTTAAAGTTATTCGCGAAAACCCACAGAGTTTTTCTTTATTTGGTGTGACGGGTGGTAAAAACCTAAGCGCTATGTTGGAAATTTGTCGAGAGTTTTCACCTCAATACGCGCTAATGGCCGACGAAGCTAGTAACCACAAACTGCGTGAAGCGATTAAAGCTGAGTCTCTTAAGGTAGAAGTGCCTAGCGGTGACAAGGCCATCGCTGAGTTGGTTAAAGCCTCTGAAGTTGAATTGGTGATGGCTTCTATTGTTGGCGCAGCGGGTTTGTTACCTACATTGGCTGCTGTAGAGGCTGGCAAAACCGTGTTGTTGGCTAATAAAGAAGCCTTGGTAATGAGTGGCGCTATCTTTATGGAAGCGGCCAAAAAAAGCGGTGCTCAAATTCTACCGGTCGATAGTGAGCATAATGCCATATTCCAATGTATGCCTGAACAAGTACAACAACAGCTTGGCTATTGTGATTTGTCTGATTCAGGCATAAGCAAAATTTTGCTTACCGGTTCTGGTGGGCCTTTCAGATATAATGAGTTGGCCAGCTTGTCTTCGGTAACCCCTGCACAAGCTTGCGCACATCCGAATTGGTCGATGGGGCAAAAGATCTCTGTAGACTCAGCCACCATGATGAACAAAGGTTTGGAGTACATAGAAGCTAAACGCTTATTTAATACTCAGCCTAATCAAATAGATGTAATCATTCATCCCCAGTCAATTATTCATTCTATGGTGCAGTATTGCGATGGTTCGGTGCTTGCACAAATGGGGCAACCTGATATGGCTACGCCGATCGCCCATGTGATGGCATACCCACAACGGCAAGTTTCTGGGGTTGAGGCTTTGGATTTCTTTAGCATCGGTGAACTGAGCTTCATGCCACCCGATTACGCTAAATATCCTTGTTTGAAACTGGCCATCGATGCTTGTTATGACAGCCAAACTGCGACTACTTGTTTAAATGCTGCTAACGAAGTTGCTGTGGAGGCTTTTTTGGCAGAACGAATAAAATTCACCCAGATTGCCGAAGTTGTCGCCACTTGTTTAGATAAACAAAGTTATATGGGCGCCGAAACTGAACTTTCAGTTTTACTAGAGGTCGACCAAAGGGCGCGAATGCATGCTGATGCAGCGGTTAAAAGGATCTGTGCATGAACGAAGTGATTTGGAACACCAGCTTTTTTATTATTGCCTTAGGCATCTTAGTAACGGTGCATGAATTTGGCCACTTTTGGGTTGCTCGTCGTTGTGGCGTTAAAGTCGAGCGTTTCTCAATCGGTTTTGGTAAAGCTCTTTGGCGTAAAACAGCCAAAGACGGTACAGAATATGTAGTGGCAATGATCCCACTCGGTGGCTACGTAAAAATGCTCGATGAACGAGTTGCTGAAGTGCCTGCCGAGCTTCGTTCTCAAGCTTTTAACAATAAAACATTGGCTCAGCGCAGTGCAGTTGTCGCGGCTGGTCCTATTGCGAACTTCTTGTTGGCTATATTGGCCTTCTGGCTAATGTTTGTTATTGGTGTTCCTTCAGTCAAACCGGTTCTTGGTGGTGTTGCACCGAACAGTATCGCAGAGCAAGCAGGGCTTAGAGCTGGTCACGAAATTATCATGATTGACGACCAACAAACGCTGGATTGGGAAAGCGTTAATTTAGCCTTGGTTAGCCAGCTTGGTAATGAGTCCATGGCGGTGGAAGTGCAAGATACCGAAACCCAACAAACTCAAATGGCTTATTTAGATATCCGTCAATGGCAGTTGGACAGTGAGCAGCAAAGCCCAATTATTAGTTTAGGCCTACAACCATTTAGCCCAAGCATCTCTATGAACGTTGCCAAAGTAGTTGATGGAAAACCGGCTGCAGAAGCTGGTTTGTTAGAGGGCGATAAGCTGGTAGCACTCGATGGCGTTAATCTCGCTTCTTGGCAAGATTTTGTTACTTATGTTCAAGCAAGGCCACATCAGCCAATTGTTGTAGATGTGGAGCGTTCTGGTCGCTCAGTACAGCTAACCATGACTCCTGAAGCGAGAGAATACCAAGGGAAAGAGAGCGGCTATGTAGGTTTGGCGCCTGAAGTATCCGAGTTCCCAGAAAAGTATAGAATTGATTTGCATTACGGCTTTTTTGATGCGTTTGGCAAATCTCTCGAACGAACTTGGCATTTAAGCAAATTGACCGTATCTATGATCGGTAAATTGGTGACAGGCGTGGTTTCATTAGATAACCTTAGCGGTCCAATATCTATCGCTAAAGGTGCTGGAGCTACTGCCGACTACGGCTTAGTGTATTTTTTAGGTTTTGTTGCCTTGGTGAGTATTAACTTAGGCATTATTAATTTGTTTCCCTTGCCAGTGCTAGATGGTGGCCATCTAGTGTTTTTTGCCATTGAAGGCATTACTGGTAAACCCGTGTCAGAGCGTGTGCAGGAAATTGGATTTAGGATTGGTGCAGTGTTAGTGATGGCTTTGATGAGTCTTGCTATTTTTAATGATTTTATGCGCTTATAACAATTAAATAGGACGTTCTTTTTTCTTATGTTCAAAAAGCAGTTGGTTGTTGGACTTTTACTAGCCTGCATCTCCGGAACGACTCTCGCCGCTGGAAATTCGGCGTTTACTGTTGCAGATATTCGGATAGAGGGATTACAACGGGTATCGTTGGGTGCCGCATTATTGCAAATTCCATTACGTATTGGCGATGAGGTGGATAGCTCTCAAGTTAGTGACAGTATTAAGCGTTTGTATCGCAGTGGCAACTTTGAGGACGTTCAAGTTTTCCGCGACGGCGATGCATTGGTATTCAAAGTTCTTGAAAGGCCTACCGTTAGCAATATCGAGTATTCTGGCAATAAAGATATCAAGACCGAACAACTCGAAGAGTCTTTGCGTTCATCGGGCATCAAAATAGGCGAGCCCTTAGATAAAACTAATCTTCGTAATATTGAAAAAAGTCTTGAAGACTTTTATTACAGCGTGGGTAAGTACAGTGCGCGGGTTAAAGCGATTGTTACCCCCTTGCCGCGCAATCGAGTTGATTTGAAGTTTAATTTCCAGGAAGGTTTATCAGCGGAAATTGAACAAATTAACATTATCGGTAACCAAAAGTTTTCTTCTGGTGAGCTCATTAAACGTATGACTCTCACCGATAGTGCACCTTGGTGGAATGTACTTGCCGACCAAAAGTATCAAAAGCAAAAGCTAGCCGGTGACTTAGAAACCATTAATAGCTTTTACTATGACCGTGGTTATATTCGCTTTAAAGTTGATTCTACTCAAGTTGCTTTAACGCCTGATAAGAAAGGCATTTACATCACCATTAATGTTGATGAAGGTGAGATCTACACGGTAGAGAAAGTTGAGTTAGCGGGTAACCTCCTAGATAAGAGCGCAGAGCTAAATGGCTTAGTGAGCATTAATCAAGGGGATACTTATAGCGGTGCTGAAGTCACTAAAACTGAAGAATTGTTGTCTAAATTCTTGGGTCGCTATGGTTACGCTTATCCTCAAGTTAATGTTTTTCCAGTAATTAATGATGAAGATAAAACAGTAGTTCTTAACATCAATATAGATCCTGGTAATCGAGTTTACGTTCGCCGAATCAACGTGAGCGGCAATACCATCACGAAAGACGAAGTACTGCGTCGTGAAATGCGTCAAATGGAGGGTACTTGGTTATCCAGCCGTTTAGTTGAGCAATCTAGAGCACGTTTAAGCCGTTTAGGCTTTTTTGAAACCGTTGATGTTGAAACAGTTAAAATTCCAGGTTCCGATGACCAAGTGGATGTGAATTTTGCTGTTAAAGAGCAACCTTCGGGGTCGTTTAATGCTGGTGTAGGCTTTGGTACCGAATCAGGCTTAAGCTTGTCAGCTGGTGTACAGCAAGACAACTTCTTGGGCACCGGTAACCGAGCAGGTATTAATGTAAGCACTAACAAATACTCTAAGAATTTCGATGTTAACTTTACTGACCCTTATTTTACAAAAGACGGGGTGAGTTTTGGTGGCCGTTTCTACTACACCGACTTTGAAGCGTCAAAAGCCGATATTGTAGACTATAACAACGAAACAATTGGTTTACGCGGTACCCTTGGTTTCCCTGTTAATGAATACAACCGCTTGAGTGCAAGTTTGGGTTTAGAGCAAAATAAAATTTCGCAGTTAAATGCTTATGCGCAAATCCAACAGTTTTGGGATATTTATTCCCCACACAGGAATGATGATGGCTCTTTAACTTTCGGATCCTTGGATACAACCTTGGGTTGGAGTCGCAATACCCTAAATAACGGCTCTATGCCTACAGCGGGTTCTTCACAGAAATTCGATACTAAGATAACCATTCCAGGTTCAGATGTTCAGTATTTTAAAATGAGCTTTGATACTCGTCATTTCTTCCCTATTACTACTAACCACGACTGGGCGTTCGCGGTGCGTGGTAAGGTTGGCTACGGCAATGGTTATGGACAGATCGAGGGTAACGACCAAATTTTACCTTTCTTCGAAAACTTTTATGCCGGTGGTTATTCTACCTTACGTGGTTTCCGTTCAAATACCGTCGGCCCACGTGCGCTTTATTTAGTAGATAATAATGGTAGTTCGTATGTTACCGCGTCTGATGACTCGGTGGGCGGAAACGCATTAGCAGTAGGTTCAGCTGAGCTTATCTTCCCAACACCATTTCTTGATGAAGCCTATATTCGTCAAGTTCGTACCACTGCGTTTTTAGACTTTGGTACTGTTTGGGATACCGAGTTTGACTATGAACGTTATAGTCAAATGCAATGTATTAGGTATTGTGACCGTTTTGGTGACTATTCATCACCGGACAGAATTCGAGCCTCAGTAGGTGTGTCTATTCAATGGTTCTCTCCTATGGGGCCACTGGTATTCTCATTTGCTAAGCCAATTAAGAGTTATGAAGGGGATCGTTCTGAAGCCTTCTCATTTAACATTGGCCAAACTTTTTAACTTTTGATTTTAGGAGTAAATCTTTTGAAAAAACTAATTGCTGCTGTTGCCCTTGCTGCAACTATCGTAACCCCAAGTTTTAGTGCGCTAGCAGAAACTAAAATTGCTGTGATTAATATTGCTGAAGTTTTTCAACAATTGCCTCAGCGTGACACTTTGCAAAAAACCTTAAAAGACGAGTTTGAAGTGCGCGTGCAGGAAGTTCGTGGCTTGGAAGCTGAAATGCAGCGTCTTTACGACAAGCGTGAGAAAGATGGGGAGCTGCTAGGTCAGCAGGAAGTGACTAAAATTACCCGTCAGCTTGAAACTATGCAAGCAGAGTACAAGCTTAAGCGTAAAAACTTAGAAGAAGACCAACGTCGTCGTGGCGCTGAAGAGCAACAAAAATTGATGATTAAAGTTCAAGACGCAATTGTTGAAGTATCTAAAGCACAGGGCTACGATTTAGTATTACCTTTAGATGCAACAGCGTATGCATCTGACTCTTTGGATATTACCAAGCAGGTTGTTCAACAAGTGAGTAAGAGTAAGTAAATATGACACTAAGCCTTGGCCAAATCGCTGAGCAACTCGGGCTTCCCCTTCAGGGTGATCCCGAGCTAGTTATTTCAAATATTGCTCCCTTTGAAAAAGCCGGGGAGCAAGAGATAAGCTTTTTAACTAACGCAAAGTACAAACCTTTGTTGGCCACTAGTAAAGCTGGTGCACTTATTTTGTCGAAAAGTCATGCCGACGCTTTTTCTGGAAATAGCTTAATTAGCGAAGACCCTTATGTTAGTTACGCTCAATTAGCGCAACTACTAGATAACACCCCTGCTTGCGCAAGCAATATTCACCCTTCTGCTATTGTTGAAGAAGGCGCGACAATAGGCGGTAATGTAGCTATTGGTGCTAATGCGGTTATTGAAAGTGGTGCTGTTTTAGGTGATAACGCACAAATCGGGGCTGGCTGCTTCATCGGTAAAAATACAAAAATTGGTGCCGAGACAAAATTATGGGCCAATTGTAGCATCTACCATGAAGTTCAAATTGGTCAACAGTGTTTAATTCAAAGTAATACTGTGATTGGTTGTGATGGCTTTGGGTATGCCAATAAGCAAGGCCAATGGGTGAAAATACCGCAGTTGGGCACGGTGATTATTGGCGATAAAGTTGAAATCGGCGCATCGGTGTCTATCGACCGAGGCGCGCTGGATAATACTGAGATCGCGTCAAACGTGATTATCGATAATCAAGTGCATATCGCTCACAATGTAACGATTGGCACCGGAACTGCAATTGCAGGTACTACTGGTATTGCTGGTAGCACTAATATTGGCCGTTATTGCATTATTGGTGGTGGAGTTGGCATTAATGGTCACATTGATATATGCGACCAAGTGACTATCACCGGTTACTCTATGGTTACCAAATCAATTAGTGAACCGGGCACTTACTCTTCAGGCATGCCTACCCAAGCTAATCGTCAGTGGCGAAAATCAATGGCTCGCCTATCTCAAATCGATGAGATGCATAAACGCATTGTGAGCTTAGAGCGCAAGAACAGCGCCAAAGCCGACTAAATTAGGAATAGATTTTGACTACACAACTAAACCGCTTAGAAATTCAAGACATCATGGAGCTATTGCCTCACCGCTACCCATTCTTATTGGTAGACCGGGTATTGGATTTTGAAGAAGGTAAAACGCTACACGCCATTAAAAATGTAACGTTTAACGAACCGTTTTTTACTGGCCACTTTCCGCAACAACCGGTTTTTCCAGGCGTATTGATTCTTGAAGCATTGGCTCAATGTACCGGGATCTTGGCCTTTAAATCTACCACAAAACCAGCTGAAAACGAGCTTTACTATTTTGCCGGTATCGATAATGCTCGCTTCAAGAAGCCAGTTGGCCCAGGTGACGTATTGCACCTTGAAGTTGAATTATTACGCGACCGTCGTGGTATCGGTAAATTTAGTTGTGTCGCCAAAGTAGAAGGCGAAGTGGTATGTAGCGGCGAAATCATGTGCGCACGTAGGGCCTACAAGTAAGTGGAGCTGAATATGATAGATAGCACTGCAAGTATACATTCAAGCGCCATTATCGAAGGTAATGTAAAAATTGGCGCCAACACCACTGTTGGTGCTTTTACCATTATTCGCGGTGAAGTTGAGATTGGAGAAAACTGTCAAATCGCTTCACATGTAGTGATTAAAGGTCACTCTAAAATCGGCAATAATAACCGTATTTTTCAGTTTGCCTCGGTAGGTGAAGACTGCCAAGACTTGAAATATGCCGGTGAAGATACCTATTTAGAGATTGGCGACAACAATACTATCCGCGAAAGTGTAACAATTCACCGAGGCACTACCCAAGACCAAAGCATTACCAAAATTGGCAGTAACTGCTTATTTATGATTAATGCTCACGTTGCTCACGATTGTGTTGTAGGTAATGGTTGTATTTTTGCTAACAATGCCACGTTAGCTGGTCACGTTACTATTGGTGATAACGTTATTTTTGGCGGCCAAGCGGCTATTCATCAGTTTGGTAAAGTTGGCTCTTACGCCTTTGTTGGAGGCTGCGCGGCAGTAAATAAAGATGTTCCTCCTTATGTGATGGCTGTCGGTAACTACGCTCGTCCGGTAGCGGTGAATACTGAAGGTTTACTACGCAGAGGCTTCAGTAAAGATGCTATTAAGGCGATTCGTCAAGCCTATAAAACGCTTTACCGCAGTGGCAATACCTTAGAGGAAGCCCTTAGCCAGATAGAGTTATCTGCTGAGCAATATCCGGAGGTTAAGCTGTTCGCTGATTTTCTAAAAGAAAACGGTCGAGGCATCGTTCGCTAATGGCCCAAGCGGATTTGCATATCGCTATTGTCGCCGGGGAAGTCTCCGGCGATATTTTAGGTGCCGGATTAATTTCTGCGCTTAAACAGAAATACCCCAATGCGCGCTTTTCCGGCATTGCTGGTCCCTTAATGCAAGAGCAGGGCTGTGAGGCCTTGTTTGATATGGAAGAGCTGTCGGTAATGGGCCTAGTGGAAGTGCTAGGGCGCTTGCCGCGTATTCTTAAAATCCGCAAGCAACTGCTCCAACAATATATCCAATCTCCACCAGATATTTATATTGGTATTGATGCTCCAGATTTTAACTTAGGTGTAGAACATAAACTGCACGCTAAGGGTGTTAAAACCGTTCATTACGTAAGCCCCTCGGTTTGGGCATGGAAACAAAAGCGCGTTTTCAAAATTAAACAAGGCTGCAATAAAATTCTGGTTTTCTTGCCATTTGAAAAAGCCTTTTATGATCGCTTCGAAGTGCCTTGCGAGTTCGTTGGCCACACTCTTGCTGATCAAGTTGCTATGCATAGCCCGCAGCTTCCAGCCGTCGAACAGTTGGGTTTAGATAGCACTAGAAAAGTGCTGGCTATTTTGCCTGGTAGCCGAAATGCTGAGGTGGGTTTACTTACGCCAGTGTTTCTTGAGTCCGCCAAAAAATTACTTAAGCTATACCCAGATTTGCAGCTGGTTGCTCCTTTGGTGAATCAACGTCGGCGAGAACAATTTGAAGCTTTAGTTAGTGAGCATGCCCCAGAACTAGATATTAAAGTGGTAGACGGACAAGCTCGCACCGTAATGACTGCAGCAGACGCTATTTTGTTAGCTTCTGGAACGGCAACACTAGAAGCTATGTTAGTAAAACGGCCTATGGTGGTTGCTTATCGTTTCAAGCCTTTGACGTATCGAATTGCAAAGCTAATTGTTAATGCCAAGTTTGCCGCGTTGCCTAACTTACTTGCCGACAAAATGATTGTGCAAGAATATGTGCAAGAAGACTGCACCAGCGACAACATTGTGGCTGAGCTAAGCCGCCTGCTCAAAAGCGATAATAGCGAACTTATTGATAAGTTTACCGAATTGCACCAGCAAATCCGTTGTGATGCCGACCAAAAAGCAGCGCAAGCGGTAATTGAAGTAATAAATAGTTAGTTTTCCTTATACGCGTTTTTTGGAGTTCTCATGACGCCTTTTGTTTATCCTTCTGGTTATTCTGTTTTCGCTGGCGTTGATGAAGTAGGGCGTGGTCCCTTAGTGGGGGATGTGGTAACCGCAGCTGTTATCCTAGACCCTAAGCAGCCTATTACTGGGCTAAACGATTCCAAAAAACTCTCCGAGAAGAAACGTTTGGCACTCGCCGAGGAGATTAAGCAACATGCCATCGCCTGGGCGATGGGGCGAGCAACTCCTCAAGAAATAGATGAGCTGAACATTTTGCATGCAACCATGCTGGCAATGTCTAGAGCCGTTGCGGCCTTGAGCGTTACTCCTGAGTTTGCTTTGATCGATGGTAATCGAGAACCTCAACTAAACATTCCCTGCCAAGCGGTAATTAAAGGTGATGGTTTGGTAGCCGAAATTAGTGCTGCGTCTATTATCGCGAAAGTGGCGCGAGACCAAGAAATGGTTGAACTCGATGCCCGCTACCCAGATTATCAGTTTGCTAAACACAAGGGCTATCCAACAGCCCTGCACCTTGAAATGCTTGAGAAGCATGGTGCGATTGCCGAGCATCGCCGCAGTTTTAAACCGGTACAACGGGTATTAGGAGAGCTGTAGTTTTGTCTGAGTCAGCACTTACACCGAGTCCATCTTTTATTCATCTTCGGGTCCATTCAGACTTCTCGATGATGGACGGCCTTAAAAAAGTTAAACCGATTGTAGCCAAAGCTGCCGAGCTCAACATGCCCGCCATTGCCTTAACCGACCAAACCAACTTTTGTGGCTTGGTGAAGTTTTACGGTGAAGCTCATAATCAGGGTATAAAGCCAATTGTGGGCTGTGATTTTTATGTGCAGTCTGAAGAACTGGGAGATACTCAGTTTAGATTAACTCTACTGGCTAGTAATAATCAGGGCTATCAAAACTTAACCATGCTTATTTCTCGCGCTTATCTTAGAGGGCAATTGCAAGGCAAGCCGGTGATTGATAAGCAATGGCTAAGCGAGCACGCCGAAGGGCTTATTGTTCTATCGGGGGCGCGTCAAGGTGATGTAGGCATAGCGCTGCTTAAGGGAAACCATAAGCTGGTTGAGAGCAGTTTAGCTTTCTATCAGCAGCACTTTCCAAATAACTATTTCTTAGAACTGATTCGCACTGGTCGCCCCGATGAAGAAAACTACCTGCATATGGCGGTAGCGTTGGCTGCTGAGCAGCAACTGCCGGTAGTTGCTACCAATGAAGTGGTCTTTCTGGAGCCCGATCAGTTCCAACCTCACGAAGTGAGAGTGGCGATTCATGATGGTTTTGCTATTGAAGATAGTCGCCGACCGAAAAAATATAGTCCCCAACAATATTTGCGCAGTGAGCAAGAAATGCTGGAACTGTTTGCCGACATTCCAGAAGCTCTACAAAACTCCGTCGAGATTGCTAAACGTTGCAACGTAACAGTGCGTTTAGGTGAATACTTTTTGCCTGACTTTCCTACCGATGGCCTGCCCATTGAAGAGTTCTTCTGTAAAGTATCTTGGGATGGTTTAGAAGAGCGCTTAGAGTTTCTATTCCCCGATCCGGAAGAGCGTGCGAAGCGACGCCCAGAATACGATGAACGTTTGCAAATTGAACTGGACGTAATTAACCAAATGGGCTTCCCTGGTTACTTCCTTATCGTGATGGAGTTCATCCAGTGGAGTAAGGACAATAATATCCCAGTTGGACCTGGCCGGGGCTCAGGTGCAGGATCCTTAGTTGCTTATGCGCAAAAGATTACTGATCTAGATCCTCTTGAGTATGATTTACTCTTCGAGCGATTTTTGAACCCAGAGCGGGTATCAATGCCTGACTTCGATGTCGATTTTTGTATGGACCGTCGTGATGAGGTTATCGACCACGTAGCCGAGCTCTACGGCCGTGATGCGGTATCGCAGATTATTACCTTTGGTACCATGGCAGCTAAGGCTGTGGTGCGCGATGTGGGCCGTGTGCTTGGTCATCCTTTTGGTTTTGTTGACCGTATTTCAAAGCTAATTCCGCCAGACCCTGGTATGACCTTGGAAAAAGCCTTCGAAGCGGAGCCACGTTTACCAGAATTGTATAACGGTGACCAAGAAGTTCGCGAGTTGATAGACATGGCTCGGGTACTCGAAGGCGTTACCCGTAACGCCGGTAAACACGCCGGTGGTGTTGTTATTTCGCCCACTACCATTACAGACTTTGCACCGCTATATTGTGATGCAGAGGGTAAAAACCCGGTTACTCAGTTTGATAAAAATGATGTTGAATATGCCGGCTTAGTTAAGTTTGACTTCTTAGGCCTGCGTACTCTTACCATCATTCAATGGGCCTTGGATATGCTTAACCCCGTGCTAGAAGCCAAGGGTGAGCAGCCGATCGATATTGCGGCAATTTCTACCACTGACCAAAAATCATTTAGACTATTGCAAGACTGCAAAACTACCGCGGTATTCCAGTTGGAATCTCGCGGTATGAAAGACTTGATCAAGCGCCTTAAGCCTGACTGTTTTGAGGATATGATTGCACTTGTAGCTCTGTTCAGACCGGGTCCGCTGCAATCAGGCATGGTAGATAACTTTATCGAGCGTAAACATGGTCGAGAAGCAATTTCTTACCCTGATGAAACTTGGCAACACGACAGCTTGCAACCTATTTTAGAGCCAACCTACGGTATTATTCTTTACCAAGAACAGGTAATGCAGATTGCTCAGGTTCTAGCTGGTTATACCCTGGGTGGCGCTGACATGTTACGCCGGGCTATGGGTAAGAAAAAGCCTGAAGAAATGGCCAAGCAGCGGGCGGTATTTGAAGAAGGCTCAATTAAGAACGGAGTGGATGGCGAACTGTCCATGAAGATCTTTGACTTGGTAGAAAAGTTCGCTGGCTATGGTTTTAACAAGTCGCACTCAGCTGCTTATGCCTTAGTTTCTTACCAAACGCTCTGGATGAAGACGCATTACCCTGCTTACTTTATGGCAGCGGTTATGTCGGCGGATATGGATAACACCGACAAAATTGTTACATTGGTAGATGAATGTAACAACATGGGGTTAAAGCTGGTACCGCCTGATGTAAACACTGGTTTGTTCAAGTTCTCGGTTAACGCCGACGAGGAAATTGTTTATGGTATTGGCGCGATTAAAGGTGTTGGTGAAGGGCCTATTGATGCCATTTTAGAGGCCCGACAAAGTGGCCCATTCATCGACCTATTTGATTTTTGTTGTCGCTTAGACCTTAAAAAAATCAATAAAAGGGTGATAGAAAAGCTGATCATGGCTGGTGCCATGGACAAGCTAGGTCCGCACCGCGCCGCAATGATGGTGACTTTGCCAACAGCTTTGCAAGCCGCTTCACAACACGCAAAAGCTTCTGCTCGCGGTCAAGAAGACTTATTTGGCATTATTGCCGAAGAAGAGGATGAGCGCCCAGAATTTATTGATGAACCGGTTTGGACAGAAAAAGTCTGGTTAGAAGGGGAAAAAGAAACCCTTGGTTTATACCTCACTGGTCACCCGGTTAACCGCTACTTAAAAGAGTTTCGCCAATACACTACTGGCCGCTTGGTGGACATTCGTCCTACCGGCCGCGGTACCACTTCAACGGTAGCAGGCTTAGTACTTTCTACACGAGTAATGCTTACTAAGCGAGGCTCTAAAATGGGCATCATTCAACTAGATGATCGTAGTGCCCGTTTAGATGTAATGTTCTTTAGTGAAGCCTTCGATACCTACCAAGAATTATTAGAAAAAGATCGCATGTTGGTGATTCAAGGAGAGGTCAGCGTTGATGATTTCTCCGGAGGCATTAAAATGACTGCTCGTGAAGTCATGGATTTGTCGATGGCCCGTGAGCGTTGGATGAAAAAACTGCGGTTACGGATGTCTCGTGACCAGCTAGATGAATTGTTCTGGCAAAGATTTTATGAAGTGTTAGAGCCTTATCGAGCGGGAACCTGCCCAATAGCAATAAGTTATGAGGGCGATAATGCCAGTGGCATGTTAAGCTTAGGCACCGATTGGCGAATTACGCCGAGTGAAGATTTAATAGAGGCGTTGACCCAACTGCTGGGACAACAGCAAGTCACCCTAGAATTTAATTAAGAAAAAGATTATATGAATCCGAATTTTCTAGAGTTTGAGCAGCCGATTGCTGAGCTGCAAGCGCAAATTGAAGAGTTGCGCATTGTAAATGAAGAATCTGGCGTAGATGTAGATTTACAGGAAGAAATCTCTCGTTTACAACAAAAGCAAAACGATTTAACCCAAAAGATATTCTCAGACTTAGGTGCTTGGCAAGTTGCGCAGTTAGCGCGTCATCCTAATCGCCCTTATGTATTAGATTACATCGAACACATATTCACCGACTTCGATGAGTTAGCCGGTGATAGAGCCTATGCTAATGATGAAGCGATTGTTGGTGGTATGGCACGTTTAGACGGCAAACCAGTAATGATTATTGGTCAGCAAAAAGGTCGTGAAACCAAAGAAAAGATCCGTCGTAACTTTGGCATGCCAAAACCAGAAGGCTACCGTAAAGCGCTGCGCTTGATGGAAATGGCTGAACGTTTCAATATGCCGATCATTACCTTTATTGATACTCCTGGCGCATACCCTGGTGTAGGCGCAGAAGAGCGTGGACAAAGTGAAGCGATTGCTAAAAACCTATTAGTTATGGCTGGCTTAAAAGTACCGACTATTTGTACCGTTATTGGTGAGGGTGGTTCTGGTGGTGCTTTAGCAATTGGCGTGGGTGACCGCGTTAACATGCTGCAATACAGTACTTATTCGGTGATTTCTCCAGAAGGTTGCGCATCGATTTTGTGGAAGAGTGCTGATAAAGCGCCTGTTGCAGCCGATGCTATGGGCATTACTTCAGAGCGCCTAAAGGAACTCGACTTAATCAATGACATCGTACCGGAGCCTCTAGGCGGTGCGCATCGTGATGTAGCAGCTATGGCTCTGAATCTTAAAGCTAAGCTATTGAGTGATTTAGAAAGCCTATCAGCCTTAGACACTGACACCTTGTTAGAGCAGCGCTATCAGCGCTTAATGTCCTACGGATATTGCTAATAATGAACTAGGGCATTGGTTTCTCCAATGCCCTATTAAGAGGTTAATTTGTCCCTTCAATCTCGCTTTTCCCACTCCCTAGTTTCACTTCCTTCAACAACTCAACGTATTGTTATTGCTCTTAGTGGCGGCTTAGATTCAAGCGTACTATTGCACTTAGCAGCCCAGTACCATAGATCTCACCGGCACTTAGAGTTGCTAGTTGTGCACGTAAACCATGGCCTGCAAGAGCAAGCAAATAACTGGCAACTTAGCTGCCAGCAGCAAGCTGAGGTACTGGGTATAAACTTTGTGGCTGAGGAGGTTGATGTTGAGGTAAGCTCGCGCACCAGCCTAGAAGCAGTGGCGCGAGAAAAGCGCTATCAAGCCTTAGCCAAGTATATTGATGCCAATAGTTGCCTGCTTACTGGGCACCATGCAGATGACCAGTTTGAAACCTTTATGTTGGCGCTTAAGCGGGGAAGTGGCTTGCAGGGGCTAGCCGCAATGCCGCCTATGCGCAGTTTTGCTACAGGGTGTTTGTTAAGGCCTTTATTATCGGTTAAACGAGCAGAGTTAGAAAGCTATGCTCGTCAGCAACAACTCAGTTGGATAGAAGATCCAAGTAATCAGTCTTTAGATTATGATCGTAACTTCTTGCGACATAAGGTATTACCAGAGCTCACCGAGCGCTGGCCTCAATGGCTAGCATCTACTCAGCGTAGCGTTCAACTCTTGCAAGAGTCTGTAGAGTTGTTGGAAGAGCTGGCTGAGTCTGATTACCAAAGCCTCAAGCGAGAGCAAACACTGTGTAGTGAAAACTTGTTGCTGCTTTCTGCAAAACGCCAACGAAACGTGCTCCGTTACTGGTTAAAGCTTATGGGCTGGGCTTACCCAAGCCAAGCGCAATTAGAGCAAATCCTCATTCAAACCTCTGCACAACAAGATGCCAAAGTAGCCGTTGCACTTGCCGAAGGAGAGTGTCGTCGCTACCAAGCGTGTTTGTATTTAGTGCGAAAAGCTGAATTGCTGGAGTCAGAACTGGTAAGCGGCTGGAACCTCGCCACCACGCCAATATTAACGCTGGCTAACGGTAGTCAGTTAGCTTGGCAAGATGGTGGCAAATTGTTGCCGCCCTCTAGCACTCAGCAGGTTTGTGTTAAATTTAGAACTCATCTACAGCAAAGAGAGTTTAATGCTGCTGGGCGAGTGGGCAGCAGAAGCATTAAAAAGCTATTACAAGAATGCAAGTTACCGCCTTGGCAACGAAACCGAGTGCCCTTTGTGTTTTATGATGAGGTATTAGTAGCGATAGCTGACGTTTATATTCAGAAAGACTATGCATGCCCTCATAACAAGGGCATTACTCTTAACTGGTTGCCGACTTGTTAGCGTAAAGCTGCTCATCAGCGCTTTGGATTAGGCTTTCGCTATTGCTGCCTGGTGTCCATTCGCTTACCCCAATACTTGCTGAAATATCGTATTGAGCCAGAAGTGGTGATTCTTCAAGTTTGGCGTGTAAGCGTTTAATCACTTTTTGCGCAGAGTACTCGGTGGCCGGGCGCAATAACATAGCGAACTCATCGCCACCCACTCTAAAAGCCTGATCGCCACTTCTAATTACCGACTCGAGTACTTTGGCAAAGCTAATTAATACTTGGTCGCCAACCGGATGGCCAAGCGAATCATTCACTTGCTTAAACTTGTTCAAGTCTAACAGAATAAGTACTAAGCCACCTTGTTGCTGGCTTTGACGGGTTTGCTGTTCAATAGACGTATGTAAAGATTCATCGAAATGGGCACGATTACCGATACCGGTTAAGTAGTCATTACGCACCCGCTCTTGTAATCGAGCTATCTGCAGGGCATGTTTTAATGGAGCCTGCAGCAGTTGCGTTAGCTGGCGGAGTTGATGAATTTCATTACGCTGAAATGGCGTATCGCGGGTAAAGGTAATAATCGCTAAGGGTTGGCTTTTATTGTTGAGATTAAAACTACGGTAGTAGCGCTGGCCTTCAAATAGGCTAACTTCGGTTTGCAGGCTATCACTAACTAAACGCATGGCCGAAAACTCAACGTAATTCGTTGCCATAGCGGCAAAGTTTTGCAGTAACTCATCTAACTGTAAGCTTTCTTGCAAAGACTCAAGAATACTCAGCTTCTGAACAGCACTAAGTTTAGCGTCATTAGAAAAATGTGATATTTTTCTTGGGCTTACAATATTGTTCTGCGCTAATTGTAGAGAATCCATAGTTACTTTACTCTTATCTAATCTTGCTGTTTAGCGTCAAAAAACGCCGCTAATTAAGAATAAAGCAATTTGTAGGCCAGCTAATCTTCCAAAAAAGCCAAAATTTTGTCAATTTGCTGCAGAGTGTTTTGGTATCCCTCTCTTATCAAATAGTTAGTGTAATCTTGTTCGAACATTAAAAAACTGGTGATGGCCGAAGGTTTGTCTTTTTTGATGCCTAAGGTAGCCAGCATCAGCCGAACCGAAAGAGGCAATATACTAAAGTGGTTGTGTGCGGTTTGTTCGAAATCGATATTAGGTTTAACGCTTAAAGAGTGAATAGGGCGTAAATCCAATTGTTCTTGCTGTAGCGGGCTTAATAACTCTATGGTTCGGTTGATCCGCTGCAAGCGCTCTAGATCTGAGTTTAGCGTATCGGAAAACACCGAGTCGAGAAGATGACCAGCAATGGTCGCGCTATTCGGCGGAGGACAATCTATCGCGCAGTTGGGTTTGCGAGGTTGTTCAAGGTGAATGGCTAAAATTTTGTCGGCGCCTAAATGGATTGCGGGGCTAAGTGGGCAAAGCTGATGAATGGAGCCATCGCCGTAGTAATCTTGACCTACTTTCTCCGCTGGAAATATCAGAGGTATGGCTGTTGAAGCAAGTAGGTGGCTGGTATGGATTTGGGTCTTTCGCCCCAGCCGCCTGGCGCGTTGCCAGTTTTGTTGATGCTGCTTGGCTTGAAAAAAAGATAAGGACTGACCGTCTTGGTAATTTGAAGCGGTGACCGATAAGGCATGCAAATAGCCGGTGGCAATGTTCTGATCGATTCGCTTGTAGTTAAGGTAATCGTTTAATAAGGCCTGTAAGGGCTGGTTATTGAGTAAGGAAAAGCCTTGTTGCTGGCTATAGTCTGCATGCAGGCTTTTGCACACCATTGATGATAATTGCTTGGCTATGGCTAAACTGTCGGTTCTAAAAACTTGCTCACATTTAAAGTTACGCCAAATATATTCAAGCTTTTTAACCCCTAATCGAAAGCAGGACGCATAGACGCCTAGCGCGGTAGCGTTTATAGCACCCGCGGATGTACCACAAAGTATTGAAAAGGGACTGGCATGGTTTCTTGGGTATTGCTCCGCAATCGCTTTTAGAACCCCAACTTGGTAGGCCGCTCGCGCGCCTCCGCCGGTAAGAACGAGAGCGACTTTGGGTTTGTTTTTAGTGCTAGCCTTTTGATTCATAATCATATCTTAGCACAGCGTTTTAGCACTGCTTGCTGGTGATATCACACTACCAAAAACAAAAAAAGCCGGCTAAGGCCGGCTTATTAACTTAACGAGTACGCGTTAGAATTGTTCGAAAATTTGCTCTACCGCTACTTCAATTTTCTCACCATTACGGCGGTTCTTATATTCGATCACACCTTTGTCGAGGCTGCGGTCGCCAATAACGATAACGTGTGGAATACCGATAAGTTCAATATCGGCAAACATTACCCCTGGGCGCTCTTTACGATCGTCAAATAACACATCAATGCCGCGTTGCTTTGCTTCTTCATAAAGCTTGTTGGCAACTTCTTGAACACGATGAGATTTATGCATGTTCATTGGCACAATAGCTAGCTTGAAAGGTGCAATATTATCTGGCCATATAATGCCGTATTTGTCATGGTTTTGCTCAATGGCTGCAGCAACAATACGAGAGATACCAATGCCGTAACATCCCATTTCTAGGGTTACGTTTTTGCCGTTAGTACCTAGCACACCGCAATTCATTTTTTCAGAATAGTTGGTGCCAAGCTGGAAAATATGACCAACTTCTATACCGCGTTTTAAAGCAATGGTACCTTGGCCACATGGGCTTGGGTCGCCTTCAACAACATTGCGGATATCTGCAACCTCGCCAAGAGCTACATCTCGCTCCCAGTTAATGCCGAAGTAGTGCTTGTCATCTACGTTTGCACCAGCGCCAAAGTCGCTACAATGAGCTGCCGCGCGATCTATAATAACCGGCATTGGAAGGTTCACTGGCCCTAAAGAACCAGGACCTGCGCCAACCGCTGCGCGAATTTCTTCTTCACTGGCAAACTCAAGAGGCGAAGCTATCTCTGTTAAGTTTTCTGCTTTAATTTCATTGAGTTCGTGGTCGCCACGGACAATCAACGCAATTAGTGAGTGTTCAGATTCTTCGGCGGCTTTTACTATTAAAGTTTTAACCGTTTGTTCTATTTTGATATCGAACTGTTCAACTAGTTCGGCAATCGTTTTAGCATTCGGTGTGGCAACTTCTTGCATCTCTTGGCTAGGTGCTGCGCGCTCGCCTGAAGGTGCTAATGCTTCAGCTTTTTCAATATTAGCTGCAAATTCTGATTCAGTAGAGAAAGCAATTAAATCTTCGCCGCTTTCTGCCAATACGTGGAATTCATGCGATGCAGAGCCGCCAATCGCACCGGTATCGGCTAGCACTGGGCGGTAGTCTAGACCCATGCGGTCAAAGGCCTTACAGTATGCCTGATGCATTTGGGCGTAGGTTTTTTCTAAACCTTCTTTATCGATATCAAAACTGTAAGAATCCATCATGGTAAATTCGCGCGAACGCATTACACCAAAGCGTGGACGAACTTCATCGCGGAATTTGGTTTGGATTTGATACAGATTTAGAGGTAATTGCTTGTAAGAGTTTACCTCATGACGAACCAAACTAGTGATTACTTCTTCAGCAGTAGGGCTTAGCACAAAAGGGCGCTCGTGGCGGTCAGTAAAGCGCAGTAGCTCTGCCCCCATCTTTTCTGAGCGACCGGTTTCCTCCCATAACTCAAAAGGCTGTACCACAGGCATCAAGGTTTCAACTGCGCCTGCGTTATTCATTTCTTCACGAACAATGTGTTCTACTTTTTGTAGAACGCGTAAGCCGTTTGGTAGCCAAGTGTATAGACCCGAGGCGAGTTTGCGTACCATTCCCGCGCGCAACATTAATTGATGAGAGATAATCTCTGCATCGCTAGGGGTTTCTTTTTGAGTTGCCAGAAGATAGTTGCTAGAACGCATATCTGTCCTTTCATTTAGCTATTAAATTGCGGCGATTGTAACAGGCTAATTTAGCTCTGTCAGGCCTTGTCACGGCGGTCGCCGATGATTTTTGCAGGGTTACCGGCAACGATAGCCCATTTAGCCACATTTTTAGTGACTACCGCTCCCATGCCAACGACCGCATGATCGCCAATCTCAATGCCATCAACAATGCAGGCGTTAGCGCCAATCCATACATCTTCGCCAATTATGACTCCCAGGGATTGGCTGTTTTGTCGCCAAATATCTTGCTCTGGGTGCATGCCATGGTTGAAGGCATAAATTTTAACACCGTTGGCAATGCGGCTGTTGTTGCCAATGCTTACGCCTTTTTGCCCGCCGTCGATGGAACAGCCATGGTTTATGGCTACTTGGTCACCAATGGTAATTGGACCATGCAAGAAGCTTTGAGCAGCCACAAATGAACTTTCACCCAGCGAGACTAAACGGCCGGGTTCGGCAAAAATATTAGCATCGGGAGCAATGAAGCAGTTTTCGCTTAGTTGAACCGTTTCTAATGCTTGCAAACGCTGTTGAATATCATCCTGCCAAGGCTTGGCCCATTGTAGATGTTTAGCTTTTAAGCGGTAATATAGCCACGGCATCCAAGCCAGCCGCTGTTTGTGCTGTTGCTGATAGTCCTGAGGTTCAAGCTGCATGGGTCACCGAAACAATTTCTACCTGTGACTCACCGGTATTAACTTCTATGATTCGCCAGCGGATATTAAACTGATACAACGCTACACCATATTCTCGGTCGTCAGTTTTGTTTTGTTTATAAGCGGGGCGGGGATCTTGCGCTAGCACTTGCTCTATCACTAGCCCTTGAGTTTGCTCCACCTTTAGTTGTTGGGCTTGTTGTAAGGCTTGACTTGTCCATGTTACTCGCAGCTGATGTTGTGGCGCTTGCTGGGCATAACCTGCCTGTGCGTTAGGAATGCTATCGGCATAAGGTAAATAGGGCTTTACATCATATATGGGAGTGCCGTTGACTAAATCGCCCCCCTTAAAATGCATGGCGAGTTTCTTAGGGCTGCGCTCTACGTGGCTAAGTTCAAGTAGCGATAAACCTAAATGATTCGGTCTAAATGATGAACGCGATGCCAATACACCCACTTTTTTATTGCCACCTAAACGCGGCGGTCTTACTTTTGCCTTCCAGCCAGATTGAACATTTTGATGAAAGGCAAACACTAACCAAAAGTGACTAAACTGTTCCACTTCATCAAGTAAGTCTGGGTTAGCAAATTCAGCGTTGAAAACTAAACTGCTGGTTGTTGCACTCACTAAGCCGGGTTGGCGAGGAACCGAAAACTTCTCTTGATAAGGGGAGTGGATTAGGCCCAAGGGGGATAAATGTAAATTCATTACTTTTCTATTTTGTATGCTTTGCCAAAACAGCTAAGCATAGCAATGCATGCTGCGGGTTCTTCGATGGGGTAGCATTGTTGCACCGTGACCACATTGGCACCAATGCTTGCCGCTTGTTCTCGAAGATTGTTGCGCGCATCCACTTGTTGTGGAGGTGCTTGGTTGGCTTTTTCCTGGCAACTCACTCCTTCTACAATGCCCAAATACTCGGCTTGTAAGGGATCAATTTGTTGGTCGCTGTATATTTCAACGCTGGTAGCTGGCAAGTAATTCTCAAAGTTTTCTTTATCCACATTGGTATTAAAGCTGTAGTTGCCACTGCAAGCCAACAAGCTGCTGCTAAGCGCCATTATTAGAAAAACACGCATATACTTCCCTTGGTTTAAATACTTGAAGCTGGTCATTAGCTGTTAAAATTGACATGTACTTATTGATAATACTGGGTTTATTATAACATCACTTAGTTTCGCTTGTTGTTTCAAGTTAATGCTGAATAGCGAAAAAGCTTTTAGGATGTTTTACCAAGGATATAGGTAATGTCTAAACCTAGCGTCAGCATGTTTCGCAAACTAGATTTAGCATGGCAGCATAGTATCGGCTTATTATTTTCGCTGGTGTTGGTGGTTGCCTTGGCTTTTTGGGGACGCCAGTCTTCAGCTTCAGTAGCCCCCTTAGCCACTGTTATCGTGGCGATTCTCAGTATTATTCTGCCGCTTTCTGTTGGCTTAATGTGCCGCAGTTTTTACCGGAAAAAATACAGTTATACCATGTTGGTTTTCGGCGCCGCCTTTTTCTCGGTATCGGGTTTAGAGCTTTGCTATTTTATTCTCAACTCCCCCTCGTTTTTAAGTGCTCAGCCATTATCGTTAAATACTGTAGCAATCTGGTCTGGGTTGATTACGCGTGGCTTTTTAGCCGCAGTATTACTTATTTGTGGAGTGTTGCTTAGCCGCTATGAGCGTTTAGCCAACGGCGGGAAAATGAGCATAATGGTGCTGGCTATTGGCAGCGTGATATTTTCTTTTCTAAGCGTCGCTTTTCTTTATGTTGTTTCTTTACCTTTCATGCAGGTGGCTTTAGCCCATCTTCATTCTGTGTTGGAATTGTTAGTGACTGCAGTATTTGCTATTGCCATTACCTATTTTGGTTGGCGTGGCAGGTGGTTAAATTGCACACTTGAATGTGGCGTATTTGCTTGTGTGTGTATTCAATTCATTTTGTACTTTTGGCCGGTTTCAGAAGACTTAGGGCTAAACAGCTTTGCGGTATTTTCTCTGTCGTTAATAAAACTAAGCAGTTACTTGGTAGTCGCCGTTGCCAGCTACTTGGAGTTACGAGCTCCTGCACCAGTGACTGCATTGGAGCGAGAGCGACGCCGTGAAGACCGTCTGATTCGCCTAATGGAACGGGCTCGGGGGAAACAACGCTCGTGGTTTAAACGCAGTAAAAGCTCCATAAGTACTTACGTTACTCTGTTGAGTGGTTGCCTGGTGGTAGCAGGGGTTACAGTAACCTATCTCATCTTTTATTTTTCTTTTGTTGCCAGTTTAGAGAGCGAGCGCGAGCAGCAACTAAGTTTACGAAATGCAATACAAGTTGAGCGTCTCGACCGTGAAATATCACACGCTTATGAAGAGCTCAGCCATTTAGCTGAGCAATCCTTGCTTAATGGCTTTATTCAGCAGCAGTTTGTAAACGACCAATTCGTAAATCTAGAACCTGATTTCTGGCATTCTCGTTTAAGTAGCGATATTCGACAGTTACTTAAACGGGAAAAAGCGCTACTAGCCGCGCATCTTATTGTGGTTAGCCAAGGCCAACAGTTTGAATATCTATCTGTAGGAAAGCGAATTGGTCACACCTTGCCTAAAGCATTGCTGTTAGATGCAGAAAAGTTGCCAGGTAGAGTGCATGCTCAAACAATCAGACAAAATAGCCATGGCGTATGGTATTTGGCAACCAGTGTGCTGCATAGCGATGGCGGTGTTGCTGCCATTTGGCTTTTTGAGTATCGCCTTGATGACCTATTTAAAGTATCGCAGCAAGCTTCATCAAATCGCTCTAGCCAGCATGCTGAAACCACCATTGGACCTTTATTAGTGTTCGACATTAATGGTGAGAGATTGTGGCGAAGTGAACATGGCCGGGGGCAGTCTACCAGTTTTCAAGCCTCAGAATACCAACGTATCAAGCAGCTAATTAACTCCCCAGTAAAAGAACTACCAGAGCAGGTAGTTAAGTTTGGCTCATACATTTTAAGTATTCAGCGCTTGCCTTATCTGCCGTCGAACAACCAAGAGTATTTGGACTTGGTACAAATAGCCGATTACGAGGAAACTATCGCAGCTTCACAAATGGCGGCCAAGCAAGCCCTATTAGCTGCTGCGGTGGTCATTGGTTTGATGGTGTTAGTAGGTTGGTTTTTTGCTCACACTATAGTCGCGCCATTGCGCTACATTACCAACGCTACTTTGTTATTTGGTGAGCGAAATATACAGGTGACCTTACCGGATAAGTCGAATGATGAAGTGGGCGTATTAGCCCGAGCCATAGGCCAAATGACTGCAAAAGTAGATGCTCGAACTGAACAGCTGAATGATGAAATTACCGAACACCAGCGCAGCCAGCAACAGCTAAGCATTGCTCGGCGAGACGCAGAAGCTGCTTCGCAAGCGAAAAGCGACTTTTTGGCCATGATGAGTCACGAGATCCGTACCCCGCTAAACGGTATTTTAGGCATGACTCAGTTACTCAGTGCTTCCTCGTTGTCTGAGGAGCAAATCGAGCACGTGAATACTGTTCGTCTTTCCGGCAAAGCCTTGTTAGTAATTGTTAACGATGTACTGGATTTCTCTAAGGTAGAAGCCGGTAAAATGGAGCTGCGTTTAGATGCTTTTAGCTTGCATTTAAGCTTGTTGGAGGTGGTTAAGCTATTCTCTCCTCAAGCTAAAGCCAAGCACTTGAGTTTGAATCTCGATTATCCCGAGCATTTACCTAAAGTGTTCATTGGCGATCAGGGCAGGGTGCAGCAAATATTCATCAATCTCGTCAACAATGCCATAAAGTTTACCGAAGTAGGCACGGTAAATTTAAGTGTTGAATATAGTCAACAGCCAAGCGCGGAGGAAAGTGTGTTGGTTAGAGTGACCGATAGCGGCATTGGCATTGCAGAAGAGTCTATTGGTAACTTGTTCATGCCTTTTGCTCAGGCTGATAGCTCAACAACTCGCCGTTATGGGGGAACCGGCTTAGGGCTGGCCATTTGTCAGCGCATTGTCTCCTTAATGGGTGGTGATATATCAGTTACATCGGGTTTGGGGGTTGGTTCAGAGTTTAGTGTGAGCTTACCTTTGCAAAGTGTTGAAGATGATGTGTTGAGCGTAAGTGTCACCGACAGTCGAGAGCAGGCGGTATTAAGCAAATTGTCTGGCCACGTGCTTTTGGTTGAAGATACGGTTGTAAATCAACGCGTTGCTAGCCACATGTTAGACAGTTTCGGCCTTAAAGTGATGATTGCCCGTGATGGTCATGAAGCTATAGAACTGTTTAAGCGTTGGGGTTCAAAGTTATCTTTAATTTTGATGGATTGTTTGATGCCTGACTTGGATGGCTATGAAGCCACCATGATTATTCGAGAATTAGAAAACCTTGCTCAACGCACTCCTATTATCGCTTTAACAGCTAGCGCTAGCTTGGAAGCAAAACAAGCCTGTTTTGATGCCGGAATGGATGATTATGTGACTAAACCGTTTGACCGAGTAGGTTTATATGTTTGCCTGCGTAAATGGTTGAATACAAAGAATGCTGGTGTAGAGCAAAGATTGCTAGCAAGTAGCGATGAACTTACCACAACTCAATATCAACGCATTTCACCAACTGAGCTTACTAAGTTGTCGGAAAGCATGGGTGATGAGTTTGATGCCTTATTACAGGAGTATCATAAAGGTGCTGAGGCGATGATTGAAGAGCTATTGCAAGCGCTACAGGATAAGCGTTATCAAGATACGATACGCTTGGCTCATGGGCTTAAATCTAGCAGCAGCTACTTTGGCGCTAGCAGTTTACAAGCTCAGTGTTTAGCGCTTGAAGAAGGCTTGAAAAAACAACCGATTTTGGATGAGCATATAGCACTTGCTGCTGGCTTATTTGGCACTCTTAGTGAAACTATGCTGGAAATAGAACAGCATATGCGCTTATATTCTAAATAGATTCATTTTTAGGTTTGCTGGATGTAAACCACGATGCGTTGTAGCTTTAGGCAGATAGACTAGCCTTAAACAACAGCATCGTTTTTTTGTGAAACAAGGGAGTTCTCTTCGTGTCTATTTCGAATAAGCTGCTATCAGCTTTTGGTTTCGTTGCTGTTTTGATGTTTTGTTCCGCCGTTATTGTGTTTATTCAACTAGACAAAATTACTCAAAAAGAGCGGCAAATTGTTGAAGTTAGTGTTCCTGTGGTTGCCCAAAGCAAAGAAATCGAACGACACCTTCAACAGTCACTTAGTGCTCTTCGGGCATACCTCATTCATGGCGCCGATAAACAACGCGCAGAGCATTTTCAAAGCCTGTTTGAACAGTCTTGGCTAAACATAGATTTGGCTGTAGAACAGATCCAGCTGTTAAGTGATATAGCGGTTCCAGAGCAAACCTTAACTAGCTTTTTAGCGCTAAAAGAATTGCAGCAACAAATTATTAAAATTTCCAATAGTGAAGATAATCTGCCCGCACATGCATTATTGCTGTTTGATATTGCGCCCTTGGCTGAAGAAGCGATGAATCAGGTTTCCAGTGCTGTCACCGAAGAAATCTCTCAACCCGGCTTATATAGCCCCAAGAAACGGGTGCGCTTGCTAGCGGATATGAGCGAAGCACGTAATGAACTGGCTAATGCCCTAACTAGTTTACGTAGCTTTATTATTACTGGTGATAAGTATGAACAAGAGAAATACCAAGAGTACTTTGCCAGACATAAACAGAGGGTAGCGGATGTAGAGGCAGCAAACACCTTATTTACCGAAGAGCAAAGTCGTTTGTGGCAACAATTTGTCGAGTTAGTTGATATTTTTGTTCCCTTAGTCGATGAGATGTTTGTGATAAGAGCAGCGCCTGATTGGAATATTGCCAACTACCGGATGGCCAACGAAGTCATTCCCTTGGTGGCTGAGATAGAATTGCAGCTTAACGACTGGAATATGCAGCAGCAGAATGTATTAGTCGGTCATCAACAGGATTTAGAGCGCCTAGGGGAGCAAGTTGTGCTGGTGGTATTTGCCGGCGCTGCTATCGCTGCTCTATTAGGGGGCTTGGTGGTACTTTGGTTAACTCGTCAAATTAAATCCAATTTGGCCTTAGTTAATCAACGAGCTATGCAAATAGCTGACGGTAACCTTTCACAAGCGGCTTTAAAAGTTAACAGTAAAGACGAGGTAGGGCAGCTTACTAGCTCAATCAATGCGATGGCAGAGCAGCTCAAAGGGCTAATAACCGAAGTGAATCAAACTGCTGCAGATGTGAGTCAAAGCAGTGTGAAGGTCTTTGATAAGAGCTCGGGCATTGGCACCGCTCTAGATGAACAGCGTTCGAAAGTCGATTCCGCAGCTACTGCCATTGAAGAGATGTCTGTAGCAGCCAGAGAAATAGCGCAAAACACTTCTCAAGCTGCTGACCATGCAAGAGATTGCGGAGACGTAGCAAGCCAAGGTGGGCAAGTGGTGACAGATACCATTTCCATTATGCAAAAAATCGAAGGTTCTGTAAGTGATAGTAATCAGCACATCGCTAAGTTAAACCTGGCCGGTGAAGAGGTAGAAAAGATTACCGATGTAATTGCTGGCATCGCTGAGCAAACTAATCTATTAGCGCTCAATGCAGCCATTGAAGCAGCACGTGCTGGCGAGCAAGGGCGTGGTTTTGCTGTAGTGGCTGACGAAGTGCGTAGCTTAGCAAGCCGAACTAGCCAATCCACTGAAGAGATTGCTCGAATTATCAACCAAATTCGTAGCCTAACTGAAGCGGCTAACCAGAGTATGTCAAAAAGTACTGAACTGGTTTCTAGCGGCCGCAATGTGGTGAATAAGGCAGGAGATGCGTTGCATCAAGTTATCGACACTACCCAAGGCGTTACTGAAATGGTTACGGCGATTGCGGCAGCTACCGAGGAACAATCTGCAGTGGCCACCGATGTGGCGTCGACTCTG